>NZ_BOMY01000035.1 GCF_016862435.1 Paractinoplanes tereljensis
CCGCATCCGGGCGCCGGCCTCGTCGATCAGGTCGATCGCCTTGTCCGGCAGGAACCGGTCCGAGATGTACCGGTCGGCCAGCGTCGCCGCCGCGACCAGGGCCGCGTCGGTGATGCTGATCCGGTGGTGCGCCTCGTAACGGTCACGCAGACCCTTGAGGATCTCGATGGTGTGCGCCAGCGACGGCTCGGCCACCTGGATCGGCTGGAAGCGGCGTTCCAGCGCCTTGTCCTTCTCGACGAACTTGCGGTACTCGTCGAGGGTCGTCGCGCCGATCAGCTGCAGCTCACCCCGGGCCAGCATGGGCTTGAGGATCGAGGCCGCGTCGATCGCACCCTCGGCCGCGCCCGCACCCACCAGGGTGTGGATCTCGTCGATGAACAGGATGATGTCGCCGCGCGTGCCGACCTCCTTGAGCACCTTCTTCAGGCGCTCCTCGAAGTCACCGCGGTACCGCGAGCCGGCGACCAGCGACCCCATGTCCAGGGTGTAGAGCTGCTTGTCCTTCAGCGTCTCGGGGACCTCGCCCTTGACGATGGCCTGGGCCAGGCCCTCCACCGCGGCGGTCTTGCCGACGCCCGGCTCGCCGGTCAGCACCGGGTTGTTCTTCATCCGGCGGGACAGCACCTGCATGACCCGCTCGATTTCCTTCTCCCGGCCGATCACCGGGTCGAGCTTGCCCTCCCGGGCGGACTGGGTGAGGTTCGTGCCGAACTGGTCGAGAATCGTCGACGTCGACGGCGCGGTCGGCTCGCCCGGCGCGACCGGCTCCTTGCCCTCGTAACCGGAGAGCAGCTGATTGACCTGCTGGCGGACCCGGTTGAGGTCGGCGCCGAGCTTGACCAGCACCTGGGCGGCGACGCCCTCGCCCTCACGGATCAGCCCGAGCAGGATGTGCTCCGTGCCGATGTAGTTGTGCCCGAGCTGCAGCGCCTCGCGCAGCGACAGCTCCAGCACCTTCTTGGCCCGCGGCGTGAACGGGATGTGCCCGCTCGGCGCCTGCTGACCCTGGCCGATGATCTCCTCGACCTGCTGCCGGACCCCTTCGAGCGAGATGCCCAGGCTCTCCAGAGCCTTGGCGGCAACACCCTCGCCCTCGTGGATCAGGCCGAGCAGAATGTGCTCGGTCCCGATGTAGTTGTGGTTGAGCATCCGGGCCTCTTCCTGGGCCAGGACGACAACGCGACGGGCACGGTCGGTGAACCGCTCGAACACGGAAATCACGTCCTCGCGGCGAAGCCCCACGCCCCTCGCCCAAGGAAACGCACGCGGACGCGCGGAAGTGGACAAGTGTCGCGTGCGCTGAGTCGGAGCCTCTTGGCGTTGACGCTCGGCCCGCGTGGGGGGCCTCGCTACGCTCGTGCAGGCGCGCTGCCCTCTGACCCTACCGCGACTCCGACCTACGATGAGCGAGGGAGGACCACGATGAGCGGAACCGAAGGCCGACGACCCGTACCCGATCGCGCCCGTAAACGCGCGATCCGAGCCCTGGCGGCCGAGCTCGGCGTAGCCTATTCGGTCGCTGCGCGCCTGCTCACGGCCCAGACCCCGGCGCCGGCCGAGCCGCCGCGGCCCGGTTTCCCGATCGGCGGCGACGAGCACCGGGCCTGGATGTTCGCTGCGCGCGAACATCGCACCTTCAACGCCCGGGTGCGGGACACCCGGCTGGCCGCCGAGCTTCCGCTCGGCCGCGCGGCCCATCTGGCCACGCGGTTCCCGCCGCTTCGCGCCACCGCCGGGATCGGTCCGCTCTATCACGGCGAAGGCCGCGAAACTGCCCTAGCCATGCTGTACGCCGTGGTAGCCCACGAATCACCACATCTGCTCCCCCCTACCGACGAACTCACCTGGGCCGCCGAACTCGGTGAGGAAACCGCCGTCGACATCGCCTGCGCCGCGGTCGACCGGGCCGCCCGGCGACTGCTCGACCTCGACCGCTGGCAACTGTGGGTCCGGGTGGAGGCCGCCCTCACCGCCGGCGAGGCCGAACGCGACCGGAAGGTCCGCGACCCGGCCATCACACTCGGCCGGGAACTGCGGTCGACCAGCCTGCGCAGCTCGCTCGACGGCACCCGGCAGATCCTCGACGCCCTCCTGGTCGAACCGCACCACTGCCACCCACCGGGCGAACGGGTGCGCGTCGGCGGCCGCCCCGGCACCGTGGTCGGCGCCGAGTGGGAGCAGGCCGGCCCACCCACCGCCTACCGGGTGCGCTTGGACGCCGAATCGGCCATCCGCACCGTGCCCCTCAACGCGCTGGCCGCCGAATCGGACGCCGAACTGGAGCCGCTCTCCAGCTAGGGAGGGCCGAATCTGCGAATGGCGCGACAGTGCGGTGCCGGCCGTCTCGCCGGCCGGTCGCCGCCAGTTGGTCCGGATGATGAATGGCCCGGCTGATTCGACTCCCGGCCGATTGCCGTCACCGTCGGCCGTCGCCGTCGTCACCGGTGATCTCCTCACCATCCGGCTGACCGGCGAGATCGACCTGGCGACCGCCACGCCACTGGGTGACCGGCTGCAGAACATGGTCGCGACCAGCCCGGCCCGCCATGTCGTGGTCGACCTCGCCGGGGTGGACTTCTGCGACGCCGCCGGAGTCCGGACGCTGGTGTCCCTGGCCACCACGGCCACCGGCCACGGCGGTTCCTTCCGCCTGCACGGGGCCCGCCCGCACATCGTGTGGCTGCTCACCACACTCCAGGCGGCCCACCTCCTCGCCGCGGCCTAGTCTCGCGGGGAGCGGGGAGCGGGAAAGGGGTGGGCGGATGGATCCACGGCTTCGCGGAGCGGTCGACGCGAGTGTGGGCTGGTACGAAGATCTCTGCACCCTGCACGGCGTCGGGTCGGTGCTGGTCGACGGACTCTGGAGCGCGCTCGGCACGCCCCCGCCGCTGCACTCGGACGCGGTGGTCGTCGAGCCGGCCGTGACCGCCGATCAGGTCCTCGCCCGCCTCGAGGGCCGCGATCGCGGCGGGGTGAAGGACAGCTTCGCGACCATGGATCTGTCCGGCGACGGCCTGGGGCTGCTGTTCTCGGCCACCTGGATCCACCGCCCGGCCGCGCCGCCCGGCATGCCGGCCGGGTGGGCCGCCGTGACCAGCCCCGCGGAGCTCTTCGCCTGGACCGGCCGGCACGACACCCGGGACGTGCTGTTGCCGCCATTGCTGCAGCGCGCGCACTTCCGCATCCTGGCCCGGTACGCCGACGATCGGATCGTGGCCGGCGCGGTCGCCCGGCTCGGCAGCGGCACCGTCGACCTGTCGAACGTCTACGCCGTACCCGGGCATGGGGTTGATTGGGCCGAGTTGGCCGCGGTGGCCGGCGCGTTCTTCCCCGGCCGGCCGCTCGTCGGTTACGAACGTGGGGAGGCGCTAGCCGCCGCCCTGGCCGGCGGGTTCGCACCGGTCGGCGACCTGCGGGTCTGGGTCCGGCCGGCGGTCACGGCTCCCTGACGTCGTCGTAGCCCTCTTTCCGCAGGCCGGAGCGGTAGGCGCGGTTCATCACCGGGCGCAGCAACCGGGTGAGTCCGGGAATCGCCGCCATCGCCCGCATCAGGACGGCCGGTGGACCGCTGGTGGCGAGGGCGAGATGCTTCCCCGCTATCGCGAGCAGGTCCGGGGCCGTGGCGCGGTCCAGGTGCGTGCCGGGATCCCACAGCCGCGCGCCGGTCACCGCCTCGTTGCCGATCATCTCGGCCTGCTCGACGTCGATGAGCAGGGCCGCGTGCGGCGGCATCCCGCGCAGCGCCATGGTTTCCAGCAGGTCGGGATCGGTGGTGATCGCGCCGCGGCCGCGGACGTGCAGCACCTCGTCGCGTCCGGGGAGCAGCGCGGCGAACGAGAGCCGGTCGTCCTGCAGCAGGTTGTGCAGGGTGTCGGCGCGCCGGTTGCCCTTCCGGTCCGGGATGACGATCGTGCGGTCGCCCACCATCCGGGCCACCGTCGAGCGGTCACCGCGCGGGCTGGTGTCGCTTCCACCGGACGCGTCCCAGCTGGACAGCGCGAGGAACGGCGACGCCGCCAGGAACTCGGCGATCCCGGTGGGCGAAGCGGGCGGGGCCGGTGGCTTCCAGAGGCGGGACCGGAGGATGGCTTGGGCGCAATGGACGTACGCCTCCTGGATCTTGATGGTTGTCTGTTGGCCTTTTCGGGTGGTCACCGTGCCGTTGACGCGCAGGAGTTCGCCGACGCCGGGCAGAAGGAAGAAGAACGAGACCGGGCCGTACGGGGTGGCGGGCTCGGTGAGGTCGAACGAGATTCGCGTGGGTGAATGGACGCGGACGAACCCCGGGACCCCGCCGATGAAGGTCGTCCGGCTGGTGCCGGCGGCGTCCCGATAACCGAAGGCCGCGAGCGGGCTGAGGGCGAGGATGGCGCGGCAGCCCTCGTCCAGCGCGCTGACCTGCTTCAGCATGATCATCGGTGCCGGCCGGCCGACCAGAGCCTCGATCATCGGACTTCTACTTTCGCTGCTCACACCACTATTGTGAGCAATAGCTCAGTTCTCTGGCTACTCGCTTTTCGCGCCTTCGAGGAGGGTCCCGGATGCCGCCGGCCGACCGCCGTCTTCAGCCACGTCGCAGCCCTCGCCAGGTCCGCGCCGAGCTCACCCGCGAGCGCATACTCACCGCGGCTGCTCACGTTTTCGCCGAACACGGCTACGCCGCCGGCACCACCAACCGCATCGCCGAGCGGGCGCGGATCTCGATCGGTTCGCTGTATCAGTACTTCCCGAACAAGGACGCCATCCTGGCCAAGCTGCTGGTCCAGCACATCGACCGCGGCACCTGGACGGCCGCCGACGGGCTGGACCTCTCCCCCGGCACCCTGGAGGCCACGGTGCGGGCGCTGGTCCGCGACGCCATCGACAACCACAGCGACGACCCGCAGCTGCTCCGCATCATGATCGAGCAGGCCCCGGTGTCGGCCGAACTGATCGAGACGATCGACCGGCACGGCGAGATGCGCACCGCCCAGG
Organism: Paractinoplanes tereljensis; assembly: GCF_016862435.1. Taxonomy (GTDB): domain Bacteria; phylum Actinomycetota; class Actinomycetes; order Mycobacteriales; family Micromonosporaceae; genus Actinoplanes; species Actinoplanes tereljensis. The sequence goes on from NZ_BOMY01000035.1 coordinate 4,978, forward strand.
TGCGCGACGTCCTGGCCCGGCACCCGGACGTCCAGGTGCGCGACCTGGCCACCGCCGCCGAACTGATCATGTTCACCGTGGAGATGAACATCCACAAGCTGATGGCCGCCCCGCGCACCATCCCGATCGAGACCGTCGAGAGCGAGCTTGTCGACATGCTCACCCGCTATCTGCGCGGCGATCGGTAGCGGCCGCGCTTTACCTATGGCCCATCATGGGCGGCATGGCCATCACTCCGTTCGGCATTGCCTATGACCACGTCTCGGGGGCCGGCGGCACGCCGGTCGTGCTGGTGCACGCCGGGGTTGCCGATCGGCGGATGTGGGAGCCGCAATGGGCGGCGATCGGCCGGGAGCGCGACGCCGTGCGGCTCGACCTGCGGGGCTTCGGCGAGTCGGCGGCGCGGCCGGACGGAACGCTCTCGCACGTCGACGACGTCCTCGCCACGCTCGCCCACCTCGGCATCGACCGATGCCACCTGGTCGCCTCGTCGATGGGGGCCGGCGTCGCCGCCGAGGTCGCCCTGACCGCGCCGCAGCTGGTGCGGTCGCTGCTGCTCGCCCCGCCGGGCGGCAGCCTGCTCGCCGAGCTGACCGACGACCTCAAGGCCTTCTTCGACGCCGAGCGCAGCGCCCTGGCCGCCGGCGACCTCGAGGCCGCCGTCGAGGCCAACATCAAAACCTGGGTGATCGGTCCGGGCCGAGATCCGGCCGAGGTCAACCCCCAATTCCAAGATGCCGTACGCCGGATGCAGCGCCGAGCCTTCGAGATCAACGACACCTGGGCGGACGTCGACGAGGCCGAACTCGACCCACCGGCGCTGGAGCGGCTGGCCGATCTCAAGGTGCCGACCCTGATCCTGATCGGCGGCCACGACCTCGCCACCACCCACGACTCCGCCGACCGGTTGAGCGCGGGCCTGGCCGAGGTCCGCCGGGTCGACTGGCCGGACGTAGCCCACCTCCCGTCCCTGGAACAGCCGGAAAGATTCCTGACCCTGCTCCGCGAATGGCTTGATAGCGTCGGAGATCGCAGTGACGCTTCTCAATCCCTCGGGGGGCTCGGATGGCAATCCGCAGACGGACAGCAGCGGCCGCCGCAGCGCTGATCACGCTGGCGACTCTCGCGATAGGCGGCCCGGCCGAGGCCGCCGGCCCGCCGCCGGGTGTCACCCACGAGCAGAACCCACGCGTACCAGAGGGTGCGGTGTGGACGGAGGCCTACTTCCCGTCCGCCGACCACAGTGGAGTCGAGCTGCACGCCGACGTCCTCCGCCCGGCCGGCCTGCCGGCCCACGCCCGTACCCCGGTGATCCTGGCCGTCGGCCCCTACTTCGGCCACGCGGGCCAGACCGGGCCGGAGGGCTGGGCCCAGACCGGCCCGTCCAGCCGGTTCGCCGACTTCACCAGCGGCACCGGCCTGTTCGCCCGCGGCTACACCTACGTCATGGTCGACCTGCGCGGCTTCGGCGGAAGCACCGGCTGCCTCGACTGGGTCGGCCCGGGTGAGCAGGCCGACGTCAAGGCCGCGATCCAGTGGGTGGCGACCCGCCCGTGGTCGACCGGCAGGGTCGGCATGTACGGCAAGTCGTACGACGCCGTGACCGGCCTGGTCGGCAACAACCTCCGCCTGGGCGCGCTGAAGGCGGTGGTGGCCCAGGAGCCGGTCTGGAACATGTACAACTACCTGTTCAGCAACGCCGTCCCCCGGCCCAACGTGACCGGCACCCCGAACGCCTACAACAGCATCGCCACGATGGCGGCCCTGCCCGACGACAGCGCCCGCTACACGGCAAATGCCACCTACGAGACGGCCCACCCCGAGTGCCTCACCGACAACCTGACGAACAACAACAATCCGGACCTCGACTCGTCCTACTGGCGCGCCCGCAACCTCGCCGCGCAGGCCCGGGGCACCAGCACCCCGCTGTTCGTCACCCAGGGCTTCATCGAGAACAACACCAAGCCCGAGGACGCCGAGGAATACCTGGACAACCACCACGGCGTGGAGCGTGGCTGGCTGGGCCAGTGGGAGCACGTCCGCGGCAACGAGACCAACGGCCAGGGCCAGTTGCTGCAGGGCCGCGCCGGCTTCTTCGACGAGGTCATGCGCTTCTACGACCACTATCTCAAGGGCATCCGCCCGCAGGTGCAGGACCCGGCCTTCGCGATCGAGGACAACACCGCCGCGTGGCGCGCACAGTCGAGCTGGCCCACCCCGTCTTACAAAACCAGGGCAAATCTTTCCGGCGGAGCGTACGTCGATGACGGCGTCGCCTCGGCACTGGCAGCCCCGGCCGACCAGCCGTGGGACATGGAGCACTACACCGACCCGGTGACCCTGCCGGCCGGTCAGAGCTTCGCGGACGACACCCACAGCTACTTCAGCTGGTCGACGCCGACCACGTCAGCCATCCGGATCACCGCCACACCGCGGCTCACGCTGCACGCCAGTGCGCCCGGCAACGTGCTGGTCCGCCTGTGGGACGTCGCTCCGGGCGGGACCGCGGTGATGTTCGACGAGAACGTCTCGCTGATCGAGCAGGCCGGCCGGGTTGCGTTCGACCTGAAGTCCACCGACTGGACCATCGCCGAAGGCCACCAGCTCGGCGTACAGATCGGGACGATCGGCAGCGGCAGCTGGCGGGACACCCCGACCGGCAACACGATCACGGTGACCCGGGCGCGGCTCGATCTCGCGCTGCAGAACCCCCGGTTCGACGTGCCGACCCAGGGCGGCCGGTCCCCGTTCCTGGACACCTATCTCCGGCAGTACACCCGGACGCTCACCGGCGTCGGTACGGGCACCTTCTCGCTCTCCCCACAAAAAGATCGATAGCGGAGGTAACCTTTCCGGCCTCAGCCACGTCATCTTCAATGCGGCCATCGATGACGCCGGACCCCTCGATTGCGAGTGCCATGATTGAGCGACGCAAGGTAATCCTCGGGACGCTGGGCGTCGCCGCCGCGGCGGCGACCGTCGGTGGTTCCGCGCCGAGCTCGGCAAGCGCCGAAACCAAGACGGGCGCCGACCTGGACGAGAAGGCCAGCGCGCCGATCGTGCCGGTCCGGCTGAGCGTGACCCCGGGCAGCGGGTCCAGGACGGTGTCCCCGTCGACCCCGATCGTCGTCACCGTGCGCGACGGCGCCCTGCAGACGGTCGCCGTCACCAGCGGCACGACGCACATCTCCGGTTCGGTGCAGGACGACGGGTCCTGGCGGTCCACCGGAAAGCTGGCCTACGGCAAGACGTACCAGGTGGTGGTGACCGCGACCGACAGTGCGGGCACGGCCACCGAGGAGAAGTCCAGCTTCACCACGGTGAAACCGCAACACCTCATCGAGACGACCTTCCGGGCCAACGCGATGAGCTCGCTGAAGAAGGGCCAGGCGTACGGCGCGGGCCAGCCGGTGATCATCGCGTTCAGCCGCGCCGTCAACAAGAAGGCCGCCGAGAAGGCCATCGAGATCACCACCTCGCCCGCCATCGAGGGCAAGTTCTACTGGAAAGACGGCAAGACCGTGCACTGGCGCCCGGCGAAGTACTGGGCCGGCGGCACCTCGATCACGGTCGACGTCAACCTGTTCGGCGTCCGGCTCGGCAACGGCGTCTACGGCGAGAAAAATGCGTCGACCCGGTTCACCATCGGCCGTCAGCTGATCGCGATCACCGACAACAAGACCCACCTCACCAAGGTCTACATCAACGGCAAACTCGTTCGTACGATGAAGTCCAGTCTCGGTAAGGGCGGCTCGACCACCGGCGCGAACGGCGAGCACATCAGTTACTGGACGACCGGTGGCCCGCACGTGGTGCTGTCCAAGGAGCGCGTGCACAGCATGAGCTCGGCCAGTTACGGCATCACCGACCCGAACGACCCGAACTACTACGGGGCCGAGGACATCGAGTACTGCACCCGGATCACCTACTCCGGCGAGTTCCTGCACGCGGCCCCTTGGAACCACTCCCTGGGCCGGGCCAACCTGTCGCACGGCTGCGTCAACCTGAGCGTGTCCGACGCCAAGTGGGTCTACGAGAACTTCCTGCTCGGCGACGTCGTCGACGTCACCAACAGCCCGCGGAAGCTGCAGATCTGGAACGGCCTCGGCGACTGGACCGTGGCGTTCGACAAGTACGGCGCCTGACCGGTCAGCTCGCCGGGACCTGCTGCTTGGCCCATTCGGCCACCCGGCGGGCGCTCTCCTCTTCGGACAGGTCCTCGACCCGGGTCATGACCGACCAGCGCACCCCGAACGGGTCCCGGATGCTGGCGAACCGGTCGCCGGACACGAACGACGTCGGTGCCTCCCGGATGGTCGCGCCGGCCGCCTCGGCCGCGGCGACCACGGCGTCGACATCCGGGCAGTACAGCCCGATCGAGTAACAGTCCTGGTCCCCCTCGGGCGGCGCGATCAGGCCGTAGTCGGGCTGGGGCGCGCCGAGCTGCAGCAGCCCGTTGCCGAAGTCGAGCACGGCGTGCGCCACCACGTCACCGAACTCGGTCACGTCGACCACCCGGGCCCCGAAGATCTTCACGTAGAAGTCGATCGCGGCGCGGGCCTCCGGGATGGCCAGGAAGGGCGTCAGGGAGGTGGCGCCGTGCGGGGTGCCGTTCGTGGTGTACTGGCCGTCAGCGGCGCGGTTCGTCTCAGTCATAGGTCAGGATCGTAGGTATGCCCAGCCCCGAGCGGCTTGAAGATTCGCGACAGGAATCCCCCCGGGGTGTTCTCTACCCGGCTCGGCTGCCCACCCTCGACCGGCTCCCGGCCCCCGAACCGGTCGCGCAGTTGGTGCGGTGGTTCTGGATTCCCGAGTGGCAGATCCAGCCGGGTCGCACCTCCCGGCAGCACGTGATCGCCTATCCGGCCTGCAACCTGGTGGTCGAGTCGGGCGGGGTCGGCCTGGCCGGACCGACGACCCGCCGCTCGTACCGCGATCTCACCGGAACCGGTTGGGCGGTCGGGGCCCTGCTGCGCCCCGCCGCGGTACCCCACTTCGCCCCGGATCCCGCGAGCCTGCGGGACGCGTACACGGGCATGGATTTTCCGATTTTGTTCGAAATGGTGTCTCGGGCTATGACCGGGCCCGGCGATCGGCACCGGCTGGCCGTCGAGGCCTTCAGCACCTGGCTGGCCGGCGAGGTTCCGGCGCCGGATCAGGAGGCGCTGGCGGCCAACGCGATGGTCGAGGCGATCGAAGCGGATCCGGGGATCCGCAGGGTTCAGGACGCGACCGTACGGCTGAATGTCTCGGCCCGGTCCCTGCAGCGGCTGGCTTCGAAGTTTGTGGGTTTGCCGCCGTTGATGTTGATCCGCCGGCGTCGCCTGCAGGAGGCCGCCGAGCGCCTGCGCACCGAACCGGACACCGCGCTGGCCACCGTCGCCGCCGACCTGGGTTACAGCGACCACGCCCACCTGGCCAACGAGTTCCGGTCGGTCCTCGGACTGACCCTGAGCACCTACCGCGAGCTGGCCACGCCGCCGAATCGTTCGGCGAACCGCGCGGTGAACAGGTCGGCACCCTTGCGCTGATAGACCACCTCGGCGGTGGCCGCGGCGACCCCGTCCGGCGTCGGGAGCTGGCCGACTCCCCCGCGCGTGCCGAGCGGAAGCAGGATCCTCCGATCCGGCGTCGAGAGGTGCACGGCGGCCGGCCGGTCGCCGGCCAGCTGGGCCTGGATGTTCCGCACCACCACCTCGGCCTGCACCATCGCGTAGGACGCCATCCTGGGATCGGGCAGGGCGGTGATGTCGCCGATCGCGTAGACGTGGTCGTAGCCGTTGACATTCATGCGCTCGGTAACCGGAACCGTCGCCTGCTCGGTAAGTGGCGTGAGATGCCCGTCCGCCAGGTAGTCGGTGTTGATCCGGACCCCGAACGCACGGAACCGGATGTCCGCGACGATCTCCTCGCCCGGGTCTGTGGTGCCCAGTCGCAGTTCGACGCCCAGTTCGGCCAGCTGGCGGTGCAGGTCGGCCCGCACCTCCGGGAGAAAGCCGGGCAGGAGCTGATCCCCCCGGTCGACGATCACCACGTGCTTGCCGGGCCAGACCTCCTTGATCTCGCCGGCCAGCTCCAGGCCGACCGGGCCGGCGCCGACGATCAGCACGCGGCCGGCCGCGGCCAGCTCCCGATGCGTATCCCGGAGATCGGCCAGTTGCTCGGCGATGCTTGTCGACGCGGGGTTCGGCTTGGCCGGGTACGAATAGCCGGAACCGGTGGCCAGCACCAGGTAATCGGCCTCGATCCGCTCCCCCGAACCGAGCGTCACGCCCTTCGGATCCACCGAGACGGCCCGGTCGCGAATCACCCGCCCGCGTTCAAGCAGAGTCTCGTACGAGAAGAAGGCGTTGTGCGCCCAGTCCGGCCGGGTCAGCGCCCGCAGCGATGCCGCGGCGTTGACGAAGCCTTCGCGAGGGTCGATCAGCGTCACGTTCGCCGCGGAGTCCAGCGCCTTGGCGACCATCGTCCCGCCGTAGCCCCCACCGATTACCGCCACCGTGCTCATGTTTGCCTCCGCCGGAATGAGTTGACGCGTCAACTCTAGGCCTCCCGGTACGATTCCGCCATGACGCTGGAACCCGAGGAGTGGGAGCTCTGGAACAGCTGGATGCAGGCGCAGCGCCTACTCACCCGTGAGCTGGACCGCCGCCTGCAACAGGACTACGGCATCTCCAAGGCCGAGTTCAGCGTCCTCGTCTCGCTGCACCGGGCCCCCGGCGGCCGGATGCGCGTCGGTGAGCTGGCCGAGTCGCTCGACTGGGAGAAGAGCCGCGTCGCCCACCTGCTCACCCGGATGGAAACCCGCGAGCTCGTGGAGCGAACCGAGACCGGGGCGGGCGGCCGCCGCACCGGCATCGGCCTGACCGCCAAGGGCCGCGCCGCCGCCGACAACGCGATCCTGGGCCACGCGGACAACATCCGCCGATACTTCTTCGAGCCGCTCACGCCCCCGCAGGCCGCCGCCATCCAGGCGTGGAGTCAGCAGATGATCTCCAGCACCAGCGCGCGGTGATCGGAGACCTCCGGGCCGGCCAGGATCTCGAAGTGCTCGACCGCCGCGACGTCGGAGACCAGTAGGTAACTGGCGTGCCGCACCGCCTTCGGATAGTGCGACGTGCGGGTGTCGGCGGTGCCGACCAGGTCGGTCAGGCCTGCCTCGGCCAGTACGCCGAACGTCTCACTGCCGGGCAACAGGTTGAAGTCGCCGCACAGCACCACCAGGTCGCGCGGCCCGCGAATCCGGCGCACCAGCGCGGCCAGCCGCTCGGCCTGCGCGCGCCGTTCGGGGGTGTCCGCCTTGCCGTGCGAGTCGCGCAGCCCGTGCACCTGCACCACCCACACCGACCGGCCGCTGTCCCGGTCGACCGTCTGGACCGCGAGGGCGATCCGGGGACGGCCGGTGGCCGGCCACTCGACGTGGTCGGCGAACTCGCCGTGCACGAAGCCGGAGTCGACCCCGACGATCGGCAGGCCCTCCCCGACCAGGGTGGCCAGCCCGAAGTCCTGCCGGTAGCGGCGGCCCGCGTCGTCGTGCACCGGGCCGGAATCGCTGGTCACGAAGATCGCCTGATGCCGCGGCAGCGCGCCGCGCACGTCGTCGAAGAGGTCGGCCCGCTGGGGCAGGCTCCGCTCGGCATCGGCGAAGCGCGTCCAGCCGCCCAGCCCCGGGGTCCGGGTCACCTCCTGCAGGCAGGCGATGTCGGCTCCGCTGTCCGGCAGCCACTTGAGCAGGTCGTCGGCCAGGGCCCCACCCCAGGCATTGACACTCACGATCCGCATCAGTCGTCGGCCAGCCGGATCGCGAGTTCGATCTGCCACCGGGTCTTCATCCGTTCCGTCCGGGGATCGGTGAGGTAGGCCTCGTACCGGCAGCCGAATCGGTCACCGGCCGGATCCGCCACACAGTCCAGGGCCAGATCCTGCTGCCGGACCCAGTCGATCAGGGCGCCGTTGGCCGGGCGGCCGTGACCGGTATAGGTCAGGGTGGCGTACCGGCCGGCCGGCAGCACCGCGGCTTTCACCCGCTCGTCGCCCTCGACCGGCCCGTCGGTGAGCACGCCCACCTCGACGTCCATCGGACCGTCCATGTCCACGACGTGCAGCCGGAAGAACGTGCGGCCGGTAGCGATCTCGTGGTCGTCGAGCCAGCCGTACAGCTCCTTCATCAGCCGATCGCGCACCGCGAACATCCCCTTGAACGGGGTGATCGTCCGCAGGCCGGCGTAGTGCCGGTCGGCGATGGCGACGACGGCCGGGCCGTCGATGATTTCCATCAGACCACCCTAGGGGTCCCGCCTCCGGCCCTCCGCCCCATTGATCTATGTCGATGCCGTTCGTCGCACGAGGTCTACCGCCCGGCGCAGTGGCCAGGTAAGCGCTTGCCTGTCGATTTTTCCGGAGCACACGCTGAGGATCCGTCCCCCCGGCTTTTGGGAGCAATCATGCACAGACTGCTCGTCCTCGCCCTCGCCATCCCCCTGGCGCTGGCGGCCCCGGCCGCCGCCTCCGCCGCGCCCGGCTGCAGCGTCCGGGTCGACCCGGCGGCCGCCGTCGCCGCCGCGGCCACCACCAACGTCTGGATGGCCGGCGACTCCACGATGGCCAATCCCAGCTCCAGCTCCACCTGTCCGGTCGGCTGGGCCACCGAGTTCGACGGCCAGTTCCACACCAACATCGTGGTGAACAACCTGGCCGTTTCCGGTCGCAGCATCCAGACCTGGCTCTACGAGAGCGGCGTGACGTCGACCAAGAACTCGGCCGGCGAGTGCACCCTCAGCTCGACCACCCCGTCGACCAACTGGCAGAAGACGCTCGACGGCATGAAGGCCGGCGACTACCTGTTCATCCAGTTCGGCATCAACGACGGCGACACCGCCTGCCCCCGGCACGTCGGCAGCGCCCGTTACCAGCAGCTGCTGACCATGATGGCGCAGACCGCGCAAGCCCGCGGCGCCTTCCCGGTGCTGGTCACCCCGGTCGCGGCGATCGCCTGCTCGGGCAGCACCGCGACGCTGAACCGCGGTTTCTACCCGGAGACCTTCGCGGCCGGCACCGCCACCGGTGCCCCGGTCATCGACCTGCGGACGCTCAGCGTCAACTACTACAACTCGCTGGGGCTTTGCCCCAACAACGGCGATTACACCGCCGGGCTGGTGGGTCAGTTCTTCTGCAACGACCACACCCACTTCGAGGCGTACGGCGCCCGCCGGATCATGCGGCTGGTCACCGGTGCCCTGAAGACGCAGAACATCGCGCTCGCCGGTTCGCTGCTCTCTTAGCTTTAGCTTTACCGCAAATCGAAGCGCTTCGATTGACACACAGTTAAACCCGTAGCAACACTCTTCGGCAGGTGCGGATCGGAGCCACCGCCGGTTCCCGCGCCTGTGACCGGACGAGAGGAACATCATGAGATCCATCGCAAGGAAGGCCGGGCTGGCGTTCGCTGCCGCCGCCCTGACCTTCACCGGAGTCGCATACGGCGTCACGAGGTCGGCCGCCGCCGAAGTCGTGGCCCAGCTGACCGCTCCTCAGCTGGTTGCCGACATGGGCGCCGGCTGGAATCTGGGCAACCAACTGGAGGCCAACAACAACGGAGTCCCCAGCGAGACGGCGTGGGGCAACCCGGTCGTCACGCAGGCCCTCATCGACCGGGTGAAGGCGTCGGGCTTCAAGACGATCCGCATCCCGGTCTCCTACCTGGGCAACATCGGCGCCGCCCCCAGTTACACGGTCAACTCCGCCTGGCTGACCCGCATCGCCGAGGTAGTCAACTACGCCTACAGCCAGGGCCTGTACGTGCTGATCAACATGCACGGCGACGGCTACAAGTCGATCACCGGCTCCTGGCTGATCTGCGACGCCGCCGACCAGACCACGATCAAGGACAAGTACCAGAAGGTCTGGCAACAGGTAGCGACGAAGTTCCAGAGCTACAACGAGCACGTCGTCTTCGAGTCGATGAACGAGGAGTTCGACGGCCAATACGGCAACCCGACCTCGGCGTGTTACTCGAACATCAACGCCTACAACCAGATCTTCATCGACACCGTACGCAAGACCGGCGGCACCAACGCATCACGGTGGCTGCTGATCCCGGGTTGGAACACCAACATCGAGTACACGGCGGGCAACTACGGCTTCGTCATGCCCACCGACACGAACCGCTCCAGCTCGATCCCCAGCGCCGAGCAGCGAATCATGATCTCCGTCCACTACTACGACCCGTGGGACTTCGCGGGCCAGGAGGACGGCACCATCACCCAGTGGGGTGCCGCCGCGACAAATGCGGCCAAAAAGTCGACCTGGGGCCAGGAGGACTACATGGACACCATGCTGAAGAAGATGTACGACGCCTTCGTCGTACGCGGATACCCGGTCTTCGTGGGTGAGTACGGCTCGATCGACAAGACGGCCTACGACTCGACGAACAACACGTACCGGGTGAACTACGCGAAGGCCCTGGTGGCCACCGCCAAGAAGTACGGCGCAGCCACCGCCTACTGGGACAACGGCTACAACGGCCAGCACGGCTTCGGCCTGTTCAACCGCACCAACGCCACGGTGACCCAGCAGGCCTTGATCACCGCCATCATCACCGCGGCCGGCAGCACAACTCCCACCACCACGCCGACCACCACCCCCACCACGACGCCGACGACAACGCCGACCACGGCCCCGACGACGGCTCCCACCACCGCGCCGACGACGGCCCCCGGCGGCACCGGCGCCTGCCGGGTCACCAACGCGGTGAACGCGTGGAACACCGGCCTGACCAACAGCATCACCATCACCAACACCGGCACCACCGCGATAAACGGCTGGTCCCTGGCCTTCACCCTGGCCACCGGCCAGACGATCGTCTCGGGTTGGAGCGCCACCTACTCCCCCACCAGCGGCACGGTGACCGCGACAAACGCCAGCTACAACGGCTCGCTGGCCGCCGGAGCGTCAGCCTCCATCGGCTACCAGGCCAACCACACCGGCAACGCCGCCGCCCCCACCGGTTTCAAACTGAACGGCACCACCTGCAGCTGACCCGAAACGCGACGGGCCGGACCGATTGGGGCGCCGGCCCGTCGTGGCGTCAGGCCGACGTGCGGAACGGGGCTACGGTCGCGCGGATCAGGTCGGCCGCACCCCAGTCGTTGTCGAACTGGGCCAGGACCGCGAGGTGCTGGCGCAGCTGGATGATGGGCATGCGGGACTGCCAGCCGCTGTCCAGCGCGGTCAGCTCCGCGTAGACCTGGAAGAACCGGTGCGCCTCGGGTGGGGGTGCGGTGGTCCACACGTGCGCGAGGTCTACTTCGGCCCACATGTAGGACACCGCCGGATCGATCAGCGCGGGCCGGCCGTCCGGGGTGGCCAGGAGGTTCTGGGTCCACAGGTCGCCGTGGGTCAGACAGGCCGGGCGGGTCGGCAGCAGCTCGGGCAGCCGGTGACACAGCCGCTCCAGCGCCGCACGATCGGCAGCGTCGAGTGCGGCCTCGACGCGGGGCTCCCCCAGCCAGCGCAGCAGACGGTGCTCCGCGAAGAAGGAGTAGCCGTCGTCGTTCCAGGTGTTGATCTGCCGGCGGCGGCCCAGCCAGTTGTCCCGGTGCCAGCCGAAGCGCGGGTGGACCGTGCTGGTGTGCAGGTGGGCGAGCGCGTGGGCGAACCGCTCCCAGAAGGCCTCGCTGCCCGGTCTCGGCCGCAGCGCCGACAACACGAGCAGTTCCGGGTTGGCCAGGAGCACGTCCGGGGTCGCCATGCCGTTCGCGCGCAGGGCGGCCAGTCCCTCCGCCTCCGCGGCGAAGACGTCATCGCTCGGCGCGTCGGCAAATGCTTTGACGAACACCGGTGGCGCGTCCGGCCGGGTGGCCATGCCGGCGAGCGCCGCGAGCCCACCGGTCACCGGCTCCACCGCGACGACGTCCCGCATCCCGGCCCGGTGCAGGCGCTCGAGCAGGAACGCCGCCGACTCCATCGGCCCAGCCTATCGGGCGCCGGACGCTGATAGCGTCGGCCACTATGAGGGTCGCGGTGATCGGTGGAGGGGTAGTCGGCCTGTCGGCGACCGTCGCGCTGCTGAAGCAGGGAGTCGACGCCCGTTGCTACGAACCCGGCGACCCGATGGGCGAGCGTTCCATCGGCGACACCCGGATCTTCCGGCTGGCCCACGCCTACCCCGACATGGTGCAGCTGGCCGGCCAGTCGCGCGCGCTGTTCGCCGACTGGAGCGAGCAGGCCGGCACCCCGCTCATCGACGAGGTAGGCACGGTGGTCAGCGGCGCCGACGTCGCGACCTGGGCAAACGCGATGGCCACGGCCGGCGCGGCCCACGAGGTGGTGGAGCCAGGTTCCGCGCGGCTGCGCCTGCCCGCCCGTACCTTCATCGGTCCGGCTTTGATCGACCCGGCCGGCGGGATCATCCGGGTCGACCGGATCCGCACATTCCTGGTCGAAGCGGTCGGCGACCATCTCCGGCAGACACGAGTGGATGCCATCGAAGAGACCGGCCCGGGGGTACGGGTCAGGTCCGGCCCCGATGCGGACACCTTCGACGCCGTCCTGATCTGCGCGGGCGCCGGCACCTCCGCACTGGCCGCCGGCGCCGGCATCGAGATCCCGTCAGCGCTGGAGCACCACCTGCGTGTCAGCTTCCCGATCCGCCCAGAGGCCCCGACCCCACTGCAGTGCTGGATCACCGAGCCGGCCGACGGAGTGCTGGGCACCTACCAGCACTTGGCCGCACCGGGCCGCTGGGCGGTAGGCGGGGACATAGATCCGACCCAGGTGACCTGGGAGGGTGGGCGCCAGGCGGCCGAGCAGGCGTCCCTGGCAGCCCTGACCGCCTACGCCACCGAACACCTGCCGTTCGTAGACCCAACCCCAACCGACCAGGTGTATTGCACACACGACCCAGACCTGGGCGACGGCCTACAGTTCGCCCGCCAGGGCCAGGTCCTAGCCACATACGGCGAGAACTTGATGAAGTTCGCCCCACTGCTGGCCAAAACCCTGACCCACGCCTGCCTCAACGGTTCCACCCCCGCCAACGCCGGCCCCACCGCCGAATGATCGACAGCATCCTCGCCGAGATGGCGGAACCAGGCCACCTCAGGCGGCGATATCTTCTCTCCAGGGTGGCTTCCGGAACTGGGGGCTTTTGCCCGGAAAAAAAGATCCCTTTTCGGTACGCGCCGGACCACTCCCGTGGCACTCGGTCCCGCTGAGCGGGACTCACCCTCCGCGCGCCCGCCCCGGGCGGTCCCGGCCCAAGACCCCAACCCCCCACCCTGCCGAGCAGGACCAACACCAACCTGTTCGACAGTTTGCTCTGCGTACCTATACGCGCTGCTCTGCGCACCTCGGGTAAACGCCAGGCGGGCCGTTCCAGACGCTGGGGAGTTTGCGTTTTTTGCCCATTTCGAGCGGGCCGGTTCCGCATCGAGGTCTTCCCGGCCTCACTCCGGCTCGCAGATGTTGAAGACTTACCGCTCGGAGCTAACGGGAGCTCCGCAAGATCGCGCAGACTCTCGCCCGATGCCGTAGATATGTCCGGCATATCATTTCTTTCTGGCGAGCGATGCCTGGCGCTCTGGCGGCACTGCCCACGAGGCGGGACCGAACCTCCACGATGCGGGACACCGGCCCAGGACCCGCGAGCGGCGACCGTCATGCGGGAGTCGCCGGCTGGGCGGCGGCGCTGGCGTTGCCGACGCCCGATTTCCGGGGTGTCGGCCGGCCTGGGACGGGCCTGAACTCGCGCGCTTACCGGAGGTAAGCAGAGCAGCGCGTATTGGTGCGCAAAGCAAAGCCCCCGCGGGGTGAGTGGTCGGTTGCGCGAGAGGCGCTGCACGCGCCGGTGTTGCAGGCTGGTCGCGCGGTGGCGGCGGTCGGGGGTAGTTGCGGTTGTCGACGGTGTCGCCCGTACCGGAAAGGGTTTGTTTTGAGGGACCTTGATCCTGAAATGTGTCTGGATCCGGGGTCAGCCCTTTACTGCGCCGGCGGTTAGGCCTTCGGTCAGGAAGCGCTGGCCTAACGCGTACATGATTACCACCGGGATGCTTACCAGTAGGGACGCTGCGGCCAGTTGGCCCTGGGGGACCACGTCGCCGGCGATCATTGACTGCATTCCTACCGGGAGGGTTTTGTACTCGTCCTTCGTGATGAAGACGAAAGCGAAGAGGAACTCGTTCCAGGCGTTGGTCAGGGTGAACAGCGCTACTGCCAGCAGGCCGGGCTTGGCCAAGGGCAGCACTATCCGGCCGAACGCCTGGACTCGGGTGCAGCCGTCCACCAGCGCGGCCTCTTCCAGCTCGATCGGGATCGATGCGAAGTAGCCGGACAGCAGCCAGGTGGCAAAGGGAAGTGTGAAGGTGGGGTAGGTCAGCACCAGTGACCACAGCGAGTCGGTCAGCCGCACCCCGATCAGCAGTTGGTACAGGGGGATGAACAGCAGCGCGCCCGGCATCACGTAGGTGAGCAGCACCGTGACGGTGAAGCCCTGCGCCCCGCGGAACCGCAACCGAGCCAGGGCATAGCCGGCCAGGACGGCGCAGGCCAAGGCCACCAGGGTGGACGCCGCGGACACCAGCACCGTGTTGAGGTACCAGCGGCCGAACGGCTGGTTGGTGAACAACGCCCCGAACTGCTCCAGCGTCCACGGCGTCGGCCACAGGTCGTGTTCGCGGGTGACGACCTGGCCCTCGGATTTGAAGGCCGTGACGGCGATCCAGTACAGCGGGCCCAGCACGAAGGCCAGCAGTCCGGCCAGCGCGACCCCGGACCCGAGGCCCGACACCCGGGACGACGCACGGCGGCCGCCCCGAACCTGCAGCGACGACACCACCCGGCCGACCGCCGCCGCGATCAGCAGGATCACCGCGAGGATCACTGCCGCCTTCCAGAAGATGTGCGGTGACGCCCAGGCGAGCAGACCGGTGAAGGCCGCGGAGAGAACCCAGGGCAGCGCCTTGCGCGCCGGTCCGGGCCGGCCTTCGAACCGGGGGACGGCATCCTGGCGTAGCAGGCGGACCAGGAAGAACACCCCGGCGGCGATGATCGGCAGCATGACCAGCGTGACCGCCGCCCCGGCGCCGTACTGCAGCTGCAGAATCGCCTTCGAATAGGCGACCAGCACGTACGGCGTGGTCACGTCGCCGGGACCACCCTGGGTCAGCAGCCAGATGAGGTCGAAGTTGTTGAACGTCCAGATCGAGGACAGGGTCACCGTCACCGTGATGACGTGCCGCAGTCCGGGCAGTGTCACGTGCACGAACCGCTGCCAGGCCGAGGCCCCGTCGATGGTCGCCGCCTCGTACTGGTCGGCGGGGATGGCCTTGAGCCCGGCCAGGAAGCAGATGGTGAAGAACGGCACCCCCTTCCACACGTTGACCAGGATCACCGACGGCATGGCCAGCGACGCGTCGGACAGCCAGCCGGCCGGCCAGCTGTCGACCAGATGCAGATCGGCCAGCAGCGGTCCGATCCCGGACGAAGTGAGCAGGCTGTTGACGCTGCCGAAGATCGGGTCGAGCAGCGCGCGCCAGCTGAACGCCGTCACCACCGTCGGCACCACCCACGGCACCAGGAGAAGGCCGGTCACCAGCGCCCGCCCCCGGCGGAGGCGGTGCAGCAGCAGAGCCGCGGCCAAACCCAGAACAACCTTGAAGATCTCGGCGTACGCCGTGAAGACGAACGAATTCACGACACCGGTACGGAACTGGCCGTCGCCGGCGAGTGCGGCGTAGTTGGCCAGTCCGACGAACACGTTGTCCGCCCCGTGCCGCTCGGTCGTGCTGGTGACGACCGAGCGGGCGATCGGCACCAGCACCAGCGCGCCGACCAGCACGGCGGTGGGCGCCAGGAACAGCGCCGCCAGCCGCCAGTCCCGGCCGAGCAGCCGCTGGACCGGGGTCAGGGAGCCGGGCCCCGGCGGCGAGGGAGCGTTCGCCACCGGGGCCGGCGCTGGGCTGACCGTCCTCACTGCGGGAGCCCCTGCTGGGCGAAGATCTGCACCATCTTCGCGTGCGCGCCCTTCACCGCCTGGGCCGGCGCGGCGCCCTGGACGACCTGCTGCATCATGTCGGTCAGTACGTAGGCGGCGACGACCGCCTGCTGGCCGGCGCTGGCCTTCTGCGGGAAGGTCAGGCCGTTCTTGGTGGACAGCGGCAGCGTCTGCTGGGACATGGTGCGCACCATGCCGAACGCCGGGTCACCGCCGGTGAAGTACGGATCGGCGTCCCAGACCTTCTCCCAGGCCGGCATCACCAGGCCGGGTGCCTCCTTGGACACCCCGACCAGCGCGGGCGCACTGACCAGGTACTGCGCCAGCAGCTTGGCGAGCTCCGGGTTCTTGGCCCCCTTGAAGACCACGAACCCCTGGGACTGGCCGAGAAGCAACGACTTGTCGGTGGCCGGGCCGACGCAGTCGGAGAAGACGTGCGTGTTGCCGTACACCGGATTCTTCTTGGTCTTGGAATCGGCGTAGATGCTGAAGCTGTTGCGGGTGTAACCGAGGACCCCGGCCAGCCAGTTCTCGTTGTTGCTGGTGTCGGTCCAGCTGGCCACGCCCGGTGGCAGCATCGATTTGTACTTGGGGTTGGTGTAGATGTCGCCGAGGAAGGTCACCGCCTGCACCGTCTCGGGCGAGTCGAAGGTGACCTTCTTGCCGTCGTTGGTGGCGATCGACCCGCCGTACGAGTTGATCAGCGCCTCGATCATCCCGTTGCCGTCGCCGGAGCGGTTGACCGTCATGCCCCACCCGAACCGGCGCTTGCCCGGGTCGGAGATCGACAGGCACAGGTCCCGCAGTTCCTCCCAGGTGTAGACGTCCTTGGGGGTGATGCCCTTCTCCTGCATCCAGTCCTTGCGCAGGAACGAACCGATCCCGATGAAGTGGTACGGGATGGCGACCCACTTGCCGTCGAAGACGCAGAAGTTCTTCGCCTCGGCGCAGGGCTCGCCGTACTTGGCCGACAGCGCCGTGACGACGTCGGTGACGTCCTCCAGGTCGCCCAGCGCGTGGAACTGGGCGACGAACCGCGAGTCGGTCATGAACGCCAGGTCCCGGGCGACGCCACCCTTGACCTCGGCGTCGATCTTGGCCACCACGTCACCGGCGTCGGCCTGGACCAGGCTGTTCTCGATCTTCGTACCGGTGGCGTCGGCGAATTTCTTGATCGAACTGTCGAGTGCTTCGTTGGCGGCCGTCGAATACAGCTTCTGCGACAGCACGCCCATCGCGGAGCCCTTCAACGACGCGGCGCCGTCGATCAGCTCCTTCGGGACTTCCGCCTGCACCTTGGGCGACGAGTCGGAGGTGTCCCCGCATGCGGCCAGACCGGCCGCTCCGAGCACCCCCACCCCCATCCCCAGAAAGTCGCGGCGGGACCAGAACGGGCTTTCCTTCATAGCCAGTCGCTCCGTTCGAAATTTCGAACCAAGGTTCGATATATCGTATGGGGTGGACGCGACGCTATGGGACGACCGTGAGAGGTGTCAATGTTTCGATGCGATTTCCGGTTACCGGGGCGTAGCGACGAACCCCATCCGGGCGGACAGCGTGGCGGCGCCCTCGCGGACCAGCCCGGCCCATTCCTCGTGCCCCGCCGGGGTCCAGCGGATGATCGGCGCGGACAGGCTCATGGCCGCGACGGTCGCCCCGGAGTGGTCGCGGACCGCCGCGGCGACGCAGCGCATGGCGGTGTCGGACTCGCCGTTGTCGACCGCGACGCCCTCGGCCCGTACGCGTTCGAGGTGCTCCCGCAGCCGGTCCGGGTCGGTGATGCTGTCCGCCGTCATGCCCGCCAACGCGCCGCCGGCCAGCACCGCGTTCAGGGCCGGCCGGTCGAGGCCGGCCAGCAGCACCTTGCCGACCGCCGTGCA
Source organism: Paractinoplanes tereljensis (assembly GCF_016862435.1). Lineage (GTDB taxonomy): Bacteria > Actinomycetota > Actinomycetes > Mycobacteriales > Micromonosporaceae > Actinoplanes > Actinoplanes tereljensis. Next base: position 22,849 of record NZ_BOMY01000035.1, read on the forward strand.
GTGCGCCGGCAACCGCAGCCCGACCCCGGAGACCATCCGGACCGGGTGGGTGCTGTCGACCTTGACCAGGTAGACGACGTCGGCGCCGTCCAGCACGGCCACGTGCACCGCCTCGTTGCACGCGGCGGCGACGTCCCGCGCGACGCTCTGCGCCTCGCGCACCAGGTCGAGCCGGCCGGCGAACGCCGAGCCGAGCTGGAACAGCGGCAGCCCGAGCCGGTACTCCACCGGCTGCCCCGGGACGGAGATCAGGTACGAGCGGGCCACCAGCGTGACGAGCAGTTCGTGGACGGTGGTCCGGGGCAGGGCCAGCCGTTCGGCCACGTCTCGGGCCGAGAGCTGGGAACGATCCAGAAACAGTTCGAGGATGTCTAGTGCGCGGATGACCGCCGGTACCACTCGGGGCATGACGAAGAGGGTAACTCGCCACGGGAATGGTTACATTTCCCCAGATTTAGGATGGTCATATGTCGGTCTCCCTTCATCACCTGCGCGCCGGTGACACGTCGCGCTGGGCGGTGCTCCAGGACGGCGCATGGAGCGAGCTCGATCATGGGCTCGCCGACCTGCTCGCCCGGCCGCTCGACCAGGCCCGGGCGGTCGTCGAGGCGGCCCGGCCGGTCGGTCCGCCGAGGCCCGGCGAGCAGGTGCTTCCCCCGATCGACCGGCAGGAGGTGTGGGCGGCCGGGGTGACCTACCTGCGCAGTCGGGACGGGCGCAAGGAGGAGTCGGCCGGGCACGGTTCGCTCTACGACCACGTCTACGACAGCGACCGTCCCGAGCTCTTCTTCAAGGCCAGTCCGTGGCGGGTGGTCGGCGAAGGCGAAGCGGTCGGGATCCGCGCCGACTCCGGCTGGGACGTGCCCGAGGCCGAGGTGGGCCTGGTGCTCAACGCGGCCGGCGAGATCTTCGGCTACACCCTGGGCAACGACATGAGCAGCCGGTCGATCGAGGGTGACAATCCGCTCTACCTGCCGCAGGCGAAGATCTACGACCGTTCCTGCGCGCTCGGCCCGGCGATCGTGCCGAGCTGGGCGGTCGAGCCGGGCCCGTTCCCGATCGGGTTGCGGGTGCTGCGGGAAGGTCGGGAGGCGTACGCCGGCACGACCTCGACCTCGGCGATGGCCCGCAGCTTCGCCGACCTGGCCGGCTGGTTGTTCCGGGCGCTGAGCTTCCCGGAGGGCGTGGTGTTGCTGACCGGCACCGGAGTCGTGCCGGACGCCGACTTCACCACGCAACCCGGCGACGTCGTCGAGATAACGTCCGCCCCGCTCGGGACGCTGACCAACCCGGTAGTCGCCGTCGGCGAGGGAAAGGGAAAACCGTGACCACGATCGAGAGCCGTTCCCCGCAGTCACCGTCCGACCTGGTGGTGAGCGTTCCCGACACGGCGCCGGAGACGGTGGTGGTGGCGGCCGGCACCGCCCGGGCCGCGGCCGCCGACTGGGCACGCGGCCCGGCGCACGCCCGGACCGCCGCCCTGCACGCCTGCGCCGAAGTGCTCGCCGCGGCGGCCGACGAGCTGACCGGCCTGGTGGTCCGCGAGGTCGGCAAGCCGGTCGGCGAGGCGCGCGCCGAGATCGGCCGGGGCGTGGCGATCCTGCGCTACTTCGCGCAGCTGGCCCTGCTGCCCGAGGGCGAGGTCTACCCGCCCGCCGACGGGGTGTCGTTGCTGCACACCCGGCGCCGCCCGCACGGCGTCGTCGGGCTGATCACCCCGTGGAACTTCCCGGTGGCGATCCCGCTCTGGAAGGCCGCGCCGGCCCTCGCCTACGGCAACACCGTCCTGCTCAAACCGGCGCCACAGTCGTCGGCGGTCACGCTGCGGCTGGCCGAGCTGTTCGCCGGGGCGCTCCCGCCGGGCGTGCTGACCGTGCTCACCGGCCTCGGCGGGACCGGCGAGGCGGTGGTCGACGCGGTCGATGCCGTCTCGTTCACCGGCTCGGTGGCGGCCGGGCAGTCGGTGGCCCGCCGGGCGGTGACCCGCGGCATCCCGGTCCAGTGCGAGATGGGCGGGCAGAACGCCGCCATCGTCCTGCCGGACGCCGACCAGGACGCGACCGCGGCGGCGATCGCGGCGGCCGCGATGGGCTACGCCGGGCAGAAGTGCACCGCCACCAGCCGGGTGATCGTGGTCGGCGATCCGGCGCCGTTCGCCGAGCGGCTGGCCGCGGCGGTCGAGGCGCTGCCGGTGGGTGACCCGGCCGATCCGGCCACGGTGGTCGGCCCGCTGATCGAGTCACGCCCGCGCGACGCGATCCGGGCCGCGGTGCAACGCGCCGAAGAAGGCGGGGCCCGGGTGCTGACCGGAGCTCGGCAGCCCGGCGGCGACGGGTGGTTCCAGGCGCCGACCGTGCTGACCGACGTGCCGCCGGGCGACGACCTGCGCAGCGAGGAGTACTTCGGGCCGGTCTGTGTGGTGCTGCCGGCCGAGTCGGCCCAGGCCGCGGTACGGGTGGCCAACGACGTGCGGCACGGGCTGGTCGCCGCCGTCTACACCCGGGATCTGGGCTCGGCGCTGACCATGTCGAACGGGCTGGACGTGGGGATGGTGAAAGTCAACGCTCCGACCACCGGGGTGGACTTCCACGCTCCGTTCGGCGGCGAGAAGGAGTCCAGTTACGGCCCGCGCGAACAGGGCACCGCCGCCCGCGACTTCTACACCCGGATAGTCACGGTCACACTGACGCCGTAAAAAGTGCCCCCGGCCGCGACCGGGGGCACCACAACGTCAGTTGATGACGAACTGGGAACCAGGTTGGACGACGATGTTGCCGTCGGCCGAATTGGTGATGGTGACGTTGGTCAGGTTGGCGTTACCGCGGGCCCCGCTCATCGCCAGGATGCCGGCGCCGTTGTTCGATTTGTCGATCTTGACATTCGAAAGAAGGACGTTCGGCATGTTGCCGCCGCCGGTCTTGAACTGGATGCCGTCGTAGGTCGAGTCGACGATCTCGGTGTCCCGGATCGTGACGCCGACGATGTCCTTCGAGGACGGGAACAGGGTGATCGCCCCGAATTCCTGGTCCTCGTTCCAGAACACCCCGCCGGCCCGGTAGAGGCCGTTGTTGGCGATCAGCGTGGTCCCGGTGAACGGCAGCGGGTCGTGGTCGGTCGCCAGCATGATGCCGGGGTAGTTCATCGTGTCGTACACCAGGTTGTTCTCGATCGAGTTGCTGAAACCGCCGTAGATCGCGATGGCGTTCGCCCGCCACGGCAGCTGCACCGTGTTGTTGACGAAGTGGTTGTTCGACGCGATGTCGACCGAGGTGTCCTTCACTCGCGGGTTGGCCCAGACCGCCAGCGAGTCGTCGCCGGTGGTGCGGAACGACGAGTTGAAGACCCGCGAGTTACGCGTGCCGTTGCTGAAGTTGATGCCATCGGCGTACGTGTCCCGGATCCGCATGCCGGAGAACTCGAGGTTGTCGCCCGGGTTCCAGTACGCGGGGGTGTCCGAGTAGTCGCGGCCGACCCAGGCACCGACGTTGACGTGCTCGATCCACACGTTGCTGATCTTGGTGTTCTTGCCGAGGCGGCCGTTGATGCCGTGGCCCCGGTTGGCGCGGTTGGTGGTCATACCGAAGATGGCCAGGTCGGAGATCTGGGTGTTGTCGTCGATGTCGAAGCCGACGTTGCCCTCGTGCGGGTGGTTGATGTTGCCGACCACGTTCTGCGGCTCGGTGTTGGTGTAGAGCTGCGTGTGCCACATGCCGGCGCCGCGGATCACCACGTTCCGGATGCCCTTCTGGTTGTACTGGCCGCGGTTCGGGTCGGGCGACAGGATCTTCTGCTCCTGGCGCCACTGGCCGGCCGGGATCCAGACGCAGCTGATCACGCCGTTCTCGTCGTCGGTCACCGCGCGCTGGATGGCGGCGGTGTCGTCGATGCCGTCGTTCGGCACCGCGCCGTAGGTGGTGATCGAGGTGCAGCCGGCCGGCTGGGTCAGCGCCGGAGCCACCTGCTCCAGATCGATCATGTCAAGGTAGTAGAAGGCGGCGGTATCGGTGGCGTCGCGCTGCAGCTTGAAGCGGGTGCCGGCCGGGTACGACGTGGTCAGCAGGGCGTTCGACTCGTCGAACAGCCGCCGCGCGTCGGCCGACGGCGTGTTGGACAGTGACTCGGTGTCGTCGCTGGTGCCGTACAGCCAGCTGTTACGCGACGACAGGGTCAGCTTCTGCACGAACTGGTCGTTGACGTACAGGCTGATGGTGGCGTTCTGGCCGCCGCCGCCCGCGGCGTCCGGGATCGAGTTGCGCACCACGATCGAGTTCGACGGGTTGACCGAGGTGAACTCGACGAACTGGCCGGTGCTGGTCAGCCGCACCGACGCCCGGCCGGAGGACTCGGTGCCGAAGTTGGTGTGCCCGAAGGTCCGCAGCGCGTCGGCCTGGACCAGCGTGCCCTGGTAACGCGCGGCTTCCGCCTCATAGGAGACATAAGGCACGGCTGCGCCGCGACCCACCACAATCGCCTGGGTACGGGCATTGTTGTTCTCGTTCGTCTCGGCGACCAGGTTGGTCGCGTCGGCGGTGGCGGTGATCGTGGCGCCGCCGCTGGTGGCGGTCCAGGTGCCGACCGAAACGGTGACCGTGGCGCCGGCCGCGATCGCCCCGGTGTTCGCGTTGAGCGTGGTGCTGCCCGCGACCACCCGGGTCACGGTGGCCGCCGCCGCGCTGGTGCCGCGGTTGTTGACCGCCACCGCGAAGGTGACCGGGGCCCCGGCCGACGGGTTGGCCGGTGCCGGGGTCACGCTGAGCACCTGCAGGTCGGGCCCGGGTGCCTGGGCGACGACCAGCGCGGACGACGCGGTCAGGGTGTTGTTGGCGTTGTTCTGCTCGGCGACCGTGTCGGCCGGGTCGACCACGGCCGAGACCTGGTAACTGCCCTGCGCGAGCCGCCCGGCGTTGACCGTGACGGTGGTGGAGGCGCCGGCGGCGAGGGCGCCGACGTTCGCACTGCCGACCACGGTGCTTCCCACCCGTACATCTGCGGTTGTAGCGGCCGACGCGGCCGTTCCGGCATTACGCACCGTGGCCGCGACGGTGATCGCGGTGGCCTCGTCCGGCGCGGACGGTGACCAGGTCAGAGCGGTGACCACCAGGTCGGGGTTGGGGGCCCAGGTCCCGAGGACCTGGATCTCGGCGACCTGGCCGCCGGGAGCGCCGGTGTTGCTGAAGATCTGCAGCTGTACGTCGGCGGCCCGGCCGGTGACCGGGATCGTGACGGTGTTCTGGTTGGCCGAGGGGTTGAAGACGTAGTCGGCCCGGGCCTTCAGCGAGACCGAGGAGGCGCCCTGGGCCTGGCCGAAGACCTGGATGCTCTGGGTGCGGGTGCCCCAGGCCTGGTCCGGGTTGAGTTTGATGACCACGCCGGTGATGTCGGCGTTCGCGCCCAGGTGGGTGGTCAGGGTCGACGGGAAGCCGTTGGACTCCCAGTAGGTGCCGGTGTTGTTGTCGTTGGCGTTCGCCGCGACGAAGCCGAACACCGAGGAGGTGGCCTCCAGGGACTTGCCGGTCGCGAGGTTGGTGCCGGTCGGCGGGTCCGGATCCGGGTCGGGGTTCTGCCCGGCCACGCCGTAGATCTCCAGTTCGGACAGCTGGCCCGCGGGCCAACCGGTGTTGCTGGTGAAGGTGGCCCGGACGTAGCGGATGGTCACCGCGGTGAAGTCGATGGTCACGGTGTTGCCGGTGGCCGGGTCGAACAGGCGCCCGGCCGGGCCGGACAGGGTGATCCAGGTCGAGCCGTTGGTGCTGCCCTGCAGGGTGATCGTCTGGGTGCGGGCGGCCCAGGCGGTGGCCGGCGGCAGTTTCAGTTTGGCCTGGTCGACGGCGAGGTTGCTGCCGAGGTCGACCTGCACCCACTGCGGGAAGGCGTTGTTGGGGCTCTCCCAGTAGGAGTTGGCGTTGCCGTCGGTGACGTTGCCGGCGCCGTACACATCGACCGACCCGGAGGCGGTGGCCGGCTTGCCCTGGGCGAGGTTGGTCCCGCCGGCGGCGTGCGCGGTGCCGGGGGTGAGGACCGCGGCGACCAGCACCGCGGCGAGGAGGGTGGGGAGCAGTCTTCGCATGAAGCCCTCTGTTCTGCGGTGGCCGCCGCGGTCGGGGATCCACGATGGCCAGAGGGGGATGGGGATGCCTGCCACGGATTTTCGGCGTTCTGCCGAGTTTTTGCGTAGACAGGCATCTAAGGTTTCAGATGTATGTCCATTAAGTCAACGGCTTCAACGGTCAGCGGCTGGCCGCGGACATGCTGGCCCAGCGGGTGCTGGCCCCGCAGCAGATCCCGGTCGGCGCGATGACCGGCTTCCTGGGCGGCATCTACCTGGGCGTTACGCGAGCTCGTCTGCGCCGTTAGGAGGTATGGCATAAACGATCTTGGAGGGCCTCCCATGCGACGCCGCGTCTTTCTGCAGTCCGCCGTACTCGGCTCGCTCAGGTTTTCCGGGTTCACGGTCGCACCCGCGCCCGGCCCGGAGGATAGGCTCATCGGGGTGTGGACTGGAGAGCATGGCGGTTACCCGGCCTTCGACCAGGTGAACCCGACCTCGATCAAGGCAGCGCTCGACAAGGGCATGGAGCTCAATAGAGCCGAGATCGCCCAGATCGCCGGCTCGGCCGAGCCGCCGGCCTTCGCCAACACCATCGCCGCGCTGGAGGACAGCGGCCGCGCCCTCGACCGCGCGCGACGTTTCTTCGAGATCTTCACCTCGGCGATGAACGACCAGGCGATGCAGGACCTGCAGACCGAGATGTCGCCCGTCCTCTCCGCCTTCGGCGACGACATCATTCAGAACGCCCAGCTTTTCGCCCGGATCCGGGCGGTCTATGACGGCCGGGCCACCGCCGGTCTGTCGCCGGAGCAGAAGCGCCTCGTCGAGAACTACTACCAGAACTTCACCCGGCAGGGCGCGGCGCTCAACGACGCCGACCAGGCCACGCTGAAGGACCTCAATCAGAAGCTGGCCTCGCTCTACACCAGGTTCAGCCAGAACGAGCTTGCCGACGAGGAGAACTACCGGCTCACCATCGAGACCGAGGCGGATCTCGAGGGCCTTCCCGAATCGCTGCGTACGGCGGCCGCGGTCGACGGCAAGTGGGTCTTCACCAACACGCGTTCCTCGATGGAGCCGTTCCTGGCCTACTCCGCCAAGCGCGAGCTGCGGGAAAAGGGCTGGCGCATGTGGATCATGCGCGGCGACAACGGCACCGCCACCGACAACAAGGCCGTGATCAGCGAGATCCTCCAGCTGCGCACCCAGCGGGCCCGGCTGCTCGGCTTCGAGACGTACGCCCACTGGGCCGTCGCGAACAACATGGCGAAGACGCCGCAGGCCGCGATGGACCTGATGATGAAGCTGTGGGGCCCGGCCCTGCGACGCGCCCAGGAGGAGATCGCCGACATGCAGGCGATCGCCGACAAGGAGGGCGCCGGCATCACGATCGAGGCCTGGGACCACCGGTTCTATTCGGAGAAGGTGCGCAAGGCGACGTACGACCTCGATCAGAACGAGGTGAAGAACTACCTCCAGCTGGACAGGGTCCGCGACGGCATGTTCTGGGCCGCCGAGCGGCTCTACGGCCTGCGATTCGCCAAACTCGACGGTCTGCCCGTCTATCACCCGGACATGTCGGTCTACGAGGTGACGCGCGGCGGCGAGCGGGTGGGCCTGTGGTACTTCGACCCTTACGCCCGCACCGGCAAGAGCTCCGGCGCGTGGATGAACGAATACCGCACCCAGGAACGCTTCCGGGCCGACATCACCCCGATCGTCTCCAACAACGCGAACTTCGTGAAGTCCGGCTACGGCCCCGTCCTGATCTCGTGGGACGACGCCGTGACCATGTTCCACGAGTTCGGCCACGCCCTGCACGGCCTCAACTCGAACGTCACCTACCCCGGCGTGGCCGGCACCGCGGTCAAGCGCGACTTCGTCGAGTTCCCCAGCCAGATCAACGAGCACTGGTTCCCGACCCCGGAACTGCTCAACCAATTCGCCCTGCACGTCGACACCGGCAAGCCGATCCCCGCCGAACTGCTTGCCAAGATCCAAAAATCAGACAAATTCAACCAAGGCTTCGGTACGGTCGAATTCCTGGCGTCGGCGATCTACGACATGAAAATTCACCTGGCCGCGACACCGGACGGCACGATCGATCCCGACGCCTTCGAGAAGAGCTGCATGGCCGAGATCGCGCTGCCGCGAGAGATCGTCATGCGCCACCGCCCCACCCAGTTCGGGCATATCTTCGCGGGCGACGGATACGCGGCCGGCTACTACGTCTACCTCTGGGCCGACGCCCTGACCGCCGACGCGTGGGAGCTGTTCGAAAAGAACGGCGTCTGGGATCCAGCCACCGCCAAGGCCTTCCTCGACGACATCCTCGCGGTAGGCAACGCCGTCGCCCCCGACGAGGCGTTCCGCAGTTTCCGCGGCCGAGACGTAGACACCGAGGCCTTGATGCGCTCCCGCGGCTTCGCCTGACGGTCATGTTCAACCACGAGCCAGACGGCTACCAATGTCCCTTCTGCCGGCTAGTAGCCGGCGACGAGGACGAACAGCGAATCAACACCCAGCACGACATCGTGCGACGCGACGAGTTGGCCACCGCGTTCATCTCCCCACGCTGGTGGCCGAACAACCACGGCCACGTGCTGGTAGTCCCAAACGCTCACCACGAAAACCTTTACGACCTGCCGGCCCACTACGGTCACGCGGTCCACGACCTGGTGCGCGACATCGCGATCGCCATCCGCCAGACCTACGAATGCGACGGAACCTCAGTACGGCAACACAACGAGCCGGCCGGAAACCAGGACGCCTGGCACTACCACGTGCACGTCTTCCCCCGCCGCGCCGGCGACAACCTCTACACCACCCGCCCCTACCCCAACTTCGTAACCGCCGACCAGCGCCGCCCCTACGCCGACAAACTCCGCAACTACTTCAAGTCAGCCCCACCCCGCTGACCAGACGCCATCACCCACTCCTCAACCGCGGTGAGGCGATGGCAGTCCAAACCTCGCCCAAATCAGGCTTGACTCTCACACCGTGTCAGGCCGAATGGTACGAGGATGACGTTGCCCTACCGGGGAATCGACGGCGCCGGGAAGACCTCGTTTGTCGCCCCGGCGATCCGCTTTTCCGCGTCCATTCTGGTGGGGCTGCTGGCCGGCCTGGTGCTGCAGGTCTTCACCCTGGCCTTCCTGGGCCGGCTGGGCGAAGAGGCGCTCTACGTGCGTGCGATCTATACCCCGATCGGATTTCTGGTCCTGGCCGTCACTGAAGGGCTCGTGGTCGCCGCGCAGGTGTCGGCGGGAATCGCGACGCGCTCGGGGCGGCGCGACACCCTCCGGCCGCTGCCGACCTTCCTGGTGCTGGGCGGCGGTGCGTTGATCCTCACCGCCGGGGTGTTCGCCGCCGCCGCGGCCCCGATCATGAACGCGCTGGAGGTCGATCCGGCTGACCGCGGGGCGGTGCTGGTCTTTGTGGTCGCGGTCTGTCTGGCTACGGTCGTGAGTCTGGTGCCGCTGGCCGGGGGTGCGGTGCTGCGAGGCATGGGGCGCACGGTTGCCTCATCAGTCCTGTCGGTCGGATTCACACTCCTGTCCATCGGTGCCATGGTGGTGCTGCGAATCTGGACGGACCTGGGCATGCTCGCGGTGCCGGGCAGCACGCTGGTAGCCGGTGTGGTCGCCGGCGCCGCGTCATGGTGGCAGCTGCGCGGGAACACGGCCGCCGGTTCCTGGTTCCGGCGGCACGCAGCGGCGGAACTGTGGATGTTCGGAGCGCCGGTGGCGATCACTTTCCTGATGCTGTCCTCGGTGAACTTCGGTTACCTGCGAGTGCTCCGCAACGCCACCAGCGCGGACATCGCCGGATTCAACCTGGGGCAGGGTGCGAGTTCCTTCTTCATGGTGGTGGCGATCGCCGTCGGTTCCGGCACGGCAATCGTCGCGAATCTGCGACAGGGCGAGGTGCGGCAGCCGATCGACGGGGCCGGGCTGAGCGCCGTCGTCCGAATCTCCCTCCCGGCCTACGCGGCGATCGGCATCCTGGCCTTCGCGTTGCGCGATCCCCTGAGCCGGTTGCTCGCCGTGGACACGAACGTGGCGCGGACGACCGCCGGCTATTTCCGATGGATGGGACCCACGTTCGCGGTCTTCGGCGGGACCCTGGCCGTGCTGACCTACCTGGAACAGGTGGGCCGGGCGCGGACCGCGCTCCTGCTCAACGCTGTCTATTTCGCAGTGCTGTTGGCGGTCGCGTTTCTGCTTCCTCAGCCGGTCGGCAGCGACACCCTGACGAGACTGCTCGCGATCAGCAACGTCGTCGGCTTCCTGACGTGCTGGCAGAGCGCCCGATATTTGATCAATCGCACTCGGTAACAGTGGGACATTCCGACCGGCCAACGCCACGCATGTGCGCGACCAGGTCCCGCCGCTGCCCGCACCGGCCCATCTTCGCCTCCGCCGCGGCACCCGCTACAAGCACCACGGACCTACCACCGATTGACGCGAATATCACGTTGTCGTCAGCTCGTTTTCCCCGGCCTCTGCGCGAGGCTGGCGCAGGCCGCCTGAACCTGCCGCACCCATGGATTTCCGCCGATCGTCACGGTTATTTGGCGACGGTCCCCCGCAACGGTTTCCACGGAAAGTGAGGCCGGCACCGCGAGCAGACCGCGACTGACGGCACATTCGATCTGAAATGCGAGCTGAACCGCCATTGTTGCCGCCGGCCCGACCCGCCCCGCGGTGTAACCGAGGAGCACCATGCCCGGCTGATCGACGGCAAATCCGAGCACGTCCAACGCCATCGGCCCCGCGTTGACGATCGTCACATGCGCGTTCAGGGAAACAGCGGTCGTTTCGCTCCCCACGCCGGCGGACGACTGCACCAGGCCCGGCCGATCGCCGAAATCTGTCAGGGCAACGACCGATATCACCGAGGCGTCAGCTTCCCGCGACGTATGCGCCTGCCACCGATGCGTCACCAGACCACCGACCAGGCCGCCCACGACGAGAAGAATCACGCCCATAATCCACCGACGTGCGCGTCCGGGTGCGTCACCGGAAACCGGCGGGAGACGCTCGGGCAGGTCCAGGTCAATCAGAGCCACTGCCCTCACCCCATGGCCGATCCACGACGGCATCCCCGTTGCGGCGCCTGGATCGAAGCGCCGCAGGGCACCCTAACATCGGGGCGGGCGTGCGACGATCGGCTCGTGTTCGCCTGGCGACGGCCCTATTCGGATGCCTCCCGCGTCTTCACCGGATTCATCGCGGGGGCCGGGACCGTTTTTGCCGTGGTGGTCGTTGCCCTGATCGCCACGCACTGGCGGTCGGGGACGGTGCTGCGGGCCGCCGGCGTCGGTGGTTTTCTCGGTGTGTGGCTCACGGTGGCCTGGCGGTTGCACCGCACCGCCCTGCTGGTGAGTGATGCCGGAGTTCGAGCGCGGTGGCTGCTTCGCACCCGGACCGTCCCGTGGTCGCAGGTCAGTCGGTTTCGGACGGCGCCGGATTTCCTGGTCCGGGAACGATTGTGGATCGTGTTGGTCGACGACCGCATGGTGCGCACCCCGGTCCAGCACGCGGCTGGGGTCTTCGGGAGCGCGCTCAACGACGGCGGCACCCGGCTGGGCGGATCTCGTTACTACACCCTGCTCGATTCGCTGGCCGACGAGATGCGAGCACACGGCAACTGAACAGCGCAGTCATGCGGACGGTGGAGTTCCCGAAGCCGGGTGGTGTGCCAGGGTTGGATCGTGGCCACTCGTAGCTGGGACTCGCGAGAAGCGCTGGACCAGGAGTCCGCGACAACCGCGGTGGCACCCTCGCGCGTACAGCTGATGTTGCAGTTCGGTGGAAACCAGGCCGTTGGGCGGCTGCTCAATGACGGCTATCCGCATGCGGGGGCGATCAACTCGGCATTCGGGCAGAGCGTTCCGCTGCGCAGCGTGGTCGACCCGCAGGGCTGTGCCGAGGCCGGCGTGCCGGCGTTCACCGAGGCCGGGGTCACGCACTTCGCCGAGCCCAAGCCCGATCTGCACGTCGCCGCGCACGAGGCCGCGCACGTCATGCAGCACTCCGGACGGACGTCCGACGCCGGGCTCGGCGCCGAGGGGCATGCGGGGGCGGTGGCCGACGCGGTGGCCGCGGGCCGGTCGGCCGGGGAACTGCTCGGCGCGGGCGGCGAGCGGGTGCCGGCCGAGCGGCACAACTACACGCTCACCAACGGGGACGCCAAATACCAGGGCGTCAACCCGGGTGGCCTGTTCGCCAAGCTTGCCGACACCGGTGAGGCCTGGTCCTACCGTCCGCATCAGCTCTACGCGACGCCGCAGCTGATCAACGAGGCGGCCGCCAAGCTCAGCGGGCAGAAGTCGGGCGTCAAGCTCAGCCCGGACGGCTCCGATCAGCGCACCGTCGACGCGCCCGACAAGACCGGCCGCAAGTCGCTGTCGCTGATGAAGGTGGAGATCGCCAACGGCGGCGGGGGCGAGAAGCAGACGTTGCCGTCCGACTGCCGCCGGGCCGCCCTCGAGGTGATGGGCCTCGCCCAGAACCCGGCCGCGAGCGTCCAGTTCGACGGGCCGAAATCCCTGGTCAAGCCGACCGATCCGCGTAACACGATCGCCGAGACGATGTTCGTGCAGAAGCGGATCAACGAGACCCCGGACTATGCCACCCTGACCGCGGCCGACCAGCGGATCGTCATCGACAAGGCCAAGACCGACTTCGCCGAGCTGTCGGCCGAGGAGAAGGAGAAGCTCAAGCACTCGCCGCTGGCCAACGCGGCCGCGGCCAAGCTGGGCCTGGACGAGTCGGCGATGCCGGGGGTGGGCGAGGCCTACAGCATCCACCGGGCCGGTGCCGCGCCGGCCAACGAGTTCGAGTACCACTACGCCGCCGTCATTCTCGCTCCCGGCCAGGACCGGGTGACCTTGGAGAACTCCGGCGGCGACAAGGGCGACCGCAGCGCGCAGTGGAAGATGGAGATGTACGGCCCGGCCAGCAAGCAGCAGTCGTTCCACGAGGAGTGGGCGCGCGTCTTCGGCAAGGACGCGCACACCGTCGTCGACCGCGACGAGGCGCTCCGCGGGTCAGCCGTCGACTATCCGAAGATGGCGACCTCGGCGCTGCTCGCGCTCTACCGGGACGCGAAGGACCCGGACGAAGTCGGCGCGATGGAAACTGAGCTGCGCAAACGCACCATCCAGATCAGTGTGACCGTCGACGCCCTCGAGGATTACACCAACGACGAGGTGTTCGTCCGGCTGCGCAGCGGCGACAAGAAGCTGGACACCGACATCCTGCTGTTCTCCAAGGGCGACACCCGCGCGTTCCCGGCGCTCTCGTTCGACAAGTTGCTGCCGCTCGGCGACAAGGTGACCGTCGAGCTGTTCGAGTTCGACCTGATCGGCAACGACCTGATCGGCACGATCGCCTGGTCGCTGCCGCTGCTCGACCAGGTCGACGTGCCGAAGGCGGCCGGCGACGCTCGCTACCGGATCAGCCTGTCTACGCCACCCCGCTGAGCCGGATCGCCTCGACCGGACCGTCCAGACGCAGCGGCCCGGCCGCGTAGGGAACGAGCAGCGTGTCCCCCCGCCGTACCGCAAGATTGTCGTTCTCGCCGGTCAGCGTGCCCTCCCCGGCCACCGCAACCACGACGCTGAAGCCCTGCTCGATCCGGTCGCCGCCGCGCAGGCGGCGGGCGGCGAAGAACTCGTCCGCCGCGGCCGGCAGCAGCCCCGACGACGAGCCGCGAAGAGCGTCGAGGCGGGACGGCGACCAGCCGCCCCGATCCACGCACTGCAGGGCCAGGTCGTAGCCGAGGCCGAGGTGACCGTCGGTCAGCCCGAAACCCTCGTACTCCAGCAGCACCGAGAAATCGGTCGGCTCCTGGATCTCGACCAGCAGAATCCCGTCGCCGATCGCGTGCGGCACGCCGGCCGGGCAGAGGATCGCATCGCCGGCCGCGACCGGGATCCGGTTGGTGGCCGCGAGCATCTCGTCGTTCTTCTGCCCGTCGACCCAGCCGGCCAGCTCTTCAAGATCAACATCACGAGCAAAACCCAGATGGACGTACGCGTCGGAGCGCGCGGAAACGATCACCCAGGCTTCGGTCTTCCCGTACGGCGAGGCCAGGTGCGCGGTGGCGAAACTGCGGTCCGGGTGTACGTGCAACGGAAGGCGCTGACCGGCATCGAGCAACTTGACCAGCACCCCGGTGTCGGCCCGGTCCGGGCCCAGCCACCAGCGCGAGTCGGCCGCGATCGCCTCGGCCAGCACCCGCCCGTCGGCCAGCGTGGACAGTCCGGACGGCGCAAGGTCGAACCGGCTGGTCACCGACCCGACCCAGTCCTCGGGCCGATCCGCCAGCGCGGGCACGTTGCGGAACTCGGCGATCCGCCCCTCGCCCCGGTAGAACGTCTCGGGCTGATTCGCTGACAAGACCTCGACAGTCATCCGCGTCCTTTCAAGGCCAGCTCGGCGAGAAATCCGCCGACGAACGTATCGCCGAGCCCGACGGTGGTGGGGTTCTCGACATCGAGCACAAAGCCAGGCACGACCGTCGCGTTCATCCGAGAGGCGAACGCGACGGACTCAGGACGCCGCGGCTGCCGGCGCAGGCGCTCGACGTCCGCGTCGGTGAAGTCGTCGCCGTGGCTGTAGCGGGTGGCGGCCATGACCGTCCCGGTGTCGAGGGCGTCGGCGTAATCCCCCGAACCGGAGGCCAGGGCCCAGTATTTGGTGTGCAGTACCAGTGTCGGCACCGGAATCAGTTTGTGCACCTCGGCGAGCGCGGTCGTGACGTCCTCGGGGTCGAGCAGGTCCACCGTCCGCTTCAAGTAGGACTGCAGCTCGTCCTCGTTCAGCCCGTACACGTCGATGTTGTTGATCAATGCTTCTCGGACCCGGCGGCTGAAGGCCGGCTCGTGATAGGCCGCATCCTCGAAGTAGGTAACCGCGTTCGGCGGGAGCTGCCGCATGTGATCTTTCAACACGGCGAGCCGATCATCGAGCTCGCCGACATCCCGCATCGCGTTAAATCCGGATATAAGGAATACATCAGCAACGCCTAGCCGGTCGCCAAGATTCTCAGTGAGGAACATATCGGCATTTGCCGGGTCGTTCACATAGATCAGGCGGTTCGGGAACGGCGCATTGATGTCGATGTCGTTCGCCCGAATCCACAGACCAGCGTCGTACTGAACGATCAGGTGCGGATAGAAGGTGTCCGCCGTACCGCTGTTGATGTATTCGCTGTCGAATGGCAGCAACCGGCGGAACGTGTCGTTCACGCTGACCAGGTGCAGCGTCGACGGCACCCCGAGCCGGCTCATCAGGATCCCGGCCCGCACCGACGTGCCACCGAGGGTCTGCCGATGCGGGAAGCGATCCGCGAAAGTGGAAAGCGCCGGGGCGGAGGCGACGAAGTGCTCGCCACCCCCACCCCGGGCCACATATCCCAGGATCGACACGACCAGGTCCCGCTCGCCGGCCACGTCGGCCGGCGACGTCAGTTCCGCGGCGACGATGCCGTACTCGACGATCAGCTGCTGCAAGACACCAGCGGTCAGCTTCAGTTCGTAGTCGACACAGCCGCCAAGGCCCAGGACTACACGGGACGCGTCAGTCATCTCAGAACAGGGAACCCTTGCCCTCGGCGCCGAACAGCTCGATCTTCTGCGCCGCGACGACCTTCAGAGCGTCGATGCAGGCCGGCTGGATGGCGTTGGGCTCGCGCAGCTTCGAGTCGACGCCGAGCACCTCGCGCATCTTGTCGTGGTAGGCGACCTTGATGTCCGTCGAGATGTTGATCTTGTTGATGCCGGTCCGCGCGGCCTCCCGGATCTCGTCGTCCGGGTTGCCGGAGCCGCCGTGCAGCACCAGCGGGATACCCACCCGGCTCTTGATCTCCTTGAGCAGGTCCAGCTTCAGCTCCGGCTTGAGGTGCGACGGGTAGAAGCCGTGGAACGTGCCGATCGCGATGGCGAGCGAGTCCACGCCGGTCTGCTCGACGAAGGTGACCGCGTCGTCCGGGTCGGTGTAGATGATCTCGGCCGCGCCGGCCTCGGCGTAGCTGTCGTTGCCGCCGATGGTGCCGAGCTCGCCCTCCACCGACACGCCGAGCACGTGCGCGGAGTCGGTGACCTTCTTGGTGATCGCGAGGTTCTCCTCGAACGGCTTGAGCGAACCGTCGATCATCACCGAGGTGAAGCCGAACTGGAACGCCTCGAGCATCTGCTCGTAGGTGGCGCCGTGGTCCCAGTGGATCGCGATCGGGATGCTGGCACTGTGCGCCCGCGCGATGATCCCCTGGACCATGGCGGCGCCGATGTGCCCGACCTCGTCCGGGTGGATCGCGACGATCAGCGGTGCGTTCATCTGTTCACTGATCTCCACAACTCCCTTGAACATCGCCCAGTCGCTGATGTTGAAGGCGGGCACGGCGAAGCTGTGCTCATTGGCGACATCCAGGATCGCCTTGCCGGTCGTCAGCATTTCGGTGTTTCTCCTTCGCGAGGGGGTTGGCCGTCAGGCCTTCACGGCACCGGCGGTGAGCCCGCCGATGAACCGCTTCTGGAACAAAAGGAAGAGGACGAGTACGGGAATGGAGCCGAGGATGCTCATCGCCATCATTTGGTTCCACTCGTACGAGTGCTGACCCATCAGCATCTGAATGCCGATCGGCACCGTGCGCATGTCGTCGGTGCGGGTCAGGGTGAGAGCGAACAGGTATTCGTTCCACGAGATCATGAACGTGTAGACCCCGACCGCGATCAGGCCCGGTACGGAGATCGGCACGAGGATCCGCCACAGTGCGGTCCAGCCGGTGCCGCCGTCCACCTTGACGGACTCGTCCAGCTCTTTAGGAAGGGTGTTCAGGTACGCGGTGATCATGATGATCGCGTACGGGAGCGTGAACACCATGTGCGTGAGAATCAGACCGGGATAGGTGTTGTACAGACCGAGCGCGACGACGAGCCCGAAGTACGGAATGACCAGGGTGATCGGCGGCACGGCCTGCACACTGACGATCACCGCGTTGATGGTCTTCTGGAACGGGAAGTTGAAGCGGCTGAACGCATAACCGGCCAGCAGCGCCACCAGCAGCGTCAGCAGCGTGACCGCGATCGCGACGATGTAACTGTTCAGGAAGTACCGCAGCTGGGTCCCGTTGCCGAGGATCTCGGTGTACGCGTCCAGCGAGAACGTCTGGGTGATCAGCTTCGGCGGGTTCTGGAAGACTTCGCCGTTGCTCTTGAACGAGGTGGACAGCATCCACAGCACCGGCAGGCCGGCGAACAGCCCGCCGATGATCAGCCCGGTGATGACCCCGGCCTTCGCGAAGGTGCGCTTGGTCTTGATGGCGATGGCCACGGCGATCACCGCTCCCTTTGCTGACGGACGTAGAAGAAGGCCAGGACCATCGTCAGCAGCAGCACGATCACGGCCGCGGCGGACGCGGTGGAGAACTCGTACTCGCTGAAGGCCTGTTTGTAGGTATAGGTGCTGAGCATCTCGGTGGTGTTCAGCGGGCCACCGCCGGTCGTCATCCAGATCAGCGCGAACTGCTGGGACGTCCAGATCAGGTCGAGCACCGCCATGCTGATGATCACCGGGCGCAGCTGCGGCAGCGTCACGTGCACGAACCGCTGGAACCAGTTGGTCCCGTCCACGGCGGCCGCTTCGTACAGGTCGTTGGGGATGCCCTGCAGGCCGGCCAGCAGGCTGATCATGAAGAACGGGTAACCCGACCAGATGTTGATGAAGGTGACCGCCCAGAGCGCCATCCCCGGGTCACCGAGCCAGTTCACGCTCTGGTTGATCAGGCCCAGCGAGTGCAGCACGTAGTTGATGACGCCGGAGGGGTCGAGCAGCAGCCGCCAGATGACCGCGATGACCGCGATCGTGAACAGCCACGGGAGGATGTAGACGATCCGGAAGATGGCCTTGGTGACCCCGCTCAGCAGCTGGGTGTTCAGCATCATCGCGAACGCCAGGCCGAGAACCAGGTGGGCCACCATGCTGACGGTGATGAAGATGGCCGTGTTCTTCATCGCGACCAGGAAGTCCGGGTCGGTGAGCACCTTGGTGTAATTGGCGAACCCGGCGAACACCGAGTTCTCCTGGACGATCACGTTGTCCCGGAACGAGTAGCTGATCACCATGACGATGGGGACCACCATCAGGACCACGATCAGCACGATCGTCGGGGACAGATAGCCGTACGGGACCAGGCGCCGGGCCAGCGTCTTCCGCGCCGGCGCCGCCTGCTCGACCGGCGGGGCGGCCTTCGAGGCGAGCAAAGTCATCACTGTCTCCTAGGTCGGGCGCCGCACCGGCCCCTTGTCAAAACCAGAACTGCGGCAAGAGGGGGACCAGCGCGGCACCCGGGCTGCTAACCGATCACTGACGCCCAGGACTCCTGCGACTTGGCGAGGGCGTCGTCGACGCTCGTCTTGCCGGTCAGCACGAGTTGCAGCTGCTCGTCGAAGCTGCGCATCAGGTCCTCGGACTTGGGCAGGCCGACGAACTCGTTGGCCGGCGTGCTCTGCTTGTAGATCTCGAACGCCTCCTTGAACAGCGGGTCGCTGTTGCTGAAGTCGGGCTCGGCGTTCTTGTTACCGGTGAAGCCGTTGGCCAGGGTGGCGAGCTTCGCGTTGGTCTCCTGGCTCATCAGGTAGGAGACGAACTTGAACGCCTCGGCCTTGTGCTTGGTCGAGTTGGAGATGCCGACACCCCAGGACGCGTACGGGATACCGCGCTTGCCGGTGTAGCTGTCCTCGGCCGGGATGGCCGCGATCTCGAACTTGAGGTCCGGCTTGTTCTTCTTGATCAGGGTGACGTGCGCCAGGGAGTCGATCATCATGCCGACCTGTCCCTGCGTGAACTTCTCGACCTTGTCCTGCTCCTTCATGGTGAGGGAGCCGGGGGCGATGACGCCGGCGTCATTGAGGCTCTTGACGTACTCCACCGTGCTCTTGACCGCGGCGGTCTGCAGGGCCGGCTTGCCGTCGGCCAGCATGCTGCCGCCGGAGGCCCAGAGCCAGGACATGACGTCGTTCTGGATGCCGTTGGGGACGGCCGTGTCGAGCGGGAGCGCCCAGCCCTTCACGTCGCTGCCGGTCGCGGTGATCTTCTTGGCCGCGTCGAGGAACTCGGTGCGCGTGCTCGGCGTCTTGGCCACGCCGGCCTTGGTCAGCAGGTCCTTGTTGACGAACAGCGGGTAGACGAAGTTGACCACCGGGATCATGTACGTCTTGCCCTCGAGCTGGATCTGGCTGGCCAGCTGGCTGGAGTCATAATTCGCGTCGGTCATCAGCTTCGACATGTCCGCGATCGCGCCCTGCTTGGCGAAGTCGTTGACCCAGGCGCCGTCGAGACCCACCACGTCGGGCAGGGTCTTCGAGGCGGCCCCGGTAACCAGTTGCTGCTTTGTCGAAGCGTACGGCGCGCTGATGAGCTTGATCTTGATGTTCGGGTTTTGCGTCGTGAAGTCGTTAACGATCTTGTCCAGCTCCCCGGCCGGAAGCTCGGCCCCCCACCACTGGGCGAACTCGAGCGTGACGTCGCCGCCGGCGCTGGAGTCGTCGGAGTCGCCCCCGCCGCACGCGGCCACGAACGCGACGAGCGTCGCCGCCGTCACCGCACCTATTACTCGCTTCAACCGGGTCGAACGAACCGCCATGGCGGGCTCCTTCTATATCGAAGTCTTTCTGTTCTCTGCCGTGTTGGCGCCACGTTAGCAGCGTGTTACAGATGAAGACAAGGGAAGAACAGCAAAAAACTGCGGAGTACGGCATACTGTTGCGCCTGGGCATCCCATACTCTGCCTGGCAACAGCACAATTGGCTGTTCAGGTAGGCATGCACGCCCTTGCGGCTCTTCGCGGCTCTGCGCATCAGCGTGCAGAGTGGACACGCATTTGTGGCATACTGCCGCACTGACAAGGGGGAATCAGTGAGCGTCGACAGCAACGAACGGCAGCGCCACCTGCCGGCCGGGCGCAAGGCTCAGCTGGCCGCATACGTCGCCGAAACCGGCCAGGTCACCGTCGGTGAGCTGGCCGAACGCTTCGGCGTCTCGATCGACACGGTCCGCCGCGACCTGGATCAGCTGGCCGCCGAGGGCAGCCTCGTGCGCACGTACGGCGGTGCGGTGAGCCTGTCCACCGTCTCCCGCACCGACCGCGCGGTCGACCAGCGGCTCAGCGTCCAGGAGCAGGAGAAGGAGAAGATCGCGGCGCTGGCCGCGGCCCTGGTCCAGGACGGCTCCACCATCATGATCAACGGTGGCACCACCACCCTCGCCCTGGCCCGCAACCTGGGCCAGCACCGCGATCTGACGGTGGCCACCAACAACCTGCTGGTCCCCGGCGCGCTGCCGCCCACGGCGGTCCGCGACATCTACATCTTCGGCGGCGCGGTGCGCGCTCTGACCCTGGCCACCGTCGGCCCGGTCAGCTTCCGCGCCAACACCGGCGCCGACCTGGACATCAGCTGCGACCTGGCGCTGATCGGCGTCGGCGCGGTCTCGGCCGACGCCGGCTACACGACAAGCAACCTGGCCGAGGCCGCGATGATGCAGGAAATGATCTCGCGCGCCGCCCGGGTGGCCATCCTGGCCGACGCGTCGAAGTTCGGCCGCCGGCTGTTCGCCCAGGTCTCCGAGCTGGCCGCCGCCGACTACCTGATCACCGACAGCGCCCCGCCGCCCGACCTGCGCGAGGCCCTGGAGGCGAACGGCGTGGAACTGCTCATCCCCACGGCAGCCGCGACCGCTCCTGCCAGTAAGCGGCAGCCGGCATAGCCAGGTACCTCCACCGCACCGGGTCGGCGTCGAGCTCGCGGGCCCGCAGGTTCGAGGCCAGCTGTTCCCCGGTCGCGGCCCCCGACAGCACCACGGTCGCCCACGGCTGAGCCAGCACCGCCGCGAGCGCGGCGGCATCCCCCGGCGCGTGCTCCCCTACCGCCAGCCGCCCGTTGGCCAGCGCCTCCTTCACGATGACCACGCACCCCGCGTCGTGCGCCTCGGCCAGGGCCGGCCCCGCGCTGGGTTCCAGCAGGTTCCAGGTGGCCTGCACGCTGCGAAACAGTTTTACCTTCAGCGCGGCCCGAATCGCCGCGGCCTGCTCCGGACCGCTGGTGGACAGCCCGATCACGACGCCTTGCGCCGCCAGATCGGCGAGCCGGGCGTGCAGCTCGACGTCGTGCAACGCCGGGCTGTCCGGCGTCACCGAGTGAATCTGATAAATGCCGAGCCGGTCCCCCAGCTGCTCCCGGGTCTCCCCGAGCTGCCGTTCGAAGGTGGCCACGCTGTGGTCCTTGACCTCGTGCACGTCGGCGTCGATCCGCCACCCGGCGGTATAGGTGTAGCCCCACTTGCTGCCGACCGTGACGTCATCGACCTCGGGCCGCCCCCACAGCCACTGGCCGAGGAATTCCTCGGCAAGACCATAAGACCGGGCAACATCAAAATATCTGACCCCGCCGGCGTACGCCTGATCGAGCAGTTCATGAGCCCGGCTCCGCATCACCTCGACCGATCGCTCAGCCGGCAGGTCCGCCGCCCGCCCGAGGTTGATATAGCCCGGCCGCCCCACCGCCGCCAGCCCAAGCCCGATCTTCATGCCCCCATCCTGCCTCAGCCGGGCACCCGGTCCCGCCTCAGCCGGGCACCCGGGCCGTCGAAGAGATCAGTGATGCTGACCTGGATCCGGACCGGTCGGACGAGCGCCATCTGCGTACTCGTCTGCGCTGTTCTGTTGGTGGTCCAGCAGGCCTGGTTCTTCGGCGGATGGGGTGGCCCGGAGGTCGCCACGCTGGTAACCGACGCCTCGTACGTGCCGCAGGCGCTGATGTTCACCGTGCTGGCCGGCCGGGTGGCGGTCTCGAAACGGCAGGAACCGCGGACCCGGCGGGCCTGGCAGGTGATCACCGTCGCGTTCGGCTGGCAGTTGGCCGCCCACTGCGCCTGGTTCGCGCAGTCCCACTTCCTGCACACCACCGGCTACCCGTCCGCCGCCGACTACTGTTTCCTGCTGTTCTCCCCGTTCATGTTCGCCGGGCTGCTGATGCTGCCCGGCCAGCACCGGCGCCGCCGCGACCGGCAGCGGCTGGCGCTGGACGCGCTGATCGTCGGGGCCGGCGGGTTCATGGCGATCTGGTACCTGCTGCTCGGCCCGATCCTGCACGCGCCGGGACTCACCATGTGGCAGCGGGGGTTCACCGCCGCGCTGCCGATCGGCGACCTGCTGCTGGTGCTGGCCATGTCGACTGCCATGCTCCGGCGGCACCAGCCGGAGGTGCCGGGCCCGGTGCGGCTGCTGGCCGGCTCGATCGCGCTGACCGTGACGGCCGACGTCTCGTACAGCTGGATCCAGTTGCACGGCGGCTACACCGGCGGCTCCTGGCCGGACCTGCTGTGGCTGGCCGGCTGCTTCCTGCTGGTCCTGGCGGCCGATCAGCAGTACCGCCGGCCGCGGCATCCCGCGCCGCGGCGCGGGGATCGCAACGCGGTCTTCCTTCTGCCGTACGCGGCCAGCGTCGCCGCCTACCTGCTGCTCGCCGAGCAGTCCTCACACCTGCCGCTCGACCCGTACGGCGGCATGATCCTCGGCTCGGCCGTGCTGACCCTGCTGGTGATGGCCCGCCAGATGCACGCCCTGCGGGACAACCGCGAGATGGCGGTCACCGACGGGCTGACCGGCCTGGCCAACCGGATCCTGGTCACCGAACGCCTGGAACAGCTGGCCGGCCAGCCGGTCCGCCCCGGCCGGCACACCGCGGTCCTGCTCATTGACCTGGACCGGTTCAAGCCCATCAACGACACCTTCGGCCACGAGGCCGGCGACGTCGTACTGGTCGCCGCGGCCGACGCCATGCGCAGCGTGATCCGGGGCGGCGACCTGGCCGGCCGCCTCGGCGGCGACGAGTTCGCCGTACTCATGCCGGGCCTGCCCTCCCGGGAGGCCGCCGGCGCGATCGCCACCCGGCTGCTGGAGACGCTGCGGATGCCGGTGATCTTCGGCGAGCACGTGCTCATGGTCGGGGCGAGCATCGGCGTGGCGGTCCGCGACGATCCGGACGCCTCCGGCGAGACCCTGTTGCAGCAGGCCGACACCGCCCTGTACGCGGCCAAGCGGGCCGGCCGCGGCCGCTTCGAGTACTACTCGGACGTGATGGACACCAAGGCACGCGAGGCCGAGCTGCGCCACGCCGTGGCCGACGACGAGCTGGTGGTGTACTTCCAGCCCGCGGTGGCCCTGGCCACCGGCGACCTGCGGGCGGTCGAGGCTCTGGTCCGCTGGAACCATCCGACCCGCGGCCTGCTGGGCCCGGGCGAGTTCATCGACCTGGCCGAGGAGACCGGCGCGGTGGTGCCGCTGGGCGCCTGGGTGCTGCGCCGGGCGTGCCAGGAGGCGGCCGCCTGGCGCGCCGAAACCCCCGGGGCCGACCCGCTGCGCCTGGCGGTGAACATGTCACCGAAGCAGGTGGCCCAGGCCGACCTGGTCGAGACCGTGCAGACAATCCTGGCCGACACCGGCTTCCCGCCCAACCGGCTGACCCTGGAAATCACCGAAAGCGTGATCCTGCAGCCAGACCCGCTGACCATCAGCCGCCTGGAGGCACTGCGAAACTTGGGAATCCAGCTGGCCGTAGACGACTTCGGCACCGGTTATTCGGCCCTGAGCTACCTACGCCGCCTGCCGGTAACCGTCCTGAAGATCGACCGCTCGTTCGTAACCGGCATAGCCGACGACCCAGAAGCCCGCTCAGTCTGCGAGGCGGTGGTCCACCTGGGCGAAGCTTTCAAAATGAACGTAGTGGCCGAGGGCATCGAAACCCCCGACCAGGCGGCCGCCCTGATAGCCATGGGCTGCACCGTAGGCCAGGGCTTCTACTTCCACCGCCCACTCCCACCCCAGGAAACAGCAGCCTTGGTCCACAAGCGTTTCGCCCCCGTGAGCTAGCCGGGGCTGCCGCCCCGAAAGTCGCGAGACAGAACCAAGGTCGCTGATCACACTGTCCCGGTGACCGAACCAGAGCCAACCGAAGCGGACTACCTACGCCAGTTGGAGCTGGTGGCCCGCGACGTGGTGCACGCGGCCCACGACGAGGGCTGGCTGTCCTACGCCCCCGATCCCGCCGACGCGACCCCGTTGCAGCGAGCGGTAAACGAACTGGCCCGCCACATAAGACGCCAGCACTTCGAGGGCGACGGCTGCGTGGAGGACCGCCCCCTGCAGCATCTGGGCGGCGCCGCCCTGATCACCCCGAGCACCGACGACTACCTGTCCGGCTGCGCCCGACTGGGCGTAGAAGCCCGCCCCGAGGGCTGGGCCCTCTGGTACACCTGGGACGAGAAGGCCCGCCCCCACACCATGGTCACCACCGCCCTGGACACCACCCGAGGACTACTGGAGAGCTGGTCAACCGGCCACGACCTGCATCCCGCCCAGCCCCTGCGAGCCCAGATAGCCGCAATAGTCAGAGGCTGGCCCGGCCCAGTAGTCCTCTCCCCCAGCCACGCCAAAAAAATCGGCCTGACCGGCCACTAGCCCACCCACGGCATCCATACATTCTGCATGCCGCTATGCCCTTTCTTGTGCAATCGGGTAGATTCCTCCATCTTACGATATTGGCACCGGCTTATTCGAAAGAGCATGTTCCACTACGCCCATTCAGACGCTGCCGAAATGCTCTGAAAGTGCTTCCCGACATCGGCTGCGGCGGTCCTCTGAGGGCAGGTCGACCGCGACCGGTGACCCGCTGTTGCCATCGGGAGCGTTGCGGCCGACCGCGCTCGCGGGCCGATCGGCAACCAGAGCTGGGCGGTGCCACGATGTCGAACGGCCGAGGTTGTCCGCTTTGCCTCGCCGCTCCACCACGGCTGACCGGTTCGACCCGGTCCCCACCGCCGACACGTCCCGCTTCGCCCGCGTCGCCCGCCTGCTCCGCGTCACCCACCCGACCTACATCGCTCACCCGGTCAGCTGACCCACCCTGAGCAGCAACATCTTCCGGTTCCTCAGGCTGACTCCGAGCAGCAGTGTCCTCCCTCGCCGGCGCGTCACCGTCGGCCGCAACACCGCCGCAGGGCGCCGCGGGTGACGGCCGCTGAAGGCAGGTCGCCTCCTCCGGCCAGATCAGCGGCGGGACAGCCTCGACATCATCATGCAGACCCAACTCGCCACACTCACGGGAGCAACCATCCGAACGGCAACGCTTCAACGCGTAACGGCGAACGAGCCCCCACCGCCGCTGCGGCAGCCGATCACGACGAAATTCATCGCCGACCGGCGAATAGTTACGTGCTTTTGTGCGATCCCGCAGCCCAGTAATTGTGGACCGATCGAATAGCTGAAGCTGCTGGTACCGCATGCCTATATTCTCGCGCGCCCAAATCGCACCCGCTAAGAGTCGATCATGCCAGTTTCCGGAAGCCAGCGGGAGCCAAAGAATCAGTTGCGTGACCAATCAAATAAACAATCAAATACTGCGAGGTGGATTAGCTCGGACGCCACCGGACGGGCTGCCGACGTGAGCGATGTCGCCGTCATCGCCTTGACGCCCGGCTCCGGCACGATCACCTGATCGAACTCCCAGAAGTAGCTGTCGGGCGCGGGAGGGAGGGCGGCCGTGTGGACTAGCCTCCGGCTCATGACCACTATTTCCGTCATGTTGGCCGTGCCGGACGCGGCGGCGGCATCCGACTGGTATCAGCGGGCGCTCGGCGCCACCGAGCTGTGGAACCTCGGGTCGGTCATCGGGCTGGAACTGGACGGGGCGCCGTTCTTCCTCGCCGAGCCGGCCAACAACGGCTGGGAGAGCCCGGCCGTGCTCGGCAGCACCACCGCCCGGATCGAAGTGTTCACCGACGACCCGGACGCTGTCGCCGAGAGCGCCGCCGCGGCCGGAGCCAACTACCACGATCCGGTGCGCAACCACGAGATGCCGTGGGGCCCGCACCGGCAGGGCGGCTTCTTCGACCCGTACGGTCATCTCTGGCTTGTCGGCGACCGCTCACCGCTGCAACGTCATCGGTGATCGGGTACCAGATCAAGGACAGTAGCGGCGACGTGTGCCGGGGCGGGCGGTAAGACGGGGTGGAAGGAGGCGATTCGCATGGCAGGGACGCTCAGCCCGTGGCCTCAGATCCGCCAGGGCGCCAAGGAACATCCGGTACCGACTCTGCAATACCTGCTGCGGGCGCGCGGCAAGACGGTGACGGTCGACGGCGAGTTCGGGCCGAAGACCGACGCCGCGGTACGCGCCTTTCAGCAGGACAAAGGCCTCGCCGTCGACGGCATCTTCGGACCGAACACCTGGGGTGCGCTGGTCGTCGAGGTCAAGCAGGGTGCGCAGGGCGACGCCGTGCGCGGCGTGCAGGAAGAGTTCCAGTTCCGCAACCTCTCGGACGACCCGTCGAAAGGGCTCGCCGTCGACGGCATCTTCGGACCGAAGACCGATGCAGCCGTACGCGGCTTCCAGTCCGCGATTCACGCCGACGTCCCGTCCATGGCAGTGGATGGCATCGTCGGCCCGATGACGTGGCAAGCGCTCGTCAGCGGGATGCTGTCTTTCTGAAAACCGGGTCAGCCGGCCGGGTTGAAGGTGATTCCGGCCGGCATCGCCTCGGTGATCAAGCTGACGAAGTTGGCGTCCTTGAGGCCGAAGTTGGCGCTGCCGAAGTCGTAGTTGCTCAGGGTGTCGCGGATGCTGGTGGACGGGAACCCGGTCCAGCCGACCAGGGTGGGGTACTGCCAGGCGGCGTACGCGTTCTCCGGCGGCTCGTCCCCGCTGTTGGCCAGCCGGAAGTCGTGGGTGCCGACGCCGTCCTTGTGGTAGACGACCTTCGGGTGGTTGCCGGTCCAGATCACGCTGGTCGACGGGTAGATGTTGAAGTCGCCGTGCGCCGAGGTGGAGACGTACTTGGCCACGTCGTTCTGCACCCACACCACGACGTGCTCCCAGTCGTGCCGATGCCCGCCGATCGAGCTGTTCGCGAGCGCCTGGTCCTTCTCGAAATACAGCCCGTACGCCACGGCGCACCAGCCGTTGTTGCACTTGTACCGCGCGTACCCGTTGGTGTTGTCCAGATCTGACGTGTCGTGGCAGTCGCCGCTCAGCGAACCGGCCGGCTTGAGCCCGCCGTTCACCGTGCCGGTCGGGCCGATCGCCGGCGTCGGGTAGCAGCCGTCGGTGTCGTAGTCGTAGGCCGGCTGCCACTTGGTCTCGACCGCCTCGGCCTTGCCCGGCAGCTTGGTCGGCGGCGCGGCGAGCGCGGGTGTGGCCGCGGCGATCACCAGGGCCAGGGCGCCACCGGCGACGATGGCCGTGCGGGTTCGGTTCCTCATGCGGCACGCTCCATACCCGTGGGTAACAACATCGAGGATGTTCCCGCCTCCGGACGTAAATATCAATGCCTATCAATGACGGTATGACCCGTTCGTGATCTCCAGCCATTCGCCGCGATAACTACCGTCACCGGCATGCGAGATGCCCTGCGCCGCGGCGCCGTCGTGGTCGCCATCGTCACCGGCAGCGTGCTGCCGGCCCCCGCCGCGATGGCGGCTCCGGCCAGTGCGGCCGCCGCCGCCCTGCCTCCGATCGAGACCTGGCTGGCCGACGTCACCGCCGTGACCGACCAGGCCGACGCCTATCTGGACGGCCGCTTGCCGGACAGCCGGGTCAAGGCCGCCATCGTGCTGGACATCGACAACACCGCGCTGGAGAGCGCCTACGAGGGCGAGGTCTGGCCGCCGGCCACCCCGTCGGTGCTGGCGCTGGCCCAGCAGGCGCAGACGCTTGGCGCCGCGGTGTTCTTCGTGACCAACCGCCCCGACATCCTGGCGCCGTGGACCGCGAGCAACCTGTCGGCGGCCGGCTACACCTGGGTCAAGCTCTACCAGCGACCCACCTTCAGCCTCGACTCGGCCCAGACGGTCAAGACCAACTTCCGCATCAAGATCGAGTCAGCCGGTTACACGATCGTCGCGAACGTCGGCAACAACGACAGCGACCTCGCGGGCGGCCACGCCGAGCGCACCTTCAAGCTCCCGGACTACGACGGCCAGCTCGACTGACGCTTCAGGTCACGGTCCAGTCGGCGGTCTCGGTCGGCGTGCCGGCATTCAGGGTGAGGCGGATGCGGTCGATCTCGGCCGTCTCCCGGACATGGAAGGCGACGACGCTGTCGGCGTCGAAGTTCGGCGCGATCTGGAAGCGGAGGGAACCGAGGCCCGCGGTCAGTGGCCCGCTGGCCTCGAACCAGCGGCCCTGCGTGTCGATCGCGAGAGCGTCCTTCTGCGGCTCGGCGATGAACTGGCCGGTCCCGATGTTGTGAATGTGCACCTTTACCACCACCCACTTGTAGCCGGTCAAGGCCGGCCACTTCGGGTAGTCGAACGGGTCCGTCACCTTGACGACCGAGATCTCGATAGGCTCGCCGGTCTCCCCGTCGTGCAGGGTGACCGCACTCCCCAGCGGGACGGCCACCGCGGCCGCTCCCGGTTTGGCCAGGTCATAGCTGGAGTGCGTGGCAGCCAGCGTCGGCTGGGCCGTCGGCATCTGGCTCGGCGCCGCAGTGAACTCCGCGGCCGTGGTCGTGGTCGTCACGGCCGCGGTTACCTGGCCGCGGCCGGCGTCCGGTCGGCCGACCAGCACGGCGAACCCCGCGCTGGCGCCGGCCACCGCGGCAACAGCGACCACCGTCGCCCAGCGCGCGGCACTGCGAAGGGCGGGGCGGGACGGCGCGATCATGGCCATCTGACTCGGCACGGCACGGCCGGACTTTAGCCAATCCGGCGCCTAGTCACTTTTTTTACTATGCAACTCTTTGTATGGTGGCGGGGTGAACCCGTACCCGACGCTGCTCAGTCCGCTGGACCTCGGCCACACGGTGCTGCGCAACCGGGTGGTCATGGGCTCGATGCACACGAAGCTCGAAGATCGGGCCCGCGACCTGCCGAAACTCGCGGCCTACTTCGCCGAGCGAGCCAAGGGCGGCGTCGGGCTGATGGTGACCGGCGGCTACGCGCCCACCTGGCGGGGGTGGCTGGCGCCGTTCGGCAGCATGATGACCAGCGGGCGGCACGCCGACGCGCACCGGCTGGTCACCGACGCGGTGCACGAGCACGACGGCAAGATCCTGCTGCAGGTGCTGCACGCCGGCCGATACTCGTACCACCCGTTCAGCCTGGGTGCGTCGGCGCGGAAGTCGCCGATCACGCCGTTCCGGCCGCGGGCCATGTCGACCCGGCAGGTCGACCGCACCGCGACCAGCTTCGCGCGGGCCGCCCGGCTGGCGAAGCGGGCCGGTTACGACGGCGTCGAGATCATGGGCTCCGAGGGTTATCTGATCAACCAGTTCCTGGCGGCGCGCACCAACGACCGCACCGACGCGTGGGGTGGCTCGGCGGCCAACCGGATGCGGTTCCCGATCGAGATCGTCCGGCGCACCCGGGAGCTGGCCGGCGACGACTTCATCGTGCAGTACCGGATCAGCCTGCTCGACCTGGTCGACAACGCCCAGTCCTGGGAGGAGACGGTCGAGCTCGCCCAGCAGCTGGAAGCCGCGGGCGTGACGCTGTTCAACACCGGGATCGGCTGGCACGAGGCCCGGGTGCCGACCATCGTCACCTCGGTGCCGCCGGGCGCCTTCACCTGGGTCACCCGCAAGCTGCGGCAGGAGGTGTCGGTGCCGGTCATCGCCTCCAACCGGATCAACCGGCCGGAGGCGGCCGAGCAGATCCTGGCCGCCGGCGACGCCGACCTGGTGTCGATGGCGCGGCCGCTGCTGGCCGACGCGGAGTGGGTGGCGAAGGCTTCGCAGAACCGGGAACGCGAGATCATCACCTGCATCGCCTGCAATCAGGCCTGCCTCGACCACACGTTCCGCAACCAGCGGGCCTCGTGCCTGCTCAACCCGCGGGCCGGGCACGAGACCGAGCTTTTGCTACTTCCCACCCGTACGGCCAAAAGGATTGCGGTGGTCGGAGCCGGACCGGCGGGTCTGAGCGCGGCCATCGAATTGGCCGGCCGGGGTCATCGGGTTGAGCTTTTCGAGGCGGCCGCCGAGATCGGCGGGCAGTTCCGGCTGGCCGCGCGGATCCCCGGCAAGGAGGAGTTCGCGCGCACCCTCGACTACTACCGGCACATGATCGACGTCCGAGATGTCCGGCTACAAACAAGGACAAAGGCAAAAGCCGAAGATCTCGCCGGGTACGACGAGGTAGTGGTGGCGACTGGCGTCCGGCCCCGGATACCCGACATTCCGGGCATCGACCATCCGATGGTGATCACCTATCAGGAGCTGATAGAGCGAGGGACCGCCGCCAAAAAAATCGCGATCATCGGCGCCGGCGGCATCGGCTTCGACGTCGGTGAATTCCTCCTGCACGAACCGGACGAACCGCTCGACGACTGGATGCGGCGCTGGGGCGTCACCGACCCGCAGACCGCGCCGGGCGGCCTGGCGGTGAAGGTGAAGACCCCGCCGCGTCGCGAGGTCCACCTGCTGCAACGCAAGACCACCACGCCCGGCAAAGACCTGGGCAAAACGACCGGCTGGGTGCATCGCGCGGCGCTGCAGGACTCCGGGGTCACCATGCGGCGCGGCGTGGAATACCTGCGCATCGACGACCAAGGCCTGCACACCGCCGACGGCCTGCTGGCGGTGGACACCGTGGTGCTGTGCGCCGGCCAGGCCTCGGTCCGCGACCTGGTCGACCCGCTGCGCGAACGCGGCGTCAACGTGCACGTGATCGGCGGCGCCGACGTAGCCACCGAGCTCGACGCCAAACGGGCCATCAAGCAAGCCACCGAACTCGCCGCACGCCTCTAGGAGCCACCATGAAGAACGTGACCGTCGAGCTAGGCAGCAACGGGATCGCCCAGGTCCGGCTCAGCCGCCCCGACAAGCTCAACGCCCTCACCCTGGACACCCTGCAGCAGCTGGTCGCCGCGGCCAAGCAGCTGCGCCGCGACCGCACCGTGCGGGCCGTGGTGATCTCCGGCGACGGCGACTCGTTCAGCTCCGGCCTGGACATCGCCGGCACGCTCAAGACGCCCGGCCGGGTGGTGCGGGCGTTCCTGCCGGTGCCGGGCCGCGGCACCAACCTCTTCCAGGAGGCCTGCTGGGCCTGGCGGCGCGTCCCGGTCCCGGTCATCGCGGCCGTGCACGGCCACTGCTACGGCGGCGGGGTGCAGATCGCGCTGGCCGCCGACCTGCGCTTCGCCACCCCCGATTCGAAGTGGTCGGTGCTCGAGGGCAAGTGGGGCATCATCCCCGACATGACCGGTATCCGCAGCCTCACCGAGGTGGTCGGCGCCGACGTCGCGAAACGGCTGACGATGACCGCCGAACGCTTCAGCGGCGCCGACGCCCAGCGCTACGGCCTGGTCACCGAGCTGGACGACGAGCCGGTCAAGGCGGCCACCGCGTTCGCCGAGAGCCTGCTGACCCGGTCCCCCGACGCGATCGCGGCGGCCAAGCGGCTGATCGACGACGCGCTGACCGGCAGCGCCCGGCGCACCTTCGCCCGCGAGCGCTGGGAGCAGATCCGCCTGCTGCGCCTGCCCAACACCGGCATCCTGCGGCGCGCCGTGGTCAAGAAGGAAGACCCGGAGTTCCGGCCCCGGGCCAATAGGATTCGTCCGTGGCACTGAGGAACGCCGTGCTGGCGGCGCTGATCGACCGGGAGTCCTCGGGCTACGACCTCGCCAAACGGTTCCGGGTGTCGGTCGCCAACTTCTGGACCTCCACCCCCCAGCAGCTCTACCGCGAGCTGGAGAAAATGGAGGCTGAGGGCCTGCTCACGGCCCGCGTCGTCAAACAGGAGAAACGGCCGGACAAGCGCATCTTCTCGGTCACGCTGAGCGGTCGCGACGCCCTTCGGGCGTTCACCCAACAGGATCCAAAGCCGACGACCGTACGCGATGAGCTGCTCGTTCAGGTCGAAGCGCTGGCCCACGCCGACGTGCCGAGCGTGCGCGAGTCGATCCGCGCCCGCATCGAGCAGAGCCGCCAGCGCCTCGACGCCTACGAAAAGCTCCTGGCCGAGATCCTCGGCCCCCGCAGCCACGAAGAGTTCCTGGCCACCGGCAACCGCATCGGCCCATATCTGACGCTGAGCCGAGGCATCAGCTTCGAGCGCGAGAACATCACCTGGGGCGAACTGGCCCTCAGCGTCCTGGCCCGCCGCTACCCCTAGGTCGTGTTTCAAAAAGGGGTCGAGCTGCGGTGAGGTCCAGGTGTCGTCTGGGTGTGCGCCGGAATTGCCCGCATACCGGTGTTGTATGTGGGTGATTCCGGCGTGCGGCCAGGCGGCGGCTGGGCCACGCCGCAGCACGGCATCCTTTTTGAAACACGACCTAGGCGTTGAGGGCGAGGTACCTGAGCCGACGGCCTCCTCGTGGCGCAGGTCAGCGAAGGAATCCCGACAGGACCTCGGTGAACCGCGCCGGCTGCTCCTCGGCCACGTAATGGCCGCAATCGTCGATGATCACCTCGGTGACATCGTCGGCTGCCAGCCGCATCGTCTCGGCGACCAGCGCGCCGCTGTACCGCGCGCCACCGACGGCGAGGACCGGCAGCGTCAGCCGGGTCTTCCGGCGCTGCTCGTTCTGCGCGATCGTGTCGTCCAGGGCCCGGTAGTACGCGAAGCTCGACCGCAGCCCGCGCGGGTCCGCGACGATCGCGTCGACGTAGACATCGACGGCGTACTCGGGAATCGCGTCCGGGGTGGCGCCCTTGGTGGCGAACTGGTGGCCGAAGAACAGCCGCTCCCGTCCCCGGACCAGCTCCTCGTTGAGGTCGTCGAGCCGGTTGAAGCCGAAGTGCCAGAGCCGCTTGTTGACCGCGGCCGAGCTGAAGACCGACGGGGTCGGCGTGAGACCGGGGATGATGGCGTCGACGACGGTGAGCCGGCCCACCCGCTCGGGGTGATCGGCCGCGAGGGCGTAACCGGTCCACATGCCGATGTCGTGGCCGACCACGTCGAAACGGTCGTGCCCGAGCGCGGCCATCAGCGCGACCATGTCGGCGGCCAGCGAGCCGGCGTCGTAACCGTCGTCCGGCCGGTCGGACAGCCCGGACCCGCGCGAGTCGACGGCGACGACGGTGTGCTCGCGGGCGAGGGCGGGCATCACTTCCCGCCAGGCATACCAGGTCTGCGGCCACCCGCCGACCAGCAGCAGCGGCGGGCCGTCGCCGCCGGTGACCGCGTGCAGCCGCAGCCCGTCCAGTTCGACGAACCGGCTGGTGAAAACGTCGGTGAATCCCTCGGGAAGCGGCATCTTGGACTGATCGTTCCAACTTGTCATGCCGGTCACCATACGCATGTTGGACCGATCGGTGCAAGATGCGTAGGCTGAGGAGCATGGCGGGACGCAAGCAATTCGACGTGGACGAGGCGTTACGACGCGCGATGCTCGTCTTCTGGCGCTGGGGCTATGCGGAAGCCTCGATCGACCGCCTCACCGAAGGCACCGGCCTGGGGCGGAGCTCGCTCTACGGCACCTTCGGCGACAAGAGCACGCTCTTCCGGAAAAGCCTCGAGCGGTACGCGCAGACCTACCACCCGCAGTACGACAAGGCACTGTCCGGCCCGCACCCGAACCCGAGCGCCGTGGTGGCCGCCTACCTGCGGGTCACCCTGAACCGCATCGCCGACCCGGCGGTCCCGGACGGCTGCCTGCTCACGATGTCGGCAGCGCAGTTCCCGGCCCTCGACCCGGAGAGCCAGGCGGCGGTCCGCGCCATGATCGACGGTCTGCGGGCGATGCTGGAGCGGGCGATGCGGGCGGCGGGAGCCGACGGGCCGGAGGCGGCCAGGCTGGCGTTGTGCACGGTGGCAACCAACAAGTCCCTGGCGGTGCTGAGCCGCGCCGGCTTCTCGGCCGAGGAACTGGCCACCGTCGCCACCAACGCAGCGTCCGGAGCCCGAACCGTGCCAACACCCGGGTAGCCGTGCGGGCCAGCCGCTGGAGGAGATGCAGCGATAGCGGGCTCAGGCATCACCCGGCCGTACGCAGGTAGGCCTCGGCCAGTTCGCGCAGCCGGGCCCGGCCGAAGCTGCGGCCGTGTCCGGGGTGGACGACGGCGACGTCGAGACCGGCGAGGAACTCCATGCTCCGGCGGTAGGCGGCCACGTCGGAGTTCGGCAGGTCGTCGATCAGGGTGTCGTCGTAGACGATGTCGCCGGAGTACAGGGCGCCGGTGCGCTCCTCCAGCAGGGCGATGCTGCCCGGGGTGTGGCCGGGCAGGTGCAGCACGGTCAGCGCTCGGCCGCCCAGGTCGATGCGGTCGCCGTCGTCGAGCGTGCGGTGCAGGGTCATCGGTTCGACGCGGTAGCTGGCCGGGTCGTAGCCGGGATCGGGCAGGACGTCGAGCATGAGCTCCGGGACAGGTTCGCCCGCCGGGTCGAGGCCCAGCCGGTCGTAGAGCTCCGGGCCGAACAGGCTCGCCGGGATGCCGGCCGCCAGGACCCCCGCCTCGGCCGGATGGGCGGCCCGCTCGCCGAACTCGGGTGCCCCGCCGGCGTGGTCGAGATGCGCGTGGGTCAGCAGGACCATCGGATCGCGATCGAACATGGCCGGGATCGCCGCGCGCAGCGAGACGACCCCGAGCCCGGCGTCGATCACGACGTCCCGGTCGGTGCCGCGCAGCCACCAGAAGTTCGCCGACAGCAGTTCGTTGACGTGCCGTTCCGAAATCCGGGTGACGTCGTCGCCCACCTCGGCCCGGGTGAACCAGTCGGCCATACCCGCCAGGCTAGGCCTCGGGCGTCAGCCGATGGTGGCGACCTGATCCATTTCGAGGGCCCGTCACATGGCCGTAACAACCCCTTGATCAGCGCGGAACCGGCGCGTATGTTTTTGCTTAATCGATGAAGCAGGCGCCACCTGCAGATGTTCGCCGACATGAAAGATCACCGACGTGCTGGGCTGGCACCAGCCGGTCGGCTTGGAGTCGAAGGAGAGCCATGAGAAACAAGCGAGCCCTCGCCGCTCTGGCAAGCGTTGCCCTGACCGGGCTGCTGGTGAGCGGCTGCGGCAACAGCGACGACAGCTCGGGGTCCGGATCGGGACCGGTGAGCCTGACCGTGTGGACCGGCTTCACCGGCGGTGACGCCCCGGGCTACGACCAGATCGTCAGCGACTTCAACGCGGCCCACCCGGACATCAAGGTGACGATGACCAAGATGTCCTGGGACACGATCGGGCAGAAGCTGCCCTCGGCCTGGGTGACCGGGCAGGGACCGGACATCGCCGCCCCCTCGTCCGACCCGAACGCGATCGCGCAGTACGTGAAGACCAACTCGGTCCTTGAGATCACCAACACCGGCACCGGCGACGACAAGGTCAACACCGACCAGCTCGCGCCCGCGCTGGTCAAGGAATTCACCTACAACGGCAAGCTGTACGCGGTGCCGGCCAACTACGCGACGCTGAGCCTCTACTACAACAAGAAGCTGGTCAGCACGCCGCCGACCACGGTCGCCGAGCTCCAGGACCAGGCCGCCAAGCTGACCACCGGCGGCAACTACGGCCTGGTGCTGGCCGACAACAACACCATCCAGATGTGGCCGATCCTGCAGTGGCTCAGCGGCGGCGACATCGTCGACACCAGCAACTGCAGCGTGGTCGGCACCCCGGCCAGTATCGCGAGCCTCCAGCCGTGGGTCGACCTGGTGAAGAACAAGAAGATCTCTCCGGTCGGGCTCAGCGGGGCCGAGGCCGACTCGCTCTTCTCGGCCGGCAAGGCGGCCATGGAGATCAACGGTCCGTGGGCCGCGGCCAGCTACAAGACGGCCGGCGTCGACTTCGGCCTGGCCGCCGTGCCGACCGGCGCCGACGGCAAGTCGGTGACCCTCGGCTCGACCGCTCCCCTGGCGATCTCGGCCAAGACCAAGCACCCGCAGCAGGCGCAGGAGTTCCTCGCCTACTGGACCAGCAAGACCGCGCAGCTGAAGTTCTCCAAGTCCACCGGCTTCCCGCCGCTGCGCACCGACCTCGCCGACGACGCCACCCTGAAGGCCGATCCGACCGTGTCGATCTTCGCGAACCAGGTGCCGAACGCCAAGCTCTACCTGCCGCAGGTGCCCAACGCCACCAAGGTGGACACCGACGCGTACGTGCCGCTGATCCAGACGGCGACGCGGAACGGAGATGTCGCGGGCGCCGCCGCCACCGCCGCCAAGAAGATCAACGAGTTGACCGGCTGCACGCAATGACATCCCTCGCGCGAAAGGTCCCGGCCGCCCTGGGCGGCCGGGGCCCGGCGGGCTGGCTCTTCATGGCCCCGAGCCTGCTGATCCTCGGCACCTTCGTGCTGTTCCCGATCGGCCGGTCGCTCTGGTACAGCCTGCACAACTGGACGGTCGGCGCGGCCGAGCAACCGTGGGCCGGCCTGGACAACTACACCAGGCTGTTCGGCGACGCGCAGTTCCAGCGGGCGCTGGCCAACACCCTGATCATCACGGTCGCCTCCACCGCCGTACTCGTCGTGGTGGGTCTTGGTCTGGCCCTGGCTCTTCAATCGGAAAACGTGGTGAGCCGGGTCGTCCGGTCGGTGTTCTTCTTCCCGACGGTCATCTCGCTGACCACCGTCGGCATGGTCTGGCGCTTCCTGCTCGACCCGGACATCGGGCTGGTCGGCGGCGTGACCAGGGCACTCGGGCTGGACCCGGTCAATTGGCTGCAGTCGACCGCGCTGGCGCTGCCCACGGTGATCTTCGTGAACGTCTGGAAGAACGCCGGCTTCGTGATGATCGTGCTGGTGGCCGGGCTCAAGGCGATCCCGGGCGAGCACTACGAGGCCGCGTCGCTGGACGGCGCCGGGCGGCTGCAGACGCTGCGGTCGATCACGCTGCCGGCGCTGCGCCCGACCATGCTGTTCGTGACCTTCATGGTCACCGTCCAGTCGCTGCAACTGTTCGACCTCGTCTACGTGATGACCAGCGGCGGACCGCTGGATCACACCGAAACGCTGGTCACCAAGCTCTACCGGGACGGGTTCGTCAACTACGAGACCGGTTACGCGGCGGCCACCTCCTGGGTGCTGTTCATCGTGGTGGTGCTGGTCTCGGCCCTGCAACTACGGATCTTCAGGTACAACGATGCTGACTAAATCGCTCAAGTGGGTCTACGTCGGCATCGGGCTGGTGCTGGCGATCGTGCCGCTGATCTGGATGGTGGCCGGCTCGTTCCGCACCGAGGCCGACCTCTACGGGCACACCGCGAGCCTGTTCCCGCACGAGTGGACCCTGCACGGGTACAAGGGCGTGTGGCAGCAGCTGCCGTTCCTGCGCCTGCTGTTCAACAGCGTGCTGTTCGCCGGGGTCACCACCGCCCTGACCGTGCTGTTCGACTCGATGTGCGCGTACGCCCTGGCCCGTCTTGAATTTCGCGGCCGCACCGTGGCCTTCTGGCTGGTGCTTGTCACCCTGATGGTGCCGTTCCAGGTGACCCTGATCCCGGTCTTCATGGAGCTGTTCCACTTCGGCTGGCTCAACACCTACCAGGGCCTGATCATCCCCCGCGCGACAAGCGCGTTCGGCATCTTCCTGTTCCGCCAGTTCTTCATGAGCATCCCGAAGGAACTGGACGAGGCCGCCCGCATCGACGGCGCCGGGCACTTCCGCATCTACTGGCGGGTGATCCTGCCGCTGGCCAAGCCGGCCATCGCGACGGTCGCCCTGCTCAACTTCACCAATCTTTGGAACGACCTGATCTGGCCGCTCGTGGTGAGCACCGACAACACCATGCAGACCCTGCCGGCCGGTCTCGCGCTCTTCGCCGGACAGCACGTCACCGATCACGCGGTGCTGTTCGCGGGCGCTGTCATCTCCCTGCTACCGATCGCGGTCGTGTTCTTCCTGGCGCAGCGTTACTTCGTCGCCGGAATCTCGACAAGCGGCCTGAAATGAGCTCAGCGGTGCCATTCTTCTCCCCCGGCGATCTCCAGTGGCTGCTGGGCATCGAGGACACCTGCGTCTATCCGCCGGTCGGCTCGGGCATGACCCGGCTCGACGAGCACGCGCTGACCGGCCACGACGCGCGGTGGCGGGACGACCTGGTCGCGGTCGCCGACTTCGGCGCCGGCGGTCTGCGGTACGGCGTGAGCTGGCCCCGGATCTGCCCGGCCCCCGGCGTCTACGACTGGTCCGAGCTCGACGAGCGGCTCCGGTTCGCCACCGGCGAGCTGGGCCTGACCGTCATCGCCGACCTCGTCCACTACGGGACGCCGACCTGGCTCGACGGGGCGTTCGCCGATCCGCGCTACCCGGCCGCGATCGCCGATTTCGCGGCCGCGTTCGCCGCCCGCTACCGCGGTGTCGTCGACCACCTGACGCCGCTGAACGAGCCGCTCACCACCGCGTCGTTCTGCGGGCTGCGCGGGGTGTGGCCGCCCGCGCTGACCGGCTGGACCGGCTGGACCCGGGTCACCATGGGCATCGTCGAGGGCATCCGGCAGACCATCGCCGGGGTGCGAGCGGCCAACCCGGACGCGGTGATCGTGCACGTCGAGGCGGCCAGCATGTACTCGACCCCGGATGCCGGGCTGGACGAGCACACCGCGTTACTGGCCGGGATCGGGCACCTGCCCACCGATCTGCTGCTCGGCCGGGTTTCCGCGAATCATCCGCTGCACGACTGGCTCCTCGCACAGGGCGCCGCACCGGCCGACCTCGACCGGTTCCGCACCGACGTGCCGGAGATCGACATCCTCGGCGTGAACTACTACCCCGACCTCACCCCGCGCGTCATCGAGGAGGTGGCCGGCCAGATCCGGCAGGTCACCGCCAACCGGTGGGCCGAGGGTTTGGAGTACGCGCTGCGCACCGCCCACGAGCGTTACCGGCTGCCGATGGCGATCACCGAGACCAGCATCGAGGGCGACGAGAACACCCGCCGCCGCTGGGCCGAGGACTCGATCGCCGCCGTCCGCCGGTTGCGCGACGAAGGCCTGGACATTCGCGGCTACACCTGGTGGCCGCTGCTCGACTTCGTCGACTGGTCCTACGCCTCGGGTGGCCGCAACGTCGAGGAGTTCATGCTCGACCCGGGCAGCGGCGCCACCCCGACCGCCGAGGTCTACGCCGACATCACCCAGGGCGTCACGCCGTTCCTGCGGCGGATGGGCCTGCTGACGGTCAACGACGACCTGCGACGGTCGGAGACCGAGGCCTCCACGGCGTACCGGAAACAGGCGAGCGCATGACCGCCCCTCGTCCGCAACTGGTTCGGGAGCACTGGGCCGACCTGTCCGGCGAGTGGCGGTTCGACTACGAACCGGACCGCTGGTCCCGGACCATCGTGGTGCCGTTCCCGCCCGAGTCCGCGGCCTCCGGGATCGGCGACACCGAAGTCCACGACGTCCTCTGGTACGAGCGCGACATCCCCTGGGACACGATCCTCGCCGCCGGCTACCACCCGTCCCTGCGACCCCGACTGGTGGTGCGGTTCGGCGCGGTCGACTACCGCTGCACGGTCTGGCTCAACGGCGTTCGCCTGGGCGATCACGAGGGCGGGCACACGCCGTTCGGCTTCGATGCTTCTTCGTTAAAACCCGATCAAGATCAAACTCTGACGGTACGGGCGGAGGACCGAGCCGCCGACGTCGGGCAGCCCCGGGGCAAACAGGACTGGCAGCGCGACGCGCACGTCATCTGGTACGACCGAACCTCCGGCATCTGGCAGCCGGTGTGGCTGGAGGCGACCGCCGCGGTGGCGGTGGAGAGCCTGCACTGGACGGCCGACCTGCCGGCCGCCACGGTGCGGGCCGAGATCGGGCTCAACCGGCCGCCGGAGCCGGGGACCTCGTGCGAGATCGAGCTGCGGCACGACGACTGGCCGATCGGCGCGATCCGGGTTCCGGTCACCGGGCAGCGCACGGTCGCCACGATCACGCTGCCCGGCCAGCAGAACGGGCAGGCGTACGAGGATCTGCTCTGGTCACCCGAGCGGCCCACCCTGATCGACGCGACGGTCCGGGTCGGCGGGGACGAGGTCACGTCGTACCTGGGCCTGCGGTCGGCCGCCGTGGCCGACGGCCACTTCCTGCTCAACGACCGCCCCTACTACCTGCGGTCGGTGCTGAGCCAGGGTTTCTGGCCCTCCTCGCACCTGGCCGCGCCCAGTGCACAGGCCATCGAGGAGGAGGTCCGGCTCATCCTGAGCCTCGGCTTCAACACCGCCCGCGTCCATCAGAAGGTCGAGGACCCCCGGTTCCTGTACTGGGCCGACCGGCTCGGCCTGCTGGTCTGGGGTGAGGCGCCGGCCGCCTACGAGTTCTCCCCCACCGCCGTCGCCCGGACCACCCGCGAGTGGCTGGAGGTGCTGGAGCGGGACCGGTCGCACCCGTCGATCGTCACCTGGGTGCCGCACAACGAGAGCTGGGGCATCCAGCACGTGGCGCACGACCCGCGCCAGGCCGCCTTCGTCCGCGGCCTGTACGAGCTGACCCACGCGATCGACGGCACCCGGCCGGTGATCGCCAACGACGGGTGGGAGCACGTGGGCTCCGACATCCTGTCCGTGCACGACTACGACGACGATCCGGCCACGCTGCGCGAACGCTACGGCCCGGGGGCCCGCGAGCGCCTGTCCGACGGGATCGGCCCGGCGGGACGGCGGATGCGCGTACGCGATCCGATCTCGCCGTCCGCACCGCTGATGCTTACCGAGTTCGGCGGCATCAAGTTCGCGCCGGACGGCGCGGGCTCCTGGGGTTACTCGGCGGCCGGGTCGGCCGAGCAGTTCGCCGCGCAGCTCACCGCGCTGTATGCCGCGCTGCGCGCGTCGCCCGAGCTGGCCGGCACCTGTTACACCCAGCTGACCGACACCATGCAGGAGGCCAACGGCCTGGTCACCGCCGACCGGACGCCGAAGCTGGACGTGGCGCTGATCCGCTCCATCGTCTCAGGCACCGCACCCGCATGACTGGCGGTAGCGGAAGCTGACCTCGACGTCGCGGCGGGTCCACTCGGCCGGCTTGCCGTCGATCAGCTTCAGCAGCCGCTCGGTCGCCGCCACGGCCATCTCCTCGGCCGGAACGCTCACGGTGGAGATGGCCGGGGTGGTGACCCGGGACAGTCCGAAGTCGTCGAAGCCGATCAGCGCGACCTCGGACGGCACCGCGCGGCCACGCGACCGCAGCGCGGTCAGCGCGCCGAACGCCATGTCGTCGTTGGCCGCCACGATCCCGTCGTAGGTGTCGCCCAGGCCGTCGACGAGCGCGTGACCGCGCTCCTCACTGAAATCACCCTCCAGGACGATCGCGTCCGCCCCGATCCCGTACGCCGTGACCGCCTCGAGGAAGCCGTCCCGCCGGTCGACGCCGGTCTGATGGTCGAGCGGCCCGGTCAGGTGCAGCAGGCGGCGCCGCCCGTGCACCTCGATCAGGTGCTCGGTCGCCGCCCGGGAGGCGCTGCGGTCGTCCACCCCGATCGTGATCGCGTCGGTCAGCTGCGGGAAGTTGCCGATCAGCACCAGCGGGAGGCCGCTGGCCAGCAGCCGGTCGACGGTCTCGTCCTCGATCGCGGCACTGGTCAGGATGGCCCCGTCGGCGCTGTTGGAGCGCATCACCCGCTCGTAGGCGGTGAGCCCGCGGGCGGTGTCGGCGTTGGTGGCGATCAGCACCTGGGTGTCGTGGTCGTTGGCCACCGAGGTCACGCCGCTGAGCACATGCATGAAGTAGCTGTGCCCGAACACGTGCCGCGAGGTGGTCGGGACGATCAGGGCGATGGCGCCGGCCCGTTGCTTGCGCAGGGCCCGCGCCGCCGAACTGCCGACGTAACCGAGCTCGGCCGCCACTCGCCGGACCGCTTCCTTGGTGGCCGGGCTGATCCGGTCGCTGTCGGCCAGCGCCATCGAACACGCCGCCGGGGTGATGCCCACCCGGGCGGCGACGTCCCGCAGCGTGACCCGTTTGCCCGTCGCGCTCTTGGCCGCCACGCCCGTGCCTCCCCGCTTGATCGATTAATCGTAGCGGCTCAGCGGTTTATCCGTCGGTGGTGAGAATCTTCTCCAGGTTTCGCTCGGCCAGGGCGGTGATCGTGACGAACGGGTTGACCCCGGTGCTGCCGGGGATCAGCGAGCCGTCCACCACGTAGAGCCCCGGGTAACCGGGCAGCCGGCCGTAGTTGTCGGTGGCCTGGTTGAGCACGCAGCCGCCGAGCGGGTGGTAGGTGAGGTCGTCGGCCCACACCTTGTTCGAGCCGAACAGGTCGCTGCGGTAGACGGTGGACTGGGCCTTGTTGATGGTGTCGAAGACCCGTTTGGCCGCGGCGATGGCCGGTGCGTTCTGCGCCGTCTGCCAGCTCAGCCCGACCGAGCCGGTCGACGAGTTCCAGGTGAACTGGCCCCGGTTGGGGTTCTTGGTGATGGCCAGATAGAGGCTGATCCACAGCTCGGTGCCGGCCGGGAACGGCGCGATCTCGGCGAAGACCGGCCCGGCGGTGTCGGCCCAGTTGTCGATGCCCATGGCCGGCATCCCGGACTGCAGGGCGCCGGTGGTGTTCCAGATGTGGTTGGCCCGGGCGACCATCACGTTGCCGTTGTTGCCCCAGCCCTGGCCGACCGCGGCCGGAAGGTTGGGCAGTTTGCCCTGGGCCCGCATCGCGACCAGCAGCTTGCTGGTGCCGACGCTGCCGGCCGCGAAGAACACCCGGTCGGCCCGGACCGTCTTGGTGGCCACCGTGGCCCCGACGGTGTCGATCTGGTTCATCGTCACGGCGTAACCGCCGAGCGGATCGGGGGCGACCGCGGTGACCTGATGCTGGGCGGTGACGGTCAGCCGGCCGGTGGCGGCCGCGGCAGCCAGGTAGGTCTTGTCCAGTGACCGCTTGCCGTAGTTGTTGCCGTAGATGACCTCGCTGTCCAGCGCCGACCGGGTGACCGTGCCGGCCTGCTCCTTCTTCATGTACTCGAAGTCGTACACGTTGTTCAGGAACGTGGTGGTGTAGCCGGACGCCTGGGCCTGGGCGCGACTGACCCGCGCGTACTGATAGCAGTCCGCGGTCTCGAACCAGGCGGTGTCGATGGCGTTGACGCCCAGCCCCGCGTTGGCCCGGGGAAAATACGTGTCGTACATCGAGGCGACGTCGACCGACGGCAGGATCTCGGCGAAGTAGGACCGCTTGGGCACCACCGCCATCCCGCCATTGACCAGCGAGCCGCCGCCGACCCCACGCCCCTGGTAGACCCGGATGCCGGCGAACTTCTCGGAGTCGAGCACGCCGGTGTACTTGGGGATCGACTTGTTGACTCCGATGCCGAGGAAGTAGCCGAGCGGCTGGTCGGTGGTGGTGCGCAGCCAATACGACCGCTGGTCGGGGTTGAGCATGTCGCAGAAGACGTTGCCGTCCGAGCCGGGGGTGTTCCAGTTCATCCCCATCTCGACGACGACGGTGGCGATCCCGGCCTGGGTCAGCCGCAGCGCGGCCACCGCGCCGCCGTAACCGCTGCCGATGACCAGGGCGGGCACGTGGTCGCCGTTGGCCAGCGCGGCGGCGGCCGGGACGGCGAGCGCCGCCGCTTTCAGAAGGGTGCGACGACGTACCATCTCAGGCCCCCTCGGCGATGTTGTTGGCGGCGATGTAGCCGAACGTCATGGCGGGTCCGATGGTGGAGCCCGCACCCGCGTAGCTGTGTCCCATCACGGCGGCGCTGGAGTTGCCCGCCGCGTACAGCCCGGGGATGACCGAGCCGTCGGCCCGCACCACCCGGGAGCCGGGGTCGGTGCGCAGGCCGCCCTTGGTGCCGAGGTCGCCCGGCACGATCTTGCAGGCGTAGTACGGCGCCAGCCAGAGCGGCGCGAGGCAGGAGTTCGGGGTAACCGCGGGGTCGGTGTAGTAGTGGTCGTAGGCGCTGTCGCCGCGGTGGAAGTCGGTGTCCTTACCGGTGCGGGCGAACCCGTTGAACCGGGAGACGGTGCCGGACAGCGCCGAGGCCGGCACGCCGATCTTGGCGGCCAGCCCGTTGAGGGTCCAGTCCTTGACGACCGCCCCCGACGAGTACCAGTCGTCCGGGAACGGCAGCGCGGGCGAGACGTCCCGGAACAGGTACCGGTTGCGGTAGTTCTGGTCGAAGATCAGCCAGGACGGGATGTCCTTCTTGGCGTACATGACGTGCACGACGTCGCTGTACGGCGCGGCCTCGTTGACGAAGCGCACCCCGGCGTCGTTGACGATCAGGCTGCCCGGCAGGGTGCGCTCGGCCAGGCAGAAGTACGGCTCGCCGGGCAGCGGGATGGCCGGGCCCCACCACGAGTCGTCGAGGAAGTCGGTGGCCGCCCCGGCCCGCAGGCCGGCCTGGATGCCGTCGCCGGTGTTCTCCTTGGCGCCCACCGTCCAGTCGACGCCGATCGGCTGCTCCTGATAGGCCAGCCGCATCGACAGGTTGTGCTCGAAGCCGCCGGCCGCCACCAGGACGCCCCGGTTGGCGGTGATGCCGGTGGCGACCCCGTTGCGGGTGACCACGACGCCGGTGACCCGCCCACTGGTGTTGATCTGCAGGTCGACCAGCGGGGTGTTCAGCCAGACCGGCACGCCCGCGCCGGCCAGCCCGGCCCGCAGCGCCCCGGCCAGCGCCTGCCCCATGGTCAGCGGCGTCTTCCCGGCCAGCACGGCCGCGGTGTAGCGGGCCACGCACTCGGCCGCGACGGCCGTGCCCTTGAGGTTGACCAGCGCCAGGTTGAGCCACTTGTAGTCGGCGCTGAACACCGACAGGCCGGCCGGCGTCGCCAGGTAGGCCGGGTTGAGATTGGCCAGTTCCGCGCCGAGCAGCTTGCCGTCGAACAGGTCGGGCTCGATCGAGCGGCCGCGCGCGATGCCGCCGGGCAGCTCCGGGTAGTAGTCCGAGTAGCCGTCCATGTAGCGGAACCGCAGCGGGCTGTTCGCCATCACGAACGAGATCATCGGCGGCCCGTTGTCGAGGA
Organism: Paractinoplanes tereljensis; assembly: GCF_016862435.1. Lineage (GTDB taxonomy): Bacteria > Actinomycetota > Actinomycetes > Mycobacteriales > Micromonosporaceae > Actinoplanes > Actinoplanes tereljensis. Next base: position 67,810 of record NZ_BOMY01000035.1, read on the forward strand.
ACGCCTTCTGCTTGGCGGTCGGGACGTCCCCGCCCACCACCGCGGCGAGATAGGTGGCCGCCTTGGCCGGCGTGTCCGGCACCCCGGCGGCCAGGATGACCTCGTTGTTGGGGATCCAGATGCCGGCGCCGGACCGGGCGGCCGAGCCGCCGAAGGTCGGGGCCTTCTCCACCACCAGAACGCTGAGGCCGCGTTTGGCGGCGCGCAGCGCCGCGGTCATGCCCGCGGCACCACAACCGATAACCACGATGTCGTACGCCGATTGGGCCGCCGCTTGGGCCGCCGCCGGGTTTCCCAGTGCGGAAGAACCGGCCACCAGGCCGGTTCCGATGGCTGCGGCGCCGGTGAGGACCTGGCGCCGTTTGAGGTGAGCGGACATAGAAGCTCCTCAGACGTTGGAGCTGTAACGCGTTCTACTATCGAACGCGCTGGCGCTCGTGTCAAAGGGATGCGTCTATGAGAACGTGTTTCAGTTCCTCGACATCCTTGACTCGCTCGGCCCGGGTCGCCGCCAACGGCGACACCAGCAGCGTGGTGACCCCGGCGGCGGCCAGCTCGGCCACCCGGTCGCGCAACTCGGCCGGCCCGGCGACAAGCGCGGTGGCGTGCACCAGCCGCTCCGGGACCGCGGCCGCCGCCTCGGCCCGCCGCCCGCTCAGGAACAGCTCCTGGATCGTCGCGGCCTCGTCCGGATAGCCGTACCGGCGAACCAGGTCGTTGGAGAAGTTCTTTCCGCGCGCACCCATCCCGCCGATGTAGAGGGCGAGCTGGGCACGATGCCGGGCCAGCAGCTCGGCGGTCGGTTCGGCCACCGCGAACGGCAGCGGCACCATGATGTCCAGCGGCCCGAGCGCCGGGTCGCGGCGAGCTCGGCCCTCGGCCAGCGCCGGGCCGAACACCTCCGGCAGCGCCGCCGGGTCCAGGAAGAGCGCCTGCCAGCCCTCGGCGATCTCGGCGGCGAGCGCGACGTTGCGCGGGCCCATCGCGGCCAGCAGGATCGGGATGCGGTCGCGGACCGGCCGGTTGATCAGCTTGAGCGGCTTACCCAGGCCGCCGGGCAGCGGGATGCGATAGTGCTCCCCCTGATGCACCAGGGTCTCCCGGCGCCACACCGTCCGGCAGATGTCGACGAGCTCCCGGGTGCGGGCCAGCGGCGCGTCGTACGCCACCCCGTGGAAACCCTCGATCACCTGCGGCCCGGAGGCGCCCAGGCCGAGCGAGAACCGGCCGCCGGAGACGTAGTCGAGGCCGGCCGCGGTCATCGCGGTCAGCGTCGGGGTGCGGGTGTAGAGCTGCATGACACCGGACGCGAGCTGCATCCGGTTGGTGCGGGCGGCCAGGTAGCCGAGCTGGCTGACGGCGTCGAAGCTGTACGCCTCGGGCACCACCACCAGGTCGGCCCCGGCCGCCTCGAACTCCACGACCTCCTCGACCGCGTGCGCGAAGCCCTCTCCGCTGTATCCCAACTGAATGCCCAGCCGCATGTCACGCGCCCGCGTCGTGCACGATCACCTGCCGGATCACGTCGCCCCGGCCGAGTGCGGCGAGGGCGTCGTCGACCTGCTCGAGTCGCAGCCGGTGGCTCACCATGCCCTCCAGGTCGAGGTGCCCGGACCGCCACAGCGCGATCAGCCGGGGGAAGTCGCGCAGCGGGAAGGCCGACCCGTACAGCGAGGAGAGGATCCGCTTGCCCTCGAAGAGCAGCTCGAACGGGTTGAACTCGACCTGATGCTCGGCCCGGCCGGCGCCGACCACCACGACGGCACCGCCGCGGCGGGTCGCGGTCCACGCCGTACGCAAGGTCTGCGGAAGCGCGACCACGTCGAAGGCGTAATCGAATCCCTCGCCGCCGGTGATCTCGGTGGTCAGGTCGCTGAGCTGGTCGGGGGTGACCGCGTGGGTGGCGCCGAAGCGGCGGGCCACGGCCAGCTTCTCCGGCACGGTGTCGACGGCCACGATGATCGGCGCGCCGGAGAGCCGGGCGCCCTGGATGGCCGAGATGCCCACCCCGCCGCAGCCGATGACCACGGCCGTCTCGCCCGGGCGCAGCTGCGCGGTGTTGACCACCGCGCCCACCCCGGTCATCACGCCGCAGCCGACCAGGGCGGCCACCTCGTACGGCACGTCGGGCTCGATCTGCACCGCGCCGATTCGCGGGACCACCATCTCCTCGGCGAAGGCGCCGCAGCCGGCCATCCCGAAGATGGGCAGGTCACCGGCCATGAACCGGGGCATCACGTAGCCGGTCAGCACGTGGGTCATGCAGAGATAGGGCATGCCGCGCACGCACTCGGCGCAGGTGCCGCAGGACGGCAGCCAGTTGACGATCACCCGGTCACCCTCGGCCAGATCGTCGACGCCCTCGCCGACCTCGATCACGTCGCCGGCCGCCTCGTGGCCGAGCACCACCGGCACCGGCTGGGGCAGCCCACCGTCGCGGGCGGACTGGTCGGAGTGGCAGACACCGGCCGCGCGCACCCGGATCCGGATCTCCCCCGGGCCTGGACCCAGCACGGTCACGTCGTCACGAATATCGAGTTTCTCGCCGAGGTCATGGAGTACAGCGGCGCGCATGTCTCACCCCTCTTAAACTAGAACGCGTTCTACGCTAGGCGTCGCCTTCGGGCCGAGCAAGCGTTTGGGCAAGTAGGATCGGACGGTGACAACCACGAAGAAGGCCGCGCCGCCGTCGGAGCGCCGCACGCACCTGATCCGGCTGGCCGCCGACCTGTTCGCGGAGAAGGGTTTCCGGGCCACCACGGTCCGCGAGATCGCCGACGCGGCCGGCATCCTGTCCGGCAGTCTCTACCACCACTTCGACTCCAAGGAGTCGATCGGCGACGAGATCCTCCGCGAGTTCCTCGACGACGTGGTCGGCGGTTACCGGTCCGCGGTCGAGGGCGCCGACGACCCGCGGGTCGCGATCGAGAAGATGGTGCGCTCCAGCACGGCCGCGCTCAGCCGGCACCGGGCCGCGCTGACCATGCTGCAGAACGACTGGGCCTACTTCAGCGCCCAGAAACGCTTCGCCTACCTGCGCACCGCGATGAAGGAGATCGAGCAGACCTGGATCGACCAGTTGGAGCGCGGCAAGCAGGACGGGCACTTCCGGGCCGACCTCGACGCCCGGCTGGTCTACCGGCTGCTGCGCGACATCCTGTGGATCCCGACCTCGTGGAAGCAGAGCCGGGGCAAGTCCTGGAAGACCGACGAGATCGTCGACGGCCTGCTTCGGCTTCTGTTCGAAGGCATCACGGCACGCTAGTCTCCCAAGCAAGCGCTTGGGAGGGACGATGGGCCGACTGGACGGCAAGGTGGCACTCATTACCGGTGGCGCGCGGGGCATGGGCAAGTCCCATGCCCGGCACTTCGCCGCCGAGGGCGCCCGGGTGGTGATCGGCGACGTGCTCGACGACCGCGGCCAGGCCGTCGCCGACGAACTCGGCAGCGTCTACGTGCATCACGACGTGACAAGCGAGGCCGACTGGACCGCAGCCGTCGCTGCCGTCCTGGCGGCCCACGGCCGGCTCGACGTGCTGGTCAACAACGCCGGCATCCTGCGGCACGGGCCGATCGCCGAGATGGACCCGGCGGTGTTCCGGCAGGTGATCGACGTCAACCTGGTCGGCTGCTGGCTCGGCGTGCACTTCGCGGCGCCGGCGATGATCGCGGCCGGCGGCGGCTCGATCGTGAACGTGTCGTCGATCGAGGGCTTCGCCGGCGCGGCCGGCCTGTCCGCCTACAGCGCCAGCAAATTCGGCATCCGCGGGATCACCCGGTCGGCGGCCCAGGAACTGGGCCCGGCCGGCATCCGGGTCAACTCGGTGCACCCCGGCGGGGTGATGACGTCGATGGCGATCGCCGCCGCCGAGCACCTGACCGACGTCGACCCGGCCGCGTTCCTCAAGGCGCTGCCGATCGCCCGGTTCGCCGAGCCGATCGAGATCTCCCGGCTGGTCGCGTTCCTCGCCTCGGACGAGTCGTCCTACACCACCGGCGCCGAGTTCGTGGCCGACGGCGGCCTGCTCGCCGGGCCGGGGTACTGAGATGGCCCTCCTCGACGGTCGCATTGCCGTGGTCACCGGCGCCGGGCAGGGGCTCGGCGCGGCCGAGGCGATCGCCCTGGCCGCCGCCGGCGCCCGGGTGGTGCTCAACGATCTGCCCGGCCCGGCGCTCGACGAGGTGGCGGCCCGCATCCCCTCGGCGAAGGTCTGCCCCGGTGACATCGCCGAATGGTCCACCGGCGAGGCTCTGCTGAAAGCCTTCGGCGGCCTCGACATCCTGGTCAACAACGCCGGCGTGCTGCGCGACCGGATGATCTTCTCGATGTCCGAGCAGGAGTGGGACACGGTCATCCGGGTCCACCTGCGCGGCCATTTCGTCACCACCCGACTCGCCACCGCCCATTGGCGGGACCAAAGCAAGATCCAAGGCCGGCCGGTGTACGCGCGGATCGTCAACACCGCCTCCGAGGCCTTCCTGCTCGGCTCGGCCGGGCAGCCCAACTACGCGGCGGCCAAGGGCGGCATCGTGGCGCTCACGCTCGCCACCGCGCGCGGCTGCGCCCGCTACGGGGTGCGGGCCAACGCCATCTGCCCGCGCGCCCGCACCGCGATGACCGGCTCGCTGATGGGTGCGCCGCCGGACGGCCCCGATCCGCTCTCCGCCGACCGCGTCGCGCCGCTCGTCACCTACCTGGCCGGGCCGGCCGGCGAGCGGATCACCGGCGAGGTCTTCGTGGCGCACGGCGACATGGTGGCGCTGCTCGGGCCGCCGACGGTGCGGGCCGCCTTCCACGCCACCGGCGACGAGTGGACGGTCGACGAGCTGGACGCCACGCTGGGCAAGGTGTTCACCGCCGACCCGCCGTCGCCCGGCTTCGTCTGCTCGGAAACCCTTCCGCTGGCCCCTTCCACGCTCGGCGAGGACTGATGAAACAGCGCGACACCGTGTCCATGCCTCCTGTCGAGATCGCCGCCGTTCTCTCGGCCGGCCGCAAACTCCAGCTCGCCACCATCAATCCGGACGGCACACCGCACCTGGTCAGCATGTTCTACGCGATGCAAGACGGGCGCATCGCGTTCTGGACCTACCGCTCCTCGCAGAAGGCGCGCAACCTGGCCCGCGATCCCCGGGTGACCTGCCTGGTCGAGGACGGCGACGACTACTTCGAGCTGCGCGGCGTACAGATCGTCGGCGACGTGCAGCGGATCGACGACCTGCCCGGGGTGACCGAGATCGGCCGCCTCGTCGCCGCCCGGATGCCCAGCCCGGTGGTCGGCGAGCTGGCGCCCGACGAGATCGCCGCGGCGCTCGACGGTTACGTCGCGCACGCGGCGACCAAGCGGTCCGCCTACCTGGTCGAGCCGCGCCGGGTGGTCAGCTGGGACCACCGGCGCCTGGTCGGCTGAGCTACATCATCTCGTCGCCGGTCGGGATCAGCACGGTCTTGAGCTCGGTGTACGCCTCGATCGACGACCGCCCACCCTCCCGCCCGAGCCCCGACTGCCCGAACCCGCCGAACGCCACGTGCGGTTCGAGCTGGTAGCCGTTGATGCCGACAGTCCCGGCCCGCACCGCCCGCGCCATCCGGATCGCCCGCTTCACGTCGGCGGTGTAGACGGTGGCAGCCAGCCCGTACGAGGTGGCGTTGGCCAGCCGGATCGCCTCGTCCTCGTCGGTGAACGGCACCACCGCGAGCACCGGCCCGAAGATCTCCTCCTGGGCGATGGTGGCGTCGTTGGACACGTCGGCGAAGACCACCGGGTCGACGAAGTTGCCGGCCGCCAGCTCCCCGTTCGGCCGGCCGCCACCGCAGACCAGCCGGGCCCCCTCGGCCTGCCCGCGCTCGATGTAGCCGAGCACCCGGTCCAGCTGCCGCTCGTTGATCAGCGGCGCCGCGGTGACCTCCGGGTCGAACGGGTCGCCGTAGGTGACCAGGGTGGTCATCCCCTGGGCGATGGCCAGGAACTCGTCGTACACATCCCGGTGGACCAGCGCCCGGGAGTGCGCCACGCAGGCCTGGCCGGACAGGCCGAGCGTCACGGTGCCCATCGTGAGGGTGGCGGCGGCATACACCTCGGCGTCCGGGAAGACGATCGACGGGCTCTTGCCGCCGAGCTCGAGGCTGACCCGCTTCATCCCCTCAGAGGCGGCCGCGAGCACCCGCTTGCCGATCGCCCGGCTCCCGGTAAAGGTGATCTTGTCGATCAGCGGGTGGGTGATCAGCGCCTCGCCGGCCGTGTTGCCCGGCCCGGTCACCACGTTGAGCACGCCCGCCGGCAGCCCCGCTTCCTCGAGCAGCCGCACCAGCCGCAGCGCCGCGAACGTCGCGAACTCCGACGGCTTGAGCACCACGGTGCAGCCGGCCGCCAGGGCGGGTGCGACCTTCTGCGCGGCGAGCAGCAGTGGCCCGTTCCAGGGCACCACCGCGGCCACCACGCCGACCGGTTCGCGCAGCGTCATCACCAGGTGGTCGCCACCCTGATAACCCGGAAGCGTCTCACCGCCGAGCTTGTCGACCCAGCCGGCGTGATGGTCGAAGACGTCGGCCACGCACTCGATCGACATGGCGTACTCATCGCCGAAGGTCAGCGGCACCCCGTTGTCGAGCGCCTGCAGCGTGCGCAGCTCATCGGTGTGCGAACGGATCAGGTCGGCGGTGCGGCGCAGCACGGTGATCCGCTGCTTTGCTCGGGACCGCGGCCACGGCCCTTCGTCGAACGCCCGGCGGGCGGCCCGCACGGCCGCGTCCACGTCGGCGTCGGTGGCCATCGCGAAGTCACCGACCTGCTCCCCGGTGGCCGGGTGCTGGTGGGTCCAGGTGCGACCGTCGGCCGCGGGCCGCCAAACGCCGTCGATAAGCAGCTCGCCGGTGGCCAGCCCAACCGCGTCCCGCCTCGTCTTGATCGAGAGAACCATCCGGCACCTCCGGTGCAGGGAATTGAAACACGTTCTATTTCTGCGCAGGGTACGCCGAGCCTCGCAGGTCCGCCAGATACCCCGGCCACTCCCCACCCCCATGCACGGCAAGGGCAGCCCCCGACACATAGGAGGCAAGCGGCGAGGCCAACAGCAAACAAACCCCGGCGACTTCAGCCGCCGTAGCAGCCCGCCCCATCGGCACAGTCCGAGCCACAGCCTCGGGGTCAAGCCCAGCCGCCACCTCACGCCCTGGACCTCCGCCCTCCGCGGCCCCAGGATCCGGCCCGGCGCCCGCGCCGGTCCTGGGATCCGGCCCGACGCCCGCCGCGATCCTGGGATCCGGCCCGACGCCCGCCGCCGTCCTGGGATCCGGGCCAACGTCCGCGACCGGACCGGGGATCACGCTGTTGACGCGGACGGCTGGCGCCCACTCGGCGGCCAGGGTGGTCGCGAGGTGGTGCAGGCCGGCCTTGGCCGCGCCGTAGGCGGCAGTGCCGGGCGACGGCCGCGTGCCGCTGACGCTGCCGATCATGAGGATCACCCCGCCGCCGGCCTGCCGCTGCATGACCGCGTTGGCCGCCTGCGAAACATGCAGCGGCGCAACGAGATTGAGCTCGATGATCTTCGCGTGCAACCGCGGCGAGGCGGTCGCGGCCGGCGCGGGCGGCGCCCCGCCCGCATTGTTGACCAGCACGTCGATCCGCCCGAGCCGGACCACCGCAGCCTCGACGAGCGCAGCGGCCTGCGCCGGATCCCGCACATCAGCCCGAAAGAACTCGGCTGCCCGGCCCGCATCCGCTCTACCGACATCGGCCAACCGCGCCGGAGCGTCGGCATCGGCAGCCGCCGGAGCCGGTGGGTTGCGGCCGCAGACCAGGACTCGGGCGCCGGCCTCGAGGAAGGCGGCGGCGATCGCGGCGCCTATCCCCCGCGTGCCGCCCGTCACGACCACGGCGCGGCCGGTGAAGTCGAGGGGATCCATGGCGCGATGCTAGCCGACCAAGCAAGCGCTAGGTTAGCCTCGCCGCATGGGCGTACATCTGGAGCGCGGCCCGGTCGCCGAGGTGGTGATCGACTTTCCGCCGGTCAACGCCGTCCCGGCGGCCGGCTGGATGTCCATTGCCGAGCTGGTCACCTCGGCCGGCGCCGACCCGGACACCCGGGTGGTCGTGCTGGCCGCCGAGGGGCGCGGCTTCTGCGCGGGCGTGGACATCAAGGAGATGCAGAAATCCGCTGGCCACGACGTTCTGCTGGCCGCCAACCGGGGCTGTGCGGCCGCGTTCGGCGCCGTCTATGACTGCCCGGTTCCGGTGATCGCCGCGGTGCAGGGCTTCTGCCTCGGCGGCGGGATCGGGCTGGCCGGGAACGCCGACCTGATCGTTGCCGCCGACGACGCCACGTTCGGGCTGCCCGAGGTCGACCGGGGCGCGCTCGGCGCGGCCACCCACCTGGCCCGCCTGGTGCCACCTCAGCTGATGCGGGCCATGGTCTACACCTGCCGGCCGGTCACCGCCGCCGACCTGCACCGGTTCGGCACCGTGCACGAGGTCGTGCCGAAAGCCGGGCTGCGGGTCGCCGCGCGGGCAGTCGCCGCCGAGATCGCGGCCAAGGACCCGGTCGTGATCCGCCGGGCCAAGGAGGCGCTCAACGGGATCGACCCGGTCGACGTGAAGCGGTCGTACCGGTTCGAGCAAGGCTTCACGTTCGAGCTCAACCTCAACGGTGCCGGCGACCGCGCCCGCCAGAAGTTCGTGGAGGGCCGATGACCACGATGACCGTCGACGACGTGGTCGCCGAGCTCCGGGACGGCATGACGATCGGCGTCGGTGGCTGGGGGTCGCGCCGCAAGCCGATGGCGCTCGTCCGGGCCGTCTGCCGGGCCGGGCTGCGCGATCTGACCGTGGTCTCCTACGGCGGCCCGGACGTCGGGCTGCTGATCGCGGCCGGCTGCGTGCGGCGGGTGGTCACCGGCTTCGTGTCGCTCGACAGCATCCCGCTCGAGCCGCACTTCCGCCGGGCCCGCCAGCAGGGCGAGATCGAGCTGACCGAATATGACGAGGGAATGCTCTACTGGGGATTATTGGCGGCAGCCAACCGACTGCCATTCCTGCCGATCCGGGCTGGTCTCGGTTCGGACGTACCCCGAGTCAACCCGAATCTGCGAACGGTGCGATCGCCGTACGAAGATGGCAGCGAGCTGATCGCCATGCCGGCCGTGACTCTCGACGCCGCGCTGGTCCATCTGAATCGCGCCGATAGGCGCGGCAATGCGCGCTATCTCGGCCCGGATCCCTATTTCGACGACCTGTTCTGCCTGGCGGCTCGCCGCCGGTTTGTCTCGTGCGAACGCCTGGTCAGCACGGCCGAGCTGGTCGACGGCGGGCCGCCGCAGGGTCTGCTGCTCAACAGCATGATGGTCGACGGCGTGGTGGAGACCCCGCGCGGCGCGCATTTCACCAGTTGCGTTCCGGATTACGACCGGGACGAGGCGTTTCAACGCGAATACGCGACGGCCGCCGCCGGCCCGGCGGAATGGGATCGTTTCCGGGCCACCTATCTGGATGGCGACGAGGAGCACTATCAGAAGGCGGTGGCCGCGCGATGACCCGCGCCGATGTCTGCGTGGTAGCGTGCGCCGAGGCCTGGCGGGGCGACGGCGCGTTGCTGGCCTCGCCGATGGGCCTTATTCCTAAGCTCGGCGCCCAGCTGGCCCAGCTCACCTTCGCCCCCGAGCTGGTGCTCAGCGACGGCGAGGCCACGCTGGTGCGCGACGGCGAGGTGGAGGGCTGGCTGCCGTACCGCGCGGTGTTCGCGGTGGTGGCGGCGGGCACCCGGCACGTGATGATGGGGGCCAGCCAGATCGACCGGTTCGGCAACCAGAACATCTCCTGCGTCGGCGACTGGGCCCGGCCGACCCGGCAGCTGCTGGGCGTGCGCGGTGCGCCCGGCAACACGGTCAACCACGCCACCAGCTACTGGGTGCCCCGGCACGAGCCGCGGGTGTTCGTCGACCGGGTCGACATGGTGTGCGGCGTCGGCCACGACCGGGGTGCCGTCGAGATCCGGCGAGTGGTGACCAACCTGGCCGTGCTGGATTTCGACACTCCCGACCGCTCGATGCGGCTGCGCTCGGTGCATCCCGGCGTGTCCGTCGCGGAGGTGCGGGCGGCCACCGGTTTCCCGCTCACCGTGCCGGCGTCGGTGCCCGATACCCGTTCGCCGACCGAGTCGGAGCTGGCGTTGATCCACGATCGCCTCGACCCGGACAGCTTGCGGCACAAGGAGATCCGGTGAAAACCCGGCTCACCGAGTTGCTCGGCTGCCGGCACCCGATCGTGCAGACCGGCATGGGCTACGTGGCCGGCACCAGGTTGGTCGCCGCCACCTCGGCGGCGGGCGGCTTCGGCATCGTCGCTTCCGCGACGATGACCCTCACCCAGCTGCGGGACACGCTCCGGGAAATCCGCTCCCGCACCGATGCGCCCTTCGGGGTGAATGTACGCGCGGACGCGCCGGACGCCGCAGAACGGATCGACCTGCTGATCGCCGAGGGCGTACGGCTGGCGTCCTTTGCCCTGGCCCCGAACCGCGACCTGATCCGCCGCTGCACCGACGGCGGTGTGTTGACCATGCCGTCCGTCGGCGCCCGCCGGCACGCCGAGAAGGTGGCGGCTTGGGGCGTAGATGCGGTGCTGGTGCAGGGCGGCGAGGGCGGCGGCCACACCGGCGCGGTGCCAACCACGCTGCTGCTGCCGCAGGTGGTCGACGCGGTGGATATCCCGGTGGTGGCGGCCGGCGGTTTCTTCGACGGCCGCGGCCTGATAGCGGCTCTTGCTTACGGCGCGGCCGGCATAGCCATGGGCACCCGATTCCTGCTCACCTCGGACAGCCCGGTCGCGGTCGAGGTGAAGCGCCACTACCTGGCCGCCACGGTGACCGGCACCGTGGTCACCACCCGAATCGACGGCGTGCCGCACCGAGTGCTGCGCACCCCGTTCGTAGACGGCCTGGAACGTTCCAGCCCCGTCATCCAGCTGATCAGATCGGCCCGGCATGCGGCCGCGTTCCGCCGAGAGTCCGGCCTATCCTGGCCGGCCTTGCTGCGCTCCGGCCAAGCCGCCCGACACGGCCGCGACCTGTCCTGGGCCCAGACCTTGATGGCGGCGAACACGCCAGCACTGCTGCGCACATCCATGGTGGACGGCCGCCCATCATCCGGCGTGATGTCAGCCGGCCAGGTAACCGGCCTGATCGACGACCTGCCATCCTGCGCAGAGCTGATCGACCGCATCATGAAAGAGGCCGACGAGCGCCTGACAGCCCTAACCGCCACCCGCTGACAGCCGGCCCCCGAACATGGCCTGATTCGCAGGGCCGAACCGCCTTCTCACACTTTCCCTACGACTACCCCCTGAACCTGTCAAGCCGCACCACCGCACCGCCGACGCAACCTCCGCCCGAGCCGATCTTGCGGAGCGAGCGTCCGGAGCCGACAGGAACCCCACACCCTTCACCCCACGCACCCGAGCGCCACCCCGCCCGCGGCCGATCTTGCGGAGTAAGCGCACGCAGCCGACAGAAACCCCACACCCTCCACTCCACGCACCCGAGCACGGCTCCGCCCACGGCCGACCTTGCGGACTTAGCGCACGCAGCCAACAGGAACCCCACACCCTCACCCAACGAGCCTGAGCGCTACCACCGCCCGCGGCCGCCCGCGGCCGATCTTGCGGAGTAAGCGCACGCAGCCAACAGGAACTCCACACCCTTCACCCCACGCACCCGAACCCCACCCCCGCCCGAGCCGACCTTGCGGAGTAAGCGTCCGGAGCCAACAGGAACCCCACACCCTTCACCCCACGCACCCGAACCCCACCCCCGCCCGAGCCGACCTTGCGGAGTAGGCGCCCGCAGGAACCTGTTGTCCAATGAGCTGATCGCGGAGTGTCAGCGAAATACGGCTAAGCGGTGTCGAGCCCGAGGCCCGTGGCCCGTGGCCACCATGCGGACAACCGCGAGTTGCCGACGGCATCGGCGTGTCGAAAGGCGGTCGCGGCCGGGATCGCTACCGGCCTACAGGCGTTCGATGATGGTTACGTTGGCCTGGCCGCCGCCCTCGCACATGGTCAGCAGGCCGTAGCGGCCGCCACTGCGCTCCAACTCGTGCAGCAGGCTGGTGAGCAGCCGTGCGCCGGTAGCGCCGAGCGGATGCCCGAGGGCGATCGCGCCGCCGTTGACGTTGACCCGGGCCGGGTCAGCGCCGGTCTCCGACAGCCAGGCCAGGACCACGCTCGCGAACGCCTCGTTGACCTCGAACCGGGCGATGTCACCGACCCGAAGCCCGGCCCGGGCGAGCGCGTGCGCGGTCGCCTCGATCGGCGCGGTCAGCATCAGCACCGGGTCGCCACCGCGGGCCGACAGGTGCCGGATGACAGCGCGGGGCCGCAGGCCGTGCGCGCGCACCCCGTGGCCGGAGGCGACAAGCAGAGCCGCCGCACCGTCGGCGATCTGGCTGGACGTGCCGGCCGTGGTGAGCCCACCGGAACGCAACGGTTTAAGCCCAGCCATCCGCTCAGAGCTGGTGTCCCGGCGCGGGCATTCGTCGGTGTCACAGATCCGGCCCTCGCCAGTGCCGCGAGCGGAAACCGACACCGCCTCGTTCTGAGACCGGCCACCACGAGCGGAAACCGAAACCTCCTCGGCCGGGGAACGGCCGCCGCGAGTGGGAATCGGCACCGTCTCGGCGCGGAACCGGCCTTCGTCGATCGCGCTCAACGCCCGCTGGTGGCTAGAGAGCGCCCACTCCTCCAGATCGGACCGGGAGAGGCCCCACTTCGCCGCGATGTCGTCGGCGCTGCGGAACTGCGAAACCTCCTGGTCTCCGTAGCGCGCCCCCCAACCCACCGACCCCCGATACGGCCCGTCCGGGGCCATCGCGCTGCCGATCGGGACCTGGCTCATGCTCTGCACGCCGCCGGCTACCACCAGATCGGCCGTACCGCTCATGACTGCCTGCGCAGCGAAGTGGACCGCCTGCTGGCCGGAACCGCACTGCCGGTCGACGGTAACCCCGGGCACGTGTTCGGGGAGGCCGGCCGCGAGCCACGCCGTACGCGCGATGTCTCCGGCCTGTGGGCCGAGCGTGTCGACGCAGCCGAGAATCACGTCGTCAACGGCGGCCGGGTCGACCGCGACGCGGTCGAGCAGGGCGGCTATCACCTGGCCGGCCAGGTCGGCGGGGTGCACGGCGGCCAGGCCGCCGCCGCGGCGGCCGACGGGTGAGCGGACCGCGCCGATCAGGTATGCGGTTTCCACGGTTGACGCCCCTCCGCCGGATGGACTCTACTAGAACCTGTTCTAATCTATGACACCGGGCGGGCACATGCACGTGGGCTATACACCCGAGCAGGAGCAACTCCGCCGCGAGCTGCGGGCCTACTTCGCCGACCTGATGACGCCGGAGTTGCGGGCGGCGCTCACCGATGAGGACGGCGAGTATGGCGACGGCGACGCCTACCGCGCGGTGGTGCGGCAGCTGGGCCGGGACGGCTGGCTGGCGCTGGGCTGGCCGGCCGAGCACGGCGGGGGCGGTCGCTCCCGGCTCGACCAGCTCATCTTCGCCGACGAGGCGGCCATGGCCGGTGTGCCGGTGCCGTTCCTGACCATCTACACGGTCGGGCCGACCATCGCCCGGCACGGCTCCGACCAGCAGCGGGCCGAGTTGCTGCCGCGGATCGCGGCCGGCGAGGTGCACTTCTCGATCGGCTATTCGGAACCGGAGGCCGGCACCGACCTGGCCGCGCTGCGCACCCGCGCGGTCCGGGACGCGGATGCGTACGTCATCAATGGTCAAAAGATGTGGACCAGCCTGATCCGGTACGCCGATTACGTCTGGCTCGCCTGCCGCACCGACCCGGACGCGCCCCGGCACAAGGGTCTGTCCATCCTGGTGGTGCCGACCGACGCGCCCGGTTTCTCCTGGACGCCGGTGCACACCGTGGCCGGGCCGACCACCAGCGCGACCTACTACACCGACGTGCGGGTGCCGGTGTCGGCCCGGGTCGGCGCCGAGAACGAGGGCTGGCGGCTGATCACCGACCAGCTCAACCACGAGCGGGTCGCGCTCACCTCGGCCGCCCCGCTGCGCCGCGCGCTCGACGAGGTCATCGAGTGGGCGATCGCGACCCGGCGGATCGACCAGGAGTGGGTGCGGCTGCACCTGGCCCGGGTGCACGCCAAGACCGAGGTCCTCAAGCTGCTGAACTGGCGGGTGGCGTCGGGCGAGGACGGTCCTCCGGCGGCGGTGCGGGCTTCGGCCGGCAAGGTGTACGGCACAGAGCTGGCCGTCGAGGCGTACCGGTTGCTCATGGAGGTGCTCGGCCCGGCCGCCACGGTGCGCGGCGGTTCGCCCGGCGCCCTGCTGCACGGCCGCATCGAGCGGGCGCATCGCTCGGCACTGATTCTCACCTTCGGCGGCGGCACGAACGAGGTGCAGCGCGACATCATCGCAGCCGGCGCCCTCGGCCTGCCGGTCAAGCGCTAGGAGACCCCGATGGATTTCTCGCTCACCGGCGAAGCCCGCGACCTCGCCACTCTCACCCGCGGCCTGGCGGCCTCCGGCCGATCCCTCTGGCCCGCGTTGGCCGAGGCCGGCGTGTTGGCCGCGGCCCTGCCAAAAACGGCCGGAGGCGAGGGGTACGGGCTGATAGAGCAATGCGCGATCCTGGTCGAACTGGGTCGCGCCGCCGCCACCGTGCCGTACCTTCCGTCGATTGTGGCGGCCGCCTCGACCCTGGCCCGGTTCGGCGCCGACGAGTGGGTCGGCCCGGCCGGTCGTGGTGAGGTCGTGCTGACCGCCGCGCCGCTCGGCTCGGTGGAGGCCCGCCCGGACGGCACCGGCTGGCGGCTGGACGGCGAGGTGACCGCGGTCCCGGCCGCCACCGAGGCCGCCCTGATCCTGGTCCCGGCCGGCCCGGACGTGTTCCTGGTGCGCCCCGGCGACCCGGGTGTCACCGTCGAGCCTCAGCGGGTCGAGGGCGGTCCGGGCGCGGGCCTGCTCCGGCTGGACGGCGCGGCCGGCCAGCCGCTGGAGGACGCGGCCGGCTGGCTCGCCGCGCACGCCACCGTCGGCACCTGCGCGATGCAGCTCGGCGTGGTCGAACGAGCCTTGGAGATGACCGCCGGGTACGCCCGGGAGCGCGTCCAGTTCGGCCGCCCGATCGGCTCCTTCCAGGCGGTGTCGCAGCGGCTCGCCGACGCCTACATCGACGTGGAGGCGCTGCGGCTGACCCTGTGGCAGGCGGTCTGGTTGCTGACCGAGGAGCGGCCGGCCGCGGCCGAGGTGGCGACCGCCGGGTTCTGGGCGGCCGAGGCCGGCCACCGGGTGCTGCACGCGGCCGTGCACATCCACGGCGGCGTGGGCCTGGACGTCGACTATCCGCTTCATCGGTACTTCCTGGCCGCCAAGTACCACGAGTTCCTGCTCGGCGGCGCCACCACCCAGCTGGCCACCCTCTTCCCGGGAGAAAAAGGATGAAGTTCAGTCTCGGCATCGCGCTCAGCCCACTCGACCAGCTCATCGACCTGGCGCAGACCGCCGAGGAGTGCGGCTTCGCGTCCATCGCACTGCCCGACTCGCTGTTCTACTCCGAAGAAGTGAGCGCTAAATACCCGTACACGCCGGATGGGTCTCGGTTTTGGAATGCCGAGACGCCGTGGGCTGATCCGTTCGTCACGGCCGCGGCCCTCGGCGCCGCGACCAGCCGCATCCGCTTCTACACACAGGTGCTGAAACTCGGCCCGCGTAGTCCGGTGCTGCTGGCCCGGCAGGTCGGCTCGGTGGCGCACCTGACCGGCAACCGGTTCGGCCTCGGCGTCGGCCTGGGCTGGTCGCCGGAGGAGTCGCTGTGGTGCGGTGCCCCGTTCGCGGATCGCGGCGCTCGCGGCGACGAGGCGATCGAGGTCCTGAAGCTGATCCTCGGCGGCGGCATGGTGGAGTACCACGGCAAGCACTTCGACTTCGGCCGCCTGCAGATGAGCCCCGCGCCGACCGAGCCGGTGCCGTTCTACGTGGGCGGGCACGCCGACGTGGCGCTGCGCCGCGCGGCCCGGGTCGGCGACGGCTGGTCCTCGGCGATGATGCGCTTCGACGACCTCCGCACGGTGATCGCCCGGCTCGCCGAGCTGCGCGCCGAGTACGGCCGGGCCGACCAGCCCTTCGAGATCCAGGCGGTCTGCATCGACCGCTTCGGCCTGGACGGCTACCGCCAGCAGGCCGACGCCGGCGTGACCGACGCGATCGTGGTGCCGTGGCGCTTCTACGGCACCGGCTTCGACGGCCCCCTGGCCGCCAAGAAGGACGGCCTCCGCCGCTTCGCCGACGAGGTGATCTCCAAGCTCACGTGACATAGGTCCCAAGGGGGTCGAGCGCGTCGGGGGCCGCGGGGCAGGATCGGTCTCATGAAGCTGCATGAGCGAATCGACGGGCGGTTGCGTTCCTTCATCGAGGCGCAGCCGATGTTCTTCGTCGCCACCGCACCGAGCGGCCCCGGCGGCCACGTAAACGTCTCCCCGAAGGGCATGGCCGGCACGTTCGCGGTGCTCGGCGAACACCGGGTGGCATACCTGGACTACCACGGCAGCGGCGCCGAGACGATCGCCCACCTGAACGAGAACGGCCGGATCACGGTGATGTTCTGCGCTTTCCAGGGCCCCCCGAACATCGTCCGCTTGCACGGCCAGGGCCGCGCAGTCCCGGTGACCTCCCCGGACTACGCCGAACTGGCCGCCGTCTTCCCCGAGCCCCCGGACACCCACGGCGTCCGCTCGGTGATCGACATAGCGGTAGACCGCATAAGCGACTCATGCGGCTATTCGGTCCCCTTGATGACCTACGAGGGCGACCGTGACCTACTGATCCGCTCCCACGAACGCCGCTCCGTAGAAGACCTGGCCGAATACCGCCGGGTAAAGAACGCCGAAAGCATCGACGGCCACCCCGTCTTCGCCAAACCCTGACCGGCAAGGCACCTTTCAGAATCAGGGTCCCAAGAAACAAACCCTTTTCCGGTACGGGCGACACCGCCGACAAGCGCAACTACCCCCGACCGCCGCCACCGCGCGACCAGCGTGCAACACAGGCGCGTGCCGCGCCTCTCGCGCAACCGGACACTCACCCCGCCGAAGGCTTTGCTTTGCTCACCAATACGCGCTGCTCTGCGCACCTCTGGTAAGCGCGCGAGTTCAGGCGCGTATGGGTAAGCAGTGCAAACTGTCGAACAGGCTGGCGTTTGTCCTGGTCGGCGGGGTGTGCTGGCGCCCGCTGGCGGGGTAGGGGTTGGGGTCTTGGGTCGGGACCGCCCGTGGCGGGCGCGCGGAGGGTGAGTTCCGCTCAGCGGGACCGAGTGCCACGGGAGCGGACCGGCGCGTACGGAAAAGGGATCTTTCTTTCCGGGCAAATCCGCCAGTTCCGGAAGCCCACCCCCGATGAGAGCGGGCGGTTTTTGGGAACCGGCGCGCGTCGATCGGTGCGGCGGGTGCGGAACGCCAGACCTCGAGTGCGAAAGATGCCTAGATGTCGGCGAAGGCGGCATCTACCTCGGCGGGGGTCAGGCCGAAGTCGGCCAGCGTGTAGTGGTGGGACGGGGGCTTTCCGGCTGAGTGCGAGGCGGTCATTGCGGCTCGCGCCGGTGGGGTCAGCGGGGTGCCCAGGCGGTCGTAGATGGCCTCTACCGTGCCTAGCGGGTTGGCTACGAAATCGTCGTAGTCGACGTCTATGAAATGGGACGGGTCGTGTTTGGCTCGGGACGAAGCGAACTCGCGCAAGCCCCGGGACCAGGTCGCCAGCTGGTCGCGGCCCAGCACCTGGCCGGTGAAGACCGTGGACCAACCGGCGCAGGCCTGGGTGTTCAGGCTGCACACCGAGGCTATCGCCACCTGGGGGGCGCGGTGGGTCTGGATGATCACGGCGTCGGGGTAGGTGGTCAGCAGCGCGTCCAGGGCGAACAGGTGGCTCGGGTTCTTCAGGACCCAGCGGCGGCCGGGGTCGTGCAGACCGATCAGCTGGAGGTTGCGGCGGTGGCGCTGGTAGGCCGTGGTCCAGTCCTGGGTGCTCAGCCACGCGGCATATGACGGGATGTGGGCCAGGCACTCGAAGGAAATCGACATCATCGACTGGCGTAGCAGCCGCCAGCACTCCTCGACCTGGTCGGCCGCCGTGTAATGCGCGCCCATGAACGACGGATTCGTCTCGTGGTGCTCCGTATAACCGGCCTGCAGCGTGGCGTAGATCGGGTTCGACTCCCAGGTTGCACGGGGTGGACGCGGTTGCGGCACCTCAGTGAGCCACAGCTCCAGGCCCTGGTTGGCCGGGTCGGCGGTCAGCAGGCGGTGCAGGGCGGTGGTGCCGGTGCGGGGCAGGCCGGTCACGAAGACCGGACGGGTCACCTCGACCGAGGCGTGCGACGGGAACTGCTTCCAGGCCGACTCGCTGAGCAGCCGCGAAACCAGGGCCGCGCGCAACAGCGCCCGGGAAACCTTGCTGCCGGCCGGGGTCAGGGCCGCTTCCTGGCCGTACGCCTGCAGCAGCGCAAGCATCCCGGCGCGATAGTCGCCGTCGCCGAAATCGTCGAGTCCGGTCAGGCGGGTCGCTGAGGCGTGCAGGTCTTCCAGGGTGCCGACATCCGTGCGCTCGCTCTGCATCCGAACTCCCGGCTCAGTGGTGGAACTCGCCGCAGTTGACGTCGAGGCACTGGCCGGTGATGCCGGCGGCCAGCGAAGAGGCGAGGAACAGCACCGCGTCGGCCACCTCGTCCGGCAACGGCAGGCGGCGCAGGTCGGTGGTGGCGGCGATCTCGTCGTAGATCTGCTGGGCCGGCACCCCGCGTTCGGACGCCTGGTAGTCGAACCACATCCGCAGGCTGTCGGCCCAGATCCAGCCGGGCGCGACCGAGTTGACCCGCACCCCCTTGGGGCCGAGCTCGCTCGCCAGGTTCTGCGCGACCGCGAGCAGTCCGGCCTTGGCCAGCTTGTACGGCCCGAAGGGTCGCCGGGAGTGCCGCAGCACCGCCGAGTTCACCATCACCACCGAGCCGGCCGACGCGACGAGCGCGGGGGTCAGCAGGCGGGTCAGCCGTAACGCGGCGAGGACGTTGACGTCGAAGCTGGAGCGCAGGTCGTCCAGGTCGACCTTGTCGAGGCTGCGCATCGGCGGCATCACGAACGCGTTGTTGACCAGAGCGTCGACCCGGCCGAACTCGTCCAGCGCGGCCCGCACCAGCGCGGCGCTGGAGTCGTCGTCGGTGAGGTCGGTGGGCACGGCGAGGGCGCGGCGGCCGGCTGCGGTCACCTTCCCGGCCACCTCGTTCAGGTAGGACTCGGTGCGGGCGGCGAGCACCACGTCGGCACCGTTCTGCGCGGCCCGGATCGCGACGGCCTGCCCCAGCCCGGGGCCGATCCCGGCGACGACCACGACCTTGTCGGCGAGCAGCACGGCTCAGCCCAGCATCCGGGCCGCGGTGGCGACCTGCCGGGCGGCGATGCGTTCCCGCCACTCGGCCGGGGAGATCGGCTCGTAGTAGGGCAGTTGCTTGGGCAGGTCGTCGACGGCGACCACCTCGGCCCGCGGCCCGTCATCCGGGGTCAGCGCGCGGGACAGCCGCTGCCAGCGCAGCTGCACGTAGCCCCGATCGTGCCCGGTGCGCTCGATCCAGTTGGCCACGCCGGGATCGCGCTCGCTGATCACGTATCGCACCATGCCGTCCGGGTCGACCCGCGCCTGCGGGACGGTGAGGCTGGTCTGGTGGTTGATGTAGTCCAGCGACACGTACCACATCGTGCCGAGCTGAAGTCCCTGGTAGGGCGCGTCGGAGACCGGCACGGTGACCACCATGGCCTGGTCGTCGGCGAGCTCGTAGTGACCCACCGACGAGTATTGGGTGGCCAGCCCGCCGGGGGTGAGCCGCGGCGTGGTCAGGGTGTTGACCGGCAGGTTGAGATAGAAGCGCTCGGCGAACGCCAGGAATGTGCGGATCCGCCCGACCAGCATCTTGCCGGCCACGGCGTACCGCTTGGCGATTGCCTCCTGCGTGAGCGGCGCCGGAGCCGCACCGAGACGGTCGGCCCGATGGATGCGCAGCGTTCCGGGCTCCTCAGTGGACCAATCGCTGAACACCTCACGCACCACGAGCATGGCCGAGCCGGGCGCGAGCGGGAACGCGTTGGGGCCGGACAGGCCGGGCCCGAACCGGATCTCGAAGGAGCCGTCCGCGTCGATCTCGATCTCCCGGTCGTCGAACGCGGTGAGGCTGTCCGGCACGTTGACCGGCGAGTACGACCCGTCGAGGATCTGGAAGCTCAGGTCGGCGGTGCTGCCACGCCGGCCGGTCACCACATATTCGGCGTCGTCGCGCAGCCAGGCGTGAAAGTACAGCGTGTCGGGATTGTCCAAACCCATTTTGGTGTACGGGCCGGTAGAGCGCACGAAGTAGGGGAAATCGCGGTCGTACGCCCAGGCCATCTGGATCGACGCCCGGATGCCGCCGGCCAGGTAGTCGTAGCCCTCGATGAGGTCCTGATCGCCGCGGATGTGGGGGGCCTCGGCGACGGCGCGCTCGGCTTGCGCGATGGCGTCGGCGAACGGCTGAGTAAGCACACCTCATGCTAGAACGTGTTCTAACTCTTGACCATATGTAGAACGCGTTCCAGTCTGGTGTCCATGCGCGCCTATCGGATGACCGAGTGGGGTTCCAGACCGTCGCAGGTGGAGGTTCCGGAGCCGACCCCGGCGCCGGGACAGGTACTGATTCGGGTCGCCGGGTGCGGTCTGTGCCGCTCCGACCTCACCATGCGGCAGATGCCGCAGAAGGTCGGCGAGCGTCTCGGCTGGCGAATGCCGTTCACCCTCGGCCACGAGGTCGCGGGTTGGCTACCTGACGGCACGCCCGTCGCGCTTACCGCCGCTTCACCGTGCGGCACCTGCTGGTTCTGCCTGCGCGGCCTGGACAACAGCTGCCCGCACGGGCTGACCGGGCGTGGATACGGGCGGGACGGCGGCCTGGCCGAATTCGTCGTCGCCGACCAGCGCAGCGTGCTGCCGCTGGGCGACCTCGATCCGCGGCACGCCGGCCCACTGACCGATGCGGGCGCCACGGCCTACCACGCGGTGCGCCGGGCGCTGCCGCGCATCGTTCCCGGCGGCACCGTGGCGGTGATCGGCGCGGGCGGGCTGGGCGCGTTCGCGGTGCAGTTCCTGCGGGTGCTGACCGCGGCTCGGGTGGTAGCGGTCGACACCGATCCGGCCCGGCTGGCCTACGCGGAGTCGGTCGGCGCCCACGCCACGATGTCCACTCCGGACGTTCGAGGTGCGGACGCCGTGCTCGACTTCGTCGGCACGAACGAGACCATCGCCGCCGGCCTCGCCGCGGTTCGGCCCGGCGGCGCGTACGGCCTGATCGGCTCGGCCGGCGGGCGCCTTGACCGGCCCTGGTTCGGCACGCTCCCCCGCGACGGCGAGGTCTACACGTTCCAGGGCTCGACGATCGCCGACGCCCAGGAGGTGATCGCGCTGGCCGCCGCCGGTCTGATCCGCAACCAGGTCGAGGAGTTCGCGTTCGAGAAGGCCGCCGAGGCGTACGAGCGGCTGGCCGCCGGCACGTTGACCGGCCGGGCCGTCGTCCTGCTCTCCTGAGGCCTGCCCCACCCCGGATTCGGGGGCTGGCCGGGCTGATTCGCCGCCGTCGAATTCCTAGCGTCAACGGCATGAGGAGAACGCTGAGTTCGATCATCGCGGGGGCGCTCATTGCTTCCTCGCTCGCGCTGGCCGCAACCCCGGCCACGGCGGCGACCGGACGACTGGTCTCGGCCACCGCCCTGCACACCTACGCCACCCGCGCCGACGTGGACGCGGCGCTGACCGCCGACCAATTCGACCCCGGAACCGACCGCTACGGCGTGCGGACCTACCGGCTCATCTACCGGACCACCGACGCGACCGGGCGTCCAACCACGGCCAGCGGCCTGGTCGCGCTGCCGATCAACAACCGGAAGACCTTGCGTACGGTGTCGTTCGGGCACGGCACCTCGATCTACAAGCTGGACGCGCCGTCCACCTCCGACGACGTCTTCCTGATCGGTCCCGCGCTGACCTTCGCCTCGGCCGGGTTCGCGGCGGTCGCCCCCGACTATCTCGGCCTCGGAGTCGGGCCGGGCCCGCATCCGTGGATGGACGTGCCGTCGGAGACCACCGCCTCGCTCGACCTGCTGCGGGCGGCCCGGGTCTTCGCCGCTCAACAGGGACGGCAGCTGGACCGCGAGGTCTACGCCTCCGGCTTCTCGCAGGGCGCCTCGGCCGCGCTGGGGCTGGCCCGGGCGTTGCAGTCCGGAGCCGATCCGTGGTTCCGGGCCGCCGCGGTAGCGCCGATCAGCGGCGCCTACGACTTCCGGACCGCGGAGATCCCGGCGCTGTTCACCCCCGAGGTCCACCCGTTGCTGGCCAGCGCCTACACGACGTACCTGCTGGCCGCCTTCGACCGGCTGCACGACATCTACCCCGACCCGGCGGACGTGTTCGCGCCGCCCTACGTGAATCTGCCGGCGTTGTTCGACGGCACCCACCCCGGCCAGGAGATCATCCCGGCCCTGCCACCCACCATCGACGACCTGCTGACGCCGGCCGGCAAGGCCCTGCTCCTGCATCCGACAGGCCGGTTCGCCGCCGCACTGGCCGAGGTCGACAGCGTCTGCACCGACTGGACGCCAAGGATCCCGGTCCGGCTCTATTACAGCCCAGGCGACGAGGAAGCGGTAAACGCCAACACCGCCCACTGCCACGCCACCCTAGGAGCCCCAACGGTCAACGTAGGCGTAAACACCACCTACAACGGCTTCATCCACGAGGGTTCAGAGGTGCTCAGCCTGCCCCGAGTGACCCGCTGGTTCACCGACCTCAACCGCTGAGAGAACCGCCCGGCCGCTCGATGCGGCCGGGCGGCCTAAACACCTTCCGGACCCAAGGCCCAGCCGGGCCGCTTTGCGATCCGGAGAATCAATCCCTTTCCGTACGCGGTGGCGCAGTCCCGTGGCACTCGGTCCCGGCAGGTGCAACTCGCCCTCCGCGCGCCCGCTGCGGGCGGGCCCGGCCCCACGCCGGGCGCCCTCCGGGGTGTGGGTGTCTGGTTGCGCGAGAGTCGCGGCACGTGCCGGTGATGCACGCCGGTCGCGGGGTGTCGGCGGTCGGGTGTGGTTGCGGTTGTGGAAGTCGTTGCCCGTACCGGAAAGGCTTTGCGGTTTTCAGACGAGTTTGCCGAGGCGGGTGAGGGTTTCGTCGGCCTCGGCGATCAGGTCGGCCAGGACGTCGGCTACCGGGCGGACCTCGTTCATGCGGCCGACTATCTGGCCGACCGGCATCGGCACCACCGTTGGGTCGCCGGATTCCATCAGGCGGGTGTGTGCCTCGGCCACCAGCAAGTTCTGCAGTGGCATCGGCAGCGGGCGGGGGGCCTCTTCGGAGTCCCAGGAGTCGGTCCAGCGATTGCGCAGCAGGCGGGCCGGCTTGCCGGAGTAGATGCGGCTGCGGACCGTGTCGGACGAGCCGGCCTTCAACAACGCCTCGCGCAGGGCGGCCGAGGTCTGGTATTCGGCGGTACCGAGCCACACCGAGCCCATCCACACGCCGCGCGCGCCGAGTGCCAGGGCGGCGGCGATCTGCCGGCCGCTGCCGATCCCGCCGGCGGCCAGCACCGGAACATCCACCGCGTCGACCACCTCGGGGACGAGGACCATGCTGGCGATCTCGCCGGTGTGGCCGCCGGCCTCGTAGCCCTGCGCCACCACCAGGTCGACACCGCCGGCCACATGACTGCGGGCGTGGTCGGCCCGACCGGCCAGCGCGGCCACCACCAGGCCGTGGTCGTGGGCCTGGGCGATCACGTCGGCCGGGGGCGGGCCGAGCGCGTTGGCGATCAGCCGGGGGCGGTGGGTCAGCGCCACCTCGACGTGCGAGCGGGCCACCGAGTGCAGCCAGCCCAGCACGCCGGCCCGGCGGGACTCGTCGACGCCGAGCGGTGGCACGCCGAGGCGCAGCAGGGTGCGCTCGACGAAGTCGCGGTGGCCGGGCGGGATCAGCTTGTCGAGGTCGACGGCCGCGCCCTCGGTGGGTTCGTGGCTGGGCATGACCACGTCCACGCCGTACGGGCGGCCGTCGGTGTTCTGGTCCAGCCAGGTCAGAGCCGCGTCGAGCTCGTCGGGGTCGTTGTAGCGCACGCAGCCCAGCACGCCGAGGCCGCCGGACCGGCTGATCGCCGCGACCACCTGCTCGGACGGGCTGAAGCCGAGGACCGGGTGCTCGATGCCGAACCGCTCGCACAGCTCAGTCCGCATGGGTGACCTCCTCGGCCGGGTGCTCGGCGGCGTGCTGGTGGGCCCAGCGGTAGTCGGCCTTGCCGCTGATCGTGCGATGGATCTCGTCGACCAGCCAGATCGCCCGGGGGACCTTGTAGCCGGCGATACGTTCCCGCAGGTGCTCCTCGACGGCGGCCAGGTCGAGCTTGGCGCCCGGCCGGGACTGGACCAGCGCCGCCACCCGCTGCCCGAGCCGGTCGTCGGGCAGGCCGATGACCAGCGCGTCGAAGATGTCGGGGTGCATCTTCAGGGCGCCCTCGACCTCCTCCGGGAAGACCTTCTCGCCGCCGGTGTTCACGCAGGTGCTGCCCCGGCCGAGCAGGGTGATGGTGCCGTCGTCCTCGAGGCGGGCGAGGTCGCCGGGCAGGACATATCGCACGCCGTCGATCTCGGTGAGCAGCTGAGCGGTCTTGACCGGGTCCTTGTAGTAGCCGAGCGGGAGGTAACCGCTCTTGGCCAGCCGGCCGACCTCGCCGGGCCCCACCGGGCGGCCGTCGTCGCCGAGCACCACCGTGGTCGGACCGGGCATGACCCGGGGGTCCTGGACGGCGCCGCCGGGCACGTCGGCGACCACGCCCAGGCCGGTGAAGCCGGTCTCGGAGGCGCCGACCGCATCGGTGACGAGCACGTTGGGCAGCAGTTCCATGTACTGCTGCTTGACCACCGGGGAGAACAGGGCACCACTGGAGTTGATCGCACCGATCGACGAGCCGTCGTGCCGGCCGGTCGCGTACGCCTCGATGATCGGGCGGGCCATCGCGTCGCCGATCAGCACCATCACGTTGACCCGGTGCCGGTCGATCGCGCGCCACACCTCGTCGGCGTCGAAGTGCGGCAGCATCACCACGGTGTCGCCGGCGAACAGGGCCATCAGCGCGGCCCACTGGGCGTTGCCGTGGATGAGCGGGGCCAGGCAGAGCCGCACCAGCGGGTCGGCGCCGACGCCGCGCGCCGACTGCTGCCACTCGTCCTCGAGCGGGACGCCGGTCATGAAGTCGACGCCGCCGCCGAGCGTGCGCCACACGTCCTCGTGGCGCCAGAGCACGCCCTTGGGGTAACCGGTGGTGCCGCCGGTGTAGAGCAGGTAGATGTCGTCGGCGGAGCGTTCGCCGAAGTCCCGGACCGGATCGCCGGCGGCCAGGGCCTCCTCGTAGGAGACCCCGCCCGCAGGTGATACGTCCGAGCCGTCGGGCAGGACCACCACGCTGTGCACGCTCGGCACGGTGGGCAGCACGGCGGCGACCCGGCCGGCGAACCGCCGGTCATGGATCAGCGCCACCAGCGAGGCGTCGTCGAAGAGGAACTGTAACTCGTTCTCGACGTACCGATAGTTGACGTTGACGACCGCCGCGCGCAACTTGTAGACGGCGATCATGGCCACCACGGCCTCGATCGAGTTGCCGGCGTAAAGACCGACGTGGTCGCCCGGGACCACGCCGCGATCATGCAGGAAATGAGCCAGACGGTTCGCGCGCTCCTCGAGCCGGGCATAGCTGATCGCCTGATCGCCGAAGCACACGGCGGTGCGATCCTCGAAGGCGTCGACCGCGTGCTCGAACAGGTCCGCAATATTTGCCGCCATCCCCAGAAAGTAGAACCTGTTATTGTTCGTGACAAGCCCCAGAATCACCGCAGGAGGCACCGTGGAGCCGCACGCCCTCGTCGAGCAACGTGGACCGATCCTGATCGTGACGATGAACCGGCCACAGGTCCGCAACGCGCTGTCGGCCGAGATGATGGCCATCATGCGCGACGCGTGGGACCGGGTGGACGGCGATCCGGAGATCCGGGCGGCCGTGCTCACCGGGGCCGGCGGCGCCTTCTGCGCGGGCGCCGACCTGCGTGCGATGACCCAGTCCCACCCCGGCGACACCTTCGACGGCGCCGACCTGTCCCGCATCGACGCCCTGCTGAAAGGCCGCCGCCTGACCAAGCCGCTGGTCGCCGCGGTGGAGGGCCCGGCGGTCGCCGGCGGCACCGAGATCCTGCAGGCCACCGACGTGCGGGTGGCCGGTGCGAGCGCCCGGTTCGCGGTCTCGGAGGCCCGCTGGGGCCTGTTCCCGCTGGGCGGCTCGGCAGTGCGCCTGGTGCGCCAGATCCCGTACACGATCGCGGTGGAAATGCTGACCACCGGCCGCCAGCTGAGCGCGGCCGAGGCCCGCGAAGCGGGCCTGATCGGCCACGTCGTCCCCGACGGCCAGGCCCTGACCAAGGCCCTCGAGTTGGCCGGTGCGATCGCCGCCAACGGCCCGCTCGCCGTCCAGGCCATCCTGCGCACGATCCGCGAAACCGAGGGCCTGCCGGAAAACGACGCCTTCGCCGTCGAGTCCAAAATCGGCATGGCCGTCTTCCGCAGCGAGGACGCCAAGGAGGGCCCCCGAGCCTTCATCGAGAAGCGCCCGCCGGAGTTCCGGGGGCGCTAGGCAGGTCCCTTGAAACAAACCCTTGCCGGTACGGGTGACACCGTCGACAACCGCAACTACCCCCGACCGCCGCCACCGCGCGACCAGCGTGCAACACCGGCGCTTGCCGCGCCTCTCGCGCAACCGAACACGCACACCTCGGCGAGCTTTGCTTTGCTCACCAATACGCGCCGCTCTGCGCACCTCCGGTAAGCGCGAGAGTTCAGGCCAGTTCCAGCCCGGCCGGCAGCGAGCGAGGGTCGGCGCGATCTTGCGGAGCTCCTGTTGGCTCCGAGCGGTAAGTCTTCAACGTCTGCGAGCCGCAGTGGGCCGGAAAGACCCGGACGCGGAATCGGCCAGCACGGCAGCGGCAAACGACCGGAAACGCCCTGGCGCCTGGAACGGCCCGCCTGGCGCTTACCCGAGATACGCAGAGCAGCGCGCATGGGTAAGCAGTGCAAACTGTCGAACAGGCTGATGTTTGTCCTGGCCGGCGGGGTGAGCCGGCACCCGCCGGCGGGGCGGGTGGGGGTTTGGGTCTTGGGTCGAGACCGCCCGTTGCGGGCGCGCGGAGGGTGAGTTCCGCTCAGCGGGACCGAGTGCCACGGGAGCGGACCGGCGCGTACGGAAAAGGGATCTTTCTTTCCGGGCGAACGATTTCTAGATGGCTCGCTGGCGGCCTGCCCAATAGGGGTCGCGGAGCAGGCGCTTGTAGAGCTTGCCGTTCGGATCTCGGGGCAGCTCGTCGGTGTAGTCGATGCTGCGCGGCAGCTTGAACTTTGCCAGGCGGCCGGACAGGAACGCCAGCAACTCGACGCTGAGCTCGGAGCCGGCCGTCACGCCCGGCGCGGGCTCGACCACGGCCTTGATCTCCTCGCCCCATTCCTCGTGCGGGATGCCGAAGACCGCGACGTCGGCGACCGCCGGGTGGGCGGCGAGCTCGCCCTCGATCTCGGCCGGGTAGACGTTCACCCCGCCGGTGATGATGACGTCGCTCTTGCGGTCGCAGAGGAACAGGTAGCCGTCGTCGTCGAGGTAGCCGATGTCGCCGACGGTGAACATCCGGCCGCGCCACGACTGCTTGGTCTTCTCCTCGTCGCCCAGGTATTCGAAGGTGGCCTCGCCCATCTGCAGATAGACCGTGCCGGGGCGGCCGGCCGGGGCCTCGTCGCCGTCCGGGTCGAGCACCCGCACCCGCGACCCGGGCCAGGCCCGCCCGACCGAACCGGGCCGGACCAGCCAGTCGGCCGCGGTGATCAGGGTGCCGCCGCCCTCGCTGGCCGCGTAGTACTCCACCACCACCGGGCCCCACCAGTCGAGCATCCGGCGCTTGACCTCCTGCGGGCACGGCGCCGCGCCGTGGATCATCACCCGCATCGAGGACAGGTCGTAGCCGGTGCGCACCTTCTCCGGCAGGGCCAGCAACCGGCGGAACTGGGTGGGCACCATATGGCTGTGGGTGACCCGATGACGCTCGATGAGCCGCAGCATCTCGTGCGGGTCCCACCGGTCCATCACCACCACCGGATGTCCGAACTGGAGCGAGATGACCGCGAAGTTCATCACCGCCGTGTGATAGAGCGGCGAGCAGCACAGATGCACATGCCCGTCGAAAGGCTTCAACTTGAAAAGACCGAAAAACCAGAGCGAGACCGGAGGTACGGCGTACGGGTCGGAGCCCGTCAGTGGTCGTCGGACACCCTTGGGCCGCCCCGAGGTGCCGGACGTGTAGACCATCAGCGCACCGCTCGTGCGCTCGCCGAGCGGGCCGCCGAGCTTGGCGAGCGACTGGAAGCCGGGCACCTCCCCCACCGCGAAGAGCGCGGGCACGCCGGCCTCGGCGGCCGCGGCCACGGCGGTCTCGGCGAAGCGCTCGTGGGCGACGAACGCCTTGGCGCCGCTGTCGCGCAGGATGTAGGCGATCTCGGTGGCGGTCAGGTGCCAGTTCAGCGGCACCGAATACAGCCCCGTCTCCAGCGTCGCGAACTCGACGGCGAGCAGGTCGGCGCCGTTGGGCAGCAGCATCGCCACGGTGTCGCCCGGCACCAGGCCGAGCGCCTGCAGCCCGCCGCCGATGCGGTCGGCCTCGGCGGCCAATTCGCCGTAGGTGACGATGCGGCCGTCCGGGTCGACGACGGCCGACTCGTTCGGAGTATCCCGCGCGATGTTCCACAGCCCGATGCCGGTCATGGGCGCCACTCTATAACGCGTTCCAGTTACCGAACAGCCGTCTCGCGGCAGGGTTGATTCACAGAGTTAGAACGTGTTTCACTGGCTGACGTGGTTGCGCCTCCGCTCTCCGCCCCGCTGGACATCGCCTTCGACTACACCCGTTCGCTCGGCCCGGTGCTGGGCCGGTTCATGACCGGCCTGCGGGCCGGCCGGGTGCTCGGCAGCCGCACCGCCGACGGCCGCGTCCACGTGCCCCCACTCGAATACGACCCGGTGACCCACGCCCCGGTGACCGAGCTGGTCGAGGTGCAGTCCACCGGCACCGTGACGAGCTGGACCTGGACCGACCGGCCGTTGGCCGGGCAGCCGCTGGACCGGCCGTTCGGCTTCGCGCTGATCCGGCTGGACGGGGCCGACACCGCCCTGCTGCACGCGGTCGACGCCGGTGCTCGCGACCGTCTCTACACCGGGCTGCGGGTCCGGATCCGCTGGGCGGCCGAGCGGGTCGGGCACATCCGCGACATCGCATGCTTCGAGCCGATCGACGGCCCGGCCGGCGCACTGGACTTTCAAAAAGACGAGCCGGTCACCATCATGACGACGCCGATCCGGCTCTCCTACACGCACACCGCCTCCGCCGACGAGAGCCGCTACCTGCGCGCCCTGGCCGAGGGGCGGCTGCTCGGGCAGCGCTGCCCGGTCTGCCGCAAGGTCTACGTGCCGCCCCGGGTCTGCCCCGCCGACGGCGTGCCCACCGAGGACGAGGTGCCGATCCGCGACCACGGCACGGTCACCACGTTCTGCGTGGTCAACGTGCCGTTCGCGGGCCAGCGCCTCGACCCGCCGTACGTGGTGGCCCAGATCCTCCTCGACGGTGCCGACATCCCGATCCCGCACTTCGTGATCGGCAACGCCGACGACGTGCGGATGGGCATGCGGGTCGCCGCCGTCTGGCGCGAGCCGTCGAGCTGGACGACCACCCCGGAGAACATCGCACACTTCCGCCCGACCGGCGAGCCGGACGCCCCGTACGAGTCCTTCGAGGAGCACCTATGAGCCCGCCGGCGGTCGCCGTCATCGGTTTCGCTCAGGCACCCTGCCTGCCGTCGGCCGGCACCACCAGCGGCGTCGAGACCCTCGTCCCGGTCTTCCGGGAAGCCCTCGCCGACGCCCAGCTCGACCGGCGCGAGGTCGACTTCTGGTGCTCCGGCTCGTCGGACTACCTGGCCGGGCGGGCGTTCTCGTTCGTCAACGCGGTCGACGCGATCGGCGCATTCCCGCCGATCTGCGAGTCGCACGTGGAGATGGACGCCGCGTGGGCGTTCTACGAGGCATACGTGAAGATCCTGGCCGGCGAGGCGGAAACCGCGCTGGTGTACGGCTTCGGCAAGTCCTCAGCCGGCCAGCTGCGCCGGGTCCTGGCCCTGCAGCTCGACCCGTATGTGGTCGCTCCGCTCTGGCCCGACTCGGTAAGCGTCGCCGCCCTGCAGGCGCGGGCGGCGCTCGACGCCGGAGTCGTCACCGAGCAGGCCATGGCCGAGGTGGCAGCCCGCAGCCGCGCCGACGCGGCCGACAACCCGTATGCCCAGGTCCGCGGCCCGATCGACCCCGATGCGCCGTACCTCGCCGACCCACTGCGCGCGCACGACTGCGCGCCGGTCTCGGACGGCGCCGCCGCCCTGGTCCTCGCGTCCGGCGACCGCGCACGTTCGAGCCCCCGACGAGCCTGGATCACCGGCGTGGCCCACCGGATCGACCCGCAGGGCCTCGGCGAGCGCGATCTCACCCGGGTGCCGTCCGCGACCGAGGCGGCCACCGCCGCCGGCCTGCCGGACGACCTCGACGTGGCCGAACTGCACGCCCCCTTCACCCACCAGGAGCTGCTGCTGCGTGCCGCGCTCGGGTTGGGCGACCGGGTCAGGATCAACCCGTCCGGCGGGGCCCTCTGCGGTAACCCGATGTTCTCGGCCGGTCTGGCCCGGATCGGCGCGGCCGCCCAGCAGGTCATGTCCGGCCGGGCCCGAACCGCCGCCGGGCACGCCACCAGCGGGCCGGCGCTGCAACAGAACCTCGTCTGCGTTCTCGGAAGTGAGGCGTCATGATGCGAGCGGCCGTGCTGGGCACCGGGCAGACTCACCACCGGACGCGCCGCACCGACGTGTCGATGGCTGGGCTGTGCCGGGAAGCGATCGACCGGGCACTGGCCGATGCCGGGGTCGACTGGCCGGAGATCGACGCGGTGGTGCTGGGCAAGGCGCCCGACCTGTTCGAGGGCGTGATGATGCCCGAGCTGTTCCTGGCCGACGCGATCGGCGCGGCCGGTCGCCCGCTGCTGCGGGTGCACACGGCCGGTTCGGTGGGCGGCGCCACCGCCAACGTGGCCACCAGTCTGGTTCGCGCGGGCGTACACCGGCGGGTCCTGGCTGTTGCCTTTGAGAAGCAATCCGAATCCAACGCGATGTGGGCGCTGTCGATCCAGCCGCCGTTCACCGCGCCGATCGGCGCCGGGGCGGGCGGCTACTTCGCGCCGCACATCCGCGCCTACATCCGGCGCTCACACGCCCCCGGACACATCGGCGCCCTGGTCGCGGTCAAGGACCGGCAAAACGGAGCCCTTAATCCGTACGCCCACCTACGCCAGCCGGACATCACCCTCGAGTCGGTGCAGGCCTCGAAGATGCTCTGGGACCCGGTGCGATACGACGAGACCTGCCCCTCCTCGGACGGCGCCTGTGCCGTGGTGATCGGCGATCAGGCCGCGGCCGAGGCCTCGTCAAGGAAAGTGGCGTGGATCCGGGCCACCGCGATGCGCACCGAGCCGACGTTCTTTGCCGGAAAAGACCACGTCAACCCGCGAGCCGGGGTGGAGGCGGCCCAGGCGCTGTGGCACGCGGCCGGCATCACCGACCCGCTCGACGAGGTAGACACGGCCGAGATCTACGTGCCGTTCTCCTGGTTCGAGCCGATGTGGCTGGAGAACCTGGGCTTCGCCGAGGCCGGGCACGGCTGGAAGCTTGTCGAGTCGGGCGAGACCCGGATCGGCGGGCGACTGCCGGTGAATCCGTCCGGCGGGGTGCTGTGCTCCAACCCGATCGGCGCCTCCGGGATGCTGCGCTTCGCCGAGGCGGCCATGCAGGTGATGGGCCGGGCCGGCGAGCACCAGGTCGCTGGGGCTCGCACGGCGCTCGGTCATGCGTACGGCGGAGGGTCTCAATTCTTTTCGATGTGGGTCGTCAGTGATATCGCACCGGCAAGTGTTTGATGCTGTTGAGCCAGCCGGAACGGAGCCGCTCGGCCGGGCCGGCCAGGCTGATCTCCGGCGCGAGGTCGGCGATCGCGTTGAAGATCAGGTCGATCTCCAGGCGGGCCAGGTTGGCGCCGAGGCAGAAGTGCGCGCCGCTGCCGCCGAAACCGAGGTGCGGGTTGGGGCTGCGGGTGATGTCGAATTTCTCCGGGTGGTCGAAGACCTCCTCGTCGAAGTTCGCCGAGCCGTAGAAGATGGCAACCCGGTCGCCCTTGTGGATCTGCTGGCCGCCGAGCTCGACATCGCGGGTGGCGGTGCGCTGGAAGACGTTGACCGGGGTGCCCCACCGGACGATCTCGTCGACCGCGGTGCGCGGCCGGGTCGCCTTGAACGCCGCCCACTGCTCGGGGTGCTCGAGGAACGCCAGCATGCCGTGCGAGATCGCGTTGCGGGTGGTCTCGTTGCCGGCCACGGCGAGCATCAGCACGAAGAACCCGAACTCGTCGGACGACAGGTGCTCGCCGCCGATCTCGGCCTGCACCAGGGTGGACACGATGTCGTCGCGCGGGCAGGCCTGCCGGTCCTCGGCCATCTTCATGGCGTAACCGAGCAGCTCCATCGCCGGTTCGAGGGGGTCGGCGGCCTCGCTGTACTCCGGGTCGTCGTAACCGATCATCGAATTCGACCAGTCGAAGACGTTGCGGCGGTCCTCCTGCGGCACGCCGAGCAGCTCGGCGATGGCCTGCAGCGGCAGCTCACAGGCGATCTGGGTGACGAAGTCGCCGGCTTCGCTGTTGTCACCCACGATGCGCTGGGCCCGCTCGGTGAGGGTGCCGCGCAGGCTGTTGATCGCCCGCGGAGTGAACCCGCGCGACACGATCGACCGCTGCTGGGTGTGCTCCGGCGGGTCCATGTTAAGCAAGACGTATCGCTGCATCTCGATGCGGTCCCGCGGCATGCCCGCCTGGAACCGCACGATCGCGGTGTTTTCCCAGCTGGAGAACGTCTCGCTGTCGCGCGACACGGCCATCACGTCGGCGTGCCGGGTGACCGCCCAGTAGCCCTCGTCGTCGAAGCCGGCACTGCCGCGCTCCTGCGGGATCCACCAGACCGGGGCATTGCGGCGCATCTCGGCGAACTCGGCGTGTGGAATCCCGTGGACGTAGATCTCCGGGTCGGTGAAGTCAAAGCCGGTGGGGATGCGGGGCTGGGCCACGACGCCTCCTACTTCTCCCGCAGAAACAGGTTCTACCGATTCAAGCACGGCTGCCACGTCCAGCGCGATGCCTCCTGTGCTTTGATATGAGAACACGTTCTAGAACGGAGGACGCCGTGGGTGTTCCGGTGATCGTCGACGCGGTCCGCACCCCGATCGGCCGCCGCGGCGGTTGGCTGGCCGGCCTGCACCCCGCCGAACTGCTCGGCACCGCGCAACGCGCGCTGCTCGACCGCGCCGGTTTGGACCCGGCGCTCGTCGAACAGGCCATCGGCGGCTGCGTCACCCAGGGCGGCGAACAATCAAACAACATCACGCGTACGGCATGGCTGCACGCGGGCCTACCGCACACCACCGGGTGTACGACCATCGACGCCCAATGTGGCTCGGCCCAGCATGCCACCCACCTGATCGCCGGTTTGATCGCGGCAGACGCCATCGAGGCCGGAATCGGCTGCGGGGTGGAGTCGATGAGCCGCGTCCCGCTGCGCGCCAACCTGGGCGACGCCGGCCTCCCCCGGCCGTCATCGTGGGCGATCGACCTGCCCAACCAATACGTGGCGGCCGAGCGGATAGCCGACCGGCGCGGGCTGACCCGTTCGGACTTGGACGAGTTCGGCGTGCGCTCGCAGGTGAACGCGGCCCGCGCCTGGCGGGAGGGCCGCTACGACCGCGAGATCGTCCCGGTGGTGGCGCCCACAGACAGCGGCATCGTGCCGGTAGCGGCGCCTGCGGACAGCGGCTTCGCGCCGGTCACCCGCGACCAGGGGCTGCGCGACACCACCATGGCGGGTTTGTCCGGCCTGCGCCCGGTCCTGCCCGACGGCCGGCACACGGCGGGCACCTCCTCGCAGATCTCCGACGGCGCCGCCGCGGTCCTGCTGCTGGATTCCGGCCTGGCCGAGCGACTGGGCCTGCGCCCCCGAGCCCGCATCGTGGCGCAGTGCCTTATCGGCGCCGAACCCTACTACCACCTGGACGGCCCGATCGCCGCCACCGACCGGGTCCTGACCCGCACCGGCATGAAGATCGACGACGTGGACGTGGTCGAGGTGAACGAGGCGTTCGCCAGCGTCGTGCTCAGCTGGCTGACCGTCCACCAGGCCGACCCCGCAAGGGTCAACGTCAACGGCGGCGCGATCGCCCTGGGCCACCCGGTCGGCAGCACCGGCGCCCGCCTGATCACCACGGCCCTGCACGAGCTGGAACGTTCAGACGGCACCACCGCGCTCATCACCATGTGCGCCGGCGGAGCAATGTCCACCGCAACCATCATCGAGCGGCTATGAAACCCCGCCAGCGCAGCCGTCACCGAGCGGCTGCTCACGCCCGCCAGCGCAACCGTTACCAAGCAGCTGCTCACGCCTGCCAGCGCAACCACCACCTCGCGCCCGCAAACGCCCGCCGGCACAACTGTCACCCAGCGCCTGCGAACGCCCACCAGCACAGCCGTCACCGAGCGACTGCGAACGCCTGCCAGCGCGACTACCACCTCGCGCCTGCAAACGCCCGCCAGCACAACTGTCACCTAGCGCCTGCGAACAGCCGCCAGCGCAACCATCACCGCGCGGCTGTGAACGCCCGCCGCCACACCGCGATCCCGGTGATCAGCACGCTGGCCGCCGCAGCGCCGACGGCGCAGACGAGCAGCTGCCCGACAGTCCCTGGCCGCACCACCAGGACCACCCCGACCATTCCCGCCACGACCGCCCACACTCCCGCCGCGGGGCGACGGGCGCCAGCTGCGATGCGCGCGTTGACCAGGAAGACGGTCGCCGCATACAGAGCCCCAACCAGCACAAAGTACGGCGCCAGCCGCCCCAGCGCGGCATACCGCCCACCCCCGACCACCCGCACCAGCAGGTCCCCCGCCAACGCTGCCCCACCGACCAGCACGGTGCTGGCCACCCCGATCAACCCCAGCCCGACCCGAAGGGCGGCCCCACCCCGCACCAGCCGAGGCAGCGCCACAATCGTGACGACTTGCGGCGCCCAGATGGCGGCGCGGGTAAGCACGGCCCCCACCGCATACGCCCCCGACTCACCCGGCGGCAGCAGCCGCCGAGCGAGAATGAGATCGGCGTAGGAGGCCACCAAAATGGCCAGCGACGCACTAGCCGCCGCAAAAACCGCCCGCCCCCGCAACACCCCGGCGGCCCCGTCACCGCGCCCTGCCGCAGCCGCGTCGTCCCCCACCGAGCCCGGCACCCCAGCCGCCCCCGCATTCGCTGCCCCGGCCAAGGCCGCACTCACCACCGCCGCGCCTTCCGCCTCAGCGGCCACCGCGCCTTCCGCCTCGGCCGCGGCCGCGCCTTCCTCTTCAATCAGGGCAGGCTGCTCCCCGGCAGATGCCGTCCCGGCCGTCCCGGCCGTCCCCGCGCTCGCCGTCCCGGCCGTCCCCGCGCTCGCCGACGCCCCGGCCGGCGCGGGCTGCGCACCAGTTGGTCCCGCACCCGCGGTCCCAGCCGAACCCGCGCTCACCGACGCTCCGCCCTCCGCCTCAGCTGGTACGGACCGCGCCCCAGCTGATCCCGCACCTGCGATACCAGCCGACCCCGCGCTCCTCGACGCCCCGCCCTCGGCCTCCGCTGGTGTGGGCCGCGGTCCGGCGGGCACCTCGCACTGCGCTGCCGACGGCAGCGGGCCGAGTAGCCGGCTCAGCGTGAGCGGCACTGACCAGGCCACCAGCGCGCCTAGGGCGAACGTGCCGGTCAAGCTCAGGCCGGCGACCATGCCGGCCAGCACACCTCCGTATCGGCCGACGGCCAGCAGGACCGTGCCGCCTGCCAGGCGGCCGAAACGCTCGCTGCCCTGGAGGACGCCCAGCGGGCGGCCGGACAGCACGGCCGGGGCTGTCATCGCGGCCAGCAAGGGCGGCACCAGCAGCGGCAACCGCAGCGCATCGGCCAGCAGCGGCGTGGCGAGCAGCACCGAGCCCGCGCACACCAGCGCGGTGAGCCGGGCCGGGCGGGTCGCCGCGACTGCGCCGCCGGTGCGGGCCACGGCCACCGCGACCGCGGTCTGCAGGCCGATGCCGGGCATCGTGGCGATCGCCACCAGCGCCAGCGCGGCGGCGAGCGCACCCAGGTCGGCCGGGGTGAACCGGCGGGCGCCGAGCACCGGGGCCAGGTATGCGAGCAGGTTGGCCAGCACGTTGGCCGCGGTGACGACCAGGCCCGCCCGCCCGAGGGCGGTGAGGGAGCCGCGCATGCCTGGCGATGAGTCCACGGTGCCTCCACCGTCGCTACGTGCCGACATGGTAACCGACCAACCATCCGAAGTGGAGCGATTGCCCGGGTCCCGGCTGCTGCTCTACGGCTGCGCCGCGGCCGTAGTTCTCGCCGTGCTGGCGCCGCTGGCCCGCGCCGGGTATGTCCTCCGCTACGACATGGTCTTCGTGCCTCGCCAGCCGCTGAGCTGGGACCTTTTCGTCCCGTCCGGCGCACTGCCCCGCGCCGTGCCGCAGGACGCCCTGGTGAGCCTGTCCGCCCTGATCATGCCGGGCTGGCTGGCCCAGCGAATCGCGCTGGCCGGCCTGCTCGCGGCGGCGGCGATCGGCGCCGGCCGGCTGGTCCCGGCCCGGCGGGACCTCACCCGGGTGGTCGCCGCGATCGGCTACGCCTGGACGCCGTTCCTCGCCGAACGCCTGCTGATCGGCCAGTGGGGCCTGCTCGTCTGCTACGCCGCGATGCCTTGGCTGGTCCGGGCGGCGCGCGACGTCCGCCTGGGCCGCCCGGGCGCGGGCGCCCGAGTGGTGCTGGCCGCCGCCTGCGCCGCCATCACCCCAACCGGCGGCCTGATCGCGCTGGCAACGACACTCGCCCTGGCCAGACCGCCCGGCCGTTCCGAAACGGCCCAGCCAACCAGAACAGCCGAGCCAACCGGAACGGCCGAGCGAACCGGAACGGCTGGGCTTCGTTGGCGAGGTCGTGGGCTTGGTTTGGTGCTTGCGGTTGTTGCGCTCAACGCGCCCTGGCTCGTGGCCGCGGCCATCGCCACCAGCCCGCTGGTGTCCGACTCGCGGGCGGTTGCCGCATTCGCGGCACGCGCTGAGAACTGGGGTGGCGCGCTGGTCGCGCTGGCGGGGACGGGCGGCATCTGGAACGCCGACGCCGTGCCGGGGAGTCGCGCCGCGCCGCTCGTTCCGCTGATCACGATCGGGCTGCTCGCCGCCGCGGCGTTCGGTTTCGGACGGCTGCGCCAACGATGGCCGGATGGGACCGCTACCCGGCTGGCCTGGCTTGCTGGGGGCGGTCTGCTGCTGGGTGCGGCCGGGGCGCTGCCGGGCACC
The DNA here is from genome assembly GCF_016862435.1 of Paractinoplanes tereljensis. Taxonomy (GTDB): domain Bacteria; phylum Actinomycetota; class Actinomycetes; order Mycobacteriales; family Micromonosporaceae; genus Actinoplanes; species Actinoplanes tereljensis. The sequence goes on from NZ_BOMY01000035.1 coordinate 105,456, forward strand.
TCCGACGTGCTGCGCACGGCCGTTGACCTGCTGCCGGGGGCCGGGTTGTTCCGGGACGGGCAGAAGTTTCTCATCCCGTACGCCCTCGGCCTGGTCCTTTGTATTTCTTTGGGGGTTGAGCGGATTGCCGCAAGGCTGCCGGGCGGGCGGCTCGTGCTTGTCGGCTTTGCGCTGCTTCCGGTGGTGACGCTGCCCGATCTGGCCTGGGGTGCGGGTGGGAAGCTGCGGCCGGTCGCCTATCCGGCCGAGTGGGCGGCCGTCGCGAAGACGGTGGCTGCCGAACCCGGACCGGTGCTCTCGCTGCCGATGTCCGCCTATCGGGTCTATTCGTGGAATCCGGGGGCGGCCGTCTACGACCCGGCCGGGCGCTACCTGGCATCGCCGGTGGTGGCCGACGATCGGCTGGCGGTGGATCTGCGGCCGGAGGCCCTGGTGATCCGGGGTGAGAGCGAGGCGGCGGCCGCGGTGCGGGAACGCCTGGCCGCGGGCGGGCCGGCCGCCGACAGCACGATCCGATGGGTTCTCGTCCAGGGCGGCAACCAGCCGGCCGGGCTGACCGAGGTCTATCGGGGAACGGAACTCACGCTCTATCGCAACCCGGGATATCGCGCGCAGGAAAGAAATCCATCAACCGGGCTGGCCGGCTATCTGCTGGCCGGTTCGGTTGTCGCCGTTGCCGGATGGCGGCGGGCCACGACGAGGAGGAGACAACGATGACCACTTTCAAAACCCTGATCGTCGGCGCCGCGGTGGGTGCGCTGCTCGCCGTCGCCGGTGTCGCGGCCGCGATGGCCGTGCTCAATCCGACCGCCGGTGACGTGGCGACCGAGATGGCAAACCAGGCCAATGCCGGGGGTACGGGCGGGAAAGCGGCCGCCGACCCGAACGAGCCGCCGAACTTCTACGGCGCTCGCTGAGCGGCTTCGTCGACCAGGGCCGCCATCCGTTCGCCGGCGGCGGCCCAGGTGAAGCTTTCGGCGTACGCCCGTGCCGCCGTACCCATCTGGTGCCTTGTCTTCTCGTCGGTGAGCAACCACCGGATCTTCGCGACGAAGTCGCCGGGGTCGTCGGCGAGGAGGCCGGTTTCGCCGTCGCGGATCGCGTCGCACACCCCGCCCGCACTGCGGAACGCCACCGCCGGAGTGCCGTGCGCGGCCGCCTCCATGATGGTCAACCCCCAGCCCTCCTTGAGCGAGGGGACCAGGACCACCCATCCTAGGCTCAGCAACTCATGCTTGCGCTGCTCGCTGACGTAACCGGCGAAGTCGGTGCGGTCGGCCACGCCGAGCCGGGCGGCGTACTCCCGCAGCCTCGGCTCCCAGTAGCCGCGCCCGGCGATGACCAGCCTGGCCTCGGGCAACGCGGCGAGCGCATCCAGTGCGTGCTCGACTCGCTTGTGCGGCATCAAACGACCAAGAACAACCAGGCTTGGGTACGCGGACCGCAGTGCCGAAGCGCACCCAGGACCGACCAGTGCGTTGTGCACCAGCGTGATCCTGGTCCTGGGGATGCCGAGCTCCGCCAGTTCGTCGCGGGTGGCCGTGGACACCGTGACGTAGCGGCAGCGCCGGTAGACACGCGGGCCGACCCGCGATTCCAGCCACCACCCGAACCGTGCCTTCAGGCCGCCGAACACCACCGGCCACTGCTCCCGGTGCACGTGGTGGATCACCACGACGGTCGGGCATCGTGCGTAGAGCGGGGACAGGAACGGCACGCCGTTGCAGACGTCCACGATCAGGTCGGGGCGACCGCGCGCGCCGGGCGCCAGCCGACCCAGGTGGCAGCGGCCGGCCAGGTAGCTGAGCGCGGCCCGCAGGTAGACCGTGTGCCGCCCACCGCGCCGCAGCACGTGGACATCGGTGGGCAGCACCTGCTCGGCCGGCGCTCCGGCGTGTTTCGCGCACAGCAGCGTCACCCGGTGGCCGCGCGCTACCAGTTCGGCCGCTATCCGCTCGGTGTAGACCTCGGAGCCGCCGCTCTCCGGGTTGCGGGTGTCCCGCCAGTTGAGGAACAGGATGTGCGGCACGGCGACGGTGGTGGTCAGCCCTGCGGCACGGCTTCGGTTTCCGGGGCGCGATGCGCGGCGGGCGGCGCTCCCGGTCTCGCGGCCCGGCGGGTGACCAGCAGGCCGGCGACGGCGGCCAGGATCCCGGCGACGAACAGGATGATCGGCAGGGTGCGGCCGTACAGCAGGAGTTGGTTTCGGCCGTCCTTGGTCTGGCCGATGACGGCGTCGGCGGTGGCCTTGTCGTACTGGAAGCTGGCGTCGAGGATCGTGATCGGGGCGGCGCCGGCCGGCACGAGCTCACGGTGCTGCTGCTCGCGGTAGGCCACGATGGCCCCGGTCGACGGCTCGACCCAGAGGGTGCGAGCGGCCTGGTAGTTCATCGTCGCCGATTTCGCCTCGGGCGCGAGCATCCCGGTCAGGCCGGTCAGCGTCTCCGCGTCGACCTCGAGGTCCTGCTGGGGCACGTTCTGCTGGAACACGTACGTCTTGAGGCCGGCGACCGTCTCGGTGCCGGTGTACTTCATCGGCAGCGACTTCTCCAGGGTGCCGTCGAAGTACTGGTAGGTCTTCTTCTCGGTGCCGAACGGGAAGAGATAGAGCTGCCCGGTGTACGAGATGTTGCCCGGCTCGCAGACGCTGGTGTCCGGCTTGTCGATTTTGACGTCGTTGTAGCACTGGCCCTTCCACGCGACCGCGGCGCCGGACTTCCGGTCGAGCGCGATGCGGCCCTCGGACCGGTTGATCGGCACGTTCTGGTCGACCCAGTCGGTAGCCTGATACACGTTCCAGATCAGGGTCTTTCCGTCGAGGCTGCCGGTCAGGTCGGCGGCGGCCTTGAAGTCTGGTTTGATGCCGGTTGTGTTGCGCAGCGTGCCCTGCTCGACGCCGACCTCGGGGGTGCCGTTGGGCAGCAGGCGCGCGCTGACAAAGGTGGCACCAGGTGCGGTTACCACAACATCGGGTGGCTTCAAATCGAACGGATATTGTTTCAGCCCCGGGACTATCAGCCATGCGAGAGCCGCCGCGGCGACGACGCACAGCAGCCCGAGACCGAAGAGCATCGCACCGGCAAACCGCCGCATGAGTGCACCTCCTCTGAGGTAGAACTTGTTACAATCTACTGCCGCGTAACCGCCAGCGAAAGCCTGGGGGAACGATGTCTTTCGAAGTAACCGCACCGCCGCGCCTACCGGCCCTCGACGCGCTCCGCGCCCTGGGTGCCGCCGCCGTGACCGGTGTCCACGTCGGAATCGCCACCGGCTGGGGCACCGGTCAGTGGGGTGGCCTGGTCGCCCGGCTCGACGTCGGCGTCACGATCTTCTTCGTGCTCTCCGGGTTCCTGCTGTTCCGGCCGTTCGCCTGGGCGGTCGCGCACGGCGCCGGCCGGCCCCGAGCCGGCGGCTACCTGTGGCGGCGCGCCCTGCGCATCCTGCCGGCGTACTGGTTGACGGTCGCGGTCTGCCTGCTGGTGCTGCCCGGCAACGCCGACACGCCCCGGGGCGACTGGCTGCGCTATGCGACGTTCACCCAGTTCTACGAGCACGGGCACTACCACGACGCGCTCGGGCACACCTGGAGCCTGACCGTCGAGGCCGTCTTCTATCTACTGTTGCCGCTGTTCGCGGTGCTGGCCCTGGGCTCGGTCTGGCGACCGCGGCGCACGGTGGTGCTGCTCTGCGCGGGCGCGGTGGTGTTCACCGGTGGCTGGGTGGCCGCGATGGCCGCCGGGCTCCTCGACATGGGGTTGCACACCATGTGGTTCCCGGCGTTCGCGGCCTGGTTCGCCGGCGGGATGGTGCTGGCCACCGTGCACGTCTCGGTGTCCATCGGCGGGCGTTCCGTGCTCACCTCGCTCGCCGCGGCCCCGCTGACCTGCTGGGCCCTCGCGGCCGGCCTGTTCGTCGTCGCCTCGACGCCGCTGACCGGCCCGCGCGACCTCAGCGAGCCGGCGCCGGCCGCGTTCGGGGCCAAGATGGTGCTGTTCCTGGCGGTTTCGGTGGCGATCGTGCTGCCGGTCGCGTTCGCCGGTCCCGGGCGGCTCCGGACCGCTTTCTCGAGCCCGGTCGCGCGCTGGCTGGGCACGGTCTCCTACGGCCTGTTCCTGTGGCATCCGATGGTGCTGGTCCTGGTGCACCCCAACATCACCGCACCGACCGTCGCCGACGCCTTCCGCACCTACGTCATCGTGGTCGGCGCCGCGTTGATCCTGGCCACCCTGAGCTGGTACGGCCTGGAACAGCCCCTGCAGCAGCTGGGCCGCCACTGGTTCAATCAGCCCCGCTCCGCAGCCGCCCGCCCCGAGCCACTCCCGCCCTCGCCGGCCGAGCCGACCCCGGCCGTCGCCGGATCGGCGGAATTGGGCGCTTCAGAAGTTGCAACGGTCCGGGCGGCAAAGGCCGAAGCGGGAGTCGTCGGGGTCGCGCCGGTCTCGGCTGCGACGTCCGATGTGGATGGTGCGCCGGTGCCTCGGGCCAACGGCAGCGTGCCCAGCCAGAGCGCGGCGAGTGCGGCCACCCCCGCCAGCTGAGGTCCCGGCGCCGAGTGCGGGAAGGGCGCCCGCAGCGACAGAAGGCAGGCGAACGCGAAAAGGGCAACCGGCGCCCACCGCTCGACGAGCAGCACGGCCCGCAGGAACGCGCGCTGCTGCATGACGGGCGCGGCGCGGGCAACCGCCGAAAGCACCACCACCGCGAGGATCCCGAACAGGGCCACGGCCGCCGCGGCGTAACCACCGGCAACCACCAAGAAAAGCCCACCCAAGAGAACAAGCGGAATGTCGCGGCGGCGCGACGGGACAACCCTCTCCTCGTCGCCCAGCGCGACGCTCTCCCCGCCGGCTGGAGCAGCACGCCGTCGGCGGAAGGGCAGTGCGGCCAGCAGGACCGCAAGGGCGAGCACGGCGCCGCCGATCAGACCCACGCGATAGATCCGATCCGGGGCGAACGAGATGGTCACCGCGCCGGACGCACCGGCCGGCACGATCCAGGCCTGCTGCCAACCGTCGACCACCAGCGGTTGCAGCGTCCGCCCGTCGATCCGGGCCTGCCAACCGGCATTGGTGTTCTCCCGCAGCACCAGGACCCGCGCCGAACCCCACGGCGCCAGCGTGACCCGCCGCGCGTCCGGGTCCCAGCGATCGATGTTCAGCACGCTGTCCACCGGCGTCGCGGCCGTCCCGCCCGAGGCAGGCAGCAGCACCAGCCGGGTCGGCTCGGCGGCGGCGCTGCCGGTGGCCACGACGCGCAGCGAACCGGCCGGGCGCAGCCGGTCGGTCCCGCACAGTCGCATCGGGAGTTCCCGGCGTTCGAGCAGGTCGGACACGGTAGCGGTGAACGACGTCCGGATCTTGCGGCCGCCGATGTCCAGGGTCGGGCCGCTGCCGCACGGCAGCCGGACCACGGTGCCCGCTCCCCCGGCCGGACCGGACTGACCACGGGAGGATTCCACGGTGATCTCGCCGACCCCGATCGGAAGGCGTTCGAAGCGATTCCCGTACGGGTCGAAGGACGCCACGTCGGGCGCACCCCCGAACAGGATCGTCAGGTCGTCGGTACGCACCGGCGGGTCCAGGGTGACCCAGCCGTCGGCGCCCACGCTGCTGGAGCGCGAGCCGGAGTCGGACTGCACCGTGACCGCCCACGGAGCGGCCGCGGCGGCCCGGAGAGGCAGAGTGATGCGCAGGCGGGAGACCGTGCGTGGAGACGCCCAGTCGAGGCGCAGCCACGGTGTGCGGTCCTCCTCACCGGCGTACCAGACCGAGTCCGGGTTTCCGTCGACCACCACCCCGGCCCGGGCGGCGGGATCGGCGACCCCGGTCGAGGAGGCAGTCACCCACGGTGTGTCCGGCCCGGCGATCGCCCGGTCGAGGGCGCCATCGACGGCCGGTCCGGCCCGCGGCCGCGCCCACAGCCGGACGGCGTAATCGCCGGGCAACGACCAGGGCACCATCCGATCAAGGACGGCGCCGTCCTCCGATCCGCGCGCCGCCGCAGCGGCGCAATAGGCCACGTCAAGAAAGAAACAGGAGGGTACGGACGGAGCCGCGCTCAACAGCACGGTGGGCGCCGGCGCCCGGTTCGACATCGCGACCGGGGTGAGCGCACCTCGGGTGGAGCCGGGCAGGACGAGGGTGCGCTGCGCCGTGACGCCCGGTAGGGCGAGCTCGGCGATGCCGACGCCGCCGTACCCGACCCGCACACTCCACACCGCCGCTATCTCCACGGTGACCGAGCTGACCGCGAACCATCCGTCGAGCGGCACGGTCACCGTCCCGTCGCCGACCAGTACCTCGTGCCGCTCGTTGCCGGCCCGCACCACGATCCGGGTCGGGATGGCGTCGGCCCCGCGGTCGAAGGTGAGCCGCACCTGGCTGATCCGGCGCGGCTGGTCGAGGGTGACGGTGAGCCACTGCCCCACCGCGAACGTGCCGGGCGCCGACCGCCAGGTGGTCGCCGGGTCGCCGTCGATCGCCGCGTACGGAAGGTGTTCCGGCCGGTTGCCGCTGAGCACCAGCGGCTGACTGTACGAGCTGGACGCCGTCACCCCCTGGACCCCGAGGTAGCGGGCGACGGTCTGCCAGCGGGTCCCGTCGGTGGCGGTGTAGTCGTGCGCAGGCTGGGCCAGCCGCCACGGCTCACCGGCGGTCATGGTGGCCGACGCGTTGTCCCGGGCCTGCCCGAAGGCGACCTCCCGGCGGCGCTGCCCGTCGGTGACGACCGTCCCGCCGGTGGTCAGTCCGGCCGGTTGGTCGGCGGCGAGCACGGTGGGCGCCGCGCTCAGCTGCCCCGCGTCGGCCAGTTCGAGCAGCGATTCCGGCCCGCCGGCCACGGTCCGTACGTCCCCGAGGTCGTAGGCACCCACCGGCGCGGCGGCGCCCGTCACCTCGTACACCTGGAGGGCCGGAACCGGAACGTCCAGGCCGCGGTCCACATGGAAACCGGCGGCTTGGCCGCCGACCGACGGCCCGAAGGTGGCGACGGGCCGCAGCCCCGGCGAGCCGGCCAGCGCAGCCCGAACCGTGACCTGCCGCAGCGAGTCGGTGCGCCCCGTGTCCAGGTCGGCCCGCACCAGCAGATATCGCACGCCGGAGCGGGACAGCAGAGCGGCCAGGCCCGGTGCGCCCTGCCCACCGGCGAGCACGGACTCGACGGTGTCGAGCAGCCGCACGGTGGCCGGCGGCACCAGCGGGTTGGAGTTGCGCACGGCCCACCCGGTGCTCAGCAGCGGCTGAACCATCTCGTCGCCGGGCGCGCCCCACAGATAGCTCGGAAAGCGCGCCCCCGGCACGACGAGCGTCCGCCCAGCGCCGGCGTGCACATCAAGCCAGGCCGCCGCCGTCCGCCAATAGGCCGGCACTTCGGAGAACTTGCCCGCCCCCGGAAGCCCGCCGGACAGCGCAGGCCCGGCCGCAACCACCAGCGCGACCCCCGCCGCAACGGCAACCACCCCAGCACGCAGATAGCCCAGCCCAGACCGAACGACAGCAGGTCGACCAGCCCCAGGACCGGCAGCGGGGTGGCCCGGCTCAGCACCGGGCGCCAGGACGGCAGGCCCGGAACGGGCGGCAGCCCGTAGGACGATGCCGACGAGGTGGACCAGCCCGAGTGCGAGCGGCAACCGCACCAACACATCAAATTTGTGCAGGTTGCGCAGCGGCGCCCCTCCCCCATCGAGCCAGGTGTGCAGGGCTCCGGCGCCAAACCCGGGCACGGTGGACAGATGGCCGAGCCCGACCAGGGCCACCCCCAAGAGCGCCCCAGCGATGAGGAACCGCCGATGCGGCATCCCGCGCCGAGCCAACCCGGCCAACCCGAGCCCGGCCAGCACCATGGTGGCGACGACCAGCCCCGGTTCCACCGCCAGCCGCCACCCGGCCGGCCAGCCCGGCCCGTAGGCCCCGCCCAGATAGGCAAGCCAGTGCGACGCCCCCCGCACGGCGCTGACCACATCGGTGGTGCTGGTAGTGGTGGCCGCCGTCTCGATATAGGAGAGGAACGGCGGGCTGTACCGCCCGAGCACCAACAACGGCACCACCCACCAGGCCGTGGCGCAGAAGACCGCAATCCCCCAGCCCACCGTCAGCCGGAGACTGCGCCGCACGGTGAGCAGCCACAGAACAGGCAACGGCAACACCGCGAGCACCGCCGTAGCGTTGACCCCACCCGCGGTGGCCACGGCGAGGGCGGAGAGCGCCACCGCCCGCACCGGGGCCCGCCGGATGAATGGCCCGACCAGCGGAATCAGCACCCAGGGTGCCATCGCACTGGGCCAGGCCTCGACCGACACGGCCCCGATCTCGCTGAGGATCCGCGGCGAGAGCGCGAACACCACCCCACCGACCAGCCGAGCCGTAGGCGTCCCGATCCCGAGCCGCCCGGCCAGCACCACCACCCCGGTGAACGCTACGCAGAGCAGCAACGCCCACCACAGCCGCTGCACGGCCCATTCCGGCACCCCGGCCAGCTTGCCGAGAGCGAAGAACGGCCCCATCGGCCAGAGGTACCCGTACGCCTGATTCTGCATCTGCCCGAAGTTCCCGGCCGGATCCCAGGCGTGCAGCGCCCGGGCCAGCCACGCGCCGGGCGCGACCACCAGGTCCACCTTGGTATCCGGCGCGATCCACCCCGGCTGCTGCCAGAACGACAACGCGGTCAGCAGCACGCAGACCGTAGCCACGCGCAACCGCCAAACCACCGTGCTGATCACGGGTGCTGGCTGCTAACGGAGATCACCTCGCCGGTGAGGTAGGACGAGTAGTCGCTGGCCAGAAACGCCACCACGGTCGCCACCTCCCAGGGTTGAGCGGCCCGCCCGAACGCTTCCCGCCGGGCAAGCGCCGCCAGCTCCGACTCGCTGATCACCTTGCTGAGAAAGGGATGCTCGGCCAGGCTGGGCGCCACCGCGTTGACCCGAATGCCATGCTGAGCCACGTCCATCGCCACGCACCGGGTGAACGCCATCACCCCCGCCTTGGCCGCGGCATAGTGCGCCTGCCCCGCTTGGGCCCGCCACCCGAGCACGGAAGCGTTGTTGACCACCACTCCGCCGCCCCCTTGCGCGATCATCTGCCCAAGCGCAGCCCGAGTGCACCGAAACGTCCCGGTAAGAGTGACGTCGAGAACCCGCCCCCATTCCTCATCGGACATCTCGGTAACCGCCCGATTCCCACCCAGTCCAGCGTTGTTGATCATGACGTCAACCCGCCCAAATTCAGCAGCCGCCCCCGCCACCAGCCCACGCACCGATTCCTCATCGGTGACATCACAAACCAAGGTCAAAACCCTCTTCGGGTACGCCTCCGTAAGGCGCGCGTGCGACAGAGTAAGACGCCGCTCGTGGTTGTCGCTGAGCACCACCGCGGCCCCCTCCGCAAGGCACCGCTCAGCAATCGCAGCCCCAATCCCAGTCCCAGCCGCCGCGGTAACCACAACAACCTTCCCGACCAGCAGCCCGTGCCCCGCCGGTTGCCGGGGCACGGCGGTGGTGGTCATCGGCGGTCCTGGCGAGGTAGGCCCAGGACTCGCTCGGCGAGGATGCCGCGCTGGATCTCGTTGGAGCCGCCGTAGATGGTGTCGGCGCGGCTGAACAGGAACAGTCGACGCCAACGCTCGGCCTCGGCGTCGCCCGGGTCGGGGGCCACGCCGCGCGGGCCGAGCACGGTCATGGCCAGCTCGCCCAGGCCCTGCCGCCAGCGTGACCAGAGCAGCTTGATCACCGTCGCGGTGCCGGTGGCGGGCGGGGCGGCGAGGAGCCGCAGGGTGTGGGCCCGCAGCACGGTCAGGTCGATCCAGGCCCGGGTCAGCCGTTCGCGCACGGCCGGGTCGTCGGTCGCGCCGGTGCGCCGGGCCAGCGCGACCAGGTCGTCGAGGTCGCGCTGGAAGCCGACCTGCTGGCCGACGGTGGCCGCGCCGCGCTCGAAGCCGAGGGTGGCCATCGCGACCCGCCAGCCCTGGCCGGGCTCGCCGACCACCAGGTCGGCCTCGGTGCGGGCCTCGTCGAAGAAGACCTCGTTGAACTCGCTGTCGCCGGTCAACTGGCGGATCGGCCGCACCGTGATGCCGGGCTGGCGCATCGGCACGAGCAGATAGGACAGGCCGGCGTGGCGGGACGCGCCGTCCGGGATCGGCGCGGTGCGGACCAGCATGAAACACCAGTCGGCCACGTGCGCGAGCGACGTCCACACCTTCTGCCCGGTGATCACCCACTGGTCGCCGTCGAGCCGGGCGCGGGTGGTGACGGCGGCCAGGTCGGAACCGGCGCCGGGCTCGGAGTAACCCTGGCACCACAGCTCGGTGGCCGCCGCGATGCCCGGCAGGAAGCGTTTCCGCTGCCGGTCGCTGCCCAGCCCGATCAGGGTGGGCCCGACCATGGTGAGCCCGATGTGGTCGACCCGGCCGGGGGCGCCGGACCTCGCATACTCCTCGTGGAAGATGACCTGCCGGGCCAGCGACGCACCCCGCCCGCCGTGCTCCACCGGCCAGGCCAGCGTGGACCAGCCGGCCGCGGCCAGCCGCCGGGCGAAGTCGCGGCGCTGCTCGAACGCCTCGCTCTCCCGGCCCACACCCCCGGAACCGCGCAACTCGGCGGTCACGTTGGCGGCCAGCCAGTCCCGGATCTCGCGCCTGAACTCCTGGTCATCGTCCACTGGCGTCGCCTCCCGCTCCGCGCGTAGGCTCACCCTACCAAGCACTTGCTTGGTTGACCATGCACCCGGCACGGCTGCCCGGCGCGACAGGAGGTCCCCGATGACGTCGACCGTTCCGGCCGCCGTGCTCAGCGCGGCCCGAGCGTTCGGCGCGGCCCCCGCCCTGGTCCAGCCGGGCGGCGACCGGTTGACCTACGACGAGTTGCTCGGCGAGGTCCGCCGGGTGGCCCGGGCCCTGATCGCCGCCGGGCTGCAGCCAGGCGACCGCCTCGCCCTCTGGGCGCCGAACTCGGCGCACTGGGTCCTGGCCGCACTGGGCGCGAGCTACGCGGGCGTCACCCTGGTCCCGGTCAACACCCGCTTCACCGGCGTCGAAGCGCTGGACATCATCACCCGCAGCAACGCCCGAGCCCTGGTCGTAACCGACGTCTTCCTCGGCGTCGACCGCCTCGCCGCCCTAACGGCCGCCGGTCCCGACCCGCTCCCCGGCCTGGTCGTTCAGGTGCCGTCCCAATGGGACGCGTTCTTGGCCGGGGGCGACGCGGTATCCGATGCGGAGGCTGACGCCCGCGCTGCTGCGGTCGGCGCCAACGACCTCAGCGACGTCCTTTTCACCTCGGGGACCACCGGGCGCAGCCGGGGGGTGATGAGTGCGCATCGGCAGTCGCTCGCGGTGGCCGCCGCCTGGGCCGGGATCGCCGGGCTCAACCCGGATGACCGCTACCTGGTGGTCAACCCGTTCTTCAACAGCTTCGGGCTCAAGGCCGGGATCCTCGCCTGCCTGGTCAGCGGGGCCGCGATCGTGCCGCAGGCGGTCTTCGACGTGCCGCGGACGATGGAGCTGATCGCGCGGGAGCGGATCACCGTGCTGCCGGGGCCGCCCACCCTCTACAGCAGCCTGATGGACCACCCGGACGCTGGGCGGTTCGACCTGTCCAGCCTGCGCCTCGCGGTTACCGGGGCGGCCACCGTGCCGCCCGCGCTGGTCGAGCGGATGCGCAAGGAGCTCGGCGCCGACGTCCTCACCGCCTACGGGCTGACCGAGGCGGTCGTCGCCACCATGTGCCGGGCCGGGGACGACGCCCGCACGGTGGCCGAGACCTCCGGGCGGGCCGCGGCCGGCTTCGAGGTGAGCATCGCCGAACCCGGCGGCGAGGTGCTGCTGCGCGGGCCGAACACGATGCTCGGCTACCTCGACGATCCGGTGGCCACCGCCGCCGCGATCGACGCCGACGGGTGGCTGCACACCGGTGACATCGGGCGGCTCGACGAGCACGGCTACCTGACCATCACCGACCGGCTCAAGGACATGTACATCTGCGGCGGCTTCAACGTGTACCCGGCCGAGGTGGAACGCGCCCTGGCCCGGCTGCCCCAGGTGGCCGAGTCGGCGGTGATCGGGGTTGCCGACCCACGGCTCGGTGAGGTCGGCAAGGCGTACATCGTCTGCCGTCCTGGTCTTGATCTTGGCGAGGCCGAGGTGATCGAGTTCTGCCGGGGCCGGCTGGCCGGCTACAAGGTGCCGCGCAGCGTCGAGCTGCGCGCCGAGCTGCCGCACAACGCCTCGGGAAAGGTCCTGAAATACCTGATGCGGGCGGAGGCGGCCGATGGGTGACGAGGTGCGCTACGAACGGCGGGGCGCGCTCGCGGTGGTGACGATGAACCGGCCGCGCTATCGCAACGCGCAAAATTCGGCCATGACGTACGCCCTGGATGATGCGTTCACCCGTGCGGTGAACGACGACGAGGTGCGGGTGATCGTGCTGGCCGGGGCGGGTGAGCACTTCTCGGCCGGCCACGACATCGGCACCCCCGAACGCGACGCCGACACCGAGTTTCCCCGGCGTGCGGCGATCTGGTGGGACCACACCGGGAAAGAGGGCGCCGACCGCCGCTATGCCCGCGAGGTCGAGGTCTACCTGAGCATGTGCCGGCGGTGGCGGGAGATCCCGAAACCGTCGATCGCCCTGGTGCAGGGCGCCTGCATCGCCGGTGGGCTCATGCTGGCCTGGGTGTGCGACCTGATCGTCGCGTCCGACGACGCGTTCTTCGCCGATCCGGTGCTGCGGATGGGGATTCCGGGGGTTGAGTACTTTGCCCACCCCTGGGCGCTGGGCCCGCGGTTCGCCCGGGAGGTGCTGTTCACCGGCGATCGATTCGGCGCGCGCAGGGCGTACGAAATCGGCATGGTCAATAGGGTGGTGCCGCGCGCTGAGCTGGAAACCGCGGGTTTTGCGCTCGCCGAGCGCGTGGCGGCGATGCCGCCGTTCGGTCTGGCCCTGGCCAAACGCGCGCTGAACCAGTGCGAGGACCTGATGGGTATGCGCGCCGGGATGGACGCGGTTTTCGGCCTGCACCACGTCGCGCACGCGCACAACGCCGAGGTCACCGGCAATCCGCTGGCCGGCCTCGATCCGGCCGCCATGAAGAAGTCGGCGTCGTGAACCTCGATCTGGACCCGGCGGCACTGGCCTTCCGGGACGAGGTGCGCGGCTGGCTGGCCGCCAACGCGCCGCGCGACCCATTGCCCAGTGTGGACACTCCGGCCGGCGATGCTGCGCATCGCGCCTGGGAACAACGGTTGGCCGGGGCCGTTCTCGCGGTGGTTTCCTGGCCCGGACGGTACGGCGGGCGGGCCGCCCCGCCGCTGCACACGTTGCTGTTCGAGGAGGAGTACCACGCCGCCGGCGGCCCCGTCCGGATCGGCCAGAACGGCCTGTTCCTGCTGGCCCCGACGCTGCTGGCACACGGTACGCAGGAGCAGCGCGACCGTATTCTGCCGCCGATGGCCCGCGCCGACGAGGTGTGGGCGCAGGCCTGGTCCGAGCCGGAGGCGGGCAGCGACCTGGCCGCGATCCGGTCCCGCGCGCACCGCACCGACGGCGGCTGGCGGCTGTCCGGCCAGAAGACGTGGAGTTCCCGCGCGACCGTGGCCGACCGGGCGTTCGGCCTGTTCCGCAGCGACCCGGCGGCCGAACGCCACCGCGGCCTCACCTACCTGATGTTCGACCTGCGCGCCGAGGGAGTGACGGTCCGCCCGATCCGGCAGTTGGACGGCAACCCCGGCTTCGCCGAGATCTTCCTGGACGACGTGTTCGTCCCCGACGCCGACGTGATCGGCACCCCCGGTGACGGCTGGCGGGTGGCGATGAGCACGGCCGGCCACGAACGCGGCCTGACCCTGCGCGCCCCCGGCCGTTTCGTGGCGGCCGCCCACCGGTTGGTCTCCCGCTGGCAGGAGCAGCCCGACCCGGCCACCCGAGACCGGGTGGTGGATGCGTGGATCGGCGCCCAGGCCTACCGGATGCACGCCTTCGCCGCGCTGGACGCGCCCCCCACCGAGGCCAGCCTGACCAAGCTGTTCTGGTCCGAACTGGACGTGTCCCTGCACGAGACCGCGCTCGACGTGCTCGGCCCGCACGCGGAGACGGACCCTTCGTGGACCGGCGGCTATCTGTTCGCCCTGGCCGGCCCGATCTACGCGGGCACCAACGAGATCCAGCGCGGCCTGGTAGCTCAGCGAGTGCTGGGACTCCCCCGATGAGGCTGGTCCCGTCCGTGGAGCAGACCGGCTTCGCCACCACCCTGCACGACATGCTGTCGGCCGCCCGCGTGCCGGAGGCCGCCGACAGCTGGGCCGAGGGCAACCACGGCCCCGGGCGGCAGCTTTGGACGCAGCTGGCCGACCTGGGCGTGACGGCGTTGGCGATCCCGGCACGGCACGGCGGCCTGGATGCCACCCCCATCGACCTGGTCATAGCCGCCGAGGAGCTGGGCCACCACGCAGTCCCCGGCCCCATCCCCGAAACCCTGGCCACGGTCCCCACCCTGCTCGCCGCTCTCACCGAGACAGTGCCCGGCGGCGAGGCCGAGCGATGGTTGTCCGAGCTGGCCGCCGGGCGCGCCCTCGCGACTCTCACGGCACCGCCCTGGTTGCCCTTTGCCGTCGATGCGGACGCCGCCGAACTGGTGCTGCTCGTCGACGGTGATGCGGTCGGCACAGCGCGGCGCGGCACCGTGCACTCCTCGATGGACCGCACCCGGCGGCTCTACGAGGTCGAGTCCGCCGGGCCGGTGGAGATCTGCCCCGCGGTCGGCCGTGCCCTGGACCTCGGTGCGCTGGTCTGCGCGGCGCAGTTGCTCGGTGCGGGCCGGGCGCTGTTGGAGGCCGCAGTGGCGCACGCGCGCACCCGGGTCCAGTTCGGCCGGGCGATCGGTGGTTTCCAGGCAGTCCAGCAGCGGCTCGCCGACGTCGCGGTCGGGCTGGAGTTCGCCCGCCCACTGGTCTACGCGGCCGCCGTCACCCTGACCCCGCGGGATGTCTCGGCCGCGAAGGTGGCCTGCTCGGACGCCGCGAACCGGGCCGCGCGGGCGGCGCTGCAGGTGCACGGCGCGATCGGATACACGCAGGAGCACGGTCTCGGCCGCTGGGTGACGAAGGTCCGGGCGCTGAGCCTGTCCTGGGGAGCCCCGGCCGACCACCGAGCCCGGGTGATGGCGGAGCTGACCAAGGGGGCCACATGGAACTGACCGAGGAACACCGGGCGCTGCGCGACGCGGTCCGCGGCCTGCTGTCCGGCTACCCCACCCGCGCGGCCATCGAGCAACCAACCGGCTACGACCCCGCCCTGTGGCAGCGCCTGTGCAAGGAGATCGGGGTAGCCGGCTTGGCGGTCCCCGAAGCCTTCGGCGGCGCCGGCGCAACCTTGCTCGAGTCGCACGTGATGCTGACCGAGTGGGGCCGCACCCTGACCCCCGGCCCGATGCTGGGTTGCGGCGTGCTGGCCACCCAGGCGTTGCTCCGCGCCGGCGACGAGGAGGCCTGCGCCCGCCTGCTCCCCGCCATCTGCGCCGGCGACCGCATAGCCACCCTGGCCTGGCCCGACGATCCGACTACGGTCAAGGCCGGTGGGCTTGTCGGCGAAGCCCGCCAGGTGCTCGATGCCGAGAGCGCCGACATCCTCCTGGTGCCGACGGACGACGGCCTCTACGAGGTGGACGCGACCGCCCCCGGAGTGTCCGTACAGCCCACGGACGTTCTCGACGCGACTCGGCGGCTAGCCACGGTGCGACTGGACGGCGCACGCGCCCGGAAGATCGGGAGCGGCGATCTCCGGCCCTGGCTGCGCGATCTGGCCTGCGTGGCGCTGAGCGCCGAACAGATGGGCGCAGCCGGCCGCGCCTTCGAGGCCACCCACGAGTACGTCCAGCAGCGAGTCCAGTTCGGCCGCCCGATCGGCTCCTTCCAGGTGCTGCAGCACCGCCTGGCCGAGGCCTACCTGCGCCTGGAGGCCGCCACCACCGCGTCGTGGACCGCAGCCGAGGCCTTCGTGGCCGGCTCCGAGGACGCCTCGACCCTAGCCGCGATGGCCAAGGTCTACTGCACGGAGGCACTGCAGGCGATCACCGCCGAGATGGTCCAGATGCACGGCGGCCTGGCCATCACCTGGGAGCACGACGCCCACCTCTACCTACGCCGCGCCTACCAGGACGCCCAGCTGTTCGGCACCCCCACCCAACACCTGAACCGCCTGGCCGCCGCACTGCTCTGACGAGAGACGCGGGAGCGAAGCCACAGTCGGCCGCAACCGGCACGGTCTCGCTCGCGCACCCCACCACAAAGGCCGGCCCGCCCGAGTGATTCGCCTGGCCGGACCACAGCGCGGCAGCCAGACCACCGAGCGGAGGGGGACCGCCCGCCCCAGTCATGCATCCAGCAGCGGGTGACCAAACTCCTGGCCAAAACGGAAAACCATGCAAGGTTTTGGGCCGGGGATGACCATGCAGGGCATAGATGCTTTACCGCCCAGCATGGTTATCCCCGGCCCAAAACCGTCCCAGAGCAAGCAAGCCCAACCCACAAAGCCTCAGATCCAATCGGTATGGCGAGGCCAGGCAAGCAAGGTATCCACCACCTCAAGAGAGGCAGACGGCGAAACCGGAGCCGCAGCCCGATAGCGCCCCTTGAAGAACAACAACGGCCCATCCCCGCCGCACTCACCGAGGGCGAGCACACGGCCCACCACGATCGAGTGGTCGCCACCCGGATGCACCGCCGAGACCTGGCATTCCGCCCAGGTCAAAGCCCCGTCCAGGATCGGCGCACCACCGGGCGACGGAGTCCACGGAATGCCGGCGAACTTGTCGGCCCCCCGCGTGCCGAAGGCCCGGGACAGCTCGTGATGCCCCTCGGCCAGGACGTTCACGCAGAACAACCCGGTGCCCCGGATCCGCTGCCAGGTAGACGAGGTCGACTGGGGGCAGAACAGGACCAGTGGCGGGTCCAGCGACAGCGGGGTGAACGCCTGGCAGGCGAAGCCGGCCGGCCCGTCCGCGTCGGTCGTGGTGACGATCGTGACGCCGGTGCAGAAGTGGCCGAAGACCCGCCGGAATGAAGCCGGGTCGACGGCCACCGGGAGCTCAGTGTCCACCGTGCGCGAACCGGTGACCCCACACGCTGTGGGCGGTGGTCTGCCGGGCCACCCAGGTGTGGTCGTCGACGGTGAGGCCGCCGAACCCGTATTCAATATCAAACCCGCTGGGCGTACGCACGTAGAAGGAAATCATGTCGTCGTTGGCGTGCCGGCCCAGCGTGGAGATCAGCGGGGCCTTGTTCTTGACGCAGCGGTCGATGGCCAGGCCGACGTCGTCGATGGTCGCGGTCTCGGTCATCAGGTGGATCAGGCCGCTGGGCGCGGGAATCGGGGCGAGCGCGACGCTGTGGTGCCGGGGATTGCAGCCGAGGAACCGCATCCACAGCGCCTCGTCGGTGTGCGGCAGCCCGATGTGTTCGGGGACCAGCCGCATGGTGTCGCGCAGCCGGAAGCCGAGGATCTCGGTCCAGAAGTGCAGCGAGGCGGCGTCGTCGAAGGCCGGCAGCACGACGTGCCCCATGCCCTGCGTGCCGGTGACGAACCTGGTCCCGTAAGCGCTGAGCGCCGGCCGGGTGTCCAGGGCGGCGCCGCTGAAGAACTCGAGCCGGTTGCCGGACGGGTCATCGACGGCGACCATCTGCGCCACCCGGCGGTCGGCGAGTTCGTCGGCACCGGCCACCTTGACCGCGACGCCGGCCTCCTCGAAAGCAGTGACCAGCTGCGCAAACGACGACGGGGAAGCAACCTCCCAGCCGCTGGCCGCCAGCCGGTCGCGTGAGCCGGGCACCACCACGATGCGGGCCGGCAGGTCGTCCATGCGCAGGTAGACAGCGGACGGGTCGGGGCCGCGGCCCTCGACCATGCCGAGCACCTTGACGCCGAATTCCCGCCAGGCGGGCACGTCGGTGGCCTCGACGCGCAGGTAGCCGAGGGATCGGATGAGACTCACGGCCTGTCCCCTTCCAGGAAGTCGAAAGCGAGGCGGTTGAACTCGTCGAACTTCTCCAGGTGCGCCCAGTGCCCGCAGCCGCCGAAGACGTGCAGCCGGCAGCGGCGGATCAGCTTGAGCGCGACCAGCGCGCCGTCGAGCGGGTTGACCCGGTCTTCCCGGCCCCACACCAGCAACACCTCGTTGCGCAGCCGGTGAGCCTCCCGCCAGAGCAGCCCATCTTCGAAGCGGGCCGGGTCGGTGAACGAGGCGCCCATCTCGCGCAGAGCGCGAAGGGCGGCCGGGGTGGAAGCCGCGGCCAGGCGTTCATCGATCAGCTCGTCGGTGATCAAGGAAGGATCGAAGACGAGGGTACGGAGGAAAGCCGCCAGCCGTTCCCGGGTGGGACCGGCCCCGAACGCGCCGAGCCGCTTGACGCCCTCGGTCGGGTCGGCGGCGAACACGTTGAGGCTGAGCCCGCCCGGTCCCATCAGCAGCAGCCGCCCGGCCCGGGACGGGTGCCGCAGCGCGAATCGGACCGCGGTGCCGCCGCCGAGCGAGTTGCCGACCAGGTCGACGCGCTCGAGGCCGAGTTCGTCGAGCAGGGCGGCCAGCGCGTCGGCCGAGTGCGTGAAGTACTGCGTGGTCAGCTGGCCGAGCTCGGAACCGCCGTACCCGGGCTGGTCGACGGCGATCGTGTCGAAGCGTTTGGCGAAGGCCGGGATCGTACGCCCGAAGTTGCTTTGGGCTGAAGCTCCCGGCCCGCCGCCGTGCAGAAGGACCACGGGGTTGGCGCCGGCCGGGCCGGCGCGGTGGAAGTGAAGGGTCATCGACGGCCTCAGATCATCGCGTCGGCGACGGACAGGCCGAACTCGCCGCGCCCGTACATGGACAGTGCCCGCTCCGGGTCGTTGATCGCGTGCACCCGGCCGGCGTGCGCGTCGCGCCAGAAGCGCTGGATCGGGTGGCTGGTGTAGATCGCCCGGCCGCCGGAGTTCTCGAAGAGCCGGTCGACCGCCTGGATCGCCAGCTCGGTGCCGTGCACCTGGTCGCGGCGGACCCGCAGGCGCAGCCGCATCGGCAGTTTCTCGCCCGCGGTGACCAGCGACATCAGCTCGGTCATGTTCGCGGTCAGGGCGAGCCAGGCGGCGTCCACGTCGGCCGCGGCCCGGGCCACCCGCACCTGCGAGTAGGGGTCCTCGGCCGCGCGCACCCCGGCGTAGGCGGCCCGGACCCGTTCCTGCATGTAGGTGACGTGCGCGTCGTACGCCCCCGTCGCCATGCCGATGATCGGCGTGGTGATCGTGTACGGGAAGATCGAGCCGTAGGGAATCCGGTAGAGCGGCGCCTGATTGAGCTCCTGACCCGGGCAGACGCAGCGGGCGGTGTCGCCGAAGCTGAGTGAACGGTAGGCCGGGACGAACGCGCCGGGCACCACGATGTCGTTGCTGCCGGTGCCGCGCAGCCCGATCGTGTGCCAGACGTCCTCGATCGTGTAGTCGGACGCGGGCAGCAGGAACGTGCGGAAGTCGGCCGGGGTGCCGTCGTCGCCGGGCGGGATGATGCCGCCGAGCAACACCCAGGAGGCGTGGTCGGAGCCGGACGAGAAGCTCCAGCGCCCGCTCACCTGGTAGCCGCCCTCGACCGCCTTGATCTTGCCGGTGGGCGCGTAGGACGACGACATCAGCGTGCCCGGATCGTCGCCCCAGACGTCCTGCTGGGCCTGGTCGGGAAAGAGCGCCATCTGCCAGTTGTGCACGCCGATCACCGAGGAGATCCAGCCGGTCGAGCCGCACGCCGCGGCGATGTCGCGCACGCAGCCGAAGAACGTGGTGGGGTCGGCCTCGAAGCCGCCGAACCGGGCCGGCTGCAACAGCCGGAAGAAACCGGTCGCGGCGAGGGACTTGACCGTCTCGGCGGACACCTGGCGGCGATCTTCCGCCTCCTGCGCCCGATCTCGTAGAACCGGTAACAACTCTCGCACGCCCGACCGGACCGCTTCGGTGCCCTCCATGAGATCCCTCCGCTGTCTTGGCTGGCGACTTGGACGGTCCCTATACTAGAACACGTTCTACCTAACGGGCTACGCCCAAGCGGGAGGCGACACATGAGCGACGGCGCAGCAGCACGCACCATCGACAGCGGGGTCCTGCCGGCCAGGTTCGCCCGCGGCTGGCACTGTCTGGGCCTGGCCGACTCGTTCCGGGACGGCAAACCGCACGCCGTCGAGGCGTTCGGCACCAAACTCGTGGTCTTCGCCGACTCGGCCGGCGCGTTGCACGTGCTCGACGGTTACTGCCGGCACATGGGCGGCGACCTGACCATGGGCACGATCAAGGGCGACGAGGTGGCCTGCCCGTTCCACGACTGGCGGTGGCGCGGCGACGGGAGGTGCGCCTCGGTGCCGTACGCACATCGGGTCCCGATGCGGGCCCGCACCCGGTCATGGCACGCCCAGGAGCAGAACCGGCAGCTGTTCGTCTGGCACGACCCGCAGGGCGCCCCGCCCCCACCCGACATCGTGATCCCGCGGATCGAGGGCGCCTTCTCCGACGAGTGGAGCACCTGGACCTGGGACTCGATCCGGATCGAGGGCGCCAACTGCCGCGAGGTGATCGACAACGTCGTCGACATGGCGCACTTCTTCTACATCCACTTCGCCTTCCCGACGTTCTTCAAGAACGTGCTGGAGGGCCAGGTGGCCGCGCAATACCTGGAGACCAAGCCGCGGCCGGACGTGCCGATCACCGCGAAGCAGTCGGGCGACACCACCCTGCGCTCGGAGGCGGCCTACTACGGCCCGTCCTACATGATCGATTACCTGTTCAACAACTATCACGGCTACGAGATCGAGTCGGTGCTGATCAACTGCCACTACCCGATCACCCCCAACTCGTTCGTGCTGCAGTGGGGGGTGATCGTCAAGCGGCTGCCCGGCCTCACCGCCGAGCAGGCCGCGAAGGCGGCCGGCAAGTTCGCCAAGGGGATCGGGATCGGCTTCGAGCAGGACGTGGAGATCTGGAAGCACAAGAGCCGGATCGACAACCCGCTGCTGTGCGCCGAGGACGGCCCGGTCTACCAGCTACGCCGGTGGTACGAGCAGTTCTACGTGGACGTCGAGGACGTCACCGACGACATGGTCGCCCGGTACGAGTTCGAGGTCGACACCACCCGGGCCGTCGAGACCTGGACGGCCGAGGTGGAGGAAAACCTGGCCCGGCAGGCGGAGCCCTCGGCATGACCCTGACCGAGCGGCAGGAATACCTGGAGGGTGGCTACGAGAAGGTGGCCTGCACCCGCTGCGACGCCCTCGTCCGGGTTCGAAAGTCGAGCCCGCAGCAGACCAGCGTGCAGTGGACCACGCAGGCAGAAAAAACCTGCGTAAACCCGCTGAGCGCACTCGTGCCCACCTGCCTCGATCTACGCGCCAGCATCGACGACGCCATCCGCGACGGCCGCCTGGGGGTGATTTGATGGTCCACCGGTTGCGCGTCGCCGAGGTCATCGCCGAAACCGCCGACGCGCATTCGCTGGTCCTGACCGTGCCGCCGGCGCTGGCCACGGAGTTCGCCTACCTGCCCGGGCAATATCTGACCGTCATGGTGCCGGGGACAGGGGCCCGCTGCTATTCGCTGTCCAGTTCGCCGCACACCGACACAGATCTCAAGATCACCGTTAAACGGGTCCGCGACGGCCGGGGGTCGAACTGGATCTGCGACCACGTCCGGGCCGGCGAAACACTGGAGTTCCTGCCGCCGGCCGGCGAGTTCACCCCCGGCTCGCTCGACGAGGACCTGATCCTGCTGGCCGCCGGCAGCGGCATCACGCCGGTGATGGGCATCATCAAGTCGGTGCTCGCGCGCGGCCACGGCCGGCTCACCCTGATCTACGCCAACCGGGACGAGCACTCGATCATCTTCGGCCGGGAGCTGGCCGCGCTGGCCGGCGACCGGCTCACCGTGACGCATTGGCTGGACAGCGAGCGCGGCGCTCCCGACCCGGCCGTGTTGGCCGCGCTCCTGGCGGAAGACGGCGGCCGGTCGGCGTACATCTGCGGTCCGGAGCCTTTTGTCGCGGTCGCCCGCGACGCTCTGCAGCGAGCCGGAGTGCCGGAGGAACTGGTAAATGTCGAGCGCTTCGAGGTCGGGCAGGACGAGTCGATGGCCTCCACCCTCGAGGTCGAGATCGACGGCCAGACCCGGCGCCTGCCGTGGCCGGCCGGCAAACGGATGCTCGACGTGATCATCGAGGCCGGCCTCAACCCGCCGTTCTCCTGCCGGCAGGGCCACTGCGGCGCCTGCACGCTGCGGCTGCAACGCGGCAAGGTCGACCTGGTCAACAACGAGATCCTCGAACAGGAGGACTTCGACGAGGGTTACACCCTCGCCTGCCAGGCGATCGCGCGCAGCGACGAGGTCGCGGTCACTTACTACTGAGCTGTACGGCGATGTCGATGAGCTGATCCTCCTGGCCACCGACGAGTCGCCGTTCGCCCGCCCGCACCAGGATCTCGGCGCCGGACACCTGATAGCGCTCGGCCAGGCTGAACGCGTGGGTGAGGAAGCTGGAGTACACCCCGGCGTACCCCATGATCAGCGCGAGCCGGTCGAGCTTGCACTCGTCCGGCATGACCGGCCGGACCACGTCCTCGGCCGCGTCCACGATGGCGAAGAAGTCGATGCCGGTGCGAATGCCGAGCTTGTCGCACACCCCGACGAACGCCTCCACCGGCGTGTTGCCCGCGCCCGCCCCGAACCGGCGGGTGCTGCCGTCGATCTGCTTGGCCCCGGCCCGCACGGCGAGCACCGAGTTGGCCACCCCGAGCCCCAGGTTCTCGTGCCCGTGAAAGCCCACCTGGGCGTCGTCGCCGAGCTCGGCCACCAGCGCCGCCACCCGATCCCCGACCTGGTCGAGCACGAGCGCCCCGGCCGAGTCCACCACGTACACGCATTGGCAGCCGGCATCGGCCATGATCCGGGCCTGTGTCTGCAGCACTTCCGGCGGCTGCGAGTGGGCCATCATCAGGAAGCCGACCGTCTCCAAGCCAAGCTCGCGGGCCAGCCCGAAGTGCTGTTCGGTGATGTCCGCCTCGGTGCAGTGACTGGCGATCCGGCAGACCGTCGCGCCGTTGTCGGCCGCCGCCCGGATGTCGTCGAACAGCCCGATCCCCGGCAGCATCAGAAACGCGATCTTCGCGCTCTTGGCCGTGCGCACCGCCGCCTTGATGAGTTCCTGCTCGGGCGTGCGGCTCAGGCCGTAGGTGAGCGACGACCCACCCAGGCCGTCCCCGTGGGTCACCTCGATCACCGGCACACCCGCCGAGTCCAGGGCGGCGACCACCGAGGTCACCTCCTCGACGGTGAACTGGTGCCGCTTGGCGTGCGAGCCGTCCCGCAACGAGGAGTCGGTGATCCGGATGTCGGTGCTCATGAGGCCAGTTCCTCTCCCACGCGGGTGGCGGCCGCGGTCATGATGTCCAAAT
Organism: Paractinoplanes tereljensis; assembly: GCF_016862435.1. Lineage (GTDB taxonomy): Bacteria > Actinomycetota > Actinomycetes > Mycobacteriales > Micromonosporaceae > Actinoplanes > Actinoplanes tereljensis. The sequence continues at coordinate 128,895 of NZ_BOMY01000035.1, forward strand.
TCCCGGCGTACGACGGGAGGAAGTCCCCAGCCCCGGTGATCTCCAGGAAGATCGCGACCCGGCCCTGATCGAACTGCGGTTCGTTGAGCAGCCGGTACCCGGGCACGTACCGGGCGACCTCGGCGGCCATGCCTTTCACCGACCTGCTGATGGCCTCGGTGTCGGCGTCCGGCCCGATCGCGCAGAACACCGTGTCCCGCATGACCATCGGCGGGTCAGCCGGGTTGAGCACGACGATCGCCTTGCCCCTGGCCGCCCCACCAACCAATTCCAAAGCCTTTCCGGTCGTACGGGTGAACTCGTCGATGTTGGCCCGGGTGCCGGGCCCCGCCGAGCGCGAGGAGACGGTAGCCACGATCTCGGCGTACTCGACCGGCGTACACCGGGAAACCGCGTAGACCATCGGGATCGTCGCCTGCCCGCCACAGGTGATCAGGTTGAGGTTGCCCGCCCCGAGGTGCTCACGCAGGTTGACCTCGGGCACAACCAGCGGCCCGACGGCCGCCGGCGTGAGGTCGACGGCCCGGATCCCAGCCTCCGCATAGCGAGGCGCGGCAGCCCGGTGCACGGCCGCCGAGGTGGCCTCAAAAACCAGATCGGGCAGCGGGTCTTGGACCAGAAGCCAGTCAACGCCCTTAGCGCTGACGTCGAGGCCAAGGTCAGCGGCCCGGCGCAGCCCCGGACTGTCCGGATCGATCCCCACCATCCAGCGAGGCTCGATCCGCTCCGACCGCATCAGCTTGTAGAGCAGGTCCGTCCCGATGTTCCCCGACCCAACAATGGCCGCCGTCAACGTGCTCATGCCGCACCTTCCTCCAATACGACCAAGGCCCCACCGATGCAGGCGGTCACGCCGCGCCCTCCGTTTTCTTTGCGAAGGACAGCCGGACCTCGCCGAGGCCGCTGAAGACCGCGAGGAACTCGTCGCCCGGGTGCGCGTCCACCGCGCGGGCGCACGCACCCGGCATCACCAGATGGCCGGCGCGCAGCCGCACCCCGAACCCGGCCACCGTCCGGGCCAGCCAGGCCACCGCGGTCACCGGATTGCCGAGCACGGCGTCGGACCGCCCCTGCACGACCGGCTCGCCGCCCCGGTAGAGCACGGCGTCGATGCCGCGCGGATCGATCCCGCCCGGCGGCACCCGCCCGGCCCCGACGACGAACCCGGCCGACGAGGCGTTGTCGGCGATCGTGTCAGCCAGGCTGATCTTCCAGTCCTGAATGCGGCTGTCGATCAGCTCGATCGACGGCGCGAACGCCTCGGTAGCGGCCAGCACATCCGCCTCGGTACAGCCCTCGCCGGGCAGATCGGCACCAAGCAGAAAGGCAACCTCGATCTCGACCCGCGGATAGCAGTAGCGCAAGGCGTCCGCCGGCTCGGTTTCGGAAAGCCGCATGTCAGCCATCAGGTGCCCGTAGTCCGGCTCATCGACGCCCATCATCTGCTGCATCGCCTTGGACGACAGCCCGACCTTGTGCCCGACAATCTCGCCGCCCCGACGGCGGATATTGAGGAGCTGAATCGCATAGGCGTCGGCGGCGGTCAGATCGGGCCGCTCCCGCACCAGCGGCGCAATCGGCACCCGGTCCCGCTCAGCGACCCGCAACCGGTCGGCCAAGGCAAGACGATCAGCCTCGGTGAGCATGCAGACCTCCCCGGTCCTGAATCGCCGCACTGAGCCCAGCCCGCCGCCCGGAAAACACACAATCGGCAAGCGAAAGCCCACTGACATAACTGCGAGAACAAATCCCCACCGCGCTGCGCCCGGCGGCATAAAGCCCAGCCACGCCCACCACTTGCCCGGTTTCCTCATCCACCCGCAAACCCCCAAGGGTGAGCATCGGCGCCGGCAGAGCGGTCCGATTCCGAACAGAAACATCAACCAGCGAGTACGGCGGGGAAGCCAACAAACGCACCAACCCATCCGGCTTACCGAAGGGGTCAGCAGGCGTCCCGGCCGCGAAAGCGGAATCGCCGAGCGGCACGCCGGAGTCGCCGCCCGGATAGGCGGCCCGAAGGGCCAGGTGCCCGGAGCCGGCCGGCTCGCCGGGCGTGACGGGCTGGGCGGCCTGGTAGGCCGCGAGGGTGGCGGTCAGGCCGGCCGGGTCGACGCCGGCTCGGCGGGCGACTGCCTCCAGGGTCGGGCCGGTCACCCGGCCGACCGTCAGCAGCCAGAACGCCTGCCAGCGCTGGAACCACAAGGTCTGCGTCCACACCTGGCGGCGGCACTCGGCCAGCACTGCCGCATCCAGCAGCAACCACGCCTGCGCGCCCGGTGAGCGCAGGATCGCCTCGCCCACCGCGGCTCCGTAGCGGGACTCGTCGCACACCCGCCGGCCATCCCGATCAACCAGCAAACCGCCGAGCATGGCTGATGGTGGGGCCAGGAAACGCCAGATCGTCACCCGGTTCAGATGGTCGATGCTGCCGCCGGCCGCTACGCCCAGGCGGATGCCCGAGCCGTCGTCGCCGGGGGTGCCCAGTCGCAGCCCGCCGTGGTAATCCGGGGCGTGCTCGCGCATCATCTCGCGGTTGAACACGAAACCGCCGGCGCTGAGCACCACCCCGCGTCCGGACGCGACCCGCAACGGGCGGCCGTAGCGCCGTTCCAGCCAGGCGACCGGGCGGTGCAGCGCCCGGCCCAACCCGGGCAGGTAGAGGCCGGGCTTGACCGAGAAGCGGTGCAGCACCCGATGGCCGAGCCGGACCCATCCCGGGGCACCGCGCAGGGTGCGGCATTCGACGCCGGTCACCCGCCCGTCCGCGCCGGTGACCAGCCGTTCCACCCGGGTCTGGGCGAGCACCGCGACACCGCGGTCGCGGGCGGCGGCCGCCAGCCGGGCGGCGAGCACCCGGCCGGAGGTGCCGCGCGCGACGACCCGGTGGCCGCGAGGCGCCGGCTTCGGGAAGGACATCTCGCTGCCCGAGTAGTACAGGTAGTGGCGGTTCGTGGGGTACGACGTCTTGTAGGGACAGAGGCGCGCGTCGAACGGCACCCCTAGGTCGGACAGCCAATCGATCATGCTGGCGCTCTGCGAACAGAAGCGGTCGAGGGTGGCGGCCGAGACCGTGTCGCCGACCTCCTCGCGCAGGTAGTCGGCCATCGCCTCCGGCGTGTCGGTCACCCCGGCTGACTGCTGCTGCCGGGTGCCGCCGCCGGCGTAGACCACCCCGCCGGAGATCGCGGTGGCGCCGCCGCCCACAAAGCGGTCGAGCACGAGCACGCGGGCGCCCGCGTCGGCGGCCTCGATGGCGGCGCAGGCCCCGGCGGCACCGAAGCCGACCACCACGACGTCGGCCGTCTCGTCCCAGGGCTCGGTCACGGGGCCTCCGTAGGGGTGCGTCGTAGCGACAGGAATTGTAACCTGTTCTAGTGCCCAAACAGGAGCAGGAGTTCGACGTTGTCGTGGTCGGCAGTGGTGGTGCCGGCATGGTCGCGGCGCTCGCCGCAGCGCACCGCGGGCTGAGCGCGATAGTCCTGGAAAAAGCCGACTCCTACGGCGGATCCACCGCCCGCTCCGGTGGCGGCCTCTGGCTGCCGGGCAACGAAGTGCTGGAGAACGCGGGTGTCACCGGCGACGCCCACGACTACCTGGCGCACGTCGCGGGGCCGGACGCCACCCCGGAACGGCAGAACGCGTTCCTGTCCGCCGCGCCGGAGATGCTGGCGTTCGTCCGGGCGCACACCCCGCTCGAGTTCGCCTGGGTGCCCGGCTACCCCGACTACTACCCGGAGGCCCCGGGCGGGCTGGCCGCCGGACGCAGCATCGAGCCCCGGCCGCTGGACTCCGGGCTGATCGGGCCCGATCTGGCGACGCTCGCCGCGCCCTATCGGGCCGCGCCGGGCCGCATCGCGGTCACCCAGGTGGATTACCGGTGGCTGTCCCTGGGCGTACGCCATCCGCGCTCTGTCCTCACCGTGGCCCGCCTGCTGGCCCGCGCCCTGTCCCGGAAGCGGAAGCTCACCATGGGCCAGGCGCTCGCCGCCGGCCTGCGGGCCGGGTTGCGCGAGGCGGGCGTTCCGGTGCTGCTCGGGACGCCGATGACCGACCTGCTGGTGGAGGACGACCGGGTGACCGGGGTGCGCACGACCGGGGTGATCCGGGCCCGCCGGGGCGTGCTGCTGGCCAGCGGCGGCTTCGAGCAGAACGAGTCGATGCGCCAGAAGTACCAGGGCCTGGGCACCGAGTTCACCGTCGGTGCGAAGGGCAACACCGGCGACGGCATCGAGGCCGGCGAGCGACTCGGCGCCGCCCTCGACCTGATGGACGAGGCCTGGTGGGGCCCGTCGATTCCGGTCGGCCGGGAGCCGTACTTCTGTCTCGCCGAGCGCAACCAACCTGGCAGCCTGATGGTCGACGCGACCGGCCGCCGTTTCGTCAACGAGGCCGCACCGTACGTGGATGCCGTGCACGCCATGCTGAAGGCACCGCAACCGGCCTGGTTGATCGCCGACCAGACCTACCGGGATCGCTACCTGTTCGCCGGCCGCAGCCCGCGCACCGCCCTGCCCCGCCGCTGGTTCGACGCGGGCGTCGCCCATCGAGCCGGCACCTTGGACGAGCTGGCGTCCAAAATAGACGCGGAAACTCTGGGCGCGACCGTCCTCCGCTTCAACCAATTTGCCGCAAGCGGCCGCGACGAAGACTTCCACCGCGGCGACTCGGCCTACGACCGCTACTACGGCGATCCGCGGCAACGGCCCAACCCGTGCCTGGGCGCGCTCGCGAAGCCGCCGTTCTACGCGTTCCGGATGGTGCCCGGCGACCTCGGCACCAAGGGCGGCCTGCGCACCGACGAACGGGCCCGGGTGCTGCGCCCGGACGGCACGGTAATCCCCGGCCTGTACGCGGCCGGCAACGTCAGCGCCACGGTGATGGGCCGCAGCTACGCGGGAGCGGGCGCCACCCTGGGCCCAGCCATGACGTTCGGCTACCTGGCGGCCCAAGACATGAGCGAGGAGAACTGATGCCCATCGACCCGGACAAGGCGGTCGGCGCCGAACTACCCAGCCGCGAGCTGAGCTGGGACAGCACCGACGTCCTGCTCTACCACCTGGCGATCGGCGCCGACGAGCTCCACTACGTCTACGAGGGCGCGCTGGCTGGCGTACTACCGACCTTCGCCACCGTGGCCACCACACTGCGTGACACCGAGCCGCCCACGGTCCGGATGCCGGGCATCGACGTCGACCTGGCCCGGGTCGTGCACGGCCGCCAGGAGATAGAGATCCACCGCCCGATCCCGATCAAGGGCAGGTGCACGGCGCGCTCGAAGATAGCCGCCGTCTACGACAAGGGCACGGCCGCGATCGTGGTTACCGAGACCACCACCGAGCTGTTCACCAGCCGGATCAGCATCTTCGTCAAGGGCGAGGGCGGCTTCGGCGGCGACCGCGGCCCGGACACCCGAGTGCCGCTGCCCGACCGCGAGCCGGACGACGAGGTGCTCTCCCCCACCGATCCGCGCCAGGCCCTCTGGTACCGCCTGCTCGGCGACCGCAACCCGCTGCACGTCGACCCGGCGTTCGCGGCGCGGGCCGGCTTCCCCGCCCCGATCCTGCACGGCCTCTGCACGTACGGCATGGTCCTGAAGGCGGCTGTCGGACCGGAAATGAACAGCGTGGCCGGCTACCGGGCCCGGTTTGCCGGGGTCGTCTTCCCGGGCGACACCCTGCGCACCCGAATCTGGCGCGAACCACAGCAAATCATCCTGCAAGCCAGCGTCGAAGACCGCCCGGTGCTCTCCGACGCGGTGGTCACGCTGTGCTGAGGATCAACCCGCTGGTCGGCACCCCGGTACCCGCCGTGACCAGCACCGGCCCGTCCCCCGGCACCTGGTTGGCCGCGCTCCCGCGCACCTGCCGCACCCCTTCAGCAATGCCGTTCATGCCATGGATGTAAGCCTCCCCCAGCTGCCCACCGTTCGGATTGATCGGCGGGCACTCGGCCGAACCGATCAAATGCCGGGCCTCACCCCGACCGCAAAACCCCAATTCCTCCAACTGCATCAGCACGTACGGCGTGAAATGGTCATAGAGCACGGCGGTCCGCACGTCCCCGGGCGTGAACCCGGACTGTCCCCACAGCTGCCGAGCCACCACCCCCATCTCGGGCAGGGCGGCCAGTTCGTCGCGGTAGTAGCTGGTCATCACGAACTGGTCGGCCCCACTGCCCTGGGCCGCCGCACTGATCAGGGCCGGCGGCTGCCGCAGATCGCGAGCCCGGGAAGCCGACGTCACCACCAGCGCGACCGCCCCGTCGCTCTCCTGGCAGCAGTCCAGCAGCCGCAGCGGCTCGGCGATCCACCGCGAGGCCCGATGGTCGTCCAGGGTGATCGGCCGCCGGTAGAACCAGGCCGCCGGGTTGGTGGCCGCATATCGCCGGGCGGCCACCGTGACCCGGCCGAAGTCGTCGGTGGTGGCCCCGTAGTCATGCATGTACCGCCGGGCCACCATCGCCACCATCGCCGCCGGGGTGGCCAGCCCCATCGGGTAATGCCAGCTCGCGTCGAGCCCGGGCGGCAGGGTGGCCTGCCCGAACCGGCGCCCCGACCGCTCGTTGAGCGCCCGGTAGCAGACCACGGTCGAGGCGACCCCGGTCGCCACGGCCATTACTGCCTGCTGGACGACCGCACAGGCGGCTCCCCCGCCGTACCCGATCCGGCTCAGGAAGGTGAGCTCGCCCGCGCCGATCTCCCGGGCCACCGCGATCTCGGCGTTGTCATCCATGGTGAAGGTCACCAGGCCGTCGACGTCGGACGGCCGCAGGCCGGCGTCGTCGAGGGCGGCCCGCACCGCCTCGGCCGCGAGGCGCAGTTCGCTGCGGCCGGAGTCCTTGGAGAACTCGGTGGCGCCGATGCCCGCGATGGCCGCGGTCCGGGCGATCATGACGCCAGCCGTACGGTCGCGGTGACGTGCTCGCCGGCCGCGGTCCGCCCGGTCACGTCGACCTGCCCGGCGTGTTCCCGGCCGGTGAAGGTCAGCGTGTCGTAGGCGTAGCAGGGCCCGCCGAGCCGCAGCGAGATGCCGCCCAGCACCACCTCGGGGCCGAGCCGGTCGGTGACGTACCGCTGCACCAGACCGGTGGTGGTCAGGATGTTGAGGAAGATGTCCTTGCTGCCCCGGCGCACCGCGGCATCGCGGTCGTGATGCACGTCCTGGAAGTCGCGGGTGGCCAGGGCGGTGCTGATGATGACGGTCGGGGTGACCGCCAGCTCCCACGCCGGCAGCTCGCCCACCGCCGGGCGCCAGGCCGGCAGCCCGTCCGCGAAGGCGACCCGCACCCGGTCACCGATGCGCACCTCGTCCGGGCGTACGTCCCGAAGCTCACCCACCATCCGCACCCCCTCGTCCAGGTCGACAAGCGCGACCACCACCGGCGACCGCCGGCCGGGCAGCGGCGGATGGCGGTGCACGACGTAGCTGTGGATGCGCCCGGTGCCGGCCGCCACGGCGTACTCCGGCTTGAAGGCACCGCAGCGCGGGCAGGCCGGGCCGGGCGGGTGGCGCAGCGTGCCGCACTCGCCGCAGCGCTGGATGCGCAGTTCGCCGGCCTCGACACCGGCCCAGAAGAACGCGGTGTCCGGGCTGATCACCGGCCGGATCGGGGCTTCCCGCCCGGCCGCCGGCACGGCCTCGGGGCGGAACTTCAGGATCCGGAACCGCATGTCGGCCACCGGTTCGCCGCCGACCTCCCAGACGCTCTCGGTGGTGAAGAACCTGCCCTCGCCGAGCGCGGTGCGCTTCGGCCCGGTGACCTCGGTGAGCCGGGTGCGCACCGCGACCGTCTCGCCGACCCGCAGGTAGCGCTGGTAGGTCTGGCCGCAGTCGGTCGCCACCACCGAGGTGTAGCCGGCCTCGTCGAGCACGGCCGACATCTCGCTCAGCGGGTCGTTCTCCGGCTTGGGCCGCAGCCCGCGCATGGTCCAAACCTGCACCATCGCGGGCGGGGCCACGCCATCCCGCTCGTAGACCGGGTTGTCGTCGCCGATCGCGGTGAGCCAGTCCCGGATGGCCGGCCGGTTGACCGGGTCGCGGGCGATCCGGGCCGGCGACAGGCCGGCCGCGGCGATCCGCTGGGCGGCGGTGCTGATCGGGTCGGTCATCGCGGCACCCGGGGCAGTCCGAGCCCGGCCGACGCGATGATCTCCCGCTGGATCTCGTTGACCCCGCCGCCGAAGGTCAGCACCAGATTGCGTTTGGCCTGCAGGTCGAGCCAGGTCAGCAGGTCGGCGGTGGCCGGGTCGGACGGGTCGCCGTGCCGCCAGACGAGGTCCTCGAGTTCCTGGCCGACCCGCAGCAGCCGCTCCGAGGAGAAGACCTTGGTGGCCGAGGCGTCGGCGGCGTTCAGCGGGGCGCCCGCCACCTGCCAGTTGAGCAGCTCGTTAACCCGGCGGCAGGCCTCCGCGCGCAGCAGCGCGAGCCGCACGTCCGGGGTGTCGTGGGTGACCGCCCAGGCCCGTACCCGATCGATGAGGACGCCGAACCGCCCGGCCGGACCCAGCATCACCCGCTCGTGGTTGAGCTGCGCGGTCAGCAGCCGCCAGCCGCCGTTCTCGGCCCCGACCAGGCGGTTCGCCGGCACCCGCACGTCGGTGAGATAGACCGTGTTGACGTGGTGCGCGCCGTCGCAGGTGATGATCGGCGTCCACGAGTAACCCGGGTCGGCGGTGTCCACGATCAGCACGGACAGACCCTTGTGGCGGGGTGCGTCCGGGTCGGTGCGGCAGGCCAGCCACAGGTAGTCGGCGTCGTGCGCGCCGGTGGTGAACATCTTCTGGCCGTTCACGACATAGCCGTCGCCGTCCCGGACCGCCCGGGTGCGCAACGCGGCCAGGTCGGTGCCGGCCTCCGGCTCGGTGTAGCCGATCGCGAAGTGGATCTCGCCGGCCAGGATGCGCGGCAGGAAGAACTCCTGCTGCTCGGCCGAGCCGTGCGCGAGCAGGGTCGGCGCCACCGTCTGCAGGGTGACCGCGGGCAGCGGGACGTCGGCCCGGGCCGCCTCGTTCACGAAGATCTGCTGCTCGACCGGGCCGAGTCCGGCCCCGCCGAACCACTCCGGGAAACCGAGCCCCAGCCAGCCGTCCCGGCCGAGCCGCCGAACCAGGTCGCGATAGACCGCGCCGTGCCGCTCCCGCAGCACTTCGGCGTGCTCCTCGACGGTCAAAACCTTCTGGAGGTACGCGCGGAGCCGCGCCCGCAGAAGGTGCTGCTCCTCAGTCAGGTCGATGAACATCCAGAGCTCCCAGCCGATGCAGGTGGCGGACCAGGTCGCGGACCAGCGCGGTGTGCCGGTGCAGCGGGTAGTCGGCGGCCAGGCCGAGCCCGCCGTGCAGGTGGTGGCAGGTGCGCAGGGCCGGCAGGGCCTCGCTGCACAACCAGTACGCCGCGGTCCACCGATCGGCCTCGCCCCAGTTGGCCGCGAGGGCGGCCAGGTGCATGGTGCGGGAGGCGATGTAGACGTCGGCGATCTGCTGGGCCACGGCCTGGAAGGTGGCGAGCGGGCGGCCGAACTGGTGCCGGTCCCGCACGTGGTCGGCGGTCATCCGCAGCGCCCCGGCCAGCGCACCGTCACCGAGCGCGCAGGCCCCGCCCACGGCGTACCCCCCGAGGTCGGCTCCCACCAACGGCTCGGCGGCGACATCTCTCAGCTGAAGTGAGAATTCGTCCGTTCCGGCCGAGGTCGGAGTGCGCGTCAGCGTGCCGTCGGCCGGGTCGACGACGGCGACGCCCCGGTTTGTCGGGACCAGGACGCGGTAGGCCCGGTCGGCGTCCGGGACCGCGTGGCACGTCCCGGTCACCCGCCAGTCCTCGGTGGCCGTGACCGGCTCGCCCAGGGCGGCGGTGAGGACCTGGCCGGCCAGCACCCGCGGGAGCAGATCGCGTTGCTGCGAAGGGTTGCCCCAGCGGGCCACCGGCAGCACGCCGAGGGCCAGAGTGGACCAGGCCGGCACCCGGGCGGCGTGCCGGCCGATCTCGGCGAGCAGCAGGCCGGTCTCCAGCGCGCCGAGCCCGGCGCCGCCCAGTTCGACCGGCACCGCGAGGCCGAGCAGCCCGGCCTGGCCGAGCGATTTCCACAGCCGTTCCGGCGTGTCGTCGTTGTCGCTCAGCACCTCGCCGGCGAGACGGACGATCGCCTCCTGGGCGTCGTCGAGCGCGAAGTCCGGACCCATTCCGCCATTAGAACACGTTTCACTTTGGTGGGAACAGCGGTCGCCGCAACAGGTTGTCAACATCCCGTTGCTAGGCTGGGGAGACGATTCGGGCCGCGAGGGGTAGCGATGGCAACACCGAGAACAAATACCAGTACGAGTGCCGCACTGACCGCACTGGACGGCTCGGCCGCCCAGCGTGACCGGCGGCGCCGGATCCTCGAGGCGACGTTGTCGCTGGCCTCCAAGGGCGGCTACGACGCGGTTCAGATGCGCACCGTCGCGGAGCGCGCCGAGGTGGCCCTCGGCACGCTGTACCGCTATTTCCCCTCGAAGATCCACCTGCTGGTGTCGGCGCTGGCCCTGGAGCTGGAGAAGATCCAGGAGAAACTCGAGCGCAAGCCGATCCCCGGCGACACCGCGCACGAGCGCATGCAGTTCGTGCTGGCCATGGTGACCCGGGCGATGCAGCGCGAGCCGCTGCTCACCGAGGCGATGACCCGGGCCTTCATGTTCGCCGACCCGTCCGCGAGCGCCGAGGTCAACGCGGTGGCGCGGCTGATGGAGGACATGTTCACCCGGGCCATGACCGACGGCGAACCGACCGCCGACGATCAGGCGAAGGCACGGGTCATCGGGGACGTGTGGCTGTCCAACCTGGTGGCCTGGGTGACCCGCCGCGCCTCGGCGAACGACGTGGTGAACCACCTGGAACTGGCCAGCCGCCTGCTGCTGCGCTGAGCTGCTCGACGCTTATTCGACCAGGGCGACCAGTTTCGCCAGTGCCTGCTGGCCCGCGGTGCCGGCCTGCTTCTCCAGCATGCCGGCCATCGGGCCCTTCAGCGCCGGGCCGATGAACTCCATCTCGTAGGTGATGTGCGAGCCACCGTCGGTCGGCTCGACGACGAAGAGATTCTTCGCCTTGACGCCCATCGGGCCGTCGCCGTTCTGCTCGAGCCGGCCCGGCGCCGCCGCCGTGGTCACCCGCCAGGCCATCTCGGCCGGCATGCCCATCAGCTTGACCTTCTGCTTGTAGGTCGTGCCCTCGTCGAGAGTCGCCGGGACATCGCCGGTGAATCCCTCGTGCATCGTGTTCCATTCCGGGACCCGCGACGGGGTCGACAGCACTTCCCAGATCCGCTGCGGATCCGCTTTGGCATCGGCCTCAACGGTCACCTTGGCCATCGCGCAACTCCTCTTCTAGAGCAACTAGAACAGGTTATAGCAGTGTGACTTGATTCACTAGCTCCACCGCCGCGCGGACGGCGATGCTGTCTAGGTGGAACGACGCGAAGCCATCACCGAGTTGGGCGAAGCGCTGCGGCTGCTCGTCGACCAGGCCACCACCACCGAGATGCCGGCCGACGACCTGCTCCGCGCGGCGGCCGAGCTGCGCGAGGTCGCCGCCCGGCTGGGCGTGCGCACCCGCGACCGGTCCACCCTGGCCAGCGCCGACGACCTGCTCGGCGGCGTCCGGATGTACAACCCGGTGACCGGCGGCGGCAGCGCCCTGGCCCCGCCACTGCACATCGAGGTGGTGGCCGGGGTGGCGATCGGCCGGTGCACGCTGGGCCTGGCCTTCGAGGGCCCGCCGCGGTTCGCGCACGGCGGCGTGAGCGCGATGCTGCTCGACCAGATCCTCGGCCACGCGGTGGTCGCCTCCGGCAACCCGGGGATGACCGTCCGCCTCGACATGGTCTACCGGGCGCCGGTCCCGCTGTGCACGCCGCTGCGGCTGACCGCCGAGGTGCAGCAGGTGGACGGCCGCCGGGTCACCGCCACCGGCACCATCGCGACCGAGGCCGAGCCGGACACGGTCCTGGTCTCGGCCTCGGGCACGTTCATGGGATTGCGGGCCGACCAGACGAAACGCCTGTTCGGCCCGGTCCTCAAGGCGTGAGGGTGATGGCGTAGGCGTCCTTGGCGTTGGTCCAGCTGATCGGGACGGTGATCGCGCTACTGGTCACGGTCACCCGGGCGTTGGACACGACGGTGGGCGCGCTCACGTACGCGTTCGTCGACGGCAAGCGCTCCACCAGCACGTTCACCGAGCCGCTGGTGACCAGCCAGGACGGGATGCCGGTGTAGCGGACGTCGATGGCACCCTGCGCCCCGCCGGCCTTCGCGCCGAGGACCGCGATCGACTTGCGGGCCGACGAGTCCTGGAAGACGGTGCCGTCGTGGCTGGAGCTGGCGGTGATCTTCGTGCGCTGGCCGGTCTGGTCGGCGTAGCGCTTGTAGACCCACCACTGCCCCATCGGCTGGTTGGCGTTCGCGGTGACCAGCCAGCCGAACGTGTCGTACAGCGACGGCGTCTGGCCGACCATGCCCCAGTTCGCCCGCGCGCCGTCGCAGTTGCAGCGTTCGAGCCGGGCGATGTACCAGGCGGACGGGCCGGGCTGCTGCTCGTCGCCGAACGCGCCGTACTCGTTGACCGAGGTCCCGCTGATGGTGATGCCGCGGCTGGAGAGCATGCCGGACAGGTTGGCCGCGTCGGTCGCCGGGTCGCCGGGCAGGTCGTGCCAGCTCATGATGTTCGGGACGACGTTGTTGGCCTTCACGTAGTCGAGGTAGGTCGTCCACCACGAGTTCCCGGAGGTGGGCACGCCGGCATAGCTCGGGCCTTCCAGCACCGCGCCGGGGATCGCGGCCCGCACCAGCTGGGTGCCGCGCCGGATCATCTCCAGGTATTGGGCCTGGGTGCGGCCCCAGAAGAAGATGTTCGGCTCGTTCCACAGGTCCCAGCGCACGTCGGAACCGGTCATCCCGTTGGCCTTGGCGTCGGCGATCAGCTGGTTGACGAAGTTCGTGTACTCGGTCCAGTTGCCGCTGTCTCCCGGCCAGCGCGGAACAGTGCAGACCCCGTCCGAACCCCACATGCCGGACAGCAGCAGGCTGAACCGCGCGCCGGTGGCCTTGGCCCGCGCGTAGTACGCCTTGATGAAGTTCCACCGCGCGGTGTAGCCGCCGTTCACGTACCCGCCGTTGGGGCACCCGATCTGCGAGCCGCCGGCCCGCAGGACCTTGACTTTGATCTGGCTCTGCAACGACGCCGACGGGGTCGCGCCGTTCTGCGAGATGCCGTAGATGAAGCCGGACGCCCGGTAGGTCGGCGTTCCGCCGTACGCGGTCATGTCGACGGTCAGGGTCTCCACCGCGGCCAGGGCCGGGCCGGCGGGCTGGGCAACAAGAGCAAGGACGACCAATACGGGTACGGCGAGCAGCCGACCCAGCCGATTCAGCATCTGCCAACTCCTTGGGGGCGTACGGCCGCCGCGGGAGTGACCGAGCTGATCGGCTCAGCGGAAAACTGTTTCCCACGCTAGAGATGGACGTTTATAGATGTCAATGGTGTTACGCCGGTAACTCCGGGAAACAGGTTTTCCTTGGCCTACAGCTCCAGGGTCAGGGCCACCAGGCCGGAGGTGGTGCCCACACAGAGCAGCCCGCCCGGAGCCAGCACCATCTCCTGCACCGACGCCTCCAGATTCAACTCGGTCACCATCGCCTCCTTTCCGAGATCCCAGACCCGCACCATCCCGTCGCTGCTGGCGACACAGAGCAGTTCCCGGCCGGCCAGGCGGAACGCCAACAGGTCGGTGACATACAACGAGTGCTTCGTGAACGGAACCGTGACGGGTTGCCCGGTGCGAGTCGACCAGCAGCGCACCACGCCTTCGTCGTCACCGGAGAGCACCACCCGCTCCCCACGCCAGCGGGCGAAGGTCACCGCGTTGACGTCACCGTCGTGGGGAGTCAGGGGTTCGCCGAGCGCCGTGAGGTCCTCCAAGCGCCACAACCGGACCGTGGAGTCCCCGCTGCCGGTGGCCACCAATGCGGGGCCGCCGCCCGGCTCCTCGTCCGGCCCGACGGTGGCGATCGCCCAGATCCGCGCAGTGTGCCCGACTAGTTCGCCGGTGAGCGTGAACGTGCTCAGATTCCACACCCGCACGTCACCGCCGGCGGTCCCGGCGAGGGCCACGAGCCGAGCGCCGCGCTCGGCGACGGCAACCGCAACGGCCGACGACATCCACCCGCTTCCCGATTCGTTGATGAGCCAGCCGATCTGTCGTCGGCTCGCCGCATCCCAGATCCGGAGAGTTCCATTCAGGCCGCTGCCAAGGAGACGCCCGTCGGGGAGCGCACGAACCTGGCCGGCCCAGTTCCGGCCGCCTGCCAATCGGGCTCCGGTCACTGGGGCTTCGGCCATGACCCGCAACTCGATCGAGCAGTTGTCGCCGGTGGTTGCCAGCAGCTCCCGGCCGTGGTCGCCGGCCACCGCAAGGCTCGACACACCCGGCGCTCGCCCGAGCACCGGCTTGCCCAATTGCTCGCATCGGTCCAGATCCCACAACCGGACAGTGTCGCGGTCGCAGGAAGCCGCAATCGGCTTGCCATCCACCGCACCAAGTGCCAACGCCTGAACGGAGGCGTCGTGACCCCGCATGGGTTCACCAATCTGCTCCCCGGTGAGCAGATTCCAGAGCCGTATTTCCCCGTCGATGTCGCCGGTGAGTGCCACCAGCGTGCCGGTGAGATCAGCCATGATCGCTGCCCGGGGCGCGGTTCGATGCCCGCTCAGCGGTGGTGACAACTCAGTGCCGGCCAGCACGTCACAGGCGATCAGCCTATTGCCGTGCTCCGAATAGGTGGCCACGACCCGGTCGCTGTGGCAGATCAGCGCGAGGATCAGGCTGCGAGGCCTGCCGCGAACACGCAGACGCAGGGGTTCGCCAGTGTCCAGCCACCAGATCGAGACTCGCAGGGACGAGGCAGCGGCCACCACTGGCCGACCGGTCAGCTCACCGGTCGTCAGCCAGGAGACGTGGTCGTTATGCCCGACCAACAGCGTTGCCGCGACTGGATCGGCCACCAGGTCCCACAGTCGCACGGTACCGTCGGCGCTCCCCGACACGACTACCGTCCGCTCTCCGTGACGCGCGTGGCAGAGCGCTGTCACCTCGTTGGTATGGCCATCGAGGCGCTTCACGACCGTTCCTTGTTCGGGATCCCAGACGCGCACGGTGCCGTAGGTGTCCCCGGTAACCACATAATGACCGCCGGCCTCGTCTCGCGCGGCCAAGGCGGTGACTGCGCCGGTATGCCCGATCATCGGCTGGCCTGCCTCGGCCCGGCGGTTGAGGTCCCAGCACCGCGCGGTGCCGTCCGCGCCGCCGGTAACCAGATGGCGGTCGCCGCTGCATCTATCGAAGCTGAGCACGCTCACCGGCTGAGCATGGCCGCCCCGGGTCGCATCGGCCGTGAGGTTCCAGACCCGGACGGTCCGGTCGGTTCCAGCCGTGACCGCCTGAGGGTGGTTGCCCACGATCCCGGTGGCCACGGCGTTGACGAAACCGGTGTGGCCGATCAGGGTTTGACCCACCGGTTGCCGGGTTCGCGCATCCCACACTCGCACTTGGTCGTCGTATCCTCCGCTGACCACGACAGGCCGCCCGTCGTCGAGCACACCAAGCGTCACCGATCGCACGGATTGGCGGTGCGCCCAGATACGCTCGCCCAGGGGTTGCCGGGTGTCCAGGTCCCAGAGCTGAATGGTCTCGTCATCGCTGCCGGTTACCAGCAGCGGACGGTCGTCGAGCGATCCGACCGTCAAGCTGTTCACCGCGCCGGTGTGGCCGGCCAGCGGCTCGCCCACCAGTTCCGACTGGGCCACATCCCAGACCCGCACTCGCCCGTCCACACCGCCGGCAACAACCACGGTCCGCTCGGCTGTCCGGCCGATCGCCACGGCTCGAATCGCAGTGTGCCCATCGGTGATCGGTTCGCCCAGCATTGTCCAGGACCGCAGATCCCAGAGCCGGACGGCGCCGTCGGCGCCACCGGTGACGGCCACGGGCCGGCCCTCATACTCGCCGACGCCCACGGCAAGAACCGCGTTCGTGTGCCCGACCAAAGGATCGTGCAGGGGTTTGCCGGTGGACAGGTCGTGCCCTCGCACCAGGCCGTCGCCGCAGGCCAGCAGGACCAAGGCGTACCCGTCCACCTCCACCACGGCGATGGCGTGGATCGGGTCCTCCCCGGCCGGGACCGGCTCGTCGATTGCCTGGTTGGTGATGAGGTCCCATTTTCGAAGCACACCGTCGGCATCCCCGCTGACCGCGACCGGCCAGCCGTCAAGCTCATGGACCGCGACGGACAGCACATTGATGTCGTGGCCGAGCAGCCGGCGGTGTGGTCCGGTGGCCGACCAGTCCGCCCAACGGGTACGCCAACGTACCGGAAGCTCGAGCCGGTCGATCGCCGCGGCCAGTTCCGGCGCGCCGCACCGATGGGCGGACAGTTGCAGGTAGGAAGCCCGCTCGGCCGGGTCGACCTCGGTCAGCCTATGCGCCACCTGCTCGTACGCGGCCCGCGCCTGCCGGGCCGAGAGGCCGCTCACTGTGTGGAACGCGCTCAACAGGGCGGGCTGGTCGGTCGTGAGCAGGAAGCCGGGATCGCCGACCAGATCATCGAGGCATCCGCCGGCCGCCGCGTGGGTGGCCAGGTTGGCCCGGATGTACGGGTGCACCCCGAACCAGTGCCGGGCCCCGCTGTCGTCGAGCGGCGCGGCCGCGCTGAGGGCGGCCACGATCCGCGGTTGTACCACCTCGGCCGGATACTTCACCGGGTCGCGTAGATGTTCGGCCAGGGTCTGGTGGTAAAGGCGGAACACCGACCGCTTCTGTTCGGGCTCGCGTACCTCGGCCAGATAGGCCTTGGCCACGCCGACCACCCACTCGACGTCCTCGCGCGTACAGGGAATCTCGGAGATGGCGGTGGCCAACTCTGGCCAGAGGTTGTCCGGCAGGCCCTGTCCCTCGGCGAAGGCCACCGGAGCCAGCAGCCGCCGCACCCGGGCCTCGTCGGCGCCGAACCGTGCCAGGTAGTCGTCGAACGCCTCCCCGATGCGGCTGGGCAGCTTGTCCGCCCACCCGGGCGAGCCGGTGTCGACCACCTCGGCGTGGTCGCGGAGGCTGCGCGCGGTCATCCGGGCCACCAGGAATACCCCGGCCGCGCGCTGGGCCACCGCCTCGGCGACCACCTCGGCCAGATCGGGGCGGTCCCGGTAGGGCGTGGAGATGTCCGGCTCCTCGGCCGCCGTGAGCATGCGCACCACGTACCGGTGGATGTCGGCCGTGCTGAGCAGGTCGGCCCGATCGAGATCGAGCACGGTCATGTCGCCCAGCGACGCCACCACCTCGAAGCGGCTGCCGACCAGCAGGTGCACGCCAGGGATCTCGCCCAGGGGCCGCAGCAGCTCCCGGGCGATGCGCCGCGGCTCGCCCCGGCCACCGGTGTCGGAGGCGGTGCCGCTGCCCGCCTCGTCGAGAGCGTCGACCACGATGACCGTTTTCTTTCGAGCACGGGCGCGCAGGCCCACCTGGCGCAGCAGGCTGCCGGCGCCGTCGGCCTCGAAGCCCAACTCGTCGGCGAGACGGGCGACCACGTCCTCCAGCCGCTTGTGCCGGGCCAGCACGAACGCGTCGACGGTTCCCTCGGCCACGACCGTGCGCGGATCCACGCCGGCCAGGTTGAGCGTGGCTCGGTACCCCGGATCCGACAGCGCGACCATCCGGCTCACCACGGCGGATTTCCCACAGCCGGGACGGCCGGTCACTACTCGGCCGCGGCCGTCGCCACCCGGGGTGTTCAGCCAGGCCACGAGCTGGGACAGCGCCTCGGTCCGGCCGCTGAAATAGGTGCCGACCTCAGACTCGAAATCGACACCGCGCGAGCGGGGTCCGAAGTGCTCGGTGAGATCCCGGTCGGCCGCCCGGTGCTGGGTCTCGAGGTCGGTACCCTCCGGGGGCAGTTCAGCGTGGAAACGAGCGTTCGGCAGGAAGCGCGACACGCCGACGCTGCGGGCGAAGGGAAGCTCGGCCCGCTGCTCCGCCCCCTTCCGGGTGAAGATGGCAGTGATCTCCCCGACCAGATCGTGCACATCGAGGAATTCCTGCCGCTGGCCACTGCGCTGGGTCACGGCCCGCAACGCCGCCGGAAGGGCCCGGGCGAACGCTCCGTCAAGAGCCTCGTCACGTGCCCGGGTCGAGGTGAGGAACCACAGGTCGCCCTGGTCACCGAACCAGGCGTTGGCCTGCCGGCGCAGGGCGATCTGAGCGGCCTCCACCGCACCGGCCCCGCCGTGGCAGGTATCGACGATGAACAGCAGGTGCTGCACGCCGCTCTGGATCAGCACCCGGACGAGGTCCTCGGTGGCCATCGCCGTTCCGGCCGGGTCCCTGCCGTCCGTGTCGTAACACACCAGGTAGTGACGGTCGACGTACACACCGTGCCCGGCGAAGTAGACCACCAGCAGGTCGTCTCCGCCGAAGCGCTGGTCCCGGCACCACAGGTTCAGCTTGCGCCGGATCTGGTCGGCCGAGTCGTACTCGCCGAGGCCGTGCAGGACCCGGCGGTAACCGAAGCCGCCGAAGACCTCGGCCACGGTGTCCAGGTCTCGGGCCACGGCCGGCAGCTGGGTCGCGGTGGGGTCGCGGAATCGCCCGGTGCCCAACGTGATGACGAATCGCCGTTCCGTCCGGTCACGGTCGTCCTGAGTCATCCACCTTCACCTTGAGTAGATCGATGATCGTGGCCGGTGCGAACACCGTGCCGCATCACCCTCCCCAGGCGACAGACGGACTGCATCGGCCGGACGGCCCCGATCGGCCGCTACTCGCCGGGTTCCTAGAGCGCGATGGTCAGCGCGGTGATCCACTCCGGGTCGCGGAGCCGGTCGCCGTACAGCTCGCGCACCTGGGTCATCCGGTAGCGCACGGTCTGCGGGTGCACGAACAGGTCGGCCGCCACCTCCTCGCGCCGGCCCTGGTGCCGCAGCCAGCTGCGTAGCGTCTCGGCCAGCTTGGTGGCCGAGATGTCCCGGGCCGCCGACAGCGGCTCGAGCACCTTGGCGCGCAGGTCGGCGAGCGCCTGCGGGTCGGCGGTCAGCACCAGCTCGGTCAGGTGGTCCTCGCTGTCGACAACCGTGCCGGTGGGCAGTTCGGGCAGCTCCCGGGTGCGCACCGCCCGGTCGTACGACGCCTTGACCTGCAGCCAGGGCCGGGCCGGGCCGGCCACCGCGGCCTGCCCGCGCAGCAGGCCCAGCATCGCGGCCCGGGATCCGCCGTCGGCGTCCGGCACCAGCAGCACCGACAGGTCCGGGCCGGCCTCGCTCTGCCGCAGCGTGCGCGGATCGAGCAGGTTCACCACCGTACGGGCGGCGTGCTCGGGGACCAGGACGGCGGTCAGCGTGCGCGGCGGCAGCCAGTCGGCGCGTTGCGCGGCCGCCACCACCAGGTGTTCCGGCTGGCCGGCCAGCAGCGCCTGGGTGAGCTGTTCCAGGTGCCGGATCCGGTCCCGGCCGGAGGAGGCGAGCTCGTCGGCGTGCCCGGCGACGCTGGCCGCCGACAGCTCGTCGATGTAGGCGAAGACCAGCTCGGCGAAGTGCGCGATGATCGCGGCCGGCTGCCCGGTGGCGACGCTGATCGCGGCCAGCTCGTGCCAGGAGACCCGGGCGCCCACCCGGTAGGCCCCGAGCAGCGCGTCCAGGCTGCGGCCGCTGCGGGCCTCACCGCGACCCAGCGCGTACGCCGCTTCCAGCGCCGGGGCCAGCGGGGACTGCGGATCGGGGCCGTGCGGGCGGGACACCAGGCCGAGGAACGCACCCAGGGCGGTGCGGACCGCGCGCTCGATCTTCACGCCCAGCGCACCGGCGAACGCCTCGGCGTAGGCCGGCACCTCGGCCATGATCGCGTCGATGGTCTGGGTCGCGACGTGCGGCAGCCGGTCCCGTAGCGGCGCGACCACTTCCGGCGACAACCGGAAGGCTTTGACGTCGGGAAGAGGGTTTGTCACTCTGCTTTTGTACCAGCCGAACAAAAAACACGATCGGATTCACTTCGAGCGGTCAGGACGTTACCCCCGGGCGCACAGGAAGCTTGTTACGTGGCCGTTATCCGAACTCTCGGGGCCGGCGCCTGGCGAGTGGTCGAACTGATCACCACGCCGGTGGTGCCCGCCGACTACCTCGACGTGATCGCCCCGCTGCGTAATGCGCAGGTGCTCCGCGCCAAGGTCGAGGCCGTGCGCCCGGAGACGGCGAACAGCGTCACCCTGGTGCTGCGACCCGGCCGAGGCTGGGTGCGACACGAGCCCGGCCAGTACGTCCGGGTCGGCGTGGACGTCGACGGGGTGCGTCTCTGGCGCTCCTACTCGATCACCAGTCCGCCCTGGCGCAGCGACGGCCGGATCACCATCACCGTCAACGCGGTGCCCGGCGGGGCGGTCAGCACCGAGCTGGTCCGCAACGTCAAGCGCGGGATGATCCTGCACCTCGACGTCCCCACCGGCGAGTTCCTGCTCGACGAAACCAGACCGGAAAAGGCACTGTTCGTCACCGCGGGCAGTGGCATCACCCCGGTCATGGGCATGCTGCGCAGCGCGCTGCACGAGATGACCGACGTGGTTCTGGTGCACTCCGCCCGTACGCATGAGGCTGTTGTCTTTGGGTCTGAGCTTCGGACCTTGGCCGCCGAAGGGCGGATCCGGCTGATCGAGCGGCACACCCGGGCCTCCGATTCCGGACGCCTCAAGCCGGCCGATATCGCCGAGCTGGTTCCCGACCTGTTCGAGCGCCAGACCTGGGCCTGCGGGCCCAACGAGATGCTCGACGACCTGGAAACCCACTGGGCCGACGGGGGCGTAGCCGAGCGACTGCGCACCGAGCGGTTCCGCCCGACCCTGCTGACCAGCGGCGGAGGCGGCACGGTGACCTTCAGCAAGTCCGGCACCGTCGTCGAGACCGACGGCACCGAGCCCATCCTCGACTCCGGCGAGACCGCCGGCGTGCTGATGAAATCCGGCTGCCGGATGGGCATCTGCTTCAGCTGCGTCCTGCCGCTGCGCGAGGGCGCCGTGCGCGACCTGCGCGACGGCACGCTCACCGTCGCCGAGCCGGGCGACAACATCCCGATCCAGCCCTGTGTCACGGCCGCCGCCGGCCCCTGCACCATCGAAGGATGACCGCATGACGACGATCCAGCGCAAGAAGACCAGCCCGATCGCCCACCTCACCCCCGAGGACATCGAGCAGATCGGCATCGAGCTCGACGCCATCCGCGACGAGGTGATGGCCAGCCGGGGCGCGAAGGACGCCGCGTACATCCGGCGGGTGATCGCCTGGCAGCGTGGGCTCGAGCTGAGCAGCCGCGGCATCCTGCTGTTCTCCCTGTTCCCGCCGGCCTGGCTGGTCGGCACGGCCGGCCTGTCGATCGCCAAGATCCTGGAGAACATGGAGATCGGCCACAACATCATGCACGGCCAGTGGGACTTCCTGCGCGACCCGAAGATCCACTCGACGAAGTGGGAGTGGGACAACGCCTCCCCGTCCGACCAGTGGAAGCACTCGCACAACGAGCTGCACCACACGTACACGAACGTGATCGGCCGCGACAACGACCTCGGTTACGGCATCATGCGGGTCGACGAGGACCAGAAGTGGATCCCGCTCTACCTGGGCCAGCCGCTCTGGAACTTCGTGAACGCCTGCTTCTTCGAGTACGGCATCGCCGCGTACGACCTGGAGCTGGGCAAGAATCTGGCCACCAAGAAGCGCCGCCAGGACCCCGGCTTCAAGGCCCGCCTCAAGCAGACCCGCCGCAAGATCGGCAAGCAGGTCCTCAAGGACTACATCGTGCACCCGGCGCTGTCCGGCCCGTCCTTCCTGCACACGATCGCCGCCAACGCGGTCGCCAACCTGGTCCGCAACCTGTGGACGCACTCGGTCATCATGTGCGGCCACTTCCCGAACGGCGTCGAGACCTTCGAGAAGACGTCGATCGAGGGCGAAACCCGCGGCGAGTGGTACCTGCGGCAGATGCTGGGCTCGGCCAACATCAGCGGCAGCAAGGCCATGCACCTGATGACCGGCAACCTGTCCCACCAGATCGAACACCACCTGTTCCCGGACATGCCGAGCAACCGCTACCACCAGGTGGCCCCCAAAATCAAAGACCTGTTCCAGCGGTACGGCCTGACGTACACCACGGGCCCCCTGCCCAAGCAGGTCGCGTCGGCGTGGTGGAAGGTAATCCGCCTGTCCTTCCCGAACCGGGGCGAGGCCGCAATCCGCCGCCCGATCGAGAAGAAGGCCCCCGCCACCGCAACCCGCTGGCGCCGCGCCGAAGCCCCGGCGACCGAGACCGTAGCGCCCTGACGCTCCGACCCCGCCTGTAGGTAGATTTCGCCTACCTACAGGCGGGAGTTGCCTTTGTTCGTCGGTCGGCACACCGAGCTGTCCTTGTTGACGAAACGGATCAACCACGTCGCGCGGACGGGGACCGGGCTGGCCGTTACGATCAGCGGCCGTCACCAGGTCGGGAAATCGCGCCTGGCACAGGAGATCTGCGATCGCTCAGGGCTCCCCTACCTGTACTTCACCGCCGTCAAAGGTGCATCGGTCAGAACGTCGATTACTCGGTTTCTCGCCGACCTGCCAGAGCCCGCCTTCAACCTGCCCCCGCCCGGCGGCTGGGGTGACATGCTGCGCCTGCTCGCCGGGGCGCTGCCGGACGGGCCGTGCATCGTGGTGATCGACGAGGTGCCGTGGCTCACCGAGCAGGACGACACGTTCGACGGGCAGCTGCAGGTCGTCTGGGACCGGCTGCTGTCCCGCCGGCCGGTCCTGCTACTGCTTCTCGGCAGTGACCTGCACATGATGCAACGCCTCACCGCGTACGACCGGCCGTTCTACGGTCGCGCCGACAACCTCGTGCTCGGCCCGCTGAACCTCGCCGAGACCGCGGCCGCGACCAGTCTGACCGGCTCCGACGCCATCGACGCGCACCTGATCACCGGTGGCCTGCCCGGGATCCTGCTGCGCTGGCCGGCCGGGACCGCCGCCGACGACTATCTCCGCGACGAGTGCGCCGACCCGGCGTCACCGCTGTTCGCCGTACCGGAGCAGTCTCTTGCCTCGGAATTTCCCAACCCGGACGTCGCGCGACGCGTGGTCGAAGCGGTCGGCGGCGACGCCCGCGCCTTCGCCACCATCGCCAGTGCGGCCGGCGGCCGCGAGGGGACGGTCAGCTCCGGCACCCTGTCTCCGCTGCTGCGGCAGCTCACCGAGGACAAGCAGGTCCTGGCCACCGATCACCCGCTGTCGACAAGCAGCGGCAAGCCCGCCCTGTACCGGATCGCCGACAGCAACCTGCGCCTCTACCTCGCCATCCTGCGTGACGTCCACAATCTGACCCGGCGGGGCCGGGCCGACGCCGGCTTCACCCTGTTCCAGAACCGATGGTCCAGCTGGCGCGGCCGGGCGGTCGAGCCACTGATCCGCGCGTCGCTGGAGCAGGCCGCGATCACCGGGGCGCTGCCCTGGCCGGACGCCCAGGTTGTCGGCGGCTGGTGGAACCGGCAGTTCAACCCGGAGATCGACCTGGTGGGTGCCGATCGGGCACCGGTCGCCTCGCGGATTCACTTCTGCGGGTCACTGAAGTGGCTGGGAACCCCGTTCGATGCGCACGACCTGCGCCAACTCCAGGAGGGCGCTCGCCTCGTGCCCGGTTTCGACGAGTCGGGCACCGGGCTGATCGCCGTCAGCCGATCCGGCGTGGATCTGCCGGCCGGGGCGGTGGATGTCGTTTGGGGGCCCAGCGAGGTCGTGTCCGCTTGGCGCGTATGACAAACATGGTATGACGGGCTGCAGAGGGCCGCTCCGTACGCTGACCACCATCAATATATCTTGGTGATCGGAGTGCGCATGTCCGGGCCGACCCGCCATCGACGAATCGCGGCACTGTCCACCCCCGCCCTTCTGGCGGTGCTGGCGCTAGTCATCACGTTCTTCCGGGCGCCCGCCGCGCCGCCCGGAATGCTTCCGGCCGCGGCGGCCAGCATGACGGTCGCGCAGGCGATCGCCACCCAGACCGGCGTCACCGGAACGGTCACCGGCTACGTCGTCGGTGAGCCGACCGCCGCCAGCACGGTGAAGACCAGCAGCTTCACCGGCGACACCGCGCTGGCGCTGGCCGACAGCAGCACCCAGACCAGCACCGCCTCGATGCTCTACGTGCAGATCACCAGCGCGTACCGGTCGTCGTTCGGTCTGCTGACCAACCCCAGCCGGTTGCGTACCCAGATCACCGTGACCGGCACGCTGACCCCGTACTTCACGCCGCACGCGGGCCTCAAGTCGCCGACCTCGATGACGGCCGGCGGCACCAGCACCACAAGCCCGACCACCAGCCCGACCACGGCCACGCCGACGTCGTCCAGCTCGACCGACACCTATTACGCGAACGCCCTCGGCAAGTCGGGCGACAGCCTCAAGAACGCCCTGCACACGATCATCTCGACGGGCGTGACCAAGCTGTCCTACGACGGCGTCTGGAACGCCCTGAAGGTCACCGACCAGGACCCGAACAACTCGTCCAACGTGATCCTGCTGTACTCGGGCATCAGCCGCTCCAAGACCCTGAACGGCGGCGACTCCGGCGACTGGAACCGCGAGCACGTCTACGCCAAGTCCCACGGCGACTTCGGCACGACGGCAGGCCCCGGCACCGACCTGCACCACCTGCGCCCCGAGGACGTCGCGGTAAACGCCCTGCGCGACAACAAGGACTTCGACAGCGGCGGCAGCGCGGCCACGGGCGCCCCCGGCAACTACACCGACTCCGACTCCTGGGAGCCCCGCGACGCCGTCAAGGGCGACGTGGCCCGCATGATCTTCTACATGGCGGTCCGCTACGAGGGCGACGACGGCTTCGCCGACCTCGAGGTCAACGACTCGGTCTCCAACAACAGCAACCCGTACATCGGCAAGGTCTCCAAGCTCCTGGCCTGGAGCGCCCAGGACCCGCCGGACTCCTTCGAGAAGAACCGCAACCAGGTCATCTACGCCAGCTACCAGCACAACCGCAACCCATTCATCGACCACCCCGAGTGGGTTTCGTCAATCTTCGGCTAAGCCAAACCCAGAGACAGCCCGGTCGCTCACGGCCGGGCTGTCTCCTTGCGCTCCTTTTCAAATACGGCCTACAAAACAGTCCCGTGGCACTCAGTCCCGCCAGGCGATACTCACCCTCCGAGCGCCCGCTGCGGGCGGCCCCGCCACCCAACTCCAACCCACAACCAGTAGCCCAACCCACAACCCGTAGCTCGCACCCCACTCACCGCCCAGGTCCTCGCGATCTCGTCGCGGACAATCGCCATGATCTTGTGGAATTGCCGGCCGTCCCACACGGAAAGCCCACAAGATCGCGACAACGGCGTCAGCGAGCGCAAATCCAGCCGCCACCGACGACCGGCCCGGCGCCGCCCACGGCCCGGACGCCGCCCACGGCCCCGACGCCGCCCACGGCCCGGACGCCGCCCACAGCGCGGCGGCGCCCACGGCACCACGATCTTGTGGAATTGCCGATCGCCCCGCACAGGAGATCCACAAGATCGCGGCAATGCCGTCAGCACACCGCGGATCCAGCCACAGCCGACCGCCGGGCTGGCGGCGCCTACGGCCCGGCGGCGCCCACTGCA
>NZ_BOMY01000036.1 GCF_016862435.1 Paractinoplanes tereljensis
AACCAACCACCGGCCCGGCCGCGCCCACGGCCCGGGGGCGGCCACTGCGCCGCGATCTTGTGGGATTGCTGGTCGGTCCGTGCGGGAGGTCCACATGATCGCGGCGAGGGGGTCAGTGGCGGCGGGCGGTGAGGATTTTGGTGGTCAGGGCCGGGGGGCCGTCCAGCGGGGCCGGGTCCTCGGGGGTGGGAGTCACGCCGCCGGCGGCGATTCGGTCCAGGGTGCGTAGGCCGGTGGGGGCTATCTCGCCGAAGATGGTGTAGTTCGGGCGTAGCGCTGAATTCGCGTAGACCAGGAAGAACTGGCTGCCGTTGGTGTCGGGGCCGGCATTCGCCATGGCCAGGACTCCCCGGGCGTAGACCTTGCGGGCGCCGGTCGGGTCCGTCGGCGCGGGTGGCAGGTTGGTCGGGAGTTCGTCTCGGTAGCGGTAACCCGGGCCGCCCTCGCCGGTGCCCGAGGGGTCGCCGCACTGCAGGACTGAGAGCGTGGGATACGCGGTCAGGCGGTGGCAGATCGTGCGGTCGTAGAACCGGCTTCGGGTCAGGTGCAGGAAGCTCTGCACCGTGCACGGCGCCTCGGAGCGGTCCAGCTCCAGCGGGATCGCGCCCAGATTCGTGCGCAGCACTACCCGGACCTTGCCGTGCTCGGGCGTGTGCCGCGGGTCGGGTGGGAGGCGGACCGGGCGGGCGGCCGGCTCGTCGGGCGTCGGCGTGTAGGCGCACGGGCCGGCGGTCGGGTCGGTCGGCGACGGCGCGCTCGCGGACGCCGCCGCGGGATCGGAGAGGCCGAGGCCGAGCCCGGCGACGAGGGCGATCACCAGCAGGGCAGGCAGACGATATTTGGGCACCTGACCGGTCTAATCGACACAGATGGATACGTCAAGCACCCGGACCATTGACGGTCTTCCATAGGTTTGTTTACGATTCCGAAACGCTTGACATCGTTGTCACGGACTCGGGAACGGCAGGTCCACCGATGCGCATACTCGCCACTCTCCTGTTGACCATCGGCCTGGGCGTTGCCGTCGCCGCCCCGGCGAACGCCGCGGCCGGCGACTTCAGCACCGGCTTCGAGTCCGGCGATCCGCAGCCGAGCGCCAACCTCGCGGAATCCAGCGCCGGGGTCGGTGGCTACTGCTGCGGACTGACCACGATGGAGAGCGGGACTCGCAACGAAACCGCGCACACCGGGACCGCCGCGCTCATGTACTCCGGCAACGATCAGAGTGCTGTCACGTCGTACGCGTACAACCGGATCTTTGATGTTGATCTTCCGGTTTCCGCCTCCAGCACGCTTTCCTACTGGATCTATCCGCAATCCGGTGGGCATCTGGACGTTGCCGTTGACCTCGTTTTCACCGATGGGAGCCGGCTGAAGGATTCGGGGGCGGTCGATCAGAACGGGGTTCGGCTGCATCCGACGTTTCAGGGCAGCGGGTCGGTTCTTGGCTTTGACAGGTGGAATTACGTCTCCTCGGCGATCGGTGACTACGTCGCCGGGCGGACCATCGACCGGATTCTGATCGGCTATGACCAGCCGGCCAGCACCGGGACGTTCCGCGGATATCTCGACGATCTCGCGATCACCGCGGCCGCGCCGGCCACCCGACTGTCCGATCTGGTCGACACCCGGCGCGGGTCGAACTCCGATTCGAGTTACTCGCGGGGCAACACGTTCCCGGGCACGACCGTGCCGAACGGGTTCAACTTCTGGACGCCGATCACCAACGGGAACAATGACGGCTGGCTATACCAATACAGCGCGACCACCGTGCAGGGCTTCGGGATCAGCCACGAGCCGAGCCCGTGGATCGGTGACTACGGCGCACTGCAGGTGATGCCGATGACCGGTGCGGTGAAGACGACGCCGGACGCCCGCAAGTCGACGTTCAGCCACGCCAACGAAGTGGCCAACGCGCATTACTACAAGACCCAGCTCGACACCTACGGGATCACCGCCGAGATGACGCCCACCGATCACGCCGGCGTGCTGCGCTTCAAATATCCGGCCACCTCGGAGGCGGTCATCGTCTTCGACACGATCGACAAGGTCGGCGGCTCGATGAGCGTCGACGCGGCCGGGCGCACGATCACCGGATATGTCGACCACAAGGGGCCGCGGCTCTATTTCTCGGCGACCGTGGACAAGGCGATCGCGGCGACCGGCAGCGTCAGCGGGCAGGGCGTGACCAACTGGATCCGGTTCGCCACCGCGGCGAACGAGCAGGTAACCCTCAAGATGGCCACCTCGTACATCAGCGTCGCGCAGGCCACCGCGAACCTCGGCCAGGAGGTCGGAACAAAGACCTTCGATGCCGTACGGGAAGAGGCCGCCGCCGTCTGGGATGCCGCGCTCGGGAAGGTGCGGATCGAGGGCGCGTCGGCTGACCGGCTGACCACGTTCTACTCGAACATGTACCGCGCGTTCATGTACCCGAACAACATGTCGGAGATGGTCGGCGGGGTGCGCAAGTACTTCAGCCCGTACGACAACGCGGTGCACGACGGCCAGATGTACGTGAACAACGGTTTCTGGGACACGGCACGGGCGGTGTGGCCGCTCTACACGTTGCTCTCCCCCACCCGTACGGGCGAAATGCTTGATGGTTTTGTCAATGGCTTCAAGAACGGTGGCTGGACCGCGCGCTGGTCCGGCCCCGGTTACATCGACATCATGGTCGGCACGAATCAGGACCTGGCGTTCGCCGACGCGTACGTCAAGGGGGTCCGGAATTTCGATTACCAGGCGGCGTACGCGTCGATGGTGAAGAACGCGACCGTCTACTCCGGATCGGGGTCGAAGGGCCGCAAGGCGGTCGAGGTGTCGACCTTCAAGCATTATGTGCCGAGTGATGTGCTCGGCGAATCGGCGTCCTGGACGCTCGAGGACGCCAACAACAACTTCGGGATCGCGCAGCTCGGCCGGGCTCTCGGCTATGCCGAGGACGCCGATTACTTCCAGAACCGGGCGCTGGATTACGCCAATCTCTACTCGTCGTCGGTCGGTTTCTTCCGTGGCAAGCAGAGCAACGGCTCCTGGCGCACCGTCGACTCGGCATTCCAGCCCAACGCCTGGGGTTACGAATTCACCGAGGGCGCGCCCTGGCACTACGCCACCCCGGCGCCGCAGGACCCGCAGGGAATGGCCAATCTGTACGGCGGCCGAGCCCAACTGGCCGCGAAGATCGACTCGGTGTTCGCGGCGTCCCGGGACTACAACGTCGGCGGGTACGGCGGGGTCATCCACGAGATGCGCGAGGCCTACGACACCAACATGGGTCAGTACGCGCACCCGAACGAGCCGATCCACCACATGCTCTACATGTACAACTACGCCGGCACCCCGGCCAAGACCCAGACCCACGTCCGGGACGTGCTGACCAAGCTGTACGGCTCGGGGGCCGGCAACGGCGGCGGCTACCTCGGCGACGAGGACAACGGCCAGATGTCGGCGTGGTACGTGTTCAGCGCGCTCGGCTTCTACCCGGCCCGGATGGGCAGCACCGACTACACGATCGGCGCACCGCTGAACCCGAAGGCCACGGTCACCCTGGAGAACGGCCGCACCTTCACGGTCGAGGCACCCGCGGTCAGCGACACCAACCGCTACATCCAGAGCGCCACCCTGAACGGCGTCGCGTACACCAAGAACTACCTGACCCACGCCGATCTGCTGGCCGGCGGCACCCTCAGCTTCGTGATGGGCCCCAACCCGTCCACCTGGGGCACCGGCACGAACGACGTGCCGTCGTCGATCACCACCGGCAGCGCGGTCCCCCGTCCGCTTACCGACCGCGCTACCGGTGGCACGCTCACCGCGAGCGGCGAGAACGCCCCCAACGAGGCCCGCACCGCCCTGGTCGACGACACGTCCCTGACCAAGTGGCTGACCTTCCAGAACACCGCCACCCTGGAGTACGCCCTGCCGACCGCCGCGGCCGTCAAGCAGTACACGCTGACCTCGGCCAACGACGCCGCCGGCCGAGACCCGCGCAGCTGGACGCTGCAGGGTTCGACCGACGGCACCACCTGGACCACTCTGGACACTCGTAGCGGCCTCGACTTCAGCGACCGCCGGCAGACCCGGGCGTTCGTCATCGCGAACACCACCGCCTACTCCCGGTACCGCCTGCAGATCACCGCGAACCACGGCGCCGCCGAGACCCAGCTGGCCGAGTGGGAGCTGCTGGCCTGACTCAGGCCGTGTCGCCCATCTTGTCGACGATGACCATCTTCGTGTAGATCACCTGGCGGTACAGGTCGCCCTTCCGGCCGTCGCCGCTGCCCTTCTCGTCGTTGACCGCGACCATCCGGTCACCGATCAGCGTGTACGTCTTCGGGTCGAAGAGGAGCTGCCGGGACAGGTAGCCCTCCTCGACCCGGCCCAGCCCGATCGCCGGCCGGCCGTCCAGGTTGACCGCGTCCGGGTTGACCTTCATGCCCGGCTGCTGGGCCAGGTAGCGGTAGATGGCGGCCTTGACGTTGGGCGGCAGAACGTACGTTCCGGCGAGCGCGCCGGGCTCCTGAGCGACCCCGCCCTCGGGGTGGTCGAGGAAGGCGACGATCGCTTCCGGCGTGGTCAGCTTGAGGATCTGCGACCACGGGATGAAGGCGAACATCTGGGTCTTGGTCTGCTTGAACACCTCGATCTTGCCGGTGTTCCGGGTCCGCGCGATGATCTGGCCGTCGATGCGCTGCCAGCTCTGGATCTTGCGGTACGCGGCTTTGCCGGGCACCAGCGCGCCGTTCGGGTACTTGTTCTCGTACGCCGCCTTGTTGCGCATCTCCAGCGTCTCGACGTACATGAACTGGTCCGGGCGTGGTTCCACCCAGGGCTCCTGCTCGGCCGTCCAAGCCGCGTTCTCCAGGACCTGGGCGGCGCTGGCCGGTTGGAGATAGGGCAACGACTTTTCCGATTTGTCCAAGGAAGTGGACGGCTGCGGCAACACTGACGGGCCGGTCGGCGCCGCCTGCCCGCCGATGCTGACCGCGAAGGCCACGACGACCGCGGTCGCGACGGCGGCGGTGATCGGGATGCTCAGCCGCCAGGAGAAGTGCCGCCGCACCGGGCTCGGCGCGGCCATCCGCCCGAGCAGGGCCGCGCGGGCCCGCTGTTCCGCCTCGGCCGACGGCACCGGGTCGGGCTCGAAGGTCTCCCGCAGGATGCTGATCTCGTCCATCATTCGTCCACCTCGATATCGGCGCCGAGCGCCTGCCGCATCTCTTGTCGGGCCCGGTGCAACCGGGATCTGGCGGTGCCGGCCGGAATGCCCAGGGCCACCGCGGCCTCCTGCTGATTGAGCCCGGCCCAGGCGACCAGGAGCAGCACCGCGCGCACCGGCTCGGGCAGCCGGGCCAGGGCCTTGGCGAGCTTCCCGCGGACGGCCGCCGCGTCCAGTCGCCCGGCCACCGCGTCGTCATGTTCGAGGCCGCCGAGCTCGTGGGCGCCGGCCCGGGCCATCGCCCTATACCGCCGCGACTCGGCCCGGACGTGCCGGGCGACCAGGTTGGAGGCGATCCCGTACAACCAGGGCCGCGCGTCCCCGCGCGCCGGGTCGTAACTGTGCCGCCGGTCGAAGGCGATCAGAAAGGTCTCGGACGCCACGTCCTCGGCCAGATCCGGCCCGAGCCGCCGAGCCACGTACGCGTAGATGTTCCGATAGTGCCGGTCAAAGATGGCGGTGAATTCCCGCTCGATGAGGAAGGCATCCGTGTCCAAGCCCGTAGTGCCCGGCTGCGCCACCATCTCACCACCAGACCCGTCTTCGTCGTCTCTCCAGGTGCATCACACCCGTACTTCACCGTTGACGGGAAAGTGTTCACGCCCGCTTGGTGGGATACTGGTCCGCATGAGCATCAACCAGGCGCTGGCCATGGCCGGGCAGGTCTCAGATCGGATCCCGGAGTGGGACGAACTGATCGGCCCGGCGAGCGGTGTGGTCGAGCTACCGAACCGGCTGTACTGGTCCGGTGACCCTCGGTTCGACGTTGGTGACGACCGTGAGCGGCTCACTCTTTACACCACGCTGCTCGGCGAAGGTCGGCGTGCGGACATCGCCCGATGGGTGAATCCGCAGCACCTGGTCGCGGACTGGCCGAGCGTCCGGCGGCTGACCGCACGAAATCTGATCAGCGTCTGGGAATCCCGCCTTCCGCAGCTGGCCGCGGCCTGACCGATGGACCCGCTGCACCAGCGGCTGGCCCGGATCGCGTTCGACGCGGGAGACGACCTTGGCCTGGTCCTAGCCGGTGGATACGCGATCAGCGCCCACCAACTCACCCAACGCCCGTCCCGCGACTTGGACCTCGCCACCGCGTCCAAGCTGTCATCGGCGCGGGTTCTCCCTGGCGGACCTGATGGACCGCCTCGGCGCGATCGAATTGCGCGACGATCGTCATTTCTTCGACTACGGCCTGTCCGAGGCCGACGTGCAGGATCCGCAGATCTGGGCAGCCGCCTGGGCCGACGGTATCCGGCAGAGGTCAGTCGGTGAAGACATCACCCCCGGCGCTTCGGGGGACGGACCCGACTGGGACAGATACCTCGCGGAATAGGCGCGGGAGGCAACCGGACGGACGCCCGAACACGACTAAGACGTGTGAATGTGTCGATGATTCGGATGCTGCCTGCTGTTGGGATTTTGATCGCTTCGCTGGGGGTGCCGGGCGTCAGCTCGGCGGCTGCGGAAAGAGCTGAGGAAAGACCCGCCGGCCGGGGCTATACCGTGACTCTGCTGACCGGGGACGTCGTTACCGTGCGCACTACCGGCAGTGGCTGTGCGGCCGTTACCGTGCGGCCCGTTGCCAAGAGCGGGATCATGCACCGGTCCTGTACGCCGGACGGGCATGTGCACGTCGTGCCGGGGCGGGTCGCGCCGCTGGTCGGCAAGCAGCTCGACCCGGCGCTGTTCGACGTGACCGCGCTGATCGCGGACGGCTACGACGACGCGCGCACCCGGGACCTGCCGCTGATCGTGCGGCCGGGTGGGTCGGTGGCCCGGCTCGCGGGTGACCCGCTCACCGCGGGGCTGAGCGGGGCCCGCACGCTGCCGAGCATCGCGGCGGTGGCCGGGCGGCGGGCGAAGTCGGCCGGGCCGGCGCTGCTAGCGTCGCTGGCCGGTCGCGCGGAGATCGCCCGCTCGAATAACCAGACGCCGAAGATCTGGCTCGATCGCCGGGTCCGCGCGACCGCGACGCCGATCGACCCCAATCTGCGGCAGATCGCCGCCCCGCAGGCCTGGTCGGCCGGCTACACCGGCCGGGGCACCACCGTCGCCGTGCTGGACACCGGCGTCGACGCCACCCACCCGGACCTCGCCGGGCAGATCGCCGAGACGATGGACTTCACCGTCGACGGCGGTGACGCGGTCGACCACTTCGGGCACGGCACACACGTCGCCGCGACGATCGCCGGCACCGGTGCGGCCTCGCACGGTGCCCGGCGCGGGGTGGCCCCGGGGGCGCGGCTGGCCATCGGCAAGGTGCTCGACGACTACGGGTACGGGACGGACGCGCAGGTCATCGCGGGTATGGAGTGGGCCGCGAGCCGCGCCGACGTGGTCAACATGAGCCTCGGCGGGTTCGAGCCCAGCGACGGCACCGATCCCCTGTCGCTGGCGGTCGACGCGCTGAGCGAGCAGACCGGCGCGCTGTTCGTGGTCGCGGCCGGCAACGACGGCCCGGCCGACGGCACGGTCTCCGCGCCGGGTGCGGCGGCTGACGCGCTGACTGTCGGCGCGGTCGACAGCCACGACGCGGTGGCCGAGTTCTCCAGCCGCGGTCCGCTGATCAACACCCACGCCGGCAAGCCGGAGATCGCCGCGCCGGGCGTGGACATCGTCGCGGCCCGCGCCGCCGGCACCATGATGGGCACGCCGATCGACGCGAACTACGTGGCCTCCTCCGGCACGTCGATGGCCACCCCGCACGTGGCCGGGGCCGCCGCGGTTCTCGCGCAGCGCCACCCCGACTGGACCGGCGCAAAGATCAAAGCCGCGTTGGTCGGGGCCGCCGATCCGGTTCCGGCATTTGACGCGTACGCCGTGGGAGCCGGCCGCCTCGACGTGGCCCGTCCCCTCTCCGGCGTGGTCGCCGCCCCCGATCTGAGCTGGACCAACACCGGCTCTTCTGTCAAAGAAACAAAGGTCGGCGTGACGACGACCGACCACAACGGCGGCGCGGCCCCGGCCGGTGCGGTCACCCTGTCGGCCGGCACGCTGCGGCTGGCCCCGGGCGCCACCGGCAGCCTGACCCTGAACATCGACAAGGCGCGGCTCGCCCCCGGCCTGTGGACGGCCCTGGTCAGCACCGAGACCACGCGCACCCCGGTGACCTTCTACGTCGAGCCGCCCAGCTACGACCTGACGATCGCGACCAGCCCGATCCCCGGCACCCCCGAGGGCGCGCTCGGCTGGGTGTCGGTGCAGGTGGTCAACATCGACGACCCGGCCGTCTTCGCCACCGGCGTCTACGGCGACCCGGGCGACACCCTGACCGTGCGGGTTCCGGCCGGCCGGTACAGCGTGATGGCCGCCTTCGACGCGTTCACCGACGACTTCTCCGACGAGCGGGCCGCGATGGCCGGTGACCCGGACGTGGTGATCGGCGCCGACACGACGGTGAAGTTCGACCTGTCCAAGGCCAACCGGCTCGGCGCGAGCGTCGACGGGGTGGCGACCGGGACGAGCTCGCTCGGCCTGACCTACCTGCAGACCGGGCGGCGCGGCCCGACCTGGTCGGACTTCGCCTTCCTGTGGGGCGAGCCGGCCAAGACGGGCAACGTCTATGTGCTGCCCAGCGACGGTGCCGGGGTGGGTGACTTCCGGGTCTACTCGGCGTTCGGCCTGGACGCGCCCGGCCGCCACTACGACCTGATCCGCGCCGGCAACGCCCTGCCCGCCGACCCGGTCTACCGGGTGACCCCGGCCGAGCAGGCCCGCCTGGCCCGGATCGACCAGCATTTCTACCGCCTGGACATGCCCGACCCGGTGACCGGCCACAAGCGCTACGGCCTGAGCCCGGACGGCGAGTTCCTCGCCGAGAACACCACCTACGAGGTCAGCGGGGACCGCACCGACTACGTGACGCCCGGGTACGGCTGGGTCGACGAGGCGTTCTGGAACGAAACGGTGACCCAGGAGGGCATCGCCCACTACGCGCCGGGCAGCCGGCAGAGCAAGACCTGGGTGCGGCAGCCGCTGCGCTCCGACTGGTACGACGATCCGAACGGCTCCAAGAGTGGCTGCGAGCCCGCCGCCCCCGGCCGGACCAGCGGAAACATCCACGTCGAACTGGTCACCCTGACCGACCAGCACCAGCGCTTCGACTGCCTGTCCGGCGGTTGGGGCCTCGACCTCGACCGCACGCTCACGCTCACCCGGGACGGCCGCGTCCTGGGCACGGCGACCGATTCGATCGCCGACTTCGCGGTTCCGAAGGACACCGGGAACTACCGGCTTACCTACGACGTCGACGCCAGCCGGGCCATCCCGCTGTCGACCCGCATCTCCACCTCTTGGACGTTCCGGTCCACCGGCCCGTCCGGCACCGGCCACGCTCCCCTGCCGCTGCTCGCGGTCGACTACCAATTGCCGCTGGACGCGGCAAATCAACCCCTGCCCTCCGGTGCGGCGACGTTCGTGGTCCGGCAGGCCCAGGGGGTACGCCCACAAGCGGTCACCGCGTTCACGGTGGACACGTCGCTCGACGGCGGCGCGACCTGGCAGCCCGCCGCGGTGTCCCGAGCCGGTGCCGACACGTTCCGGGCCGACGTGCCCAAGGACGGCACCGTCTCGCTGCGGGTGACCGCAACCGGCGCCACCGGCAGTGGGATCTCGCAGACGATCATCAACGCCTACTGAGGTAAAACCGGGCGGGTGGCTCGCCACCCGCCCGGGACGTCAGCTCGTCTTGAACAGACCGCCGGCCTGCCAGGTGCTCCACGGCAGGTTCCAGTCGCCGTAACCGTCCCAGCTGGGCATGGTCGGCCCGCCGGTGCCGGTGAAGACGGTCACGTCGCCGACCTGGGCGAAGTTGAAGAACTTCTGGGCGTCGGCCACGGTGAGGTTGGTGCAGCCGTGCGAGGTGCTGCGCTGCCCGATGTTGCCGCCGTTCCAGCTGGCCGCGTGCACGAACTCGCCGGAGTTGGTGATCCGCACCGACCAGGGCACCTTCAGGTCGTACCCGGCCCCGGTCATCCGCTGGACCCGGTCCTTCTCCATCACGACCTTGACCCCGCCGAAGGTGGGGGTGCTCGCCTTGCCGAGCGAGACCGGGAAGTCGAACACCTGCTTGTCGTCCGACGTGACGATCATCCGCTTGGTCTTGCCGTCGATCTTGCTGATGTTGGCGGCGCCGGTCGACATGTCCAGGGTCAGGCTGTTGTCGTAGACCAGCCCCTCCCCGGCCGACTGTCCCTTGGCGGCCAGGTCCATATGGATCTTGGCGTGGGCCGGCCAGTACTTCTCGGTGCGGTAGTGGGCTTCGAGGGGATAACCGCGGTAGATCGCGGAGTTCTGGAAGAACCAGGCACCCTGCGCCGGTTCGCCGTTGACGGTGACCGTGGTCGCCGCGGCGAAGGCGTGCGCGTCGGTGATCTTGGTGGACAGGTAGGCGATGATCGGCATGCCCACGCCCCAGGTGGATCCGTCGCCCTCCAGCAGCCGGACGTGCACCGGCTTCCCGGTCACCGCCGGCGATGCGGATCCCGCGGCCGACGGGCCGGCCGAGGACGACGGCCCGCCCTGCCACGCGCCCTCGGATGACGACGATGACGATCCATCACAGGCCGCGAGCAGGGCGAGGGTCACCCCGAGCACCACCGCCCCGGAACCGGACCGCCACGCACGAGAAAATCTCATGCCTGTGACCATGCCCCGATCCGGGCGCGACCGCCACCCGGGGGTTCGACCTGCTAATACGAATTACTTGCCTGCTAATACCTATTAGTCCTTGACTCTCGCCGATCTGCCACCGCACGATGTGATCCGCACGTAACTAATGCGTATCACCACTGCAAAAAGGGGGCCGAACGGTGTCGAGACGCGTGACCCAGCAGGACATCGCCCGGATGACCGGCGTCAGCCAGGCCACGGTGTCGCTGGTGCTCAACGGGCGGGCCGAGGGCGACGTGCGGATCGCCCCGGAGACCCGCGAGCGGGTGCTGGAGGCGATCCGCAGCACCGGCTATGTGGCCGACCCGATCGGCCGCCGCCTCGCCGCCCGGCACAACCAGATCCTCGGCGTCTTCACCTACGAGTCGGTCTTCCCGGCCGGGATGGGCGACTTCTACCACCCGTTCCTGGTCGGCATCGAGGAGTGCGCCGAGCGGATCGGCTGCGACCTGCTGCTGTTCACCAGCGCGCCGGTCATCGACGGCCGGCGCCGCATCTTCCACCAGGACAACCGGCTGCGGTTGGCCGACGGGTGCGTCCTGCTCGGTCAGTGGCTCGACCCGGCCGAGCTGACCCGGCTGCTGGCCGAGGGGCAGCCGTTCGTGAGCGTCGGCCGCCGCGACGACGCCGGCGGGCCGGTCCCCTATGTGGGCGCCGACTACCCGGGCGCGACCGCGGCCCAGGTCCGGGCGGCGATCGAGCTCGGACACCAGCGGCTGGTCTACGTGGGCGAAGGCCCCGACGGGCCGGAGTCGCACGCCGATCGCTGGCGCGGCTTCAGCGCGGCGGCCGGCCCCCACGGCAGCCGCCTGGCCGCGCCCGACCTCGACGCCATCCTCGTCACCGACTCGACCTGCGTGTTCGTCGAGGAGTACGCCGACGGGGTGGCACTGGCGGCGCAGGCGGCCGAGCGCGGTCTGCGCGTACCGGAGGATCTGTCGTTCGTGGCCCTGGGTGATCCGACCCGCAGCGCGCCGACCGACCTGGATCTCACCGGTTTTCGGATTCCGCGCCGGGAGATGGGCTGGCAGGCGGTCGAGGTGCTGGCCGCGATTCTCGAGGGCCAGCCCGGTGAGCAGCGCATTCTGCCGTGCGAACCGGTGGCCGGGTCGACGCTGGCGGTGGCCCGTGCGTGAGCTTCGGGCCGACGTGGTGGTCATCGGCGGCGGGCTGGGCGGGGTGGCGGCGGCGCTGGCCGCGCTGCGGGCCGGGCGGTCGGTGCTGCTGACCGAGGAGTTCGCCTGGCTCGGCGGGCAGCTGACCAGTCAGGCGGTGCCGCCGGACGAGCACAGCTGGGTCGAGCAGTTCGGGGTCACGGCCAGTTACCGCTCGCTGCGCGACGGGATTCGCTCCTATTACCGGCAGCACTATCCGCTCACGTCCCGGGCCCTTTTGGATAGAACCCTCAATCCGGGCGCTGGTCACGTGAGTCGGCTCTGCCATGAGCCGCGGGTCGCCGTGGCGGTTCTGGAATCCATGCTGGCGCCCTACCGTGCGTCCGGTCGGCTCACCGTGCTCCAACCGGCCACCCCGGTGGCCGCCACGGTGGACGGGGACAGGGTCACCTCGGTGACGGTTTCCACTGAGTCCGGACAAATCGCCCTCACCGGGCCGTACATCCTGGACGCGACCGAGACCGGCGAGCTGTTGCCGCTGACCGGGACCGAGTACGTGACCGGCTTCGAGTCCGCCGACGAGACCGGCGAACCGAGTGCCCCGGACCGCGCCGACCCCACGAACATGCAGGCGTTCTCGGTCTGCTTCGCGGTCGATCACGTCGACGGCGACCACACCATCGACCGCCCGCGGGATTACGCCTTCTGGCGCGACTATCAACCGCCGTTCTGGGGCGCCAAGATGCTCTCCTGGCAGACCCCCAACCCACGCACGCTGGAACTCTCCACCCGCGGCTTCACCCCCAATCCGGGCGACGACCCGGGGCTGGTGCAGGCCGACCAGCGGCGCAACCCGGGCGACGGCAACCTGTGGACGTTCCGGCGCATCGCGGCCCGGGACAACTTCACCGAAGGCGCCTACGAGAGCGACATCTGCCTGGTCAACTGGCCGATGATCGACTACTTCGAGGCGCCGATCGTGGACGTGCCGGACGCCACCACGCACATCGAACGAGCGCGCGGCCTGTCCCGAAGCGTCCTGTACTGGCTGCAGACCGAGGCACCCCGGGCCGACGGCGGCACCGGCTTCCCCGGGCTGCGGCTGCGCGGCGACGTGACCGGCGGCGACGACGGGCTGGCGATGGCCCCGTACATCCGGGAAGGACGCCGGATCCGGGCCGAGTACACGATCGTCGAGCAGGACCTCTCGCTCGCCGTCCGCGGGGACAAGGGCGCGGTGTCGCATCCCGACTCGATCGGGGTCGGCATGTACCGCATCGACCTGCACCCGTCGACCGGCGGCGACAACTACATCGACGTGGGCTCCTGCCCGTTCGAGATCCCGCTCGGCGCGCTTCTGCCGCAGCGGGTGGAAAACCTGCTCCCGGCCGGCAAGAACATCGGCACCACGCACATCACCAACGGATCCCACCGGCTGCACCCGGTCGAGTGGAACGTCGGCGAGGTGGCGGGCGCGCTCGCCGCCTTCTGCCTGGACCGCGGTTGCTCCCCGCGCGCGGTCCGCGACAACCCGGCCCTGCTGGCCGATTTTCAGCAACGCCTGAGCACCGACGGCGTCGAGCTGCGCTGGCCCGACATCAGCGGTTACTGAAAGGACATCCCCCATGAAGCTGAGGGCGGCCTTCGCCTCGATAGTCCTGCTCGGTTCGGTCGCGGCCTGTGGCGGCGGCGATTCCTCGTCCGACGGTCCGGTCACCCTGCGGATGACCACCTGGTCGGCGAACGAGGCGCACGTCAAGCTGTTCACCCAGATCGCGGCCGACTACACCGCGGCCCACCCGGACGTGACGGTCAAGTTCGACGCGTTGCCGGTCGACACGTACACCACCACGCTGACCACCCAGCTCGCCGGCGGCAACCCGCCCGACCTGGCCTGGATCCTGGAGGGTTCGGCGCCCGACTTCGTCTCCTCCGGGGCGCTCGTCCCGCTCGACGACGCGATCGAGAACCCGGCCGAGCTCGCGCCGAGCGCCACCGCACTGTGGAAGCAGGACGGCAAGCTGATCGCGTACCCGTTCTCGACCTCGCCTTTCGGGGTTTTCGTCAACACCGACCTGCTCGCTTCCGCTGGGCAGAAGCTGCCCAGCGGGGCCGACTGGACCTGGGACAACGCGATCGCGGTGGCCGCCGCGACCGCCGCCAAGACCGGCAAGCAGGGGCTGGTCCCCCGCGACTTCGAGTACAAGGACTGGACCAACCTCGCGCCGATCTTCGACGGCTGGGGCGCCCAGGCCTGGTCGGACGACGGTAAGACCTGCGGCTTCGACCAGCAGCCGATGGTCGACGCGATGACCTTCATCCACCAGGCGATCTTCACCAAGAAGGCGATCCCCGGCCCGGGTGTCGCGGCCGACTTCTTCGCCGGCGAATCGGCGATGACCATCACCCAGATCTCCCGGGCCTCGCTGCTCAAGGACGGCAAGTTCACATGGGACCTGGTGCCGCTGCCGACCGGCCCGACGGGAAAGTACTCGGTGATCGGGCAGGGCGGGGTCGGCGTACTCAAGCAGGGTAAGCATGTCGACGCGGCCAAGGATTTCCTGAAGTTCTTCACCAGCGACGCCAAC
Organism: Paractinoplanes tereljensis; assembly: GCF_016862435.1. GTDB lineage: Bacteria > Actinomycetota > Actinomycetes > Mycobacteriales > Micromonosporaceae > Actinoplanes > Actinoplanes tereljensis. Next base: position 14,595 of record NZ_BOMY01000036.1, read on the forward strand.
TCGGCCAAGCTCGCCCAGTTCTTCCCGCCGCCGCGCACCCCGCAGCTCACCGCCGACACCCTGGCCAAGTCCAACCCGCTGCTCAGCAAAGAACAGCTGCAGAGCGTGGTGATCGACGGCATCTCCAACGGCGTGGTCAAGCCCAGTCACGCCGACAACGCCCAGATCAACCAGGCGGTGCGGTCGGCGCTGGACCCGATGTGGAAGGCCGACGCGGACGTGCCCGCGGTCCTGAAGAGCGTGTGCACGGCAATCCAGCCGGTGCTGGCTAAATGACAAAGGCGATAAGGCGACAAGACCGGCTGACCGCGTACGCGTTCATCGCGCCGCAGTTGGCCGGGACGGTCGCCTTCGTCCTCGTCCCCCTCGTGCTGGTGTTCTGGTACAGCCTGCACGAGTGGAACGTGCTGGCGAACACGTTCACCTTCACCGGCGCCGACAATTACCGGCAGCTCGCCGACGACCCGAACGTGCCCAAGGTGCTGCTGGCGACGCTGTTCTTCTCGGCCGGCCTGGTCGTGGTCAACCTCAGCCTGGCGCTGCTGCTGGCCGTGCTGCTCAACCAGAAATTGCGCGGCACCACCGTCTTCCGGGTGCTGTTCTTCTCCCCGGTGGTGGTGTCGCTTGTCGCCTGGACCATCGTGTGGCGGTTCATGCTGCAGGACAACGGCGGCATCAACTCGTTCCTGGACGCCGCCGGCATCGACGGGCCGAACTGGCTGCGGTCCGGTGGCACCGCGATGGCCGCGGTGATCGTGGTGCAGGTGCTGAAGAACGTCGGGCTGAACATGGTGCTGTTCCTGGCCGCCCTGCAGGGGGTGCCGCAGGAGCTGTACGAGGCGGCCCGCACCGACGGCGCCAGCCCGTGGACCGTGTTCCGCCGGATCACGCTGCCGCTGATCAGCACGACGATCCTGCTCACCTCGATCATCACGGTGGTCGGGTCACTGCAGGTCTTCGCGCAGATCGCGGTGCTCACCGAGGGCGGGCCGGGCACGTCCACCACGGTGCTCGTCTACTACCTGTACCAGCAGGCGTTCCAGTTCCACGCGTTCGGTTACGGCGCCACCCTGTCGGTGCTGCTGTTCCTGATCGTGCTCGCGCTCACCGCCGTCCAGTGGCAGCTTCGCAAGAGGTGGGTCTTCCATGAGAGCTAAGACCTTCGGGTACGGGATCCTGCTCGTCCTCTGCGTTCCTTTCGTCTTCCCGACCTGGTGGATGGTGACCAGTTCGCTGAAGCCGAACGCCGACATCTTCGGCCGTGATTTGTGGGCGCACCACGCGTCATTCGCGGCCTGGCACGACGTCTTCACCATGCAGCCGTTCGCGCGGCAGTATTTCAACAGCGCCTACATCGCCGTGGTGGTCACCCTGGGCACGCTGGTGGTGGCGTCGATGGCCGGGTACGCGTTCGCCCGGATCCGGTTCCGCGGGCAGAACGCGCTGTTCCTGGTCGTGCTGACCGGCCTGCTGATTCCGAGCGAGGTGACGATCGTCCCGCTGTTCCGGATCTTCAACTCGCTCGGGCTGATCGACACCCACTGGCCGCTGATCCTGGTGCCGATCTTCGGTGCGCCAAGCGTGCTGGCCACCTTCATCATGCGGCAGTTCTTCATCACGCTGCCGGTCGAGTTGGAGGAGGCGGCCCGGATGGACGGGCTGAGCCGGGCCGCCATCTTCCGCCGGATCGCCCTGCCGCTGGCTCGCCCGGCGCTCGGCGCGGTCGCCATCTTCACGTTCCTGACCAGCTGGAACCTCTACCTGGAACCGATCGTCTACCTGTCCAGCAAGTCGATGTTCACGCTGCCGCAGGCGCTGACCCAGTTCACCGACCCCTATCAGGGCCAGCTCTGGAACGTCCAGCTGTCGGCGGCGTCGATGACCGCGATCCCGGTGCTGATCGTCTTCGTGATCGCCCAGCGCCAGTTCATCGAGGGCCTGGCCCACACCGGCCTCAAAGGCTAGGCGTCTCCGCGCAACTCCCCGAAGGACCAGCCGGAGACGTCCTCGAGGCGGCCGCGCCAGTAGTGGCCGCGGGTCGGGACGGGCTCCGGGAGGAACGTGCGGGCGTGCCGCAGGTGGATGAAGGCCGGCGGCTGGTTCAGTTCCCAGCGCTGCTCGGGGGTGAGCTCCGAGTCGTCCTTGTCCATCAGGGCGACGTGCTCGTCGCGGGATTCCTTCATGAGCGAGGCGAAGTAGGCCACGTGCGACTCCTCGCCGAACAGCGTGGTCTGCTCGTCGAACCACTGCCAGTGCGGGATGATCTCGCCGGAGACCATCGTGCCGCGCACGCTCAGCGACACCCAGATGCCGCCGTCGACCGACTCCTTGCGGGAGTTCAGTGCGTCGACCATCAACCCGAGAACCCGGTCCGGTGCTGATTCCCGGATTTCCTTGACTGCCTCGGCCACGTCGCCCCCGTTCCGATGAATCCCTCTCCGACCACCCTAGGCTCCCGTAAGGCCAGATATGTCGGATTCGCTTCATCGAAATTTGTGAATTTAATCTGTGTTATCCGGGGGCGCTCCCGGCATCTACTAGCAGGAAGGGCTTCGTCCCCCCTGATGTGGGAGCGCTCCCAAAGGAAGGTCCACATGTCCTCACCACGATCATTGGCCGCCGCCGCGACGGCCGGCCTCCTCGTCCTCGCCGGGCTGGTTGCCACCAGCCACCCGGCCAGCGCGGCCGCCGTCGCGGCCTTCCCGGGCGCGGCCGGCCCGGCCATGTATGCCACCGGCGGCCGGGGCGGCGACGTCTACCACGTCACCAACCTGACCGACAACGCCACCAGCCCGGCCGCCGGGTCACTGCGGTACGGGATCAACAACACGCCCAGCACCGGGCGGACCATCGTCTTCGACGTCGCCGGGACCATCAAGCTCGCCCCCGCCGGCCGGCAGGGCTGGCTGACCATCAACGCCGGCAACCTGACCATCGCCGGCCAGACCGCACCCCGCCCGGGCATCACGATCATGGGCCAGGCCACCAAGGTGACCGGCAAGAACGTCATCATCCGGCACGTGAAGTTCCGGCCCGGCAAGGACCAGGCCAACCCGGAGACCGCGACCAACGACGGCATCTGGATCACCGGTGACAACGTGATCGTCGACCACGTCTCGGTCAGCTGGCACGACGACGAGGGGATCAGCAGCAGCGACGCGGCCGGGCAGGTGTCGGTGCAGTACGCGATCGTGTCGGACGGGCTGAACTACAAGGGGCACAGTTACGGCGCGCTGGTCGGCAGCGACGTGACCGGCTCCAACATCGCCTACCACCACAACCTGTTCGCCCACCACCTCAGCCGGCTGCCCCGGCTCGGCAACGAGACCGGCGCGGTCAACTACGTGGAGTGGAGCAACAACGTCGTCTTCGAAGGCAAGGGTTACAGCGGCGACAATCAGCTCGCCAACGCCAACTTCGTCGGCAACACCTATCTGCGGCAGAACGCGAGCAGCCCCGAGGTCTACACCGGGGCGACCGGCACCAGCGCCTACATCTCCGGGAACCGGGCCGACTACGACGGTGACTCCACGCTGACCAACGGGGTGGACATCGCCTGGGACCGGTTCACCGACATCCCGACCCATCGGTCGACCCGCTTCGACGTACCCAACATGACCACCGAGGCCGCGTCCGCCTCGCTGCCCAGGGTGCTGAACCAGGCCGGCGCGTTCTGGTGGGCGCGCGACGCGGTCGACACCCGGGTGGTCAGCGAGACCCGCTCGACCAGCGGCGGGGTGGTCAACAACGCCAACACCACCGAGTGGAACGCACTCTGGAACGCGGCCCAGGTGAACGCCCCGAGCGGCTGGGACACCGACCGCGACGGCATGCCGGACGCGTGGGAGACAGCCAGCGGCCTGAACCCGAGCGTCGACGACCACAACGGCGACGCGGACGGCGACGGTTACCGCAACATCGAGGAGTACCTGGACTACGCCTCCCTGGGCAGCCCGCCGCTCTCTTCGATGTCGCCCTCGCCCACCACGACCTCCCCGTCCCCTTCGCCCACCACCAGCTCGCCTTCTCCGTCGCCCACCACCTCGCCTTCTCCGTCGCCGACCACCACGCCGCCGGCCTCCGGGGTGTGCACCGCCACCTACCGGACCACCAATACGTGGGCCGGGGGTTTCCAGGGTGAGGTGACGGTGACAGCCGGCAGCGCGGCCCTCAGCGGCTGGGCGGCACGGTGGACACTGGCCTCCGGCCAGGCGATCAGCCAGGTCTGGAACGGCAAACTCACCACCAGCGGTACGGCCGTGACGGTGGCCAACGAGTCGTACAACGGCGCGCTGGCCGCGGGGGCCTCGACCACGTTCGGTTTCCTCGCCACCGGCACGGCTTCGACGCCGGCCCTGACCTGCGCGAGCGCGTGATGCGGAAGATCGCCGCCAGCGCGGCCGCCGCCGCGTCCGTGGCCGTCGTCGCGTCCGTCGCCGTGGCCACCAACGCCCAGGCCGCCGCCGGCTGCCAGGTGACTTATCAGGTCAGCTCGCAGTGGACCGGTGGCTTCACCGCCGCCATCGCCATCCGCAATCTGGGCGACCCGATCAACGGCTGGAAGCTGGGCTGGACCTTCGCCGCCGGCCAAACCATCACCCAGTCCTGGGGCTTCACCGCCAGCCCGGCCTCGGGCGCGGTCGTAGCCACCAACGCCGACTACACCGCCGCCATCGGCACCGGGTCATCGGTGGACGTCGGCTTCAACGGCACCTGGACCAGCACCAACCCGGTCCCGACCGCCTTCACCCTCAACGGAACCGCCTGCACCGGAACCACCACGCCGACCACCGCACCGACCACCCCCGGGACCTCTCCGCCGACCACCCCCGCCACCTCGCCGCCGACCACCGCACCGACCACCGTTCCGCCGACCACCAGCCCGCCGGCCGCTCGGCCCACGGTGGCCAAGGACGGGACCGGGACCTACACGACCGTGCAGGCCGCGGTCGACGCGGTGCCGGCCACCAACACCGCCCGCCAGGTCATCACGATCAAGGCCGGCACCTACCGGGAGATCGTGACGGTCAACAAGCCGTACGTCACGCTGCAGGGCCTCGGCTCGGCCGCCGCCCAGACAGTGATCGTGAACAACCACAGCAACGCCGGCGGCTACGGCACCTCGAACAGCGCCACCGTGTTCGTCAAGGCCAAGGACTTCGCCGCGACCAACCTGACCATGTCGAACGACTACGGCGAGGGCAGCCAGGCGGTCGCGGTCAATGTCAACGGCGACCGGGCGGTCTTCAACAACGTCCGCTTCCTCGGCAACCAGGACACCCTTCTGGTCAACAACTACCGCCACTACTTCGTGAACTCGTACGTCGAGGGCACTGTCGACTTCATCTTCGGCGGCGCCTCGGCGGTGTTCCACAACTCGAACATCTACGAGAAGCGCTCCACCGGCGGCCCGATCACCGCGGCCAACACCGACCCCTCCCTGACCTACGGAATTCTGTTCTACAAATCCACGATCACCGGCGCGGCGAACAACGTGACCGGGCTGGGCCGCCCGTGGGGACCGGCCGCCCAGGTCGTGTTCCGCGAGTGCAGCCTCAGCGCCACCATCAAAACCTCACAGCCGTGGACCGACATGTCGGAGAACACCTGGCAGAACGCCCGGTTCTTCGAATACAGGAACACCGGTTCCGGCGCCGGCTCCAACGGCAACCGCCCGCAGCTGAGCGACTCGGCGGCGGCGACCTACACCCCGCAGAAGTACCTGGCCGGCACCGACGGCTGGAACCCGATTGTCTAGGGAGACGACGATGCAGCGAAAGAAATGGGTCGTCGGCGCCGTCGCCTCGGTCGCCGTCGTCGCGTCGATCGCGGTGGCCACCACCGCCCAGGCGGCCGCCGGTTGCCAGGTGACCTACCAGGTCAGCTCGCAGTGGACCGGCGGCTTCACCGCCGCCATCACCATCAAGAACCTGGGCGACCCGATCAACGGCTGGCAGCTCGGCTGGACGTTCCCGGCCGGGCAGACCATCACGCAGTCGTGGGGCTTCACCGCCAGCCCGGCCTCGGGAACGGTCGTCGCCACCAACGCCGATTACACCGCCGCCATCGCCACCAACGCGGCGGTCGACGTCGGCTTCAACGGCACCTGGACCAGCACCAACCCGGTCCCGACCGCCTTCACCCTCAACGGCACGGCCTGCACCGGAACCACGACGCCGACCACCCCGACCAACGCGCCTACCACCACACCAACCACCGTTCCGCCAACCACCACCCCCACCACCGCTCCGCCGACCACCACCCCGCCGACGACCGCGCCCACCACCGTTCCGCCGCCCTCCGGACCGGTCAAGGCGTTCCCGACCGCGGTCGGGGTCGGGGCGGCAGCCACCGGCGGCCGAGGCGGCACGGTCTACCACGTCACCAACCTGAACGACACCGGCTCCGGGTCGTTCCGGGACGCGGTCAGCGCCAACAACCGGATCGTCGTCTTCGACGTCGGCGGTTACATCGACCTGAACTCGACGGTGCTGGTGAAGAGCAACATCACCATCGCCGGGCAGACCGCGCCGGGTGCCGGCATCGGCGTGCGCGGCGGGGAGGTGTCGTTCAACAGCGGTACCAACGTGATCGTCCGGAACTTCCGGTTCCGGATGGGCACCGAGGACGCGGACCAGAAGAACAGCGGCCTCAACTGGCTGGACGCCAGCAACCTGATCTTCGACCACGTCTCCATCGAGTTCGGCGCGTGGAACAACATCGACGCCGTGCGCGCCTCGAACATCACCGTGCAGTACTCGATCGACGCCAACCCGATCGGCCAGCAATTCGGCGCGCACACCGAGACCGGGCCGTACACCTGGTGGCGCAACCTCTGGGCCAACTCGCACAACCGCAACCCGCTGGCCAAGGCCAACACCCAGTTCGTGAACAACGTGGTCTACAACTACCAGGCCGGTTACACCGCCGGTAACTCCAGCGGGCACTTCCTGCACGACGTGGTCGGCAATTACTTCATCACCGGCCCGCGCACCACGAGCGCCTCGAACTACTACTACCAAACCGGCAACCAGCAGATCTACAACAAGGACAACTGGCTGGACAGCAACAAGGACGGTCAATTGAACGGCGCCACCGCCGCGGTGCGGGGCGGTGCCACCGAGCTGACCGCGCCGTTCTCGGCCGACACCGCCGCGATCCCGACGCTGGGCGCGGCGGCCGGTTACGCCGACGTGATCGCCAAGGCCGGCGCCGTCCCGCGCGACGACGTCGACAAGCTGGTCGTGGCCGACGTGACGTCGCTGGGCACCAAGGGCGACCTGTGGGCCAGCCAGACCGCGACCGGCCTGGCCAACAACGGTTACGGCACGCTGGCCGGCGGCACGGCAAAGACCGACACCGACAGGGACGGCATGCCGGACGCATGGGAAACGAAGTACGGCCTGAACCCGTCGACGAACGACGCCGCCGGCGACTTCGACAAGACGGGCTACACCAACATCGAGAAGTACGTGAACGGCCTGCTCGACAACCAGTACCAGTAGGACCCAGGCCCCTGGACCCGGCCCTGGTCCAGGGGCCGCACCACCCCACCTCATGCGACGCGGAGGTCCGTGAGGGCGCCGGCGAGGGCGGTCAAGTTGTCCATGCGCCAAGGTTGGGCCTTCCCGGAGGGGGAAGGTCAAGTGCTGGGCCGCCTATACCCGAGGTTATAGATCGTTTTCCGACTGCGGGCAGATCCGCCGGCGGGCCGCCGACTGCCAGACTTTCCAGCATGGAGAGCTTGGAGAGCACGGAGAGCATGGAAAGCACAGCGACCGCCGGCGGCCTCGACACCCCCGCCCGGCAGACGCCGGTCTGGCTGCGGCGGGTGCTGATCGGGGCGTCCTGTGTGCCGCTTGCGATGCTCAGCGTGTTGCACACGATGGGGCGGTCGGAGGACTTCGGGGTGCTTGGGAAGTGGTATGTGATGGTGCCCCTGACCGTGGCCAGCCTCTTTGCCTGGGGGCTCATCGAGAAGACCGTTGAACGGACCGTTCCTAAGAGCGATAGCCCTGTGTGAAGCGGGAGCCGGCCAGGCCCAGCAGGTCCTCGTCCGGCACCAGGGGCGCGACGTCGGGGTCGTCGGGGAGGTTGATGGTGGTGCGCAGGCGGATGTCTCGGGACGAGGCGCCTACCTCGAGCACGAACTCGCCGCCTTCCAGGCGCCAGGCGCCGAATCGGCCGTCGCCGCGGTCGGTGGCTACGTCCCAGTAGGAGAAGTCGCGGCTTACCAGGTCGAAAGTGACTCGGGTGCTCTCGCCGGGCTGCAGGGCGACCTTCTCGAAACCGCGCAGCTCGCGCACCGGGCGGCGGACCGCGGCGTCGGGGTCGCCTACGTAGAGCTGGACTACCTCGCGGCCGGCGACCGCGCCGGTGTTCGTGACCGTGCAAGAGACCCGGGTGTCGCCGGAAACCTCCAGGTCCGAGTATTCGAACGTGGTGTAGGACAGGCCGTGGCCGAAGGGGTAGCGCACGGTGCGGCGCAGCGCGTCGTACCACCGGTAGCCGATGAAGACTCCCTCGCCGTAGAGGACCGTGCCGCGCTCCCCCGTCCAGGTCACGTAACCGGGGGTGTCCTCGGCCGCCAGCGGGAACGTCTCGCTGACCTTGCCGGACGGGTTCACCCGGCCCAGCAGCACGTCCACCACGGCGCCGGCGCCGGCCTGGCCGGGCAGCCACGCCTCGACGATGGCGTCGACCCGGTCGTGCCACGGGTCCATGGTTACCGCGGCGCCGTTGGACAGCACCACGACCAGCGCGGCGCCGGTGCGGTCGCGCAGGTCGGCCAGCCGCTCGATGAGCGCGACCTGGTCGGTGGGCAGCGCCAATGTGGTCCGGTCGTCGGCCTCCTGCTCGAAGGCCAGCGGCAGGCCCGCGAAGACGACGATCGTCGAGGCGTCCGCGGCCACGGTGACGGCGTCGTCGATCAGCTGGGTGGCTCGGGCCGAGAGCGGGCCGGCGGCTACTCGTTCGGCTGCCGCGGCCAGGCGCAGGGCGCGGGCCAGGGTGGCCGAGCGGCGGGCCGGGCCGGTGCCGTCGTCGACGAACTCGGCGTCGTGGGCGGCGAGGTAGGCATCCAGGTCGTCCTGGTAGGCGTCCTTCGGCGTGTGGACGTAGCCGGGGGCGTAAGCGACGTCGCCGAGCAGGTTGAGCGCGTTGTCGACGCGGGTGGGGTCCACCCCGGACGAGCCGCCGCCCTGGATCCGGGGATGGGCGGCGAACGCGCCGATGACCGCTACCCGGCCGTCGTCTGCCAGCGGCAGCACCGCGTTTTCGTTGCGCAGCAGGGTCACGCACCCGGCGGCGGCTTCCCGAGCCAAGGAGTGGTGCTCGTCGGCGCGCAGGAGGGCCAGCTGCTCGGCGGTCAGCCGGCGGCCGGGCGGCACTCCGAGGTCGATGACCGGGCCGTTGACCAGGTCGGGGCCGGGGTAGGTGCGGGCGACCAGGGTCAGCACCCGCCGGGCGGCCGCGTCCACGACACTCTCGGCCAGTTCGCCGGACTGCACGGCGGCCACGATCTCCGCGTCGGTCACCCCGCCGGTGCCGGGCATCTCCAGGTCGAGGCCGGCGACCAGGGCGCGGACCCGGTGGTGGACGGCGTTCCAGTCGGAGACGACCAATCCCTGGTAGCCCCACTCGTCGCGCAGCACGTCGGTCAGCAGCCAGCGGTTCTCCGAGGCGTGCACGCCGTGCAGGCGGTTGTAGGAGCACATCACGGTCCACGGGTCGGCGGTGGTGACGACCCGCTCGAACGCGGCCAGGTAGATCTCGCGGAGCGTACGTTCGTCGGCCTCGACCGAGATCCGGGTGCGTTCGATCTCCTGGTTGTTGGCGGCGAAATGCTTGAGCGAGGCACCCACGCCGGTTTCCTGCAGCCCGCGCACGTACGCGGCACCCAGCTCACCGGAGTGCATCGGGTCCTCGCCGAAGTACTCGAAGTTCCGCCCGCACAGCGGCGACCGCTTCATGTTGACGCCCGGCCCCAACACGACCTGGACGCCCTCGGCGCGGGCCTCCTCGCCGATCGCCCCGGCGACCCGGCGAACCAGGTCACGGTCCCAGGAGGCGCCCATCGCGGACGCGGTCGGGAACCCGGTGGCGGGCACCCACACCATGTCGACGCCGGTCTCCTTGCGCAGCCCGTGCGGGCCGTCGCCGACCTCGATGGCGGGAATGCCGAGCCGGTCGATGGTCTCGGTGTACCAGTCGTCGTGGCCGGAGAGCAGGGACGCCTTCTCCGCCAGGGTCAGCGCCGAGATGTCGAAGTTCATCGGGAGTCCTTCAGGTGGTGAGGAAGTCGTGCGGGTGCTCGTCGCGCACCCGGGTGAGCAGGTCGGGTCCGATGTCGAGGCCACCCTCGGCCAAGGCGTCGAGAACGACCCCGCTCAGCGGGGACGCGTCGGCGACGAAGACGCGCGCCGCCGGCGCGACCCGGCCCAACTCAAAAAACAGTGCGACCCGCATCGCGGGGTGCTCGGAGGTGGCGACCGACCCGTTGAGCAGCACCGGCAATTCACCGCTGGCCAGCTCGACGCCGACCCGCCGGGCACACCAATCGGCATAGCGCACGAATGCCGAGGCCTGCGTCTGGACGATGTCGCGGGCGACCGGGTCACCCGCCTCCGCCTCGGCCAGCACGAGCCGGGCGGCCTTCCAGAGGTCGGTCGCGGGTCGCGCCCCGAAGCGGCGGGTGAACTCGTGGCGCAGCTCCCAGCCGTCGGCGACCTCGTAGAACGAGCACATGGCGGCAGTCAGGGACGTGGGTGGACCGATGCCCATCCAGGCCTGGCAGACCGCGCGCACGGCGGCGTTGCCGAGCCCGCCGCCGCCGAGGTGGTCGAAGACGAAGAAGCCGGAGTGCTCCTCGCGCCCGTCCCGGGCCCGGGCGGCGACGGCGGGGCCGGTGCCGACGGTGATCGACACGGCCACGCCCGAGCCGTCGAGCAGCCGCAGCGAGGCGTACGCGTCGTTCTTGACGCTCAAACAGGTCAAGCCGGGAAAAGATGAACGCAGCTGGTCGTCCCAGAACACCGCGTCCTCCGGATAGTCGACGCCGGCGATCCGGAAAGCTGCCGAGGCGACGTCTCCCGCTGTGATTCCGGCGCCGGCCAACGCAGACGACACGGCACCGGAAACGGCTTCCAGAGCGGAAGGCACGCTAACCGCCCCGTACATGTCGCCGTTTCCGCCTCGGCCGCGACCAAGGACGGCGCCCTCACCGTCGGTCACGAGGGCGACCGTCTTGGAATTTCCGGCGTCGACCGCCAGATAGGCGGTCACTTGAGCAGGCGCTCCGGGAGGTACGCGCGGTGCGCGTAGGCCATCTCGTCGTAGAGCTCCTCGGCCACCGCCAGGGTGGGCACCATCGGGTTGGCGGCCAGCGCCCGGATCCCGTCGGCCCGGTTGCCCTGCCAGGCGGCGTCGGCCGCCAGGTACTGGAACTCGGCCAGCTGCTGGACCAGCCCGCGAACCGCATGCGGCAGCGGTTTCTGCGGCAGCGGGCGAACGCCCTGCCCGTCGACCGTGCACCACATCTCGACCACGACGTCGTCGTCGAAGCCGGGCAGCGCTCCCCCGACGTTCGGCAGGTTGACCGGCAGCTTGGCGCTGCGGTCGTTGTAGTACGCGCTCATCACGTCGATCGCGAGTTCGAGCTCGTGAATGCCACCCCGCGAGCGGGTCGGGTCCAGGGTCGGGACCTCGACCTGGGTCTGCTCCTCGTAGTGCTGCCAGTACCCGGGCAGCGCGGCCAGCAGGTCCTCGGCCCGGGTGGTGCGGGCGCCCTGCAGCTCGCGCAGCACCTCCTCGCGGAAGTAGTAGTACTGGAAGTAGTCGGCCGGCACCGAACGCATGGTGACCGCGAGCCGCAGCATCCGCTTGGCGTGCACGGAGAGTGTCGGGTCGTCCTTCCGGGCTTCCCAGGCCGCGTCGAGCAGCGGCATCAGGTCCTGGCCGTCGTAGGTGTGCTCGTAGGACCAGCAGTTGTGGTTGACCCCGGCCATCACGATGTTGGCGCGCGCCGGGTCGAGGCCGGCCGCCCGCAGCACGGTCTTCGGGAAGACGATGGGTCCCTCGCACATCGACCAGATCGTGCGGTCGGTGAATCGGGTGACCGCCTGGGACACGATGTTGACCGGGTTGGTGTAGTTGAAGATGACCGCGTTCGGTGCGACCGCGTCCAGGTCGCGGATGATGTCCTCGTAGATGTGGATCGAGCGCAGGGCCATGAAGAACCCGCCCGGTCCCTGGGTCTCCTGGCCGATCACGCCGTGCTTCAGGGGGATCCGCTCGTCGAGGGCGCGGGCGGCGAAGTCACCCGGGCGGAAGCTGGCGAGGACGGCGTCGGCGTCGGTCAGTGCGGCCCGCCGGTCGGTGGTCGACGAGATCTTGATGTCCAGGCCGTCGGCCGCCGCGATCTTCCGGGCGATCGTCTCCACCGCGTGCAGGCGGTCCGGGTTGACGTCCTGGATGACGATCTCGGAGCCGTCGAATTCCTTGCCGTGCGCCAGGATCGACGCCATGGTGCCGGCGCCACGAGACGACCCGCCGCCGATGTAGACGAGCTTGATGGATGCCACTGTCATTTCCCTTCAGATGCTGCGCGGTCGGCGATGAGCGTGGGGTTCTTGCATTCGACGACGATCGTGGCCGGCCAGTCCGATTCGTAGGCTTTAGCAGCTTTAATACGCTGAAAAGCCGAGTTTTTGTGCGAGCCGCTGACCATCATGATCACCTCGCGGGACAGCGCCGCGATGGTGTCGATGCCGACGGTCACCCCATGGGTGGGGACCATGTCGAGGCTGGTGAACGACGGGAACGTGCCCATGTTGTCGCGCCGGGTCGCCTCACCCAGCAAAGTGACGTGGGTGCGGGCGTCGCGCGGCGTACCGGGCTGGTTGAACGCGATGTGCCCGTCCCCCGCCCCGGTCGCCAGCAGGAACAGGTCGATCCCGCCGGCCGCCTCGATGGCCTCGTCGTAGCGTTCCGGCTCGGCCGGGTCGGGCGCCCAGATCTCGATCTCCTGCCCGAGCGGGGCGACGATCTCGCGCTGCGCGAAACCCAGGCACGAGTACGGCAGCGAGGGGTCCACCCGGCGCAGCCCGTCGGGCTCGACGTAGTCGTCCATCATGACGACGACCAGCCGGGACAGGTCCACGCCACGGGCGGCGTGCCGGGCCAGGGCCCGGTAGACCGGTGTCGGCGTACGGCCGCTGGGACAACCGAGCAGGAACGGCCGGCTGTCGATAGCGGCCAGGCGATCGAGGATCGTCGCGGCGACCGTTTCGCCGACCGCGTCGGCGTCCGGCAGGACGATGGGTTGAAGGGACACGACTTCACTCCTTGATCGCGCCGGCCAGCATTCCGGAGATGAATTTGCGCTGGAACACGACGTAGAGGGCGAGGACGGGCGCGGCGACGATCAGGCCGCCGGCGGCCATCAGGTTGATTTGGGTGACGTACTTGCCCTGGAAGACGCCGAGCGCGACGGTCGCCGTCTGGTTGTCCCCGTGCAGGAACACCAGGGACAGGAAGTAGTCGTTCCAGGTCCACATGAAGCTGAGCAGGATCAGCGTGTAGATGGCCGGCTTGGCCATCGGTGCGGCCATCGACCGCAGCATCCGCAGCGGTCCGGCGCCGTCCATCTCGGCCGATTCGAAGGCCGAGCGCGGAAGGGCGCGGAAGGCCGCGCGCATCCAGAAAACCCCGAAGGGTACGCCCATGCCGAGGTGAATCAGGATGATGCCGGGAATGGTGTTGGTCAGTCCGAACGATCGGAACTGGTAGTACAGCGGGACGATGATCGCCTCGAGCGAGATCATCATGCCGAGCAGCACGATCGGGAACAGCACCTTGTCGCCCACCACGCCCAGGACGCCGAAGGCGTACCCGCCGAGCAGTCCGAGCAGCACCTGCCCGGCCACCACGACCACCGCAATGATCATGGAGACCGCCATCGCCCGGGAGAAGTCGGCGTCGCGCCACGCGGTGGCGAAGTTCCCCCACGCGAAGTCGCCGACCCCGACCGGCTTGCCGGAGCGGTCCGGGCTGAGCGCGGACAGCAGGAACGACCCGATCGGGAAGAGCACGAGCAGCGCCAGAAACGTCAGGACGACGTAGTTCACGACACGTTCCGTCTTGGAGATCATCGTCAGTCCCTCTCCGAGATCCGGGTGATGACCACCGCGATGACCAGGCACATGGCCGCCATCACGACGCCGATCGCGGCCGCCAGCCCGACCTGCGGGTTCTGGAAGGCGGCCTTGTAGAGCGCGACCGCCGGGGTGAGGGTCGACGTCCCCGGACCGCCGTGGGTGGTGATCCAGACCAGGTCGAACGTGCGCAACGCGGCGGTGATGGTCAGCGTCAGCGCGACCGCCATCTGCCCACGAAGCCCGGGCAGGGTGACCGCGAAGAACTCGCGGACCGGGCCGGCGCCGTCCATCCGGGCCGCCTCGTACAGCTCGGGCGCGATGGCCGAGGTGCCGGAGATGAACAGCACCATGCAGAACCCGAAGGTCACCCAGGTGCCGATCAGCCCGAGGGCCGGCAGCGCCCAGGTGAAGTCGCCGAGCCAGGTCTTGGCGAACGAGTCGAGGCCGACCGCTCGCAGGGCCTGGTTGAGCGGACCGTCCGGGGCGTAGATCCGCTTGAAGACCAGGGCGATGACCACTGTCGTCATCACCTGCGGCAGGAAGAAGATCCAGCGGAAGACCGCCATGCCGGGCTGCTTCGCCCGGGTGAGCAACGCCGCCGACAACAGGCCGAGGGCGATGGGCAGAAGAGCAAAGAAGCCGATCAATACGAGTACGTGGCCGAAGGTCGACCGCAGCACCGGGTCGGTCACGAACGAGACGTAGTTGTCGAACCCCACCCAGGTCGACGCGGTGACGCCGTCCCATTTGAAGAAGGAGTACTGGAACGACTGCGCCAGCGGGACGAGCACGACCAGCGCGTACATGCCGAGCGGCAGGGCCGCGCAACCGAGGCCGACCCACCGCGTCCGGCGGCGCAACGAGCGGCGCCGGACGACGGTTTTGGTCGCGGAGGTGGACACGTCAGCTCTGCTGGGCGAGGAAGGCGTCGCGGTCCTTGTCGACGGCTTCGGTGAATTTGTCCGGGGTCATCTTGCCGGCCAGCACGAGCTGGAGGTTCGCGCCGATGGTGTCCAGCATGGTCGGGCTGGACCAGTCGAAGTAGGGGACGTAGCCGTCGTCGGAGTCGAGCTTGGCGGCGGCCGCCGACTCCCCGGTGAGGCTGAGCGACGAGGCCGGGGCCTTGGCGTCCGGCGACAGCGCCGGCACCAGACCACGGTCCACCGCGGCCTGACCGGTCTCGGCCGACATCATGTAGTCGAGGAAAGCGGCCGCGACGTCCGGGTGCTTGCTCTTGGCCGAGACCACCATGGCACCGGGCGCGGCACCCACGCCGACCGTTCCGCTACCACTGGCCTGCGGCAGCTGCACGTACCCGTAGTGGCCCTGCTGGGCGGCGTTCAGGCCGAGCGAGCCGGTGTACTCCCAGCGGAAGACACCCTTGCCGCCGACGTAGTTGGCGACCGCGGTCTGGTAGTCGATGCCCTGGTAGTTCTTCGGGTAGTAGCCCGCGTCGGCCCACTTCTTGACCAGCGTGATCGCCTCGGTCATCCCGACGTCGGCGGCCTTCACCGACGGGGTGTCGTAGATGTAGTCGTTGAGCTTCTTCTTGTCGGCCAGCAGCGCCTGCACGCCGAGCAGCACCGTGGTCGAGCTGTCCAGGCTGCCGTACTCGAAGGGCACCTCGCCGGCCGCCTTGGCCTTGGCCGCGGCCGCCTCGAGGTCGGCGAGCGAGGCGGGCGGGTTGATCCCGAGGCTCTTGAGCTTGTCGGCGTTGTAGTACAGACCGATCAGCGACGTACGCGCCATCGGGGTGGAGAACCAGGAACCCGAGCCCATCGTCTTGAAGTCGGTGCTGAACTGGTTCTGCCGGGCGATCGTGGTCGGGACCTTCTTGTCCCAGCCGTAGGCCTTGGCGTACGCGTCGAGGTTGACCACCAGGCCGCCCTTGGCCAGCGTGCCGAGCGACTGCCAGCCGTTGTTGGCGGTCGCGATGTCCGGCCCGCCGTCGTCCTGCAGCTGGAGGTTGAGGGTCGAGTTGAGCTGCCCCCAGTCCTCGGTCGTGCGGTCGATCGTGACGTTCGGGTACTTCTTCTGGAAGTCGGCGATGACCTGCTTGATCCACTCGCCTTCGGCGCCGCCCCAGAAGTCGGTGAACTTGAGGGTGACGGTGCCGGCCGCGGCGACATCGGTCGAGACGGTCGAGGGGGTTTCGGCCTTGTCGGTCGAGCCGCTGCCCGGCGAGCAGGCCGCCAGCATGCTGAAGATCAAACTCGCTGCGACTGCCCCGATTGCTTTATGAACGCGCATTTCACACTCCGTTGGGTCGCTTGGGCCGCGTCCGGAGGCCCGTGACTCAGGACACTAAGCGTTCCTATACCAGTTAGTCCAGTGCTGAACCACAAATCGCAACTGGTCCAACCATCGAGCTAACTGGTACTCTGCTGGCGTGATGACCGGTACCGCTTCGACGCAGGCCTATGAACAGCTGGCGCGCGACCTCACCGTGGGCCGCTATGCGCCCGGTTCCCGGCTGCCCGGCGAGCGAGAGCTGGCCACCCAACTCGGCGTCAGCCGGGCCACCCTGCGGCTCGCGCTCAGCCGGCTGGAGTCCGAGGGCATCCTGCAGCGTTCGGCCCAGCGCGGCTGGTTCGTGCCGACCCAGGTCATCGGCGAGCCGCCCAGCACGCTGCAGTCCTTCACCGAGATGGCCCGGGCCCGCGGCCTGCGCCCGACCGCCCGGGTGATCCGCCAGGAGGTTCGCCCGGCCGGCATGGACGAGGCGGCCAAGCTGCGCATCGCGCCGGCCTCCCCGGTGGTCGAGGTCGACCGGCTGCGCGGCATGGACGGCACCCCGGTCTGCTTCGACGTGGTCGTCGTCCCGGAAAACCGGGCCGCGGCGCTGGCCACCGCCGACCTCACCGACGTCTCGCTCTACGACGTGCTGCGCGAGCGCTGCGGCATCGAGGTGCATCGCAGCGCCTACACGCTGATGGCGGAGAGCGCCGACGCCGAGCTGGCCCGGCTGCTCGGCATCGCCGCCGGTGCGCCTGTGCTGGTCGGCGACGAGGTCGCCTACACCTCCGACGGCACCCCGGTGCTGATCGGCCACAACAAGTACCGCGGCGACGCGTACCGGTTCGAGGCGGACCTGTTCCGGCGCGCGTGATTGACTAGCGCCCATGGTCCTGCGCTCGCCCACCTCCGCGGCCGCGACCCGACCGCCCAACCGCAAGCAGCTGATCATCGAGGCGGCCGGCCAGGTGTTCAGCGAGCGGGGCTATCACGCGGCGTCGATGGAGGAGATCGCGGCCGGGGTGGGGATCAGCGCGGCCGCGCTCTACCGGCACTTCCCGAACAAGTACGCGCTGTTCGCCGCGTGCGCCGACCTGATGGTGGACCGGCTGGTCGGGGCGCTCGACGAGGCACCGCCCGACGCCGCCCTGCCCGACATGCTGGCCGCGCTGGTCCGGGTCACCGTCGCGCACCGCGCGTCCGGTGGGCTGTACCGGTGGGAGGCCCGCTACCTCGAGCGCGCCGACCGCCGGCAACTGCGGACGAAATTCGCGCAGGTGGTGGACCGGGTGGCCGAGAAGGTGCGGCAGGAATACCCGCTGGGCGGCGAGCATCTGCGGGCGGTGGCCGCGCTCGGTGCGATCGGCTCGATCACCATGCACCACACCTCGATCGCCCAGCGCCGCATCGAGGACCTACTGCTGTCCTCGGCCCTGCGGATGGTCGCCACCGATCCGGGCGCGGCGGCCGGCAGCGCGCGCCTGGTCGAGCTGCCGGCCCTGCCGGTGCCGCGCACCCGGCGGGCCGAGATCCTGGCCGCGGCCATCCCGCTGTTCGCCCGGGACGGGTTCGCCAACGTCACCAACGGGCAGATCGCGCAGGCGGTCGGGCTCGCCCCGTCGGCGATCTACCGGCACTACCCCGGCAAGGTCGACATCCTGGTGGCCGCCTGTCTGCAAGCCGCCGGGCTGCTGGCCCAGGCGGTGGACCGCAGCCTCGATCAGGCCGCCGACCCGCGCCAGGCGGTGGTCGCGCTGACCGCCGCGTACGTGGCCTACAGCTTCGAGCACAACGCGCTCAACAGCGTGGCCGAGGCCGAGATCCGGGGTTTGCCGGCCGACCGGCAGCGGCCGCTGATGCTCGCCCAGCGGGAGCACATCGCGGTCTGGGAACAGCAGTTGCGGCTGGCCCGGCCCGACCTCGACCCGCGCGGCGCCCGGCTGCTGGTGCACGCCGGCTTTGGTGTGGTGGTCGAGGCCGGGCGCGCTCTGCGCTGGCAGAACACCCCCGGCCACCGGGACACCGTCACCGCCCTGGTCACCAGCGCCCTGACTGTCTAGGCGGCCCGGTTCCCGGTCGGAATGGTGATCGGGGTGTAGCTGGGCGAGGTGCCGTTGTTCAGGAACAGCATCGCCAGGCCGCGGACGAACTGGTCGAACATCGAGAACGTGGTCGGCATGATCGGCGACAAGCCCTCGCGGAACGCGACGTAGGTCGGCCAGCCGAGCTCGATCACGCTGCGCGAGATCAGGTCGCGGGGCAGCTTCAGCCAGTCGCCGACCTTGTCGCTGAGCAGGTACCGGGCGAACTCGCGCTGGAAACCCTTGGTGACGCCCAGATCGACCTGCGCCACCAGTCCGAGCAGGACGTCGGCCAGGTTGATGCCCTCCGGGGTGGGCGCCATGATCGGGGTCAGCACGTAGGCCGACTGCTGTTTCGCGGCGGCCCAGCTGGCTGGGATGAAGTCGTCGCGCACACCCAGCAGGTGCAGCGCGACCTGCCACTGGTGCAGGAACGCGTCCTCCTCGGCGGCCGAGATCTTGATGCCCCAGGCCTTCAGCTTGCCGAACACGAAGGTGCCGAGGCTGTGGAAGGTGACCAGGATGTCGCCGTTGCTGATCGGGATGAAGTCCTGATCGTTGGTGACCGCTCGCCACTGCGGGGACTGCGGCAGCAGGTGACGCACGGCGGCGTGGGTCAGCCGGGTCTTGTTCGAGGTGACCACGAAATGCCCGGTCGGCAGGAACGCGTCGAGGGCGGCCAGGTCGTACCCGTACGTAAAGGTTTTGGCGGCTCTTGATTGCATTTCGGCGCCGCCGGCCGACCAGTAGACGTTGCGGGCCTCGCGCGGGATGACCGTGCTCATGATGCCGCTGCCCAGACCGTAGAGCAGGAAAAGGTACATGCTCATCCGCTTGTTGAACTGGGCGGCGCGGGCCAGTTTGGCCGGATCGGCCCAGGACGGCAGGGTGTTGACCTGCTGGAGGTAGGCGGCGAGGTTGGCGGGCAGTCCGGCCGGCAGCGGATCGCCGTTGTTGACCCACGCGGCGAACGCGGTGTTGACGGCCGGGATCTGGCCGTTTTCGAGCAGCGAGGCGACCAGCGGGTCGGTGGCGTCGTCCCAGACGGACCAGGGGTCGGTGATGGTGTCGGTGGCGGCGATCGAGTTGGCGGAGGACCAGGCCCAGGCCTTGGTGGGGTCCGCCACGGTCGCCAGACCCAGTGCGGCACCGAGTGTGAGGACACGCCGTCGGTTGAGATTTTGCATTCGCTTACCTACTTCCTGGTGGGCCGGAAGCCTGTTGAGCAGGTGTCGATGCGGAAACAGCTATGTGATTTCTCATTAACATAGTCGTACAGATATCGACGAGCAAGAGTCCCTTGCATGATCATCTGCAACAGCTGTGCAGTCCATATGAAACACCTGGGAAACGACTGATCTTTAGCGTCCCCGGCGTGTTCAACCTTTCCGTACGGGCTACAGCTCTCTCCGTGATCGCCGCCGTGGCGGTTCCGGTCGCGCTGGCCACGCCCGCGGCAGCGGCCGCCACCGTTGTCACCACCGCAACAACGTCGACAACGTCGTCGGCTCTGCCTGACCCCACCGCCCGCGGAACCTACGGGTACAAGGTCATCGAAGAAGCCAAGTTCGGCCTGGCCACCATCCAGGAACCCAACTCCGACGGCACCGCCCCGACGGCCGGCACGGCCGCGGCCGCCGAGACTGTCGAAATTCGCGGTCAGCTCTACATGCCCGACTTCAGCAAGCGGAAGACCCCGTCGCCGGTGATCGTCCTGGTGCACGGCAACCACGGCTCGTGCGACTCCGGTCAGGACTCCACGACCGCGTCCTGCGCTCAGTTCAAGCACAACGAGGACGGCTACGCCTACCTCGCCGAGAACCTGGCGACCTGGGGATACACCACCTTCTCCATCTCCCAGGACCAGCTGATGATGCGGCAGGACGGCAACAAGGGCAAAGGCATGCACAGCCGCCGTACGCTCATCGCCGCCACCCTGGACGCCATCACCGCGGCCAGCAAGGCCAAGGGTCTGCCGGTCGACGCGCACACCACCATCGGCACCACGCTCTCCGGTCACCTCGACCTGACCCGGATCGGCCTGATGGGACACTCGCGCGGCGGTGACGCGGTCACCAGCTTCCTGGCCTACAACAAGATCCGGACCGACGGCCCGCGCTACCCGATCAGCGGCGTCATCTCGCTCGCACCGGTCGACTACGAGCGCAAGGCGCCGTCCGACCTGCCGTACATGACGATCCTGCCGATGTGTGACGGTGACGTCTCCAACCTGCAGGGCGCGCGGTTCTTCGAGCGCAGCCAGTACACCGACCCGGACAACCCGTTCCCCAGCATCCAGGTGGAACACCTCGGCGCGATCCACAACTGGTACAACACCGTGTGGTACGCCGACGGCGGTGCGGACGGGCAGGCCAACAACGACGCGGCCTGCGGTAACTCGGCCCCGTTCGCGAACACCAACGTGCACCCGAACAACCTGCGGCTCAGCGGGGCGGCCAGCTACACCGACCCGGCCCAGAACTACGCGATCGACAACTCCGACCCGCTGAACCCGGCGGTCAACACCAAGATCTCCGGGGACGCGGCGCGGATGGGCGACCAGGAGAAGCTCGGCCTGGCCACGATGGCCGCCTTCTTCCGCCGGTACATCGGTGGTGAGGGTGCGTTCGAGGCGTACCTGACCGGTGAGCTGTCGAACACCGCGAGCGGCCTGCAGGTGCCCGCATCGGCCTGCCCGACCAGCGAGTCCGGCACCCGGATCCCGTGCAACGAGCGGGTCAACACCACGTACTTCGCCGGAGCCGAGGAGCGGGTCGACGTGATCCGCCCCGAGGTGCAGAACCCGCTGACCACGAACGCGCTCGGTGGCTCGCTGAGCGGGAGCGGTTTTGCCGACCCGTACGCCCAAGCGGCCGGTGTGACGCCGAAGCCGGCGGCGACCGCGCAGGGTTTTGACTGGTGCAACCCGGAGCCCGGGGAATTCGCGCCGGCCCAGCTCGGAAAGACCGGGCTGCCGACCGCGGCCAAGCAGTGCCCGCTGCCGGCGGCTACCGCGCTCGGCGGCCAGAACGCGGTCCGGGAGAACAGCCCGATCAACCAGTCCTACGGCCGGCAGCTCGCGCTGGCCTGGGACGCGACCTCGACCGCGAAGCTCACCGCCCAGATCCCGGCGGCGTCCTCGGACGTCAGTGGGCTCGACGCGCTGTCGCTGAGCGCCGCGGTCAACTTCTTCGACACCCGCAACCCGGGCGCCGACAACCGCGGTGACAACACCAAGACCGGGACCACCGAGGCTCCGATCTGGGCGAACGAGAAGCCCACGTCGTACGACCCGACGTCGACGACGCAGAACTTCGTGATCGCATTGACCGACGCGTCGGGGCACGAGGCCACGGTGGACGCCGGCGACCCGCGCTGGGGCAACGCCCTGCACATGTCGACCGGCACCAACACGCCGAACACGCACATCGTCCTGGACCAGATCCGGGTGCCGCTGAGCGAGTTCACCAAGCAGGGCTTGAACACCTCTGCCGTTTCGAAGATCGAGTTCCGCTTCGGCGAAGGTGCCATGCCGAAGTCCGGCTCGATCCAGGTGGCGGACGTGCGCTTCCAGGAGGCCAAGTCCGGCAAGCAGATCATGTCGGACGGGGTCACCAAGGCGAACGGTGCCGGTTACGGCCGCTACGCCTCGGGCGGGCCGACGCCGGCCGCACTCCTGCCGACGACGAACACCGTGCAGCTCGCCGACACCGGCAACGTCTGGACCGTCGACGACGACAAGCAACAGTGTCCGAACGCGCAGTTCAGCAAGATCCAGCAGGCGGTCGACTACGCGTCACCGTGGGACACCATCGTGGTCTGCGCCGGCACCTACCAGGAGTCGTCGACGCCGGTCAACGCAGCCGCCAACCCGGTTCAAACAGGTGCGAAGAACGGCCTGACCATCAACAAGCCCCTGAAGATCAAGGGCGCCGGTGCCGACAAGGTGACCATCGAGCCCGACCAGTCGCTGGCCACCCTGGCCGGAGACACCCCGTACCTGCGGGACGGCGGCGGCAACGTGATCACGGTGTCCCGGCAGTCGCTCGGTTCCACCGACACCAACGAGATGTTCGTCGACATCTCCGGCGTCACGGTGACCTCGGGCAACGTCTGGGCCGAGGCCGGCATCGCGTACTTCGGGGCGGCCGGCCGGGTTTCCGAGTCGGTCGTCGGGCCGCTGAAGGTCGCGGCTACCGACGAGGAGAAGGCCGCACACCCGCACGGCTGGGGCATCGTCAAGACCGGGCTGATCCAGGGCGCCAGCGCCTCGACCGTGCAGACCGAGCTCACCGTCGCCGACAGCGTCGTCACCGGGTACCAGTCCGGCGGCATCCTGTTCGACGGTGCCCGCGGCAAGGACGGCGCCGCCGACAACACGGTGCGGACCGGCATCATCCAGCACGGTTACGTGACGGACACCGTGGTCAAGGGTGTCTCGACGGCCGTCGGTGTGAAGTACACGAGCGGTTTCGACGGGTTCGTGGACGACAGCCGGATCACCGGGAACGCGACCGGCATCCTGCTGGCCGATTCCGGCACGGTGACCGCGTCCGGCGACATCATCACCGGCAACGGGTACGCGGCGTACAACGCCGGGGCCGACGGCACGACCGAGCGGGACGGGGCGCCGTTCACCATCTCGCGCAGTTACTTCGGTACCGGCAAGCCGCCGGTGTCGGCCACGGTCATCGTGTCCAAGCCGCTGTCCTCGGCGCCGAAGTCGGTGCCCGCGTCGGTCGGCCGGGTGGTCGACAAGGACCCGACCGCCGAGGTGGCCGACCCGGCCTCCGGGGCGAAACTGACCGTCGGCACCG
This sequence comes from Paractinoplanes tereljensis, assembly GCF_016862435.1. Taxonomy (GTDB): domain Bacteria; phylum Actinomycetota; class Actinomycetes; order Mycobacteriales; family Micromonosporaceae; genus Actinoplanes; species Actinoplanes tereljensis. The sequence continues at coordinate 37,884 of NZ_BOMY01000036.1, forward strand.
CCGTCACCCCGCTGATCCGCGGCACCGACGACTTCGGCATCGCCTCGGCGACGTTGCTGGTCAACGGCAGCAAGGTCGGCACGTCGACGACCACGCCGTACGGCTTCAGCTGGACCCCTTCGTTGAAGGAGGCCGGCAAGAAGGTCACCTTCCAGGCGCTCGTCGTCGACTCGTCCGGGAACAAGACCTGGTCGAAGACGGTGACCGCCACGGTGGCCCCGGTGCCCACGGTGACCGTCACGAAGGTCAGCACGGACGCCAAGTCCGGCACGGCCGCCGTGACCATCGCGGTGAACATGCCCGGCACGATCACCCTGTCCGGCGACAAGGTGCTCACGGTGACCAAGAAGGTGGGCGGGGCGTGCTCGTCCACGCTGACCGTCACGGTCGCCCCGGCCTACCAGGAGATCCTGAAGAAGACCGGGAAGCTGGACGTGGACCTGACGGTCGCGTTCGAGGGTGCGACCCAGTCCCTGAAGGTGACCCTCGTCAAGAAGTAAGCAAACCCCAGCGCCGGGCGGACAACACTGTCCGCCCGGCGCGGGGCCGTCACCGCAGGGCAACCAGTTTCGGGCCCGCGGGGCCGGTACGGGTGTCGACCGCGCCGGTGAAGCGCATCCCCGGCACCAGGTCACGCACCTCGGTGGCGCTGGCCGGCAGCAGCACCATCCGTAGGAATCCGGGAGCCGCACCGGCCTCGTCGGCGCCGGTGACCCGGGGCACGATCCGCTGGACGGTCGCCTTGACCGTGCGGTCGAGCCCCTTGGCCTCGAGCTTGGCGACCATTCCCGCACTCAACTCGGGCAGATCCGCCACCGGCACATCGGTGATGAAGGTCAGTTCGGCCGGGTCGTACAGCTCCACGAACGGCTGTCCCGGTTGCAGGGTGCTGCCCATGGTGACCGGCTGGTCGACGACGATGCCGTCCCGCGGGGCGACCAGGGTCAGCTTCTTCAGAACCGGCTCACCGTCGGAATCGGTCGTGGTCACCTCGACCACGCCGAGCTTGGCACCCGCCTTGACCACCTGCTCGGCCCGCACCGAGACCTCGGTGACCTGGCCCGGCCGGGGCGTCTCGACCGGGATCGGCTGTGCGGTCAAGGTGACCGTCCCGAGGTCGACGAGGGCCGCGTCGGTCTTCCGGATGGCGGTCAGCCGGACGAAGACCACCACGGCGGCGGCCACCATGAACAGCACGATCAGCCGGGCCCGCCATCGGCCCGGCGGCTTCCGGGGTTTTTGCGGCGTGACGGGCGCCTCGGTGACGGCCGATTGGGTCATGACGACTCCCCTCTGCGGGTGTGGACGATGGGCTCGCCGGCGGCGTCGGCCATGGCGGAGCCGATCAACTCATCGGACTCCTCCCAGCGGGCCGGCCAGGGCAGCGCCCGGGCCAGCAGGGCACCGGCCTTGCGCCGTTCCAGCCGCTCCTTGATGACCCGGGGCGCGATCACCGCTTCGGCGATGATCCGGCCCAGGACGAGGACGTAGATGGAGGCCCAGGCGATGGACAGCCCGACCGCCGCCACGTCGGTGCCGAGAAGTGGCAGCGTGCTGATCCCGACCGCGATGGCCAGCGCGTTCAGCAGGAACAGGGCGACGTGCGGCAGGACGAGCTGAACCCCGGGCAGCCCGGTCGCGCCGGAGTTGGTGACCGTCCACTTGACGTGCCGCTTGAAGATCGCCATGACCAGGGCCCGCACGTGGATCGGCGCCGCGCCGATGCTGGTGACGATCGCCGAGAGCTTGAAGCCGCCCAGCTGGACAATTGTCACGATCATGATGAGGACGTAGAACGGCGCGTAGTGCACGAGCCAGGTGCTCATGTCCGCCCGGATCGGGCTCAACCCGAAAAGCAGGTACACCGCCGGGAGACACATCAGGATCAGGGCCGCCAGCGACAGCAGGTAGTTGATGCCGGCCAGCAGGTACTGGAAGCGCTGGTCGATGGTCAGCACGCTGCGCCGCAGCAGACCACCGCGCAACATCACCTCGAATGCCCCGTACGCCCATCGGAACTGCTGTTTGAAATAGGGCAGGAGGCTGTCCGGCGCGAGACCACGGGCCAGCACCTCCGGCACGAAGAACGAGCGCCAGCCGCGGCGGTGCAGCTCGATCGAGGTCCAGATGTCCTCCGAGTTGCTGGCCGTGTGCATGCCGACGATCTCGCGCAGTGCCGTCCGCCGGAAGATGACGTTGGTGCCCACGCAGAAGACCGCGTTGAAGTGATTGCGGCCGGGCAGGACGAGCTCGTAGAAGATCCGCTGGGACTCGGCCGACCCCTGGGCCACCAGGCCCTTCGCGCTCGGGAAGGCCTGCGGCGTCTGCACGAACGCCACCTTCTCGTCCTGCATGTGCGGCAGCGCGCGCAACAGGAAATCCGGGCTGGGCACGTGGTCGGCGTCCAGGATGACCACGAACTCGCCATCGGTACGGCGTAACGCCGCGTTGATGTTGCCGGCCTTGGCGTACACGTGCTCGGTGCGGCGCAGATAGCCGACCTTCTCGGCGAAGCAGGCGTCCCGCAGCGCGTCGCTGTTGCCGTCGTCCAGGACCCAGGTCTTGTGCGCCGCCCGCATGTCCCGGGCCGCCCGCACGGTGACCAGAACGATCTCGAGCGGCTCGCCGTAGACGGTGATGAACACGTCGATCGAGGGCGCCAGGGCTCCGGTGGTCAGCCGGCGCCGCCACGCGTAGACCTCCGGTGGGTCCGGATGCTGGGTGTGCGCCAGCACGGTCCACCACATCGCCAGCGCGTTGAGGATCGTGATGCCCTCGGCGAACAGGACCAGCCCCCAGATCCAGGTGTTCCCCCGGTACGCCGGGTTCAACAGGAAGATCATGTAGAACACCGTCACGCACAGGGCGACGAACACCACGAACCGGGTCGATCGCTGGATGGGCTGCCAGGACAGCTCCTTGACGGGCCCGATCCGGGCCGGAATGAGACTCATCGGCTGCTGCTCCTCACCGAGCTCGTGTAAACGGCGACCCGGTCCACCAGAAGAGGCACCCCGGGCTTCGTCGCGGCGGTGGCGCCGCCGCCGAACGCGTTCGGGAAGGCGCCTCCGATGGCGACGTTGAGGATCACGAAGAAGCCGTGCTGGTTGGCCTGCTCCCAGGTCGCGGCGTCGACCCGGTCGGCCTTGACGGTGAAGGTGTTCTTGTCGTCGACGTACCAGCGCAGCTCTTCCGGGGTGACGCCACGGTCGAACTCCAGGGCGTAGGTGTGGAATTCGCTGCGGCAGCCCGCACATGCCTGCTCACCACTGCCGATGCCGGTCGGCTCCCCGCAGGGACCGCCGACCGGCTCGCCGCAGTGCAACGTCTGCCACACCGAGTCGTGGCCGTTGGCCGCCTCCATCACGTCCCACTCGCCGACGTGCGGCCAGTTCGCCGAGCCCACCGGCCGGGCGGGCGCGCCGAGAGCCCAGAACGCCGCCCAGTACCCGGCCGCCTCCGCACCGGTGACGTCGGGCTGGCGCAGGACGGCCTCGATGCGAAGCTTCCCGCCCGGCGGCGCGGCGAAATCGGTACGCCGGGTCTCCACCCGGCCGGAAGTCCAGCTACCCACACCCGCACCGGTGCGCAGCGGCACGATCGCGAGATGGCCGTCGCCGTCGAGCCGGACGTTCTCGGTCCGGTCGGTCATGACCTCGATCTCGCCGGTCCCCCACCCGGCCGCGCCGCCGGGGTAGCCGGTGCCGGTGGCATGCAGCCAGTTCGCGGCGGACGGCGCGCTGCCGGCCGGACCGGCGAAATCGTCACTCCACACAGGCGTCCACCCGGGAGCCCCGGCCGGCGCCTCAGGCGTCGTGCACGAAGCGGTCCCCAGCAGCAAAAACAGGCCCAGGAGGGTACGTCGAATCTGGATCACAAAAGCCAACCTCGGTGATCGGGAACAGGAGTCACCGAGGTCTAGGGCTTAACCCACGCTACAACGATCCCCATGAGCTCGCAGCGCGGAGCACCTCGCGCGCACAACCTCGTCGTCGCACTCGGCGAACCGGGCAGAGCCGGGCCAGCAGGGTCGCCTTACATTGACGCTGGTCAAGGCATGAAAGTATCGATCTAACCACCCCAAGTTTCCCTCCCATTCACCGATGCTTTACCCCCGAATCGAAGGCTTCCTGAGTACCCGATTTCTGTTGTCGGCGCACCCAGGAGAGTGTCCAATCATGACCATTTCTCGTCGTCAGATCCTCAGTGGAGGAGCTGCGGCCGGAGTCGGCCTGACCGTCGCCGGAGCACTGCCCACGCTCGCGGAGCCCGCGGCCGCGCACAGCTCGCACGGACACGGCGGCCGGCCGTTCCCGCCGTTACAGGACGACCCGAACGGCATTCTGGCCCTGCCCGCCGGCTTCTCCTACAAGATCGTGACCCGAGAGGGCGTAAGTGATCTTTCGTCGGGTCAGGGAAAGACGCCCGCCTATCACGACGGAACCGGCGTGGTCGCGGCCGGGCGTAACCGCCTGACGATCATCCAGAACCACGAGCTGACGCCGCACATGTCCGCCCACGGCGTTCCGCACATCGCCGGAACCGTCTACGACCCGGGCGCGCCCAACGCCGGCGGCTGCACGGTGATCCACACCGACGGCCACGGGACGCTGGTCTCCGAGTGGGTCGGCATCTCCGGCACGGTGCGCAACTGCGCCGGCGGCGTCACCCCGTGGGGCACCTGGTACACCTGCGAGGAGACCTTCATCAACGCGGGCACCGCCTGGACGGCCGGCACCAACACCGGCACCTACGCCAAGGACCACGGGTACGTGTTCGAGGTGCTTCCGGGCGACTCGAAACACCAACTGCCCAAGCCGATCAAGGCATTCGGGCGGTACGACCACGAGGCGCTCGCCGTCGAACCGAGCCTGCAGCGCGTCTACCTCTCCGAGGACGCGAGCGGCCCGACCGGCCTGTTCTACCGGTGGACCGCGCCGCACGGCGTCCGGCTGCGCGAGGGTGCCGCCAACTGGCTCGGCGACACCGCCGGCAAGCTGGAGGCGATGCAGATCCGCCTGGACGACGGCAGCATCCTGCCCGACGTCGCCTACCTGACCTCGGCGCAGATCGGGCGGCCGTTCAAGGTCACCTGGATCGAGGTGCCGGAGCGGGACGCCAGGACCACGCCGATCCGCAAGCAGTTCGCCGACGGCACGGTCACCCGCGGCAAGAAGTTCGAGGGTGTCTGGAGCACGGGCAAGGGCTGTTACATCGTCAACAGCTTCGCGTTCGCCGACGCCGACCTGCCCGCCGACGCCACCCGGCACGACGGCATGGTCTGGTTCTACAACTACGCCGACCAGACGATCACGCTGACCACGTACTTCCCGCACAACCCGGCCGCCGAGGGCGAGGGCGCCTTCCCGAAGTACGCCGACCTGACCTTCGACGGTCCGGACAACGTCACGGTGACCCCGTGGGGCACGCTCGTGCTGGCCGAGGACGGCGTCAAGGCCTCGCACGTGCTGAGCACGGTGCCGGGCGGACCGACCTACGCGATCGCCCGCAACATGATCAGCAACGGCACCTCCAACGGTGCACCGACGTACTCCGAGTTCACCGGCCCGACCTTCTCGCCGGACGGCAAGGTCCTCTTCGTCAACATCCAGGTTCCGGGCATCACGCTCGCGATCACCGGCCCGTGGGAGAAATACCTCGGCTGAGCCGCCGGCCCGTCAGGCTCGGCCGAGCCTGACGGGTCAGCCCTCGGGGTAATCGACGTAGGCGAACCGACTCCCCTCGGGAGACCAGCTGTTCACGTTGATCGTGCCCTGGCCGCCGGGCAACCGGACGACCGTTTGTGCCGATCGCCAGTCGTCCGCCTCCACCAGGCACAGCTCGACGTTCCGGTCGGCCGGGTGGCCGGTCGTTCCCGGCGGATAGCTCAGATAGACCGCTCGGCTGCCGTCCGGGGCGAAGTGCGGGAACCAGTTGACCCGTTCGTCGAAGGTGAGCTGCTCGGCGCCGGTGCCGTCCGGGCGGATCCGGGCGATCTGGGCGCTGCCGGTGAACCGCTCGGTGTTGAAGTAGATCCACTCGCCGTCCGGGGTGTACTCCGGGCCGTCGTCGGTGCCGCCCGACTCGGTCAGCCGGGTGGTGCGGGTGCCGTCGACGCCCACCGTCCAGAGGCTGGCGGTGGTCCAGTCCTGCTGCTCGATGCCGACGTAGGCCAGGGTCTCGCCGTCCGGGCTCACCCCGTGCAGGAAGTGCATACCCGCGCCGGACGTCACCCGGCGCACCGGGCCGCCGCGCAGCGAGGCCTGGTAGATGTGCCAGTCGTTGGCCGAGACGTAGACGGTCTCGCCGTCGGGGGCAAGCACGTGGTCGTTGTTCAGCTCGGGCACCCCGTCCAGCGAGATCTGCCGCGGCTCGCCCGAGCCGTCGGCCGGGAGACTCCAGAGCAGTCCGTCACCGTTGAGAATCAGGTGACCGTCCGCGGTCCAGTTCGGCGCCTCGAAATGCACGGTCGAGCTGGTGTGCACCAGGGTCGTGCTGGCGGTGGTCACGTCGTACACCTGAATCCGGCAGGTCTTCATCCTCAGAACCTAGCGGGTGGGTCCTACGATCCGGCGCATGCGACAGGCCGGGCGGTGGGTGACGGCGGCGGTGCTCGGGGCGCTCGCGCTCGGCTGCGCCCAGCCGGGCACCGGTGACGGGGACGCGTCGCCGCTTCGGTCGGCCGGCCCGTCCCCCTCCATCGCCCCGCCCACGCCGGCCGGGAACGCGGGTGACGGAGCACCGCAGGTAACCGGCGCCGCCGCCGAATTCGGCTGCCTCGAGCCCTACACCCACTGAGCAGATCCCTTTTCCGTACGCCCTGGTCCAGTCCCGTGGCACTCGGTCCCGGTAGGTGCAGCTCGCCCTCCGCGCGCCCGCCACGGGCGGGCCCGGCCCAGGACCTCAACCCCTTCGGTTGCGCGAGAGGCGCGGCACGTGCCGGTGTTGTGCGGTGGTCGCGTGGTGGCGGCGGTCGGGGGTAGTTGCGGTTGTCTGCGGTGTCGCCCGTACCGGCAAAGGGTTTGAAGGTTTCTAGGCGCGGGCCGCCAGGATCAGGTAGGCGGCGGCGGTCCAGGTGTAGGCGCGGTCTCGGAGGCCGGTGCCGGTTTCGGCGTCGAAGTTCTCGGCGAAGCCGGACTTCTCGCACAGCGCGCGGAACCGCCGGCTGATCTCGTCGGCCAGAGCGGCGTGGCCGGACCGGCGCAGGCCGTCCTCGATCAGCACGGTCGACGGCGCCCAGATCGGGCCGCGCCAGTAGCCGTCGGCCCGGTAGTTCGGCGAATCGGTGGTCTCGGTTGCCGGGCCGTGCGCGGTCAGGTGGGTCGCGATCAGGTCGGCCAGCGCGGCGCTGACCGGCGGGGGCAGCTCGGCGCCGGCCGCGATCGGCATCAGGTCGAGCAGGCTCGCGCTGGTGGTGGTCTCGCCGGTCTCGGCGTTCCGGGCTCGGAACCGGGTGCCGTCCCACAGCTCCAGCATCGCGGTGCGGATCTGGGCGGCGGTCGACGCCCACTCCTCGGCGTCCGCCGGGCGGTCCAGTTCGGTCGCGAGGCCGGCCAGGCAGTCGAGTTGCAGGGCCAGGAAACCGGCCAGGTCGGCGGTCTCCACCAGCCGGGCCGGGTCGAAGGTGGTGGCGTTGTCCCAGCCGCTGTCGTTGCCGTGCTGGTAATGCGGCAGCGGGTGGCCGGGCACCCGGCGGTGGTCCAGCCAGAATCGGGTCCAGCGGGCCAGCCGGTCGTACACCTCGGTCAGTTCCCGCTGGTCGAGCCGGCGGGGCAGTCGTTCGCGCAGGTGTCGCAGGGCCCATCCGTGGATGGGCGGCTTGACGAAGTTGTGCAGCACCTCGGAATGCGCGATCGAGTCGGGCAGCGCGCCGCTCTCGTCCTGGTGGTCGAAGGGCAGCAGGAACTGGTCGAGGGCCAGCTCCGGGGCGCCGGCCGCGAGGGCGATGGCGTTGAAGCAGTGGTCCCAGCTCCAGACCTTGTCCATCCAGTGCTTCGACATCAGCACGGCGGGCCGGCCGAGGAAGCCGGCGGGATCGACGGTGGCCGACCAGAGGACGTAGGCGGCCAGCTCCGCGGCCGGCGTGCGGTCGCTGCGCCAAGGCGCAACGGCATCGGCGTACGCCGCAAAGGTCTCTGCCGCGGCCTTGGTGATCTCGTCAAAAGAGACCCCCGACGCGTACGGGGTACGAGCGGTCCGGTACTCCTCGATCGCGAGCTCCCATTCGCCGTCCGGCAGCGTGAGGGCCCGCTCCCCCGCGCCGAGCAGCTGGTTCCCGGCCTGGCCGGCCAAGGTTCCGGACAGCACCGTGATCCGGTAGCGGCGGCCGGTCTCGTAGGAGGTGAAGACGTACGCGCCGTCGATCGGGTCGCGGTAGAGGTAACTGCCCGCGAACGGGGTCAGCGCCGGGGCGGCGGTGGCGATCCGCAGCCCGAGGCCGGCGCCGCGCACCCGGACGGTGTCGGGGCTCTGGTAGGAGGCGTCGATCCGCCGCGGCCCGGCCGTCCAGGACAGCCGGGCCGGGGTCGCCACCAGCTCGGTCTCCGCCCGCACCCCGCCGGTCAGCGGGGTGAGGCACAGGACCGGGTGCATCCGGGTCTGATGGGAGACCAGGTGCACGTCCTCGGCGTACGTCTGCTCCGCCACCACCGGGGAGAGCCCGAACCAGGAACCCCGGTAGCTGAACGGGATGTCGCGGAGGGAGAACATCGAACTCGCTTTCTGCTGCGGTCGGTCTTTGCCACCCAGAGTAGGAAGATCAAAGGATCACCGAGAAGGGAACTGACTTGCTGACCGATCTCGCGCCCGAGCAGCTCGCTACCTATCGCAGCTCGCAGGTGGAACCGGCTGACTTCGACGACTTCTGGGGTGGCACGCTGGCCGAGGCGGCGGCGCACGACATCGACGTGCGGCTGACCGAGGTGGCGACCGGGCTGGCCACCATCACCACCTACGACGTCACCTTCCGCGGGTTTGCCGGGCAGGACGTCCGGGCCTGGCTGCGCCTGCCGGCCGGGGCCACCGGGCCGCTGCCGGCCGTCGTGCAGTACGTGGGGTACGGCGGTGGGCGCGGGCACTACCTGGAGAACCTGTTCTGGGCCTCGGCCGGCTTCGCCCACCTGCAGATGGACACCCGCGGCCAGGGCTCCGGCTGGAGTCTCGGCGTCACCCCGGACGACGCGCCGTCGCCGCCGCAGGTGCCGGGCGTGCTCACCCGGGGCATCCTCGACCCGGCGACCTACTACTACCGGCGGATGTTCACCGACGCGGTCCGGGCCGTCGACGCCGCCCGCAGCCTGGACGTGGTCGACGCCGACCGGGTGGCCGTGGCCGGCGGCAGCCAGGGCGGCGGGACCGCGCTCGCCGTCGCCGGACTGCGCTCCGACCTGGCCGGGCTCGCGTCGTTCGTACCGTTCCTGTGCGATTTCCCGCGGGCCGTGCGGGCCACCGACGCGTACCCGTACCGGGAGATCATCGACTTCCTCAAGGTGCACCGGGGCGAGGGTGAGCAGGTGCACCGCACCCTCGCCTACTTCGACGGGGTCAACTTCGCGCCGCGCGCGAGCGCCCCGGCCCTGTTCTCCGCCGCCCTGCGCGACGCCGTCTGCCCACCGTCCACCGTCTACGGCGCCTACCACCGGTACGGCGGCCGCAAGGAGATCCGGGTCTGGGAGTTCAACGGGCACGAGGGCGGCGGGATCCTCGACGAGGAGGCCGCGCTGCACTTCCTGCGCGGGCTACTCGTTGCGGGCGGTCTCGGGACCGGTGATCCGGCGTAGCAGGGGCAGCGTCGACGCGATGATGCCGAGGGACGCGGCCAGGCCACCGATCACCAGCAGGTAGTAGGTGGGGCCGGGCGAGTGCAGCGAGTAGTCCAGCTGCGCTCGCAGGAACAGGTGGGCGGTGAGGAAGCCCATCCCGGTGGCCAGGGCCGCGACCAGCAGCAGCGGCACCACGCTCTCCAGCGCGACCACCTGCCGCAGGGTGGCCAGCCGGGCGCCGGTCAGCCGCAGCATGCTGAACGGCCGTTTCCGTTCGGTGAGGCCGCCGGCCACCGCGACCGCGAGGCTGCAACCGGCGATCGGCAGGCTGGCCAGGATGACCACGTTGGCGAGCTGCTGCCACTGCACCAGCTGCTTGCCGAAGTCGCCCTGGAACTCGCCGTTGGTGGCGGGCAGCTGGCGGCCGGGATACGCGTTCTCGAGGGTGGTCCGGGAGCGTTCGACGGCCGCGGCACTGCCGTCGGTCTGCACCACGACCGACAGGATCGGCTGCTCGGCCACCTCGGCCAGGGTCAGCGCGCTGGCCTGCCACACCGTCACCGGCGCGATGGACCCGCCGTCGTGCTGCCCCTGGAGATCCTGGCTCACCTCGACGACCTGGGCGCCCGCCGGGCACCGCCCGAACAACGGCCGGGACGCCAGTTCCGAGCACGCGATCAGACCGGGCCCGATATCGCTGTTGGTGTCCACCGGGAACAGCGGATTGCGCCGGACGACAAGCGTGCCGTCGACCCCGGACAGCACCGGCGGTGGGGCGACCGTCTCGTCCGTGCCCGGCCAGAAGTTCTGGACCAGGGCCACGTTTGCGGCCGAGCCGCGCTCGACCGGCGTGCCCCGGTTGTCGACCAGGGTGGTGATGATGCCGCTGGCCGCCGCGGTCACGAACAGCGCCAGCATCAGCCCGCTCACCGCCCGGAACCCGGCCTGCGGATTGTCGGCCAGGCGGCGGCCGGCGATCAACGCGGCCGGCCGGCGGGCCCGGCCCGCCAGCAGCCGGGCGCCGACCATGGTCAGCCACGGCCCGGCCACGACCATCCCGATCATCACGGCGAAGATCCCGGAGAGGTACGCGATGGTCTGCCCGTTCGTGGTCGCCGGTCGCCGGCCGACGAAGTAGGCCAGCTCGGCCACGCCCAGCACCGCCAGGGTCAGCCGCCAGACCCGCGGCGGTTTCGGGGTGACCCGGCGGGTGACGCCGAGCGGTGAGATCTGCACCCGGCGCAGCGCGACCCGGGCGGCCACCGCCGCGGCGACCGGAACCCCGATCGCCACCGCCAGGACGTCCCGCAGGCCGAGCGACAGGTCACCGGTGAAGAACGCCGTCTCGGTGAACGTGATGGTGGCCATCCCGGGCCGCAGCGCGAAGAACACCCCGAAACCGGCGATCAGGCCGGCCGCCGTGGCCAGGGTCGCCTCCACCGTGGCGATCAGCGAGATCTGCGGCGGGGTGGCACCGATCAGCCGCATCGCCGCGAACCGCTGCTCGCGGCGGGCGGCGGACAGCCGGGTCGCCGTACCGATGAACATCAGCAGCGGGAAGATCAGCGCGACCGCCACCACCGACAGCAGCAGCACCATGCCGTCGTTGTCGGTGCCGACCCGGCAGCCCGAGCAACCGCTCGGGTCGAGCGTCTCGATCCGGGTCACCTGGTGGACGTCGGGCATCCGGGACAGGTGGTCGGGGGTGTCGCCGGCCACCACGACCAGGGCCTCCGGGCCGGGCAGGCCGGCCGCGCCGACGGTGCCGATCAGGCGCCCGGGGAACCGGTCGGCGAGCTCGCCGAGCGGGGTGGACCGCAGCTCACGGGCGAGGGCGGGGGACGCGAAGTACTCCCCCGGGCCGGGCAACCGCGGAAGGCCCGGTGGCACCGGCTCGTGCGGGCCGGTGGCGGCGACGTCGACCCGGGCGATCCGGTCACCGTGGAAGTAGTCGCCGCGCAGCAGCCACCAGGTCGGATCGGCGGAGCCCACCACGTCGGTCCGGACCACACCGGTGTTGAGCCACGCGTACCGCTCGTTCTGGGTCTGCGCGGCGTTGACCCCGGCCACCGTGCACAGCAGCAGACCGGTCCCGATGGCGACCGCGACCATGATGATGGCGAGCCGGACGACGGCCTCGCGCCCGCCGGCCAGGGCGAGGCGGATCCCGAGCCGGATCACGGGTGCACCAGCGTGGTGACCTTGCCGTCCCGCACGATCACTTCGCGGTCCGCGTACGCCGCCACCCGGGCCTCGTGGGTGACCACGACGACGGTGGTGCCCTCGGCCCGGGCCGAGGCGACAAGCTGGTCCATCACCTGCTCGCCGGTCAGCGAGTCGAGCGAGCCGGTGGGCTCGTCGGCGAACAGCACCCGGGGACGGGAGACCAGGCCCCGGGCCAGCGCGACGCGCTGGGCCTGGCCGCCGGACAGCTCGCCGGACCGGCGGCGTTCCAGACCGTCCAGGCCGAGTCGCTCGAACCAGGCGCGGGCCGCGCGCAGCGCCGGCTCGCGGCGGGTGCCGGCCAGCAGCAGCGGCAGCGCCACGTTTTCCTCGGCGGTGAGCTCGGGAACCAGCTGGCCGAACTGGAAGACGAACCCGAACCGGTCGCGGCGCAGGGCGCTGCGCTCGTTCTCCCCCAGGGTGTCGACCCGCCGGCCGTCGAAGTGGATCTCCCCTGCCGTCGGCACCAGGATGCCGGCCAGGCAGTGCAGCAGCGTCGACTTGCCGGAGCCGCTCGGCCCCATCACCGCGAGGATCTCGCCGGCCCCCACCGCCAGGTCGGCGCCGCGCAGCGCGGGCGTGTGGCCGAACGAGAGCTCGACCCCGCGGGCCTCGATGATGATCACCGCCGGACCTCGGCCCGCAGCGCGTCGAGCCGGGCGGCGGTGGTGTCGATCCACCGCAGGTCGGCCTCCAGGTGGAACAGGCCGTGGTCGGCGAGCAGCCCGTCGACCAGGCCACCGGCCCGCTTGATCTCGGTCAGCTCCCGCATCCGCTGCAGGTGGGCGGCCCGCTGGGCGTCCAGGTATTCCTCGGCCGGGCGCTGGAGCATCAGGGCCAGGACGACCTTGGAGAACAGGACGCTCTGCAGATGGGGCTCGGGGGCGACCGGCTCGGCCAGCCAGGCACTCACCTCGGTGGCGCCCTGCTCGGTGATCACGTAGCGCTTGCGGTCGGGGCCGTCGCCCGGCTCGGCCTCGTTCATCACGATCTTGCCGTCCCGGGCGAGGCGGCCGAGGGTCGAATACACCTGCCCGAACGGCAGCGGCTTGCCGCGGCCGAAGAAGGTGTCGTAGTCGCGCTTGAGGTCGTAGCCATGGCTCGGCTCGCGCTCAAGCAGCCCCAGCAGTGTCAGCGGAACGCTCATGAGGGAACCCTACACCGGGGGTATACCTCGCGTATATACCCCCGGGTTAGGGCCGCCCTCAGGGTTGCCGGGTCAGCAGGCCGGGGCGGTACGGCAGGAGGCCGTAGTCGCCGCCGGAGCTGGGGGAGCGTCCCTGGTAGAGCAGCTTCAGGTTGCAGGGGTCGACGGTGAAGGTTTGGTCGGCGCTGGTGCGGACCAGTTCGCCGTGACTGATGTCGTTGGTCCAGGTGGCACCGCTGTTGGCTTTGCCGGCGAACGGGTTGCTCTCGGTCGCGGCCTGCGCCGTCCACGATCCGCCCAGGCTGGTCGCGGTGAACGAGCGGAAGTAGCGGCCGTTCGAACCGATCGCCTCGACGATCATCAGGTACTGGTTCTGGCCCGCGATCTTGTAGACCTGCGGGGCTTCGAACAGGTTGTTCGTGGAGTCGCTCATGATCGTCGTGTAGGAGGAGCCGAAGGTGCCGGGGAAGTTGCCGATGGGCATGCTGGCCCGGTAGATCTTGCCGTTGTCGCCGGCGAAGAACAGGTACATGTTCGTGCCGTCACCGATCAGGGTTTGGTCGATCGGGCCGGTGCCGGAGCCGGTGATGCTGCCGGAGAACAGTGGTTGGGCCGTCGACCAGCCGTTGGCGTTGGTGGGGTCGCTGGAGGTGCGGTAGGAGAACGCGGTGGCGCCCCACTGGTAGGCCAGGACCCAGATGTTCTTGGGTGCGAAGTAGAACAGGGTGGGTGCGACGGTGCCCGAGGACATGCCGTTCTGGCTGGCCGAGGCCATCTCCGACCAGTTGGTGAACAGGCCGAAGTTCATCGAGCCCCAGGTCGATCCGGTGTCGTGGGTGGTCGCGTAGACGAGTTGCTTGCCGTTGTACGGGACGGTGGTGAAGTCCTTGAGTGACACCCAGCCCGACTTCGGGGTGGCCAGCACACCGGTCGACGACCAGCGATAGGTCGACGGCAGAGTGCACGTGCTGGGCGGCGGCGTGGTGGGCGCGGTGGTCGGCGTCGTCGTGGGCGTCGTCGTCGGCACGGTGCCACCCGTACACGTCACGCCGTTCACGGCGAAGCTTGCCGGGACCGGGTTGCTGCCGGTCCACGACCCGTTGAAGCCGAACGCCACCGAACCGCCGGTGGCGACCGCGCCGTTGTAGCTCACGTTCTTCGCGGTCACCGCCGAACCGCTCTGGGTCAGCGTCGTGTTCCACGCCTGGGTCACCGTCTGCCCGGCACCGAACGACCACGTCAGCGTCCAACTGGTCAGCGGATCGCCGAGGTTGGTGATGGACACGTTGGCACCGAACCCGCCCTGCCACTGCGACGAGACGGCGTAGTTCACCGAGCAGCCCGCGGCCGCGGCACCGGCCGGCAAGGCTACGGCCACCGCTGCTGACGCCAGCAGCACGGCGCCGACCGCCGCCAGGCCGATTGTGGATCTGGACATGATGCTTCCTCCCGAGGGGATGTCAGAGGGTGAACACGAGCGTGGAGATGCTGCGGGCGGGGATGCTGACGGTGACCTGACCACCGTTCACGCTGGTCGGCTGGACGGCCGCGTTGACGGTCCGGGAGGTGAGGTAGTCCTCGGCCCGGGTGACGGTCTGCGGCGCCTGGATCACGGCGTTGTTGACCGCACTGCCCGACCGGTTCAGGATGACCAACTTGATCTTGCCGGCACCCTGGTAGGCGGTCACCTCCAGGGGCGACGCGGCGGAACTCTTGGTCACCGCGACCCGCTGGTCGCCGGGGCGGACGTACTTGGCGTACTGCGCGAAGGCGTAACCCCGCTTGAGTGGGGCTCCGGTGGTGGTGCCGGCGGTGCCGTCGCCGATGAACGAGTAGAAGCGCTTGCCGTACCACCAGATGTAGGCGCTCCAGTTCGACTCCATCGACTTGTGCACGGTGCGCACGACGTCGTCGAGGGTCTCGTCCCACACTGCCTGGTTACCGCCGTCGGCCCACGCGGTCGAGGTGTCACTTGCGGCCTCGTGGAAGTTCCACTCGGTCATCCACACCGGCTTGTTGTACTGCGCGGCCAGCGCGTACGGCTTGAGTCGCCCGGAGTCCTCGGTGCCGTAGAGGTGCCCGCCGATGTAACCGATGTTGTTGCGAGCGGTCGCGTCGTTGAGGGTCGGGTCGGTGTAGCCGTAGTTCAGGTTGACCGCCTCGGCCACCATCAGCCTGGTGTTCTGGATCTTCGAGCCCTGGTCCCGGACGAAGTTGCGCAGTTCGTCGCCGCTCCAGTCCATCGAGTCATAGGCGGGGTGCCAGTCCGGCTCGTTCTGGATCGAGACCACGTCGATCGTCACGCCCTGCCCACGCATGTACTGGACGTAGCTGTTGAGGTGGTTGGCGTACTCGTCGTAGTAATCGGTCTTGAGTTTGCCGCCGTTGATCCGGCTGTTGTTGGTCTTCCACGCCGCCGGCGCGGTCCACGGCGACGCCAGGATCTTCACGTCCGAACCCGACGCCTCCGCCGTCTTCAGGGCGCTGACCTGGGTCGCCCATTCGCTGGAGACCGGGGAGATGCCGGTCCGCACGATCGACAGGCCGAGCTGGCTGGTGCCCGGCCCGACCAGTGTCTGGGTCTCCGCGGTCGACCAGGCGCTGCCCCAGATGGAGACCGCCGAGCCGAACCCGTCGATCGTCTGGTACTTGGTCGCGGTGTTCACGGTGATATCGGGCGTGCCGCTCGGCGCGGTGGTCGGTGCGGTAGTCGGCGTCGTGGTCGGTGCCGTGGTCGGCGTCGTGCTTCCGGTACAGGTCACGCCGTTCACGGCGAAGCTCGCCGGGACCGGGTTGCTGCCGGTCCAGGAGCCGTTGAAGCCGAACGAGACGGTGCCGTTCGTGGCGACCGACCCGTTGTAGCTGACGTTCTTGGCGGTCACCGCGGCACCGCTCTGGGTCAGCGTCGCGTTCCACGCCTGGGTGACCGTCTGACCGGCGCCGTAGGACCAGGTCAGCGTCCAACTCGTCAGCGGATCACCGAGATTGGTGATGGCCACATCGGCGCCGAAGCCACCCTGCCACTGAGACGACACGGTGTAGGCCACCGCGCAGCCGGCGGCTGCGGCGCCGGCCGGCAGCGCGGCGACCCCGACCGCGGCCAGCACGGCGCTCGCGGCCACAGTTGCTCCAAGCCTTCTCATGAGGTCACTCCGAACTGGTTGACGGTTACCGCGCCGCCGAGGGCGCTGGTGGCGTAGTTGAAGACGCCGAAGCGATAGCCCATGAAGAACTGCCAGTCGCTGTTCAAGGTGAACGCCGGCCCGAGCGTGCTGAACGTGCTGCCGTTGGTGCTGTAGGAGAAGGTGGCCGTACGGCCGGAACCGGGTTGGATGTTGGCAGTGACCCGCAGCCAGATCTTTCCGCCGGAGACCGTCGCCCCGGCGGCTTCGGTCCCGGTACCGGTGGTGGTCCACCCGCTGGTCGACATGGTCAGCCCGTTGGTCATCGACACCCGGGTGGCACCGTTGTCCTTACGGATGCCGATCCACGCCGACTGGTCGCGCAGCATGGCCAGGCCGGCCCGGTCCCCGTTGGCCATCGCCGAGTAGTCCAGCTGGATCGTCGCGGTCGACGACGGCCCCTGGATCCGGCGGGTCAGCGTGTTGCGGGCGTTGTACAGGTCGTTCGTGACCGTCGCGGTGGACAGCTTCAACCCGTTGCCGACGCTGAACTTCGACGTGTCCGGATTGTGGTTCCACTCCCACTGCGGGCCGAGAGCCCCGGTGAACGTGTCGGTGCCGACCATCGACGCCACCGGGTGCCACGGCAGGTTGGGCCGGGGATAGCTGCTCCCCCACCGCCCGTTGACGGTCTGCAGCACCGGCCAGCCGTCACTGCTCCAGCTGATCGGGGCCATCGTCGGCATCCGGCCACCCGGGTAGGCGTCGGTGAACGCCATGTAATACCAGTCGCCGTTCTGGGTCTGCACCAGCCCGCCCTGGTGCGGCACACCACCACCGGAGATCGGGCCGGGCAGGTCCAGCAGCACCTGCCGCTGCTCGTACGGCCCCCACGGGCTGGTCGAGCGCAGCACGTACTGACCGTTGGCGGGCCGGGTCAGCCAGATGTAGTAGTAGTTCCCGCGCTTGTACATCCGCGAGCCTTCGAGCGTGCCGATCGACGACGGCGTCGTGTAGACCGCCTGCGAGCGCACCTCCGAGCTCAGATCCGCGGAGAGCTGGGCGACGCTGATCGTGCCGTTGCCATAGGCGACATACGGGGTAGCGCCGTCGAACAGCAGCCCCGCGTCGTAATAGCACTTGCTGATCTTCGCCTTCTTCGACCAGGTGCCGTCGACGGCCTTCGCGCTGTACACATAGGTCCGGTTGAATTCGGTGCACCCCAGCCAGTAATAGGTTGAGTCGCTCGGCCGGAAATTAAAGGCCGAAGCCCAAATTCCTTTGACGTACGCCCGGGAGCCGCTCAAGTCATAGGCGGCCGAGTCGAAGTCCAGCCTCGGCACCGAGTGCCCCGCGTACTCCCAGTTGACGAGGTCGTACGACCGCAGAATCGGCGCACCGGGCGAGTAATGCATGGTCGAGGCGGAGTAGTAGTAGACGTCGCCGACCCGGATGATGTCCCCGTCCGCGAAGTCCTGCCAGACGACCGGGTTGGTGAACGTGGCCGGCCCGCTGGTCGGCGGGGCGGTAGTCGGAGCCGTGGTCGGGGCTGTCGTCGGGCTCGTGGTCGGGGCCGTCGATCCGGTGCAGGTGACCCCGTTGAGTACGAAGCTCGCCGGCACCGGGTTGGCCGAGGTCCAGGTGCCGTTGAAGCCGAAGCTCGCGCTTGCGCCGGTGGCCAGGCTGCCGTTGTAGGCCGCGTTGGTCACCGAGACCTGGGTGCCGGACTGGGTAACCGAGCCGTTCCACAGTTGCGTGACCGTCTGACCGGCCGCGAACGACCAGGTCAGGGTCCATCCGGTGAGCGGATCGCCGAGGTTGTCGATCTGCACGTCGGCGCCGAACCCGCCCTGCCACTGGCTGCTCACGGTGTAGGTGACCCGGCACCCGGCGGCGGCCGAGGCGGTGCCGGCCACGGCGGTCAGACCCGCGCCCACGGCGACGGTCAACATCGCGGCGAGGACCGTACGTCGCATCGCCGTCACCCCGCCTGGCAGGCCGGCGTGCCGGCCGGGCCGGTACCGGTGCCCTGGAAGCCGAACTCGGTGTAGCCGCCCGCCGCGATCTGCCCGTTGTAGGAGACGTTGCGGAAGCTGACCGCACCGGAGCTCCCGGTGTTTGTCGCGCTCCACACACTGGTCAACGCGCTTCCGGACGGCAGTGTCAGGCTTACCGTCCAGCCGTTGACCGCACTGGAACCGGCCGCCACCCGCACCGTGGCGACGTATCCGCCGTTCCACTGGTTCAGCGACGTGCTCGCGCTGCACCCGCCACCGACCGGCGGCGTGGTCGGGGTGGTGGTGGGGCTGGTCGTCGGGCTGGTCGTCGGGTTTGTCGGCCCGGCGGCGTTGAGGGCGTTCAGGACCGAGGTGTACGCGGCCTTCTTGTTGCCGGAGTTGTCGAACAGCAGCGGGTTCTCTCCGGTACGCCAGGAGTCGCTGTCCCGGATCCCCCAGACGGTGATGCCGGTGCAGCGCGACACCGCGAGACAGGCCCTGGTGACGCCGGCGTAGACGGTGGCCTGGTTGCCCCCCTGCGCCACATCGAGCTCGGTGATCTGCACGTCGACGCCGGCGTCGGCGAAGCGCTGCAGGTTGCTCTGGTAGTCGCCGGGGATGCCGGTGCCCAGGTGGGACTGGAAACCGACGCAGTCGATCGGCACCCCGCGGGCCTTGAAGTCCTTGACCATGTTCAGCACACCGGTCGACTTCGCGTTCACGCCGTCGGTGTTGTAGTCGTTGTAGCAGAGCTTCGCGTTCGGGTCGGCGGCCCGGGCGGCCCGGAACGCGGCCTCGATCCAGTCGTTGCCGGTGCGCTGCAGGTTGGAGTCGCGGCGGCCACCGCCTCCGCCGTCGGCGAAGGCCTCGTTGACCACGTCCCAGGCGTAGATCTTGCCCTTGTAGTGGGTGGCGACCTGGGTGACATGGTTGATCGCGGCGCTGCGCAGCGTGCTGCCGGACAGCGACTGGGCCCAGGACGGCTGCTGAGCGTGCCACAGCAGCGCATGACCACGGACCTTGGCGCCCATGGACACGCCCTGGTTGAGGATCCGGTCGCCGTTGGTGTAATTGAACGATCCGCGGGACGGTTCGGTCGCGTCCCATTTCATTTCGTTCTCGGGTGTGACCGAGTTGAACTCGCGGTTCAGAATGCCGGTGTAGGTGCCGTCGGAAAGCCTGCCCGCGGCGATTGCCGCGCCGAAGTAACGGCCGCTTTGAGCGGCCGAAGCGCCGAGTGTGCTGGCCGCGTCGGCGGTGCCGATCATCGCGATGCCGGCGGCCAGAACGGAGGCGGCGACGGCTGCGGAAAGCACGACGAAACGGGGACGGATGGTCATGGTGGGTGACGACCCTTCTTACGTACGGGGAAGGCGCCTCAAGAAAGGGGGATGGGCCCTCCACCCGCGATAGTGAACGTTAACAGGGAGGTGTCGAAGATATTACGGGAGCGCTCCCATGGATACAAGGAAGCAATCGATAAAGGTGACTCGATCGATTCATAACAATTTTCAGCAAGCCATTTTGAACTAATTATGAAAGCGCAGCGGCCGAGCGGATCGCCGGATTCGACGAACCCCCGGCCGCCCGGGTGTGCTACTTCTGGTAAAACACTTCGAGGCTGGCGGAGAGGCGGGGACGTTGACGGCGGGTCATCGGGTGACCATCTACGAGGTTGCCGACCGCGCCCAGGTGAGCATCTCGACGGTGTCGAACGTCCTGAACAAACCCGACCGGGTCAGCCCCGCAACCCGCGAACGGGTCCTGGCCGCAGCCGACGAGCTGGGCTTCATCCCCAAGATGCAGGCGGTGAGCCTGGCTCGGCGCGGCGCCGGGCGGATCGGCGTGATGGCCCCGTTCACCTCGTACGGGTCGTACCTGCGCCGGCTGTCCGGGCTGCTGACGGCGGCCACCGAACTCGAGATCGACGTCATGGTCTTCGATCACGAGTCGGCCGCCCTGGCCTCGTCGCCGGTGCTGGCCAGCATGCCCATCCACGGCCGGCTGGACGGCCTGATCGTGATGGGCCTGCGGATCGAGGACGCCATCGCCGAACGCCTCCGCGAGCGCAGCCTGCCGACCGTGGCGGTCGACGCCGACAGCACCCTGTTCAGCCGGGTGGTGATCGACGACAACGCGGGCGGCCGGCTGGCCGCCGCCCACCTGCGGGACCGGGGCCACCGCCACGTCGGTTACCTTCTGGAACGGCAGGTTTCCGACTACGAGTCGCAGGCGATCAAACGGCTGACCGGGTTCCAGGAGGTCATCGGCGCCGCCGGCGGCACGGTGGTCGTCGCGGACAGCGACAACTCGGTCGGTGCGGCCCGGCAGGCGGCCGCCGCGCTGCTCGACTCCCCCGACCGGCCCGGCGCGATCATGGCGCACCACGACGCTCTCGCCGTCGGCGTGCTGCTGGCCGCCCGCGACCGCGGACTCCGGGTTCCGGGCGATGTGGCGATCATGGGCTTCGACGACGGCGAGGCGGCGACGGCGGCCGACCTGACCACCGTCCGCCAGCCGTTCGAGGAGTCCGGGAGCGTCGCGCTCGGCGTCCTGCTCGGCCACATCGGCGGTTCGGAACTGCGGTCGACAACCGTTCTCGACGTCGGCCTGGTCGAACGTTCCACTACCTGACACTCGATCTGGTTGCATAGTCTCTGAGCTGCGGCTGCGCACGATAAAAGTGCTTTAATGGAAACACTTGACAGGCCTGCCGCGATGAGGTTTCGTGCTTGTAACACGACCCGGGAGGTGACTATGGAGCTGGACGAGGCGGTCCGGACGTTCCTGTCCACCAAGCCGGATTCCGGTGATCCGCAGGCACCGCTCACGCTGCGGCGGGCGGCCATCCGAGCCGGCGTCGACTCGCTGTTCGCGATGTTCGGCCACCCGGTCGCCCCGGCCCACCGGGAGCACGACGTCGAGATCACGGTGCCCGGCGGCCGGATCCGGCTCCGGGTCTACCGCCCGAGCGACGCGTCCGGCCTGCCGATACATGTCTTCCTGCACGGTGGTGGGTTCTGGCTGGGTTCGATCGACGAGGACGTCAACGACGCGACCTGCCGCACCCGGTGCACCGAGGTCGGCTGCGTGGTGGTCGCGGTGGACTACCGGCTGTCCCCGGAGCACCAGTTCCCCACCCCGCTCGAGGACTGCTACGCCGGTCTGCACTGGGCGGTCGAGCACGCGGCCGAGATCGGTGGCGACCCGGCGAACGTGTCGATCGGTGGGGTGTCCGCCGGTTCCACGCTGGCCGCGGCCGTGGCGCTGATCTGCCGCGACCGCCTGGGGCCGGCACTGCGGCTGCAACTTCTCGAGGTGCCGCCGCTGGACCTGACCCTGGACGGCATGCGCGCCTCCGGTGTCGGTGACGACTTCGGCATCACCGTCGACGAGATGGCCCTGTGTCGCGACCTCTACCTGCCGTCGGCGGCGGACGCCCGCCGGCCGCTCGCGTCGCCGCTGCACGCGGCGACGGTCGCGGGCCTGCCGCCCGCTCAGATCATGACGGCGCAGTTCGACCCGCTGCGCCCCGACGGCGAACGGTACGCGGACCGGCTACGAGCAGCCGGCGTGCCGGTCTCCTACCACTGCTACCCGGGTGCCGTACACGGCGCGCCGCTGCTCACCGGCACCTGGCCGACCGCCCGGACCTGGCAGGACGACCTCCTGCACGGCCTGCGCGAAGCGCATTTCCCATTGCACCGCTGAACCCACCGATCCCACCGTTACCCCGGACCCGGCCGTGCCTCGGCACGTCCGGAGATTCTGCGATCCTGGAGGCCTGACATGGCTCATGGACCCACCCGCCGATCACTACTCGCCACGTTCACCCTTGCCACCCTTTTCGCGGGCGCGTGCAGCGCACCCGGCGACAACTCGGATTCCTCCGCCGCGAACGCCAGCGCGGCCCCGGTCACGTCCGCGACCTGCGGCACCGGCCCGGTCACGCTGAAGGGTTACTTCGAAACCGGCTTCGCCCTGCCCAAGAGCCTGTCCGACGAGTTCACCAAGCAGTACCCGAACGTCAAGTGGGACATCCGCGAGGACCAGTTCGCGGTGATCACCCAGAACGCCCCGCGGGTCCTCGCCGACGACCCGCCGGATTTGATGCGCCTCCCCCAGGTGTCCGAACTGGTCAAGGACGGCCTGCTGAAGAACCTCGACGGGTACGCGCAGGCGTTCGGCTGGGACAAGTGGCCGGCCTCCCAGCTCGAGCAGATGCGGGTGTCCTCGACCGGTCAGCGCGGCGACGGGCCGCTCTACGCGATGGGCCTGAATTTCAGCATGACCGGCATCTTCTACAACAAGAAGATGGCCGCCCAGATCGGGATGACCAAGCCGCCGGCCACCCTGGCCGAGCTCGACGACCTGCTGCAGAAGGCCAAGGCCGCCGGCCTCACGCCGATCAACCAGTTCAACGGCGGCGCCACCGGTGGCCTCGCCTTCCCCCTGCAAAACCTGATGGCCGCGTACGGCGAGGCCGGCGCGATCAACGACTGGATCTTCCAGAAGTCCGGCGCCACCATCGACACGCCGACCAATCTGCAGGCGACCCAGCACCTCGAGAAGTGGCTCAAGGCGGGTTACTTCGCCGACGACATCAACTCGCAGGACTACGCGACGATGATGAGCCGCTTCATCGGCGGCAAGAACCTGTTCATCTTCGACGGCGACTGGGAGTCGGGCAACCTCGACAAGCAGATGGCCGGCAACGTCGGCTTCTTCCTGATGCCGTCGGCGACCGCCGGCGGGAAGCAGGCCGCGATGTCGGCGCCGCTCACCTACGGCATCAGCAGCAAGGCCAAGAACGCCGACTGTGCCGCGTTCTTCCTCAACTGGGTCGCCACCAACCAGCAGGCTCGGGACATCGCGGTCAAGGTCGGCGGTTCGCACCCGATGGGCCCCTCCGACGCCTACATGCCGGCTGTCGCGGCGGGGACCGTCACCGCCGGCACGCTCGACGCCGGGGCGACCATCGGTAAGGACAACGGCGCGATGGACTTCATCGCCAACGCGACCGGCGCCATCTACGCCAAGAGCTGGACGCCGCAGCTGCAGAAGCTGGCGGCCGGCCAGCAGACCCCGGACGCGCTGCTCAAATCCGTGCAGAAGGACTACGAGACCCAGGTCAAGAACTGATGTCGGTTCCGATCACGGGGCGGCGCGCGCGTCGCGCGCGCCGCCCCCGGGCGGCCTGGCTCGGCTGGTTGTTCGCGCTGCCGGCCATCCTCATGTACGCCACCTTCGTACTGCGTCCGCTGGTGCTGACCGTGCAGTACTCGTTCTACGACTGGAACGGCATCGGCGCGTCGACGTGGGTCGGTCTGGACAACTACCGCCGGATCTTCACCGACTCGGAACTGTTCGCGACGATCGTGCACGCGTTCGAACTGATCGTGTTCTTCAGCTTCGTCCCGGTGCTGCTCGGCCTGTTCGTGGCCGCGACCATCCGCGGCATCGCGGCCAGCCGGCTGGCCGCCGTGGCGCGCACCGTGCTGTTCCTGCCCCAGGTGATCCCGCTGGTCGCGGCCGGCATCATGTGGAGCTGGCTGCTCTCGTCGACCGGGCTGGCCAACGAGTTGCTCTCGGCGGTCGGGTTGGACCGCCTCACCCGGGCCTGGCTCGGCGACTTCGGCACCGCGCTGCCCGCCGTCGGACTGATCGGTGCCTGGGTGCTTGTCGGCCTCTGCACGCTGCTGCTGCTCGCCGGAATGAGCAAGATCGACCCGTCGCTGTACGAGGCGGCGCGGCTGGACGGCGCCGGCCCGGTGCGCGAGTTCTTCTCGATCACGCTGCCCAGCCTGCGCCAGGAGATCGGCGTCAGCGTCACGGTGACCGTGATCGCCGCCCTGGCCAGCTTCGACATCGTCTATATCGCCACCCAGGGCGGCCCCGGCAACTCCACGATGGTCCCTGGCCTGGAGATCTACTACCTCGCCTTCTCCGAACGGGAGATCGGCATGGCCTCGGCCCTGGCCGTCGCTCTGGTCCTCCTCGTCCTCGCCGTCGTCCTGCCGATCCAGCGCCTCACCAGGGACGGTTCCCGATGATCGTCAATCGCCGCGAGACGCTGATCGGGCGGGTCCTGTTGGTCCTGCTGATGGTGATCACCATCGTGCCGTTCATCAGTCTCTTCGTCACCGCACTCCACCCGGCCGGCACCTACCCGTCCGGGCTGTCCTGGCCCGACAGCCCGCAGTGGGGCAACTTCGCCGACGCGTTCCGGGCCGCGAACATGGGCAAGCTCCTGTGGTCCAGCTGCCTCATCGTGCTCGGTGTCGTCCCGCTCTCGCTGCTGTTCGGGGCTCTGGCCGGCTTCGCCTTCGGACACCTGCGGATGCCCGGCCACCGGATCGGCTTCCTGGTCTTCGTGCTCGGCCTGACCCTCCCCTTCGAGGGGATCATCACGCCGCTGTACTACCAGGTGCGCGACATGGGCCTGCTCAACACCCGCTGGGCGATCATCCTGCCGCTGATCGGCCTGTTCATGCCGTTCTCGGTGGTCTGGATGCGGGCCCACTTCGTGACCATGCCGGACGATCTGTCGGAGGCCGCCCGGATCGACGGCGCCAGCACCTGGCAACTGTTCTGGCGGGTGCACGTACCGCTGGCCATGCCCGCCCTGTCCTCGCTGGCCATCCTGCTGTTCCTGTGGACCTGGAACCAGTTCCTGCTGGCCATCGTGCTCGTCGACGACCCACAGAAACGGACCATGGCGGGGGCGCTCGGCGCCTTCCAAGGCCAGTGGGGCACTGACATCCCGCTGCTGTGCGCCGGGGCGCTGCTCATCCTGGTGCCCACCCTGGCGGTCTTCCTCATCTTCCAGCGCCGCTTCGTCACCGCGCTGCTGCAAGGTTCGATCAAGGGCTGAGACATGAACGCACCACAGCCGACGGCCCGTGCCTTCACCGACAACGAGCGCCGCCATTTCCTCCGCTACACCGACACCGGGCAGTGGCCGCTGCTGCGGCGCTTCCCGATCTCGGCCGACCTGCACACCGACCTGCTGGCGCAGATGCTGGCCAGCACGCCGGAAACGGTCCGTGCACTGGTTCGCTCGCTGCACGACGAGACCCGGGCCACGGCAGTGCGGATGCTGAGCGACGACCGGTACCGCGAGGCGGTCGCGGACCTGCCGTTCCGGCCCGGCGACCGCATCGTCGCGGTCGGCGACTCGATCACCGCCGACCGCCTCGGCTGGTTCGAGCTACTCGCCACGTCGATCGGGCTGGCCGGCGGCCCCACGGCCGGGCTGATCAACCTGAGCATCAGCGGCAACACCACCGCCGACGTGCTGGAACGCTTCGATCTGCTGGAGGCGGCCAAGCCGAGCCGGGTCCTGCTGATGCTCGGCACCAACGACGCCCGTGCGCACGGCCGCGCCGGAAGCTACCGGATGGCCACGGCCCACGAGACCGAACGCAACCTGCGGGCACTGGTCGACCTGGTCACCCGGGATCTGAACGCGGAGATCACGGTCATCACCCCACCGGCGGTCGACCAGCACCGTGCCGACGCGTTCTTCAGTGATGTCCCGCTGCGGTGGCACGCCTCCGACGTGGCCGAGGTGGCCGACGTCGTCACCAAGACCGCGCCCGGAGCCGTCGACCTCCATCGGGCTATGAGCGCACCGGGCCGCGGCGACCTCCTCGAGTCCGACGGCGTGCACCCGACGCCGGCCGGCCAGGAGTTCATCCTTTCCCGGATCGTCGAGCATCTCCGGGCCCGGTGACCTCAGGATCCGGTGATCTCAGGAGCCGGCGGCGCAGGCCAGGGTGGGCGGGCTGATCGTGCCGGGTGCGTTGGCCAGGAACCCGAACTGGGTGCTGCCGCCGGCCGCGAGGGAGCCGTTGTAGCCGACGTTGCGGGCCGTGACGGCCGCGCCGTTGGCGGTCACCGTGGCGTTCCACGCCTGCGTGATCGTCTGCCCGTTCGCGAATTGCCAGGTGACGGTCCAGCCGGAGATCGGCGCGGTGCCCGCGGTGACGGTCACCGTAGCCTGGAAACCGCCCGGCCACTGGCCGGCCGGCGTGTAGGCCGCGGTGCAGGCAGCTCCGCCGGCGGGCGGGGTGGTCGGGGCCGAAGTGCTCGGCGTCGGGCTGCTCGGGGTCGGGCCGGTCGGCGTGGGTCCGTTGCCGAGGCTGCCGGGGACGGAACGCGCGGCGGCGTACCAGACCGCGGCCATCTTGTCGTAGCCGGTCGCGGTGGGATGGATGCCGTCGATCAGGTCCGCGGTGGTCAGCGCGGCATGCATGTCGACGAGGTGGACGTGCTTGCCCGCGCCGGCCTTACCCTGCACGATGCCGGGAATGGCGGCGTTGAAGACCCGCGCCGCCGACTCCTGGCTCGCCGAGGAGAGCGGGATGATGGTCGCCACGAAGACGTCGGCGTTCGGCGCCGCGGCGGTGATGTGGTCGATCAGGGTGGAGAGCCGGTTCGGCGCGGACGACACGTTGTAGTTCTGCAGGATGTCGTTGGTGCCGATGTGCAACAGCACGGTGCGCGGGGTGGTGGCGCCCAGCCAACCGGTGATGTTGGCGTCGATCTGGTCGATCCGCCAGCCGGGGTGGCCCTCGTGGTCGTGGTCGCCGAGGGTGGCCGGCCCGTTGAACTGCGAGCCGACGAGGTCGACGCGATATCCGGCGGCGTTCACCCGCTGCCACAGGCCGATGCGGTAACCGCCGGGCACCTGTGTGCCCTCGGTGATGGAGTCGCCGAGGGGCAGGACGCGGACACCTCCGTTCGACTCGGCCGCCGCGGGACCGGCGCCGGCCACGGCACCGGCGAGGACAAGGGCGGCGCTCGCGGCCGCCAGGGAAATCCAGCTACGGGTGATCTTCACGGTCGCTCCAGGGGGATCAGGCGGTGGGGGTGCAGGCCAGGGCCGGGGTGGTCGGCGTGCCGTCGGCCAGGAATCCGACGGTCCTCGTCGTACCCGGTGTAGAGGTAGACCCGGCCGTTGTGGACCAGCGGCGCCGGATCGGCCGTGTAGATCGTCTGCACGATCGGGTTGTCGGCCCGGGCGGGCGCCGGGGCCACGCCCAGCGACAGGACGCACAGCAGCACGACCATCCAGGCCCGCACGCCGGTTGCTCTCATGCTGTCTCCTCGTGGAGCCCTCCCGCCGGTCAGGTTCCGGAGCAGGTCAGCGTCGGTACCGGGCCGCCGCTCCCGGAAACGATCAGGCCGAAACTAGTGCCGGAACCTGGGGTGAGTGCCCCGTTGTAGGCGGCATTGGTCACGGCGGCGGCGCTGCCGTTGGTGGTGAGCGAGCCGTTCCAGACCTGGCTGACCGACTGACCCGAGGGCATCGTCCAGTTCACCCGCCAGCCGGTGGTGGGCGCCGAACCGGTGGCGGACACGGCGACGTCCACCTGATAGCCGCCCGGCCAGGTGCTGACCACCGTCCAGGCGGCACTGCACGCGACCGGCGTGGTGGTCGGCGGCGAGGTGGTCGGCTGGGACGTCGGCGGCGAGGTGGTCGGCTGCGAGCTCGGCGGCGAGCTCGGAGTACTGCTCGGCAACTGCGAGAAGAACTTCCAGATCTCGCCGCCGGTCCAGGTGCGGGCGCCGCTCGTGCTTGTCGACCCGTCCACCGGCTCGGGAGTGTGGTCACCGTCGAAGGCCGCCCACCTCACCGGATATCCGGCCCGGCAGCCCGCGTACGCCGTCACGATGTGGGTGAGGCTGTTCTGCGCCGGCTCGGGTGGGTTCTGCGCCGTACAGCCGTTGTTGCGCACGAAGGTGTCGCGGATCGATCGGCCCTGCGAGATGTTCAGCACGCTGTCGTGCGTGCCGTGGATGCCCAGGTAGGCGACCGGCTGAGTGCCACCGCTGCATCCGCTCAGGTTGGCACCGGACAGAACGGCGACCGCGCGGAAGACGGCGGGGCGGGCGCAGGCGACGGCGTAGCTCATCGCGCCGCCGTAGCTCCAGCCGAGGGCGAACAGCTGCGACGTGTCGACGCACAGGTCACCCTCGATCAACGCGGTCAGGTTGTCGACAAGCGTCAGGTCCCGGCCGCCGGTGTTGGCCCAGCCGTTGTCGATGCCCTGCGGTGCAACCAGGATCGCGCTGTTGTCGGAGAGCTGCTGCTGCCCGTAGTAGGCCCACACCGCGCCGGCTGAGCCACCGGTCGCGACGTCGTTGGCGGTCCCGTTCAGCCAGTGGAAGGCGAAGATCAGTTTGTACGGCCGGTTGCGGTCGTAGTTGCCGGGAACCCGGAGGATGTAGGTGCGGTTCTGGCCGCCGCTCGAGATGGAACGGGTGCCGCTGGTCAGCGTCGGCGCCTTGCCGCATCCGGCGGTCGTCCCGGCCGCGGCGGATGCCGTCCCGCTCGGCACACCGGCCGAGATCGCCGCGCCGAGCAAAAGGACGAGAACCGCCGCGACCGGGCGCCACCACCATTCATTCCGGTCATTACGTTGAGCGTTAATCCTCATGACGGGCACATTACGGGAGCGCTCCCAAAGCATCAATAAAAAGGCCTTGGGGCGTATCTATAACAAATTTTCAGTGCAATTTTCGATCAGCGTCGGGTCCACCGCTGATTCGCGGCGGCAGTGCAGGTCCACAGCAGGGTCACGGTCCCGTTGGCGGTGAGATTGTGATCGACGTCCAGGCAGAGACCGGACTGGTTGCCGCGGATCGTTCCGTCGGACTGGAAGGTCCACTGCTGGTTGGTACCGCCGTTGCAATCCCAGAGCTGCACCTTGGCGCCGGCGGTGGCCCCGGCGGGCGCGTCGAGGCACTTGCCCAGTGACTGCAGGGCCGGACCGGAGACGGTCCACTGCTGGTTGGCGGCGGCGCCGCAGTCCCAGATGACCGGCTGGGTGCCGTTGGCGGTATTGCTGTTCGGCACGTCGAGGCAGCGCCCGGAGGAGGCACTGACCAGAGTGGTCGATGTGGGCACCGGCGGCTCGCCGCTGGTGCCACCGCTGACCCGGTAGACCACCGTTCCGTGGGCGGGCACGCTCGCACTGATCATGCCACTGCTGGTGGTGGCGGCACCGGTCCAGGCATCGACGAGGGTGAACGACGATCCGGTCTTCCCGATCGTGGCGGCGGTGGTGGAAATCGTCCGAGTGGCACCGCTCTGGTTGAACAGGGCCACCGCGACATCGTCGTTGGCCAGACGCTTGGCCAGCACCCGCTGGTTGGCGTCGGCGACCACCGAGCTCGCCTGCCGACCAAGGGTGTCCTGGTTGATCGCGATCAACCGGGCGTTCTTCAGGATGGCCTGGGTGGCCGTGTCCATGGAGCGGATGTCGTTGCCGGCGATCAGCGGCGAGGCCATCATCGCCCAGAGAGCGAAGTGCGAACGCATCTCGGTGTCGGTCATGCCGCCCCGGCCGACCTCCATCATGTCCGGATCGTTGAACGCCCCCGGCTTGGCGTACCCGGCGAGCGGCACGGTCACGTCGACGATGTTCTTCACACCCATCGGATAGCCGTTGCTCTGGCCGGTGTCCCACGCGTTGGTGATGTCCTCGGTGGTACGCCAGATGTTCGCCACGTCACCCCAGTTGCGCTGCGGCCCCGTTTTCGCATGGATGCTGTTCGAGTTGATGCTGTAGAGAATCGGCCGCCCGGTCGCGGCCAGCGCGTCACGCATCTTCGCGAACGTAGTGACCTGATCGTTGATGGTGCCGTTGGGCGAACACCAGTCGTACTTCAGGTAGTCCACACCCCAGGCAGCGAACTGCCGCGCGTCCTGAACCTCGTGCCCCTGACTGCCGGTGGCACCGGGATAGGAGCTGAAGTACTGCGCGCAGGTCTTGTCCACCGGCACCTCGTACAGGCCGAATTTGAGCCCTTTGCCGTGCAGGTAGTCGCCGAGCGACTTCATCCCGCTGGGAAAGCGGGTGGGATCACCCTGCAGATTGCCGGCCGAGTCCCGGCTGGGGTTGAACCAGCAGTCGTCGACCACGACGTACTGGTAGCCCAGATCCCGCAGACCCGAGTTGACGATCGAGTCGGCCATCTGCCGGATCAACGTCTCGTTGATGTTGCAACCGAACGTGTTCCAGCTGTTCCACCCCATCGGCGGAGTGCGTCCCACGCCGTTCTCCAGGGCATGGGCCGCGGGAGACGGCAGCGCGGCCGCTACTCCCCCGAAGACCAGAACAGCGGCCAGTACGGCTTTCGCCAGTTTCATCGTTTCTCCTCCTTGGCTTGGAGGAGCACGTTGCCACCAGGTTTCGCGGCATTCAAGGCTGTGGATGCATATAACGCACGTAACACTTTTCAGTGGACCATTTGAAAGCTCTCGAATCGAATGCGACTCGGCTGCGACGGTCAGCCCAGGTCGTTGAGAATCGCGGTGCAGCTGCGCAGCACGACCTCGGCGGCCCGCCGGCCGGCCGCGCTGGTGGCGGCCCGGGTCTGCTGATGCCATCGGCCCGCGGCGTCCTCGGCGACCGGCCACAGCTGCTCGGGCGAACTCTCGGCCGGAAGGCCGAGCCGCTCGGCGTGCGCGGTCCCCTCGCCACCGGCCAGCCGCCGCGCCTCCACCGCCAACTCGGCCGGCAGCGTGACCCGGCCCGCCCGCAGGGCGGCCAGCAGCCGCAACTCGCGAAACTCGTGCGCGCCGGCCACCAGCCGGTCAAGCTCGGCGACCAGGTGAGCGGCCTGCGGCCGGCTCTCGGCCCGCAACAGACGATCAAGGGCGATCAGCGCCGTACGGGCCTTGAGCGCATCCCGCCGCGCGGTGAACAGATCGCTGACCGACGCCTGCAACTCGGTCAGCCCGCTCTGCCGCACCAGTTGAGCCCCGAGCGCGGCCCGGCTCCGCGCACCGCTCCGCACCAGGGTGACGGCCAGCCGGACACCACCGAGCCCGAACTGCCGCAGCAGGCCTTCCGGGAACCCGGCGGCCAGGAAACGGTCGGTGGACAGCAGAGCCGCGTCGGCGTCGGCCCGGGGCCGGGCCGCCACCGCGGCCACCGCCGCGTACTCCTCCTCGCGCAGACTGCGCCCGGCCAGCGCGAGCTGCCCGGAGACCGCGACCACGTCCTGGCAGAGCGCGGCGACGCGCGGTTCGCGCCGTCGCCGGCGGGCGATCTGGCGGGCGCTGAGGATTGCGTCCGGCCGCCCGGCCGCGGTTTCATCCGCCCGCGACAAAACCACCATGACGTGTACGGGCAACGCGCCCACGCCCCGCCCGGACTGCACCTGCTCCAGCGCGGTCAGGTCGTCGCCGAGGTGCCGGGTGACGTAGAGCATCGCGTCGGCCGGCACCTCGCCGTCCCCGTCGACGCCGGCCGCGTCGAGCAGCCGGGTGTGCCGCAGCGCCCGGCACGGCCAGTCCACCACCACCCGGGACACCCCGCCCATCGCATGAACACCCGGGCCGGCGACGGTGTGGCCCGGCCCGTTGGCCCGCTGCATCGGCCCGGCCCACGCCGCCGGGAAGATCTGCGCGGACGGGCGGGGACCGTCCTGAAACCAGACCGGCGCGCCGGCTGCCCCGTCCACCACGACCGGCGCGACATCCTCGCCGATCAAGGCGTTGACCAGGGTGGACTTGCCGGACTGCGGCGGGCCGACGATGGCCAGCCGCAACGGTTCGGCCAGTCGCTCGCGGTGCCGGCGCAGCCATGTCTCGGCTCGTTCGTGGCCCCGGAACACCTGCGCGGCGTCGTCGAGCAGCCGGCCGGCCAGCTCGGTCCCGGTCACCCCGGGCCTGCCAGCAGCCCCAACGCCTGCTTCTGCAGGCCGGCCAGCCGAATCAACTCCTGCTCGGTGCGCCGAGCCCGGCCGTCCCGGACCGCGGCCTCGCGCTCCGCGTCGGCCTTGGCACTGCGTAGCGACTCGATGATCGCTTCCTGTAGATCCTCGGTTACGGCGGTGAAGTGGTCACGCAGGGCGCGCTGGATCCGGCGTACCGAATCCTTGGCGTCCTTGGCCAGGCCCACGTAGATCTCATCGACGTGCTGGCGGACGGTGGCGCGAGCCACCGCCTGCCGGCGCCGGAGCAGCGACTTACCCTCCTCGCGAATGCTCTTCCCACCGAAGACCGCGCCGCCGCTCAGCGAGATCGGGTTGATCAGCGACATGCCGGTGAGGCTGGTGACCAGGCCGACCATCAGCACGCCGCCGTAGGAACCGCGCAGGCCGGTGAACAGCTTCTGCGTCATCGTGAACCGCTCGACCGGCGGCGACTCGAGCTCGGTGACCCGGTCGCTCGCGTCGCCCTGGACGCCCGGCACCCAGTTCGGCAGTACGTCGCCGAGGTCGGCCGGGAACTCGGCGGCCACCGCCCGGGCCAGCCATTCGGCGCGGTCGCCGAGCCAGCCCAGGCTGGTCTGCGCAACCTCCAGAAGGGCCTCCCGCAGCCACTGCTCGAACTCGTCCCACACCCGCGCCGGGTCGGCCTCGGTGAACGTCTCGTCGGCTCGGGCGATCACCGCGCGGGTGCGTTCGCGCAGGTCGTGCTCGATGTCCGACATCAGGTCACCCACCTCGTCGGACAGCCGCGTCTGCCAGCGAGTGGCACATTTGCGCAGCTCATCCATCCGGCGCTGGGTCTCGTGCAGACGCTTCACGGCGTGCGAGGTCTCGCTCTCGGCCCGCTGCGCGTCCAGATCGTCGCGCAAGGTCACGGCGAGCCGCTCGGTTACCGTCCGGCCGAGCACACCGACGGTGGCCCGGGCCAGGCGGTCGGGCTTCGCCGCCACGGTGGCCTCGAGCAGGCTGATCAGCGCCGGGAAGCCGGACTCGCCGTTGAGCGCCGCGTCACCGGTCTGCACCGCGCGGGCCCGCAGCGTGGCCGACAGCGGCACGACCGTGGCCGGCACGCCCGCCTGCACCAGCCGCATCCGGCTGGCCTCCAGATCACGCCGCCAGTGCGCCGCGTAGTCGGTCTTGGTGTACGCGACCACCAGGCTCGGGAACAGCCGAGCCAGGTCGGCCAGCACGTCCACTTCGGCGTCGCTCAGCTCCCGGCCTGCTTCGCACACGAACACCACCAGGTCGGCCCGGCCGTCGGTGGCCAGCTCGCGCAGCCGGCCGACCGCGGCGGGCGCGACCGCGGGCAGCCCCGGCAGCGGCGGTGTGTCGATCAGCTGCAGACCCGAGGCGAGCAGCGCCCGGGGCACCCCGACGTCGGCGTACAGCCGCTCGACCGTCGCGGCCGGCTGGACCGCCACCGTCTCGGTCAGCGCGTCGGCCAGCCGGTCCAGCGCGAGCGGGATGCTGTCCTGCCGCGCCGCGTCCGGGGTCCACCCCGTGTCCGGCGCGGCCCGCACGATCAGCTGGGCGGTGGGCGCCTCGGTGTGCCGCACCACGGTCGGCACCGTGGTGCCCCGGTCCTCGCCGACAACACAGACCGGGGCATTGATCAGGGCGTTGATAAGCTGACTCTTGCCCTGCTTGGCGGCGCCGACCACGAGCACCCGCAGGTGCGGGTGCAGCAGTTGCGCCCGGCGCTGCCAGAGCCACGACACCAGGTCGGTCCGGCCATGCTCCTGGCAGGTCCGGATCGTCGCGTCGAGAACGTCAAGCCACAGCGACGCCGAAGCGCCGGAGGCGGCGAGGGCACCGAGTTCCGTCCGGCCTGGCCGGACGGGGGAGGCCGGACCCGCATAGGCCGTGGGTCCGGCTTCCCAACTCTCCATCGGGGCGCTCGCCGTTCCTTTCCTCCCGGCCCGATCCGGCAATGCCGAACCCTGGCACTCGTCTGCATCCTCAGCGCGACCCCAGCAAACGGGTCCCGCACCTGCCGGTCACCAACGGCCGATCTTTCAACAGCCACCTCCCGGCAGCCGCCTCTTGCCGGCCGCCCTCAGCAGCCACCTCTCGTTGGCCACCTCCCAGCAGCCCGCTTCCCGTTGGCCACCTCTCGGTGGCCGCCTCTCGGTGGCCGGTCCTCAGCTGCCGGTCAGAAGTCCAGGCCGGTCAGGCCGCCGAGCAGGCCGTGGCCGTGGTCGGGCTCGACCGCGCCGGTCACGCCGCCGACCACGCCGGAGACCGAGTGCTCGATGCCGCTGACTGTGCCGCTGACCGTGCCGTCGACCCCGGTGCCGTCGGGCAACAGGCCGCCCGTCGGGTCCGCGCCGAGGACGGAGCCGACGATCGAAGAGGTTGCCCCGTGCACCCCCGAGACGTCAAGGTCGTGGGCGCCACTGATGCCGATCGATCCGGTGATGCCGGTGATCGCGTTGATGGTGCCGTCCAGCGAGCCGGTCAGGCCGGGCGTCAGGCCCGAGACAAGACCGTCCGCGCCGGACGTCACGTCGGTCACGGTCTGCTGCACCGGCGCGGTGACACCCGCGTTGACGTCGAGGTGGCCGCCCGCGTCCAGCCCGGTGCCCGGGTCGTAGTCGGCGGTCAGGCCGCCGGTGCCGGTCACGTCGCTGACCAGGCCGCCCGCGCCGGTCACGCCGAGACCGGTGTGGCCGAAGAGACCGCCGTCGTGCAGGACGAGACCACCGTCCAGCGCGCCGGAGATCAGATGATCGACCGAGACCGTCACCGCACCGGCCGCCGCGACGTTCAGGTCGCCGGTGAAGTGTGAGGTGTTGCCACCGAGCTGCGCCGTGATGCTCTGCAGGTGCGCGGCCGCACCGGCGATGTCGAGGTTGGCCACGCCCATGGTCAGGCTGTCCACCTGCGACACGGGATCGATGCTGGTCAGCCCGCTGAGCGGGGCGAAGTCGAGCACGAGCGGAAGCACGTCCTGCACGTCGGCGGCCGTCACGTCGCCGAGCCCAGCCTGCTGCAGGCTGCCGTGCGGGTCGACCTCGAAAGCACTCCGCGCACTCGGGTCGTAGATCAGGTTGAGGACGAAGTCCTGCAACGTCGGGGATGAATCCATGAGCAGCGTCTCCTGACTGCGTTTGTCTGCACGCCAGGCGATGGTTAGCCCGGCGTGAGGACGACGCTAGGTGCCGCCGGGATGCGGTGGATCGGGGAACGCTCCCCTATCGCGGATTAGGGGATTCGTGGGGACACTCCCCCGGCGTTGGGGGTTTAGGGGATCGAGCGGCATGATTTTGGGGGAAGACCCCCCGATGTCCGGTCTGGTACCAACATGGGGTCCCGTCGTCACTCCATCGGCGACTGACCGATGGTGAGGAGCAACTACGTGCCGTACCTGTTGGGCGTCGATATCGGATCCGGCACCGCCCGGACCGCGCTGTGCCGGCGCGCCTCCGATCCGGCCGGCTGGGGTCCGCCCGAGCCGGTGCCGTCCGACGTGCTGCCCGCGGTCAGCGGGCTGTTCCGGCGATGCGGCGACGAGGTGCCGGTGTTCAGCGAGGAACTGTTCGTCACGCCGCAGGCACTGCTCGTCGAGCAGGCGCGCGGCGCCGCCGACGCGGTCTGGGTGCGGGAGGAAGAGGGTCCCGACCGAATCGCCCTGGCCTACCCGACAACCTGGGGCCCCGGCCGGGTCGGCCTGCTCCGGGCGGCGCTGGACGACGTCAACATGAGCAACGCGGTGCTGGTCACCCGCGCCCGCGCCGTGGTGGAACGACACCGCGCCACCGGCCGGCACACCGCCGAGGGCCGGGTGGTCGCGGTCTGCCGCATCGGCGGGCTCGGCACCGAGGTGTCGCTGGTCATCCCGGGCGAGCCCGGCCGGCTCGAGCTGCTCACCTCGGCCGAGGACAGCGAGATCGGCGGGGACGACCTGGCCGAGGGTGGCCCGGCCGAGTGCCGGGCCGCCATGGCCGCGATCCTCGACCTGTTCCGACGCACCGCGCAGGCCGCCGGCGTCACGCTAGGTGACCTGGCCGCGGTGCTGCTGGCCGGTGGCGGCACGACCCGCCCGATCGTGGCCGAGGCCCTGGCCGAGACGATCGCGGCACCGGTGATCCGGGACGACGACCCCCGCCACACCATCGCCTGCGGCGCCGCGGTCGCGTTGCGCCCACCAACCGAGACATCACCCGCCGGCCGACCCCCCACCCCCGCGCCGCCAACCCGGCCGATCGCCCAGATGTCGACCACCTTGACCTCGCCCGCCCCGACACCGGCCACCCTGGAGCCAGCCGCCGCAACACCAACTGCCATGACCCCGTCCATCCTGACCGCGGCCGGGTTGACACCGGCCGGGCCGACTCCGGCCGGGCTGAGGCCAGCAGCCCTGACATCGGCTGGGTTGGTATCGGCCGGGTTGATACCGGCCGCTCAGAGACCAGCCGGGCTGACACCGGCCGCCTCGAGACCAGACACCTCAACGCCAGCCGTTTCGACAGCAGCCGCTCTGATGTCGGCCGTGGCGGCACCGGCCGCGCCCGGTCCGGGCGACGTCGTCGCTGGGCCTGGGCTGCCGCCGCCCCGTCCGTCGCTGGACATTGCCGGACCGCAGGTGCAGCGCCGATGAGCCACCCGTCGACGATCGGCGCGGACGCCGGCGACCTGCTGCAGGATGTTCGCACCGACCCCACCGCACCGATCGGCGCCGCCATCTGCGCGCCCGGCGGCTTCGGCAAGACGACGCTGCTCGGCGAGTTGTCCCGGGCGTGGGCCGAGGCCGGCATCCCGGTCAGCACTCCCCGGCGGCCCGCGGCCGACCCGGAGGGCTCGGTGCTGCTGGTCGACGACGCACACCGCCTGGACGATCACCGGCTGGCCGAACTGCTCGCCATCGCCGAGCGGCCGGACGCCCGGTTGATCGTGGCCTACCGCCCCTGGCCACGCCCGGCGCCGCTGGCCCGGCTGGCCGAGACCCTGGGCCGCGGCCGCCCGGCGATAACCCTGCCCGCGCTCACACCCGGTCAGATCCGGGGCGTGGCTCCCGCGCTCACCGAGTTCGTCGGCACGCTGACCCGCGGTGTCCCCCGCTACGTCGCCCGGCTGGTGCCCACCCTCACCGGCGCGGAACCGCCCACCCGCATCCCGGCCGCCGCGCTGGCGCCGTTCGCGCCGGAGCTCGACGAACTCGGCGCCGACCTGCGCACGCTGCTGCTGGCCGTCGAGGCCGGCGGCTCCTTCGACCTGACCACGGCGTTGCTCGGCCGCGCCCCGCACGAGGTCGCCGACCTGGTAGCGGCCGCCCAGGCGACCGGCCTGCTGACGGCCGACGGCACCCTGGTCCCGCTGGCCCGCTACGCCATCGCCGCCCTCGGCCCGATCGCCCAGCGCGTCGGCGTCCGACAGCGCCTGACCGAGCTGCAGATGGCCCGCGGCGGCCCGGTCCTACCGCTGGTGCGGCACCTGCTCCCCGACATCTTCCCACCCTCTGCACCCACCTCGGGGCCGACGGCCGCCGTCGGTTTCGGCGGTCCAGCCGGGGCCGGATTAATGCCCGGCTTCGGAGCTTCCGCCGGGCCTGCCTCCGGCACTGACATGGCGTCCGCCGGGCCTGGGCTCGATGGTGGCGCGCCACGCGGATCAGGCCCGGCATTCGGAGCCTCCGCCGGGCCTCGCCTCAGCGGAGACACACAGAGCGGACTCGGCCCGACGTTCGGGCCCCCCACC
>NZ_BOMY01000037.1 GCF_016862435.1 Paractinoplanes tereljensis
CCTCCGCCGGGCTGGGCCTCAGCGGTGACACGCTGGGCGGACTCGGTCCGGCTTTTGGAGCGTCCGCTGGCGCTGGCTTCGGTGGTGATGCGCTGGCTGGGCTGGGGCCGGCCTTTGAGGCGGCCGCTGAGGAAGCGCTGCGGGATGATCCGGCGCTCGCGGCGCGGCTGTTCGCGGCTGCGGCTGGGGCCGGGCGGCCG
Source organism: Paractinoplanes tereljensis (assembly GCF_016862435.1). Taxonomy (GTDB): domain Bacteria; phylum Actinomycetota; class Actinomycetes; order Mycobacteriales; family Micromonosporaceae; genus Actinoplanes; species Actinoplanes tereljensis. The sequence goes on from NZ_BOMY01000037.1 coordinate 201, forward strand.
GCGGTTGCGCGGCGTGCGCTGGCTACCGCGCTCACCGGTGACCTGGACCAAGCCGCTCGGCTCGCGGATCGGACGGTGGCCACCGGGTCGCCGGCCCAGCGGGCCGAGGCTGCCTATGTCGCTGCCGTCGCCATGGCCCACGGTGGCCAGCTCGATCGGGCCGCCGACCTGCTGCGCTGGGCTGGGGCCGGACCTGGGGCCGGGTTTCGCGCCGCGGCTCTGGCGGCCACTGGCGCAGGTGCAGGCGCAAGCACCGGCACCGGCACCGGCACCGGCACCGGCACGGGTAACGGCAACGGCGCGGGCACGGGCAACGGCGCGGGCAAGGGCAACGGCGCGGTCGGTGAGGCTGAGTCTGCGACGGACGACGGGCCGCCGACTCTGCTGCACGCCACCGCCAACCTGATGGCGCGTGGGGTGCGGGAGTCGGTCACCGGGGCTCCGGCGGCGGCGCTGTCCACGCTGGTTCAGGCTTCGTCGTTGCTGGAGCCGGTGGGTACCGGAGTGCTGCTGCCGGACAGTCCGGCGGCGCTGGCTGCGCTCGTCGGGCTGCACAGCGCCGACCTGGACATCGCCGAGGCCACCCTGGAGCGTGCCGTGCGCGCGGGGCTGGGCGGGCCGTTGCTCGCGCCGCGCCATCGGCTGTTGCAGGCCTGGAGCCGGATGCTGCGCGGACAGCTTGCCTCGGCTGGGCGGCTGGTCACCGAGGCGGCGGCGCGGGGTGGGCGCGATCGGTTGTTCGCCGCGGCGTTGCGGGTGGGTCTGGCTCGGCGGGACAGCGACCTGGTTGATCTGCGGGCCATCTGGCCGGATGCCTGTCAGGTTTTGATCGGTCAGCCGGTCGACCTGTTCATGCTGCTTCCGCTCGGGGAGATGGCCGTTGCCGCGGCCCGGCTGGGCGAGCGGCACCGGGTCGCCGCCCACCTGGCCGATGCTGATCGGCTGCTCGAGCGGCTGGGGGACGTGCCGCTGTGGAGTGCGCCGCTGCACTGGAGCAGGCTGCACGCGGCGATTTTTGCCGAGGAGACGGCCGAGGCGGAGCGGCATGCTGCCGCGCTCGATCGGGCGCGCGCGTCGGGGCCTTATCCGGCGGCGCTGGCGGCGGCCGCGCAGGGCTGGCTCGCGATTCTTACCGACCGGATCGATGCCGATCAGGTCGAGGCGGCCGCTCGTGGTCTGGCCGCCCTTGGCCTGGGCTGGGACGGTGCTCGGCTGGCGGGGCAGGCGGCGATCCGGACCACCGACCGCAAGGCGATGACGGTGCTGCTCGACTGTGCCCGTAGTCTGCAGGGCCGGCCCGGCTCCGCCGAGTCCAAGGAGTCCGCGGAGCAACTGCTCAGCGACCGCGAACGGGAAGTGGCCGCTCTGGTGCTTGCAGGCATGACCTACAAACAGGTCGCCGATCGGCTGTTCCTCTCGGCCAAGACCGTCGAGCACCACATTGCTCGCATTCGTCAGCGGCTGGGCTGTACCGACCGGCGGGAGATGCTCGCCCGCCTGCGTGAGTTGCTGGCGGACGGTCCGACAGCGGTGGATGGAGCGGTGGCATGAGCCGGTGGCTGCGGTGGCGGGTCGAACCTCGCCTGGGCCTCGGGCTCGTCCTGCTCGTGCTGCTGTGGCTGGCCGCCGCCGGGCCGGCCGTGGGTGCCGCCGCTGACCAGCTCCGGCAGCGCAGCACCGTCGACCAGCTCGGGCATGCGGTGGACAGCGTCGTGGTCGAGTTGCAGGCCGAGCGCCGGCTGTCTGCCGCGTTCCGGCCCGGCGTCGGCACCGCGCAGCTCGCCGACCAGCGGGCCCGGACCGACCGGGCCCGAACCGCCCTGGACGCGAAGCGCACCGGCTGGCGGAGCGGCCTGGTCACGGCCGACGCGGCCCGCGAGGCCGACGAGTTCCGCCGCCGCCTCGACGGCCTCGGCGCGCTCCGCACCAGGGTGGACACCGGCAGCTCCGGCCGCGCCGAACCGAACACGAGCGGTAGCGGGACCTCCGGGGCGAACACCGGCGGTAGCGGGACCTCCGGGGCGAACACCGGCGGCAACGGGAACTCCGGGGCCAACACCGGCGGCAACGGGAACTCCGGGGCCGACACCGGCGGCAACGGAAGCTCTGGGGCGAGCACCAGCGGGAACGGGAGTTCCGCCGGAAACACCGGCAATGCCGGGCAGCCCGAGGTGGACACCGCCGGAGCGGGGCGGGCCGAGGTCGTCGCCGACTACAGCGGGGTCATCGCGGCCGGGCTCGGTGCGCCCTGGCTGCCGGCCGGGGACACGCTGGCCGCGCTCGGCCGGGCCCGGGAGGCCCTCGCCGAGGAGGACGCGCTGCTGACCGGCGCCCTGACGACGACCGCCGGTATCACCGACGCCGACCGGCTGCGGATCGGCACGCTGATCGGCATCCGCGAGGCCCGACTGGCCGACGCCGGTGCAGGCACCGGCGCGGGCGCAAGCACGGGCACGGCCGCAAGCACGGGCACGGGCGCGAGCACGGGCACAGGCACAGGGTCGGATGCCGGCACGGGCGGCGACGCCGGGACGGGCCTCGACCCGGCGCTGTTTCGGCAGCTGGAGACGGTGGAGCAGCGGCTTCTGACGGGCGGGCGGGCGGCGGTTACCGGGGCGGCTTGGAACGCTGCGGCGGAGCCTGCCATCGCGGGGCTGCGGGCGGCGGAGACTGCGGCTGACCAGCGGATGACGGCGGCTACGCCGGGTGCGGTGGCCGCCATCCTCTACGCCGGACTCGTCGCGGGGGTTGGGCTGGTTGCGGTGATCGGCGTGTTTCTGCTGGCCCGCCGGGGTGGGCCGCAGCGGCGTTCGGTGGCGGCCGCGCCGGATGCCCGGCCGGACTCCGGTCAGGCCCGGCAGGAGCTGCTGCTGGAGCTGCATCGGCGCAGCCAGCGGCTGGTGCACCGGCAGCTGCGGCTGCTCGACGCGATGGAGCGGCGGCAGTCCGACGACGACACGCTTGGCGATCTGTTCCGGGCCGACAACCTGGCTACCCGGATGCGGCGCAACGTGGAGAAGGCGATCACGCTGGCCGGTGGGACGCCGGGGCGGCGGTGGCGGCGTCCGATGCCGCTGGTTGAGATCGCGCGGGGGGCGGCGGCCGAGGTGGCCGACTACACCCGGGTCTCGACCGGGCAGGTGGAACCGGCCGCGCTGGCCGGGAACGCGGTCACCGACGTCACGCATCTGCTGGCCGAGCTGATCGACAATGCCACCACCTACTCCTCGCCGGAGACTCGGGTGCGGGTGGGTGGGGTCCGGAATCTGGACGGCGGGTACACGTTCCTCGTCACCGATGTGGGGCCGGGGATGAGTGATCTCGACCTGGCCACCGCCGAGGAGGTGATGGCCGACCCGGAGCCGCCGGCCGACGGGCTCTGGTGGGGCTTTCACGCGGTTGGCCGGTTCGCGGCCCGGCACGACATCACCGTCAAGCTCGAGCCGGGGACGGCCGGTGGGCTGGCCGCCACCGTGAGTCTGCCCCGGGAGCTGGTCACCGACCTCGGGCAGGACGGGCCGGGACCGGACGCGCCGCCGCTCAACCGGGTCGAAAGAATGCGGGCACGTTTCGGCGAGATGAGCGATGCGAGCACGGCGACCGTAGATCTACCCGTGGTGGGCAGTCGACAGACGGAGGCAATGTGAACCAGAGTTTCGTCGCCGCGACGGGGATCGGTCCGCTCCTGAACGAGCTGGCCGCGGCGCTTCCGGGCACCGAAGGGGTGGTCCTGCTGTCCACCGACGGGCTGGAGCTGGCGATGTCGGCCGGCACCAATCCGGTGTCGGCCACCAACCTCTCGGCGGTCGCGGCGGGGCTTCATGCTGTCGCGGAGGCGGCCGACCGCAACAACGGCGGTCACCGGGTGGACCAGACCCTGGTGGAGACCGACTTCCGGATGCTGGTCGTGCTTCCGGTGGCGGCGGGAGCGCTGCTCGCGGTGCTGTTCGACGCGGTCAACGACCTGATCGGCACGCAGGAGAAGATCGCCTGGTACGCCGACCGGCTCAGCCTGCGGCTGGCCTCCGTCGACCTGGTGCAGACGCCATGACGGCTACCACCGAGGACGTCTGGTACGACGCCGAGGCCGGGCCGCTGGTCCGCCTCTACGCGATCACCGGCGGGCGCACCGAGACGGCGCACGGCGACTTCACGCTCAACGCGATCGTGCGGCGGGTCTCGGACGACCAGCCGCCCGGCGACCTGTCGCACGAGCAGCGGACGATCGTGCGGCTCACCGAGAAACCGGTGTCGGTGTCGGAGATCGCGGCCCGGCTCGGCCTTCCGCTGGGCACGGTCCGGGTGATCCTGAGCGACCTGCGCGACGCCGGCCTGGTGGCCGTTCCGCGCGGCCGGGACGCCGCCGAGGCGCCCACCATGAACCAGCTCCAGCAACTGCTCAACGGTCTCAACGCCCTGTGAACCCGGAGGACCCACCGATGAGCCAGCCACACCGGTCCCCGATGGTGGTGCTGCTGGACTCGATGCTGGGCCTGGCCACGGCGCTGCAGACGGCGAACCTGCCGGGCTCCGGCGGCGGCCGCAACCGGGGCCGGGCCGTCGTCTTCTGGCTGGTCGGCGGGGTGCTGGCGGCGGCGGCCGGCACCGCGCTGCTGGTGGGGGCCGTGTTGCGTACCCCGGATGGGCTGGCCGACCTGCCGCCGGGCGGCGGCATCGCCGCGCTCGGACCCACCGCCTCGGCCGCCGCGACGTCGGCGAGCGCCCGGCCTTCGTCGGCCGCGCCGAGCAGTAGCAGCGCCAGCGCGACGCCGACAAAGCCGACCGTGTCGCCCACAACCGGAAAGCCCAGCTCGGCGGCGGCGTCCAGCCCGGCCGCCGGGGAGGCCAAGCTGTCCGCCGTCTACACGGCCGCCGACGGGCTGCTCGGCTATCGCGCTCAGGTGACCGTCTCGAGCGCCGGCCCGGGCACGGCCGGCGACTGGCGGCTGACCATCACCATGCCGCGCCAGACCCTGCAGCTGGCTGCGGTCAGCGGGGCCACCGTCGCACAGTCGGGGACGGTGTGGACGTTCACGCCGACCGCCGAGACCGAGCAGATCGCGGCCGGGGCGTCCGTGACCGTGGTCTTCGACGTACGCGGGGCGACTCTGGTGGACGGCAAGCCCACCGCCTGCCGGGTCAACGAGGAGGCCTGCACCGCGGCGGAGTGATAGTTCGACCATCTTTAATGTCTCGTTTCCAGAAGTTACCGTCCGGTAACTGCGGCCGCCACCGGCTCGCAGGCCGAGTCGACGGAGACTGGACATGCCCGTACGCTCCCGAATTTGCTCTGCTCTGTTGGTTGTTGCCGTTTCGATCGCCGGGGTCGGCTTCGGCGCCGGGCCGGCGGCGGCCGCCGTCACCTCGCGTGGCGTCACGATTCCGGACTTCTACACGCCGCCGGCCGCGCTGCCGGCGGCCAACGGCTCGCTGGTCCGCGCCGAACCGCTGGCGCTGGCGCTCTCGCTGCCGGGCATCAATTCCTCGCTGCCGGGCAGTGCCACCCGGGTGATGTACAAGTCGACGGACTCGAACGGGAATCCGGTCGCCGTCACCGGCGCCTACCTCGAGCCGGCGGCGGACTGGAATGGGCCGGGCTCGCGGCCGCTGGTCGTGCTCGCGCCGGGCACGATGGGGCAGGGCGATCAGTGCTCGACCTCGCTGGCGCTGCAGTATCCGCTGATCCTGGGCGTGAACAGCGGTCAGACGACGGTGTCGATCGGGTACGAGATCCTGGCCATGTACCAGCTTCTCGCCAAGGGCGTCGCGGTCATCCAGACCGACTATCCGGGGCTCGGGACGACGGATCGGCTGCACCCGTACGTCAATCGGGTCGACGAGGGGCACGCCGTGCTGGACGCCGCGCGGGCGGCCAAGGCGCTCCCGAACACCTCGATCACCGCGCAGTCCCTGGTGGGCCTGTACGGGTACAGCCAGGGCGGCGGCGCGGTCGCCTCGGCGGCGGAGCTTCAGTCGACCTATGCGCCCGACGTGGCGTTGACGGCCACCTATGCCGGCGCCCCGCCCGCCGACCTGATCAAGGTCACCGAGGCGATCGACGGGACCGAGCTGGTCGGCGCGCTGGGCTGGTCGGTCAACGGGTTCCTGCAGACCGATCCGAGCCTGCGAGCCGTGGCCGAAAAGTACCTCAGCGACGCCGGCAAGGCCGCCCTGGCCGACCTGTCCACCATGTGCGTCGGGGACGCGCTCTTCGGGTACGCCTTCAAGCGCAGCACGTCCTGGACGACCACCGGCAAGTCGCTGGCCGACGTCATCGAGGCGGAACCAAGCCTGCGCAGCTTCATCGACCAGCAGTTCATCGGTTCCCGGAAGCCGACTGGCGTCGTCCGGGTGGCCACCGGGGTCGCCGACAACCTGGTGCCGCACGGCCAGGCCCGCACGATGGCAGCCGACTGGTGCCGCCTCGGCGGCAAGGTGGTCTATGCCCCGATCCTGCTGCCGGACGTGTTCGACCCGCTGCTGAACCACTTCGGACCGCTGCTGGCCGACCAGGGAACGGCCGTGTCGTGGTTGACCGACCGACTGGCCGGCCGATCGGCGACCAGCAATTGCGGGATCCTGCCGATCCTGCCCTAAACCGGCGTATCGGAAAGATGAGCGGCAATATAAAAATGGCCGAATGGTCGGTCCTTAAGTCTGACCTTTACGGTTCTTCGCAGGTGGCGGCGCTTAGCCGCCGCCTGCGGGGATGACGAAGACAGAAATTGACAGCGGTTCTCCTGGCTATTGGAGATCTTTTCCGATGGGATTCATCAAACAACTCCAGGAGGAGCGCACTCCATGAGAAGACGCCTCACCGTCGGGGCCGTTGTTACCGCAACGGGCCTGGCGTTCCTGACCACGGTGCCGACCACCGCCACGGCGGCACCCGCTACCCCGGTCGACTACACCGTCGTCTCCGCCGACGGCGTTTCCGCGACGGATGCGGCGGCAGCCATCAAGGCCGCCGGTGGCACCGTCGTCAGCAGCAACGATTCCGTCGGGGTCTACCGAGTCACCTCGGCCGACGCCCGGTTCGAGAGCAAGGCCGCCGCTTCCGGCAAGCTGATCGGGGCGAGCGTCCGCAAGGCCGTCGGGTACGCGCCGAACAAGGTCGAACGGGTCGAGACCGGCCTGGCCAAGCACACCGGCGGTACGGGCCAGCACGGTCCGGCCAAGATGGACCCGCTCGACGACAAGCTGTGGGGCCTGTCGATGATCCGGGCCGACAAGTCCCGCCGGATCGAGGCCGGCGACCGTGGTGTCACGGTCGGCATCCTCGACACCGGTCTGGACGCGTCCAACCCCGACATCGCCCCGAACTACAGCGCCCGGCTGTCGCGGAACTTCGCGCCGGACCTGGTCGACGTCGACGGGGCGTGCGAGGTGGCGAGCTGCCTCGACCCGACCGGCACCGACGACAACGGGCACGGCACGCACACCGCCGGCACCATCGCCGCCGCCGCCAACGGCGTCGGGCTGTCCGGCATCGCGCCCAACGTCACGCTGGTCGAGCTCAAGGGCGGCCAGGACTCGGGGTACTTCTTCCTCGACCCGGTGGTCAACGCCCTGACATTCGCGGGTGACAACGGCCTCGACGTGGTCAACATGTCGTTCTACGTCGACCCGTGGCTCTACAACTGCACCGCCAACGCCGCCGACAGCGCCGCCGACCAGGCCGGTCAGCGCGCGATCATCGCGGGCATGCGGAGGGCCCTCGAGTACGCCCACCGCAAGGGCGTGACCCTGTTCGGTGCACTCGGTAACAACCACGAAGATCTGGGCGCCCCGCGTACGGACCTGTCCAGCCCCGACTACGGCGCTGACCCGTACAGCCGGCCGATCGACAACAGCTCCTGCTGGGATCTGCCGGTCGAGGGCCCGCACGTCATCGGGGTCGCCTCGCTCGGCCCGTCCGGCAAGAAGTCGGACTTCTCGAACTACGGCACCGAGCAGATCTCGGTGGCGGCGCCGGGCGGTTGGTACCGGGACGGCTTCGGCACCCCGACCTTCCAGACCGTCGGCAACGAGATCCTGTCCACCTACCCGGTCAAGGTTCTGAAGGAGGACGGCCTGGTCGACGCGGACGGCAACATCACCGCGGCCGGCACCGGCTCGGTCTTCAAGGACTGCACCAAGGCCGGCGTCTGCGGCTACTACACGTACCTGCAGGGCACCTCGATGGCCTCGCCGCACGCGGCGGGCGTGGGTGCGCTGATCGTGAGCCGGTACGGCCACCGCGACTTCCGCACCGGTGGCAAGACGCTCTCCCCGGACCTGGTCGAGCGTCAGCTCTACCGTTCCGCGGCCGAGCACGCCTGCCCGGAACCCCGCCTGCAGTCGTACGTGCAGGAGGGCCGTTCCACGGAGTTCAACGCCAACTGTGTCGGTGGCAAGAACTTCAACGGTTTCTACGGATACGGCATCGTCGACGCCTACGCGGCGGTCGGCGGCCGCTGACGAACCCGGTCGGCCCGCGCACGGAACCGTGTGCGGGCCGTCCAGGCCGTCGCGGCCAGGGCGGTCGCGGTCAGGGTCAGCAGCATCGGGGTGGGGTGCTCGCCCACGCTGTCGGCGGCACTGGCCAGCGGGTTCGCCAGGCCGAGCCGGGCGGCCAGCCAGCCGGTCGCGGCCAGGCCGGTCACGGTGGCGGCGGTCAGCCGGAACGGCCGGCCGATCGGCAGCCGGGCCAGCACGATCAGGGCCGGCAGGGCCAGCGCGACCAGGAGCACCTGGACCAGCTCGATGCCGAGGTTGAAGCCGAGCAGACTCAGCGCGAGGCGGCCGGTGGACAGCTGCATCTCGGCCAGGGTGAACGAGAACGCCATCCCGTGCCCGAGGCCGAACACCCCGGCGACCAGGGCTTCCCGGCCGGGGAACAGCGGGCGGACCGCGTGGATCGCGCCGACCAGGATGCTGGCCGCGATGAATGCCTCGACCGGCCAGGCCGGGAATCGCAGGTGGGTCAGCGCACTCACCGCCAGGGCGACCGAATGACCGACCGTGAAGGCCAGGGTTGTCCGGCCGATCCGGGTGACGGCGGTGCGGGCACCCACGGTTGAGCGCCAACGGCCACGGGCGGCCAGCAGGGGCGCGGGCAGCAGCAGGATCAGCAGGAAGAGCAGATGGTCGGTGCCGGCCAGGATGTGGTTGCCGCCCAGCCTGACCATCGCCACGAAGCCGGACCAGGTGCTGCCGCCGCGCAGGTTCACGGTCAGGGCGGGGACGGTCATCGTGCGGGTGTCGATCTCGATGGTGCCGACCTGGACGGCATCCGCGTCGACCTGACCGGCCGCCCAGTCCTGCCGGACCGAGACCAGCACGGTGTGCGTGACGACCTGGTGGACCACCACGTCGTACCGGAAGAGGAAGTGCCGTAGGTCGCCGCCGGGCGGCGGCGTCAAGGTCGCCGAAGCAAGAAGTTCCTGGTACGGGCCGGTCGAGCTCTGCTCGGTCGCGGTCACCGACAGGTCGCCTACGCTCACCGTCCAAGCCTCGCCGGTGGTCGTGACCGGACGGATGTGGGCGGTCAGGTAGCTGCGCAGCGCGTCCTGCTGCGACACGTCGATTCCGCTGGCCGTGGCCAGGTCGCCGAGCGGGATCTCGAGCTGGGCGGTCACCGACGTCTCGTGCACGTCGAGCAGGACCACCGAGTGCGGCATCGGGTGGGCCGAGGCCGGCGACGCCCCGAACAGCAGGAGCGTCGCCGACATCATGGCCACCGCTAGAAGCGATGGAAGACGCATCAGAAGGAGAACTCTCCGCCGTAGTCGCGGGTGTGGTCGCGGTAGACGGTGTGGAAGTGGATCTGGTTGTTGTAGACCACGCCGTTCTGGCAGACGAACTCGATCCACACGCCGGGACCGTCGATCCGGACGTAGTCACCCTGGGTGTCCAGAGCGGTGGTGCCGGAGTAGCCGATGAAGGTCTTGTCCAACTGCGACTCGTAGGTCTTCAGCAGCTGCTGGGCGGTGGCGTCGTCGGCGATCGACACCCACGGCCGGATCGCGTCGAGGACCAGCTTCTTCTGCTTCGGCGACAGCGCCTTGACCGAGACGCCCTCCTTGGTGGCCGGGAACTGGCCGTCCTTGTCCGGGCCGAGCAGCACGTCACTGAACGACTCGGTCAGCTTGGCCGAGGTGAGCTGCTTGGTGCTGAGGCTGGCGACCAGGGCCGAGATGGCGTCCTTCTGCTTGGCCAGGGCCTGGACGGTGTTGCCGTCGTCGTCGATGAAGCTGGTCGGCTCGACCCCGATGAAGAATGGCGTGGTCCCGGCGACCTTGCCCTTCTTGTAGGTCAGGTTGACGGCCAGGTGGTGGCCGCCGAAGTGCAGCTGCCAGGTGCCGGTCGCCGACGGGGTGCCGAGGAACGCCAGCAGATAGAGGCCGCTGCCGTAGCCACCACCGCCTCCGCCGCCCGCGCCGGGGTCGCCCGACGGCGGCGTGCCGGCCGGAGCCGACGCGCTGGGGTCGGCCGCCGGGGCGGAGGCGTCCGAGGAGGGCGGGGCGCCGCCACCACCGGTGCTGCCCTGGGCGGCGAGGTTGTCGTCGGCGGCCAGGATGTCGCTGATCTGGTCGAAGCCGCTGCCGGTGCCCGTTCCGGTCGCCGCGGTGAGAACCGCCTTCGCCGCGGTCAGCTGGTCGTCGGTGAGGGTACTCAGCTGAATGCCGACCCGGCAGCTCGAGCCGCACGGCAGGTTCGACCAGGCGGTGGCGTTGTCCGAAGTGAAGTCGAGCAGCACCGAAGCCTTCTGGTCGTCGGTGAGCGTGTCGAGGAACGCGTTGGCCGCGTTTACCAGGCCGGCAACTCCCTTAGCACCGCGGGTCGGATCCTTGACCGCCGCGGCCTTGGGCTTGTTGCCGCCAGCGTTACCGCCAACGGTGGCGGCATTGGCCGTGGCGATCCCCGCGCCGAGCAGAATGACGGCTGTCGCCGCCAGCGCGACTCCACGCCATCTGCGCGGCGCCACCTTAACGCTATTCACGAATTTGCTCCCTTGTTGATGAGGATGGAAACCGCCCGGCCGGTTGTCAGGAGAATCTCAGCAACCTCATCAAGGGAAGGCAAGAAATTATTGATAATAATGTCTATGAATATTCCATCAGGACCCTGTGCAACCACTCCCACCTGCAATAACTAGCGCAATAGCGGGCCGCGACTCCGTTGTAGATTCAAAGGAGATAGACAGGCGATTCATATCGCAAAACTAATTCGCAGGCTTATGCCCAGACCGCACTTAAACGTGCGGCCTCGGCGGCGGCTTGGGCTCGGCCGGCTTCAGCAGCCGGCCTGCGCCGCGCCGGATCCAGCACGTTCCGGCCGATCGCCGCCCGCGCGCCCGCGTCGGGCGACACCACCGCACCACGCACCTCCGGCCCTAGGGCCGCGAGCTGTGCGCCTGGGCGCCCGGATGGCCGGGCCGACTGCGTCACCGGGGCGAGCACCACCACCTGCCGGTTACCGGCGGCCAGGTCGGCGTTGGCCACCGACCGGACCCCGCCGTCGACGTAGCGAGCTCCGCCGATGGTCACCGGCGGCCAGGTCAGCGGCACCGCGCAGCTGGCCGCGACGGCGTCGATCAGCGAAACACCACTGGCCGCGTCGAAAACGCGTACCGCTCCGGTCTCGGCCTCGACCGCCGGGATCAGCAACCGGGTCGCCGGCCATTCGCGGTCGCCGATCCGGCGCGCGATCACCGCCCGCCGATCGGCCTCCGGCATCGTTCGGGCGCGCAGCGCCTGGCGGCCCAGCCAGGCGCGGCCCCGCGCCGGATCGCCCGGCCAAAGGCCGGCAACCACGAACTTCACCAGGCCACCCACGGTCATCCCGGCGGCGACCTCGCTGCCGGGCCCGGCGAGCTGAGCTTCGAACAAACCCTCGAGGGGTACGCCGGACAGCACTTGCGCCGCCACCGCCGAGCCGGCCGAGGTGCCCACGAACAGCCCCGCCTCGGTCAGGTCGACGCCGAGCTCGGCCAAGCCGTACAACAGCCCGATCTCCCAGGCGATCCCGGTCACGCCGCCCCCGCCGAGCACGAGGGCCTTGCCGTCAGCACCCATGCCTGGCATCTCATCACACCAGCGGGCCGTGCGTCGTCTCCCACGGGACGGCCCGGACCCGTTGGGTCCGGGCCCGCTCGTTCATCCGCCGGACCAACCACCACAGCCCGAGTACGCCGGCCGCGCCCCCGATCAGCCACGGCCACAGGTGGGGGCCGATGAAGAACGGCGCGTCACCGGTACGCATCCGGCCGGACTCGATCGCCCGGTCGGACACGTCGAGGTAGTAGACCTCGGCCGGCAGGGTCATCACGCTGACCGGTTCGGCCGCACCCGACGCCAGGGCCAGCAGCCGCGGATGGAAGGCGTTGATGAAGACGAGCGCCGACCCGTCCGGCCGCCACCCGAGCAGGCTGCCGCCGTAGATCTCGCCGCCGATCGCAGGCAGGTCCGGCCCGTCCACCTCGTGGCCGTCGGCCGGGTCGAACCAGCGCGGCGCCCACGCCCGGGTGTTGGACGGCAGCAGGGCCAGCGCGCGGCCGTCCGGCGTCCAGGCGCCCTTGCCGGCCAGCATCGTGCCGCCCGGCGGCACGAACGAACTGAGGGTTCGTCCGGTCTCGTCGCGCACGATGATCCGGTGGTCCTGCTCGTAGGCCAGGCGCCGGCCGTCGGGTGACCAGGCCGCCGAGGACCACTCGTCCACCGGCCCGAGGTCGGTCTCCGCACCGGTGGCGACGTCGACGATCCGCATCCGGGTGCCCTCCACCACCAGCCGGCTGCCGTCCGGTGACCAGGCGACCGGTACGCCGGGCAGCTCCCGCTCCTTCCCGGTGCGCAGGTCGACGAGCCGTTCCGGGATGGCCACCACGGTTCCGTCCGGGGACAGCAGCACCTGGTCGTCGATCAGGCCGGTGTGCAGCGTGCGGTAGTCCTCGGCGGTGGCCCCGACGAACGCGAAGGTGTCCGCGTCGTCGAAGAACGGGCCGAACCGGCCGCCGTAGCCCGAGTAGACCACCGCGGCCGCGCCGAGCCCGGCGACACCGCGCGACCCGAAGGCCGGCAGACCGAGCCGGTCCGGCAACGCGACGGCGGCGCTGTCGGCGGGCGGCGTCGGCGGCGGGGACCACGGCACGAACGGCACGGCCAGGGTGAGTGCCGCGACCAGTAGCGCCCAGGCCACCACGGCGCGGCGCCGGCCCCGTCGCGCGGCCGCCACGCTCCCGGCGTACACGTCGTAGGTTTGGGCTTGGTCTGCGGTTTTGCGTAGTTCTTCGCGCAGGTGGGCACTCATCGCGGACTCCTCTCGCCGGCGATCAGGTCGGGGGCGATCTCGCGCAGGCGCCGGAGGGCGTCGTGCGCGTGCCGCTTGACCGTGCCGACCCGGACGCCCAGCACGTCGGCCGCCTGCGCCTCGGTCAGGTCGGAGTAGTACCGCAGCACGACGACCGCGCGTTGCTTGGCGCTGAGCCGGGACAGCGCCTGGGCCAGGCTCAGGCGCAGGGCGGTGGCCTCGGCCGGATCGGCGTGCGCGGTCTCGTGCGGCGCGGCGGACAGCTGCTCGGGCACCCGCTTCCGCCGCCACCAGCTGATGTGCTGGTGGTACATGGCGCGGCGGACGTACCCGTCGGGGTTGTCGTCGCGAATGCGCCGCCAATGCCGGAAGGTAGCCGCCAGGGCGCTCTGCAGCAGGTCCTCGGCGAGCTGATGGTCCCCGGTCAGCAGATAGGCATGGCGGGACAACGCCGGCGAACGCTCCCGGACGAACTCCCGGAAGCCGTCGACCTCGGCCATTCGCCACCCCCTTCTCCCCATACAACGCGGTCCCGGCGCCCGATGGTTGGGGTGGGGCGGACCCGGGTGCCCAAACGTGCACGATCATCGATGTTTCTTGAGTGGATCTCCGGCCGTAACTAGCATTTAACAAAGCGTGTTGAAACGTTTTAACGAGGAGACCACATGCTTCTCTCCGTCCCCAAACTCGCCCTCGCCGCCCTGCTGGCGGTCACCGTCGCCGCTCCCCCGAAGCAGACCCTGGTCACCACGCCGGTCAGCCTCGAACCGGCGCACTGGATCTGGTACCCGGAGGGTGATCCCACCCAGACCGCCCCCGCTGCCAGCCGCTACCTCCGTCGCACCTTCACCGCTCCGGCCGGGCCCTACACCGATGCCCAGCTGGTCGTGACCGGCGACGACACCGTGGACGTCTGGCTCAACGACACCTATCTGACCGGCTCGGCCCGCACCACCGACGCCTGGAAACACGCCCGGTACGTCGACCTGGCCGGTGCACTCCGGCCCGGCGCCAACACGCTGCGGATCGCCGTGCGCAACACCACCGCCGGACCGGCGGGCCTGCTCGGCCGGGTCCGGATCGCCTCCGCGGCCGGCACCGTCGACCTGGTCACCGACGGCGCCTGGCAGGCCGCGACCAGCACCACGGCGGCCTGGGTCACCGCGGCCGACCTCGGCGTCTATGGGCGCGGGCCGTGGAACCGGGAGGTGGCCGCGCCGGACAGCGGCGCCGGATCGCCGGTGACCCTGGCCGGCCTGACCACCGAGCGCCGCACCGACCCGATCGGCCTCGACACCCGCACGCCGCGCTTCGGCTGGCGGCTCGTCGCGACCACCGGCGGCCAGATCCAGGGCCGCTACCAGGTCACCGTCGGCACCGTGCCGAACGCGGCGGACGTCTGGGACAGCGGCCAGGTCGCCTCCGGGCAGAGCGTCGACGTGCCCTACGGCGGGCCGGCGCTGGCCGGCAACCGCACCTATCACTGGCGGGTCCGGGTCTGGGACGCGCAGGGCCGCCCGAGCCCGTGGAGCGCTCCGGCCCGGTTCGACACCGGCCTGTTCGACCCGGCCACCGAGTGGCAGGCCGCGTTCATCGGCGCGCCCGCCACCGCCAACCTGACCGGCGCCTCCTGGATCTGGTACCCGGAGGGTGACCCCGCCCCGGCCGCCACCCGCTACCTGCGGCGCACGGTCGACCTGCCGGTCACCACCGGCCCGACCACCCTGGTGGTGACCGGCGACGACACCGCCGACGTCTGGCTCAACGGCGTCCAGGTCAGCTCCTCGCGCCGGGTCACCGACTCGTGGAAGCGGGCCACCACGGTGGATGTGACCGGGCAGGTCCGGGCCGGCGCCAACACCATCGCGATCGCGGCCACGAACACCTCCGCGGGCCCGGCCGGCGTGATCGCCAAACTCGGGACCGTGGTCACCGACGGCTCGTGGAAGGCCTCGCCGACCGGGCCGGCCGGCTGGGAGCAACCGGGCTTCGACGACACGGCCTGGCCCGCCGCCCGGGTGATCGCCGGGCTCGGCGGCGGCGACTGGGGCAACCAGGTCGCGGTGCCGAACCCCACGCCGTACCTCAGCAAGGGTTTTACGGTCGGCAAGCCGGTGGCGCGGGCGCGGCTGTTCGCGACGGCGCTCGGCCTGCACGAGACCTACCTGAACGGGGCCCGGGTCAGCGACGAGCGGCTCGCCCCCGGCTGGACCGACTACACCAAGCGGCTGCAGTACCGGGTCTACGACGTGACCGCCCGGCTCGCGGCCGGCGGCAACACGATCGGCGCGCTGGTCGGCAACGGCTGGTACTCCGGGAGCATCGGCTTCGCCGGCAGCCAGCGGTACGGAACATCGCCCTGGTACTCGGCCCGGCTGGCCATCGAGTACACCGACGGGACCCGCGCCGACGTGCGGACCGACGCGTCCTGGACCGCCACCAGCAGCACGATCATCAGCGACGACCTGTACCACGGGGAGGATCAGGACGCCCGGATCCGCGGCGGCGACAGCGTGCCCGTCACCGTCCGCACCCAGGCCCAACCGACCCTGGTCGCCCAGGTCGACCCGGGTGTGACAGTGCAGCAGGAGATCCGGCCGACCACCATCACCCAGCCCCGGCCGGGGGTGTGGATCGCCGATCTGGGGCAGAACTTCGCCGGCTGGAACCGGCTGCGGGTGACCGGACCGGCCGGCACCAAGGTCACGCTGCGGCACGGCGAGATCCTCAACCCGGACGGCACGCTCTACACCACCAACCTGCGGGCGGCCCAGGCCACCGACACGTTCACGCTGGCCGGCACCGGCCAGCCCGAGGTGTTCGAGCCGCACTTCACCGTGCACGGCTACCGCTACGTCGAACTCATCGGGTATCCCGGAACCCCCACCGCCGACAACCTGACCGGGCTGGCCGCCTGGACCAGCGGCGCCGAGACCGGCACGCTCACCACCAGCGACCCGCTGGTCAACCAGCTCCAGCACAACATCGTCTGGGGCGCCCGGTCGAACATGCTGTCGATCCCGACCGACTGCCCGCAGCGCGACGAGCGGCTCGGCTGGACCGGGGACATCGCGGCGTTCGCGGCCACCTCCACCTTCAACTTCGACACCCACGGGCTGCTCGCCAAGTTCGCCGACGACCTGGTCGACGCGCAACGGGCCGACGGGGCGTTCACCGACGTGGCGCCGGCCGTGATCGATGGCGCCGGCAAGGCCGGCTGGGCCGACGCCGGGGTGGTCGTGCCGTACACCATCTGGCAGCGCTACGGCGACCTGTCGGTTGCGGACGAGCACTTCACGGCGATGGCGAAGTACGTCGACTACCTGCGGTCGACGGCGGGCGCCGACCTGATCCGCGACCACGAGACGTTCGGCGACTGGCTCAACGTCGACGACAACACCCCGAACGACCTGAGCAGTACGGCGTTCTTCGGCTGGTCGGCCCGGCTGCTGTCGCGGATGGCGGCGGCCACCGGACGGGCCGCCGAGGCCCAGGCGTACGGGACGCTGGCCGATCGGATCGGCGCCGCGTTCACCGCCCGGTTCGTCGCCGCCGACGGGACCGTGGGCAGCAACAGCCAGACCGGATACGTTCTCGCGCTGGCCTTCGGGCTGGTGCCGGACGACCGGGCGCAGGCGGTCGCGGACCGGCTCGCGGCCAAGGTGGACGCCCGCAACGGGCATCTGTCGGTCGGGTTCATGGGCGTGGAAAATCTGCTGCCGGTGCTGGCCGGCCACGGGCACCTGGCCACCGCGTACCGGATCCTGCAGCAGCCGGACTATCCCGGCTGGGGTTACATGAACGCGCGCGGGGCGACGACGATCTGGGAACGCTGGGACGGGATCCGGACCGACGGCTCCCTGCAGGACCCGGGCATGAACTCGTTCAACCACTACGGCCTGGGCTCGGTAGGTGACTGGCTCTATCGCACGGTCGGCGGGGTCGGCCCGGCCACGCCGGGCTACCGGCAGGTGCTCATCGCACCCCAACCCGGCGGCTCGCTCACGGCCGCGTCGGCCACGCTTTCCACGGCGTACGGCGTGACCCGCTCGGCCTGGACGAAGGCCGGCTCGACGCTCACCCTCGACGTGGTCGTGCCGCCGAACGCGACCGCGCTGGTGCGGTTGCCGGCGGCGGCCACCGGACTACCGGCCGAGGCGGTGCCGCAGGACGGATCGTCGTACCTGGTCCCGCCGGGGAACTACCGGTTCCTCATGGGCTGAGGATCACCGTCGGCGCGGGCCGGCCTGGCCCGCGCCGACCGGGGTTTGCGGTGACTGCGGTAGGTCAGCGACGAGGCGCGCCCCGCCGTCCGAGTCGGCCACGGACAGGCTTCCGCCGTGGCGGACGGCTATGTCGCGGGCGATGGCCAGGCCCAGGCCGGCCCCGCCGTGCCCACGGTCGCGGGCCTCGTCGAGGCGGGTGAACCGTTCGAAGACCCGTTCCCGGTCCGCCGCCGGGATGCCGGGGCCGTCGTCGTGGACCTCGATGCGCACCAGGTCCGGTTCGGGTTTCGTGACGGTCACGGTGACCCGGTCCCGGGCGTACCGTGCCGCGTTGTCCAGCAGGTTCTCCAGCAGCCGGGCCAGTTCCGGTTCGCGGCCGGTCACCAGCGCGGGCTCCGGCGCCACCACCGTGAACCTCTCGTCCGGCGGTGTTCGGTAGTGCCGCTCGCCGACCAACTCCTCGGCGATCGCGGCGAGGTCGACCGGTTTTCCGGTGGGCGGTGCCGTGCGTTCCAGGCGGGCGAGCAGGAGCAGGTCGTCGGTGAGGTGCTGCAGCCGGTCGGTGGTGGCCTTGACGGCGGTCAGGTCGGCGGCTTCGCCGTGTTCGAGGGCCACCTCGACGGTGTTCCGCAGGCCCGCGAGGGGGCTGCGCAACTCGTGCGCGGCGTCGGCGACGAACCGCCGCTGCCGCTCGGCTGCGTCGGCGAGCCGGTCGAGGGTCGCGTTCATGGTTTCCGCCAGTCGGGCGATCTCGTCGTCGGTGCGCGGCTGGGGCACCCGGCTGCTCATGTCCGCGGCGGTGATGCGCGCCAGCTCGGCCCGCATCCGTTCCACCGGGCGCAGCGCCCGGCCTGCGACCAGCCAGGCGCACACGGCGACGAACAGGGCGGCCGCCGGCACTCCGGGGATCAGCCACTGGTCGACGCGGGCCACCGCGTTCTGCGCCGGCAGTGGCGAGGCGAGCGCGTAGACGGTGGCCACCACGTGCCACTTCGTGTCCTGGACGTTCATCGCCACCAGGGTGACGGTCTGACCGTCGAGCTTGTGCCCGCGCTCGCCGTTCCGGGAGGGGCTCAGCAGCACGCTGACCCGCCCGGTCCAGCCGTCCTGCATGTCCGGTGGCTTACTGGGGAAGGCCAGTCCGCTTTCCCGGATGTAGTAGGCCATCCGCTCCTGGGCCAGCAGGACCTTGCCGTTGGTGTCGACGACCGCGAACGAATTCAGGAAGAACGGGAACCGGAACAGGTCGTCCACGACGCCGTCGGGCATCTTGCTGATGAGCTCGCTGACCTCTGCCTCGCTCATCGACGCCTCGGGGCGGGGCGTCCGGTCGACGAGCGCTCCGGACTCCGCCCCGGTTCGCGCCGCGGAGGTGTCGTAGGTCGCCGCGACACCGCGGACGACCTGCTGGGCGGTTTCGACGGACGCCGCCATGGCGTTGGTGTAGATGACGTGGCGCAGCCAGAGCGACCCGCCCCCGAAGCACAGTGCGGCCGCGAGCGCCGCGGCGGCCGCCGCCCGCACGCGTACCGAACCCAGTTTCGGCAACCGGAGGCTACGCACGGGCGCTCACCAGCCGGTAACCCTCGCCGCGGACCGTCTCGATGCTCTGCCGGCCGAACGGCACGTCGATGCTGCGGCGCAGCGCGCGGATGTAGACCTCGACGATGTTCAGGTCGCCGTCGTAGGCCTCGTCCCACACCTCGTCCAGAATATCGATCTTGCTCACCACCGCGTCCGACCGGCGCGCCAGGCAGGCCAGCACCGCGAACTGCTTGGCGGTCAGCGGAATCGGGGTGGTGCCGCGCGAACAGCGGCGCTGCGCCTGGTCCACGACCAGATCACCGACGGTCAGCACCACCGGCCTCGGCTCGCCACCACGGCGCAACAGGGCTCGCACCCGGGCCAGCAGGACCACGTGCGAGAACGGCTTCGTCAGGTAGTCGTCCGCCCCGGTGTCCAGGGCCTCGGCCTCGTCGTACTCGCCGTCCTTGGCGGTGAGAACCAGCACCGGGGTGCCCACCCGGGACTCCCGCAGCCGGGCGCACACCTGAAAACCGTTCAGCCGGGGCAGCATCAGGTCCAGGATCACCGCCTGGTAACCCTCGGTCAGGGCGTACTCGAGCCCGGTACTCCCGTCGTGCACCACGTCGACGGCGTAACCCTCGGCCACCAGGCCACGACGCAGGGACTCGGCCAGCTCTCGCTCATCTTCCACCACCAGTAACCGCACCGGGCCATCCTCGCAGCACCTCGGCTAACGAACCTGAAGCTCATTTCAGGTTGGTCAGGAAGGACAGCAGGGTCTCGGCGGCCAGGTCGGTGGTCTCGGCGTAGATCGGCTGCATCCGGCCGTCGAGGGCGGCCAGGGTCGAGCCCGGGATCAGCGTGGCCAGTTCGCGGCCCAGCTCGAAGCGGACCGCCCGGCTGCCCCGCCGGTGCAGCACCAGGGTCGGCACCCGGATCGTGGGCAGCAGCGCGGTGACGTCGGTGCGGTAGAACATCTCCAGCAGGGCGGCGGCCGTGTCGGCGGTCGCGGCGGCCCGCTGCATCCGGGCGAACCATGCGGTCTGCTCGGCCGGGGCGTCCGGGAACCAGATGTCGGCGAGCACCCGCGAGCCCAGGCCCCAGTGGGTCCGGACCAGGTCCAGCACCGATCGCTTGACCGCGTCCGAGGCCAGGTCGGCGCCGCGCGCGCAGCTGCCGTAGAGGATCAGCGACGACAGTGCGGCCGGGTTCCGGGCCGCGTATGTCGCCGCGACCTGGCCGCTCTCGCACGAGCCGAACAGCGCGAAGCGGCCCAGGCCCAGGTGCTCGGCCAGTGACTCCACCACCGCCAGCTCGGAAGCCGGGGTGGGCTCCGGGGCGGTGCGATCGGACAGGCCGCAGCCGACCTTGTCGTAGCGGATGACGGTGTGCTCGCGGGCCAGCGCCTCGACGAACCGGCGGTGTTGCGGGCTCTCCCCCAGCACGTCGAGGTGCGAGATCCAGCCGAGCATGCAGAGCAGCGGCGGCCCGCTGCCGGTCACCGTGTAGGCGACCCGGCCCACCGGGGTCGCGGCGAATCGCACCAGCTCGGACGGCTGCGGGTCGGCGGGCGCGGTCAGCGCGGTCTGGCAGAAGCGGTCCCGCTCGTCGCCGCGCAGGGCGAACGCGTCGGCCAGCAGGCGCACGGTCGCCGGGCGCGGGATGCCGGTCTCCCGGGCCTCGATCTTGCGGATCCCCCGGACACTCACCCCGGTGCGGTCGGCCAGGTCCTCCTGCGACCAGCCCAGCGTCTGCCGGTACCCCCGTACGACATCACCCAGCATCCGCCCAATCTCTCAGCCGGACCGACGCATGGATAGCTAATTATCGATGCAAGGTGCCGGTCGCGTTCCTCGTCCGTACCACCGCCGGCCGCAAGGGTTGAGGGACGAAACCAACGACGGGGAGCGAGCATGAAACACCGCACCAAGATCCTCGGCAGCCTGTTCGCCGGGGTGTTCACCGCCGCGGCCGCCCTGCTGGGGGCCGGGCCGGCGCAGGCGGCCGACCCGAACACCTGCTTCATCCGGACCGCCACCAACAACTACGTCACGGCCGTCGGCGGCGGTGGGCGGACCACCGACGTGATGCACACCAACGCCACCGTGGCGTCCACCTGGGAGCGGTTCACCCTGGTCAACACCGGCGACAACAGCCACTACGGCCTGCGCACCGCGTTCGGCTACTACGTGACCGCGGTCGCCAGCGGTGGTCTGAGCAGCGGCACCTACCCGGACGTCCTGCACACCGACGCGACGGTGCTGCGGGACTGGGAGAAGTTCACCTTCGTCAGCGACGGGGCCGGCCGGTTCGGTATCCGGGCGTTCGACGGGCACCTGCTGGGCGCGGTCGGGGGCGGCGGCCGGACCTATGCGGCCTTCGACTCGAACCGCACGACCCTGGGCACCACCGAGAAGTTCCTGTTTACCTGCAACGTCTGAGGAAACGCCACGCGGCGGGCAGCAGGCCCGCCGCGATGGCGACCTTGACCGCGTCGCCGAGCAGGAACGGCAGCACGCCGACCCGGATCGTGGTGGCCGCGCCGAGGTGCAGGGACACGGCGAGCCAGGTGGCGCCGAACAGGTAGACGATCGCGTTGCCGAGCACCATCGTCGGCACCACCCGCCACGGCGTCCGGTCGGCGCCGCGGCGGGCCAGCTCGCCCACGACCGCGCCGGCCGCGACCATGCCGAGCAGGTAACCGAAGGTCGCCCCGGGGAAGCCGGCCGCACCCCCGGCGAACCACGGGACCCCGGCCAGGCCGGCCACGACGTACGCCACGCAGGCGGCCGTGCCCCGCCACGGCCCGAGGCCGGCCGCGATGAGCAGGACCGCCAGGGTCTGCCCGGTCACCGGAACGGGACTGCCGGGGATGGGTACGGCGATCTGGGCCGACAGCCCGATCACCGCGGCCCCGCCGGTGACCAGGGCGACCGTGGCCCGGTGCCGGGTGAGCCGGGTCAGCAGCAGGTCACCGAGGACGAAGCGGGGAGCGTGCAGGGCAACACTGTTCATCAGGACTCCAGGTAGGCGAGCCAGCCGCCGTGGGCGGTGATGTCGGGGGCGTCGGCGAGGGCGGCCGGCTCGCACAGGAACCCGGTGACCGAGGTCCCGTCGGCGAGCCGCACCTGGCCGAGGGCCATCGGCGCGGGCAGCGCGGCCAGGAACGGCCCGAGCGCGGCGGGCGGCAGCTCCCACAGCTCGCCGGCGATGGCGGCGCCGCCGAGCGCGACCCGCAGCAGGCCGGGCTTGGGCGGCGCGGTGGGCAGGGCGAACATCCGGTACTCGGCGGCGGTCCGGACCGGCCCGGAGAGCCGGCCGCCGGCCGAGGTGAGCTGGTGGTTGAGCGGCTGGCCGGTCAGGTGCGCGCCCAGCACCAGCAGCGGCAGCCCGGCCGAGTAGGGCACGGCCGGTTCCGGGCCGACAAGCAGCGCGGCGATGTCGGCGGCCACCGCGTCGGCGAAGCCCCTGGTGATGACCTGGACGCCGATCCCGGCCGGCACCGCGACCGCGGCCAGCCCGAACAGGTTGCAGAAGTTGGTGTACGTGCCCACCCGCGCGTTCACGCCGATCGGGTCGGCGGTGACCTCGGCGATCGTCGGGTGGAAGGGCGCGGTCGGCAGCAGCAGCGCGTCGGCGTCGCCCCACTCGGCCATCGCCTCGTCGCGCAGCTTCTGCAGCCGTTCGGTGTCGGCGACGAGCACGTGCGCCGGGATGTCCCGGGCTTTCCCGATGATCGCGCCGACGGTCGGATCGACGTCGTCCGGAAGCGAGTCGATGAAGGCGCCGACCGCCGCGTACCGCTCGGCGACGAACCCGCCCTCGTACAGCAGCTTCGCCGCCGCCAGGAACGGCGCGAGCTTGATCGGTCGCAGCCGCGCCCCGGCGCTCTCCAGGGTTTTCGCCGCCCGCTCGAACGCGTCCAGCCACTCCTCGGACATGTGCAACAACTCGTCGCGGTCCGGGACCGCGATCACCGGCTGCGGCGGCGCCGCAAGCGGCGCATCGGCCGGGAAAGGCTCACTCATGATGGCGACGGCTTCGCGGCCTTCGGCGAGGGTACGGGCGAAAACCGTCACGCAGTCGAGGCTGCGGGCGGCCGGCACCACGCCGGACGTCGGCACCACGCCGTAGGTCGGCTTGATGCCGACGATCTGCTGGAACGCGGCCGGCACCCGCCCCGAGCCGGCCGTGTCGGTGCCGAGCGCCAGATCCACGATGCCGAGCGCGACCGCCACCGCCGAACCGGAGCTGGAACCGCCGGAGACCCGCGCCGGATCCCGGACGTCCCGCACCGCGCCGTACGGGCTGCGGGTGCCGACCAGCCCGGTGGCGAACTGGTCGAGGTTGGTCTTGCCGAGCACGATGGCACCGGCGTCGACGAGCCGCTGCACGGCCGCGGCGCTGACCACCGGCGTATAGGCGTAGGACGGGCAGCCGGCCGTGGTCGGCAGGCCGGCGACGTCGATGTTGTCCTTGACCGCCACCAGTTTCCCGGCCAACGGCAGGGTCTCGCCGGCCGCGAGCCGGCCCGCCACCGCCTCCGCCTCGGCGAACACGGCCTCGGCCGGGCGCAGGGTGATCCACGCTTCGGGGCGCTCGCCGAGGGCGAGCTGGGCGTAGGCGGCACGGACGCGGTCCTGCACTGTCATCAAAGGGTCCTTCCGGCGAGTACGACAAGCGGGTTCCCCGGCGCGACCTGCGTGCCGGGACTGACCAGGATGTCGGCGACCAGCCCGGCGCGCGGCGCGGTCACCACGGTCTCGAGCTTCATCGCTTCCAGGGCGAGCAGCGGCTGCCCGGCTTCGACCCGGTCGCCGGGCCGCACGTCGATCCGCCACACGCTGGACACGAACGGTGCCTCGACCAGCACCCCGCCCTCGGGGACGGTGACCTCGGCCGCGGCCGGCGGGGCGGGTGGCTCGGGCCGGGGGTCGAACTCGCCGGCGGCGGCCCAGTCGGCCCGTTCCTGGCCGAACGCGGCCGACTGCCGGGCCCGGAAGTCGGCGATGGAGGCGGCGTTCTCGGCCAGGAAGGCCTCGTGCTCGGCGAGCCGGAAGGTGCCCTCGTCGATCCGTGGCCGGTGCCGTCCGGCGGCCACGTCGGCCCGCAGGTCGAGCAGTTCCTCGGCGCCGACCGGGTACCACTGGATCCGGTCGAAGTGGTTGAGCAGCCAGGGCTGGGTTTTCCAGCGCGACCACACCTGCACGGTCCGCCCGACGAATTGGTAACCGCCCGGCCCTTCCATCCCGTAGATGCACAGGTAGGCGCCGCCGATGCCGACCGCGTTCTCCGGCGTCCAGGTGCGGGCCGGGTTGTACTTGGTGGTGACCAGGCGGTGCCGGGGGTCGAGCGGGGTGGCCACCGGCGCGCCGAGGTAGACGTCGCCGAGGCCGAGCACCAGGTAACTGGCGTCGTGCACGGTGCGGTAGACGTCCTCGACGCTGTCCAGGCCGTTGACCCGGCGGATGAACTCGATGTTCCACGGGCACCAGGGCGCGTCGTCGCGCACCCCGGCCATGTAGCGAGCGATCGCCTCGCGGGTGGCCGGGTCGTCCCAGCTCAGCGGCAGGTGCACGATCCGGCTGGGCACTTCCAGGTCGCGCGGCATCTCATTTTCCAGCTCGCGGACAAGACCCAGGATTTTCCGCACCGGAAGACGAGACGGGTCCACGTGCACCTGCAGCGACCGGATACCCGGGGTCAGGTCGACCACGCCGGCCAGGCCCTCCGCGCGCAGCCGGTCCATCAGGGCGTGCGCCCGCATCCGCAGGCCGAGGTCGAGGGTCATCGGGCCGTACTCGATGAGCAGGTTGTCGTCGCCGGACCGGCGGTAGGTGACGTCCTCGCCGCGGGCCAGGATGCCGTCGTCGACCGCGCTGATCAGCGGGGTGAAGTCGAGGTCGGAGACCGGTACGAAGCGCACCGTGTCGCCGGGACTGAGCTGCCCGAGTTTCCAGCGTTCGGCGGTGATGACGGTGGCCGGGCAGACGAAACCGCCGAGGCTGGGGCCGTCCGGTCCGAGCAGGATCGGCACGTCCCCGGTGAAGTCGATGGCGCCGACCGAGTAGGGGGTGTCGTGGATGTTGGACGGGTGCAGGCCGGCCTCGCCGCCGTCGGTGCGGGCCCAGCGGGGTTTCGGCCCGACCAGGCGGACGCCGGTGCGGGCGGAGTTGAAGTGCACCGTCCACTCGGCCGCATAGAACTCGTCGATGTCGGAGCGGAGGAAGAACTCGGGGGCGGCGTGCGGGCCCTCGGTGACCCGGATCTGCCAGTCCCGGCGGATCACCGGCCGCTGCTCGACCGGCACCGGCCCGCGGATCGCCGCGCTCTTGAATGTGCGCAAAACGTCGCCTACTCGCAGCGCCCGACCACCGTGCCCGCCGAACTGGCCGAGCGTGAACGTGGACGCGCTGCCCAGGTAGAGCGGCACGTCGAGGCCGCCGGCAAACAAAACGTAAGCCCGTAACCCGCCGTCGGTCGCCTTACCCACGTCCAGAACGGCCCCGGCGGGCACCGATACCGGCTCCCAGCGCGGCACCCGGACCCCGTCGACGGTGACCGGGACGGCCGCGCCGGTCACGCAGATCGTCGTCGGCGCGGTGAAGCGCAGCGCCGGCCCGTCCACCGTGCATTCCAGGCCGGGGGCGCCAACCGGGTTGCCGAGCGCCTCGTTGCCCAGCCGGAACGACAGGTCGTCCATCGGCCCGGACGGCGGCACGCCGACCTCCCACAGCCCGGTCCGGCCGGGCCAGTCCTGCACCGTGGTCATCGTGCCGGCCCGCTCGACGACGATCCGCGGTTCCTCGTCGTGCACGTCGGCGAGCGTGGCCGTCGAGTGAGTGGCGTCCAGAACACCGGGATGCGACGCGGCGGCTCGCAGCAGGCCCAGGTTGGTCTCGATGCCGTCGATCCGGGTCGCCGACAGGGCCTCACGTAACGCCTGGAAGGCAAGAGAACGCGTCGGCGCGGAGACGATCACCTTGGCGAGCATCGGGTCGTACGCCGTCGACACCTCGGTCCCGGCCGACACCCAGCCGTCCACCCGTACATCTGGGGGAAAGCTCGCCTGGGTGATCAAGCCGGCGCTTGGCCGGTGGTTTTGGGTTGGGTCTTCCGCGTAGACGCGGGCCTCGACCGCGGCCCCCGACGCCGATGGCACCGAGGCAAGCATGTCGGTGTCGCCCTGAGCCAGGCGCAGCATCCACTCGACCAGGTCGATCCCGTAGATCGCCTCAGTGACCGGGTGCTCGACCTGCAACCGGGCGTTGACCTCGAGAAATGACGCCCGTTCAGAAATAGCGTCGTAGACGAACTCGACCGTTCCCGCCGAGCGGTAGGAAACCGACGAACACAGCGCGGCGGCCGACGAGTGCAGCTGCTCACGAATCAAAGCGGGGAGACCGGGGGCGGGCGCCTCCTCGATCACCTTCTGGTTGCGGCGCTGGAGGCTGCAATCGCGGTCGCCGAGCACGACCACCCGCCCGGCGCCGTCCCCGAAGACCTGCACCTCGACGTGCCGGGCCTGCTGGATGTACCGCTCCAGGAACACTCCCCCGCTGCCGAAGCTGGCGACGGCCATCCGTTCCACCCGGTCGAAGGCGGCGGTCAGCGCGGCGGCGTCGAAGCAGGCCTGCAGGCCGATGCCGCCACCCCCGCCGGTCGCCTTGACCATCACCGGATAGCCGATCCGCTCGGCGGCGGCGAGGGCTTCGTCCAGCCCGGACAGCAGCCCGGTCCCCTCGATCATCGGCACTCCGGCGGCCGACGCCAACTCCCGCGCGGTGTGCTTGGCGCCGAACGCGGCCAGCTGAGCCGGGGTCGGCCCGGCGAAGATCAGCCCGGCCTCCTCGACCGCGGTGGCGAACCCGGCGTCCTCGGAGAGGAAGCCGTAACCCGGGTGCACGGCACCGGCGCCGGTGGACAGCGCCGCGTCGAGCACCCGGTCGACGAGCAGGTAGCTCTCCCGGGCCGGGGCCGGGCCGAGCCGGACCGCCACGTCCGCCATCGAGACGTGCGGGGCGGCCCGGTCGGCGTCGGAGTACACGGCCACCGTCTTGAGGCCCATCCGCGAGGCGGTGCGGATGATCCGGCCGGCGATCTCGCCGCGGTTGGCGACGAGCAGGGTGTCGAACATGAGAGCGGCCTTTCTTTACTGCGTCACGACCATGCGGACCGGCGTGGGATCGAAGCCGTTGCACGGGTTGTTGATCTGCGGGCAGTTCGAGACCAGGACGAGGACGTCCATCTCGGCCCGCAGCGACACGGTCAGGCCGGGCGCCGAGATTCCGTCGACGATGCCGAGGCTGCCGTCCGGGTCGACCGGCACGTTCATGTACCAGTTGATGTTGCTGACCAGGTCGCGTTTGCCCAGACCCCAGCGACTGCCCTCGATGAGGAAGTTCTCCACGCAGGCGTGCTGGTGCTTGGTGTGGTGGCCGTACCGCAGGGTGTTTGATTCCCGGCTGCACGCACCGCCGACCGTGTCGTGCCGGCCGACCTCGTCGGCGATGACGGTCATCAGCGGCCGGCCCTCGCTGGAACGCAGCACGCTGCCGGTGGTCAGGAAGATGTTGCCCTGCGCGGCGATGGTGTCCGGCGCCGAGTAGCGCTCGCTGGTGTCGTCGGCGTTGTAGAGCAGGCAGTCGACCGCCTGGTTGCCCTTCAGGTCCTCGATGGTCAGCACCTGCCCGCGCCGGATGACTGCCGACCAGGGCGCCCGCGCCTCCACGATCACGTCGAGCACACTCATGCGAGCCCCCGGGCGGTCAGGTAGTCGGCGGTGTTGAGGAAGGCCCGTTCGCCTTCCGGCGACCGCGACCAAAGGTCGTCGGTGGGCGCGGTCGGCGTTCCGGTCCATGCTTTTAGGCGTACGGCGGAGCAGGTGTACGCCGGCCGCGGATCGAGCGGGTGCGGCACGTTGGCGAGCAGTACCGTCACCGGCATCTCGGCCAGCAGCTCCACGGTCGCCCCCGGTCCGGCCGAGCCGAGCCAGGTGAACCCGCCGTCGTCGCCAACCCGGAGGCCCTGGAAGAACGAGATGCTCGGCGGCAGGTCCCGGCGGGTCAGCCCGTGCTTGGCGGCGGCCACCGTGAACAGCTCCCGCCCGGCCGGCGTCGGCCCCTGCGGGCTGCCGTCGCCGTATCGCTCGGTGTTGCTCAGCAGCGTCGACGTGCCGCAGAAGGTGTCCGACCGGTCCGCCGCCCCGGCGGTCACCGAGGCGAGCACCCGCCCCTGATCGGACAGCAGCAGGTGCCCCGCGCCGACGTAGGCCTGCCAGAGCACCTTCACGGTGTCGGCGACGTTGAGCCGCTCCCACGGTTCGTCGGCGTTGAACAGCAGCACCGAGACGCAGGCGTCGCCGTACACATCGGTCAGTTGCAGTGTGGAACCGCGAGCGAGCCGCTTGCTGGCGTAACCGCCGCCCGGGATGGTCTCGGCCCAGGTGAGCCCGTCACCGGCTGGAAGTGTTGGCATGCATTCGACGACGGTGCCGCCCTGGGCGCGGGCGTGCGCCCGCGCCCCGGCGGTGGTGGCGGTGCTCACGCGGTCTCTGCTTCCGCGACGGCCGGCGCCGGCAGCGTGATGTGCAGCGACATCGCCCGGGTGCGGTAGCGCAGGAACGCCAGGCCACCGGCGAGCAGCGCGCCGCCGACGAACAGCAGCGAGAAGTAGTGCAGGTACCAGTGCGCGCCGGCCGGGTCGTACACCTCGGGCCGGGGCCAGCCGAGGTTGAAGATCATGCCGATGCCGTAGACCACGGCCAGCACGTTGACGACGATCCCGAACTTCCCGAGCGAGAACAGCTTCCCGCCGCGCTCGGTGGCGGCCGCCTCCTCGTTGTCCGGCCAGCCCTTCAGCCGGCGGTACAGCAGCGGGACGGTGACCAGGGCGTAGGCGATGTAGAGCATCACGATGCAGACGCTGGTGATCGCGGTGAACAGGGCGGGCTGGCCGATGTTCACGAGCAGCACCCCGGCCGCGCCGACCCCGACCACGATGGCCGGCAGGACCGGGGCACCGGTGCGCGGCGACACCTTGCGGAGCGCGGCCGAGAACGGCAGCACGTCGTCGCGGGCCATCGAGAAGACCATCCGACTGCCGGCGGTCTGGATGGCCAGGGTGCAGACCGCGATGGCGATGGCCACGTCGATCAGCAGGATCCGGCCGCCGGTCTCGCCGAGCCGGCTGGTCAGCACGTAGGGCAGGCCCTCGGTGGCCAGCCGGCCGTCGGTCAGGCTGGGCGCGGCCATCAGGGCGGCGATCAGCATCAGGCCGCCGCCGATCCCGGCCGCGGCGAGCGCCCGCAGGATCGTGCGCGGGGCGGTGTGCCGGGGATCGCGGGTCTCCTCGCTGAGCTCGCCGGCCGAGTCGAAACCGACCACCACGTACGCCGCCATCAGCGCCGAGACCAGGAACGGGCCGACGTAGCCGAGCCCGGTGCCGGTGCCGCCGGTGTCGAAGACGACGCCCGGCCCGCGCTCGGCGTGAGTGAGCAGCAGGACGACCACGGCGGCCACGCCGATGATCTCCAGGGTGACGCCGATGCTGTTGACGATCGACATCAGCCGGACGCCGATCACGTTGATCACGGTGGTGATCGCGATCAGCACCGAGCCGAGGATGACCGCGTTGGTGGCGCCGGTGGTCGAGGTGAGCGCCGGGTCGCCGCCGACGAGCTGGAAGCCGGACCAGATCGACGGGAGCACCACCTGCAGCGCGATCGCGGCCGCGGCGACCGTGGCGATCTGCGCGATGATCATGACCCAGCCCGCGAACCAGCCGACCGTGGCGTTGGCGAGCCGCCGCGACCACTGGTAGATGCAGCCGGAGATCGGGTAGCGGGCGGCCAGCTGGGCGAAGTTGAGGGCGACCATGAACTGGCCGGCGAAGACCAGCGGCCAGGTCCAGAAGAAGGCCGGGCCGCCGAACGAGAAGCCGAAGGCGAACAGCTGAAAGACCGTGGTGAGGATGGAGACGAAGGAGAAACCGGCGGCGAACGACGCGTAGCTGCCGATGCTGCGATGCAGCTGCGGCTCGTATCCGAACCCGCGCAGATCGGCGGAGTCGGCATCACTCTTCAAAGGCACTGGCGGAGCAGAGGTTGGGGACACGACCGCCTCCTCAGGGTCAATATCTGTCAGTTGACAGATTTCCGGTGACGAGGGCGGCAGCGGTTTCCCGGCCGTAAAGCTTGGGTTGCCGGATGTATCGGCGGCGTTACGCCGCGCGGGCCGTGGCACCATTCAGGTCGTGAGTTCCCCGACCTCCGCCGCCCCGGTCGGCCGGCCCCGCTCCGGCGCCCGGCGGCTGCCGTCGGCCACCGCCCGCGAGGAGATCCTGGACGCCGCGGCCGAGCTGTTCGCCTCGCGCGGGTACGCCGCGACCTCGACCCGGCTGATCGCCGAACGGGTCGGCATCCGGCAGGCGTCGCTGTACTACCACTTCGACAACAAGGAACAGATCCTCGCCGAGCTGCTCGAGGCGACCGTGCGGCCGTCGCTGACCTTCGCCGACTCACTGGCCGGCCTGGCCCCGGCGGCCGCGCTGCACACCCTGATCCGGTACGACGTCGGCGTCCTGCTCGGCGCCCCCTGGAACATCGGCATCCTGTACGCGTTGCCGGAGACCGCGTCCGAGCCGTTCGCCCAGTTCCGGCACGAGCGCGAGGCACTGCGCGCGGTCTACCGGTCGCTGACCGCCGCGGCCGGCGGCTCCGAGATCACCGGCGAGCTCGTCTTCGGCCTGGTGGAGAGCGTCATCGGCATGCGCCGCGACCTCGCCACTCTCCCGCCCGCCGACACCCTGCAGGACGCGGTCGCCAGCGCTGCCCTGCGCCTTCTGGGCTGAGCCGACACCGACCGGAAACACGACGGCCCTTTCCCCGTGATCAAAGCCGTGTCAGGATTGGATCCAATCTTGGCTGGATCGGATGCCGACGATGGGGAGGCCGCGTGCTCAAGCGCGAGGAGGACGAACGGGTCACCCGCAGCGGGCCCGGCACGCCGCTCGGCAAGCTGATGCGCGCGTACTGGCAGCCGGCCGCGCTGGTCTCCGAGCTGGCCCCGGACCGGCAGGTCAAGCCGGTCCGCCTGCTCGGCGAGGACCTGGTGCTGTTCCGCCAGCCGGACGGCGGCTGGGCCCTGGTCGGGCGGTTCTGCGCGCACCGCGGGGTCGACCTGGCCTTCGCCCGGCACGAGGACGGCGGACTGCGCTGCCTCTACCACGGCTGGCTCTACGGGCCGGACGGCCGCTGCACCGAACAACCGGCCGAGCCGGCGCACAGCCGCTTCGCCGAGAAGGTGCGCATCCCCAGTTACCCCTGCGTGGAACGCAACGGCATCGTGTTCGCCTACCTCGGCGAGGGCGACCCGCCCCCGCTGCCCGGCTACGACGCGCTCGAGGCCCCCGACGAGTACACCTTCGCCTTCAAGGGCCTCTGGGAGTGCAACTGGCTGCAGGGCCTGGAGGGCGGCATCGACCCGAGCCACGTGTCCTTCCTGCACCGGTTCATCGACGAAGATCCCCGCGAGGTGTACGGCCAGCAGTTCAGCGAGATCGTCGAGGGCACCGGGCAGAAGCTGTCCAAGCTGGTCGGCGACGCGTTCCGGCCGGACATCGAGGTCGAGGACACCGAGTACGGCCTGCGGGTGTACGCGCTGCGGCAGCTCACCGAGGAGATCCGGCACGTGCGGATCACCAACCTGGTGTTCCCCAACGCGTTCGTGGTGCCGTTCGGCAACGACAAGGTCTTCATCCAGTGGCACGTGCCGGTCGACGACGAGAACCACTACTGGTACATGATCTTCTACGACTTCGCCGAGCAGACCGACAAGGAGACGCTGCTGGCGCAGCGCCTGTCCGAGGTCAGCCTGCCGGATTACCGGCCGCTGCGGAATCGGGCCAACAACTGGGGGTACGACCCGGCCGAGCAGCGCGATCTGACGTACACCGGGATGGGTCTGGACATCAACGTCCACGACCAGTGGGCGGTCGAGAGCATGGGCCGCATCCAGGACCGCACCACCGAACGGCTGGGCGTCTCGGACCGGGCGGTGACCGCCAACCGGCGCAAGCTGCTGCGCGCGATCGACGCGCACGCGGCCGGTGGCCCGCTGCCGGCGCACGGCGCCGGGCTGACCGGCCCGCTCGCGGTGGACACCATCGCGCCGACCGCCGACTGGGAGGCGACCTGGCGTCGTCGCGAGTCCGAGCGCCGGTCGAAGTCGCCGTGGGCATCCCGTGCCTAGCGTCGACGAACGCCCGGTGGCCGAGGGCGGCGGCGGCTGGGACGCCCGGCCGATGCTGGCCGCCGAGCGTGGCGGTTTCATCGACCGGCACGACCTGTGGACCCAGGCCCAATATGCCGCCGCGGCCCAGGCTCGCCGGGTGATCGACGAGCTCGGCCTGGAGCTGGTCCGGTTCTCCTTCGCCGACCAGCACGGTGTGCTGCACGGCAAGACGCTGACCCGGGCCGCGGTGCCGGCCGCGTTCCGTTCCGGGGTGACCGCGCCCAGCTCGCTGCTGCTCAAGGACTCCTCCGGCCGGTCGGCCCTGCCGGTCTTCACCGCCGACGCGGCCAAGGGGTTCGCCGGTGCCGGGGACGTGGTGCTGGTGCCCGACCCGACCACGTTCCGGGTGCTGCCGTGGGCTTCCAAGACCGGCTGGGTGCTGTGCGACCTGCGGTTCCCGGACGGGTCGGCGGTGCCGTACTGCACCCGGAGCCTGCTGCGCGGGCAGCTCGACCGGCTCGCCGACGCCGGCTACGACCTGACCGTCGGCGTCGAGCTGGAGTTCCACGTCTTCCGGGGCGAGGAGGCCGCGGTCAGCCGCGGCAGCCAGCTGCTGCACGAGGAGGGTCTGGACCGGGTCGATGATCTGGTCCAGCTGCTGCAGCGTGGCCTGCAGCGACTCGACCTGCCGCTGCGCTCGATCGAGCTGGAGTTCGGCCCGAGTCAACTGGAGATCACCCTGTCGGCGACCGGGGCCGCAGCCGCCGCCGATCACGTGACGCTCACCCGGTCGGCGATCCGGCAGCTGTGTCAACGGGCCGGTTACCACGCCACGTTCATGTCCCGCCCGGCCGGCACGGCGACCGCGTCCACCGGCTGGCACCTGCACCAGTCTTTGCTGGAGAGGGAGACCGGGCGGGCGGCCTTCGACCCGGGGCCGGACGAAGAGCTGATGTCCAGCACGGCCCGGCACTGGCTGGGCGGGCTGCTCGCGCACGCGCCGGCGGCGGCCGCGTTCACCACCCCGACGGTCAACGGCTACAAGCGGTACCTGCCGTTCTCGCTCGCGCCGGACCGGGTGCTGTGGGGCGCCGACAACAAGGGCGCGATGGTCCGGGTGGTCGGCGGTGGCTCGGACACCGGCGCGCGGCTGGAGAACCGGTCCGGCGAGCCGGCCGCCAACCCGTACCTCTATATCGCCTCGCAAATCGTGAGCGGCCTGGACGGACTCGCCCGCGGCACCGATCCGGGGCCGCCGACCGAGAACCCGTACGCGGCCGAGGCGACCCTGCTCCCCCGCTCCCTGGGCGAGGCGGTCACCGCTTTGGCGCAGGATCCGGCATTCGCCGACGCGCTCGGCCCCGACGTCGTCGACTGGTACAGCCGGATCAAACGCGACGAGTTCGCCCGCTACCTGGCGCACGTCTCCGATTGGGAGCAGCGCGAATACTTCGACCTGTTCTGAGAGGACACCATGTTCATCGACGGTGAATGGCTCGATGCGGGTGACCGCGAGACGATCCCGGTGCTCGACCCGGCCAGCGGCGAGCTGATCACGTCGGTCGCCCAGGCGACCGGCAAGGACGTGGACGCCGCCGTACGGGCCGCCGGGCGAGCACACGCCGACCGCCGCTGGTCCGGGTTGCCGCCGATCGAGCGCACCCGGGTGCTGAGCCGGATCGCCGACCTGATCGAGGAGAACCTCGAGGAGCTGGCGGTCCTGGAGACCCGGGACAACGGCAAGCCGATCGAGCGGTCCCGGGCCGACACCGCGTTCTCGGCCAAGGACTTCCGGCACTTCGCGGGCGCCCCGGGCCGGCTCACCGGCACGGTCGTCCCGATCGACGGCGGCGCCCACCACGTCTACACCGTCCTGGAACCGGTCGGGGTGGTGGCGCTGATCCTGCCGTGGAACTTCCCGATCATGACGGCCGCCCACAAGCTCGCCCCGGCCCTGGCCGCCGGGTGCACCGTGGTGGTCAAGCCGGCCGAGCAGACCCCGCTGACCATGCTGCGGCTGGCCGCGCTCTGCGCCGAGGCCGGCCTGCCGGACGGCGTGCTCAACGTGCTCACCGGCGACGGGCGGACCGGCGCGGCGCTTGTCGCGCACCCCGGCGTGGCCAAGGTGTCGTTCACCGGCTCGACCGAGGTGGGCCGCCGGGTGATGGCGTCCGCAGCGGTCACCACCAAGCGGGTCACCCTGGAACTCGGCGGCAAGAGCCCGAACATCGTGTTCGCCGACGCCGATCTGGACGCGGCCACCGCGACCGCGATGCGGGCGTCGTTCGGGCACTCCGGGCAGATGTGCACGGCCGGCAGCCGGATCCTGGTGCAGCGGTCGATCCTGGACGAGATGGTCGAGCGGCTGACCGCGGCGACCCGGAAGGTGCCGGTCGGCAACGGGCTGGACGGTGGCATCTCGGTCGG
Source organism: Paractinoplanes tereljensis (assembly GCF_016862435.1). Taxonomy (GTDB): domain Bacteria; phylum Actinomycetota; class Actinomycetes; order Mycobacteriales; family Micromonosporaceae; genus Actinoplanes; species Actinoplanes tereljensis. The sequence goes on from NZ_BOMY01000037.1 coordinate 34,903, forward strand.
GCCGCTGGTCTCCGAGGAGCAGCGGCAGATCGTCCTGGCGTACATCCAGAAGGGTGTCGCCGAAGGCGCCGAGCTGCGGGCCGGGGGCACCGTGCCGGACCGGCCGGGGTATTTCGTCGAGCCGACGCTGTTCACCGGGGTCACCAACGACATGGTGATCGCCCAGGAGGAGATCTTCGGGCCGGTGGCCGGGGTGATCGCCTTCGAGGACGAGGCGGAGGCGATCGCGATCGCCAACGACACCGGGTACGGCCTGGCCGCCGGGGTGTGGACCCGCGATCTGTCCCGCGCGCACCGGATGGCCGCCGCGCTGCGGGCCGGCACGGTGTGGGTGAACACCTACAACATCTTCGACCCGGCACTCTCGTTCGGCGGCGTCGGCGACTCCGGGCTCGGCCGCGACCTCGGCGACGAGGCGCTGCACTCGTTCTGCGAGTCCAAGGGCGTCGTGATCGCGCTGTGAGCGTTAGCCAGATGGGATCCAATTTCGTGCATTTAACATCCAGAGACGCCACCCCCGGCGCCCGGTATGCCCGGCACCTCAACGCGGCCGGCGCCGCGCTGCCCAGCGAGACCGTGCTCGGCACGGTGATCGAGCACCTGCGCCTCGAAGCGCGGATCGGCGGCTACGAGGCAGCCGAGGCGGCGAAGGAACGCTCCGAGCGGGTGTACGCCCTGGCCGCGCAGCTGATCGGCGCGCAGCCCGAGGACATCGCGCTGACCGAGAGCGCCACCGTGGCCTGGCACCGGGCGATCGACGCGATGCCGTTGCAGGCAGGCGACCGGATCCTCGCCGCCGCGTCCAGTTACGTCAGCTCGGCCCTGCACCTGTTCGAACTGCGCCGCTCCCGGGGCATCGAGGTGGAGGTGCTGCCCTGCGCCGCCGACGGCACCGTCGACCTGGACGCCCTCGCGGCCGCGCTGCGCAAACCGGCCGCGCTGGTCACCGTGGCGCACGTGCCGACCTCCTCGGCGCTGATCGAGCCGGTGGCCGCGATCGCCGCGCTGACCGAGGCGGCCGGGGTGCCGCTGCTGCTCGACGCCACCCAGTCCCTGGGCCAGCTGCCACTCGACGTGGCCGGCATCGACCTGATCGTCGGCACCGGCCGCAAGTTCCTGCGCGGCCCGCGCGGCACCGGCCTGCTCTACGTCTCGCCGCGGATGCGCGAACGGCTGCACCCGCCGCACCCGGACGTCCGCGGCGCGGTCTGGCAGAGCGGCGACCTGGTCGAGCTGGCCCCGGGCGCCCGCCGCTTCGAGACCTGGGAGAGTTCGCACGCCCTGCGACTCGGCCTCGGCGCCGCCCTGGAGGAGACCCTCACGCTGGGCGTCGACGCCATCGGCCGGTATGCCACCGGGCTCGCCGACCGGCTGCGCGGCGCCCTGGCCGACCTGCCCGGGGTTCGGCTGACCGACCCGGCGGCCGGCGGCGGGGCGATCGTCACCTTCGTCCGCGACGACGAGAAACCGGCCGATACCGTACGCCGGTTGCGCGCCGCCGGGGTGCACCTGGTCGCCGTCCCGGCCCACCACGGCCGCTGGGATCTGGAACGACGCGGCCTCGACGCGGTGGTCCGCGCCTCGGTGCACGTCTACAACGACGAGTCCGACGTGGACGCCCTGGTCTCCGCGCTCGGCCGGCGGACCGCCCCGGTCCGATCGAGCAGCCGGACCGACGTGATCGTGGTCGGCGCCGGGGTGCACGGCTCGTCCACCGCCTGGCACCTGGCCCAGCGCGGGGCCCGGGTGATCCAGCTCGACCGGTTCCCCGACGGGCACACCGAGGGCTCGTCGCACGGGCACATCCGGATGATCCGCCGGGCCTACCCGAACCCGATCTGGGACGACCTGGTCGACCGCGCCTACCTGGCCTGGGCCGAGCTGTCGGCGGCGTCCGGCACCCAGCTGCTGACCACCACCGGCGGCCTCTACGCCCGACCCGTCGGCGAGGCGGGACTGCGTGGCCCCGACTGCGTGCCGGTCGACGCGGCCCGCGCCGCGGAGCTCTTCCCGGGCCTGCGGCTCGGCGACGAGTTCGGCGCGGTCTACGACCCGGCCGCCGGGGTGCTCGACGCGGCCGCCGCGATGCGGGCGCTGCGCGAGCTGAGCCTGGAACACGGGGTGGACCGGCGGACCGGCTGCCGGGTCGACGGCTGGAGCGCGGACGGCGAGGGCGTCACGGTCCGCACCGCCGACGGGCTGCTGCGCGCCGACCGCCTGGTGATCGCGGCCGGCCCGTGGACCGGCGCGCTGGTGCCGGAGCTGGCCGACCTGCTCAAGGTGGTCCGGATCGTCAACATCCACATCGGCGCCACCGACCCGGCCGCGGTGTCGGCGCCCGCGCTCGGCCCGTTCTCGGTCGAGGTCCCCGGGGTGGGCCTGCTCTACGGGCTGCCGGCCTTCGACGGCAGTGCCATGAAGATCGGGCTGGACCACGGGCCGGCCGACGACCCGGACCGGCCGCAGACGCCGGTCACCGCGGCCGAGGCCGCCACCCTGCTGGGTCTCGCTCGCCGGTTCCTGCCCGCCGCGAACGGCGACGTGGTCGACTCGGTGGCGTGCCGGTACACGATGGCGCCGCGCAACCGGTTCGCGGTCGGAGCGCTGGCCGGGACGCCGCAGGTGCTTGTCGCGGCGGCCTGCTCGGGGCACGGCTTCAAGTTCGGGCCGGCGATCGGCGCGGGCCTGGCCGATCTGGCGCTCGGCAAGCAGCGGCCCGATCTGGACTTCCTTTCGCCGGAAGCGCTCGGCGAGCTCGGATGACTCAGCCTCGGAAGACCGTCGCGGAGCGGCGTTCGTACCAGCGGGCCAGCTGCTCGCCGGCGCTGATCACATGCGACTGCATCTCGCGGCGGGCCAGCTCGTCGTCCTGGGCCTCCAGCGCGGCGAGGATCCGCTCGTGCTCGGCGAAGTTGTCGTCCCGGTGCCGGGGGTGCTCCTGCAGCACCAGCGCCGAGACGTTGCGCGGGAACGCCTCGTTGATCTCCTTGATCACCCGGGCCAGCCGGTCGTTGCCGGAGATCTCGTGGATCAGCGTGTGGAAGCGGTCGTTGGCCGCGTGCGACGCCGCGTTCGGCGGACCGTCGCCCGGTCGCAGCAGCTCGTTGGTGGCCCGCAACTCCTCGAAGCCGTCCCGGGTGATCCGCCGGACCGCCCGCACGCAGGACAGGCCTTCGAGTTCGGCGCGCACCTCGTACGCCTCCCGGACCTCCCAGGGCGCCGGCACCCGGACCACCGCGCCGCGGTTGGGCACCACCTCGATCAGGCCGCCGGTCTGCAGCTGGCGCAGCGCCTCGCGGACCGGGGTGCGGCTGACGCCGAGGGCCTTGGCCAGCTCGGCCTGCCGCAGCTGGGCGCCGATCGGGATCTCCCCCGACATGATCCGGGCCCGGATGGCGGCGGCCGTCTCGTCGACGAGTGCGCTGCTCGACGCAGGCGAGCTGGTGTCCATAGTGCCCTCGTTCGATCCAGGAGTGGGGATGGGGAGAAACGATAGCAAGCCGTCGGTCAAATATGGGAGCCCAACTGTTAAAGATTGGATCCATCATGACTGTGAAGGTATCCCGAACTGCCGTAATGTCGTCCCGAGTCAGCCGATGAACAGGAGCCGCCGATGAGCGCGTGCCACACCACTCCCACCCCGGCCGCCCGCGCGCACCCGCTGGACCCGCTGACCCCCGGCGAGATCACCCTCGCGGTCGCCGCGGCGCGGGCCGACGGCCGGCTCGGCGAGCGCCCTCGTTTCTGGGGCGCCACCCTCGATGAGGCGCATGCCCGGAGCTCCTCTGACGGCGTACGCCTCGGATTGGTTGCTATGTCCGCCGGAGGCGGCGAAGCCTGGGAAATCGACGTGCTGATCGCCGGCGACGCGGCCGAATGCACCGACTGGCGTCCGGTCGACCCCCGGCGGCCCGGCATCACCTCGGACGAGGCCCGGGCCGCCGCCCAGGCCTGCCGGGAGAGCCCGCTGTTCCGGGAAGCGCTGGCCCGCCGGGGCATCCACGACGTCTCGCTGGTCATGATCGACGCCGAGTCGATGGGCGGCTTCGAGGAGAAGTACCGCGACCGGCGGGTCACCTGGGGCACCGTCTGGCACCGCACCACCGAGGACGACAACGGGTACGCCCGGCCGGTCCAGGGCGTCGTGCCGATCATCGACATGCACACCATGGAGGTGCTCGAGGTCGAGGACCACGGGGTCATCCCGGTCTCCGAGGAGGCCGGCTCGCTGGCCACCGGCGCGTTCGGGCCGGACCGGGCCGGGCTCAAGCCCCTCGAGGTGGTGCAGGCCGACGGACCGAGCTTCACCGTCGACGGCTGGAAGGTCGACTGGCAGGGCTGGACGTTCCGGGTCGGCTTCACCCACCGCGAGGGCCTGGTCCTCTACGACCTGGAGTTCCTCGGCCGGTCGGTGCTCAAGCGCGCGGCCTGCAACGAGATGTACGTGCCGTACCTCGACTCCAACTCCACCCAATATCGCAAGAACTTCTTCGACTGGGGCGAGTACGGCGCCGGCCCGCTGACCAACTCGCTCGCCCTGGGCTGCGACTGCCTCGGCACCATCCACTACTTCGACGGCGTGCACCTCGGCGGGTACGGCGAGCCGGTCACCACCGGCAACGCGATCTGTATGCACGAAGAAGACGCCAGCATCCTGTGGAAGCACAACGACCTGCGCCGCGGGGTCAGCGAGGTGCGCCGCTCCCGGCGGCTGATCATCTCCAACTTCCAGACCGTGGCGAACTACGACTACGGCTTCTACTGGACGCTCTACCAGGACGGCCGGATCGAGCTGGAGGTCAAGCTGACCGGCATCCTGTCCGCTTCGGGCATCGAAGCCGGGGCCGACGCGCCGTACGGCCGGAAGGTCTCCGAGCTCGTTCAGACCCCGATCCACCAGCACTACTTCGGCATCCGCTTGGACACCGCGATCGACGGTTCACTGAACCGGCTCGTCGAGGAGCACGCCGAGGCCGAATCCGACCCGGCGCTGAATCCCTACGGCAATGCGGTCCGCTACGTGCGCGAGCCGTTGGACGTGGAGACCGGGATGCGCAACGACCCGAGCATCGCCCGGCACTGGCGGATCGAGAGCGCCGAGCGCACCAACCGGTACGGCGACCCGACCGCGTACCGCCTGGTCATCCCGAACACCACCCGCAGCTTCGGCCGGCCGGAATCGGTTATGTCGCGCCGCGCGCCCTTCATCCACCAGCACGTCTGGGCCACCCCGTACGCCGAGGACGAGCAGTTCATCGGCGGCCAGTACCCGAACCACGCCGAGCCGGGCGAGGACGGCGTGCACGTCTGGCAGCGCCAGGAACGCTCGATCGACGGGGTCCCCCTCGTCGTCTGGCCGGTGCTCGGCGTGCACCACCTGCCCCGCCCGGAACAGTGGCCGGTCATGCCGGTGGAGGCCATCCACCTGGTGCTGGAGCCGGACGGCTTCTTCGACCGCAACCCGGCCCTGGACATCCCCGACCCCGCGTCTTCCTAGCTCCCCGAAAAGATCCGTTCACATTCGGGACACACGACCGCGACGTGCGGCCGCAATAATTGGATCCAATCTCCTTCGAATGAAATCCCAAATCGGCAGACTTTAATACACCCCCTGGAGTTGCTCCCCATGGACCTTGGCAACCAGGCAGTCTCCCGCCGCACACTGCTGCGCGGCGCCTCCATCCTCGGCATGGGTGCCGGCCTCACCGGCCTGCTCGCCGCCTGCGGCGTCGCCGCCGAGAAGGACGACGCCTCCGGCGGCACCACCCGCAGCGGTGGCACCCTGACCCTCGCCATCGACGGCACCAGCGCGATCAACGACCCCGCCTTCTACACCACCCTCGGCGACTGGATGGTCGTCGACTGCGTCTGCCGCGGCCTGACCTTCATCTCCTTCGAGACCAACGAGCCGGTCGCCGACCTGGCCGAGAGCTGGACCATCTCCGACGACCAGCTCACCTACACCTTCAAGCTGCGCCAGGGCGTCACCTTCCACGACGGCACCACGTTCACCTCGGCCGACGTGCTGGCCACCCTCAACCGGCAGTTCGACGCCAACGACAAGACCCTGCCCAAGGGCGCCTCGCAGACGCTCAAGGCGATCGGCGACAACATGACGTCGTTCACCGCGCCGGACGCGAACACCGTGGTGATGGTGCTCAAGAAGCCGGACCGCACCCTGCTCGGCCGGCTCTCCGACATCGGCGGCCGGATCATCTCCAAGGCCGCCCTGACCAAGTACGGCGCCGACATCGGCAAGAACCTGGTCGGCACCGGCCCGTTCAAGTTCGTCTCGGCCACCTCCGGCCAGAACGTGACGCTGGCCGCGTTCGACGGCTTCTACAAGGGCAAGCCGCCGATCGACCGGCTGGTGCTGCAGCAGGTCACCGACCCGTCGACGATCGTCAGCTCGCTGCTGTCCGGCGACGTGTCGGCCACCCAGTTCACCCCGTACTCGGCCCTCGAACAGCTCAAGGGCGACAAGTCGGTGACCGTCTACGACACCCCGAAGAGCTTCGACGCGTTCATGATGATGGACGTCCGGCGCATCCCCGAGCTCAACGTGCGCAAGGCGATCAACCTGGCGATCGACCGGCAGGCGCTGATCACCCAGGCCTTCTTCGGCGCCGCGGTGCTGCCCGACGGCTACACCATCCCGCCGAACCAGGACGCGTACGACGCGACCCTGGCCGATATCTCGAAGACCGATATCGCCGAGGCCAAGCGGCTGATCACCGAGGCCGGCGCGACCGGCCGGACGGTACGCCTGATGGCCGCGAGCGACAGCTGGCACCCCAAGGCCGCGCAGCTCATCGCGCAGAACCTCACCGACATCGGGCTCAAGGTGGAGACCGACTCGGTGGACCCGGCCACCTACTTCAACCGGCTGCTCACCCCGGACGACAAATTCCACGACCTGATGATCTGGGAGCGCAACGGCTACTACCCTGACGCCGACGACATGATCGGCTCGCTGGCCAAGCCGTCCGGCGTCTACGGCGACTTCATCTCCGGCTTCACCACCCTGGACGGCGCCGCGGCGTACTCCGACATGCTCTTCGAGGCCAAGAACATCGCCGACGCCACCGCTCGCAAGGCCCGGTACAGCGAGATCGCCCGCGAGTGGGCCGACAAGTACATGACCCTCTCGATGCTGGTCTGCGCCTCCAACCCGGTGGTCAGCGGCGCGAAGGTGACCAACATGAACTGGAAGGCCCTGGGCAACCACCGCTGCTTCATGGAAACCGCGAGTGTCTGATTCGACCACCACGTCCGGCCTCCGCACCGCGTTCGCGGCGCGGAGGCTCGGGCGCGGGCCCCTCGCCGCCGGCTCGTGGCTCGTCGTGGTGCTGTTCGTGGTCACCGCGATCGTCGGGCCGCTGCTGATCTCGGCCGACCCGACCCGCAACACCGCCGACGCACTGCTGCCGCTGGGCGCCACCGGGCACCTGTTCGGCACCGACGACCTCGGCCGCGACGAACTGGCCCGGATGCTCTACGGCGCCCGGCCGCTGCTGCTCGTCGCGTTCCTGTCCACCGCGCTGGCCGCGGTGCTCGGCATCGGGATCGGCATGATCGCCGGGTACGCGGGCGGCAAGGTCGAGTGGGTGCTCATGCGCCTGATGGACCTGGCGCTGGCGTTCCCGTCGATGCTGCTGATCATCCTGATCGTCTCGGCCTGGAACCCCGGCGTCGGCAGCCTGGTCGTCGGCATCGGCACCGCCCTCGCCCCCGGCCTGGGCCGGCTCGCCCGCGCGCTGGCCGCCCGCGAGGCCGGCCGGGACTACGTGCTCGCCGCCCGCCTCGGCGGCACCCGCGCACCTCGCATCCTCGTGCAGGAGGTGCTGCCGAACATGGCCGGGCCGATGCTCGCCCAGGTGGTGATGACGCTGTCGGTCGCCGCCGGGTTCGCGGCCGGGCTCTCCTACCTCGGGCTGGGCATCCAGCCTCCGACCCCGGACTGGGGATACATGGTGCAGGCCGGCCAGGAGTTCCTCTACACCGCACCGCGACTGGTGGTGCTGCCCGCGGCCGCCACCCTGATCTTCGTGGTGGCCTGCAACTTCATCGGCGACGACCTGCGCGACGCCCTCGACCCCCGGGGGGACCGATGAGGCTGGTTCTGAAGCGCCTGGCCGCCGTGCCGGTCGTGCTGCTGGTGCTGAGCACGATGGTGTTCGCCGCCATCCGGTTGCTCCCCGGCTCGCCGGCCACCGGCCTGGCCGCCGGCGGTGCCTCCGGAACGGCCACCGCGGCCGACATCACCGCCAACACCGAGAAGATCAACGCCGCGCTCGGCCTGGACAAGCCGCTGCTCTCGCAGTACTGGAGCTTCCTGAGCGACATCGTCCACCTCGACCTGGGCAGCTCGTTCTACGGCGGCAACGACATCACCGGCCTGCTCGGCGACACGCTGCCGGCCACCATCGAGCTGACCGTGGCGGCGATGCTGATCGCGGTGCTGATCGGCATGCTCACCGGCATCCTGGCCGCGCTGCGCCGGGGCACCTGGATCGACACCGCCACCCGCACGATCGGCACGGTCAGCTTCTCGCTGCCGTGGTTCGCCCTCGGCGTACTCAGCATCGTGGTCTTCGGGGTCTGGCTGCGCTGGCTGCCGGTCATCGGCCGGCTGCCGAACGCGCTCGATTACCACCCACTGACCAACTTCGTCCTGCTCGACGCGATCCTGCAGGACCGGCCCGAGCTGATCTGGCCCTGGCTCGAACACCTGATCCTGCCGGCGACCACCCTCGCGCTGTCGATGGCCGGGTTCATCACCCGGATCGTCCGGGCCTCGGTGCTCGAGGTGCTCGGCGACGACTTCGTGCGCACCGCCCGGATGAAGGGCCTGTCGCCGGCCGCGATCCTGCGCCGGCACGTGCTGCGCAACTCGTCGCTGCCCATCGTCACCGTGCTCGGCCTGCAGTTCGGCTCGCTGCTCGGCGGCTCGGTGATCACCGAGACCGTCTTCTCCTATCCCGGCGTCGGCAACCTGCTGGTCAACGGGATCCTGCAGCGCGATTACCCGATCGTGCAGGGCGCGGCACTCGCCATCGCCCTGCTGTTCACCCTGGTCAACGTCTTCGTGGATCTGCTCTACCTGGCGCTCGACCCGCGTTTGAGGAAGGCCTGACATGCACATCGTCCTCGTCCACGGCGCCGGCGGTACCCCCACCACCTGGTCGGAACTGGTCCCGCTGCTCGGCGGCCGGGCACACACCCTGATCACCAACCCGATGACCTCGCTGACCGACGACGTCGCGCACACCCTCGGCGTGGTCTCGTCGCTGAACGAGCCGGTGCTGCTGGTCGGGCACTCCTACGGCGGCGCGGTGATCACCAACGTGGGTCGCTCCGACCTGGTCAAAGGCCTGGTCTACGTCGCCGCGTTCGCCCCCGACGAGGGCGAGACGGTCAACGGCATCGTGGAGGCCTACCCGCCGGCCGAGGTCTCCAAGTACATGCGGCGCGGCCCGAACGGCGAATGGGCCTCCGAGCACACCGACGAGTACTGGGACGAGATCGGCTGGGACGTGCCGGTCGACCAGCGCGGCATCTGGGACTCCGAGTCCCGGCCCAGCGACAACCGGATCTTCAGCGAGCCGACCGGCGTGCCGGCCTGGCGCACCAAACCGTCCTGGTACCTGGTCGCCGCCGAGGACAAGACCCTGCCCACGGTGATCCAGCGGGACATGGCCGCCCGGGCCGGCGCGACCACCAGCGAGGTCCCCGGCAGCCACTTCACTCCCCGGGTCCGGCCGGCCGACGTGCTCACGGTGATCGAAAAGGCCCTGGCCGCGCTATGAGCGAAACCCTGCTGGAGATCCGCGGCCTGACCGTCGAGTTCGACGTGCCGGCCGGGCGGCTGCCCGCGGTCGCCGGCGTCGACCTCAGCCTGCGCCGCGGCGAGATCCTGGCCCTGGTCGGCGAGTCCGGCTCCGGCAAGTCGGCGCTGTCGATGAGCCTGGTCGGGCTCAACCGCGGACCGCGCGCGCACATCGGCGGCGAGGTTCTCTTCGGCGGCCGCGACCTGGTCGCCGCGGACGAGAAGGAACTGCGCGGGGTGCGCGGCCGGGACATCGCGGTGGTCTTCCAGGACGCCCTCGCCGCGCTCAACCCCACCCAGCGGGTCGGCGACCAGGTCGCCGAGATGATCCGTACGCATCGGAAGGTCCCCAAACGCCAGGCCCGGGAGCGGGCCGTAGAACTGCTCGGCGAGGTCGGCATCGGCAACCCGGCCCAGGCCGCGCGGGCCTACCCGCACCAGCTCTCCGGCGGCATGCGGCAGCGCGTGATGATCGCCATCGGACTGGCCAACGACCCGGCCGTGCTGATCGCCGACGAACCCACCACCGCGCTCGACGTGACCATCCAGTCCCAGGTGCTGCGGCTGCTCAAGCGGTTGCAGGCCGACCACGGCACGGCGATCGTGCTGATCACCCACGATCTCGGCGTGGTCGCCGAGGTCGCCGACCGGGTCGCCGTCATGTACGCCGGCCGGATCATCGAGAGCGGCACCCGCGACGAGGTCCTCTTTCACCCGCAACACCCGTACACCATGGGTCTGCTCAGTTCGGTCCCCCGGGTCGACGGCCCGGCCGTCGCGCGGCTTCCGGCCATCGCCGGAAGCCCGCTCACCGGGGTGGCGCGCCCGAAGGGCTGCGCCTTCGCCCCACGCTGCGCGTTCGCTCACGCTGCCTGCGGCGACGCCATCCCTCAATTGCAGCAGCGGTACGGCGGACAAGCGCATCTCGACCGCTGCGTGCTCGAGCGCTCGCGGGAAACCTTGGCGGTGACGCCGTGAAGCCGACCCCACTCATCGAGCTGGAGAAGTTGCGGGTGGAGTTCGGTGGCTCGGCCGGGCGCCGGGTGCGCGCGGTCCGGGACGTCGACCTGACCATCTACGAGGGCGAGACGCTCGGCCTGGTCGGCGAGTCCGGCTGCGGCAAGTCGACCCTCGGCCGGGCCACCGTGCGGGTCACCGAGCCGACCGGCGGCACCATCCGCTACCGCGGCGCGGACATCACCACCATGCGCGGGACGCTGTTCCGCAGCACCCGGGCCGACCTGCAGATGGTGTTCCAGGACCCGTTCGGCTCGCTCAACCCGCGCCGGAAGATCGCCGACATCGTCGCCGAGCCGCTGCTGCGGGCCCGCGGCATGTCACCGTCTGCGGCCCGCGCGGTCGTCGACGACCTGCTCGACCAGGTCGGACTCGGCCGGGAAGCGGGCGGGCGGCGACCGCACGAGTTCTCCGGTGGCCAGCGGCAGCGGATCGGCATCGCCCGTGCGCTCGCCCCGTCGCCCAAGTTCGTGGTGGCCGACGAGCCGGTCTCCGCGCTCGACGTGTCGATCCAGGCGCAGGTGGTCAACCTGCTCTCCGACCTGATCCGCGACCGCGGCCTGACCATGCTGTTCATCTCGCACGACCTGGGCGTGGTGCGGCACATCGCGGACCGGATCGCGGTCATGTACCTGGGCGAGATCATCGAGGTCGCCCCGCGCGACGACTTCTTCGCCGGTCCGGCCCACCCGTACGGCGAGGCGCTGCTCTCCAGCGTCCCGACCCTGTCTGCCACTCCCTCGCGCGAACGGATCGAGCTCACCGGCGAGCTGCCCGACCCGGCCGACCCGCCGGCCGGCTGCACGTTCCACACCCGATGCCGGTACGCGGTGGACAAATGCCGCACGGAAGCACCGTTGTTGCGCACTGTGGCCGACGGCCGCCAGGTCCGATGCCACCTGCCACTGATTCCCCTGGAAGGCCCCGCATGATCATCGACGCGTACAACACCACCCAGGACGTCCGGGGGCGCTCGGACTACCTCACCGGGGCCCGGCCCGGGCAGGCGCCGCCGCCCTACACGCCGTTCGACCCGAAACGGATCCTGGACCGGATGGACGCCGCCGGGGTGGACATGGCGATGGTCTGCTCGCTCGCCCAGCGCATCGAGAACGACTTCATCGCCGGGCTGGTCAAGTCCCACCCCGACCGGCTGTTCGGCTTCGGCCAGGTGATGCCGCAGGCCGACGACGCGCTCGACGAGATCACCCGGATCCGTGACCTCGGGCTGTCCGGTTTGAAGCTGCACCCGTCGCTGCACGGCTATCACGTGGCCGACCACGGCCTGCTCGACCCGGTTTTCGCCCGGTGCGCCGAACTCGGCCTGCCGGTGCTGATCAACGCGCTGGACGACGCGTTCTGCGCGCCGCTGGCGATCGAGGAGATCGCCAAGGGCTTCCCCGAGGTGCCGACGATCATCGCGCACATGGGTGCGGTCTGGAACGTGCCCGAGGCGATCATCGTGGCCGAGCGGAACCCGCACATCTACCTGGAGACGTCGGCGACGCTGGTGAGCGACGTGAAGCGGGCGTACGCCCGGCTCGGCCCGTCGCAGATCCTGCTGGGCAGCGAGTGGCCCGGCTCCGACTTCGACCTGGAACGCATGAAGATCGCCAAGGCGGTGCCCGACGAGGCCGACCGGGCCCTGGTCGAGGGCGGCAACATGGCCCGGCTCCTGGGCCTGCCCGCATGACGCCAGTTACCGCGGCTCCGTCGATGGCCGAGGCCGATGTGGAGCTGCTCCGGCGGGCCGAGGAACTACTCGGCCGGGTCTTCCTGGCCGGTCGGCACGAGGTCGCGACGGCACTGCGGACCACGGACGGGTCGGTGCACCTCGGCGTACACGTCGAAGGCTCCTGCCGGCGCAGCTCGATCTGCGCCGAGGGGGTTGCTCTGGGGGCCGCCCGCGCCGCGGGCGTAGCCCTCGGCGAGGTGGCCGGCGTGGTGTCCGTGCAGATCAAGCCGGCCGACCGGTTCCGGATCATCGCGCCGTGCGGGGTGTGCCGGGAGCTGATCAGCGACTACAGCCCCGCCGCGACGGTCTGGCTGACCGTGCCCGACACCGACGAGGTGATCGCGGTGCCCGCTCTAGACCTGCTGCCGTCGAAATCGCGGCGGCTCTGGTGACCTTTCCCTTGGAGGCTTCGATGGACAACCTCGGCGGCAACGGCCGGCCGGTGCGCTGGGACGAGCTGACCTGGCCCGAGGCCCGCGACACGGTCGCCCGCGCCGACACGGTGATCATCCCGGTCGGCGCGGTCGAACAGCACGGCCCGCACCTGCCGCTCAACGTGGACACGGTGATCTGCCAGGCGGTGGCCGAGGAGGTCTCGGCGGTCACCGGCATACCCGTGATCCCGCCGATCACCTACGGTGTGTCCGGCTCGCACGGCGACTTCGCCGGCACCATCGCGCTGCGCCCGGAAACCCTGATCGCCGTGATGGAAGACGTGATCGACTCGCTGCACGCCTCCGGCGTGCGGCAGTTCGTGCTGCTCAACGGCCATATCTGGAACAACGGCGCGCTGGACGTCTCGGCCGAGAAGCTACGGGTACGGCATAAGGACGCGCGCATCCGGGCGATCGGTTACGTCACCATGTACCCCGGCCCCGAGGTCAACGGCCGGGTGCAGTTCGGCCGCGGCCTGATGCACGCCAACTTCTTCGAGACCTCGGTGATGCTGCACCTGCGCCCCGACCTGGTCCGGATGGACCGAGCCACCTCACACGTGGACGTCGACTCGTTCTGGGACTACCGGATGGACCAGGTCAGCGAAACCGGCGTGTGGGGCCGCGACGTGGCCGAGGCAAACGCCGAACACGGCAAGTCCGAGTTCGAACGCTGCGTGCAGACCACCGCCCGGGCCGTCGCCGCCGCGGCCCGCGAGCCTTGGCCGTCGTCCGCGCACCGCCCTCACTAGAAAGGACCCGTCGTGGAGATCTTCGACATCACCCTCCCGATCCACCCGGAGATGCTGCACTGGGGCCGCAAGCCGGAGGTCGAGGTAGTCGAGTCCCTGGCCAACGGCGACGCCTCCAACGTGACCCGCTGGCGGCTGGGCGCCCACACCGGCACGCACGTGGACGCGCCCGCGCACTTCGTGGACGGCGCGACGCCGGTCGACAAGCTGGACCTGCACTCGCTGGTAGGCCCTGCCCTGGTAGCCGACCTGACCGCGGTGACCGGCGACATCACCGTCGACGACCTTGCGGCCGCCGGCGTGGCCGGCCAGAAGCGGGTCCTGCTGAAGACCTCGAATTCGGCCGGCCCGCTGAAGGAGCCGGACCGCGCCCCGTCCTGGGTTGGCCTCTCCCCGTCCGCCGCCCAGTGGCTGATAGACCAGCGGGTAGAGCTGATCGGCATCGATTACCTGACCATCGAAAGCCACACCCGCACCGAGACGTGGGACGCTCACCACGTGCTACTGGGAGCGGGCCTGATCATCCTGGAGAACGCCGACCTGGACGGCGTGCCGCCAGGCGCCTACGAGCTGGTCTGCCTGCCGGCCAAGCTGGTGGACGCCGACGGCTCGTTCGCCCGAGCCATCCTGATCAAGCGAGACGCCTGATGGCGGTCGCGGTAGCGGCCCCCCACCCGGCCGCGATAGAGGCGGCCCGAGCGGTGGTGGCGGCCGGCGGAAACGCGTTCGACGCAGCCTTGGCCGCCGCCGCAGCCTTGACCGTCGCCTACCCACACCAGTGCTCAGTAGGCGGCGACCTGGTAGCCATCGTCCGCCCAGCCCCAGCCTCGTCCCCGGCGGGATTGGCTGGAGAGGCCGTGGCGGTGCTTTCCATCGGGGCCGCCGCCGCGAACGTCGACGTGGACGCGCTGCGGGCCGCTGGGCCACGGATGCCATTTGCCGGGCCGCAGACTGTCACCGTGCCCGGCGTGGTCGCCGGCTGGGCGGCGATCGCGGAGCTGGGCGCCCGACTTCCGCTCGCCGAGCTGCTCGCCCCGGCCCGCGCGCTGGCCGCCGACGGCGTGCCGGTCAGCGCCGGCCTGCACCGGGCGATCCTGGGACGGCTCGACGACATCCAAGCCGATCCTGGCCTCCGCGAACTGCTTCTGGACGACGCCGGACAGCCGCGCGACACCCTGGTGCAACCGCAGCTCGCTGCCACCCTCGACGCGATCGCCACCAACTGGCGGTCCTTCTACCGTGGCCACCTGGGTCACCGCCTGGTCGCCGGCCTGAACGCCCTGGGCAGCCCGCTGTCAGTAAGCGACTTCGCCGCCCACCAGGCCGAGGTCACCACACCCCTGAGCGCCGCTGCCGGTGACGTGGCCTGGGTGGCGGCGCCGCCGCCGGTGCAGGGGGCTACGTTCCTTGGCATCGTCGGGGCTGGGGATCTGCTTGCCGACGCTCGGCGTGCTCAGGTTGCCCGGGATGCGCTGCTTGGGGATCCGCGCACCGGGGCGGTTGACCTGGATGGGCTGCTGCTTCGGGCGCCGGTCTCGGCTGGCGCGGATCCGGACGGGCCGAAGCCGGCTGGGGACACCGTGGCGGTCACCGCTGTGGGGGACGACGGCAGCGCGGTCACGCTTATCCAGAGCGTTTTTCAGAGCTTCGGGTCCGGGATCCTCGAGCCGGACACCGGGATCGTGCTGCACAACCGGGGTTCGTCGTTCAGCCTCGAACCGGATCACCCGGGACGCCTGGCCGGTGGGGTCCGGCCGCCGCACACTCTCTGCCCGACGCTGGCCATCGGCGGGGACACCGTGCTGGCGCTGGGCTGTCAGGGCGGGCGGTCCCAGCCGTGGATCCTCGCCCAGGTTGCGGCGGACGCGTTCGGCTCGGGCGATCCGGCTGCGGTACTGGCCCGGCCGCGCTGGATCATCGGCGCGCGGGAGATCGACCGGGAGGTGCCCACCCTGCTCCTGGAGCCGGGGACCCCGGGCGCGGCGGGGCTGGAGGAGACCGGGCGCGGGCTCGGGCTTGCGGTGGAGTACACCGTTGGGCCGCACGACGACGCCGGGCACGTGCAGATGGCCCGGCTCAGCGGCGGCGTCCTGGCCGCGGCCAGCGACCCCCGCGCGGACGGCCTGGCAGCCATCCTCACCTGACGCACTCCCCGGACACCCTCCTCGGAGGACGTTGTGAGGGGCTGTGCGGCTTTGCCCGCCGCTTTCCGCGGGCCGCGCTGAGGCCGTACGCTAATAATTTGATCTTGAAAGAGAGTGGATGTGGACGTTGCTCAGGCGGCGTTGTTGCTGGTGGCTGGGTTGGCGGCCGGGACCGTCAATGCGATTGCCGGGGGCGGGTCGTTGATCACGTTTCCGGGGATGCTGGCGATCGGGTTGCCTTCGGTGGCGGCCAACGTGAGCAATGCCCTGTCGGTGGCGCCTGGCTATGCCTCCAGCGTGGTTGGCAGCCGGGCCGATCTGGTGGGGCAGGGGCGGCGGATCCTTCGCGTGCTGCCTACCGCGGTTATCGGTGCGCTGTGCGGGTGTGGGCTGCTGCTGCATACTCCCCGGCGGGTGTTTGACCTGGTGGTGCCGTTTCTGGTGATGGGGGCGGCGCTGACGCTGGCGTTCCAGGCTCGGCTTCGCGGGCTGGTCGGGCATCCGCAGGAGGTTTCGGCTCGGCGTGGGGTCGTCATGTTGCACCTCGCGGTGTTCCTCTGCGCGCTTTACGGGGGTTACTTCAACGCCGCGCTCGGGGTGCTGCTGGTGGCCGGGCTCGCTCTGGTGCTGGACGAGACGCTGGCCCGGGTCAGCGCCCTGAAGAACCTGCTCTCGTCGGTGATCGGGCTGGTCACGCTCACCGTGTACGGCATCTTCGGGCCGGTGAACTGGGCGGTCGTCGCGGTCGTCGCGCCCGCCACGGTGGCCGGCGGCTATCTCGGGGCGCGGGTGGCGCGGCGGCTGCCGGCCCCGGTGCTGCGCGTGGTGATCGTGACGTTCGGGCTGGTCGTCGGCGCCTACCTGTTGGTCCGCGCGCTCATCGCGTGAACGAGGTCAAAGGCGGAAGCGGGTGGCCAGCTCGGTGGTCAAGGTTGGCCAGGCTACTGGGTCGTGGCCTGGGATCACTGGATAGCCTCGGCGGGCGGCTATCTCCTTCAGGCGGCGGATCGGGGGGACGGTCTGGTCGGCGGTTACGCCGATGAAGGCGCCGATCGGGCGCTCTTCGGTGATGTTCTCGGTCAGGTCGGCGGCGTCGCAGGCGAAGACGTAACCGCCGCCGCCTACCGCTGGGTCGAGGTCTACCACGAAGCTCTGGTGGCCGGGGGTGTGGCCGGCAGTGAGCAACGCGGTCACGCCGGGGGCTATCTCCACGTCGCCGTCGGCCTGGCGCCAGTCGATTCTTGGGTCGTCGTAGTCGATGCGGGCCATCGAGTGGTGTTCCGGTTCGGGGTGGTTGCTCAGGCCGTACGCCAGCTCGGTCTTTTGAATGTGAACCGGCACCCGGCCGGCGAAATGCTTCAGACCGCCGGCATGGTCTACGTGCAGGTGGCTCAGCGCTACCGCGGTGACGTCGGCCAGGTCGACGCCTACCGCAGCCAGGGCCTCTTCCAGCGGTTCGCCGGGGCCGGGCAGCTCCGGCTGGTAGTTCGGGCTGGGGTAGAAGCGGCGGCGCAGGGCCGGGTCGCGCAGCAGTGCGGTGTTGAAACCGGTGTCCAGCAGCAGCCAGCCGTCGTCGGTCTCCAGCAGCAGGCCGGGCACCGGCTCGCGGACCCGCTCGGCGCGCGAGGCGCCGTGCACCGACGCCGACTTGGGCAGGTCCTCCCAGCCCAGGGTGAGCGCGATGATTCGGCGTACGCCCAAGGTCTTCTCCTAGGATTCGTCGTGGCGCAGGCGCCACGGTGGCCTGGCCTGTCCCGGCTGCTGGCCGGGCCGGTGCAGCAGCGCGACCAGCAGCAACGCCACGGCCGCGACAGTGCCGGCCGGCCCGTGGGCGTGGCCGGCGCCCATCAGCGGCTGGGCGGCGAGCATCACCGCGGCCATCAGCGCGGTCATCCGCCAGGTGCGGGTGTCCGGGTCGTGCCAGAGCCGCCCGGCACAGGGTAGGCAGAGCGCGGCCATGCCGGTCGCGAATGCGGTGGGGATCAGGCTGCCGTGCAGGGCGGCGGTGTGTGCCATGGCGAGGTGCACCAGGACGCAGAAGGCGGTGAGGACCGCACCGAGCCGACCCACCCTGCCACCCACTTCCTATCGCTTGACAGGAATTGAAGCCGGAGCAGGTGACGACCCAAGATCCAGCGGATTTCCGCGCTGTTTCACCGGGTCGGCCGACCGCCCGTACCCCGGAAATGGGCTTTTTAATCCTCGAACGGGTGCAAAATGATCGGGCAGGCGTTCGGTCCAGTCCGGCATGGGGGTCGAGCATGCACCAGCGGAACGCGCCGGCCGGCGCCGACGCGGTGCTCGCCATGATGTCCGAGGCCTACGTGGCGGTCACCCTCGACGGCCGGATCGTCGAGTGGAATCGCGCGGCCGAGGCGACCTTCGGCTGGAGCCGGCAGCAGGCGTACGGGCAGGACATCGCCCAGCTGATCGCCCCGCCCCGGCATCGGGCCATCTACCACGCCGGGCTGCTGCGGCTGGCCGACGGCGACCCGGGCCGGCTTCTCGAACGCCGGCTGCAACTGACCGCAACCCACCGCGACGGGCACGAACTGCCGGTCGAGACCGTCCTCACCATCACCGACCAGGTCGTTCACGCGCTCGCCCACGACGTGTCGGCGGCCCTGCGCGGCGCCCGGTTCACGATGATCGAGGCGGCCGTCTCGCGGGGCCTGGCCGAGGCACCGACCAGCAGCAACGCGGCGGCCCGGGTGGTCGAGGCGCTCGGCGTCCGGATGGGCTGGCCGGTCTCCGAGCTGTGGCTGATCGACGAGGACCGGCAGGTCCTGACGTGCACGGCCCGGCACAATCGGGCCGGCCGCGACCTGGCGCACTTCGCGATCGGCGAACTGCAGCCGGGCACCGGCCTGCCGGGCACGGTCTACCAGGACGGCCGGGTCCGCTGGGTCCCCGACCTCGGCGCCGACACCACCTCGCCGCGCTACCGGGCCGCCGCCCGGATCGGCCTGCGGGTCGCCGTCGGGGTGCCGATCCGCACCGGGTCGCGGGTGCTGGGCGCGCTCTGTGTGTACGGCGACCGGGCCGAGGAGCCCGACGAGCTCCTGATCGGCCTGCTCTGCGGGCTGGCCGCGCACGTCGGGCAGTACCTGGAGCGGCGCCGGGCCGAAGAGTTGGCGATCGACCTGGCCCGAACCAAGGACGAGTTCCTCGCGCTGGTCACCCACGAGCTGCGCAATCCGCTCGCGATCATCCTGGGCACGGTGGCCCTGTTCGAGGAGGAGGCCGATCCGGAGGAGCAGGCCCAAAATCTGCGTACGATCGGCAACTGCGCGGAACGGCTCAGCGTGATGGCCGACGACCTGCTCGAACTGGCCCGCCTCGAGTCCGGCAGCCTGACCATCGAGATGGCGCCGCTGGACCTGGCCGACCTGCTCATCGAGAGCATCGCTACCACCAAGTTCGCGGCCGACGCCAAGGACCTCACCGTCCGGGCCGAGCTGCCGCCGCGGCTGCCGGTGTGCGGCGACCCGGACCGGCTCCGGCAGGTGGCCGACAACATGCTGTCCAACGCGATGAAGTACACCCCGAAGGGCGGCACGGTCACGGTCCGCGCGGGCCTGGACCCGGCCGCACCGGGCTGGGTGACCTGGACGGTGGCGGACAACGGCATCGGCATCCCGGTCGACGAGCGGCCCCGGCTGTTCCGGCGCTTCTACCGGGCGTCGACCGCCCTGGAGGCCAGGATCCCGGGCACCGGGCTGGGCCTGGTGATCACCCGAACCATCCTGGAGCGGCACCACGGCACGATCGCCGTCGCGGACACCACCGGCCCGGGCGCCACCTTCGTGATCCGACTCCCCCAGGAGCCGCTGGCCCGCTCCCGCTGAAAAGTCGTACCCGTGGTCTAGCCTTCGGGCGCTGTCGATCGATCGCGGGAGATGTCGTGGCGAAGTTCGTGTTGCCGGACGAGGACGTCTGGGTGCTGCCGGAAGCCTGGCGCGACGGGCTGAGCCCTCGCCGGGGTGAAAGCGTGAGCCTGCCGGCCGACCCGGTCGGGCTGCTGCGGGACATGCTCGGGACGGAAGAGTTCGCCAAGCGCGTCGCTCGGACTGCCCGGCGCGCCGTGATCTTCGATTCGGCGCTGGTCGCGGCGGGGCACGGGCACCTGGACGGCTGGCGTGGGCCGGACGGGCCGGGCGCCGATCCGCGCCACGCGGCGGTTGCCGCCCTGCTGGCCGGCACCCGGAACGGGACCGTCGCGACGGCGCTGGTCGACGCTTGGGTGGCCCGGTTCGGGATCGAGTTCGCCGCCCGGGCCGTCGGGGAGATGGCCGGGCTCGTCGTCAGCGGTGCGCTGTGGGAGATCGACCCGGCCCCGAAGGAGAACTTCGAGAGGATGTGGCGCGGCCGCGACCTGGAAGGCTTGATCTCGGTGGCGCGGGCGACTCGGGTGCGGCTGGCCGGGGCGCCTGGCGAGGAATATGAGCGGGCCGTTGAGATCCTGGCGGGCTACCGCACCTCGCCGGTGGGCCGGATCGTCACGACCTACCTGGTGCCGCGGCGCACGGACTGGGTCGACGAGGACTGCGCGGCGACCGCGGCGGGGTGGCCGGACGCATCCGACCACGGCGAGGCCTGGAAGCAGGCCGCCGGCCTCCTTCTGCTGGCGGCCGGCACGGTCGGCCAGGTCGAACTGCTGCGCGGCAACGTCACCGCCTCCCCTCTGCTGTACGAGCGGAAGGGCGAGGTGGGCACCCTGCTGGACGGGGTGGGGCCGGCCGCGGCCGTCTTCCTGGACGACCCGTTCTTTCGCCGGCTCTTCTCGCTCGAGGACGAGAAGCCGAACTACCGGGAACGACTTAATCCGGACGGCATCCGGCTGCTCGCGGCGATCCCGACCGACGACGCCTTCCGGCTGCTGTGCCGGGTCACCCTGGAAGGGCCGCTGCTGCGCCCGGGGCTGCTGCTGAAGTCGGGGGCGCTGACCCGTTTCCCGGTGCGGGCGCTGCGGATTCTCGCCGAGCTGGAGGCCGAGGGAAACTGCCCGTTCTACACCGATCTGCTGGGCGGGCATGTGCTGGGCGATCCCCGGCTGCTGGCGGCCGCTCTGCCCGCGCCGGTGCTCGCCCGGGTGGAGGCGATCCTGGCCGGTGGTGGCGCGGGCATCGGCACCGCCTGGGCGGCGGAGCTCGACCGGGAGTACCCGCGGCGGATCGACAGCGCCGACGATGAGAAACGGATGATCGGGGCGCTGGCCGCGGTGCCTACCGAGGAGGCGTTCGGGCTGGTGCTCGACCGGGTCGAGCGGAATTACTTCCGGCCGGCGCTGCTGGTGGCGGCCAAGCGCGATCCGCGGGTGGCGCTGCGGGTGCTGGCCGAGCGGGCGCCGGGCGGGGTCGTGGACGAGCTGCTGCGCAATCATGTGCTCGCCTATCCGCAGGCCGTGGCCGACACCTTGGCCACGCTCAGCCCGGCCGCGCGTGGCCGGGTGGAAGCGATCACCGGGATCTCCACTCCGGCCGACCGCGCCGCCGATCTGCCGGAGTGGCTGGTCCTGCCGCTCCTGCCGGCCGGCACGCTGCAAGGCGTGATACCGCTGCTCGCCGCATCGACGATCGCGGCCCCCCATCCCGGGATCGCCGAGCTACGCGCGACCGGTGACCCGCGCGCCCTCGCCGCCCTGGCTTGGGCGATCTTCGAGCAGTGGCAGGCCGCCGGCTACCCGGCGCGCAGCAACCTGGCGATGGTGGCGCTCGCCCGCCTCGGCGACGACAGCACCGTGCCGGCGCTGACCGCGCTCTTCCCGTCCTGGGCGAGCGCCGGCATGCGGGTGCGTACCGGCATGGACGTACTCGCCGCGATCGGCACCGACCTCGCGCTGACCCACCTGCATCGACTGTCGCGCAAGGCCAGGACCGCCGGTTTCCGGCGGCTGGCCGAGCAGCGCCTCGCCGATGTCGCCACGGCCCGCGGCCTGCGTCCCGCCCAGTTGGCCGACCGGATCGTCCCGGACTTCGGCCTGGACGCCGACGGCCGCGCGGTGCTCGACGACGGCCCTCACCGGTTCACGGCCGGCATCGACGCGCAGTTCCAGGTGTGGATCACCGACGAGCACGGTAGGCACCTCACCCGGCTTCCGCGGACCGCCACGGCCGCCCGGCGTTATCTCACCGAGCTGCGCAAGGACCTCCCCGCGGTTGCCGCGGAGCGCAGCCGGGCGCTGGAGGACGCGATGGCGCTCGGTGACCGCTGGACCGCCGAAGAGTTCCGGCGTTACTTCGTCGAGCATCCGCTGATGTGGCAGCTGACGCACCGGCTGCTGTGGACGGCCTTCGACGAGCGGGGTGCGGCGGTCGCGGTCTTCCGCGCGGCCGAGGACCGCACGTTCGCCGACCGCGACGACAAAACCTGGACGCTCGGCCCGACGCTCACGGTGGGCGTCGCTCACCCTTGGCACTTCGCCCCGGACCGTACGGCCTGGGCCCAGATCCTCCACGACTACCTGATCATCCAGCCGTTCCCGCAGGTGTCCCGGGAGCTGTTCGGTCTCGAAGACCTGAGCGCCGTCGCGGGCACCGAGGTCCCGAGCGGAAAGCTGTTCGCGCTGGCCGCCCGGGGCTGGCGATTCACCGACGGGCATCGCTCGCTGGAACGAACCTGGCCGGGCGCCCGGACGATCGAGATCCGGTTCGCGCCCGGTTACCACTGGCAGGACCCGGACCAGCCGCAACATCTCGCGGAGATCCGCGGCGACGTCGCCGGGCTCACCCCCACCGGTATTTCGGAGGTGGCCCGGGACGTGCGCTTCCTGACAACCTAGATCGGGTTCCAGCCGTCGGTGCCGGCCAGGTACTTCTGCGGGGTGTAGTTGGCCGCCTGCGCGTCGGTCAGCTGCGGCCGGTTGCTGTTGACGGTCGCGCCCGAGCCGGTGTTCTTGTACTCGTAGAACCGGGCGTTCTGCCAGGTGTTTGTGGACATGTTGATCCACGGCTGGGCGGTGGCGATGGTCGCGCTCAGCGACGACTCGCGGTAGAGCACCTGCGCGCCCTGCCCCCAGGGCCGGCCGAGCTGCGTCGTGTTGGAGGTGGCGCCGGTGATCGTCGACTTGTAGATCAGGAAGCCGTACGTCTGGGTCGCCGGGGTATTGGCCGCGGTGATCGGCCCGCCGGTGCTGCGCTTCTCGTAGATCTGGCAGGCGTTGAAGACCGCCTGGCCGTTGCCGTAGATGAAGTCGACAGTGCCCTCGATATAGGAGTTCGCGATGTACGCCCGGGCACTGTTGTAGATCAGCAGCGTGTCCTGGTCGGCGGTGATCCGTACGTTCTTGAGGACTGCTTTATCCCCGTACAGTGCCAAAGCGAGGGCCTGCGAAGCGGCCACCGTCTCGTCGTAGTCGTTGTTGAAGGTCAGATTGGTGGCGTTGAATTCCTTGGCCTGCACATAGACCGTGGCCGAGCCGGTCGTCCCGGCGGTCGAGGCGGGTTTGTTGTTGACGATCACCGTGGCCGACGGCGCCGAACCGAGGCCCTGGAAGGTGATGAACGGCTTGTTCGACGGAATGACCACGCTCTCCCGATAGGTACCGGCCTTGATCGCGATGGTCTTCCGCACGGTGTTGTTCGCCGGCACCGCGTCGACCGCGGCCTGCACGGTGGTGTACTGCCCGGTGCCGTCCTTGGCCACCACCAGGCTGCCGGCCGGAGCCGTACTGCCGATCGGGTTGAACGCCCATTGCTTGTTCGAGTTCGCGGTGCAGGTCTCCTGAATGATCGCCGCGCCGGAGGCCGTCGACGCATCCTTGTCGGAAAGACAAAGACCACTGCCAATTCCAATGATCTGGTACGTCCCGGAGCCGCTCGCCACCAGGCGCCATTGCTGATTGGTCTGACTGGACACGCAGGTGTACTGCTGCACCTGTACGCCGGACGCCGTGGAGTAGTTCGGCACGTCGATGCACTTGCCGCTGTTGACGTTGACCAGCTGATAGTTCGAGCCGACCGCGACCAGCTTGAACTGCTGCCAGGTGGCGCCGTCCGAGCAGCCCCACTGCTGCAGCAGCGCGCTGTTGGCGGTCGACCCGGCGGTCACGTCGATGCACATGCCGCTCTTGGTCACCGCCAGCTGATACGTCGTGCCGGCGACCGGGACGGCGGCCGCCTCCGACGGCAGCGCCGCATAGCCGATCAGGGCGCCGGGGACGGCCAGCACCACGGCGGCCAGCAGCAGCCTCGTTCTTCCTCTGATCCCGGACATCAGCAGGTTCCTCTCGCATCGGCGGACTTCGATCGCCTAGTAGTGCGACCGGCGACCGGCGAGATAACGGAAACGGTTGTTTTTCGGGTGCAGGATCTTCGTACCGCCGCGAGCCGGGCCTGCTCATCCATGATCATGACGCGGTGGAGAACGCACAAAATGGCTGATAACAGTCAGACAACTGGCTGGCGGCTGGCCATCGTGGCGGATGCCCGTACCGGCGTGAAGATCACCGCGATCGTGGCCGTACTGGCCGCCGCGGCCCTGGTCGTCGGCATCGTCGCGATCGTCAGCCTGAGCTCGGTCTTCAGCGGCGGCCAGGCCATCGCCACCCAGAACCTGACGCCGTCGATCCACCTGGCCACCCTGCGCGACCTGGCCCAGCAGGCCCGGATCGCGGTCCGCGACGCGGTGATCGCTACCGACGCGGCCGCGACCAAGAAGGTCGAGACCAAGATCCAGACCCTCGACGCGAGCCTGGACGCGGCGGCCGATCTGTACGGCAGCGAGGCCACCGACAAGGCGGCGATCACCCAGTTCAAAGACCTCTGGACCCAGTACCGGGCGATCCGCGACCAGAAGCTGATCCCGGCGGCGGAGGCCAACAACTTCCCGCTCGCGGTCTCCATCCTCACCAACCAGACGGCCCCGCTGACCACCGAGGCCTTCGCCCAGCTCGACCTGGCCAGCCAGGCCGAGCAGGCCCAGGCCGCCTCGGTGCTGGCCGACGCGAAGTCCACCTACACCGGGGCCCGCCGCCTGGTGATCGTGATCCTGGCGGTCGGGCTGCTGATCGGCCTGGCCATGGCCTGGTACGTCACCCGGCTCGTGCTGCGGCCGCTGCGCATCGTCTCCACGGTGCTCGACCGCGTCGCGGAGGGCGACCTGACCCACGTCGCCAACGTGCCCAGCCGCGACGAGCTGGGCCGGATGGCGCAGGCACTCGACCGGGCCAACGCCCGTACCCGCGAGGTGGTCCAGGCCTTCACCGCGACCGCGCAGACCCTGGCGTCCAGCGCCGAGGAGCTGTCGGCCACCAGCCGCGAGATCAGCAACGCGGCCGACCAGGCCTCGGCCGAGGCCGGCATGGTGTCCAGCTCGGCCGAGGAGGTCTCCACCAGCGTGCAGACGGTCGCCGCCAGCTCGGAGGAGATGACCACCTCGATCAGCGAGATCGCCCGCAACGCGACCGAGGCCGCCCAGGTCGCGGCGCAGGCCGTCGAGTCCGCGCAGACGGCCAGCGACACCATGACCGAACTCGGCCGCTCCTCCGAGGAGGTCGGCAACGTCATCAGCCGGAACATCGCCGAGGCGGCCACCGGTGCCACCGAGATCGCCCGCAGCGTGCAGGGCGTGGCGTCGGCCGCCCAGACCACCACCGAGGGCGTGAGCCAGTCACAGATCGCGACGGCCGACGTGGCACGCATGTCCACCGAGCTACAGCAGTTGGCCTCCCAGTTCCGGGTCTGACGAAGCCACCGGCTCAGCGCACGTAGATGGACGGTTTGGTGATGGCGCTCATGCCGTCGCCGAGGAAGTAACCCGGGTGCGGCGGCTGGTTGTAGGCGGTGTTCTGCCAGGCGATGGCCACCCGGTACTGCGAGTCGTGCATCAGCGTGTAGAGCCGGCGGTCGGTCGGGATCGGGGTGCTGTAGATGCGCAGCGCCGTCGAATCGGTCAGCCGCCAGATCACCTCTTCCCGCCAGTCGCCGAACAGGTCGGCGGACAGGGCCGGGGTGGCCTTGGTGGTGTTGTTGGAGCTGACTCCCGCGCCGGTCAGCAGGCGGGTGTCGGCGCTGGTGCCGTACTTGTCGATGTGGGTGCTGTCCAGCAGTTCGCGGACCGGGTCGCCGTCCCACCAGATCAGGAAGTTCTGCGAGCTCGGCTTGCGTCCGACGTTCGCGCCGGCGGTGTTCGACAGGTAACCCATCGCGTTGGACCACGACTCGGCGCCCGGGCTGCCCGCGTAGACGTCACCGGCCACTCCGCGCCCGTTGTCGCAGCCACACGAGTCGTGCTTCCAGATGGTGGCGCCGGTCCGGCCGTCGAGCATGGTGTCGGCCGGTTGCGAGGTGCCCTCCGAGACCCGGTAGACCTCCAGCCCGGCCCGCGCCGGGATGAGGTCCCCGACGTGCAGCGCGTCGCCGTGGCCGTAGCCGGAGCGGTACAGCAGGGTGCCGTCGTCGTTGATCGCGGCCGCGCCGTAGATGATCTCGTCCTTGCCGTCGGCGTCGGTGTCGGCGATGGACAGGCTGTGGCTGCCCTGCCCGTACGCGCCGACGTTGCTGGTGCCGGAGTCGTAGGTCCACCGGCTGGTCAGCGTGCCGTTGCGGAAGTCCCAGGCGGCGATGACCGCGCGGGTGTAGTAACCACGGGCCATGATCAGGCTCGGCCGCTGGCCGTCCAGGTATGCGGTGCCGGCCAGGAACCGGTCGACCCGGTTGCCGTAGCTGTCACCCCACGAGGAGACGGTGCCGCGGGCCGGGTTGTAGTTGACGGTGGACAGCGCGGCGCCGGTGAGACCGCTGAACATGGTCAGGTATTCCGGGCCGGACAGGATGTAGCCACTGGAGTTGCGGTAGTCGGCCGTCGAGGAGCCGATGACGACGCCGGTTCCCGACTTGGTGCCGTCGGCCGTCTTCATCGCGACCTCGGCTTTACCGTCACCGTCGTAGTCGTACACCTGGAATTGGGTGTAATGCGCGCCGGCCCGGATGTTCCGGCCGAGGTCGATCCGCCATAGGCGGGTGCCGTTGATCTTGTACGCGTCGACGTAGACGTTGCCGGTGTAGCCGGACTGGGAGTTGTCCTTGGAGTTGGACGGGTCCCACTTCAGGATGATCTCGTACTGGCCGTCGCCGTCCACGTCACCCACGGAGGCATCGTTGGCGGAGTAGGTGTACGCCACGCCGTCCGGGGTGGTGCCGCCGGCCGGAACCTGCAGCGGCACGTCGAGGTAACCGGTCGCGAACGACAACGACGCCGGCGAGTCGGCCTGCTCCACCCCACCCACCACGGCCCGGACCGTGTACGACGCGTTCGCGGCCGCCCCGGAGTCCAGGTAGTTCGTCGAGGTGGTGATCGGGGACGCGGTGATCTTCGTGCCGGACCGGTACACGTTGAAGCCGGTGTCGGTGGCCTCGGTGCCCAGCAGGCGCCAGGACACCAGGTTCGCGCTGCCCGACCGCACGCTGAGCACGCCCCGGTCCAGGTCCTCCAGCTGCCGTCCGGTGGTCGCCGGCGGGGTGGTGGGCGTGGTCGGCCCGGAGACGTAGTTGAAGGCCACCTGCATCCGGGCGATGTCGGCGCAGGTCTCCTCCACGATCGGGTTGTTGCCCGCCGTCGAACCGTCCTTGGTGCTCAGGCACAGCCCGGACGCCACGCTCTTGACCAGGTATTTTCCGGTCGTCGCGGTGGACGCCGTGAACGTCCAGAGCTGGTTGTTCTTAGTGGCGTCGCCGCAGCTGTACTGCTGCAGCTGGGTGCCCGAGGTGGTGCTGGAGCTGGGCACGTCGATGCACTTGGCGCTGTTGCCGTTGACCAGCTGGAACTGGCCCGCGTTGCGAGCCACGGCCTTCCACTGCTGGCTGGTCGCGGTGCCGCAGGCCAGCTGCACGAGCAGGGCTGCGCCGTCGGCCGAGGCACCGGCGACGTCGACGCACTTGCCGCTGGCCCCCGGCACGAGCGTGTAGACCCCGTCGGCGACCGGCGTCACCGCGGCCGAGGCCGGCATCATCGTGATGGCCATCAGCGCGGCCGGCCCGGCCACCACGATCGCACCGGCGGCGATCACGCCGCGGCGGTGGCGCCGCGTCATGCCTCTGAACATGGTGTTCCTCTCGCATCGGGAGCGGACGATCAGTACGCCCCGGTAGATGCGGTTCACCACCCATCGACAACAGAAAATGGACTACCGCTCAGGCGGCCTGCTCCTTGGGGAAGTGCGGGCGCAGGTTGGCGGCCAGGACGCGGTCGAGCACCCGGTCGGAGAGCAGGCGGGACAGGCGGGTGAGCACGGCCGCGTCCCGGCCGATGGTGTAGCGGGCACGCGGCCGACGGGTGGTCGCGGCGTCGGCGATGATGCGGCCGGCCGCCTCGGCGGGAAGTCCCGACGCGGTGAACGCGGTGGCGTGGTTGATGATCGCCTGCAGGAGACCGCCGTACCGGCCCCGCTCGGCCGGCGAGAGCGCGGCCAGGGTGTCGCCGGCCCGCTCGATGCCGTGGCCGGTCATCTCGGTGCGCACGCCGCCGGGCTCGACGACCACCACCTGCACGCCGTGCGGGGCGAGCTCCCGGCGCAGCGCGTCGCTCATCGCCTCCATGGCGAACTTCGCACCCGCGTACGCCCCGTAGGTCGGCATCGCTACCTTGCCGCCGATCGAACTGATGTTGACCACCCGGCCGGAGCTGGCGTGCAGCGCGGGCAGGACGGCCTTGGTCACCGCGACGTGGCCGAAGAAGTTCACCTCGAACTGCCGCCGCCATTCGGCCATCGACAGCAGTTCGACCGGCGCGTTGATGGCGATGCCGGCGTTGTTGATCACGGCACGCAGTGGCCGGTGGCCGGGGTCACCGGCGATGCGGCCGGCGACCGCCTCGATCTGCCCCGGATCGGTGATGTCAAGCAGCACCGGCTCCAGGTTCGGGGCGCGCAGCGCGTCGGCGTCGGCCTGGCGGCGGACCCCGGCGAGCACGTGATAACCGCGTTTGGCCAGCTCGCGTGCCGTGGCGGCGCCCATCCCGGTGGAGGCGCCGCTGATCAGGATCAGCTCTTCATGTGACGTTGTCATATGAAGAAGCTAGCAACTCAGATGACAATGTCAAGTGAACCGGGTGACGCTGTCAGGTAAGTTGTCGGCGTGAGCAGCAGAGCGGACAGCGCGGCCGCGACCCGGCGTGCGCTGCTCGACGCCGCGGCCGAACTGCTCGACGAGGGCGGCCCCGACGCCGTGACGCTGCGCGCGGTGGGTGCCCGGGCCGGAGTGTCCC
Organism: Paractinoplanes tereljensis; assembly: GCF_016862435.1. GTDB lineage: Bacteria > Actinomycetota > Actinomycetes > Mycobacteriales > Micromonosporaceae > Actinoplanes > Actinoplanes tereljensis. The sequence goes on from NZ_BOMY01000037.1 coordinate 64,017, forward strand.
GCGGCGCGCCCTACGGGCACTTCCCCGACAAGGAACATCTGCTCGCCGCGGTCGCGGCCCGCAGCTGGGAGGCGGTCGGCGAGCAACTCGACGCGCTGATCACCGACCGGCGCCGGGCACCGGCCGAGCGGCTCGAGCAGGCCCTGTCAGGGCTCATGGAGACCGGCCGGCGACGCCCGTACGCCTATGGGTTGATGTTTGCCGCCCCCGGCGCCGATCATCCGGAGGCTCTGGCCGCGGTTTCTCGCACGCACGACCAGTTCCTCGCCATCGTCGCGGACGTCATCGGCGACAAGGACCGGGCCGGCCCGATCGGCGCGCTGCTGATGACGAGCGTGCACGGCATCGTCGCGATGGAGAACAGCGGCCAGCTGACCGCCGAGAAGTGGCACGTCACCGGCGACGACCTGCTCCGCATGCTGATTGCCCGGATCGGCTAGCGCTCCTTTTGTCCAAATCGGGCGTATGGTCAGCATGCCTAGCTTCTTCGATCGGCCCCTAGGGAGTTTCGATCATGTCCAAGGACTCGACGACCAAGGCGAACATCAAGAAAAAGGGCAAGACGATCAAGGAGAAGCAGACCGCGAAGCGCCTGAAGCGCGACGAGAAGAACGGCCACTCCTCGACCATCCCGCCCACCGGCCGCTAAGCACTCCGCCGGCCGGATCAGTTCCGGTCGCGGGGCCGGCCTTCGAGCAGCGCGGAGATCTCCAAGGCCAGCTCCCCCAGGCTCTCCCCGCGATAGACGCCGGCCAGTTCGTCCAGCAGCCGGGCCGCAACTGTGGCCCGGTCACCGCCGGCCAGCTGTTCCCGCAGCCGTTTTGCGTAGTCGTCGCGGTTGAGCGGATTGCCGGCCCGATCCCGTGCGGTCGCCGTCGGCCGAGGCGGGACGTGGCCGGCCGCCGGGGCCGCGCTGAACGAGGCGTGTTCCGGGCAGTAATCGGTCTGCCGCACCGGGTCGGCGGTCCAGCCGGCCGCGTGATCACGAGCCCACGACCGGGCGTCCGGGTCACTGCGCCACGCCTCGATGGCCGGCGGTTCCAACTGAACCGGGCAGCCCGCCACGTCGCAGCTCAGCACGACCCGCCGCAGCGTGCCCCCTCTGGACAAGTGGATGCTCACGACAGCCCGCTTCCGAGGTAATCCCGCGGTGAAACCCGAGACGATCCTACTGCTGGATAAGCGTCAGGACGTTGCCGGCCGGGTCGGTGACCTGAGCCTTCACGACCCAGCCGTTGTCGGTGCGGGGCATCAGCACAGAACCGCCGAGTTCGACGGCCCGGGCGAGCGCCGCGTCGAGGTCGGCGACCGCGATGCCGATGGTCACCGAGGCCGTGTCGGCGTCGATCAGCGCACCGTTCGGGCCGCCGTCCGGCGTCCGCACCAGGGCGTAGCCCGGGCCTTTGGCGTCGACGTTCCAGCCGAGCAGGTCGGCGTAGAACAGATGCTGCTCCTTCTCATTCGGACCGGCGATGTCGAAGTGCACGACGGGACTCTGCATAGGACCGCTCCTCAGGGCGTATCGGTCGGGAAAGAGGTCAGCCACGCGGTGAGCGCGGCGACCCGGTCCGGGTCGGCCCGGTACCACCGGAAGGTGCCCTCCCGGGTGAGCACCGCCAGCCCGGTCTTGCGCAGGACCTTGAGATGCTCGGACACACTGGCCGGCGCCAGCCCCAGCCCATCGGCCAGCGCCCCGGCCGAAACCGGCCCATCCCAGCACCGCCGAAGGATCTCCCGGCGAGCCGGGTGAGCCAGCGCCCGCAGCAACTCGTCGGCTTCCCCGTCGGCAAGTGCGAGCGCTGTCACCCGGCAACTATTTCGGGTAGACCCGAAATAGTCAATCCCCCGGCTTCGTTACCGGTACGGCGGTGCCATAGCCGGAGAACTCGATGGCCGTGCGCCAGGTCAGTGGCTGTCCGTCGGCGACTGCCGGGTTCGCGCCGGTGGTCGTGGTCTGCTGGGTGATCCGGGCCAGCAGGTGCGACTCGACGCCGATCTCGACGCCGCCGGTGACCTGGTGCGCGGCGGTTGACGCGTCGGGCGCGACGTCGTAGGCGAAGGTGTAGGCGTCGACCGCGGTGTTCCCGCTGCCCGTCCGCCCAGCCGGGGTGATGCTGCCGAGATGCCGCAGCATGTCCAGCAGCACCACCGGATCGACTGTCAGATTCCGGAGGATGGACGAGGTCGCCGGATTCGCGGTGCCGAGCAGAACCGCCAGTTCCGACCGCTGGATGGGCCGCTTCCACGCATCGATGTCCGGTCGCCCCACGTACACGTCATCGCCGATGATGCGCATCTCGACCGGGACCGGGGTGCCGACGATCTCGCCGCGAACCCGGTTGGGCCCGATGCGCAGGTATCCACGGTCGGCGGCCGCGTCGAACGCCCCCGTGTACTCCTCGCTCTCGGTGTACCCCGCCAGCCGGCCGGTCTCGTAGGAACGCGTGAGAGTCATCCGCAGCCGGAAGCTGGTCTGCGAGGTGGCCTGCACGGCCGCGGCCAGCTGCAACGCCGGCGCCGGGGTTCCCGCCGCGGACGGTCGAGGGGCATCCACCGGCGGCTGCCCGATGTTGCCGAGCACCAGCACCCCGCTCAGCGCCGCCGCGACGCCGACCGCGCCACCGGCGAACATCGCCCGGCGAATGTTGGTGCGCCGCTGGTGACGCGCCGTGGCGGCGCCCAGAACGTCGGTGTCGAGCCGGACGTCGGCCGCGTACTCGCGGAACCCCGCAACGAGCTGCTGCTCCAGTTGGTCAGTCATCTGCTCTGCTCCGTCTCGCTCATGAGTTCCTCGGGGGCCCACACGGTGGCGGTCAGCTCGCGCAGGCGGGCCAGCCCGCGCGAGGCCGAGGATTTGACCGTGCCCGTCGAACAACCCAGCGCCGCCGCGATCTCCGCCTCGCTGAGTTCCTCCCAGTACCGCAGCACCAGCACCACCCGCTGCCGCGGCGGCAGCGCCGCCAGCGCCTGGATGAGTACCTGCCGCAGATGCAGATGATCGGTGCCGTCGGAGTGGCTCCCCGGATCGACATCCATCAGCACCTCCGGCTGCCGCCGGCGGCCACGCCACTGGTCGACCGCCAAGTGGTACAACAGCCGCCGCAGGTAACCCTCCGGATCACCGCGAACCCGGTGCCACTTACGCATGAGCCGCTCCAGCCCCGCCTGCAACAGGTCCTCACCCGCGACCCGGCTGCCGGTCAGGAACACCGCGGTGGCCAGCAGCGCGCTGCCACGTTCGGCGACAAACGCGTCGAGCCCGTCAAAGTTCTTCGACCGCACTCGCTCTCCTTCCGTCAATCCAAGTACGACCGGAGACGGAGGTGGGTTGCCAACGACAGCCCGCGAAATTCTCTACGGCTGGGACCGCCGGGTCTGCTGTGCCAGCCAGAAGAACGGCTCGACCACGTTGCGCGGCTGGCCCGAGCCGGTGTTTCCCCCGCCGACCGCCGAGGTGACGAAGTACCGGATCCGGTCCGGGAGAAAATACGACTTCAGCGCGTACGGGATGAGCCCGGCCGATTCCATGTAGCGCTCGGCCAGCTGGTCGGGGACGATCTCACCGCGCTCGGCGAGTCCCCGCTGAACCGCCTCGGCGGCCACGAGCGGCTCGTCGAACTTGGTCACGCAGACGGCGACGTAGTACGGCAGGCGCCCCTCGATGAGGCGTCCCCGCTCGCCCATCATCAACTTCAGCCGCGGCAGGAACTCCTCGTAGCCGGCATTGCCGCCGACCGGATCGATGGTGAGGAGCAGGCCGTCCGCCTCCACCAGGGAGTTCAGCACCTCGGTCTGCGCGGATCCGGCGACGAGGAAGGCCTCCCCCGGCGGGTCGAGCACGTCGATCCGGAACTGAACCGGGCGGCGGCGCCGCGGCGGGCGACGCAGCAGCCGGTCGAGCCAGGTCGGGTCCGGAATCGACCGGTCCACCTGCAGCCGAACCCGGGATGAGACCGCGGTCGCCGCCGGGAATTGCCGCGCGCCGGCCAGATCCCGCTCGGCCGACACGATGAAGTCCAGCGCTGATTCGTCAACGGCGGTGATGCTGCCGCCCGGTTCGGCCCGCATGGCCAGGGCCAGGCTGTTGAGAAGCGTGGTCTTCCCACTGCGCGGCGGACCCCACATGGCGATGCGTACGTCGTCGGACCAGGCCGGCGGATCGGACGGCGGCTCGGGACGCGCGGGGTCGTAGCCCTGGCGGGCCACCCGGACGTATTCGTCGCGCGACCGGACCAGCTCGTCGGCGTTGGTCAGGTGGCGGGCGACAAGCGCCGCGATCGTCTCGAAGGTGTAGGTCACCAGCTGCGGGTTCGAGCCGCGTTCGGTCCGGGCCGGGATCTCCTCGCCGAAGCTCCACACCGGCACGTGCGGAACGGTGGTCTGCTCGATCAGGCTCAGCGCGCCCACGCCGGTCGGCACCCACTGGTCGTAGAACTCCTGCATCGCCTCCGCCGCGCTGGCCTGCCAGCGTGCGGCCAGGTGGTACTCCTCGCGCGAATCCAGCCGGGCCAGCAACGGCAAGGTCAACACCCGGAAGCGCTCGTACGGCAGGGCGTTACGCGCGATCGAGGCCCGCCGGGCCACGTCGGCGGCACCGTCCAGGCTCTGCCGGTTGGCGACGAAGCACAGCGCCAGCAGATCGGGCAGCTGGGCCGTGCAGATGCCGCCGATGTCGGTCACTCCGGTCCGGCTGTCCAGCAGGACGAAGTCGTACCGTTCGGCCCACCGGTCGCGGACGTCCTCGAGGTGGCTGCCGAGGTCGTCCTCGCGGTAGAGCGCCTCCCAGTCGAGCCGCTGCACCCGTTCCGGGTAGCCGTCGTCGAGGCGACCGGCCGGCACCAGCGAGAGCGACCCGCCGCCCGCCGTCTCCTCGACCGATATCTCCGCGCCGTCCCAGTCCGGGCTCTCCCCGTTCGCGAAGGCATGGATCAGTTCCACCACGCCGGGACCGTCCGCGGCGGCGGTGAAGTACTGGTGCAGGCCCGGCGCCTCCAGGTCCCAGTCGACGCAGAGCACCCGGTAACCCCACCTGGCCAGGATCACCCCGACGTTGGCCAGGCAGAAAGAACGTCCGACGCCACCCTTGTACGAGTAGAACGTGACGATCATGAAGTTCCCCAGAGCCGGGGCAGTTCGGCCCGTACCTCGGGCAGTGGTTCCGCCTCGACCACCGGCCAGTCCGGCTGCCACGCGGGCACCCGCTCGATCCGGTCGGCCAGCGTGATCGCGAACGCCCTGACCGCCTTGAGGAAGCCGACGTAAGCCGGGGACTTCGAGTAGCCCTCGTACGTCATGTCGACACCCCACTTGATCAGGCTCACCCCCTGCAGGCGCTGGGCCTCGGGCGGGAAGTGCTTGCCATCGGCGAAGATCACCGGATGGGTGAGCCCCTGCGGATGGCGCCGGGTGCCGAGCTCCAGCAGCCGCTCCCGATGCGCGATGGTGGCCAGTTCGGTCCGGCACCAGGCCGACCGGAAGTACGGCGGCGAGAACACTGGCACCATCACCCGGGACGTCTGCAGCGCGTTGGCCAGGTTCTCCGGCCAGACCGTCCCGCTCTCCTGCTGCCAGTCGACGAACACCCGCGGCTGCCGGGGCATGGCGTTCTCCAGGCTGTGCGTCAGCGCGGGATACAGATGCTCGCGCACCCAGCGCCCGGTGCCGGTCCGCGTATAGCTGAGGAAGACGTCGTACTCGTAGGCCACCGCCGCCTCCCGGCCTAGAACGCGAAGTGGTCGGCGTAGCCGGTAAGGGTGATCAGACGCTCCAGGTCGACCGCCGGCATCGTGTAGTGCCGCTCCCGGATGGTGGCCAGCAGGTCCGGCGGCAGGGTGACGTGGTGGCGGCGTACGTAGTAGGAGAGGTCCTGGCGCCAGAGCCACTCGCCGTCCGTCATGATCGACGAGCCGCTGAGGATCTCCTGCTCCGGGTCGAGGACGTCGCGCTCGACGTCCATCATGTCGATCAGCAGGTAGCCGTTGTCCAGGTACTGCGTCACCTGGTCGGCGTCCTCGAGCGGCTCCGCCCCGAGGTGGTCGGCGATGCTCTGCGGCGGCTCGGGGTGACGGGTCTGCCCGAGTTCGACGAACATTCCGGCGGTCCGCACGGTCAGCTCCCTGTATTCCGGGGCCAGAAGGTGACCCATTTACCTTCGGGGAGTTTGGGGTTGTTGGCAATCTTGGGCACGTACTGGCCATCACCGTATAGGGGCACACCGACCGCCTGCGTCGGGGCCGTCACCGGCACGCCGAGCGAGTCGGCCACCTGCTGGCCGGCCGGCACCAGGTCGGGCAGGTCGGGGTTGGCGTCGACCCGGCCGGTGTGGCAGGAGACCAGGCGCACCGGCTGGCCGGGCACGTAGTTCGGGTTGTCCCGCACCGCCTGGGCGATCTGCTCGGGGTTGGTGTAGTTGTGCGGGTACTTGCCGCCGTCCTCGCCGACCACGCCGGGCCGGAACGTGCCGTTGGGTTCGCCGTGCACCACCACGTCGTGCACGCCGGGCTCGGGCTGCACGTGATCGAAGTTGCGCATCGTGCTGCTGTCGTACCCGACCGCCGTGGAGTTCGGCCCGTGATAGACCGGGTCGCCGGTGGGCAGGTAGCCGTCCGGCGGGCGGGTGGGGGTCTGCGGGCGGTCACCCGGGTTTTTCCAGTCCCCCCGTTTGCCCATATCCGCACGAGGACCGCCCTTGCGCAGCCCGCGAATCGCCTCGCCGAGCTCCTTCATCGCCTGGGCCAGCTTCTTCATGCTGGCGACCAGCTGCTTGAGCCAGCGGCCGATCTTCGCGGCCCACGACGCGCAGAGCGTGCTCACCTGCTCGACGACGAGTGGGCTGGCCAGACCGAGGGTGGCCAATTCCTCGATGGCGTACGAGATCAGCCGGGACACCACGGTGGCGATCGCGTCCCGCACCATCACCCGCACGGTGCCGACGAGCATACCGGCGCCCTCGGTGATCAGCGCCATCGTCTCCGATGCCCGGCTGAGCGCCTGCAGGTCGGTGATCCGCCGGGTGGCGTGCGCCCGGTAGGCGTCGGCGGCGGTTCCGGTCCAGTCGGCGGTGTCCCAGCCGGCCGCCCGGGACAGCGTCTCGGCCTCGCCGGCCAGCCGGCCCGCGATGTTCGTCCAGGTCTGTGCCTGCGCGGTGATCGAGTTCGGGTCGCCTGCCAGCCAGTCCAGCGCCTCGGAGAGCGGCTTGACGTGCTCGATGATCCAGGCGACGCCGTACTGCAGCAGCCCGCCGATCGGGTCGGAAACGAAGGCCAGCGCGTCCAGGGCGCCGCCGGCCACGCCGAGCGCGCCGTCCACCCATGATCCGCTCTGCACCGCGGCGTAGATCTGCTGGATGTCCTCGACCGGGGCGATGCCGGTGAACGCGCCGGGTCCGGCGGTGGAGGGGGCGGCGACCAGCGGATTGGTCACGGTAGCCGCCCGCTACGAGTGATCGCGTCGGCGCTGCCGGCGTCGGTGGAGTCGTACTCCTCGGCGGTCGCGCGCAGCTTGGCCGCGGTGTCCCGCAGGTCGTTCGCGCTGTCGGTGATCCCCTGGATCAGGGTGTCCTGCAGAAACCCCATCAAAGGCGGAAGAAAATTACAGACCTTTCCGTACGCGTCACCGCCGGCCCGCACCGTCCGACCAGCGTCCCCCGCCTCCTGGACGCCGTCCCCGATCGCATCGACCGAGCGCGCGTGCGCGGCGATATCGTCCGTGATCACCGAGAACTGATCGGTCACGCCGGCTCGTCCCCGGTCGGATAGCCCTTGAGGACGGCCCTACCGGTCTCCGACTCCGCACCGATCGTGTCCTCGACCGCCTCCCGCACCTTCCCGGCCAGCGCCACCCGGGCGGTCGCGATCGTGGCCAGGATCTCCCGCGCGGTCCGCGCGGCCGGCTGCTGCCGGATCTCCTCGTCGAGCCGCAGATCGGTGAGCTCGCCCGAGCGGCCGACGGTCACCTCGACGAGCCGGTCCCGGCTGCACGCCGTCGCCGTGATGGCCTCCATCCGGCCGGCCAGCTCGCGGGCCTGCGCCGCCCGGCGTTCGAAGCCGGCCTGCCAGTCGTCGATGGTCCGATCCGCGTCGTCCCAGCTGATTCCGTCGAACACATGGCCCCCATCGATGTCGACCATCGAGCATAGTAATCAAGTCGGTAAACCGGACGGCAGGGATGATTCGGCACTGACGATCAGCTCACCGGGCGGGCCTGCCGACTGGAAAGGCGTGAGGGGACTGGCAGCTAGGCTGCGTGCGCGGCAGGCGCTGCTGCTGGCCGGGATGGTTGCGCTGATCGCGATGATCGCTGCGTTCGGGGCCGCGGCGGCTCTTGCGGCTGGGCAGCACGACAACGCCGAGCTGCAGCTGGCCCGGCGTAACGAGCTGGTGGTGGCGGCCGCGACCGCCGAAATCGGCCGGTACGTCGACGCGGTCGGCGCGATCGCCTCGGCCACCGGCGCGTTCGAGAATCTGACGGCGGCTAAGTTTGCCCAGGTCACGGCGCCGCTGGCGGGGCGGCAGCTGGCCGGGGCGACCTCGGTGGTCTACGTGGTCCCGGCCACCGACGGGCAGATCGCGGCCACCCAGGCGCGATGGCGCACCCGTGGCCTGCCCAACCTGCGGCTGCAACCCGCCGGCCCGGTGCGCGAGCATCTGTTCACCGTGTTCTCCCGCTGGCTGGACGACTCGACCGGCCGGCCGCTCTCCGGTATCGACGTCGGGCAGGCCCCGGCCCCCGTCCGGGCCCTGGAGGCGGCCCGGCACACCGGGCAGGTGAGCATCTCCGACGCCTACCAGCTGCTCATCGACCGGAATCTGCCGGAGGCGCAGCGGCAGATGTCGTTCGTCCTCACCGCCCCGGTCTACGCGACCTCCCCGGTCACCGGCGCGCGGATCCAGAGCGGCTGGATCCTGATGGGGTTGCGGGGACAGCAGTTCCTGGACACCGCCCTGTCCCAGGTCTCGCAGGGGTTGCTCGACGTCACGCTGACCGCCGACGACGCGGCCGGCCACCCGGTCGCGGTCGCCGCCGTGCGCTCGACGAACATCGGCCGCCGGGATCTGACCAGCGACGGCTCCATCACGGTCGCCGACCATCGGTGGCAACTGCACGTCGCCGCCCCGGCGGCGGCCCTGCCGGGCGGCATCAACGAGCTGCCCGCGGTCGTCGCGGTCGCCGGCAGCCTGCTGGGGCTGATCCTGGCCGGCCTGGTCTGGGTGCTGGCCACCGGCCGGGCCCGCGCCGAGGCGAAGGTGCGCACTGCGACCAGCGACCTGGTCGCCGCCGAGAGCACCGCCCGGGAGCAAGCCGGCCTGCTGGAAGCCGTGATGAACAGCATCAGCGACGGCGTGGTGGTCATCGACGAGCACAGCAACCAGCTCGTGTTCAACCCGGCAGCGCACGACATGATCCACTCCACGGAACACGCCGACGAGCGCGACCTGGCCGCTCGATACGGCTTCTACGAGGCCGACGGCGTCACCCCGTGCCGCACCGCTGATCTGCCGCTGGTCCGGGCGCTGATCGGAGAGCACACCGAGCAGGCCGAGCTGGTGATCCGCAACGAGAACCACCCGGAACCGCTCACGCTCAGCGTGTCGGCCCGGCCGCTGCACCGGGCGAACAGCCAGGTGGGGGCGGTGGCCGTCTTCCACGACGTGACCGCGCGCAAGGCGGCCGAGGCCGAACTGGCCGCGTCGATAAACGACCTGCAGGCCTTCGCCGCGGTCGCCGCGCACGACCTGCGAACTCCACTGTCGGTCGTAGCCGGGTACGCCGAGCTGCTGAGCTACGGCCTGGCCGAAGGCGACGACGTGGCCACGCTCCAGCCCATCGCGGCCCGGATCACCAGCGGTGTCGACCGGATGCGCCGGCTGATCGACGACCTTCTCGCCTATGCCACCGCCCGCGACGGCCGCCTCAACCTGGAACCGGTGCCGCTGCGCAAGCTCGTCGACGAGGTCGTCGCCGACCACACCACGCACCTGCGGGTTCCCGGCGAGCCGCAGCCACCGATGCCGGACATCACCACCGCGGCGTTGCCGCTGGTGCTCGTCGATCGGGCCATGGTGCGCCAGCTGCTGGACAACCTGATCGGCAACGCCCTCAAATACACCCGCCCGGGCCAGCTCGCCCATGTCGTGATCTCCGCTCATCCGGCGCCGGACGGCCGGGTCCGGATCGACATCGCGGACCGCGGCATCGGCATCCCGGCGGACGAGCAGCCCCGGGTGTTCACCTCCTTCCACCGGGTGGCGCAGCACGCCGGTGGGTATCCCGGCACCGGCCTGGGGCTGGCCATCTGCCATCGCGTCGTCGAGCGGCACGGCGGCGACATCGTGGCGGCCGACAACCCGGGCGGCGGCACCCTGATCTCGTTCACCCTGCCGCTGATGGGCACCGCACCGGTCGCCACCCGCCGGGTGCTGCCTCATTTGCCGGGGGCGACTATCCCGTACTCGTGAATCTTGCGGTAGATGGTGGCCCGGGACATGCCCAGGGCGGCGGCGGCCTTGGTCTTGCTGCCGTCCCAGTCCAGCAGGCTGCGGACGATCGCGTCGCGTTCCATCGCCTCCAGCGGGCTGAGCAGGCGACGGCTCACCGTCCGGCATTCCGGCGGCAGGTCGCCGGGTTGGATGGCTCCGCTGCGGCGGTGCTGGACGATGTTGCGCAGGACCTGGAACAGCTGCTCGATGTTGCCCGGCCAGCTCGACCGGCTCAGCATCTGCATCGCCTCCGGCGAGCAGCGCAGCCGGCCGTCCGGCACCAGCCGGGTCAGGAAGAACGAGACCAGGGTCGGGACGTCCTCCAGGTGGTAGCGCAGCGGAGGCAGCTCGACCGTGCTCGGGAAGAAGCGCAGCAGGTCGGCCAGCTCGCTGCCGTCGTGGCGCTGACTCAGGGTGACCGCCACCCAGGGGGTCGATCCGCCGGCCCGGGCCGTCTCCAGCAGCCCGGACAACGATCGCAGGGTGCTGCCGGTCAGCTGGTCGGCGTGCTGGATGACCAGGGCGCCCTCGGTGCCGAGCTCGGTGCGCACGTCGCGCAGCCAGCCGCGGCCGGGTTCGGCCGCGTCGATCACCGCGAAGTGCGCGCCGGGGCTGTCGTGCTGGTGGATCGCCCGGATCACGGCAAGCTTGCCGACCCCGGCCTCGCCCTCCAGGGCCAGCCAGTCGCCCGCCGCGTAGACCGATTTCACCTGGTGGCAGCCGCGCAGCCAGAGGCCGCCGGAGCCGACCAGACCGGGTAGGAACATCCGCGGCGAGGGGACCGCGTCCAGGTGTACGCCGCCCGGCCGCTCGGCCAGCTTCACGTGCACGACTCCCCCGGTGAGCCGGCCCTCGCCCCGGACCGGCCGGCAGAACATCCGCGCCTTGAGGCCGCTCGGCAGCTCCACCTCGAGCGACGCCGTCGGATTGCGGCCGGCCAGCGTCTCGGCCGCCTGCGCCAGCAGCACCGCCTGTTCGGCCGGGTCGAGGGCGTGCCGCGCGTTGTCGTTCATCATCACGACGTCGTTGTTCAAGGCAAAGACAATTCCGGCCGTACGCCTACAGGTGCGCAGATATTCCTGGAGGAGCTCGAGTTCGCGGATCCCGCTGTCGGCCAGCAACGCCTGCTGGATCTGCCCGGCCGTGGTCTTGGCCAGCGCCAGCAGCAGCGGGTCGGCGTCGCGCCGCCAGCAGGTCAGGTCGACCGCGCCGACCGTCTTGCCGGAGATCGGGTGGTGGATCGGCACCCCGGCGCAGGCGAGGTCCTCCAGGTGCTCGGCGTAGTGCTCGTGCCCGAACACCTGCATCGGGCGGCCGCCCTCCAGCGCGGTGCCGATCCCGTTGGTGCCGACGTACTCCTCGGCGTAGCTGAAGCCGGGCGCCAGGTTGACCCGGTCGAGGTGGGCGTCGAGGTCGCGGCCCGCGTCGAGCCGGGTCAGCACGAGGCCGGCCGAGTCGGTCAGGATGATGCTGATCGGCTGGTTGTCGAGGTGTTCCCGCAGATGCCGCAGGACCGGCAGGGCACTGCGGGTGAGCGGCGTGTCCAGGTCGGGGTCGCGCTGATAGGTCAGGTCGACCCGGTCGGCTGCCACGTTCCAGCGGCGCGATCGCCACCAGGAGGCAAGGATCGCGTCGCGGACCAGATGGGGTTCTATCTCTTCGGACGTGAGGAACTGCTCGCGCGTCCTGGCCAGTTCGGGCTGCGAAGCAGGTGGCATCGGCGCCCCCTTGTTTCGAACTGGTTAACAACCTACGCGCGCTGCCGCCCGCCCTCGTCTCATGTTGAGACCCCCGTTTCGCGGATACCGCGATGGACTCCGGCAATGGAGTCGGCAGCCGAGACGTTCAATCCCTGGTCCGTGGTCAATGTGGTCTTCCACCACCTGGCCGGCCAGGGCCTGCATCCGACGCTGGGCGGCGCCGATCCGGGCGCGCCCGCCGCGGACCTGCTGCGTGCTCTCGGCATCGAACCGGCTGCGGAAGGCGATCGCCAGGTCGGCGAGAACGTCCAGCGCCACCTCGCCCAGATCAGGGCCGCGATTTTCAGCGAAGAGGAGTGACGAATGAGTCGGCAGAGCGTGGCCAGGGCTCATCAGAAGATCCAAGAGCTGTCCTGGGAACCGATGTACCACCAGCCCGTCTCGCAGTACGGAACGGACTACACGTTCCGCAAGGCCCAGAAGAAAGACCCGCTCAAGCAGGTGCTGCGGTCGTACTTCCCGATGCAGGAGGAGAAGGACCACCGGGTGTACGGCGCGTCGGACGGCGCGATCCGCGGCAACATGTTCCGCCAGGTGCAGGAGCGCTGGCTGGAGTGGCAGAAGCTGTTCCTGTCGATCATCCCGCTGCCGGAGATCTCGGCGGCCCGGGCGATGCCGCTGCTGTTCCGCAACGTGCCCAACCCGGAACTGCACAACGGCCAGGCCATTCAAATGATCGACGAGGTACGGCACTCGACGATCCAGCAGAACCTCAAGCGCCTGTACATGAACAACTACATCGACCCGGCCGGCTTCAACTCGAGCCTGCGCAACTTCCAGAACGACTACTGCGGCACCATCGGCCGGCAGTTCGCCGAGGGTTTCATCACCGGTGACGCGATCACCGCGGCGAGCATCTACCTGACCATCGTGGCCGAGACCGCGTTCACCAACACGCTGTTCGTCGCGATGCCGGCCGAGGCCGCCGCGAACGGCGACTATCTGCTGCCGACGGTGTTCCACTCGGTGCAGTCGGACGAGTCCCGGCACATCTCCAACGGGTACGCCACCCTGCTGATGGCGCTCGCCGACGAGGGCAACCACCAGCTGCTCGAACGCGACCTGCGGTACGCCTGGTGGAACAACCACCGGGTGGTGGACGCCGCAATCGGCACCTTCATCGAGTACGGCACCAAGGACCGCCGCAAGGACCGCGAATCGTACGCGGAGATGTGGCGCCGCTGGATCTACGACGACTACTACCGCAGCTACCTGGTGCCGCTCGAGAAGTACGGCCTGGTCATCCCGCACGACCTGATCGAAGAAGCCTGGAACCAGATCTGGAACAAGGGTTACGTGCACGAGGTGGCCCAGTTCTTCGCGACCGGCTGGCTGGCCAATTACTGGCGGATCGACCCGATGACCGACAAGGACTTCGAGTGGTTCGAATACAAATACCCGGGCTGGTACGACCGGTACGGCAAGTGGTGGGAGCAGTACAACCGCCTGAGTACGCCGAACGGCCACCACCCGATCGTCGCCGAGGACGTCGACTACCAGTACCCGCACCGCTGCTGGGTCTGCATGGTCCCGTGCCTGGTCCGCGAGGACATGGTGATGGCCGAGGTGGACGGTCAGTGGCGCACGTACTGCCACGAGGCCTGCCGGTGGACCGACGTCGAGGCGTTCCGCCCCACCTACCAGGGCCGCAACACCCCGAACATGGGTCAGCTGATCGGCGCCCGCGAGTGGGAAACCCTGTACCACGGCTGGAACTGGGCCGACGTGGTCAAGGACATGGGCTTCGTCCGGGATGACGGCAAGACCATGGTCGCCCAGCCGCACCTGAACCTGGACGACCCGAAGAAGCTGTGGACGCTGGACCACCTGCGCCGCATGCCCAACCTGCAGAGCCCGAACGTGCTGCTCAACCAGATGACCGACGCGGATCGGGCGGCGTTCCACGCGAACTACATCAGGGGCGGCCCGGCCGGACGGCCGGCACGGGACTGACATGGGCGAGAAGCACCGGGTGAGATTCGAGCCGGTCGGCATCGAGATCGAGGTCGACGAGGAGCAGACCGTGCTGCGCTCCGCGTCCGAGCAGGGGCTGATGCTCATGCACGGGTGCAAGGAGGGGCAGTGCGCGGCCTGCAAGTCGTTCGTCCTCGACGGTGACGACATCGAGCTCGACCGTTACTCCACGTTCGCGTTGCCCGACTACGAGAAGGAGGAGGGCTTCACCCTCCTGTGCCGGGCGCACGTGTACGAGGACGTGACGATCGAGCTGCTCAACTTCGACGAGGAGATGATCCGCTCGGGGCTGCCCATCCTCAACGCGGTGGCGGAGGTCGTGTCGATCGACCAGGTGACACACGACCTCCGGCACCTGGTGCTCCAGCTGATCGAGCCGGCCGAGATGACGTTCTTCCCGGGCCAGTACGTGGACATCAAGGTCCCGGGCACCGAGATCACCCGCTCGTTCTCGATGGCGACCACCTCGAAGAAGAGGCTCGAGTTCGTCATCAAGGTCTACCCGGACGGGATCTTCTCGTCGTTCCTCGACCAGAAGCTGAAGGTCGGAGACCGGCTGGAGCTGACCGGGCCGTTCGGGGTGTTCACCCTGCGCGACGCCCCCGACCGGGACCTGATCTTCGTCGGCGGCGGGGCCGGCTTGGCCCCGATTCTCGCGCTGCTGCGGTCGATGGCCGAGCGCGGTATCCAGCGCAAAGCCGTTTTCTACTACGGAGCCCGTACGGCCAAAGATCTTTGTTTTGTCTCTGAGATCAAAGCGCTGAAACAGAAACTCCCGGATTTCCAGTTCGTGCCCGCCCTGTCCGAGCCGGCCGCCGGCGAGGACTGGGACGGCGAGGTCGGGTTCATCACCGACGTGCTCAAACGTTTCGAGGTCGACCTGCGCGGCGCGCACGCCTACCTCTGTGGACCCCCGCCGATGGTCGAGGCGGCCATGCCGCTGCTGGCCCAGCTCGGCGCGCCCGAGAAGCACATCTACTACGACAAATTCACGACCACAGGTGGGGAGGACTGATGACGACCGCGACGGAACGTAGCGTTCCCAAGCCCGTCTTCACCGACGCCGAGGCCGGTGCCAAGGAGTTCCCGGATTCGACCGCGCGCCGGTTCAACTACTACGTGCCACGCAAGCGCAAGCAGACCCACTACGAGGACGTCACGGTCGAGGTGCAGCCGGACCCGCGGCACTACCTCGCCCAGGGCTGGCTCTACGGCTTCGCCAACGGCAAGGGCGGCTACCCGCTGGACTGGACCGCGCTCAAGGCCTGGGGCAGCGACCGCCCGGAACCGGTGCGCAGCCCCGGATCGGGCGGCCAGGGCTACGAGTGGCCGGCCCACGGCTGGCACGAGTTCCGCGACCCCAACGAGGAGTGGGAGCTGTCGCTCTACCGCTACAACGCCAACGTGGTGCGGCAGGTCAACCAGAACATCGACGCGGCCAAGCAAGCCAAGGCCTTCGACCAGTGGAACCCGAACTGGGTGCGGTTCGTGTCGCAGCACGTGGGCGCGTGGATGCACGTCGACCACGGCCTAGGCCTCTACCTGTTCGCCAACGCCAACCGGCGCGGGCCGACCAACATGCACAACACCGCCATCGCGGTGAACAGCATGCACCTGATCCGGGCCGCCCAGGACCTGGCGCTCTACCAGCTCACCCTGGACGAGGAGATCGAAGCCTTCGCCGGCGCCGCCCACCTGGACACCTGGAACTCCGACCCGACCTGGCAGGGCGTGCGCGACCTGGCCGAGCAGCTGACCGCGATCGACGACTGGGCCGAGGCGATCTTCGCGGCCAACATCGTCTTCCAGCCGCTGATCGGCGAACTGTTCCGCAGTCACCTGGTCATGCAGGCCGCCCCGCGCAACGGCGACTTCGTCACCCCGACGATCGTCGGCGCCGAGGAGTACGACTTCGCCGAGCGCGACCTGCGCTACTCCACCGCGATCTTCGACCTGCTCAGCAACGACCGGGAGTTCGCCGAGCACAACAGCCGGATCATGAACGGCTGGCTGGCCCACTGGGTCGGGCTCGCCGTCCCGGCCGCCCGGCTGCTGCAACCGCTGTGGTCGCAGCCGGACAGCAAGCCGGCGCGCTTCGAGGACGCACTCGACCGGGTCAAGAGCCGCTTCGCCGGCATCGTCGAGGACCTGAGCCTGGACCTGCCCAAGGAGGTGGAACGGTGACCCGGTTCAGGATCTCCGAGAGCCCGTTCAAGTCGGACAACACCGCGTCCAACATGTGCGGCTTCACGCTGATGAACAACCAGATCGGCGTGGTGGTCGCCGAGGTCATGAAGACCAAGCCGAACGTACGGGTGACCCCGCTGCCGTCGATGATCCGGGTCGACGCCACCAACCGGATGGACGTCGTCTACGACGAGGTCTCCGAGGCGCTCGGCGAGGAGCCGGGCTTCTTCGACAACGCTCAGTTCGAGGAGAGCATGTCGACCCACTACGGCCGCATGATCCACGAGGACGACCGCACGATCATGTTCGCCAACCCCGAAGACGCCGCCGAGTTCATCGGCTTCGATCTCAAGCCGGGACGGTAAATCATGTACGAGAAGGACGGGGAGAAGTACTTCGTCGTCGACAGCCACATGCACTACTGGAGCGCGGGACCGGACAACTGGGTCCCGGGCGCCGAGAAGTACGCCAAGGGCTGGATCGAGTGCTTCCACGCTTACCAGAGCCTCGGGCCGGAGTCGACGCACTGGTCGATCGAGAAGTTCATGAGCTACACCGAGGACGACCTGATCAAGGACGTCTTCGACGACGGTTACGTGGACGTGGCGATCTTCCAGCCGACGTACCTGACCGAGTGGTACCGGGAGGGGTTCAACACCACCGAGCGCAACGCCGCGCTCGGCGCCAAGCACCCCGGCCGGTTCGTCACCAACACCCGCTGGGACCCGCGCGACGGCGACGACGGGCTCAAACGGCTCGCCGAGAACGTCGACCGCTACGGCAGCATCGGCGTCAAGCTCTACACCGCCGAGTGGAACAACGGCTCCCGCGGCTGGACGCTCAAGGACCCGGGCGCGTACCGGTACCTGGAGAAGTGCCAGGAGCTCGGGATCAAGAACATCCACGTGCACAAGGGCCCGACGATCTGGCCGCTGGACAAGGACGCCTTCGACGTCTCCGACGTCGACCACGCGGCGACCGACTTCCCCGACCTGAACTTCATCGTCGAGCACGTCGGCCTGCCCCGCATCGAGGACTTCTGCTTCATGGCGACCCAGGAGCCCAACGTGTACGCCGGCCTGTCGGTGGTCATCGGCGGGCTCATGCACGCCCGGCCCAAGTTCTTCGCGAAGGTGATGGGCGAGCTGCTGTTCTGGGTCGGCGAGGACAAGATGACGTTCGGCAGCGACTACGGCATCTGGGAGCCGAAGTGGCAGATCGAGGGCTTCGTCGACTGGGACTATCCGAGCGACGAGTTCTCCGATTACCCCCGGGTGACCACGGCGACCAAGAAGAAGATCCTCGGACTCAATGCCGCCAAGCTGTACGGCATTGAAGTCCCCGAGGAATACAGGCTCGGCGCGGGCGAGGGGGCACCGGCGGCTCGGGACGACGCGGTGGGCGTCAGTACCGAGTCGCCGGCGGCCTCGCCGGCATGACCACCGCCATCGTGGGATCGCGCATCCTGGCCGCTCTGGCCGGGGTGCGCGACCCCGAGCTGGACGAGCCGATCACCACGCTCGGCTTCGTGGCCTCCGCGGTCGTGTCGCCGGACGGCGTGGCCGAGGTGCATCTGCGGCTGCCGACCTACTTCTGCGCGCCCAATTTCGCGTACCTGATGGTGGCCGACGCCTACGACGCGGTGTCCGCTCTCGACGAGATCCGTTCCACCACCGTGATCCTCGACGAGCATTTTGCGTCCGACGCGATCAACGACGGGGTGGCCGCGCGGGCCGGGTTCGCGCGGTCGTTCGACGGTGAGGCGGCCGGTGAGCTCGACCAGCTCCGCATCGACTTCATTCGCAAATCGGTCATGGCCGGGACAGACGTCGTGTGCCGCCCACTGAGCCGCGATCCGTCCGATTTGTCCGCGGCCAAGCTCGGCGACCTGCCGCCTTCGAACGCCCTCGACCGTCTTCGGCGCCGCCGCCGGGAGCTCGGGCTACCCGCCGGCGACGACTCCCCGCTGCTCATCGACCCGATCACCGGCGCCCCGATCGCGGCCGACGCGGTGCCGCTGCATCTGCGCAAGGCCCGTCTCACCCGGACCAGCCTCGACGCGAACACCGGCATCTGCCGCGGCATGCTGCGCCACCGCTACCCCGACAACGGCTGAGGAGACCACCGATGGCCAAGGAACTTCGATTCGGCGCGGAGGCGCGCACCCTGCTACAGACCGGAGTCGACAAGCTGGCCGAGGCGGTCAAGTCGACGCTCGGCCCGAAAGGCCGCAACGTCATCCTCGAGAAGATCACCGGCTCGCCGGTGGTCACCAACGACGGCGTCACCATCGCGCGCGAGATCCACCTCAAGAACCAGTTCGAGAACATGGGCGCGCAGCTGGTCAAGGAAGCGGCGATCAAGACCAACGACATCGTCGGGGACGGTACGACCACCGCGACCGTGCTGGCCCAGGCGATCGTCCGGGAGGGGATGTCGGCGATCGGGTCGGGTGCTAACCCCGTACGGGTCAAAAGAGGGGTTGACCTGGCCGTTGATCGTCTGGTGGAACGGCTGCGCGCGGTGGCCCGCGAGGTCAGCAGTGAGCAGGATCTGACCCGGGTGGCGTCGATCTCGGCCAACGACGACGACATGGTCGGCGCGATCATCGCGAAGGCGCTGCACACGGTGGGCGACGGCGGGATCGTGACGGTCGAGGAATCGCAGCGGCACGGGATGAGCGTCGACTTCGTCGAGGGTTTCGAGTTCGACAACGGGTACCTGTCGCCCTACATGGTCACCGACCCGGGCCGGTTGCAGGCGCTCGTCGAGGACCCCTACATCCTGCTGTGCAGCGAGAAGATCACCAAGGTGCAGGAGCTCATGCCGCTGCTCGACAAGATCATGCGAGCGCCCCGGCCACTGGTGATCATCGCCGAGAACGTCGAGGGCACCGCCCTGTCGATGCTCACCCACAACCACGTGAACGGCATCTTCCAGTGCGTGGCCGTGCGCGCGCCCGGCTTCGGCGACCGCCGGCTGCACAAGCTGGAGGACATCGCCGCGATCACCGGCGCCTCGGTCTACAGCCGGCACTCCGGCTTCACCCTGGAGACCATGACGCTCGACCACCTCGGCCGGGCCGACCAGGTGCTGGTCGAGGCCGAACGCACCGCGATCCTCGGCGGCGGCGGTTCACCCAGCGACGTCGAGTTCCGGGTCACCCAGCTGCGGGCCGAGCTGGGCCGGGCCACCTTCGGCGCCGACGAGGACGTGCTGACCGAGCGGATCGGCGCCCTGACCGGCAAGGTCGCCATCATCCACGTCGGCGCCCCGACCCCGGCCGAGCTCAAGGAGCTGCAGCATCGGGTCGAGGACGCACTCTCGGCCACCCGCGCGGCGATGGCCGAGGGCATCGTGGCCGGCGGCGGCGCGGCCCTGCTGCACGCCGCCGACGCGCTGGACGGCCTGGAGATCAAGGACGAGGACTACGCCACCGGCGTCGAGATCGTCCGGCGGGCGCTGCCCGAGCCCACCTTCCTGATCGCCACCAACGCCGGCTTCTCCGGCCAGGAGGTCGTCACCCGGGTCACCCAACTCGGCCCGGACGACGGCTTCGACGCGCTGCAGGGCCGCTACGGCAACATGATCGAGATGGGCATCGTCGACCCGCTGCGGGTCGCCCGCTCGGCCCTGCAGAACGGCGCGTCGGTGGCCGGCCTGCTGCTGACCACCAACACCCTGGTCGCCGAGGAGCAGACGCCGTGGGGTGGCAGCGCCGCGTTGATGTCCGAGATCGGCGAGCTGGACGAGGGCCTGCGCCAGCCGTCGCCGGATTCGAGCACCCCGCAGTCGCTGGGCCTCGGCCCGTCCGTCGGATAAATGGCCGTCGTCGTCCCCGAGTCCGCATTCCGCCAGATGCGGGCTCGGGGCTCCATCACCCTGCTCGGCCCGGCCTTCGTCGCCGCCGTGGCCTATGTGGACCCCGGTAACTTCGCCACCAACTTCGCCGCCGGCGCCAAGTTCGGCTACACGCTGGTCTGGGTCATCGTCGCCGCCAACCTGACCGCGATGCTGGTGCAGTACCTGTCGGCCAAGACCGGCGTGGCCACCGGCCGCGACCTGCCCGAACTGTGCCGCGAACATTTCCCCCGCCCGGTCTCCCGCGGTCTGTGGGTACAGGCCGAGATCGTCGCGATGGCCACCGACCTGGCCGAGTTCCTGGGCGCCGCGGTCGGCCTCTACCTGCTGTTCCACGTCCCGCTGTTCCCCGCCGGCCTGCTCACCGCGGTGGTCGCGTTCGGCATCCTGGCCCTCGAACAACGCGGCTATCGCCGCTTCGAACTGGCGATTGCCGCCCTGCTCGGGATAGTCCTGCTCGGTTTCCTGTACGACCTGATCGTGGTGGGCGCCTCCCCGGCCGGCGTCGCGTCCGGTCTGGTGCCCAGGCTGGCCGGCAGCGACAGCCTGATCCTGGTCTGCGGCATCATCGGCGCGACGGTCATGCCGCACGTCGTCTACCTGCACTCCGCGCTGACCAAGTCCCGGGTGGCCTGCCGCGACGACGGCGAGAAGCGCGAACTGCTGCGCTTCCAGCGGATGGACGTCCTGATCGGCCTGGGCGCGGCCGGCCTGATCAACCTGTCCATGCTGGTGGTGGCTGCGTCCCTGTTCCACCAGACGGCCATCTTCGCCTCCGACGACGCCATCCAGTCGGCCCACGACGGCCTGGGCCGGATGGTCGGCGGCGGCGCGGCGCTGGCCTTCGCGGTGGCGCTGCTGGCCTCCGGCCTGTCGTCGTCCTCGGTGGGCACGTACGCCGGCCAGATCGTGATGCAGGGCTTCATCCGCCGCCGGATCCCGCTGTTCGTCCGCCGCGCGGTGACCATGACCCCGGCCCTGACCGTGCTGGCCCTGGGCCTGCCACCGACCGACAGCCTGGTGATCTCCCAGGTGGTGCTCTCCTTCGGCATCCCGTTCGCCCTGGTCCCGCTGATCCTGGTAACCCGCCGCCGAGACATCATGGGCGTCTTCGCCAACCACCCCCTGACCACGGTGGCGGCGTCGCTGGCGGCCGCGCTGATCATCGCCCTGAACGCCTACCTGCTTCTGGTCAGCTTCACGCCCTTCCTTACCGGGCGTCCGGGAACATAGATTCGGGTGGTGACCGGGGAAGAGTTCCGGCTCGCGGCGGCGGTGGCCGACGTCTACGGCGAACTGCGGCTGGAGGCTGTGCTGCGGCGGCTCCTGCAGCACTGCGCGTGGCTCACCGACTCGGCCGCGGGCAGCATCTCGCTGATCGACGCGGCGGCCGGGCACTACACGAAGGCGGCCGAGCACGGGGCTCTCTGCCGGCTGGGCGACCGGTTCCCGCTCGACGAGGGGGCCACCGGGCGGGCGTACGGCAGCCGGCGGCCGGTCGTCATCCCGGAGTACGGGCAGCTGCGGGCCGGGCATCTGGCCGGCGGTGATCCGGTTCGGCACCGGTCGGCCGCGGCCGTGCCGATCTGGTGGCGGGGCGACGTCATCGCGGTGAGCGTGACCTTCGCACCCCGCGCCGGCTTCTTCTCCACCCGGGAACTCGACGAGCTCGAGGCACTGACCCAGACCGCGGCGGCCGCGATCGTCCGGACCGGCGCCGACCGGCCCGACCCGGTGCCGGTGCCCGCGACCCCGTTCACCGGCCCGTTCACCGGCCGGGAGACGGACGTGCTGGAGCTGCTCCGCCAGGGCCTGACCTACCGCGAGATCGCCACCCGGCTGCGGCTGTCGCCGAAGACCGTCGAGAAGCACGTCGGCGCGATCATGCGCAAGACCGGCGCCTCCAACCGCACCACCGCGGTGGTGACCGCGCTGGACAACGGCTGGCTCCCGGCCGGACTGGGGAATTCACCCCATACCGCGATCGGGTGACGCCTGGCTTGACTGGGGCCCATGCCCGTCGTGCCGATGAAAGAGATCCTGGACCGCGCCCTGGCCGAACGCTACGGGGTCGCCGCCTTCAACGTGGTCAATGACCTGAGCATCGAGGCCGTCCTGGCCGCCGCGGTCGCCGAACGCGCGCCGGTGATCCTGCAGACCTCGGTCAAAACCGTCAAGCAGTACGGCCGGGGCCGGCTCCACGACATCTTCCAGGCGCTGGTCCGCGACGTCGACGTGCCGGTCACCCTGCACCTCGACCACTGCCCGGACCGCGCGGTCATCACCGGCTGCCTGGCCGGCGGCTGGAACTCGGTGCTGTTCGACGCGCACGAGCTGGACGTCGCCGAGAACCGGCGGCAGACCACCGAGGTGGTGGCCGAGGCGCGCCGCACCGGGGCGCACGTCGAGGGCGAGATCGAGGGGATCCAGGGCGTCGAGGACGACGTCGGCTCGGACGACGCGTCCCGGATCCAGAGCCTCGAGGTGGCCGTCGACTTCATCAAGAACACCGGCGTGGACTGCTTCGCCCCGGCCATCGGCAACGCCCACGGCCAGTACAAACAGGCGCCCACCCTGGACGCGCAGCGGGTCAGCGACCTGGTCGCGGCCACCGGCGTGCCGATGGCCCTGCACGGCGGGACGGGTCTGTCCGACGAGCAGTTCACCGACCTGATCGCCCGGGGCTGCGCCAAGGTCAACATCTCCACGGCGCTCAAGGAGAGCTTCATGAAGTCGGGTCTGGAGGCCCTGCAGGACGCGGCCGAGCGCGGCAAGTGGGACCCGCCCACGCTGTTCCGGCATCAGCGAACGGCGCTGATCGAGATGGCGACGCGGCACATCCGGCTCTTCGGCGGCTCGGGACGGGCCTGGTGAGCGCGCTCGTCCTCGACTGCGACGGGGTGCTCGCCGACACCGAACGGCACGGCCACCTGCCCGCCTTCAACGCGACCTTCGAGCAGTTCGGGCTGCCGGTGCGCTGGAGCGAACAGGAGTACGGCGAGAAGCTCAAGATCGGCGGCGGCAAGGAGCGGATGGCCTCGCTGCTGCCTTCGGTAGACGCCGGCGAGCGTGCCCAGACGCTGCTGACCTGGCACCGGGCCAAGACCGCGATCTTCAAGCGGATGGTGGCCGAAGGCCGCGTCCCGCCGCGGCCGGGCATCGCCCGGATCATCGGCGCGGCCCTCGACGACGGGTGGACGGTGGCGGTCGCGTCCACCTCGGCCGAGGAGTCGGTACGGGCGGTGCTGGAGAGCGCGGTCGGCGCCGCCATCGCCGCGAAGATCCCGGTCTTCGCCGGTGACGTGGTCCCGGCCAAGAAGCCCGACCCGGCGATCTACCGGCTGGCCGTCGAGCGGCTTGGCCTGCACCCGGCCGAGACGCTGGTGGTCGAGGACTCGAACAACGGCCTGGTAGCCGCGACCGGCGCCGGGCTGCGCTGCCTGGTGACCGTCAGCGGATACACCCGCGACGAGGACTTCACCGAGGCCGCGCTGGTGGTCTCGGACCTGGGCGACCCCGGCCGGGCCCCGATCGAGGTGCTGGCGAACCGGAGCGCGGCCCGGCCCGGCGACTACCTGACCCTCGACGACCTGCGCGCCTGTCTGGAGGCATCGCGATGAGCGTGAACGAGACCGAGCACGTCGTCCGCACGATCGCCGAGACCGCGATCGAGAACGAGAAGTACTTCGGTGACCTGGACTCGGTCGTCGGCGACGGCGACTTCGGTTACTCGCTGGCCCGCGGGTTCGAGAAGCTGCTGGAGGGCTGGTCCGACCTCGATCGCAGCAATGCCGGGACCTTCTTGAAACGTACGGGCATGGTGATCGCCTCCCGGATCGGCGGCACCTCCGGGCCGCTCTGGGGCACCGCCTTCATCCGCGCGGGCACCGCTTTGTCGGATGCGGAACCGACCGGTGAGCGGGTCGTCGCGATGCTGCGGGCCGCCATCGACGGAATCAAAGCGCGCGGCCAGTCCGACGTCGGCGACAAGACGCTGCTGGACGCGCTGGTGCCGCTGACCGACCGGCTGGCGGCCGCACTCGACCAGGGCCTGTCGCCGCAGGAGGCGATCGAGGCCGCCGCGACCGCCGCCCGGGAGGCCGCCGACGCGACCGTCGACATGGTCGCCAAACGTGGACGCGCGGCGTACACCGGCGAACGCAGCCGGGGCTCGGTGGACGCCGGTGCCATGGCGGTGGCGGTCATCGCCGAACGGATCAGCGAAACGTGGAAACCAGGAGGAGCGTCGTGAAGAAGTTCGTCAACGATCCGAAGAACTACGTCGCCGAGATGCTGGAGGGCGTCGCCCTCGCCAACCCCGGCGCCCTCAGGTACGTCCCCGCCTACAACCTGATCATGCGGGCCGACGCACCGTACGCCGACAAGGTGTCCATCGTGCAGGGTTCCGGCTCCGGTCACGAGCCGGCCCACGTGATGGCCGTAGGCAAGGGAATGCTGGACGCGGCCTGCCCCGGCGACGTGTTCGCGGCACCCCCGATGGACTACGTCTACGAGACCGCGAAGCTGCTCAACTCGCCGAAGGGCGTGCTGCTGCTGGTGAACAACTACACCGGCGACCGGATGGCCTTCGACATGGGCAAGGAGATGGCCGAGGCCGACGGCGTGCGCTGCGAGATCCTGACGATCAACGACGACGTGGCCGTCCAGGACTCCCTCTACACGGTCGGCCGGCGCGGCGTGGCCGGCAACTTCTTCGTGATCAAGGCGGTCGGTGCGGCGTCGGAGCAGGGCGCCGACCTGGACGAGCTGCTCCGGATCGGCCGCAAGGTCAACGACGTCACCCGCACCATGGGCGTGGCGCTGACCGCGTGCACCCCGCCGGCCAAGGGCTCCCCACTGTTCGAGCTGGGCCCCGACGAGATGGAGTTCGGCGTCGGCATCCACGGCGAACCGGGCCGCGAGCGCCGCGCGATGAAGGCGGCCGACGAGATCGTCGACGACCTGCTGGACGCGGTGGTCCCCGACCTGCCCTACGAATCCGGCGACCGGGTAGCCCTGATGATCAACGGCCTGGGCGGCACGCCCGTGAGCGAGCTCTACATCCTCTACCGCCGGGCCCACCAGAAACTGGCCGAACGCGGCATCACGGTAGGCCGCAGCTACGTGAACGAGTACTGCACGTCGCTCGACATGGCCGGCGCCTCACTGACCCTGGTCCGCCTGGACGACGAGATCGAAACCCTGCTGACGGCCCCGGCGGAGGCGGCCATCCGAGTGTTCTGACCCGTTGTCTCAGAAGACAACCAGCCCGACGAGCCCCACCGCGCCGAGCACGGCGCTGCCCACCATGAAGGCCGGGTTGTGCGCCGTCCACCACCGAATCCGCACCCGCACATACCCCGGCACTTCCTCGGGCTGCACCACCTTGAGCGCGACCACGACAAGCCCAGCCACCACCAGCCCGAGCGCGCCGAACCAGGCCACCGCCGCCGCAATCTCCATCCCGCCATGACATCCCCCACCACCGCCCCCGGGTGTCTCACCTTGAGACACCCGGCTACGGGCGGAAGCGGTAGCCCATGCCGGGCTCGGTGAGCAGGTGGCGGGGGTGGGTGGGGTCTGGCTCCAGTTTGCGGCGTAGCCGGGCCATGTACTGGCGTAGGTAGTTCGTCTCGGTCAGGTACTGCGGGCCCCAGACGTCCTGCAGCAGGGTGCGCTGGCTGTGCAGTTTGCCGGGGTGGCGCAGCAGGTACTCCAGCAGGCGCCATTCGGTGGGGCTCAGCCGGACGTCGGTGCCGTCGGCCGTGAGCACCGCTCGGGCGCCCAGGTCTACCGTGTGGTCGCCCAACTGGATGGCCGCGCCGGCCTCCGTCGTCGCCTGGCC
The DNA here is from genome assembly GCF_016862435.1 of Paractinoplanes tereljensis. GTDB lineage: Bacteria > Actinomycetota > Actinomycetes > Mycobacteriales > Micromonosporaceae > Actinoplanes > Actinoplanes tereljensis. Next base: position 90,122 of record NZ_BOMY01000037.1, read on the forward strand.
GCGTCTGGTCACCGCGCGGATGCGGGCCAGCAGTTCGTCGATGGCGAACGGCTTGGTCAGGTAGTCGTCGGCGCCGGCGTCGAGGGCGTCCACCTTGTCGCGGCTGTCGGCCCGGCCGGACAGCACGATGATCGGGATTACCGTCCAGCCGCGCAGGCCCCGGATCACCTCGGTGCCGTCCATGTCGGGCAGGCCCAGGTCCAGGACCACCAGGTCGGGGTGCTGGCGGGCGGCCGCATACAACGCCGACGCGCCGTCGGGGGCGGTGTCCACGTCGTACTGGCGTGCGCGCAGGTTGATGCGCAGGGCCCGGACGATCTGGGGTTCGTCGTCGACCACCAGGATGCGGGTCATGCGCCCCGTCCGGTGGGCAAGGTCAGGATCATGGTCAGGCCCCCTCCGGGGGTGTGGTCGGGGATCAGGGTGCCGCCCATCGCCTCGGTCAGGCCTCGGGACAGGGCCAGGCCCAGGCCGACGCCGGTGTCGTTGTCGTGGTCGCCGAGGCGCTGGAAGGGCAGGAACACGTCGTCCCAGCGGTCCTCGGGGATGCCGGCGCCGTGGTCGATGACCCGCAGTTCGATGGTGTCGCCCAGGGTGCTGGCGGTTACCGCCGGCGGGTGGTCCGCGGGGCTGTAGCGCAGGGCGTTGGCGACCAGGTTGATCAGGATCTGTTCGAGCAGGCCGGGGTCGGCGTGCACCGGCGGCAGGTCGTCCGGAATGTGTACGGCGACCGTGCGGCCGTCCGGTCCGAGGTTGTCCAGGGCCAGCGGGACGATGTCCTCGGCGCCCAGATCTACGGCGTGGACGCCGAGCGCGCCGGCCTGCAGACGGCTCATGTCGAGCAGGTTGGTGACCAGCCGGACCAGCCGGTCGAGGGATTCGTCGGCGGTGGCCAGCAGCTCCCGGCGGTCGTCCTCGTCGAAGTCGACCTCCTCGCTGCGCAGGCTGGCCACCGAGGCTTTCGCCGAGGCGAGCGGGGTGCGCAGGTCGTGGCTGACCGCGGCGAGCAGGGCCGTACGCATCCGGTCGGCCTCGGCCAGTGGTTTGGCGGCAGCGGCCTCGGCCGCGAGCCGTTCCTGGCGCAGCGCCAGGGTGGCCTGGGCGGCGAAGGCCTCGACGATCCGCCGGTCCGATGCCTCCAGGGGATGGCCGCACAGCAGCATGGTCATCGTGTCGTCGACCTTCACCTCGACGTCGGCGTCCCGGGCGGCGGTGCACGGGTCTCCCACTCCGGCCACAACCGCGCCGGAATCCAGCAGGGTCACCGAGTCCAGGGTGAACGTCTCGCGCAGGCGTTCCAGCAACGCCATCAGCGGTCGCTGGCCGCGCAGCACGCCGCCCGCCACGGTGGCCAGGATCTGCGCGTCGGCGCTGGCCTGGGCGGCCTGCCGGGTCTTGCGGGCGGCGGTGTCGACCACCCAGCTGACCGCGAGCGCGACCACCACGAAGATCGCCAACGCGAGGAGGTTGTCGCCCTCGGCGATGGTGAACCGGCCGATCGGCGGGGTGAAGAAGTAGTTGAGCAGCAGTGATCCGAAGATCGCCGCGAGCAGCGCCGGCCACAGCCCGCCGATCAGCGACACCCCGACGACAGCCGCCAGGAACAGCAGGATGTCGTTGGTGAGTGACAGCGACGGCCCGGCGTGCAGCAGACCGGTCAGGGCCGGCAACCCGGCCAGGGTGGCGACGAAACCGGCGATCCGCCGGCCACGGGACAGCGCGGCCGGCAGGCGACGGGCCCGGCGGCCCTGCGCGGCTCGTTCGTGGGTGACCAGGTGTACGTCGATCGAGCCGGACAGCGCCGTGGTGGTCACGCCGACGCCGGCCGAGAACAGCTGGGCGAGTTTGCCGCGGCTGGACGCGCCCAGCACGATCTGGGTGGCGTTCACCGCGCTGGCGAAGTCGAGCAGCGCGCGCGGCACGTCGGCCCCGACGACCTGGTGATAGGTCCCGCCGAGACTTTCCACCAAGAGCCGGTGCCGGGCCAGGATCGCCGGGTCGGCGCCGGCCAGGCCGTCGTTTCGCATGACGTGTACGGCCATCAGGTCCGCGCCCTTATCGCGGGCCGCTATCCGCGCCGCCCGGCGGATCAGCGTGTCGCCCTCGGGACCGCCGGTCAGCGCCACCACGACCCGTTCCCGGGTTTCCCAGGTGGCACTGATCTTGTGGTCGGCCCGGTACTTGTCGAGCTGGTCCTCGACCTTGTCGGCCAGCCAGAGCAGGGCCAGCTCGCGCAGCGCGGTCAGGTTGCCGGTGCGGAAGTAGTTGCCGAGCGCGGCGTCGATCTTCTCCGGCTGGTAGATGTTGCCGTGCGCCATCCGGCGCCGCAGCGCCTCCGGAGTCATGTCGACCAGCTCGACCTGCTCGGCCGCGCGGACCACCGAGTCCGGCACGGTTTCCCGTTGCTCGACGCCGGTGATCTGCGCGACCACGTCGTTGAGCGACTCCAGGTGCTGGATGTTGACCGTGGTCAGCACGTCGATCCCGGCGTCCAGCAGGTCGTGCACGTCCTGCCAGCGCTTGTCGTGCCGGGAACCCGGCACGTTGGTGTGGGCGAGCTCGTCGACGACCGCGACCTCGGGGTGCCGGGCCAGGACGGCGTCGACGTCCATCTCGGTGAACCGGGCACCCCGGTACTGCGCCTCGCGGCGCGGCACGGTCTCCAGGCCGGCCAGCATCGCCTGGGTGTGTTTGCGCCCGTGCGTCTCGACGAAGGCGACGACCACGTCGGTGCCGCGCTCGGCGCGCCGCTGGGCCTCCTCGAGCATGGTGTACGTCTTGCCGACGCCGGGGGCGGCGCCCAGGAAGATCCGTAGTTCTCCGCGTGCCATGTGCGGCGCCGCCCTCCTCTCTTATTTGGCCTGGTCGAGCGCGAGGTTGAGCTCGAGCACGTTGACCGCGGGCTCGCCGAGGAAGCCGAGCGCCCGGTCACTGGTGTGGTCCTTCACCAGGGCCTTGACCGCGGCCTCGGTCATCCCCCGCTCCCGGGCGATCCGGGGCACCTGCAGCGCGGCGTACGCGGGGCTGATGTCCGGGTCGAGGCCGCTGGCGCTGGCCGTGACCGCGTCGGCCGGCACCACCGGGTGGGCCGGGGCGTCACCCCGGATCGGCGTGATCACACCGCCGAGGGCCTGGTAGTCCTCGCCGGCCTTCGCCGGTTCCACGGTGACACCGTCGTAGGTGGACAGGAAGGGGGTGCCGGTCTGGTTGACCGAGACGACCCGGGTGACCGGGCCGGTCAGGCCATCGCGATAGAAGACCGCGAGGACCGCGCCGACGCCGTCGCTGGTGCAGAACGGCCGGCTGCCGTCGACGCCTTCCAGCTTGCCGATCGCCAGGCTCCGCGAGCAGACCTGGGTGAGCAGGCTCTGCGACGCGTCGTCCGGATTGTCGGAGAGCGTGTCGACCACGCTGTTCGGACCGAGGTTGCTGGCCGAGGTAGACGTGGGGTCGTAGCCGTCGCCGGCTGCGCTCGGCCGGCTCTGGAAGTACTTCGCGATCGGGTTGCCGTCGGCGTCGGTGTAGGCCTGGCCGATGAGGCTGCTGCCGACCGTCTTATCGGCCACCGTGATCAGCGAACCGTCCGCCTTGCCGTCGAGGCCGGGAACCCGGCCCAGCGCCACGAACGCGAGCGGATAGGCCAGTCCCAACAGGACGGTGAAGACGAGAAGCGCGCGCAAGGCGGCGAGATGCTGAGAGAGCCAACTGGGAAGTCGCATTTCAGATCCCCGGGATGAACTGGACGAGAAGGTCGATGAGCTTGATGCCGAGGAACGGCGCGATGACGCCGCCCAGGCCGTAGATCCACAGGTTGCGGCGCAACAGTGCGCTCGCGCTGGACGGCCGGTACCGGACCCCGCGCAGGGCGAGCGGGATCAGCGCCACGATGACCAGCGCGTTGAAGATGACCGCGGACAGGATCGCCGAGCCCGGCGAGTGCAGCCGCATCACGTTCAGCGTGTCCAGCCCCGGGTACACACCCGCGAACATCGCCGGGATGATCGCGAAGTACTTGGCGATGTCGTTGGTGATCGAGAACGTGGTCAGCGCCCCGCGGGTGATCAGCAGCTGCTTGCCGATCTCCACGATCTCGATCAGCTTGGTCGGGTCGGAGTCGAGGTCGACCATGTTGCCGGCCTCTTTCGCGGCCGACGTGCCGGTGTTCATCGCCACCCCGACGTCGGCCTGGGCCAGCGCCGGGGCGTCGTTGGTGCCGTCGCCGGTCATCGCGACCAGCCGGCCGCCCTCCTGCTCCTTGCGGATGTAGGCGAGCTTGTCCTCCGGGGTGGCCTCGGCCAGGAAGTCGTCGACCCCGGCCTCGTCGGCGATCGCCTTGGCGGTGCGCGGGTTGTCGCCGGTGATCATCACGGTCCGGATGCCCATCTTGCGCATCTCGTCGAACCGGGCCCGCATGCCCTCCTTGACCACGTCCTTGAGATGGATGACGCCCAGCACCCGGTCGTTCTCGGCGACCACCAGCGGGGTGCCACCGGAGGCGCTGATCCCGTCGACGATCTCGGCCACCTCGTCCGAGTCGGACCGCGCCCACTTCAGCACGGCCGCCGCCGCACCCTTGCGGATCTGCCGGTCGCCGATGTCGACGCCGCTCATCCGGGTCTGCGCGGTGAACGGCACGAACGTCGCGTCGGCCATCAGGCCCGGCTCGCGCTCACGCAGTCCGAACTCGTTCTTGGCGAGAACGACGATCGACCGCCCTTCGGGCGTTTCATCGGCCAGGCTGGACAGTTGCGCGGCGTCGGCCAACTCGCGGTCCGAGACCCCATTGACGGGTACGAACTCAGCGGCTTGCCGGTTTCCCAGGGTGATCGTGCCGGTCTTGTCGAGCAGCAGGGTGTTCACGTCGCCGGCCGCCTCGACCGCCCGGCCGGACATGGCCAGCACGTTGCGCTGCACCAGGCGGTCCATGCCGGCGATGCCGATCGCCGAGAGCAGCGCGCCGATCGTGGTCGGGATCAGGCAGACGATCAGGGACACCAGCACGATGCCGGTGACGCCGTGCCCGTTGATGGCCTGGGTGTCCGGCGCCGCCGCCTGCCACGCCTTGGAGAAGATGGCGAGCGGCTGCAGCGTGACCACCGAGAGCAGGAAGATGATGGTGAGCGCGGCGAGCAGGATGTTGAGGGCGATCTCGTTCGGCGTCTTCTGCCGGTTGGCCCCCTCGACCAGGGCGATCATCCGGTCGACGAAGCTCTCCCCCGGCTTCTGGGTGATCTTGACGACGATCCGGTCGGAGAGCACCTTGGTGCCGCCGGTGACGGCCGAGCGGTCGCCACCGGACTCGCGGATGACCGAGGCCGACTCGCCGGTGATGGCCGATTCGTCGACGCTGGCGATGCCCTCGACGACGTCGCCGTCCCCGGGGATGATCTCGCCGGCCACCACGACCACGAGATCGCCCTGCTTCAGCTGGGCGGCCGGCACCAGGCCGCCGTCCAGGATCTGAGCCATGGTGTCCTGCTTGACGGCACGCAGTGCGGCCGCCTGAGCCTTGCCGCGCCCCTCGGCGACCGCCTCGGCCAGGTTGGCGAAGACCACGGTGAGCCACAGCCAGACGGTGATCGTCCAGGCCAGCGTGCTCGGGTCGGTAATGGACAGCACCGTGGTGAAGACCGCGCCGACCTCGACGATGAACATCACCGGGTTGCGCCACAGGGTGCGCGGGTCGAGCTTCCGAACCGCATCCGGCAGCGACTTCCACAACTGGTGCGGATCGAGCATTCCACCCCGTACAACCGAGGGGGTTGATGTGGTCGTGGGGTTGGGTTTTTCGGCTAGCAACGTCATGACAGACCTTCTGCGATGGGTCCGAGAGCGAGGGCGGGGAGGAAGGTCAGGGCGACGAGTACGACGGTGACGCCGACGACCATGCCGACGAACAGCGGTTGGTGGGTGGGCAGCGTCCCCTCGGACTCCGGGGTCGGTTTCTGCCGGGCGAGTGAGCCGGCCAGCGCCAGCACCAGGACCAGCGGCAGGAAGCGGCCGAGCAGCATGGCCAGGCCGAGCGCGGTGTCCCACCACGGGGTGTTGACCGTGATGCCGCCGAAGGCCGAGCCGTTGTTGTTGGCGGCGCTGGTGAAGGCGTACAGCACCTCGGAGAGGCCGTGCGGCCCGGTGTTGAGCGCCGTGCTGTTGTTGCCGGTGGCGAAGGCCGCCGCCGCGCCGATCAGCACCAGAGCCGGGGTGACCAGGAAGTACAGCGAGGCCAGCTTCATCTCCCGGGCGCCGATCTTCTTACCGAGATATTCCGGGGTGCGGCCGACCATCAGACCGGCCACGAAGACCGTGATGGTGGCCAGGATGAGCAGGCCGTAGAGGCCGGAACCGACGCCGCCGGGGGCCACCTCGCCGAGCATCATGTTGACGATCGGCATCATCCCGCCGAACGGGGTGTACGAGTCGTGGAACGAGTTCACCGCGCCGGTCGAGGTCAGTGTCGTGGCCGCGGCGAACGTCGCCGAGTCGGGGATGCCGAACCGGGTCTCCTTGCCCTCCATGGCCGAGCCGACCGCCTGCGGCACCGTGCCGCCACCGTGCACCTCGAAGCCGACGGTCAGGGCGATGCTCGCAATGGCCAGCACGGCCATCACCGCGACGATCGCGTAGCCCTGCCGGTTCTGCCCGACCATCCGGCCGAAGACCCGCGGCAGGCTGAACGGGATCAGGAAGATCAGGAAGATCTGCAGCCAGTTCGTCCAGGTGGTCGGGTTCTCGAACGGGTGCGCCGAGTTGACGTTGTAGAAGCCGCCGCCGTTGGTGCCGAGCTCCTTGATCGCCTCCTGGGAGGCGACCGGGCCGCCGGTGATGTGCTGGGTGGCGCCGGTCAGGGTGGTGACGTCGGTGCCGCCGGACAGGTTCTGCACCATCCCGGCGATCATGAAGATCAGGGTGGCCGCGACGCAGATCGGCAGCAGGACGCGCAGGGTGATCCGGGTGAGGTCGACCCAGAAGTTGCCCAGTGTCTCGGTCTTGCGTCCCGCGAAACCGCGGATCAGGGCGACCGCGACGGCGATGCCGACGCCGGCCGACACGAAGTTCTGCACCGCGAGGCCGGCCATCTGCACCAGGTGGCCCAGGGCGGATTCACCGGCGTACGCCTGCCAGTTGGTGTTGGTCACGAAGCTGACCGCGGTGTTCCACGAGACGTGGGTGTTCATCTGCGGGACGCCCAGCGCCAGCCAGAGCTTGTTCTGCACGCGCAGGAACAGGTAGAGGAAGAGGATCGAGACCGCGGAGAAGGCGAGGACGCTGCGGGCGTAGACGCCCCAGGTCTGCTGCGCCTTGGGGTCGACCCCGACGAGGCGGTAGATGAGTTGCTCTCCGCGCAGGTTCCGTTTTGGGTTTATCGCCCGATACATGTAGTCGCCGAACGGCCGGTAGACCGCCACCAGGGCGAGCACCAGCGAGATCACAAAAAGCCAGCCGACCATCAGAACTTCTCCGGGAACAACAGGGCCGCCACCATGAAGGCGGCCAGCAGGACGGCGACGATCAGGCCGATGACGTTGACGGCGCTCACCAGCGTTCGACCGCCCGGATCAGCACGGCGAGCGCTGCGAACAGCACCACCGTGAGTAGGACGAACACGAGATCAGCCACGGAACGACTCCTTGACGAGGGGTGGCAATGCTTGCGAGATGAAGCGAAGCTCGCCGCGATATCCCTTGTCATCAGCGTTGACGCGATGGCTACGCCAGCTGTGCGCTTGTTGACGCGCCTTTAACGCCGCCCCCGTAACTGCCGCTGCGCCGTGCCGCACACCCGCGTTAACAAGGCGTCAACGCCCTCGCCATCGCCGTGATCGGCCGCGCATGCTGGCCGCCATGGACCTCCACCTGATCACCACGAACGGGGCCGAGCCGCGCCCGATCGGCGAGCTCGCCGGCCTGCTGGCGGGCGACACCGGGTTCGTGTGGGTGGACATCCCGTACTGCGACGACCAGGCCGTACACGTACTGTCCGAGGTCTTCGGGTTTCATCCGCTCGCGGTCAAGGACTGCGTGGAACGCAACCGGGTGCCGAAGATGCATGCCTACGCGGAGTACGTCTTCGTGGTGCTGCACGCTCCGGAGGACGGCGAGCGGGGGCACGTCCACTACCTCGAGCTCGACCAGTTCATCGGGCCGAACTACCTGGTCACCGTGCACGGCCCGAGCAATCCCGCAGTGTCTGCTGAGGCACCGCTTCGGGAGACCCGGGCGGCCCTCGAACGCATCGAGAAAGGCCGGCTCCGGCCGGACAGCCCGTTCGGGCTGTCGCACGCCATCGTGGCCGCGCTCATCCGCAACCAGGAGGAGTACGTCGAGCAGGTCACCGCCGACGTCTGGCGTCTCGAGCAGCAGGTCACCGGCGGCACCGTGGACGACCCGGAAGCGTTCCTCAACAACCTGTTCCGGGCCCGGCACGGGCTGCTCGCGGTGCGCACGATGAGCGCGCTCAGCAGCGCTATCTACGGCCGGATGGCCGGCCTGCCCGACCTGCCCGGCGACGACGCGACCCTGGTCGCCGACACCGCCGACCGGTTCACCCGGGTCCGCCGGATCGCCGACGGCGAGCGTGAATACCTGCAGGGCGTGATCGAGTTCTACCAGAGCATCCTCACCATCACCGCGACCATCGTCGCGCAGACCCAGAACGACAAGGTGCAGCGGCTCACCGAGGCCAGCTACGCCCAGAACGAGGAGGTCAAGAAGATCTCCGCGTGGGCCGCGATCTTCTTCGCGCCGTCGCTGGTCGCCGCCGTGTACGGGATGAACTTCGACGACATGCCGGAGTTGCACTGGCGGGTCGGCTATCCGTTCGCGCTGGCGCTGATGGTCGCGGCCGGCGCGGCGCTGCACCACGCCTTCAAGCGCCGCGGCTGGCTCTAGGCGGTTCTCCGCAGCAGGTCGCGCAGCGTCTCTCGGCGCACCAGGGTCCGGGCCAGGCCGTCGGCCACGCCGAGGACGGGCGGGCGACCGACGTACGTTTCCTGATGGTGGTGGTAGGCGCCGGTGCCGGCCACCGCGACCAGATCGCCGACCACCAGGTCGGCCGGCAGTCGCATCGCCTCCCCCGCTTGTCGCGGTGCCTGCGACGCCCGGCCGATCAGGTATGCAGTGTGCCGGCCCGCGCACAGTTCGGTCGTCACGCAGTCGGGCACGCTGCCGTCCAGCGCCACCGTGGGCCGGCCGTCCACCGTGGTCAACGCATTGACCCGGTGCAGGGTCAGGCCCGCGCGGGCGACGATCGCCCGGCCCGGGGAGACCGTGAGCCGGGGTTCGGGGATGTTGAAGCGGTCGGCGGACAGGCGCAGCATGCCCCGGATCCGGGTGGCGAAGGCGGACACCGCGAACTCGTGGTCGCCGTCGGCGTAGGCGACCGCGTGGCCGCCGCCGAGGTTCAGGGCCGGCACGGTCACGCCGAACCGGGCCCGGATCACCGCGCCGAAGGCCATCGTCTCGCGCAGGCAGGACTCGAACGCCTGGAAACGGCTCAACTGATGGCCGATCGAGCAGTCCAGGCCGGCCAGCACCAGGTTCGGGGCGTCGAGCACCTTTTTGGTTGCCGCCAGCGCGATCGTGGTTCCGAGGGGCAGGCCGTACCGGCAGCGGCCCCGGCCGGCCGACGGCAGCACCCGCAGCAGCACCCGCTGGCCGATCGGGGCGCGGGCCGCGAGCGTCTCGACCTCGCTGATCGAGCCGGCCACGATCGCGGCGCCGCAGGCAAAGGCCGCCTCCAGGTCGGCGACCGACTTCGACCGGCCACACAACACCAGGTGTACGGGCGGGATGCCGGCCAGCAGCGCGGTCTTCAGCTCGGCCGCCGAGGTGACGTAGCCGCCGAGGCCCTCGCTCGCGATCCACCGGGCGGTGTCCGGGGTGAGCCCGGCCTTGGCGCTGTAGGAGACCGTCCGGGGGCCGAACGCGGTCACGTACTCGGCGCAGCGCGACCGCACGTCGGCCTCGTCGAGCACGTGCACCGGGCTGCCGTGACGCGCGGCCAGGGTGGTCATCGAAACGCCGCCGACCAGCAGGTCACCCTGCGGCGCCCAGCGGGCGGTGACCGGCCACACGGTCGGGTCGAGCGGGGGTCGCAGCGACGTACGCAGGGAGGGCAGCAACTCGGTGAGCGTCATGCCCCGACCGTGCGCGCCGATCCTCGCCGCCGGAAGGGTCGGTGACGCGATGTTGACGAGCCCACGGGCCGATTTTGACGCCGTATTAACGCCGCGCGTGCGGAGGCCGAGGGCTTTCGGTGCCATTTTTGGTGCGTAACCCACGTGGAAGAGGGGCCGATGGCCGTTACGGAAAGCGATCATGCGCCCGAGAAGGTGCGGGACTGGCTGCTGAAGGGCCTTACCGACCGGTCGCAGCAGCATCAAGGCCCGCACGCGCAGCCCCAGGAGGAGAAGCCGCACTCCTGGTGGAAGGTGATGTGCCTGACCGGCGTGGACTACTTCTCCACCCTCGGCTACCAGCCCGGCATTGCTGCGCTCGCGGCCGGCGTACTCTCCCCGATCGCCACCCTCGTACTCGTCCTGGTGACCGTTTTTGGCGCCCTGCCGGTTTACCGGCGGGTCGCCGCCGAGAGCCCGAACGGCGAGGGCTCGATCGCGATGCTGGTCAAGCTGCTCTCGTTCTGGAAGGGCAAGCTGTTCGTCCTGGTCCTGCTCGGGTTCGCGGCCACCGACTTCATCATCACGATCACGCTGTCCGCCGCCGACGCGACCGCGCACATCGACGAGAACCCGTTCCTGCCGTCGTCGTTCAGCGGCCACGAGGTGCTGATCACGCTGCTGCTGATCGCCCTGCTCGGCGCGGTCTTCCTCAAGGGCTTCACCGAGGCCATCGGTATCGCGGTCGGCCTGGTCGGCGTCTACCTGTTCCTGAACGTCATCGTCGTCGGCGACGGGCTGTGGCGGGTGCTCACCCATCCGACCTTCGTGGGCGACTGGACCGACGCGCTCACCGCCCAGCACGGCAACCCGGTGATGATGGTCGGCATCGCCCTGCTGGTCTTCCCGAAGCTGGCGCTCGGCCTGTCCGGCTTCGAGACCGGCGTCGCGGTCATGCCGCACATCAAGGGCAATCTGCCGGCCCGCATCCACGGCGCGAAGCAGCTGCTCACCGTGTCGGCCGGGATCATGAGCGTGTTCCTGATCAGCAGCAGCGTGGTGACTACGGTGCTGATCCCGCAGGACGAGTTCAAGGCCGGCGGCGAGGCGAACGGCCGCGCCCTGGCCTACCTGGCGCATCAGAACCTGGGCAGCGTCTTCGGCACGATCTACGACGTCTCGACGATCGCGATCCTCTGGTTCGCCGGCGCCTCGGCGATGGCCGGCCTGCTCAACCTGGTCCCGCGTTACCTGCCCAAGTTCGGCATGGCGCCGTCCTGGGCACGCGCGGTCCGGCCGATGGTGCTGGTCTTCACCGGCACCGCCTTCCTGATCACGATCGTCTTCAAGGCGAGCGTGGACGCGCAGGGCGGCGCGTACGCCACCGGGGTGCTCGTCCTGATCACCTCGGCCGCCACCGCCGTGACCCTGTCGGCCTGGCGGCGGCAGCAGCGTGGCCGCACGATCGCCTTCGGCATCATCGCCCTGATCTTCGTCTACACCACCATCGCCAACGTGGTGGAACGACCCGACGGCGTGAAGATCGCCGCCTGCTTCATCGCCGCGATCCTGGTCGTCTCGTTCCTGTCCCGGCTCTACCGGGCGTTCGAACTGCGGGTCACCACCATCGACGCCGACGAGGTGGCGCAGGGCTTCCTGCGCGAGTGCGGCCGCCGCCAGATCCGCCTGGTGGCCAACGAGCCGGACAGCCGAGACTCCCGCGAATACAGCGACAAGATCGCCCAGATCCTGGCCGACAACGACATGGCAGATGACCGCGACGTAATTTTCGTAGAGGTCACCATCAGCGACGCTTCAGACTTCGAAACCGACCTGCATGTACGGGGTGAAGTCCTGCACCACCGCTACCGGGTGCTGTCGCTGGAGAGTTCGTCGGTGCCCAGTGCGATCGCGGCTCTGCTGCTCTGGATCCGCGACACCACCGGAAAGCGCCCACACATCTACTTCGAGTGGACCGAGGGCAACCCGGTGGCGAACTTCGCCCGCTACCTGATCTTCGGCCAGGGCGAGGTGGCCCCCGTTACTCGCGAAATGATCCGCCAGGCCGAGCCCCAGCGAAGCCGCCGCCCCCACGTGCACGTGGGCTGACACCCGTAAGGCTCCGACCCCGGCTCATCCCCCGGTCCCTCGTCTCCGCGACGGGTGAAATACCGGAGGCGATCAATGGCCCGGGCGGTCCACGCTGAAGGCAACAACCCGCAGGAGATCGGAGCTGATCCACATGCGAAGCCATCTGCTAACCGCCCGAGCCGCAGCCCTGTTCGCCAGCGACCTGCCCGCTAGTTCCCGACCGAGCGCTCCAGCAGTCAACGAGGCGATAGCCGAAGCGGTCCGGCGGCATGGAGGCACGCGCGGCTGCGTGGCCCACTTGGCCACCACTTACGGCGACTACCCGGAGTTCGCAGCCGCCCGCATGCGCTGGGCCCGCGCCGTCGTGGAAACCACATACGGCTCGCGGCCCGTGGACCGCAACCAAGAACTGGTAGCCGCCTAAATCGTCGACCGCGACCGTCGCCGTCGCCGTCGCCGCCCTCGCCGTCGCCGTCGCCGCCCTCGCCGTCGCCGTCGCCGTCGCCCTTGCCGAGCGTGGGACAGGGGGCGTCCCTTGACAAGTGATCCCGTTGGATCGCGGCCCCTGCCCCTTCACAGAGCGTGCCAACCAGCAGCGATCGGCTCGCGTGTTCTCCAGGCATGGAAGTTAGCCTCGGTCTTTCGCTTAGGCGTCGGCCCATAGTCGTCATTCGATGAATGCGATTCGAGTGTTTGTCGATGTTTTGTGGGCATGCCAGAGGCCCGGCGCGGGGCCGGGTTCCTCCGTGTTGCTGGTCGGGGTGTGAGCCGCGGGGTCAGCCGGCAGGCCGGGGTAGTGCCGTGAGGTTACTGAATGCGCTGGTCAGGGCATCGGCTCAAGGCCAGTCGGCGGCGATGGCGAGGCGGGTCCGCCGAGCGGTGCGGGTGATCCGGGCCGCGACGTGCAGCAGCCGGTAACGCAGTTTCTTGGGTTCGGTTTTGGCGAGGTCGCCGTCCAGGAGCAGGGTCTGGGTCCAGGCGAGCAGGTCGATGCCCGTCAGGGCGAGTTGGAGCCAGGCCTGATTGATCGCGAAGACGCGGGACGGGAACCGGCCGAAGCCGGTGGTCTTGCCGGTTCGGATCTTGTCCTCCACCCTGGCGTGAGCCCGGTGCCGGGCTTCCAGGAACTGGATGCTGCCGTTACCGGGCGTGGTGTCGGTCGCCACGACCTGGTGCCGCCAGCCTTCGATGGTGTCGAACAAGCTCAGTTGGGCGCCGGGGTGCGGGCGTTCCGGGCGGACCAGGAACCGGGTCCCTTCGGGCCAGCCGGCCGCCTCGAACAGGCCGGTGATCTCGCAGACCTCGGCATGTTCACGCAGCCCGCCGTCGGTGTCGACGGCGGGGAGCCAGCCGGTCGCGGCACGGATCGCTTCCCGTACCGGTTCGGTGATCGCGGCGCCGACACTGAACCGGATGTCGAGGTGCCGCTCACGCAAGGACCGGATGTGGGCGAGGAAACCGTGACTGGATCCGGCCGAATCCGAGCGCAGCAGGATCGGGGTCCCGTGCCGGTGGGCGTCGGGGATCTGAGCGAGGGCCTGGTCCAGTCAGCGAGCAGACGGGCACCGGCGTGACCTATCACGCCTCGCCCGTCCCCGGTCACCATGATCTTCGGACGTGTTCGGGTAGTCTTCACCCAGCAAGTGCCTTCCGTGACGGGTTGATTAGGACTCTCGACAAGCCCTATTTTCCCTGATCAGAAGGCACTTCTTCGTTTCCGGTCCACTCCTTGGACAGCCCTTAACGAAGGGCCGAGGTTAGGCCCGCCTCCCGGGCAATAATTGCTTCATTGATTGGTCAAGCAACTGATCTATTAGTTCCGGAAGGCTTTCGGGATTGGCATGATCAGCTGTTAGCGGCACGGTTCGGAACGCGCGAGAATATAGGCATGCGGTACCAGCAGCTTCAGCTATTCGACCGGTCTACAACGACCGCACTGCGGGACCGCACAAAGGCACGTAATTATTCGCCCGAGAAAGACGAGTTCCGTCGTGACCATGAGCGTGGGCGGCGGTGGTGGCTTCCTCGGCGTTATGCGTGGAAGCGGTGCCGCTCGCATGGTTGCTCGCGGGAGTGTGGCGAGTTGGGTCTGCACGATGAGGCCGAGGTTATCCCGCCGCTGATCTGGCCGGAGGAGGCGACCTGCCTCCAGCGGCCGCCATCCGCGGCCTCCAGCCGTGACGTTCCGGCCGACAACGAGATGCCGCTGGTCGATGAGCAGTTGCCCGGCCGGTCCGTCCCGACAGGCCGGGAGGCATTCCCGGGCTGGGTCGAAAAGGCGCCGCGCACCGAGCCCGCATCCCCGACAGATTCTGCCGCTCGGCCCGAGTCTGCGCCCAGGCAAGATGCCGAGGCCGGGACCGCGACCGCGACCGCGACCGCGACCGGGACCGGGACCGGGACCGGGGTAATGCACCAGGCCGCAGGCCTGCGGGTCCACCCCATCGTCCGGGCTGACCGAGTGGGCGGTGCGGGCCGCGTAGGCCAAGTTGATCGGGTAGGCGGCAATGCCGACGCCGTGAGTGACGCGGACGCCGCAAGCGACGCGGACGCCGTGAGCGACGCGGACGCCGTGAGCGACGCGGACGCCGTGAGCGACGCGGACGCCGTGAGCGACGCGGACGCCGTGAGCGACGCGGGCCGCATCGAGTCGGTGCGCCGGAACCTGCCGGTCTGCCGTGGCGGAACGGCGGGGCGCGGACAACATCAGCCGTTCGACACCGTCGCGCGGCTCAGGTCTGGTTGCCGCCTGGCTCGCGGGGGTGGTCGCCGGCCACGCTGCCGGCGGCGGCGCCGGGTCACCGACACCATCCGACCTGGCACTCGAGGCCCGCCGTGGCCGGTGTCGGGATGCACTTCTGAATATATCGGTGCCATTCCTGGGAAATGGCGAAAACCATCCGATTATGAAAGAAAGTACCGGGAAATGCCGCCTCTGACGTAGCATTGTGCGAAATGTTGAGTGCGATTTTCGGCGGCGGCGGAAAGCATTGTCGTCGGGCCGGCCGGGGCGCAATCGCATCGGCAGAATCGGGCGCGTCGCGAGCGATGGTTAACCGGCGGAGGTGGTTTCGGGCTCGCTTCGGAGGGCGTCGGCTGCTAAGCGGACGTCTCGGAAATCGATTACGGCTTCGCGTGCTACTCGGATCAGCGCCACCAGGCCGCCGTCGGCCAGCAGCAGGATGTCTTCGAGGACTCGGTCGGGCACCGCCAGGTCTTTGGGGCCGTAGCAGTCGTGCCAGGCCATGTCTGTCAGGTGCAGGAGGTCCAGCGCGGCCTCTACGTGGCTGTTCGGGAACGTTGCTTTGATGCGCTGCCTGCGTTCCTTGCGCCGCTGGTCGCTGCCGAGAGCCATCTCCGTCTCCCACTCCTCCGGGTGCCACGCCGGCTCGACCGTATCCAGCGGGAGCACGGGCTTAGAGTGGGGCAATGTCGAAAATACGGGTGCACAACCTTGCGGTCTCGGTGGATGGGTTTGCCACTGGGGAAGGGCAGAGCCTGGAGGCGCCGTTCGGGCACGCCGGCGCGCGGCTCATGGGGTGGTTCTTCGGGACTCGCGCGTTTCGGTCCATGAACGGGAAGGACGGCGGGAGCGAAGGGGTCGACAACGCCTTCGCCTCGGGCTGGGGGCCTGGGATCGGCGCTGAGATCATGGGGCGTAACAAGTTCGGGCCGCAGCGTGGGCCTTGGGAGGACGAGGAGTGGGAGGGGTGGTGGGGTGACAATCCGCCGTTCCACACTCCGGTTTTCGTGCTTACTCATCATCCCCGGCCGACCCTCACGCTGAAGGGCGGGAACTCCTTCCACTTCGTCGACGCCAGTCCGGCCGAGGTGCTCGCTCAGGCGAAGGAGGCGGCCGGTGGGCTGGACGTGCGAATCGGCGGTGGGCCCAGCACGGTTCGGCAGTTCCTGGAGGCGGACCTGATCGACCACCTGCACGTCGTGCTGGTTCCGATCGTGCTCGGCCGGGGTGTGCGCCTCTGGGATGGCCTGGAGAGCCTCGAGGACCGGTTCACCGTCGAGTCGGTGACTACCCCGAGCGGCGTCACCCACTTGACCTTCACCCGGCGATAGGCCGCGGTGCCGGTCGACCGGTTTGACGTCGCGGTCGTGGGCGCGGGGCCGGCCGGGGCGGCGGCCGCGATCGCCGCCTGCCGGGCCGGGGCCCGGGTTCTGCTGCTCGACCGGGCCGACTTTCCCCGGGACAAGCCGTGCGGGGACGGCGTGGCCGCGGCGGCCGTCGCGGTGCTGGCGGAACTCGGCGTGACCGGGGTGACCGACGGCTATCCGCCGATCGGGCGGCTGCGGCTGGTCGGCCCGGGCGGGTCGACGGTCGCCCGCGCGCTGCCCCGGCCGGCCCACACCGTGCCGCGACGGGTCTTCGACGAGCGACTGGTCCGAGCGGCCGTGGCGGCCGGCGCCGATCTTCGTCGGCACACCGTGCGGTCAATTCGCGACGAGGGCACGGGCCCGTTGGCCGTCGACGGGCGGGCGATCCGCGACGATGGCGCGGGGCCGGTGGTCATCGACGGGCGGTTCGCGGCGGACGTGGTGATCGGGGCGGACGGGGCCGGGTCGGTGGTGCGGCGTGCGCTCGGGTTCCCGGGTAATCCGCCGGGGCACCTCGCCGTGGCGATCCGCGGCTACGCGCCGAGCGAGAACCTCGACGAGCAGGTCATCGTGACCACCGAGCAGCGCTGGCCGGCGTACGCCTGGGTGTTTCCGATCGGCGACGGGACCGCCAACGTGGGGTACGGCGAGGTGTTGCGCGGCGAGCCGCTTTCCCGCGCGTACCTGCTGGGGCGGCTGAATGATCTCCTGGCCGTCGGCGCGCCGACCGGCCTGCGTGGGCACCACCTGCCGTTGTCCACCCGGCGGCCGCCGCCGGGCCGCGGCCGTACGCTGCTGGCCGGCGACGCACTCTCGCTGATCAATCCGTTCACCGGGGAGGGCATCTTCTACGCCGTGCTGTCCGGAGCTCTCGCCGGCGCGGCGGCCGCCGCCGGGCCCGAAAGGGTGGCCGAGCGTTACCGCGATGCCCTGCGCCGACGGCT
This sequence comes from Paractinoplanes tereljensis, assembly GCF_016862435.1. Lineage (GTDB taxonomy): Bacteria > Actinomycetota > Actinomycetes > Mycobacteriales > Micromonosporaceae > Actinoplanes > Actinoplanes tereljensis. The sequence goes on from NZ_BOMY01000037.1 coordinate 107,381, forward strand.
CGGCCGGCACCTGCGGCACTCCGGCCTCGCGGCCTGGCTGACCCGGCGGCCGTCGGTGGTGGACGCCGCGCTGAGCGCGGCGGCCCGCGACGGCCGGGTCTTCGACCGGGTGGTGGAGCTGGGCCTCGAGGACGGGGTGCTGGACCTGCGCACGCTCGGGCGCATCACCGCCCGGTTGGCCGGCTCTCGTAGCTGACCGCCGCCGGGCGGTCCCGCAGGAGCAGGACCGCCGCCGGGCGGTCCCGCAGCAGCAGGCCTTCGAGCGACTCGTGCCGCGGGGAGCGAGTGCGCGGCGCCTGATGCCCGGTCGCCAGGATCTCGACGCAGACCAGGACGGCGGCCGCGGCACTCGCCACCCGGAGCGGGCGATTGATCCGGCGGCACCCGCGGCGGCTGAGCAGGAGCTGCACCACCAGAACCACGGCGCCGACTCCGGATAACGCGTAATCCACCTATCGAACATCCGTCGGCCACCTTCACGCGGCCGCTGTTTTAACGGGACGTCGACAGGCCCGCGCCCTCTTTTAACGCGCTTTTGATCCGGCCGAGCCGGCGAACATCGTCACACATCTCAACACTAATTCCTACTGTAAATATAGGCGATGTAGGTAATCTGAGACTGTCGATGAAGACCGGTGAAGTGGAGAGAACGATGGCGACTTCCGTCCGCGCCCAAGGCCACGCTGTTGACGACCAGGCGTTTCGGCTTCAGCTCGAGCGCAACGCGATCTGGAACCGGATGGTGGCCGTCGGCGACCGACTGCCCGACCTGCCGCTGCTGGAGGTCGACCTCGGCGCGATCCATCTGAGCCGGCTGCGCCAGACCGGGCCGGTCGTCCTGCTCTTCATCCGGCACGCCAACTCGCCGGAGTGCGGCGCCGCGCTGCGCCTCTACCGGGACTCCCTGGCCCCGGGGCTGGCGGCGCTCGACGCGCACCTGGTCGCCGTGAGCCCGCAGGCAGCGGAGCCGCTCGCGGCCGTCAAGCGCCGGCACGACCTCGACTTCTTCGTCGCGTCGGACGGCCGGCACGCCCTGATCGACGCGTTCAACCTCGGCTTCAGCAGCCCGGGCGCCGGGCCCACGCTCGGCACCGGCCGCTCGGTGCTGCCGTTCGCCGCGGTGGTGGTCGCCGACCGCAGCGGCATCGTCCGGTTCACCGACGTACGGGCCGACTGGTCGACCCGGACCAGCCCGTCGCGGATCCTGCAGGCGGTCCGCTGAGTTTCCTAGGTTGTTTCCTTGACATACACAGGAGGCGATCCCTAGCGTCAAGGCAATCGTTTTCCTTGACGCCCGAACTCCCCCTAGCTACATCTGAGGCGCCATCACTATCCCCGAGGTGATGTTGTGCGTAGCCGAACCGCCGTGTCCGCGGCGGCCCTGACCGTCCTCACCGTTCTCGCCACCAGCACGCTCTCCGCCCCGGCGCAGGCCGCCGGAAACACCCTCACCGTCAACGTCGGCACCGTCGTGCGGCCGGTCACCCACGTGGCGGCCGGCGGGCTGTACGCCGTGAACACCGGCAACAACCCGCCGCTGAGCCTGATGTACCCGTTGCGGCTGAACCACCTGACCCAGCCCCCGCCCGGTGGTCAGCAACTCGGCAACGGCGCCACCCAGCCCTGCTGTGACGGCCTGCAGGTCGGCGGCAAGGTGACAAGCAGCGGCGCCCAGCAGTTCTACCGGCTGCCGGACATCTACCCGAACTTCCCGTACCAGTGGATCAGCTGGGCCGACTGGGAGTCCAAGGTGCGCACCATGGTGCAGGCCCGGCTGGCCGCCACCGGCACCACCAACGTCGACGGCTACGAGCTGTGGAACGAGCCGGACTGGACCTGGAACACCGCGTCGGCCGGCACCTTCAACGCCGGCTGGGCCCGCACCTTCAAGCTGATCCGCACGCTCGACGCGGTGACCCCGATCGTCGGGCCGAGCCACTCCATCTACAACCACAGCTGGATGCTCGATTTCCTCACCAACGCCAAGAACACCAGCACCGTGCCGGACGTGATCGTCTGGCACGAGCTGGACAACGACAGCTACCTCAACGTGCAGGCGCACGTCGCCGACTACCGGGCGATCGAGACCTCGCTGGGCATCACGCCCCGGCCGATCTCGATCAACGAGTACGCCTCGCCGTCGCAGGTCGACATCCCCAGCGTGGCGGTCCACTACATGGCGGTCTTCGAACGGCACGGCATCCGCGACGCCGAACGCGCCTACTGGTACGAGGCCGGCACGCTCAACGGCCTGCTCTACAACAACGCGCCGACCGCGTCGTACTGGACCTACAAGTGGTACGGCGACCTGGCCGGCAACATCGTGCAGACGGTCCCGGGCTCGTGGCTGGAGGGGGTCGCCGCGTACGACAGCACCCGCAAGATCGTCAACGTGGTGCTCGGCGGGGACAGCGGGAACAACACCGTCAAGGTCAACGGGCTCGCGGCGCTGGGCACCCAGGTCCGGGTCACCCTGACGCGCAGCGGCACCACCGGGCGCACCACCAACCAGAGCGCGCCGATCGCGGTCAGCTCGGGCACCTACAACGTGGTCAGCGGCAGCATCAGCGTGCCGGTCAACAGCATGAACGCCCTGGACTCCTACCAGCTGCTGGTCACCCCGGTCAGCGGCGTGCCGACCTGGCAGCAGCGGTACGAGGCGGAGAACGCCACGGTGGTCAACGCCAACCGGTTCTCCTCGGCCTCGGCCTCCAGCGGTGGTTACGTCGGACAGATCGACGGCACGACCGACATGCGCAGCGCGTCGTTCGTCGACTTCCTGGTCAACGTGCCGCAGACCCGGGCGTACACGCTGAACATCGGGTACGCCAACGCCACCGGCGCGAGCGCCACCCAGGGCCTGGCCGCCAACGGCAGCGCCTGGTCGACGGTGACCTATCCGGCCACCAGCGCATGGGGAACGTTCGGCTCCTCGGTCAACACCACGGTGAACCTCAACGCCGGCTGGAACACGATCCGGCTGGCCAAGGGCTCGCCGTACTTCGCCGGCGGGACCGGTTACGCCGAGCTGGACGCGATCACGCTGTCCTGATCAGCGCCCCGCCGGTCGTTGACCCGGCCGGCGGGGTGCCCGACGGTAGCAACCTCGCCCCGCCGCTCAGGGGCGCCGGTCGGCGGCCGATCGGGGCGGTTATGGCAGTTTCCGGGATCCGTCGGCTCTGGCTGGGCTACCTGGCCGTCAGTGCGGTGCTGGTGGTGCTGGTGGGCAGCCTGGTACCGGAGAGTTCGCCGGTCGCCTCGGCCGCCGCCGGGTGCTATCCGCTGCTGACGGTCGCCGTCGTCATCACCGGCATCCGCCTCAACCGCCCGGCTCGCAAACTCCCCTGGTACCTGTTGATCGCCAGCCTGACCGCCACCATCACCGGCGACGTCGTGTTCGGTATCTATGTGGCCCACGGGGTGACCCCGTTCCCCTCCCTGGCGGACCCGTTCTGGCTCGCCGGATATGGCTTGGAACTGGCCGGTCTCATGCTGCTGGTGAACGGCACGCACTGGCGGCGGGACCGGGACAGCATCATCGACACCCTGATGGTCAGCGTCGGCCTTGGCCTGGCCGTCTGGCTGCTGTTCCTGCGGGCACTTGTCGCTCCGGGGATGTCACTGGACGTCCGGTTGGTAGCGATGGCGTACCCGCTGGCCGGCCTGCTGATGCTCGCCGGGGTGATCCGGATGTGTACCTCCTCGGTCCGCCGCGGCCCCGCCTTCTGGCAACTCGTCGTCGCGGTCACCGTGCAGGGCGTGCTGCAGGCCGCCTACCAATGGCAGGTCGCGCAACACGCGGCCGTCGGCGGCCTCGCGCCCCTGTTCATGGTCTTCTCCGTGCTGCTCGGCGGCGCCGCGCTGCATCCCTCAATGGCGGCGTTCGGCGCCCGCGACGACCGCCCGGCCGGCAATGCCACGCCACGGCGGGTGATGCTGATCGGCTCGGCCTGCCTGCTGAGCCCGCTGCTGCTGATCGCCAACGGGATAGTCGACCGCGGCCGGGTCGACTGGCTGGCCGCCTCGATCTGCTGCATCGTCGTGTTCCTGCTGGTCATCATGCGGATGGTCGGACTGATCCGGACCGTGCAGGATCAAGCCGACCGGCTCGAGTCGATCGCCTACCGGGACGCCCTCACCGGGATCGCCAACCGGCGGTCCTGGGATGCCGAACTCGAGCGCCGCCTCGCCATCGCCCGCCGGGCCGGCGACACCCTGATCGTCGGGCTGATCGACCTGGACCACTTCAAGCGGTACAACGACCTGCTCGGCCACCCGGCCGGCGACCAGCTGCTGCGGGAGGCGGCCACGGCCTGGGAGCAGCAGTTGCGGGCCGAGGACCTGATCGCCCGGTACGGCGGCGAGGAGTTCGGCCTGATCCTGCACGGCCGGCTGCGCGACGCCGCCATCGTGATGGACCGGCTCCGCGACGCCACCCCGGACGGGCAGACCTTCTCGGCCGGGCTGGCGCTGTGGACCGGCGACGAGTCGGCCGCCGAGCTCACCGCCCGGGTCGACGCGGCCCTCTATACCGCCAAACGGGAGGGCCGTGATCAATACTCGGTCACCGGTCATCCGGCCCGCACCGACCAGCAGACCAACTTCCTACTGGCCGACTCCCGGCCACGGAACGGCCGAGTTCCAGATTCGCTCGAAGGCCGCGCAGTAAAGATCGAACAATAGGCCGCCGTCAACCTTCTGCAGTCGAATTACCGGGTTCAGGCTGGACGGGTTGCCGTAGACGTGTGGATTGACGACCAGCTGCTCGTCGTACCGGAAAAGGCTGTTGTAAAGGGTGGTGCCGTGCAGCCGAATTTCGGCGCCGTCGACCTCCAGAAGATCGCGGTATCGGATCAGGCTGGCCTGGATCTGCGAGGGCAGCGTGCCGGCCAGGCCCTCCTCGTTGTCACGCACCGCTACCGCCGCGCTCGCCGGGTCGCCGAAGCAGAGCCGCACCTTGACGCCGTCCCGGGCCCGTTCGGCGAGGTCCTCGGCGATGCGCGGCTGAACCTGGGCGAAGAAGGCGCCGGAGAAGACCAGAACGTCCACATTGTTCTGCGCCTCGCCGAGAAGCCGCAGCCAGGTCTCGCGCGGCACGCTCGCCCGGTCCGAGTAGAGCTCGATCAACTCGGACCGCCCGGTGGTGCGGCCCCGGGCCCCACGGGCCAGGATGCTCGGCCACAGGTAGGTCTCGTCGGCGTCCAGCAGCTTGGCGGCGGTCCAGCGGTTCTGCCGATGCGGCACGCGGCCGTGTGACAGCCAGCGCTCGACGCTCTTGGTGTCGATGCCGCACTTCACGGCCAGCTCCTCGGCGCTTACGCCCCGTTGAAGCATGAGTGACCGCAGTTGTTCGTTCGGCAGGGGTTTGTTCACCCGACGACGGTGCCAGTACCTATGGGCACTTTTCAAGCATTTTCTTAGGACATTTTCAATGATCAATACGTCTTGGAAAGGTCCTTCCACGCGGGTGAAACGTCCCAGCGGTACGGGTTGACTTGCGGGCGATTCAGCAATGGATCTCCAAGGTCGACGTGATCGTCAATAATCGCGCCGCCAGGAATCGAGAGGAATGGACCATGTCGACGGCCGTCCGGGATCCCGGAACCCCATACGTGTTCAGCAACGACCGGCCCACGGCCCGGCAGCTGCTCGATGCGCTCGGACAGATGCATGACCCGTTCACGATCCGCCGGCTGACCGAGGCCGGCGTCGCGCCGGGCTCCCGCTGGCTGGAGATCGGCGCCGGGGCCGGCACCATCGCGGGCTGGCTCGCCGACCAGGTCGGCCCGGACGGCGAGGTGATCGCCACCGACGTCCGCCCGCAGCACATCCGGGAACACGCCGGCGTCACCGTCCTGCAGCACAACATCGTGACCGACGAGCTGCCCGGCGGGCAGTTCGACGGCATCCACGCCCGCGCGGTCCTGCAGCACCTGCCCGAGCGGCACGAGGTCCTGGCCCGGCTGGCCGGCGCCCTGAAGCCGGGCGGCGTGCTGGTCGTCGAGGAGATGGAGGCCGGCTGGTCGAAGTCGGTGCTGGCCACTCCGGACGACCGGCTGCACGAGATCACCGCCCACTACGAGACCGCTCTTCAGCAGGTCCTGCGTACCGCCGGCAACGACCCCACCTGGTGCCGCGGCCTGTTCACCGCGATGGAGAAGGTCGGCCTCGAAGAGGTCGACACGCAGAGCTGGCAGGGCGCCTGGCGCGGCGGCACCGGGGCGGCCCTGCTCGCTTCGGCCGGCTCGACCGAGCAGCGCGAGCGCCTGATCGCCGCCGGGATGACCGCCGACGAACTCGACCTGCTGGCCACCCTCGGCCTGGACCCGCGCGTGGTCCTGCGCGGCATCCTGCTGCTCTCGACCTCGGGGCGGCGAGCCGCATGAGAAATCTCCGTCGATTCGCGGCCGCGGCCCTGGCCTCGGCCCTGCTGCTGACCGCGTGCAGCAGCGGCGAGAAGGAAACCCCCGCCGCCGAGTCCGGCACGCTGACCCCGGTCACCTATCTGACCGGTGCCGGCGTGCAGGGCCGCGAGGCGTTCATCTTCGTCGCCATCGAGAAGGGCTACTTCCGCGAGGAAGGCCTCGAGGTGAAGGTCCAGCCCGGTAACGGCACCGAGCAGAACCTCAAGCTGCTGCAGTCCGGCCAGGCCGACTACGCGATGGTCGACATCACGGCGGCCCTGATCGCGTACGGCCAGAAGAAGTTCACCGACTTCACCGTCGTCAACGCCGTACAGCAGATGAACCTGTCCTGCATCATGGCGGTCAGCGGCAAGGGCATCGCCGCGCCCAAGGACCTGGCCGGCAAGACCATCGCCTACATTCCCGGCGGCGTGGTCTACAGCCTGTTCAAGGCGTACGCCCGGCTCGCCGGGGTGGACAGCACCAACATCAAGTGGGTGGTGATGAACCCCCAGCAGATGCCGCAGAACCTCGCGGCCGGCAGCATCGACGCGGCCACCCAGTTCGCGGTCGGCAAGCCGGCGGTCGAGGCCGCCGCCAAGGGCAAGCCCGCGGTGGTCATGCCGTTCAGCAACTACCTCACTGACCTGTACGGCAACGGCCTGGGCGTAACCAAGAAGCGGATCGCCGACAACCCGAAGCAGGTGCAGGCGTTCAACAAGGCGATGCTGCGCGGGGTCGAATACGCGATGGCCCACCCCGACGAGGCCGGCGACATCTACGCCAAATACCAGAAACTGCAGCCCGCGCCGGTAGCGGCGGCGGAGAACAAGCTGATGCAGCCGTACGTGCAGGGCGGCGCGAACGGGGCACCGGTCGGCAGCCTCAACCGCGACCGGGTGGCCCGCAACATCGCCATCATCCAGAGCGCCGGCCTGATCCCGACCGGCCTGACTCCCGACGACGTAATCACCTACCAGATTCCTTCCTGAGGGCCGTGGGGTCTCCGTCCGCGTCCGATGTGTCCGGAGACCCCACGGCCGGTCCCGCGAAAGGCAGCCCGTCATTCCCCTTCTCACCCGGATAGCGTTGCCGGCCATCGGCACGATCGCGCTGATAGCCGCGTGGTGGGCCGCCATAGTCGTGCTGAACATCGAGTCCTATCTGGCGCCGACCCCGCCGCAGGTGCTGGCCGCGCTGAAGAACACCACCGGCTACCTGACCAGCAACGCGGTAACCACGCTGCTGGAGGTGGTGCAGGGCTACCTGATCGCGGTCGGCCTGGGCCTGGCGGTAGGCGCCCTTCTGGCGCTCTCCGCTCCCCTGGAGCGGGCGTTCATGCCCGCCATAGTCGCGGTAAACGCCATCCCCAAACTGGCCTTCGCGCCATTGCTGCTGGTCTGGATGGGCTTCGGCCAGGGCCCCAAAATCGTCATGGTGGTCCTGCTCTGCACCTTCCCCATCCTGCTGGCCAGCGTCGCCGGCCTGACCCGCACGCCGGCCGAGCTGATCGAACTGGCCCAGTCGCTGTCCGCCAACCGCTGGCAGATAATCATGCGCTTCCGCCTGCCGTCGGCTCTCCCACAGATCTTCGTGGGCCTGAAAACGGCGATGCCACTGGCGGTAATAGGCGCCCTGGTAGGCGAACTTTCCGGCGCCACCAACGGCTTAGGCTTCGTAATAGCCAACGCCGGCGCCGACACCGCCACGGCTTTCGCCGCAATAACGTTGCTGGCCGCAATAAGCGTAGGCCTCTTCTATTTGGTCTCCCTGACCGAACGCCTACTGCTCCCCTGGGCCCGAGCCATAACCGACTGACGCCCCGCCAATTCAGCCGAACACCTGGTCTCCTCCGGCCTCCCCCCGCTCGCCGCACCGATCCGCGAGTGCCGGTCTCCGGGAACCGGGCGCCGGTCCGCTTTCAATCCAAAGAAGAAGACCCTTTTTGCATACGGGCCGACTCAGTCCCGTGGCACTCAGTCCCGGCAGGCGAAGCTCACCCTCCGCGCGCCCGCGCCGGGCGGGCCCGACCCCACGCCAGGCGGCCCCGCCCGCCAACAGACCAGCCGCGGCCGTCGTCGACCCGATGCCGACACCGACTGGCCCGGCTCATCGGCGCGGAGCACGACAAACAGCAGCCCGCTCGCCGCTTCGCCCGGCTTACCCCTCAGTGCCGTGCCAACAGCGGACGGTCCGGCAGCGACGCGGTCCGGCAGGCGGGCCAGCGGCAGGCGGGCCAGCGGCAGGCGGGCCAGCGGCAGGGCGGGCCGACAGGCGGGCCAGCGGCGAGCTGGGCCAACGGCGGGGCAGCAGCCGGGCGGGGCAGCAGCCGGGCGAGCCGACAGGCGGGCCTGCAGCCGGGCGGCCGGCGGGCGGGCCAGCGGCCGGGCCGGCGGGCCAGCGGCCGGGCCGGCGGGCCAGCGGCCGGGCCGGCGGGCCAGCGGCCGGCGGGCGGGCCAGCGGCCGGGCCGGCGGGCCAGCGGCCGGGCC
>NZ_BOMY01000038.1 GCF_016862435.1 Paractinoplanes tereljensis
GGCCGGGCCGGCGGGCCAGCGGCCGGGCCGGCGGGCCAGCGGCCGGGCCGGCGGGCCAGCGGGCCAGCGGCCGGGCCAGCGGGTCGGCTGGCCAGCGGCCGGACCGGCGGGTCGACGAGCCAGCGGCCGGGCCTCCCATATTGCGGGCATACGATCCCGCCTTGCGGACGAAGCCTCCACATCGTGGCCGCGGCACCCCGATATGCCGTCTATATCCGGCAGCGATAGGGCGGCCTGCGGCGAACTTGTCGAATTGGCACCCCGCTCAGTGATTTACCGTTCCAAGATCTGCGATTTTCCGGCGCGGGAGCTGCAGGAGAAGCCGCATAACTTCCAAAACGCCCTTCGCCGCCGGGGTAGGCAGCTACGCGTGTTGGCCGGCTGAGCAGCGAGCCCGGCGGGGTTGGGGTGAGAGCCCGGCGGGGTTGGAGTGGAGGCCCGGCGGGGTTGGAGTGAAAGCCCAGCGGGGTTGGAGTGAAAGCCCAGCGGGGTTGGAGTGAAAGCCCGGGGTTGGAGTGGAGGCCCGGGGTTGGAGTGGAGGCCCGGGGTTGGAGTGAGGGCCCGGGGTTGGAGTGGAGGCCCGGGGTTGGAGTGAGGGCCCGGCGGGGGTGGGGTGAGGGCCCGGCGGGGTTGGGGGTGAGGGGTCTGGATGCGCGAGAGTCGCTTCGCGGGCCGGTGTTGCACGCCGGCCGCGCGGTGTGGGCGGTCGGGTGCGGTTGCGGTTGTGGAGGTCGCCGCCCGTATCGGAAAAGCTTGGTCTTGAACCGGAAAGCTGTCCGGGGTTGACGCGATGGACCGGGCGTTGGTCGACATCCGGATGCGAGACCTGTTCGTCATGAGGGCCTCGCCAGGATGGTTCGGGCTGTTTCGGGTCCTGGGATGCTGAGCGGTCAGGGTGGGGTCAGGCCGGTCAGGCCGGTTGGGGTGCCCCAGCCGGTTGGGCCGTCATAGCCGGTTGTGCCGGTGCACAGGTAGTCGCCGCCGCAGGTGGCGGAGTTTGGGCCGGGGACGTTGCTGCCCGTCGTCACGTCTCGGAAGGCGGTGGCGCTGTGCCTCAACCACGGCACCGAGCCGTCGTTGATTCGGCTTGAGGCGCCGGTCATGGCGTACAGGGCCGCGATTATCGGGGCTGAGGCGCTGGTGCCGCCTACTATCTGCCAGGCCGCTACCGGGTATGAGTTGTAGACGGCCACGCCCGTGGCCGGGTCGGCCACCGCGGCCACGTCGTTGAGCATGCGCATCGGGCAGTTCGGGTCGGTCTGCCAGGACGGCTTTGGCATGTAGGCCGAGCAACCCGAGCCGGTCAGCGACCACACCGACTCCGACCACGTGCCGGCGGCGTTCTTGGTCAGGGTGGTGCCGCCTACCGAGGTTACGTGCCCGGATGCGGCCGGGAAGGAGACCGAGTAACCGATGTCGCCGGCGCTGACCACGATCGGGTGTCCGGGGTGGATGTAGTGCGACTCGAACTCGGTCTGCCCGGGGAACTCGACGCCGGTGCCGTAGCTGTTGGAGACGGTGTCCGCGCCCAGCGCCACGGCCGTGTCCACCGCCGCGCCCAGGTCGTCGAAGCCGTTGGAGGTGGCCTGCACCAGTAGGATCTTGCAGGCGGGGCAGACGGCCGAGACCATGTCCACGTCCAGCGACTGCTCCAGCGCCCAGCCCGGGTCGGGGGCGGGCAGCGGACTTGTGGCGCCGTCCTGGTTGACGATGCGCAGGCAACCGCTGGCCACGGTGCAGGCCGGCAGTCCGTAGGTGCTGCGGTAGACGGCCAGGTCGGCCTCGAGGTTGGGGTTCGTGAAGGCGTCCACGATGGCGACGGTCCGGCCGGTGCCGCCGGCCGAGATGTTGTAGGCCGAGACCAGGTCGGCCGGCGCGAGCCCGGCCGGCGCGGCGAGGGTGCCGACCGGGCCGCCGCTCACCACCACCTTGGCGAAGCAGGTGGCCTTGGGCGGCGCGACGCGGGGACACGCGTCCCGCACCACAAAGGACGTCGCGGTTGGCGATTCGGCGGCAGCCGTCGTGGATGGCGGCTCGACAGCGTCCGCCGCGGATGACGGCCCGGCGGCAGCGGCCGTTGCGGTCAGGGTGGTTGCCCAGGTCAGCATGGCGGCGGCAGTGGCGGCGCCGAGGGCGAGCAGTGGGGTGCGGATACGCATCTGTCTTCCCTTCGGGGTCAGCCGGCCACGCGCACGGCGCGGATGACGGTCTGGTCGAGCGTTGCGCCGGCCGGGTCGGTGGCGTGAATGCGCAGGGAGAGGTAACCGGCGGGGGCGGGTGGCACGGTTGCCGTGAATCGGCCGCTGCCAGCTGCTGCGGCGGTCACCGGTGTCCAGGTGGTGCCGTCGTCGGTGGAGACGTCCAGCGTGAGGTGTTCGGAGATCGGCGTTGGGTCGTAGGACTGACGCCGTAGCGTCACCGACAGCGGCGTGTCCACGCCCGCTCGGATCGCGTTGGTGGTGTCCGCCGCGATGCCGTATTCGGCGAACAGCAGCGGCAGGAACGCGCAGGGGGCGTCGCAGGTTCGGCCGGTCGGCAGCGAAGCCGTTGGCGATGCGGTGTGCCAGCTCCAGGCGGTGTGCACCCGGTCGGCGGTGCTCGACCACGATGCCGACGCTGCGGTGTCCAGCTCCAGCCTCAGCTGGGTCGCGGCGGCGGGGATGGCGATGCTGCCGACCGGGTCGGTGCCTTCGGCGATCAGGGCGCTATCGGCGTACACCCGGGTCTGGATGTTGACCTTGGTGGTTTCGCTGGAAACCATGCGGATCGCGTGGCCGCCGGCATCCATCCTCGGTCTTAGGTCGAGTTGCAGCTGGTTGGCCTGGCGGCAGGCGGGGCACGGCAGGGGGCGCAGGGTGGTCAGGTCGACGCCGGGCACGGCTGGCGCCGCGAAGTAACGGTCGGTCGTGCGCTGCCCGGGTCGATAGGCGACCAGGGCGGACTGCGCGCTGCCGTTGAAGTCGTCCGGTTGCGCTACGGCCGAGCCGACCCAGCCGACGCCGGGGAGCGCTGAGACGTACTCGGTGCGGCGCAGCGGCGCCACCGCCGTGCTGGCGAAGCGGATCGGGAACTGCTCCCAGGGCTGGAACGAGGTGCGGTAGGTGCTGATCCGCGAGGTGTCGCCCTCGGCCGCGTAGGTCGCGTCCAGCGTCGCCAGGCCGGCGGCCGGGACCTTCTCGGCGAAGTCGGCCGGCACCTCGCCCTCGGTCGGGAAGACCAGGTCATAGAGGTACGGGTCGGGGGCGGTGGCCGGGGAGGTCAGCCGGAAGTAGGTGTACCAGCGCACCGCGCCCAGGGAGACCGGGTCGGTGGGCGTTACCGACAGCGACGGGGAGCCGCCGATCATCATCACCGCGGTGGTCGAGTCGGAGCCGGCCGCCGATTGCCGTGAGTAGGTGGCCTGCATCTGCTCCAGCCCGGACGGGTTGGGTGTGGCCGGCACCGGTACGACCGTCGTCGCGGTGGCGGCGTCCGCGGTTACCGTCAGCTCGGTGCCGGTCACCGCCAGCTCGGGGAAGAAGAGGAGGGCGTCGCCTCGATAGACGCCGTCCGCGTCGTAGGTGGTGATGTTGACCTCGATCGAGTAGTGCCCAACCGGGACGCTGAACGACACCTGCCCGTCGCGGAACGGCTGCAGGCTGCTGAAACGCTGGACGTCCTCGACGTTGGTGGCCGCTACGCCGCCGCTGAACGCGGGGGCGCCCAGCTTGTCGAGGCCCTTCACGGTCAGCGTGGCCACCGGGTATTGCGGGGCGGCGGTGGGCTCGTCGGCGGGGGCGCCCAGCTTCTTGACGCCCGCGAGCGCACCGTGGGCGAGGCCGGCGCCGAAGGCGGCCGGGTCGTCGATCCGGCCGGTCGGCACGTCGAGGCCCGGGATGTCGTGCGGGGTCGCGCCGGGCGCCCACTCCACCCGGAGTGCGGGCGGCGGCGCGAGCACGTCGAACAGCGCGAGATCCAGCTCGCGGCCGACGAATGGCATGGCTTCGTCCGGTACGACGTAGAGGTGTTCGCCGACCGCCATGCTGCGGATCCGCACCGGGTCGGCGGTGGTGGTCGCGGCGGCCTCCACGGCACCGCCCTCTTTATCGAGGAAGAGGCGCTCCCCCGTCGGCAGCGTGAGCCGCACCGGGTTCTCGTCGGCGTGGACGGTGCCCGGCACGGCGGCCAGCGCGCCGATGAAGGCGAGCGCGAGCGCGGCCAGCCCGGCGGTGATCCTGAGGCGAAGCATCCGCATCCCTCCAATTAATCGAGGAATGTCTATATTGGGAGCGCTCCCACCTCAGGTCAACCCCTCAGCGCACCTGCTTTGCCTGGAACTGCATGCGCGGCGCCGCGTAGAACTCCTGCGCCTCCACCAGTTGGAGCTCGCGTTCGCCGGACCGGAAAGTGGTGTCGATCAGGTCGAAAATGCTGGAGGCCGTACGCTCCAGCGACACCGCCGCGTTCCGGGTCGCGACGTAGTGGGCGGTGAACAACGCGGCCGTCACGTCACCCGAGCCGTTCGCCTTGAACGGCAGGTGCGGGGTGGTCACCAGCCAGGCGCCGGCCTCGTCCACCGCGAGCATCTCGATCGTGCCCTCGTCCCGGTCGGGCCGCTCCACGCTGGTGACCAGCACGGTCGACGGGCCGGCGGCCCGGGCCAGGTCGGCCGAGGCCAGGGTGGACTCGATGTCGGCCGGCTCGGTGCCGGTCAGGTAGCCCAGCTCGAACTGGTTGGGCGTGATGATGTCGGCCACCGGCACGACCCGGTCCCGCAGCAGGTCGGGGATCTCCGGCGCGACGAAGCAGCCGGACTTGGCGTTGCCCATGACCGGGTCACACGCGTAGAGCGCGGCCGGGTTCGCGGCCTTGACCCGGCGGACGGCGTCAACGATCACGTCACCGATGCCCACCCCGCCCTGATATCCGGACAGCACCGCGTCGATCTGCGCGAACACCCCGCGCTCCTCGACCCCGAGCAGGATCTCGGCCACGTCCGACGGCGGGATCAGCGGCCCCCGCCAGGCGCCGTAGCCGGTGTGGTTGGAGAAGTTCACGGTGGGGACCGGGACGACCTCGACGCCGATCCGCTGCAGCGGGAACACCGCCGCGGAGTTCCCGACGTGCCCGTACGCAACGGCTGACTGGATGGACAGAACCTTCATGCCCACAGCGTAGAGACCGTCAGGAGCGGAACTGCGCGAAGCGGGGGCGGGCGGCTCCGCCGAACGCGGTGAACTCGCCGCCGACCGTGATCGCCCGGGTGACCGGGTTGACGCTCAGGGTGAGCACCCCCCAGCGGCCGTTGCTGCGGGGGTTCCAGCCGAGCAGCGTGCCGCTGGCCGAATCCCAGGCGCCCAGCTTGGGCTGACTCCGCATCCGCGGCGCGCACCACGAGGTCGCCGTGCGCGAGCGCTGCGGGCAGGCCACGGTGAAGTGCCCACCGCCGTAGACGACGCCGTTCAGGTAGGCGATCGCCTGCACATCACCGTCGGTGACGCTGCTCCACACCATCGACCCGTCCGGCCGGTACGCGACCACCCGGCCGCCCGGGCCGGCCAGCGCGGCGTACACCCGGTCGCCGTTGGTGGTCAGAGCCATCACCGAGTACGGCGTCGCCGGGCGGAAGCCCGGGTCGACCTGCCCGTCGGTGAGCCGCCGCGCGGAGAGGTGGCCCTTGATGCTGCCACCGACGTACAGCCGGGTCCCGGCCGTGCTCAGCGTCCGCACCAGCCCGTCCACCCCACCGCGGAAACCACTGTCCAGGGCGCCGTCGGACAGCCGGAACGCGGCCAGGTTGCGGACCGACCGGCCGTCCACCGACCGGATGCGGCCGCCCAGGTAGAGCCGCCCGCCCGCGGCGGCCAGCGCCTGGCCGATGCCGCCGACGGCGTGCCGCAGCGGACCCACCGCGCCACTGCGCAGGTCGATGCCGGCCAGGCCGGCCCGGGGCTGACCACCCACGGTGCTGAATTTGCCGGTCGCGTAGACCGAGGACCCGCTGGCGGCCAGCGCCATCACGGTGCCGTCGGCGAGCGGGGCCCAGGGCAGCAGCTTGCCGGTGCGCGAGTCCACCGCGGCGAGCCGCTTGCGGGGCACCGACTTCCCGTCGACGACCGCGTGGGTGAAGCTGCCGCCCAGGTAGATCGTGCCGCCCACGTTGGTGCTGGCGTACACCAGCCCGTCGAATCCGACCGTGGGATCCGGCCTCGCCGAGACCAGCGAGGTGGCCGCCTCGGCCGCCATTGGCGTGCCCGCGAAGGCCAGCACACCCGACAGAACCATCCCCAGACCCGACCGCCACACAAGACCCATGAAGACGACCTTATGAGGATATTGCGGGGTTCGGGACGAAGATCGACAAAGGTTGACCAAAGATAACGATCGATGGACACTCCCTGGAAAGCGCTTACCTCCGCCCTGGGAGAGCTGGATGAGGCTTCGTCGAATTGCCCTCGTGGCCGCCCTGATTCTGGCCGGTTCACAGGCCCCCGCCCAGGCCGGCGGCCGGGGCGGCATCGAACTGGAACGCCTCGACCGCGGCCTGGTCGCGGCGGCCACCGCCGAGGGCGTCTTCCTCAGCTGGCGGCTGCTCGGGCCGGAGGCGACCGGCCACTCGGCGACCGGGCTGACCGGGGTCAACTTCCACGTCTACCGGGACGGCCGGCGGATCGCCACGGTCACCGACAGCACCAACTACCTGGACCCGGCCGGCACCGCGGCGTCGACGTACCGGGTCACACCGGTCGGTGGCGGCCGCAGTGCGACCGCCACCCCGTGGTCGAGCAATCATTACGACTTGCCGCTGAACAAGCCGGCCGACGGCGCAACCTACACCTACTCGGCCAATGACATGAGCGTCGGCGACGTGGACGGCGACGGCCAATATGAATACATCGTCAAATGGGACCCGTCCAACTCCAAGGACGTCTCCCAGGTCGGTTACACCGGAAACGTCTACATCGACGCGTACGAGTTGGACGGCACCCAGCTCTACCGGATCGACCTGGGCGTGAACATCCGAGCCGGCGCGCATTACACCCAGTTCCTGGTCTACGACTTCGACGGCGACGGCCGCTCGGAGATGATGTTCAAGACCGCCCCGGGCACGAAGATCACCCGTTACCGGCCGGACGGCTCGGTGGCGTCGTCGAAATACATCACCATGCCGGCGGCGGACCGCAAGGCCGGCTACCGCGACACCGACGACTATCGGCTGAGCGCCGCCGGCTACTACGAGCACGTGGTGCGGATGTTCGAGGGCTGGAGCACACACCCCGAGGTGGTGGCCGGGCACTGGCCGGCGACGGTCGAGGAGGCGCTGGGCCTGGCGCCCGGATTCGGCGACGCGAAAGCGCTGACCGACTACTTCATGGACGTCTACGCCCCGGCCCGCAGCACTCGCAACGCCCTGCGCAATTTCGCCGGTTTCATCGTGGACGGCCCGGAATACCTGACGGTGTTCGAAGGCGCCACCGGCCGGGAACTGCAAACCGTGCGCTACAAGCCGGGCCGCACCGACGACGGCCTGATGTGGGGCGATTACGCGATGGCCCGGATCGAGCCGGGCAACCGGGTCGACCGTTTCCTGTCCGGCGTGGCCTATCTGGACGGCAAACACCCGTCCGCCATTTTCGCCCGCGGTTACTACACCAGAACGACAATCATCGCGTACGGCTGGAACGGTCACCGCCTCACCGAGAACTGGTACGTCGACTCGGGCTGGGTGCCGATGACGAACCCGTTCAACGACTCGCCGCACGGCCGGGACGGAACGAATCCGGAATTCGCCACCATCACCACCCAGGGCGACCACTCGCTCAGCGTGGCCGATGTGGACGGTGACGGAAAACAGGAGATCGTGTACGGCAGCGCGACCATCGACAACGACGGCTCCCTGCTCTACTCGTCGTACGACACCCTGCCCGCGGGCAGCGCCGCACCGGGCGAATACGTGCGGCTCGGCCACGGCGACGCCATGCACGTCACCGACATCGACCCGAACCGGCCCGGGCTGGAGATCTTCACCGCGCACGAGGGCGCGACCTTCGCCCCGTACGGGATGGCGATGCGTGACGCCGCCACCGGCGAGGTGCTGTTCGGCGCCTACTCGGGCCGCGACACCGGCCGCGCGATGATCGGCGACGTACTGCCCGAGGTGCCCGGCATCGAGAACTGGGCCAGCCTGCCCGGCGGCTCCGACGCTCTCGGCCTGCACAAGGCCACCGGCGAGGTGCTGACCACCGCCATCCCCGGCACCAACCAGAGCATCCGCTGGGCCGGCGACGGAACCACCCAGATCCTCAACGGCGCCATCGACGTCACCCCGACGATCGACGACTGGAAGCGCGGCCCGGTGCTGACCGCGACCGGCACGCTGGCCAACAACGGCACCAAGGGCACCGCTTCGCTGATCGCCGACATCTTCGGCGACTGGCGGGAGGAACTCCTGCTGCGTACGGCGGACAGCTCCGCGATCCGCATCTACCTGAGCACCGACCTGACCACCCACAAGCTCTACACGCTGATGCACGACCCGCAGTACCGGGTCGAGGTGGCCCGCCAGCAGACGACCTACAACCAGCCGTCCTACCCGAGCTTCTACCTGGCCTCGGACACCGACTGGGCGAAGGTGCCGCTGCGCAGTCGACAATGACACGAATCGATATCGACAACCCCACGTCTCCGTCCTGAATGGATAGTGTCGCGGCACCGGGCATGTCCGTACCCACAGGACGGGGTGAACACGATGCGTGCATCAGAAATGCAGGCGGGAAGACGCCGGGCGGTCATCGCCGCCGGCGTCATCGCAGCACTGACCATCGGCGCGGCCGGCTGCGCGAAGAGCGATCGCGACAGCGGCACCGACGACAACAAGGCCTCCGGCGGCACCTTCATCTTCGCGGGCGCCGGCGACCCGAAGAACTTCGACCCGATCTTCAACGATGACGGCGAGTCCTTCCGGCCGATCCGGCAGCTGTACGACACCCTCGTCACCCACAAGCCCGGCACCGCTGACCTGACCGGCGGCCTGGCCGAGAGCTGGGAGAACGACCCGACCGGCAAGATCTGGACGTTCAAGCTGCGCTCGGGGGTCAAGTTTCACGACGGCACCGCGCTGGACGCCACCGCGGTCTGCGCGAACTTCGACCGCTGGTTCAACATGAAGGGCGAGGCCGCCCAGTCCCAGATGATCTACTACACCGACATCTTCGGTGGGTTCGCCGGCAGCCCGGACGCCCTCTACGACAACTGCAAGGCCTCCGACGCCTCGACCGCGGTCCTGACGCTGAAGAAATACAAGGGCGCCTTCCCGGGCGCGTTCGCGCTCACCGCGTTCTCCATCGCCAGCCCGGCCGCGCTGAAGCAGTACGACGGTGACACCGTCACCCAGAACGGCGACTCGTTCTCGTACAGCGCGTTCGCCAACGAGCACCCGACCGGCACCGGCGCGTTCACGTTCGGCGGCTGGAACAAGGCCACCGGCGAGATCACCCTGAACCGCAACGCCGACTACTGGGGCGACAAGGCCAAGGTCGACAAGATGATCATCAAGGTGATCAAGGACGAGAACACCCGGAAGCAGGAGCTGCGTGCGGGCACGGTCCAGGCGATCGACTTCCCGGCGCCGGCCGACCGCAAGGCCCTCGCCGCCGAGGGCTACAAGGTGCTCGACCGGCCCGCCTTCAACATCCTCTACCTGGGCATCAACCAGAAGAACAACCCCAAACTCAAGGACCTGCGGGTACGCCAAGCAATCGCGTACGCCCTCAACCGCGCCCAGCTGGTGCAGACCAAGGGCCCGGGTGGCTCGGCGGTGGCCGACGAGTTCCTGCCCAACACCGTCCTCGGCTACGCCCCGGACGTGCAGAAGTACGAGTACGACGTGGCCAAGGCCAAGCAGCTGCTGGCCGACGCCGGCGCGACCGGCCTGACGCTGAACTTCTACTACCCGACCGAGGTGTCCCGGCCGTACATGCCGAACCCGCAGGAGATCTTCACGGTCCTGGCGAACGACCTGCAGGCGGCCGGCATCAAGGTCAACGGCGTGCCGCGTCCGTGGAACGGCGGCTTCAAGGACGACGTGCAGCAGTTCGGCAAGCAGGACCTGCACATGCTCGGCTGGACCGGCGACTACAACGACCCGGGCAACTTCGTCGGCACGTTCTTCGGCCGGGGCAAGGTCGAGTTCGGCGACCAGGCGATGACCGACATGTTCGACGCCATCGGCAAGGCCGACGCGACCGTCGACCAGACCGCCAAGAAGGCCGCGTTCGAGCAGGTCAACCGCGACCTCGCCAGCAAGTGGCTGCCGGCCGTGCCGATCTGGCACGCCCCGCCGGCCGTGGTGACCACCAAGAACGTCGTGGGCCTGGTGGCCAGCCCGCTCACCGCCGAGCAGTTCAACACGGTCTCGCTCACCAAGTAGGTCCGTGCCGGCCCGGGCCCTCGTGGTCCGGGCCGGTCCGCTCATTGAAGGACCTCATATGGTGCGAGTGATCTCGCGACGGCTGATCCAGCTCGTCGCCACCGTGGTCGCCCTGATGACCCTGGTCTTCTTCTGGTTGCGCAGCCTGCCCGGCGGACCGGTCGACGCGCTGCTGGGCGAGCGGGCGACCCCGCAGACCCGGGAGTTGCTGACCCGGGCCCTCGGCTACGACCAGCCGATCTGGGTCCAGTACGGCCGCTTCCTCAAGAACGTGGTGACCGGCAACTTCGGCAACTCCATCCGCACCGGCGAGCCGGTGACCGAGGTGATCGGCCGAGCCTTTCCGGCCACCATCGAGCTGGCCATCGCGGCGATCATCATCGCCATCGGGCTGGGCATCCCGCTGGGATACCTGGCCGCCAAACACCGCGGCCGGCTGCTCGACAACGCGACAATCATCGTCACCCTGGTCGGCATCTCCATCCCGATCTTCTTTCTCGGCTACCTGCTCAAGGACTGGCTGACCCAGGACATCCACCTGTTCCCGCCGTCCGGCCGGATCAGCACCGGCCTCGGGAACACCGACGTGACCGGGTTCTTCGTGCTGGACGGGCTGCTGACCCGGGAACTCGACGCCTCCGCCGACGCCCTCTGGCATCTGGTGCTGCCCGCGTTCACCCTGGCGACGATCCCCCTGGCGATCATCATTCGGATCACCCGGGCCAGCGTGCTGGACGTGCTGGACGAGGACTACATCCGCACCGCGGACGCCAAGGGCCTGCGCCACGCCACCGTCCGCAAGCGGCACGTGCTGCGCAACGCCCTGCTGCCGGTGGTCACCACCATCGGCCTGCAGACCGGCGCGCTGCTGGCCGGCGCGGTGCTGACCGAGAAGGTCTACAACTGGGGCGGCCTCGGCACGCTGATCACCGACTCGATCAGCGGCGGCCGCGACTACCCCGTACTCCAGGCCTTGATCCTGCTCGCCGCGATCGTGTTCATCGTGGTCAACCTGGCGGTCGACCTCTCGTACGCGTTCATCGACCCGAGGGTGCGTGTCAAGTGAGCGGAATGGCGACGCTCGCCGAGAACAAGCGCCGGCGGATCGAGGAGCTGATCGCGCGTACCTCCGAGGCCGGCGGGGTCAGCCTGTTCCGCGACGCCGGCCGCCGGTTGCTGCGCAACCCCACCGCGATCGTCGGTGGCGTGCTCATCCTGCTGTTCCTGATCATCGCGATCTTCGCGCCGCTGGTGGCGCCGCACGACCCGGTACAGCGGTTTCCCGAACTGACCCGGGACCTGACCGTCGACCACATCCCGGGCCCCACCGCCGGGCATCCGCTGGGCAGCGACCCGCTGGGCCGGGACTTCGCCTCCCGGATGATCTACGGCGCCCGGCAGACGCTGTTTGTCGGCGTCCTCGCCACCCTCATCGGCCTGCTGCTGGGCGTGCTGCTGGGCGCTATCGCCGGCGCGCTCGGCGGCCGAGTGGACGCGATAATCATGCGACTCACCGACGTCATGCTGGCCCTGCCCAGCCTGCTACTGGCGATCACGCTGGTCGCCCTGGCCAGCCAATCCACCCAGTGGACGGTGATCATCGCGGTCGCGGTGGTGAACGTGCCGATCTTCGCCCGGCTGCTCCGCGGCTCGATGCTGGCGCAGCGGGAGAGCGATCACGTGCTGGCCGCCCGCGCGCTGGGCGTGAAGCGGCACGACATCGTGCTGCGGCACATGCTGCCGAACTCGCTGACCGCGGTCATCGTGCAGGCCACGCTGACCTTCGCGGTGGCGATCCTGGACGCGGCCGCGCTGTCCTTCCTGGGCCTCGGCGACCCGGACATCAACCGGGCCGAGTGGGGACTGATGCTGGGGGTGGACGGGGTTCGGTATTTCGAGGTCCGCCCGGAACTGGCCTACTTCCCGGCCCTGGCGATCATTCTCGTCGCCCTCGGCTTCACCCTGCTCGGGGAGAGCATCCGCGAGGCCCTCGACCCGAAGAACCGGCGGTGACTTGTCATGCCCCTGCTCGACGTACGTGACCTGTCGGTCGTCTTCCAACGGCGGGGCACCCGGCCGGTCGCGGCGGTGGACGGCGTCAGCTTCACGGTGGAACCCGGCCAAACGGTCGGCCTGGTCGGTGAGTCCGGCTGCGGCAAGTCGGTGACCAGCCTGGCGATCATGGGCCTGCTCCCCCGCCGTGGTAACACGGTCACCGGCGAGGTCCGCTTCGAGGACACCGACCTGCTGAAACTGCGCCCGGCGGAGCTGCGGGACCGGCGCGGCCGGGACATCGGCATGATCTTCCAGGATCCGCTGTCCTCGCTGAACCCGGTGATCCCGCTCGGTCTGCAGGTGGCCGAGGTGCTGGAACGCCACCAGGGCCGCACCCGGCGGGAGGCGCTGCGGGAGGCCCGGGGCCTGCTCGACGCGGTCGGCATCCCGGACCCGTCACGGCGGCTGAAGGAGTTTCCGCATCAGCTCTCCGGGGGCATGCGGCAGCGGGCGCTGATCGCCATCGCCCTGGCCTGCAAGCCGCGGCTGCTGATCGCCGACGAGCCGACCACGGCCCTCGACGTGACCATCCAGGCGCAGATCCTCACCCTGCTCAAGGAACTTGTCGACAACTCCGGCACGGCGCTGGTCATGATCACCCACGACCTGGGCGTGGTGGCCGGCCTCTGCGACACGGTCAACGTGCTGTACGCCGGCAAGGTGGTCGAGCGGGCCGGCCGCCACCACCTGTTCGCGGCACCGCGACACCCGTACACCGATGGGCTGTTGCAGTCGGTTCCTCGTCTTGATGCCGACCGCGGCGGGCGGCTGCACCAGATCCGTGGCTCGGTCAGCGACAACATCCCCTGGTCGGAGGGCTGCGCCTTCGCGCCCCGCTGCGACCGGGTGATCGACGACTGCATCGGCGAGACGGTGCCCCTGCTCGGTGGCGCGCTGCGATGCACGAACCCCGTACCGAAGGGAGTGCGGGTGTGAGCGCACTGGTCAAGATCGACGACCTCAAGGTCCACTTCCCGATCAAGAGCGGACTGCTCTTCGACCGTACGGTCGGCTACGTCTACGCCGTCGACGGCGTCTCCCTGGAGATCAAGAAGGGCGAGACGTACGGCCTGGTCGGCGAGTCCGGGTGTGGCAAGTCGACGCTGGGCCGCGGCCTGTTGCGCCTGATCGAGCCGACCAGCGGCGAGATCACCTTCGACGGCACCGATGTCCGCGCGCTCAAGGGCGAGCAGATGCGACTGTTCCGCCGGCGCATCCAGATGGTGTTCCAGGACCCGATGTCCAGCCTGGACCCCCGGCAGTCGGTGCAGTCCCTGCTGGTCGAGGGCTTGCGTGCGCACGGCCTGCACACCGGCCGGGCCGACGTGCAGAAGCGCCTGAGATCCACGCTGGACTCGGTCGGGTTGCCGGCGTCGGCCCTGAACAAGTACCCGCACGAGTTCTCCGGCGGGCAGCGCCAGCGCATCGGCATCGCCCGGGCCCTGGTGCTCGGCCCCGAGCTGATCGTGGCCGACGAGCCGGTGTCCGCGCTCGACGTGTCCATCCAGGCCCAGGTGATCAACCTGCTCGGCGACCTGCAGGAGTCGCTCGGCCTGACCTACCTGGTCATCGCGCACGACCTGGCCGTGGTCCGGCACATCTCCGACACCATCGGCGTGATGTACCTCGGTTCGCTGGTCGAGGAGGCCGACGGCGACCAGCTCTACGAGCGCCCGCTGCACCCGTACACCCGGGCTCTGCTCTCGGCCGTGCCCATCCCCGACCCGCGGGTGGAGGACCGGCGCGAGCGGATCCTGCTGGTCGGCGATCTGCCGTCGCCGGCGAATCCGCCGAGCGGATGCCGGTTCCGCACCCGCTGCCCCTGGTCGCAGGCCCGCTGCGCCGAGGAACGGCCGGAACTGCGGGTCTTCGACGACTCCGGGCAGCGGGTGGCCTGCCACTTCGCCGAAGAGATCCGGAGCGGCGACCTGACCCCGCACGAGGTCCGCGCCGAACTCGTCCACCCGGACTCCGACCCGGCCGAGGTCGGCGCGGAGCTGATCGTGACCCGCACCGACCTGCCTTAGGCTCGGACCATGACCTTCGATATCGCCCGGGTCCGGGCCGGCTATCCCGCGCTCGCCGACGGCTTCGTGCACTTCGACGGGGCCGGCGGCACCCAGCCGGCCGAGCCGGTGATCGCCGCGATCGCCGGGGCGATGCGCACCGCGGTGTCCAACCGGGGCACCGCGCACGAGCCGGCCCGCCGGTCCGGCGAGATCGTCGAGGCGGCCCGCGCCGCGGTCGCCGACCTGGTGGGTGGCGACCCGGCCGGGGTGGTGTTCGGCCCGAGCGCCACCGCGCTGACCTACCTGGTGGCCCGCACACTGGCGGCGGGCTGGGGCCCGGACGACGAGGTGGTGGTGTCCCGGCTGGATCACGACGCCAACGTCCGCCCGTGGGTGCAGACCGGCGCGACCGTCCGGTGGGCCGAGGTCGACCTGGCCACCGGCGAGCTGCCGGTGGCGCAGTACCGCGATCTGATCGGCCCGCGCACCCGCCTGGTAGCGATAACAGCGGCCAGTAACGCCATCGGGACCATGCCGGCGGTCCGGCAGATCGCCGACCTGGCGCACTCAGCAGGCGCTCTGGTGTACGTAGACGGAGTGCACGCCACCGCACACCGCCCGACCGACGTGCGCGAGCTGGGCGCCGACTTCTACGTGACAAGCGCCTACAAGTGGTCCGGCCCGCACTACGCCGCCGTAATCGCCGACCCAGCCGTCTGGGAGCCCCTGCACCCCACCAAGCTGATCCCGTCCCCCGACCGAGCCCCCGACCGCTTCGAATACGGAACGCTGAGCTTCGAGCTGCTAGCCGGCATAACCGCCGCGGTAGACCACCTGGCCACCTTGACCGACGCTGTCGGCACCCGGCGCAGTCGGCTGCTGGCCGGCCTGGCCGCAGCCACCGAGCACGAGAACCAGCTGCTGGACCGGCTGCTGACCGGCCTAGCCACCATCAACGGCGTGACGATCTGCCCGGCGGGCGCCAACCGCTGCCCAACGGTCTCCTTCCGCCTGGCCACCCAGGCTCCGGCCGAGACCGCCCGCCTCCTGGGCGAGCAGGGCATTTGTGTCTCCCACGGCGACTATTACGCGGTCGAGTACTTCGAGGCGGCAGCCCTGCGGGCCACCGGCGGCGCGGTCCGAGCCAGCCTCTACCACTACAACACCAAAGACGAGGTAGACCGCCTCCTAGAGGCAGTCAGCAAGCTTTCCTGAGCTCGCCATCCGGCCACGAACGACGCTTAGCGGGGTTTGTTGGGGTCTCGTTGCGCGAGAGTCGCTGCGCGCGCCGGTGTTGCGCGGTGGTCGCGTGGTGTCGGCGGTCGGGTGGGGTTGCGGTTGGGGAGGTCGTTGCCCGTACCGAAAGAGGCTTTGATCTTTACGCCTGGGCTTCCCAGCGGGCGGTGAAGGACGTGGTTTGGTTTATCGCCGCGTCGTCGCTCTGGACTATCCACTCGAGCTTCCAGGTTCGGGTTGCGTTTGTGGTCGCTGACCAGCTGCCTATGCCGTTCGCCCAGGTGTTGCGGGCGGTTATGAAGGCGGCCAGGGTGCTGTTGCTGTAGAGGGTGCCGGTGGCGCTGAAGTCGCTGCAGTCGGTGTTGCTTCCGGTGCCGTACTGCAGGCGGAAGACCAGGTACGAGCCGAGGGTGCCGGTCGCCGTGGGCACGTACATCTGCACCGTGGCGGGCAGCGAGCCGGTGTAGGTGGTGATCACGCAGGTGATCGCGGTGCTGCCGGGGATGGCGTTGGTGACCGCGAAGAGCGCAGGCGTCGCTGCGCGCCGGTGGCCTTAAATCTCACCCCGTCCACCGGCAATGGTGCGGCGGAGATCGGCGGGCGGCTGGGCGTTGAGCCTGCTCGTCTCCGACTACTGGCAGGGGCAGATCGACGACCTGCGCATCTACCACGGTTACCCGCTCAACTCGGCCAGCACCACCGGCACCACCGCGATGGCCTTCGGCGGCACCGGCAGCGCCTACAACAACAAGTACGCTGCGACCCCGGCCACGACCGCCTTCACCGTCGAGTGCCTGATCCGGGTCGGCCCCGGCCAGAGCGGCATCATCGCCGGATTCAGCGCCGGCGGCACGACCGACCGGCTCCTCTACGTCGACGCGGCCTGGCACCACCTCACGGCGAGCGTCGGCCCGATCACCGGGACCGGCGCCCTCGCCGCCGGCGGCCTCCGGCTGTCCCTGGACGGCACGGTCACCTCGACCTCCGCGGTGACCGCGGCCATCGCGTCGACCGGCGTCTGGCGCTGGGGCGGCACGCCGCTGCTGCTCCCGCTGACCACCTGGCCGGCTGCCCCCGGCAACCCGTATCTGACCGGCACGCTCGACGAGCTCGCCGTCTACGACAAGCAGCTGACCGACCAGGATGATCTCTGGCGGGTCTACGGCAACTACTGACCCACGAGCGCCTTGATGCTCACGGTGGCGGCCCCGCGCGCCCACTCCTCGAACGGCAGCGGGCGGATCGACAGCGGGCAGTCGGCGGCGGCACCGAACGCCTGGCGCTGGAAGCCGGCCCGGATGTGCGGCTCGAACAGGTCGTAGGCGGACAGCCCCTCACCGGAGACCACGATCCGATCGGGGCCGACCAGGTTGGCCACCGCCGCGATGCCGCAGCCGATCGCCTCGCCGGCCCGGGCGAAGACGGCGCCGACCCGCTCGTCGCCGGCTCGCGCCGCGGCCACCGCGTCGTCGAACCGGAGCCCGGCGTCACGGATGATGGCGTCGGTGCCGGCGACCGCCTCGACGCAGCCGCGGCTGCCGCAGTGGCAGGCCGGGCCGTTCACGTCGAAGCCGACGTGGCCGATCTCGCCGGCCACCCCGTGCGAGCCGGACACCAGCCGGCCGTTGACGACCAGGCCGCAGCCGATGCCCGCGCCCACGGTCACCAGCGCGAACGACTCGGCGCCGACGCCCTCGCCGAACCAGTGCTCGGCGGTGGTCAGCGCCTTGACGTCGTTTTCCACGGTGACGGTGAGGCCGGTGGCCTTCTCGGCCCGCTCCCGCAGCGGCACGTCGCGCCAGCGCAGGAACGGCGAGTAACGCACCAGGCCGGTGGAGTGGTCGACGTCGCCGGAGACGGCCAGGCCGAGCCGCCGGGTGCGGGCCCGGTAGTCGCCGGGGCCGTCGAGCAGGTCGTCGACCAGCTCGCCGAGCTGGGTCAGGACATAATCTAGGTCGGCGGCGGCCAGTCGCCGGTGCGCCGACGCCCGCACCTGCGCGCCGAGGTCGCAGACCACGCCGATGAGCTCGTCGCCGGTGATCTTCACGCCGACGAAGAACTCGCGGTCGGCCCGGATGACCAGCGGGCTGGCCGGTCGGCCGGCGCCCGGGCCGGTGCGCTCGGTCGCGGCCAGTTCCTCGAGATAGCCCATCTCGATGAGCGGGCGCGCGGCCTTGGTGACGGCGGCGGAGGACAGGTCGAGCCGGCGGGCGAGGGCGACGCGACTGATCGGCCCCTCGGTCAGCACGGCCGTGAACACGGCCGTCACGGCGGGCGCCACGGTCTCGCCGTCGGGAAACATGCCCGAAATCTATGCTCAATAATTTCCTTCGTCAAGTATTGATTTCGGTCAGAAAGCGGCCCTACGCTCGCCGCGTCCCACACATCTTTGTTGAGGATCCCGATGCCCGACCTGCATTTCGAGCCTGACCAGCGCCTCTGGCTGCTGTGCACCCCGTCGACCTCGTACGCCATCCGGCTCGACGAGAACGACGACGTGCGGCACGTGCACTGGGGTGCGCCGCTGACCCCGGCCCAGGCTCGTGAGCTGGGCGCGCGCACGCCACCGGCGGGCAGCAGCTTCGACACCGCGGGCGGGGCCGAGGAGATCGCCGTCGAGGGCGGCGCCCGTTTCGGGGCAGCCGGTCTGCAGGTGCGCTTCGCCGACGGCACCCGGGGCGTCGAGTGGCACTACGCCGGCCACGACATCGACGGTGGGCACCTGAGCATCCACCTGGACGACCGGCACTACCCGCTGCGCGTCACCCTGCACTACCGGGTGCACGACGACGGCGACGTGATCGAGCGGTGGACCACCCTCGAGAACCGCTCTTCGGCTGAGTTGATCGCCGTGCAGCGGAGTGACAGCGCGGCGTGGACCCTGCCGGTGGCCGGTCGGCGGGTGAGCCACCTCGTCGGCGGCTGGAACAGCGAGTTCCAGCTGCGCCAGGCCGAGGTGCCGACCGCCGAGACCGTCTTCACCAGCCGGCGGGGCATGACCAGCCACCACGCCAACCCCTGGCTGGCCCTTGACGACGGCACCGCCACCGAGGAACACGGCGACGTGTGGAGCACCGCGCTGGCCTGGAGCGGCAGCTGGCGGATCACCCTGCAGCGCGACCCGCGGGGCCGCACGACGTGGACCGGCGGGTACGGCCACGAGGGGCTCACCTGGTCGCTGGCCCCCGGCGAGAGCCTGGAGACCCCGGTGTTCGCCGGGCTCTTCACCACCGGCGGGTTCGGCGCGGCCAGCCGCAGCTGGCACGAGCACGTCCGGCGGCACGTCCTCACCCATCCCGGCGAGCCCCGGCCGGTGCTCTACAACTCGTGGGAGGCGACCGGGTTCGACGTCGACGAGCCCGGCCAGACCGCCCTGGCCGCGCGGGCCGCGCGGCTCGGCGTCGAGCTGTTCGTGGTGGACGACGGCTGGTTCGGCGAGCGGGTCAGCGACCACGCCGGTCTCGGCGACTGGACCCCCAACCCGGACCGCTTCCCGAACGGACTGCGGCCGCTCTCCGCCGAGGTGCACCGGCTCGGCATGCAGTTCGGCCTGTGGGTGGAGCCGGAGATGGTCAACCCGGACAGCGACCTCTACCGGGAGCACCCGGACTGGGTGCTGCACATGGCCCACCGCTCCCGGACCGAGATGCGCCAGCAGCTCGTGCTCAACCTGGCCCGGCCGGACACCGCCGCGTGGGCGCACGCCTGGCTCGACCGGCTGGTGGCCGAGAACGACATCGACTTCCTCAAGTGGGACGCCAACCGCCCGATGACCGAGGCCGGCTGGCCCGGCCACCCCGACCCGGACCGGGTGTGGATCGAGCAGACCCGGGCCGTCTACCAGATCCTGGACCGGCTCCGGGCCGACCACCCGCGCCTTCGCATCGAGGCTTGCTCCGGCGGTGGTGGCCGGGCCGACCTGGGCGTCGTCGCCCGCACCGACCAGGTGTGGACGTCGGACAACACCGATCCGGTCGACCGGATCGGCATCCAGCACGGTTTCAGCCAGCTCTTCCCGGCGCAGGTGATGGGTGCGTGGGTGACCGACAGCCCGAACGTCGCCACCGCCCGGCGCACTCCGCTGCGGTTCCGGTTCCACGTGGCCATGGCCGGCGCGCTGGGCATCGGCGGTGACCTCGCCAAGTGGACCGAGGACGAGCTGAAGGAGGCCACCGGGCTGATCGCCACGTACAAGCGGATCCGGCCCGCGGTCCAGCACGGCACCGCCTACCGGCTGGCCGGGGACGGCACCCTGACCGCGGTCGGCTACCGGTACGAGGACCAGTTCGTGGTGCTCGCCTGGTGCCCGTCGCGCCCGTTCGGCCACCAGCCCGGGCCGCTGCGGCTGACCGCGCTCGACCCCGGCGCCAGCTACCGGGACCAGGACACCGGGGCGGTGCACTCCGGCGCCGTACTGCTGCGGTCCGGTCTTCCCCTCGCCCTGCCCGACGGTGACCACGCCAGCGTCCTCGTCCACCTCGTCCGCATCGGGAGCTGACCCCATGGCCATGTTCGACCTGCCCCTCGACCGGCTGCGCGACTACCGGCCCGAGCTCACCGAGCCGGCCGACTTCGACGCGTTCTGGCTCGGCACCCTCACCGCCGCCCGCGAGCACGACCTGGCCGCCGAGCTGACCCCATTTGACGCGCTGCTGCCCGGGGTGGAGGTGTTCGACGTCCGGTTCAGCGGCTACGACGGGCAGCGGGTAGCCGCCTGGCTTTTGCGCCCGGCCGGTTCGGACAGCCCGAGGCCGTGCGTGGTGCAGTTCATCGGGTACGGCGGTGGCCGCGGCCGCCCGCACGAGTGGCTGCTGTGGCCGGCCGCCGGCTATGCCGTGCTGGTGGTGGACTCCCGGGGTCAGGGCGACGGCGACACGCCCGACCTGGCCGGCGACACCACGCCGCACCACTCCGGGCTGCTGACCCGGGGCGTGCTCGACCCCGCGCAGTACTACTACCGGCGGCTGTTCACCGACGCGGTGCGGGCGGTGGACCTGGCGATCACCCTGCCCGGCGTCGACCCCGACCGGATCGTGGTGGCCGGGGCCAGCCAGGGCGGCGGCATCGCGCAGGCCGTCGCCGGGCTGCATCCCCGGGTCCGAGGCGCGCTCATCGACGTACCCTTCCTGACTCATTTCCGGCACGCCACCGAGATCACCGACTCGTACCCGTACCACGAGCTGTCGGTTTTCTGCGCCACCAACCGTGAGCGGACCGACCAGGTCTTCCACACCCTGGGTTATTTCGACGGCGTGCATTTCGCGGCGCGGGCGACCGCGCCGGCGCTGTACTCCGTCGGCCTGATGGACGACGTGTGCCCGCCGTCCACGGTGTACGCCGCGTTCAACCGCTATGCCGGGCCGAAGCAGATCCAGATCTGGCCCTACAACCGGCACGAGGGCGGCGGGTCGTACATGGCCCCCGTCCAGCTGCCCTGGCTCCGGGACGTGCTGGCCTGATGCCCGAACTCTTCTACGACCGGCCGGCCGAACGCTGGTTCGAGGCGTTGCCGATCGGCAATGGCCGGCTCGGCGGCATGGTCCACGGCGGCGTCGGCACCGAGATCATCCGGCTGTCCGAGTCGACCGCGTGGTCCGGCGCCCCTTCGGACAGTGACGTGAGCCCGACCGCGCTGCGTGAGCTGCCGGCCATCCGTCAGTTACTCTTCGACGGCAAGCACGGCGAAGCCCAGCGGCTGGCGGCCGAGCACCTGCCCGGCCACCCCACGTCGTTCGGCACCAACCTGCCGCTG
Source organism: Paractinoplanes tereljensis (assembly GCF_016862435.1). Lineage (GTDB taxonomy): Bacteria > Actinomycetota > Actinomycetes > Mycobacteriales > Micromonosporaceae > Actinoplanes > Actinoplanes tereljensis. The sequence goes on from NZ_BOMY01000038.1 coordinate 21,461, forward strand.
CCCCGGCTGCGCCTCGACTTCCCCGGCGACGCGGCCACCGACTACCGGCGCACCCTCGATCTCGAGACCGGCCTGGTCCACATCGAATTCGATCAGGACCAGACCCATTTCGTACGCGAGGCCTTCGCGTCCCACCCGCACGGCGTGATCGCGATGCGCCTGACCGCGAGCCGTCCCGCCGCGATCAGCTTCACGGCCACCCTGGACGACGCCGCCTTTCCCGGCACGACCACGTCCACCGTTTCCGGCCTGGCATTCCGCGGCCGCGCCGTCGAGTCCCTACACAGCAACGGGAAAGACGGCACCACTGTCGAAATCCTCGCCCGGTTCGAGATCGAGGGTGGCACGCTGCGGCCCGCCGGCGACAACGTCATCGTCACCGGCGCGGACGCGGTCATCGTGCTGATCTCCGTCGGCACCGACTGGGCGCCTTCTGCCCCGGCTGTCGCTGCGGGTTACGACGAGTTGCGGGCTGCGCACATCGCCGATCATCAACACCTGATGGCCCGGGTGTCGCTCGATCTGGGCGATCCGGTTCAGCTGCCCACCGACGTACGCCGGGAGCGTCTCGCCCAGGGACACCGCGACGACGATCTGATCGCCCTGTACTTCCAGTACGGCCGCTACCTCACCATCGCCGGTTCACGGGCGGACTCGCCGCTGCCGCTGGCCCTGCAGGGTGTCTGGAACGACGGGTTCGCCAGCAGCATGGGCTGGTCCAACGACTTCCACCTGGACATCAACACCCAGCAGAACTACTGGGCGGTGGAGTCCGGAAACCTGGCCGAATGCCACGCTCCCCTGGTCCGGTTCGTCGGGCGGCTGGCCGAGGCCGGCCGCAGCACGGCCGAGCAGATGTACGGCGCGGACGGCTGGGTCGCGCACACGGTAACCAACGCCTGGGGTTACAGCGCACCCGGCAGCGGCATCGGCTGGGGCATGAACGTGACCGGCGGCGCCTGGATCGCCCTGCAGCTGTGGGAGCACTACGAGTACAGCCTGGACGAGGACTATCTCCGCGAGCAGGCGTACCCCGTCCTGCGCGAGGCCGCCCGGTTCATGCTGTCCTACCTGGTGCCCGAGCCGACCCAAGGCTGGCTGGTGGCCGGCCCCGCCGAGTCCCCGGAGAACTGGTACCTGGCACCGGATGGCACGCCGTGCTCGGTAGCGATGGGCACCACCGCCGACCGCGTCTTCGCCGAGGCGATCCTGCGGATCTGCGCCCAGGCCGCCACCATCCTGGACGTCGACCCGTCGCTGGTGGCCCGCGCCGAGGAGGCCCGGAAGAGGCTGTCCCCGTTCCAGATCGGCCGGCACGGCCAGCTGCAGGAATGGCTTGATGACTTCGACGAGGCCGATCCGGCCCACCGGCACACCGCGCACCTGTGCGCGGTCTTCCCGGAACGGCAGGTCACCCCACGCGGCACCCCGGCGCTGGCCCGCGCGGCCGAGGTCATCATGGAACGCCGCCAGCAGGCCGCCGGCTGGGAGCAGACCGAGTGGGGCGAGGCCAATTTCGCCGCCTTCTACGCCCGCCTGCTGAACGGCGACCAGGCGCTGACCCACGTAACCCGCCTGATAGCCGACGCCAGCGAGGCAAACCTGCTGAGCTATTCGGCCGGCGGCATAGCCGGAGCCCCCCAGAACATCTACTCCTTCGACGGCAACGCCGCCGCCACCGGCGCAATAGCCGAGATGCTGCTGCAGTCCGACGGCGAGGAGCTAGAGCTGCTGCCCGCGCTGCCGTCCGCTTGGCGTGACGGCGAGGTCCGGGGCCTACGAGCCCGAGGCGGCTTCACCGTCTCCCTGTCCTGGCGCGACGGCCACCTACACGAGGCCCGCATCCACTCCCCCAGGGCCACCAGCGCCCGCGTCCGCTACCGAGACACGGTCACCGACTACACCTGGAAGCCGGCCGAGGACGTCATCGTCGGCAGCGGCTTGGCGTAGTACACCAGCGCAGCGGCCGCGCGTCGCTCCAGCTCACCCATCAGGGCACGCCCGATCCCAAGCCGCCGCGTAGCCGGACGCACCCGAGCCCGAAGCACCTCGGCCCGCCCGTCGGCATCCGGCCAATAGCCACCCATGCCAACGACATGCCCATCCAGCCACGCCACCGACCTTGCCCCAGCGGCGGTACCACGGCCAACGAAATTGTTTCTTCGATTGGTCGCGCAACTGACTGGGACAACCCGGCGCTGATATGAACAGTGACATGTGGTGTCATGCCAGCCGGAACTCATCGGTCGTCCAGCCGATTGACCAATCAAATTGGATTGGCGAACCTGTGCAGGCGAGACTGGTTGCAGGCGCCCGGCAACGCGGATAATCTCCATAAAATCAGGAGTAATCATGATGGACGACGCGGCGGACCCTGCCGACGAGGTCATCGCGAGCGCACGTGAGGCGTTCAAGCGCGGTGACAATATCTTTGAATACACCGTATCCGCCATACTCGAGAGCGCCTATACCGGAGCCCGCTACGGGCGCCCCTTCAAGGCCGTTCAGAATATGAGCCTGCAAAACCAGATCTGCAATCAAGGCTGGGAATTGGTCAACGGATCCGTATCGAAGTGGGACCCCAGCAACTCCGCCTACATGGTGCGCTTCTACCTCTTCCGCCGCTGTGAAGCGAACTTCGAGGCGTAGCTGAAACGCGGCTCAGGACGTGTGGCAACGCTGGGGATTCGATGGCGGGCAGATGATGAGGAGCTGCCGGTCAGCCACCGGGCGCCGGCCGCCGGCAACGCGACGGTCAGCAGGCCGGCTACGAGCCACCGGGGACGGCCGCGCCCCGGGAGATTCCGGGGCGCGGCTACATCGTGGTCGGTCACGCGACCATTATTTGCTGGACTTGTACTTGTCGTACGCCTGCTGGTTGAGCTCGAGGTAACGCTTCATGCCGATGCCGTCCAGGCCCTTCACCCAGGTGTCCCAGTCGGTGTCGATGTTCTTCGTGCCGGTGATGAAGGCCAGCTCGCCCTGGCTCACGTAGCTGTCCAGGTTGGTCTTCAGGGTGGCCATCTCGGAGACGGTGGCCGGGTCGGCCCAGACCGCGGCCTCCGGGAAGACCTGCGCCTTGTCCACGTGCGGCTCGTACTGCTGGGTTGCCTGGAACAGGCGCCGTTCGAGGCCGGTCTCGGCGTAGATGTCCTCCGGCACGGCCTGGGCGTTACGCAGGGCGAGCGTCATGTTGTACTGCCCCAGCGAGTTCCAGGAGGTGTTCTTCGGGACGTCCGCGCTGAGCCGCGGCTTCCAGGTCGGCTGCACCTTGGTGTCCAGGGCTACGTCGCCGGCACCCGGCTTCTCCCAGCCGACGCCCTCGGGGCCGCCGTTGACGATGATCTGGCCCTCGTCGGTGTAGATGTAGTCGAGCATCTTGATGGCGGCGATCCGCGCCTCCTTGCTGGACTTGTTGGTCAGCATGAAGGTGTAACCGATCGAGGTCGGGTTGTTGTAACCGGTGTAGCTCTTGCCGGACGGGCCGGTCAGCGGCGGCACCGCGTCGTACTGCTTGTCCCGGCCGTCCTTGGAACCCAGCTGGACGAAGATGCCGGGCCACAGCACCGGAACCGAACCGAGCTGTACGGCCTTGGGGTTGTTGCCGATCGCCTGCAGGGCCTCGGCGTTCTGGGTGAACGAGCCCTGGTCGATCAGGCCGTCCTTGTAGAGCGAGTTGATGTACTTCAGGCCCTCGCGCCATTCCGGCTTGTCGACCGGCGTCACCACGCTGTCGCCGTTGAGCGCCAGCAGCGACGGAACACCGTTGTTCGCACCGTAGGGCGCGTAGGCAAAAGCGCTCATCAGGTAACCGATAAGCGTGCTGTCGCCGGTGTCGGTGGTCATCGGGATCTCGTCGGCCTTGCCGTTGCCGTTCGGGTCCTGCGTTTTAAAGGCCTTCAGGACCGTACGCAGTTCCTCGGTCGTCTTCGGCACCTGCAGGTTGAGCTTCTTCAGCCAGGTGGAGTTGAGCCAGAGCTTGTCGGGGTACGTGCAGTGGTAGCAGTCGGACCACTGCGGCAGGGCGTAGATGTGCCCGTCCGGCGCGGTCGACATCGCCTTGAGCATGGCGTTGGAGTCGAGCGCCTTCTGCAGGTTCGGCGCGTTCTCCTTGATCAGGTCTTCCAGCGGTACGGCGACACCCTGCTGGCCGAGTTTCTGCACGTCGGTCTTGGTGAAAGCGTCGACCCACGGAATCAGCAGGAACATGTCGGGATAGTCGCCACTGGAGATGGAGATCTGCCGCTTCTCCTTGGCCGGCCCCGCGTCGTACGTCGTCGTCTGGAACTGGAACTTGATTTTGAATTTGTCGCTGAGCAGCGTGGTGACCGCGTTGGTGTCGAGCTTGGTGTCCGGGTCGGCGGGGGCGAGGGCCGAGATGATGACCTTGTCGCCGTCCATCTTTGCCTCGGGGGCGTTTTCCTTGCTGCCGGAGCAGCCCGCGGCCAGCAGAACAGAGACCGCGACAATTCCGAGAAGGGGGGAAGGTATTTTCATGATGGTTCCATTCGTGAGTTTCCGTCAGCCCTTTACCGCGCCCACCATCACGCCCTTGGTGAAATGGCGCGCGACAAATGGGTAGATAGCCAGGACGGGCACGCTCGAGACGACGATGAGCGCGTATTTGAGGACGTTGGCCAGTTGAAGCTGGTGCATCTGCTGGGCCAGGTCCACGGCGCCCGTCCGGCTCTTGTCGAGAATGAGCATGTTGCGCAGCACGATCTGCAACGGATACAGATCGGGATCCTTGAGATAGACGAGTGCGTCGAAATAGGTGTTCCACTGGTAAATCGTGTACATCAGGGCGAGGACCGCCAGCAGCGGCTTCGACAATGGCAGCACCACCGACCGAAGAACCCGCAGCTCGCTCGCCCCGTCGAGCATCGCCGCCTCGTAGAGCTCATCGGGGATCGAGTTGGCGAAGAACGTGCGGGCGATGATCACCTGCCAGACGCCGATCGCGTTGGGGATCAGCAGGGCCCAGCGGGTGTCCAGCATTCCCAGGTCGTGCACCACCATGTAGGTCGGGATCAGGCCACCCGAGAACAGCATGGTGAAGATGAGCAGGGTCATCAGCACATTGCGCCCGTAGAAGGTCTTCCGGGACAGCGGATAGGCGATGGCCACCGTCAGTGTGACGCTGATCAGCGTGCCGGCGACGGCGTAGATCAGCGAGTTGTAGTAACCCCGCAGGACCTCCGCGTTGCTGAGCACGTTCCGGTACGCCTCGGTGGAGAACTCGACCGGCCAGAAGGTCACCCGGCCCGAGTTGACCGCGTCCGGGCTGCTTAACGAGCTGGCCACGATGTAGAGCAGCGGCAGCAGCACCACAACCAGTGCCACGGCCAGCATGATTTTGACAACGATCAGGAAAACACGGTCGCCAAAAGGTTCGCGGATACGCACCTTGTTCATCGCCACAGTCCGCTCCCAGTAATCCGCTTGGCGATGAAATTGACCACCAGTAGCAGGCATAGATTGACCACCGAATTGAACAGGCCCACGGCGGTGGCCATGCTGAAGTCCGCGTTGATCAGGCCGGTCTTGTAGACGTACGTCGGGATGATTTCTGATTGTGCGAGGTTGAGGTTGTTCTGCAGGAGATAGGCCTTCTCGAACCCGATCGCCATCATGTTCCCGGCCGCCAGGATCAGCATGATCACCGCGGTTGGCATGATGCCGGGCAGGTCGACGTGCCGGATGCGTTGCAGCCGGCTGGCGCCGTCGATCTTGGCCGATTCGTGCAGTGTGGGATCGATGCCGGCCAGTGCGGCCAGGTAGATGACGGCCGAATACCCGGCGGTCTGCCAGACGTCGGTCCACACGTAGATATGGCGGAAGTAGCTCGGATCGCCGAGGACGTTGGCGTCCACGATGCCGATTCGCGGCGACAGCAGCAGGATGGTTATCGAGACCACCACGACGGTGGAGATGAAGTAGGGCGCATAGGTGACCATCTGCACCGTGCGTTTGAACCAGCCGTTACGAATCTCGTTCAGCGCGAGCGCCAGTAGAAGAGGTATCGGAAAGCTCGCCAGCACCAGGTAGAACGCCAGGATCAGGGTGTTCTTCAGCAGCGTGCCGAAGACCGGATTGCTGAACAGCGCCTGGAAGTTCCGCAGGCCCACCCATTCGCTGCCCCACGGACCCAGCACCGGGCTGTAGTCCTTGAACGCGATGACGCTGAAGCTCATCGGGATGTACTTGAAGACGACGAAATAGGCCAGCGGCACGCTCACCAGCAGGTACAGCTGCCAGTGCAACCGCCAGGACCGCTGCGCCTGGGACCAGCGGCTGCGTCGAGGCGCTCGCGCGCCGATCTGGGGAAACATGGCCGAAACGTAGGCTCAATAATTTCCTTCGTCAAGTATTGATTTCCGTAACGGCCTGGCCTACGTTTCGGCCATGTTGCCTGAGGCCGAATCCGCCGCACCGGCGATGACCGCCGTGCTCACGGCGGTGCTGACCGAGGGTCCACTGAGCCGGGTCACCCTCGCCCGCCGGCTCGGGTTGTCGCAGGCCGCGGTCACCAAGGCGGCCCGGCCGCTGATCGAGCTCGGTTACCTGCAGGAGCTGGCCGCGACCGAGCGGTCCGGCCCGGGTGCCGGCCGCCCGGCCAGCCCGCTGGCCATCCGGGCCGACCGGGAGTTCTTCGTCGGCGTGAAGATCACGGCCGACGAGTTGATCGGCGTGCTCTGCGACCTCGGCGCCCAGGTCCGGAAGTCGATCCACCGGCCGCTACTGGATAAGGACGTCGACTACGTCCTGACCGAACTCGGCCACCTCGTCGACGACCTGATCGACGACCGCTCCCGCACCAGGCGACTGGGCCTGGCCGTCTCCGGCGACGTCGACCGCGCCACCGGCCTGGTCCGTTATTCGCCGTTCCTGCACTGGCGCGACGTGCCGCTGCGGGAGCTCGCGGAGAAGGCCACCGGGCTGACCGTCACGGTCGAGAACGACGTGAAGGCGCTGACCACCGCCGAGCACTGGTTCGGCGAGGGTGTCGGCGCGGAGTCGTTCGCACTGGTCACCGTGGGTACCGGTATCGGCTGCGGCCTGGTGGTCAACGGCCGGCTCGTCTCCGGCTCGCACGGTGTGGCCGGCGAGATCGGGCACATCGGCGTCGACGTGAACGGTCCGGCGTGCCACTGCGGCGGGCGCGGTTGCGTGGAGGCCATCGCCGGTACCGACGCCATCGTCAGCCGGGCCGGGCTGAGCTTCGATGACGCGGTAAATGCGGCGCGCGCCGGCGACGTACGCGTCAGTGCGGTTTTCGCCGCCGCCGGCGAGGCGATCGGCTGCGGCATCGCGGCCGTGGCCAACCTGGTCGGCCCGGCCCACATCGTGGTGTCCGGCGAGGGCCTGGCCGCCTACGACCTGTTCGAGACCCACATCCGGGCCGGCTTCGAGCGCCAGGCGTTCGGCGCCGCCGCCCAGTGCCCGTTGTCCGTACGGCCGCTGCCTTTCGAAGAGTGGGCCCGCGGTGCCGCCACCGTCAGCATCCAGGCTTTCGTCGCTTCCTGAATTCCCCATCCCCAAAAGAAAAATCCGGAGGTACGACCGTGAGGTCACGCCGTCCCGCCGCCGTCCTCGGCGCCGCGATGCTTCTTCTCCTGACCGCCTATCCGGCGCAAGCCGGCCCGAAGCCGAGTCCACAGCCCGCGGTCGCACCTGCGGCCGCAGTGCCGGCAATCCCGGCAAAATCGACAGCCGACCCATGGGCCACCAAGCCCTACATGGGCTGGAGCAGCTACAGCATGCAGGTCTACTCCGGCAACGGTAAGTGGATCACGCCCGAGCAGCTCATCAAGCAGTCCGACGCGATGCACGCCAAGCTGCAGAAGTACGGCTACAACTACATCAACGTCGACGCCGGCTGGAACGACGGGATCGACGCCAACGGCCGGCCGAAGCCGATGAAGGACTTCCAGAAGGTCATCGACCACGTCCACGCGAACGGCCAGAAGTTCGGCCTCTACATGATCCCGGGCATCTCCCCCGCGGTCTACGAGGCCAGCCTGCCGATCGCCGGCGCCCCCGGCTGCACCACCCACGACATCGTCAAGCAGCCCATCCAGCAGGCCGACTACTGGAACATCGGCTATCGGATCGACTTCGCGAACCCCTGTTCGCAGAAGTACATCGACTCGATCGTCGACCTGTTCGCCACGTGGGGCGTCAACTTCGTCAAGTTCGACAGCGTGACGCCCGGCTCCGGGATCAGCGACCTCTCGCTTGACGCCCGCGACGACGTCGCCGCCTGGTCGACGGCCCTGAAGAAGCACAAGATCTGGTTCGAGCTGTCCTGGGCGCTCGACCCCAAGTACGCCGACTACTGGCGGTCCAAGGCGAACGGCTGGCGGATCGACTGGGACGTCGAGTGCTACTGCGCCAACGACGCACTGACCCAGTGGCAGAACGTTGCCCGGCTCTTCCCCGACCTGGCCACCTGGTGGCGCAACGCCGGCAACGGCGGCTGGAACGACCTCGACTCGCTCAACGTCGGCAACGGCAGCATGGACGGCCTGACCAAGGACGAACGGCGCAGCGCGATGACGCTGTGGGCGATTTCCGCCGCGCCGCTGTACCTGGGCAACGACCTGACCAACCTGGACGCGTACGGCCTGAGCCTGCTCACCAACCCCGAGGTGATCGCGGTCGACCAGGCCGGCACTCCGGCTCGCCCGGTGTCGGCGTCGGCGCAGCAGCCGATCTGGTACGCGCTCAACCCCGACGGCAGCTACACGGTCGCGCTGTTCAACCTCGGCCGCACCGACAAGGACGTCACGGTGAACTGGTCGGACCTCGGCCTGACCGGCGCCGCCACGGTCCGCGACCTGTGGGATCGCAAAGACCTCGGCCGCTTCGCGACCAAATTCACCGCCTCCGGCGTGCCGATCCATGGCGTACGGCTACTCAAGGTCACGCCGCAGTCGGGTTCTCTCGTCGCCGTCAACGATGACGCGCTGCGGGTCGGCTACCAGGGAGAGTGGACCCGGGAGGGCGTTGCGGCGACCTCGCAGCCGCTGACCCTGAACGTCACCGACACCGGCACCACCGCGCCGCCGTCGACGAGCGGCCCGGTCCGCACGATCACCCACGACGACACCGACCAGGGCATCGCGTACGCCGGGACGTGGTCGCAGAGCACCGGCCGCGGTCTCGGCGACTACCAGGACAACGTGCACTACACCGAGCGCAACGGTGACTCGTTCCAGTACACGTTCACCGGCACCGGCGTCTCCTACGTGACCGAGATGGACACCTCGCAGGGTGACGTCGACATCTACCTGGACGGCGCATTCGTGAAGACCGTGAACACCGGCCGTGAGCAAGGCCAGCCGCGCCTCTCCCAGCAGGCCGTCTTCACCGTGAGCGACCTGCCCAACGGCAGCCACACGCTGATGGGGGTCAAGAAGTCCGGCTCCTACATGCTCGTCGACCGGATCGACGTCACGCAGCCGAGCCTGCTCGACCCGCCGGCCGCCTCGTTCGACCGCAAGGCACCGGCCGATGTCCAGGTCCAGGTGCTGGGCGAGTTCACCGGCATCGCCGGCCTCACGAGCGGCTCCGATTACACCGTGTCCGGTTCGACGGTGACCCTGCGCAAGGCCTACCTGGCCAGCCTGCCACTCGGCGCGACCCAGCTCGACTTCACCTTCCGCGGCGACTATCTGGACGACGTGCACACCACCAAGATCAACGGCAGCAAGGTCTCGTACGCCTTCACCGGCACCGCCGTCGACTGGATCACCGCCACCGCACCCGACCAGGGACTCGTCGACATCTCCATCGACGGCAAGGTGGTCAAGCGGGTCGACCTGCGCAGTGCCACCCGCTCGACCCAGCAGAAGGTCTTCAGCATCGCCGGGCTGAAAGCCGGAACGCACACGTTCGCCGCCGTGAAGGTGTCGGGCGACGCCATGCGCACCGACGTCATCCGCTACACCACCCGATAAGGAGCACCTAGGTGGAACACGTTCAGGGTCTGCTCTCCTCCTCGCGCGCCGCACTGGCACCCGGCGACGAGGGCGCGGTCATCACCTCCATCGAGACATACGCACTGGCCGTGCCGCTGGCGCAGACCCTGAACGACGCCACCACCCGCCTGACCGCCTGGACCGTCCCGGTGGTGGAGATCCGCACCGCGGACGGCCGGGTCGGCACCGGCATCTCCGGCGTGCACAACGGCGCCGAGCTGCTGACCCAGGTGATCGACAACTACTACGCGCCGGCCCTGCTCGGCGCCGCCTCCGAGGACATCCTCGGCACCTGGAAGCGTCTTTACTGGCGGCCCACGCACTGGATCGGCCGGGCCGGCGTGGTGCACATGGCCCTGGCGATGGTCGACATCGCGCTGTGGGACCTGGCCGCCCAGCGGGCCGGCGTCCCGCTGTGGCGCCTGCTCGGCGGCACCGCCGGCGACATCGAGACCTACAACACCGACGGCGGCTGGCTCAACCTCAGCGTCGCCGAGCTGGAACGCGACCTCAGCTCGCTCGTCGACCAGGGCTGGCGGCGGGTCAAGGTCAAGGTAGGCAAGGACAACTGGCGCGAGGACGCGGCCCGGGTCCGCGCCGCCCGCCAGGCGGTCGGCCCGGATGTCACGCTGATGTGCGACGCGAACATGCGCTGGGACTTCAGCACCGCGGCCCGCCTGCTGCCGGTACTGGAGGAGGTAGGCATGGACTGGTTCGAGGAGCCGGTCCATGCCGACGACATCCAGTCCCACCAGCGCCTGCAGGCAGCAACCACGCTGGACATAGCGGCCGGCGAGAGCCTGTACTCATACCAGGCCTTCGCGAACTTCATAGCCGCCGACGCCCTGCGGGTAATCCAGGTAGACGTGACCCGGGTAGGCGGCGTAACCGAGTGGCTGCAGGTGGCCAAGCACGCGGCAGCCAACGGCCTGCGAGTGGTCCCGCACGCCGGCGACATGATGCAGGTCCACCAGCACTTGGCCGGCACGTTCCTGAGCGAGACCCCACCCTTGCTGGAGTTCATCCCCTGGACCCAGAACGCCTTCGTACACCGCACCGTAGTCCGCAACGGCTACGCCCAGCGCCCTCAGGAACCCGGCGCGTCCACCGCCATCGCCCCGGCGGCCCGAAAGCAATGGCAGATCAAAGGCACCGGATCAACATCAACCCCAAGCTGACGTACGCCTCACCGCCGGCGCTTCTTGTTACCGCCGGCCTGACCGCCCATCATCTGCATCGCCGTGTCCCGAACCTCGGCGGCCTTCTGCGTGGTCGGGTGCTGGGCACCGAGCTGTTTCCGCAGACCTTTCCACGCCAGTTCGGCCATGCGGCGACCGGGTAAAGTCCGGCCCTGGTTCAGATAGGCGATCGCGAGGCTCAAGGCGGACCTCAGCGTGTCCGGGTGCTTCTCACCCAGCGCTCGGCCACGTTGCTCCCACAGCTGCTGCCCGAGCGTCAACGCCTCCTGATACCGCCCCAACTCCCCGAGCGCCGATACGACGTTGTTCGCCGACGCCAGCGTGTCCGGATGCTCCTCACCCAAAACCCGCCGGTGCTGGTTCCACACCTGCTGCCCGAGCGTCATCGCCTCCTGATACCGCCCCAACTTCGCCAGCCCCGAAACCACGTTGCTCGCCGCCATCAGGGTATCCGGGTGTTCCTCACCCAAAACCTGCCGATACCGCTCCCGCACCTGCTGCCAAAGCGTCAACGCCTCCTGAAAGTCCCCCAGCTCCCCCAGCACCGACGCGACACCGTTCGCCGACATCAGCGTGTCCGGATGCTCCTCACCCAGGACCCGGCGGCGCTGGTCCCACACCTGATGCTGGAGCGTCAGCGCCTCCTGATAGCGGCCCAAGTCCCTCAGCGTCGCCGCGACACTACTGGCCGACCGCAGCGTGTCCGGGTGCTCCTCACCCAGAACCTGACGCCGTCGCTGCCATACGTCGCGACCGACCTCCTCCGCATGCTGGTGGTCGCCGAGAAGACTGAGAATTATTCCGAGGTCGGAGGCGCTGCGCAGCGTGTCGGGATCACTTTCGCCCCGGGTCCTGATCTGCCGTGACAGGACGTCGGCCACCAACGGCTGCAGGCGGCTGTACTCGCCGAGGTCACGCAGCGCCCAGATCACTTCGCTCGCCGCCCGCAGAGTGTCCCGGTGATCGGCGCCCAGCCGGTGCCTCCACTCCTCGAAAAGGTTCACGGCCAACTGCCGGGCCGGGGCGGTGTCACCGCGGCCGATCAGGTAGACCACGGCATCACACGCACACAGACGCAGGGCCGGGTCATCGGTGTGGGCCGGGTCGACGGCGAGTAGGTGCGGAAGCAGTCGGCCCCAGTCCGGCCAGCTCGCCGGGTCCCTCGGGTCGCCCGGGTACATCCGGCCGAGCACCGCCTGCAGATGCACCGACAGCTCGGCAAACGCGGATGGTTCCATCTGCGTGCGGACTACCGCCTGGGTCAGCCGGTGAACCGTCACCGTTCCTGAACCCACCCGGGCCAGCCCATACGCGCCGATCCGGCCGATCGCCTCCTGCCGCACCAGCGGTCTGCCGATCACCTCGGGCAGCGGGGCCAGCATCGCCGGATAGGGCTCGGTGGGCTGGGCCACCTCGACGATCAAGTCGACCGCGATCGGCTCCGGCGCGAGCAGCGCGCACAACCGCAGGATCGCCACCGCCGCCGGATCCACCTCCGACAGCGCGGCCACGCCGAGCGCGATCGACGCCGCCAGCGGCCGGGGATAGTCGACCGGCCGGCCCAAGTCCAGCACGGCCCGGGTCTCCTCGACCAGCAACTGCCGGTACTCGGCGACCGCCATGCCGGTCTCCGCGAGATAGCCGGCTGCCTGCGCCAGCGCCAGCGGCAGGTCACCCAGCGACTCCGCCAACCGGCCGGCCTCGTCGTTGTCCACGCCGGGCAACTGCTCGGCCAGGAAGCGCACCGCCTCCTCCCGGGGCAGGACGTCGAGCTCCACCGCGTGCGCGATCTGCTGCCAGTTCCCCCGGCGCGAGGTGATCAGCACGTGGCCGCCACCGCGCGGCAGCCACGGCAGCACGTCCTCGCTGTCCACCACGTTGTCGAAGACCAGCAGCCAGCGTTGCTGCCCGGACAGGTGACCCAGCACCTTGCTCTTCGCGACCGTCGAATCGGCCCCCGCCTCGACCAGCCCCAGCTCGACCCCGAGGGCCGTGAACTGCTCGCCGATCAACCCGGCCTGCTCCGCCGACACCCACCACACCAGGTCGTACTCACCAGCGAACCGATAGGCGTACTCCAGCGCCACCTGGGTCTTCCCGACCCCGCCCATGCCGTGCAGTGCCTGCACGGCGACCCGCCCGGCCCCGGACAGGCCGTCGTGCACCTGGTTCAGCACACCGTCCCGGCCGGTGAACGCCGGATTCCGCCGATCCACGTTCCACACCGACGGCAACGAACCCGGCCGCCGTGGCCCCGCATCGACGCTCGCGGCCGGCGCCGGACTATCGGGATATCGCGGAGCGGTCGCCGGCGCGGGCGGACCCAGCACCCCGCCGACCGACTCCAGCAGCAGTTGCACGGCCTTCTCCGACGGCAGGTCACACAGGCTTGGCACGATGATCGGTGCCCAGATCCCCGTCCGGAGGTCGACGTTGTCGATCCGTACCGGAATCAGCTTCACGTCCACATCCTTACGCCGCTGCGCGAAACGAGCCGTCCACTCGTCCGTCGTGAAGCGACCCGGATCGAGGTACGCCGACGACAGCAGCACCAGCATCGGGTTCTCCCGCTCGAGCGCCTCGTGCATCCGCTCGACGAAGTTCTCACCGGCCTTCCAATCGACACAGTCCAACTCGGTGTCGTAGCCGGCGTGCTCCAGATGCCAACTAGCCCACTCCGCCCACGATCGATCCACACCGGCATGCGAAATGAAGATCCGGGACGTATCGCTCACGCGTACACCCTGCCCGCCAGCCCTTCGGACGACCACCCCCGAACGGGCGATCGGGCTAAGGTTGCCCATGGCCCTGGGGCGATCTGTCGTTATCAATGGTGATCTCGGGAGTGGCAAGACCACGGTGTCCGTGCTGCTCGCCCGGCAACTCGGGGTGCGGCGCATCAGCATCGGCGATCTCTATCGGGAACTGGCGGCGCGGCGCGGGTTGAGCGCACTGCAGCTCAACCGGCATTCCGAGCTCGACGACACGATCGACGCCCACATCGACCAGATCCAGCGCGACATCGTGGCGTCCGGCGAGCAACTCGTCGTCGACAGCCGGCTGGCCTGGCACTTCTTCGCCGGCGCGCTGAAGGTGCACCTGATCACCGAGCCCACCGTCGCGGCCCGGCGGGTTCTGGGCCGCCCGACCGAGGTGGAGAACTACGCCACCCTCGAGGAGGCACGCACCGATCTGGAGTCGCGCAGCGAGAGCGAGCGCATCCGGTTCCTGGCCAAGTACGGCGTGGACAAGACCCGCCTGCGCAACTACGACACCATCTGCGACAGCACCCGGGCCACGCCGCAAGAAATCCTCGACACGATCATCGAGTCCCTGCACGAGTCGGAGCTGACCGCCTCGTCCGGCCCGGCCTGCTATCTCGACCCGCAGCGCATCTTCCCCACGGCGGCCGTTCCCGCGTTCGACGAATCCGACTCGGCCGAGCCGATCGAGGTCGGCTACGCCGCACGGCACTTCTTCGCGGTCCGCGGCCACCAGCGACTGGGTGCCGCGATCCGCTCCGGCCAGTCCCTGGTGCGCGCCTCGCTGGCCGAGGAGGCGATCTCCCGGCCGGCCGACGTGACGGCCGACCGGGTCCACGCCTGGGACCGGGCGTTCGGCATCGAATTGCCGCAGCTGGGAGCGCTGTCGCAGGCGGGTTAGCAAACGCCGGCGAGGATCTCGGCCACGGCGCGCATTCCGGCGGCGTTCGGGTGATACGGCGCGCCGGCCCGGGAGAGGCGGAAACGCCGGGTCCACGGCTCGGCCGACCAGGCGTGATGGTCGCGGCTGGCGGCCGACACCGCCACGTACTCGGCGCCGGCCCGCTCGGCGGCGGCCGCAGTCTCCTGGCTCAGGCGAACGGCCACCTCGCGGCCCCAGGCGGCGACCTCGGCCGGAAGCCGGCCGGTGTCGGCATCCGGGTCCGGCGGCAGGATGGTGAGGTAGTCGACAAGCAGGAGGCGGGCCCGCGGGGCACGCCGGCGCACCTCGCCGGTCAGCCGGTCGAAGGTGCCGCCGAGTTCGCCGAGCCGCCGGTCGCTCCGGCGGGCGTACTCATCCGCCCGGCGCCGGATCGGGGCGGGCATGCTCGCCCAGGTCAGCCGGGGCAGGTAACCGATGTCGTTGCCGCCGCAGGTGATGGTGACCAGGTCGGTTCCGGCCGTGACCGCCGAGATCTGGGCCGGGCCGGCGCCGGGCTGACCGTCGAGCATCTGCGCCGCGGTCGCGCCGGAGTAGGTGACGTCGGTCAGGTCCAGGCCGAGCCGCGCGGCCAGCAGATGGGCGTAGTTGGCGGCCGACCGCCCGGCCCGGCGCGGGCTGCCCGGGCTGCGGCGGCCGATGAACGGGCCGGCCGCGAACGAGCTGCCCATCGCGACGTACCGCGGACGCTCAGGCACTGCTGACCATCCTGTCCGGGTTCCCGCCGAAGCTCGTCGCGTTCGCGGCCAGATACCCGAGAGCCGCGGTGCCCTGCCGCACCGGGACCGGATAGTGCTGGCCGGGCGCGAGCGAGTACTCCAGGCTCGCCACCACGAAGCCGCGGTCGGCGAGCGCGGTGGCGTAGTCGGCGACCTGCGTCCGGGAGCCGGACAGAAACCCGCCGCCTCCAGCTTCCAGTCACGTGATCCAGACTGCACTCCGGGCCGGTCGCCGGGCATCACATGAAATGATGAGGACCGGCTCTGGGGGTTGCGGGCATGGCACGGGTGACTTTACGTGGGCGCGCGCAGGAGATGTCCGTCCTTCTGGGTTCCCTCCGCCAGACCGCCCGCAGCCGGCGCGGCTCGGTGATCGCGCTGATCGGCGAACCGGGCATCGGCAAGACGAGCGTGCTGAGCGACGCGGCGGAGCAGGCCCGGCGCCAGGGATTCGCGGTGGGCGCCGGCAAGACCGAGGAGATCGACCAGGTCGCCGCGGGTGCGCCGCTGCTTGTCGCGCTGCGGTCCGGCCCGCAGCCGCTGCTCGAAGCGGAGTCCTTCGCCGGGCTGGCGCCGCTGTATGAGCGGCCGCTCTGGCTGATCGACCGGATCGCCGAGCTGCTGGCCGAGCGAGCGGCCCGCCAGCCGGTTCTGATCGGGCTGGACGACGTGCAGTGGACCGATCCACTGACCCGCTTCGCGCTGCGCGTGCTGCCGGCCCGGCTCGCCGATTCGCCGGTCGTGTGGCTGCTGGCCAGCCGGCTCACCCCGCTCGACCGGCTCGAGGACGTCCTCGCCGCGGCCGGCCCCATGCCGGTCTCTCGGATCGTCCTGGGGCCGATCACCGATGCCGAGATCGACGAGCTCGCCGCCGACCGGCTGGGCACCGCCCCGGACGCCGCCACCCGGCAGCTGCTGCGCGGCGTCGGCGGCAACCCGTTCTGGGCCGCGCAACTGCTCACCGGGCTGGCCCGCCGGCGTGCCCACGGGCTCGCCGAGACGGACGCGCACGCCGAGCTGATCGCCGGCCTCCGGCAGCGCCTGACCGGCCTGCCGGAGTCGGTGGTCTCGGTCGTGCGGGCGGTCGCCGTCTGCGGGCGGGCCGTTCCGGTCGCCGACGTCGCGGGTCTGCTCGGCCAGGTGACCGCCGAGCTGGTGTACGAGGCGGCGACCCGCGCCCAGGACGAGGGGCTGCTCACCGTCGCGGAGACCGGCCTGTCCCTGCCGCACGACCTCATCCGGGAAGCCATCTACGCCCACACTCCGGCGCCGGACCGGACCCGGCTGCACCGGGCGCGCGGGCGGCAGTTGGCCACGGCGGGCGAGGCCGCGCTGCCGGCCGTCCCGCATTTCCTGGCCAGCGCCGAGCCCGGCGATCTCGAGGCGGCCGAAGTGGCCCTGCGCGCGGCCGCCGAGAGCGTCACCGTCATGCCGGAACAGGCGGCGACGCTCGCCCGGCAGGCGTTCACGATGATCGGCGTCGCCCATCCCCGCGCCCTGGAGATCGGTGAACGGGCCCTGGCCGTACTGGTCAGCGCCCAGCGCAACAACGACGTCCTCGACCTCGCCGACACCCTGCTGCCGATCGCCGGCACCCCCGGCGCGGTGGCCCGCATCGAGGTCAGCGCCGGCCGGGCCCTCTGGGACTCCGGCGCCGGCCCGGCCCTGGAACACCGCACCAACGCCGCGCTCGGCCGCCCGGACCTGCCGCCCGCCGATCGGGCCCGGCTTCGAGCGTTGCGAGCACTCGCGATGACCCGTACACCGTCGGCGCCGGCCGCGGCCGAGGCCGCCACCCGGACCCTGGCCGAGGGTGCCCGGCTCGGCGACGGCCCGGCCCAGCAGACGGCGTTGCTCGCGCTGACCGAGATCACCCGCAATACCGGTGAGCACCGCAAGGTGCTCGACTACTTCGACCAGCTGCGCCTGATCTCGTCGTCGGCCCACGTCGCCGAGCGCATCCGCGCCCTGCAGCACCTGGACCGCTACGACGAGGCCGCCACCTTGCTGGCCAAGCTCCGGGCCGACGCCGGCGACAACCTGGACCGGCTGCTCCCGTCCCATCTGTTCGCCCAGGTGTGGCAGCACCACAACCTGGGCGAACTGGCGGCGGCCGAGGTCACCGCGCGCAAGCTGCTCCGCCAGGCCGAGGCGATCGAGAACTTCGCGTACCTGATGAACGCCCGCATGGTCCTCGGCGGCCTGGCGATCTATCGCGGCGAGGTAGCCCGGGCCCGCAAGGAGATCGCGCCGATCGAGAACGCCGTAGAGCGCCAGGACACGATCCGCGCCTCCCGCCTGCTCGCGATGCAGGCCTGGCTCGCCGCCGAGGAGGGCGACCCGGAGCGCTCGCTGCGCATCATCGTCCCGCTGCTGTCCGCGGCCGACGACGGTTCGCACGCCTGGGCCTGGTCGCCACCCTGGATGCGGACGTTCAGCGGCATCGCCCAGCAGGCCGGCGACCCCGCCGCCGCCCGGCTGGCGGCCCACCTCGCCGACCTCGGTGCCCGGCGCAACCCCGGCGTAGCGACGATGAAAGGCGTGGCCCTGCAGGTACGCGGCCATCAGACGGCCGACGCCAAGGTGCTGTCCCGAGCCGTCACCGTGCTGCGCCACTCGCCAAGACCGCTGGTGCTGGCCGGCGCCCTCCGCGATCTCGGCGACGTGCTGGTCGCCGCCGGGCGCCCGGAGGACGGCCAGGCCGCCCTCCGCGAGGCCCACAACCTTTTCGAACAGGCCGGGGCGTACGGCTACACCCGAGCGATCGAGGCCGACCACCCGGCGCTCGCCGCCCACCCCCGCCGCCGCGCCGCGCACGGCTGGGCCGCCCTGACCGAGACCGAGGCCCGGGTCGCCGAACTGGTCGCCGCCGGCCACTCCAACCGGTCCACCGCGGCCACCCTCGGCGTCTCGACCAACACCGTGAGCACCCACCTGCGGTCAATCTTCACCAAGTTCGAGGTCCGCTCCCGAGTGCAACTGGCCAACGCCGTCCGCGACGCCGCGCCGCTCCGGTAAGGCTGCTCAGGCCTGGCCGGCGGCGATGGCGGCTCGGGCGGCGGCGATCAGTTCGGCGTTGGTGTGGGCGTGGCCCCAGAGGCCCCAGCCGCCCTCCGGCGCCTCGGTCAGCAGCACCCAGGTCCGGTCCCGGAGCGAAAGGTCGCCGGCCGCCGCGGCCACGATGTCGGTCAGCCGCTCCACGACCGCGAGTTGCTTCTCCCGGTCCAGCGCGCCGGCGTTGGTCAGCACCTGCACGCGTACGTAATCGCCGTCGCCGTCGACGTTGGCGGCCGCGCCGGGCGGCAACTCGTGCACGAAGGCGGCGGTGTTCTTCCGGAACATCGGGATGTCCGGCACCTTTTCGATCTCCTTGACCGCCGTGGCCAGGTCAACGGCGAGTCGGTGCTTGTCGGCGAACGTGCCGGCCGCGGCGTACACGTCAATCATCGGCATGGTCTTTGCCCTTCGTAGGTGTGCTCGCAGCGAGCAAAACAGCACGCCGGATCCCAGAACATCACCTGAACACGTGACCGCGTTGTCGTACCGCCCGGTTACATTCGCGGCGACCAACGACGATCCTGCTCTACAGCCGGCCCGGCAAGGCGAAGCTGCGGCACATCGCCGGCAACCCGCGGGTGAGCCTGACCCTTGACGTCACCGACATCGGGCGGAACATCGTGCGTGTCGAAGGCACCGCTGTGCAGGACGGTGACCAGTTGCCGGCTCACCTTCAGCCGGACTACCTGGCCAAGTACACCGAGCGGATCGCTGCCATGTTCGGCTCGGCCGAGCAGTTCGCCGCGCTTTTCTCGGCGGCGGTGGTCATCACGCCGAGCAGGCTATACACCTGACGTGGCGGTGGGCTGCGGGAACGCTTCGCGGGCCTCCAGGAGGGCGGCTCGTTCCAGTTCGAGTTGGGCGCAGCGCAGGCGCAGGTCGAGCAGTTCGGCTCGCAGTTCCTCGGTCAGGCCGGCCGTGACCAGGTGGTCGAAGGTGCGTCGATCGGAGGAGATGGTCATCATGGTGCTCTTTTCCGTGTCCGGTGTCCTTCACGGTAAGGTCTCGTCGTCGCAATGTCTATTAGACCTATAGGAATAATATCCCATGCGCCCCTTCCCCCACCGGGACGGTAGGAATAGCGTGCGGGTATGACTGCGCGGACGCTGGCGTTTCTCACGCCCGGCAACTTTCCCGACGACGACCCGTACGCGGGCCTGGAAGACACCCTCCAGCTGTTCGAGTACGGCGAGCGGATCGGCTTCGACGGGGCCTGGATCCGGCAGCGGCACCTGGAACACGGGGTGGGCTCGGCCGCGGTGTTCCTGGCCGCCGCCGGGCAGCGCACCAGCCGGGTGGAGCTGGGCACCGCGGTCATCCCGATCGGCTACGAGAGCCCGTTCCGGCTCGCCGAGGACCTGTCGCTGGCCGACGTGCTCTCCCGGGGACGGCTGCAGGCCGGGTTCAGCGCCGGCACCCCGCCGCACGCCGAGCTGCTCGGGCACCTGGTGTTCGACGGTAACTGGCGCGACTTCGACCTGTCCCACGGGCGGATCGCCCGGCTGGTCGACAACCTCCGGGGCGAGTTCCTGGGCGACGCGGAAACGGTGATCCAGTCGCCCGGCAACACCCAGCGGCCCCGGCTGCAGCCGCACAACCCGGGCCTGATCGACCGGCTCTGGTACGGCGCGGCCAGCACCCGGTCGGCCCAGTGGGCCGGCCAGAACGGGCTGAACCTGCTGACCGGCAACATCGTCTTCGGCGAGCACCACGACGACTTCGCCGCCGCCCAGCTCGCCCTGATCGGCGAGTACCGGCAACTCGTGCCGGCGGACCGGCCGGCCCGGGTGGCGGTGGGCCGGGTGATCGTGCCGACCGACAGCGCCGACCGGGCCACCCGCGAGCGGTACCGGGCGTACGCGGCAAGTCGCCACGAACGGACGCTGGCGCCGCGCGGCGAGCGGCGGGTCCTGTTCGCCCCCGACCTGGTCGGGCCGGCCGACGAGATCGTCGAGCGGCTGGCCGCCGACCCGGTGCTGGCTCGCACCTCGGAGCTGCGGCTGGAATTGCCGTACGAGTTCCGCCGCGACGACTACGAGCAGATCCTGCACGACGCGATCCGGCTGATCGCGCCCGC
This sequence comes from Paractinoplanes tereljensis, assembly GCF_016862435.1. Taxonomy (GTDB): domain Bacteria; phylum Actinomycetota; class Actinomycetes; order Mycobacteriales; family Micromonosporaceae; genus Actinoplanes; species Actinoplanes tereljensis. The sequence goes on from NZ_BOMY01000038.1 coordinate 42,198, forward strand.
TCTCGAGGCCGCCGCGGCGGGGCTCCCGCGCTGATCTCAGTTCATGGTGGCGCCGATGGTGCTGCTGCCGGTGGTCAGGAAGGTGGTGGCCGGCAGGGTGCCGCTGGACGAGCGGGCGTTGTAGGTGGTCGCGGCGTTCGTCGAGACGAACGCCGGGGTGCTGATGCCGCTGTCCCAGTTGTTGCCGGCCGAGACGACCGAGGAACCCTTGGTCACCGAGCCGCTGCCGTTGCCCACGGCCAGGTTCTTGCCGAGCCGCGCCGAGCTGGTGCTGAAGTAATAACCCCAATTCCCGTTCGCGTACGCCGTGGTCCGGTTGATGACGATGGCGCCTTTGTTGGAGTTCTCGGTGAAGCCGTTGCCCTCGTTGTCCCACGCCGCCGAGTTGTTCACGACGTGCGCCACGGTCTCGCCGTCACCGCCGAGCTTGTAGCCGTTGCCGTCGCCGGCGAAGGCCGAGTCGCCCCAGCGGTTCTGGCCGTTGCCGAAGGACCAGGTGTGCTCGATGGTGACCGGCGAGGAGAAGGACCACAGGTCGATGCCGTCGTCCGAGTTGTTGTACAGCCGGGCGCCGGTGACCAGGTTTCCGCTGCCGGAGCCGAACTTGATCGCGACACCGTCGGCGTTCTCCCCGTGTGCGGCGGCGTCGTAGTTGCCGTACGCGTCGATGTTCTTGATGGTGTTGTTCGCCGTGCCGTCGCCGGTGAGCGTGAAGCCGGAGTCACCGCCGTTGATGGTCTTGATGTTGTTCCAGTTGGTGCCGGTGCAGGACTGACAGACCACGGCACTGTCCGGAGAGTCCGAGAAGGTGATGTTTGAAACGTTCCAGTAATCGGCAGTCAGCTTGAAGATCCAAGAGCCGCTGGGCAAACTCGAGCCGGAGATCTTGACGACCTCCGAGCCGTACGCGGTGAGCGTGACCGGCGACGACGAGGTCCCGTTGACCGTCGACTGCAGGGTGGCGGTCGGGTAGTAGGTGCCGCCGCGGACCTGGATGACCGTGCCGGCCGACGCGTTCTTGATGGCGCTGGTCAGGTCGGTCACGTTGCTGACGACGACGGTGGCCGCGAAGGCCGGGGCGGGGAGCAGGACGAGGCCGACGGCGGCGACCGTCGATGCGGCGAGGACGTTCCGCATGGATCTCATGGGTGCGCTTTCCTTTCGGGGGGCCGGACAATCAGGTGGCTGCTTCGGTGGGGAGCCGCCAGCTGGGCCAGACATAGAAGCATGTCGATGCGAAGCATATCGCACCCCCGGGTCAACCGTCCGTCGACAATTGATGGAGATCGGGCGCTCACCGACCGATTCAGAGGCGGGATGTGCTCGTCGGCCGGACGTAGGCGTCGCCGCGCCAGGTCCGGCCGAGGGGCGCGACCGCGAGGATCAGGGCCAGCGGGCCGGCGTAGTTCCAGCCGCCGAGCGGTTCGAGGAACGGCGGGCGCAGCAGCGTGTAGGTGAGCAGCCAGGCCGCGGCGAGCAGCGGGCAGGCCGTGATCAACGCGCCCAGCCAGCGGCCGGACGGCTTTCCCGATTCCATGCCCGTACGGTAGCGGGGGTTTACAAAGATCGGAATGGTGACAGCCAAGTTTACAAAAACTGTCCTCTTGTAAGTTTTGGTGAGCGGTGCCACAGTCGGGCCATGTCCGAGAATCGATCCGTCTGGCGGGACGCGCGGCGCTACCTCTGGCCGTCCGCGATCGTCGTGCCGCTGCTCCCCTTCGTCAGCTATGGCATCGTCACCCGGACCGGCCTGCAAGGCTGGTGGTGGCTCACCCCGGCGGTGGTCTTCGTGGTCATCCCGGTGATCGACATCTTCGGCGGGGACGACGTCGGCAACCCACCCGAGGACATCGCCAAGGCACTGCAGGCCGACCGCTACTACCGCCGGCTCACCTACCTCTACCTGCCACTACAGCTCGGTGGCCTGGTGCTCGGGGCCTGGCAGTGGGCCGACGGCGGGCTCGGCTGGGCCGGTCGGCTCGGCCTGCTGGTGACGATCGGCGCGGTCAACGGGATCGCCATCAACGCGGCGCACGAGCTGGGCCACAAGCGGGAGAGCGCCGAGCGGTGGCTCTCCAAGATCGCGCTGGCCCCGACCGGGTACGGGCACTTCCATGTGGAGCACAACCGGGGTCACCACACCCGGGTCGCCACCCCGGAGGACCCGGCCAGCTCCCGGCTGGGCGAGAGCTTCTGGCGGTTCTGGCCGCGTACCGTGCTGGGCAGCCTGCGCTCGGCCTGGCACCTGGAGATGTCCCGGTTCCGGCTGCGGCACCGCAACCCGTGGACGGTCCGCAACGACGTACTCAACGCGTGGGCCATGACGGTCGTTCTTTTCGTGGCGCTGACCGCCGCGTACGGCATCGTGGTCCTGCCGTTCTTGATCTTGCAGGCGGTGATCGGGTTCTCGTTCCTCGAGGTGGTCAACTACCTGGAGCACTACGGCCTGCGGCGGCAATGGACCGGCAGTCGGTACGAGAAGGTCGACGAGCAGCACAGCTGGAACAGCAATCGCCTGATCACGAACATCTTTCTGTACCAGTTGCAGCGGCACAGCGACCACCACGCCAACCCGATCCGCCGCTACCAGATCCTGCGCACGTTCGACACCTCGCCGCAGCTGCCGGCCGGCTACGCCACGATGATCGTGGTGGCGCTGTTCCCGCCGCTCTGGCGGCACCTGATGGACCACCGGGTGATCGACCACTACGGCGGTGACCTCAGCCTGGCCAACGTGCACGAGCCAGCCCGGGTGAAAATGGCACGGTGAAGCAGAGCTACGCGGAGCGGGCCCGGGCCGGCATGCGCGACGCGATCCTGGACGCCGTCGAACGGCTGGTGATCGACCGCGGCTGGGACCGCACCCGGATGGCCGACGTCGCCGACGCCGCCGGGGTGAGCCGGCAGACCGTCTACCAGCAGTTCGGCAACCGCGACGACCTCGCCCAGCAGTACGTTCTGCGCGAGGTCGGCCGGCTGCTCGGGGCGGTCGACTCCGCGCTGGCCGCCCACCGCACCGATCCCCTCGCCGCCGCCGGCGCCGCGCTGGAGGCGTTCCTGACCGGCGCCGCCGACAACCTCATGATCAAGGGCATCCTGGCCGGCGACGGCGGCCTGCTCCCGCTGGTCACCACGGCCGGATTACCGGTACGCCAGGTCGCCGTCGACCATCTGGTGGCGGCGATCGGCGAGTACTGGCCGGCCCTCGACCACGGCGACGTGCTGCTGTTCGCCGAGACCATCGTGCGGCTGGCGATCAGCCACGCCACCGGCCCGTCGGCCGACCCGCAGACCAGCGTGCGCGACGTGATGCGGGTGCTGAGCCCCTTTATCCAGCAGGTGGTCGGGAAGTAAGGCTCAGGTCGGCCGGTCGCCGGCCGATCTGGCGGTCCCCCGACTGCGGAGGCCGGCCTTGAGCTTCTCCCGATTTGTAGCCCGCACCGCGGGGTTCGCGCTGGTCTACCTGCTGGCCCTGTTCGCCGGGACGGCGACCGACGGGATCGTGTGGCCGGCCGCGGCGGTCGGTGCGATCTGGCTGCTCGCGCAGGACGGGCACGGTCCGCGCCGCTACGGCATCCTCACCATGATGGTGCTGTCCGCGCTGGTGCCGGCCACCGGCGACCTGCTGGCCGGGCTGACCCAGGCGGTCCCGCAGGTGGTGCCGGCGGTGCTGTTCGTCTGGCTGGTCCAGCGCTGGAGCGGTAACCGGACCGCCGTCGTGGCGGGGGCAGCCACGACGGCGGCCGTCTCGGGCGTGGTGCTGCAGGGCGTGGTCGCCGGGGCGGACTTCGATTGGGGCTTCGCCGGGTACGCGCTGGTGCGGGACACGGTCACCGTTCTGGCGGCAGTGCTCCTGATCCGGTTGGTGGCACCCAGGGAAACCCCGACGCCGAAGCGCCGGCTCTACGTCGTCCGGTGAGAACAGAACGCCTCCGCAGGTAGGTGACCTGCGAAGACGATCCGTGGATGCCCTCCCCCGTTCATTGCGGACATCCAGGCACATCGTCATCCACCCTGGCCTTCGGGCGGCCGGCTCACCAGAGACTTCATCGGTAACTCATCGGTACAATCCACGAGTGACCGGAGGATCGGCGTTCGGGCTGACCGTGCGGGCTCACCGGCGGCGGCTGGGTTTGTCGCAGGAAGATCTGGCCGAGCTGGTCGGGGTCAGCACCAGCACTATCGGCAAACTCGAGGCGGGCCGGATCAGCCAGCCCAGGCCGACCACGGTGCGCCTGCTGGCCGACGCCTTCGGGTTGACCGACGAAGCGCGGGACACGTTCTGCCAGGCCACCGACGGCACGCCGCCGGTCGCCCGAGTGGTGGCCCAGCTGCCGCCGGACGTGCACCCGTTCACCGGCCGCGCCGAGGAACTGGCCGAATTGGACGCCCTGCTGGCCCACCCGAGCGAACGGCCGACGGTGGCGGTGATCTCCGCACTGTCCGGCATGGCCGGGATCGGCAAGACGTCCCTCGCGGTGCACTGGGCCCGCCGGGCCGCCGACCAGTTCCCCGACGGCCAGCTGTACGTCAATCTGCGCGGCTTCGACCCGTCCGGGCGGATCGTGGAGCCGGCCGACGCCATCCGCGGTTTCCTGGACACGCTCGGCGTGGCCCCCGACCAGATCCCGCCCAGTCCCGACGCCCAGGCCGCCCGCTACCGGAGCCTGCTGGCCGGCCGGCGGGTGCTGATCCTGCTGGACAACGCCCGCGACGCCGAACAGGTCCGGGCCCTGCTGCCGGCCAGCCCGACCGCCCTGGTGCTGGTGACCAGCCGCAACCAGCTCACCGGGCTGCTCGCCACCGACGGCGCGCACCCGCTGCACCTCGGCGTGCTGAGCCCGGCCGAGGCTCGCGACCTGCTCAACGAGCGGCTCGGCAACGACCGGGTGGCGGCCGAGCCCGGTGCCGTACCCGAGATCGTCGCGGCCTGCGCCGGGCTGCCGCTCGCGCTGGCGATCGCCGCGGCCCGGGCCCAGCAGTCCGGGTTCCCGCTGGCCGCGCTGGTCGCCGACCTCAACGAGGCCGGCAACCGGCTCAACGTCCTGGACGCCGGGGATCCGCTCAGCGACGTACGCGCCATCTTCTCCTGGTCGTACGCCACCCTCACGCCGCCCGCCGCGCGGCTGTTCCGACTGCTCGGCCGGCAGCCCGGCGCCGACCTGTCGATCCGCGCGGCCGCGGCCCTGGCCGGCGTGCCGGTGGCCGAGGCGCGGCGGCTGCTCTCCCAGCTCACCCGGGCCAACCTGGCCACCGAACACCTACCCGGCCGGTACACCCAGCACGACCTGCTCCGGGCGTACGCCGCCGAACTGGCCTCGCCCGCGGAAGCCGAGGAGGCGCTGACCCGGCTCATCGCCCACTACGTGCACACCGCCTGTACGGCCAACCGGCTCGTCTACCCCAACCTGGACGCCATCGCCGTGCCGCTCGAGCCGCTGCCGGCCGGCGTCGAGGTGGACCGGATCGCCGACCACGACGCGGCCATGACCTGGCTGGCCACCGAGCACGGCAACCTGCTCGCGGCGGCCACCCATGCGGCCGGCGCGGGCCTGCACGCGTACACCTGGCAGTTGGCCTGGGGTTTGGACACCTTTCACTACCGCCAGTGGCACCTGCACGACCAGATGGCCACCTGGCAGGCGGCCGTCACCGCGGCCCGGCACCTGGGCAGCCCCAGCGTGCTGGCCTACACCCACCGTCGGCTCGGCGAGACCTACCGCCGGCTGGGCCGCTCGGCCGAAGGTTCGGCCCAGGCCCGCGAGGCCCTGCTGCTCTTCGACGGCATCGGCGACCGGTGCGGCGTGGCCGACGTGCATCTCGACCTGTCCATGCTGGCCGAGAAGCAGGGCGACTTCGCAGAGGCACTCGAGCACGCCGAGCGGGCCCTGGCCGCGACCCGATCCGGCGAGGCGCCGGTCACCGACCCGGTCGAGCTGCGGATGGCCCGCGCCCTCAACACGGTCGGCTGGTTCCGCGCCCTGCTGGGCGACCACACCGCGGCCCTGGTCTTCTGCCGGGAGGCGCTCGACATCAACACCCGCCGCGGCGACGAGGAGAACATCGCGTTCACCCTGGACAGCCTCGGCTACGCCCACCAGCATCTGCGCGACCACCAGCAGGCGGTCGACTGCTACGAGCGCGCCATCGACTCCTTCCGCCGACTCGGCTTCGCCTCCATGACGGCCGACGCCCTGGAACGCCTCGGCGACACCCACCACGAGGCCGGCCAGCCCGTCCCCGCCCGCAACGCCTGGACCGAGTCCCTGAACATCCGGATCAAGCTCGACGACGACTCGGCCGGCAAGGTGCGCGAAAAGCTCAGCTAGGTCGGGCGGATCGAGCGCAGCAGCACCCGGGACACGTCGATCACCTCTACCTCCTCGCGGGCCTTTCCCTGCTGCTTTCGGACGGCGGTGCCGTCGGTCAGCATGACTATGCAGAACGGGCAGGCCGCCGCGATCAGGTCGGCGCCCGTCTCCAGGGCCTCGTCGGTGCGGGTTTCGTTGATTCGGGAGCCCAGCGTTTCCTCCATCCACATCCGGGCGCCGCCGGCGCCGCAACAGAAGGACGTTTCCTTGCGCCGGTGCATTTCGGTCAGGCGCAGGCCGGGTACGCCGGTCAGGACCTCCCGCGGCGGGGAGAAGACCCGGTTGTGCCGGCCCAGGTAGCACGGGTCGTGGTAGGTGACGTTGGCGTCCACCGGGCTGACCGGGACCAACCTTCCCTCGGCCACCAGGCTGGAGAGCAGCTGGGTGTGGTGCAGGACCTCGTAGTCGCCGCCCAGCGGCCGGTACTCGTTGCCCAGCGTGTTGAAGCAGTGCGCGCAGGTGACCACGATCCGTTTCGCGCCGGCGCTGTTCAGGGTTTCCACGTTCTGTTTGGCCAGCTCCTGGAACAGCAGCTCCTGGCCCAGCCGGCGGGCCGCGTCGCCGGTGCAGGTCTCGGCGCCGCCCAGCACCATGAACGAGACGCCGGCCTCGTGCAGCAGCTCGGCCACCGCGCGGGTGGTCTTCTTGGCGTTCTCGTCGAGCGCGCCGGCGCAGCCCACCCACAGCAGGTGGTCCACGTCGTCGGGGAGGCGCTCGCCGTCGGCCAGCACCCGGACCTCGAACGGCAGGCCGGTCGTCCACTCCAGCCGGGCCTGCGCGCCCCGGCCCCACGGGTCGCCGCTGCGCTCCAGGTTGCGCAGCAGCGTGTGCGCCTCCTTGGGGAACTGCGACTCGATAAGCACCTGGTAGCGGCGCATGTCGACGATGTGGTCGACGTGCTCGATGTCGACCGGGCACTGTTCGACGCAGGCGCCGCAGGTCACGCAGGACCACAGCACGTCCGGGTCGATCACCCCGCCGTCGCCGACCAGCGACCTTTCCGCTTCAGCCAGCACGTCCCGGGGCAGGGCCGCGCGCTCTTCGTCCGAGCCGGCCAGCAGGTAGGGGGCCTTGGCCATGGCGTGGTCGCGCAGGCTCATGATCAGCAGCTTGGGGCTGAGCGGCTTGCCGGTGTTCCAGGCGGGACACTGCGACTGGCAGCGGCCGCATTCGGTGCAGGTGCCGAAGTCCAGCAGGCCTTTCCAGGTGAAGTCCTCGATGACGCCGCGGCCGATCTTGTCGTCCTCGCCGGGGTCCTCGAAGTCGACCTCCTTGCCGTCGGAGTAGACCGGCAGCAGCGCGCCCAGCGCGCGCGGGCGGCGGGAGAACGCCACGTTGAGCGGCGCCAGGAAGATGTGCAGGTGCTTGGAGTAGAGGACGATCACCAGGAAGCCGAGCACCACAGCCAGCGAGGCGAGCAGGCCGGCGGTCTCCAGCACATCGTTGGCGGTGCGGCCGAGGGGCTCGAGCACCCGGGCAGCCCGTTCGGAGGCGAACGCTCCCTCGTCGTACGGGAAATTGCCGGTGTTGATCTGCGCTCCTCGATAGAGGAGCAGGGTCCACATTACATTGAAAATCATGAATAGTACGAGCCAGGCCGGTCCCAGATGCGATCCGAAGAAGCGGGATCGGCGGCCCTCGCGTTCCGGGTTCTGGCGCAGCCGAATGGCGGCGAAAACGGCCAGGCCGGCCAGCACCGCCACGATGAACAGGTCCTCCAGAAAGCCCAGCCAGGCCTGTTTACCGATGACGGGAATGGCGAAGTCGCGCTGGAAAAGGGCCCCGAACCCCTCCACGATGGTGGCCAGCAGAATGGTGAAACCCCAGAAGACCGCGAAGTGGGCCGCGCCGGGAACGCTCCATTTCAGCAGCTTGCGCTGCCCGAGAACCTCGACCGCCACCGCGCGTACGCGTTTGCCGACGCCACTGGTACGGCCGGGTTCGACCGGCTGGCCGCTGCGGCCCAGCCGGTAGAGCTGAAGCGCACGGCGGCCGGCCACGGCGAACACGGCCAGCGTGATCGCGATGCCGAGTACAAGTCGCACGACCACGTCATCCCTCCACAATCCGGGGTTGGGCCCGGCGTCGCTCGATCTCGGCGATCAGCTCCGGGACGACCTTGTGCACGTCGCCGACCCCACCGAGGTCGGACAGCTGGAAGATGGGGGCCTGCGGGTCGCTGTCGATCGCGACGATGGTGGCGGCGCCGCGCATGGCGGTGCGGTGCCGCATCGAGCCGGAGATGCCCAGGGCCAGGTAAAGGCTGGGGTGCACGATCGTGCCGACCTGATCGACCTGCATCTCGGGCGGGCACCAGCCCTGTTCGGCCGCGGCGTGCGAGCCGGCCGGCAGCCCGTCCAGGGCCGCGGCCAGCTGCCGGACCAGCTCGAATCCGGCCCGCGAGCCGACCCCTCGGCCACCCGCGACGATCACCGCTGCGGTGGAGAGCTCGCGGGGCCGGGTGCGGTCCCGGGCGATCATCCGAACGGCGCGCACCCGGTCGGGGAAGGGCACCCGGACCGGGCTGACTCTTGGTTTGGCCGGGGCGGGCACCACCGTGACGTACTCGGTGCGGACCGCGAGGATCGGGATGCCACGCACCACGCTGGACTCGACCCGGTAGGCGCCACCCTGGACCGACTGCACCACGACCGGGCCGTCCGTCACATCGATGACGTCACTCAGCAAGCCCGAGTCCAGCCGGACCGCGACCCGGCCGGCGATCTCCAGGCCGTCGCGGCCGGAGGCGATCAGGATCGCCGCGGGCCGGTTGCGCCGGGCCAGGTGTACGAGCATCTCGACCCGGGCGGCCACTGGGTGCTCGTCCACCTCGGCGGCGGTCACCGGGTAGATCGTGCGCGCGCCGAACCGGCCCAGCACCGCCGTACCGGCCGGGTCGGGCGAGCCGCCGACCACCGCGGCCGGGACGCCGAGCCGCCGGGCGAGGGTGAGCAGCGCGCAGGTGGCGCGGTGCACGCTCGTCCCGCCTTGCTCGGCGAGAACCAGGACCTCCGCCACGCGCGTGCCTCCCGGAGCTAAAGGAACTGGCGCTCGGCCAGAAAATCGGCGAGCCGGGTCGCCACGCCGGCCGGCGGGCCCATGGCGAGTACGTCGCAGTCGCGCCGGCCGCCCCGGCGCGGGGTCGCCGCCCGGACGATCGACGCCGAGCCGGCCAGCCCGACCTCGGCCGGTTCGATGCCGAGCGCGGCCAGCGGCCAGACCGAGATCGGCTTGTCCCGGGCGCCGCGCCGGGAGACATACCCCGGGTAGTGCGGCTCACCGCACCGCTCGGTCACCGAGACCACCAGCGGCGGGGCGGCCACGAAGACCCGCCGGTCACCGCACCCGTCGTCACGCTGGATCTCGACGGTCTGCGAGCGGACCAGCAGCCGGTCGGCGAAGCAGAGCGCCGGCACGCCCAGCCGTTCGGCGACCATGGCCGGCACCGCCGACATCCCCGAGTCGGCCGACGCGGAACCGCACAGCACCAGGTCGAACCCGAGCCGGCCGACCGCGGCGGCCAGCACCCGCGAGGTGGCCAGCGCGTCCGACCCGTGCAGCGCCGGGTCCTGCACGTGCACCGCCGTGTCGGCGCCGAGCACCAGGGCGGTGCGCAGCGCGTCGACCGCGCCGGGTGGCCCCATGGTGACCGCGGTGATCCGGGCGTCGGGCCGGCCGACCGCGATCTGCAGACTCTGATCGACGGCACACCAGTCGGCGGCGTTGAGCGCGGCCGGCCCGGCGTCGCGGACCACGGTGAGATCAGGCGCGAAGGCAAGACCGGCATCGGCGGCCGGCACCTGCTTGACGAGCACCACGATCCGCATCGCGTGAACCTCCGGCCGGCATCCGTACGGGGCTGAACGCGAGTTTAGGACGACGATCGTCGATCTGACCAGAGTCAGCGGCGACAGGCCTGCCACCTCATTCCGAGCTTGCAGTGCTCGAAACTCACTGTCGGTTGTCGATGTGTGGTGTTACAACGTCTCGGTGGAAGAGAATCTTGCGTTCGCTGACCTGTTGCGGCTGATGGACGAGCGATCGACCGCTTTCCAGGCGGCGGTCGCCGCGGCACCCAGCCTCGACGTGCAGGTACCGACCTGCCCCGAGTGGACATTGCTCGACCTGGTGCAACACCTGGTGCAGACGCGCAACAAGTGGACCGCCATCGTCGCTGCGGGGCCAGCCGACGATCCTGCGACCTTCTCCGTCCCGACGGCACCCCGCGAGCGCGAAGCCGTGCCGGCCTGGTTCGCCGCCTCGGTGCAGGAGCAGCTGGACGCGCTACGGGAGGCCGGACCGGACCGTGGCTGCTGGACGTGGTGGGGTGATTCGCAGTCGCCGCAGACCAGCGGTGCCGTCGCTCGCGACCAGCTCCAGCAGCTCGCCGTGCATACTTACGACGCCCAGGTAACGGTGGGCGCCCCGCAGCCACTGTCCAGCGAGCTGGCGCTCGACGGGGTCGACGAGTTCCTGACCACCCGCTGCGCAGGAACGGAACCCTGGCCGCACGCGCCGGTGGTCGTCGACTACCACGCCGCCGAGGGCCGCTCGTGGCGGCTCTGGGTCTCCGACGGCCGCACGCGCACCGCCCAGCTCCCCGACGGCGCTACTACCGGTGAAGGCCCAGAAAAGGCCGACGTAGCCGTCTGGGGCACCGCCCACGAGCTTGTCATGTTCTTCTACGGCCGGATTCTCGTGGAGTCACTGCGCACTGAGGGCGACCAGGGAATCCTCGTGCACCTCCACGTATAGAAGCAGCCCCGGGACCATTTGGTGCGCCCATGTCCATCGGTGGGCGAGATCAGCACGATCCCTGGCCTGCCGCAGGTCCCGTGCAGTGAGGTCGCCCGGGTGCTGCTCGACGCGGCCAGCACGGACGCGTGGTCGCGACAGACCGTTGTGGTGATCTGACCTCGCCTATGCTCGGCGGGATGAGCAGGGCGTTGAGTGAGATCAGGATGCGGGACCCGTTCATCCTGGAAGCGTCGCCGGGGAAATTTGTGCTGTACGGGACTACCGACCCGAACCTCTGGGGTGGGCCCGCTACCGGCTTTGACTGCTTTATCAGTGACGACCTCGAGAGCTGGGACGGGCCGCTGCCGGCCTTCCGGCCGCCGGCCGGGTTCTGGGCCGACACCCAGTTCTGGGCGCCCGAGGTGGTTGGCCGGGACGGTCGCTTCTTCATGTTCGCCACCTTCGCCAGCGCTGACCCTCAAGCCGGGCCGCGTGGCATTCAGGTGCTTGTCGCGGACGAGGCCACCGGGCCGTTCGCCCCTTGGAGCGACGGGCCGGTGACGCCCCGGGACGTCCCCTGCCTGGACGGCACGCTGCACCTCGACGACGACGGGACGCCCTGGCTGGTCTACAGCCGGGGCGCCGAGGGCATCCCGGGCGGGGAGCCCGGGATCTCCGACGGCGAGATGTACGCGCTGCGGCTCTCGGCCGATCTTCGGGCGCCGGTGGGCTCGCCTGCGCTGCTGTTCCGGGCGTCCGCGGCAGCCTGGAGCAAGCCGCTCTGGTTCCCGCCCGGGGTCGAGCCGCCCGAGCAGCTCAACCTGGGCAAGGATCCGCTGTTCACCGACGGGCCGTACCTGGTGCGGTCGGCGGGCGGGTCGCTGCAGATGCTGTGGTCGAGCTTCGGCGACGAGGGGTACGCAATGGGCGTCGCGAAGTCCGCGAGCGGCACCGTGGCCGGCCCCTGGTCGCAGCGCGACGAGCCGCTGTGGGCCAGGAACGGCGGCCACGGAATGATCTTCACCGACTCCCGAGGTGTCAGCCGCCTGGTGTTCCACTGGCCGAACGACACCCCATCCGAGCGGGTGAAGCTCGTGCCGGTGGAGATCACCGACGACGACATCAGGATTTCGTGACGGTCTCCTTCACCCAGGCGATGAAGTTGGTGGGGCCGTCGCCGGTGCGCTCGGCCACGGTGTGGCCCAGGCCCCAGACGGTGGCGAAGTCGACGTCGCTGCCGTAGTTCTGCAGCGCCAGGGCCAGGTTGACCTCGGTGGTGTTGGCGGTGTCGCCCTGCATGATGCCGGTGCGGATCCGCCAGTGCTTGGCCACCGTGCTCTTCTTGTAGCCCTCGTACGCGCTGGTCAGGTAGTACAGCGGGGTGTACGCGTTCAGCCGCCAGGTGACGTCCTTGCCGACCGAGTCGGTCTCCTTGAAGTCGGCGGTGTACTCCGACGCGGCGTAGGTGTCCTTCCAGCCGGTGATCTTCGCGTAGGCGCTCTCGTTCGCCTCGAGGACCTGCGATGAGACCGGGGAGAAGTGCAGGCCGGTGGTGCCCTTGCCGAGCACGATGTTCTCGCCGACGGTGGGTTCCGGGCCGTCGAACGCGCCGACGGTCTTGGACGGCGCCTTCTGGCTCTTGACGAAGCCTTCCAGGCTGGCGACCTCGGCCGTGTTCGACGAGGCGTCGTAGGTAACCCAGTGGCCGTCGCTGTTGAGGTGCGCGATGTATTCGGCGACCGTCTTGTAGGTCGTGGTGTCAGTGGTGGCGCCGCCGGGGGGACCACCCTGCGGCATACCGGATGGCATGCCCGCGCCGTCCGGGGCACCACCACCGGGAGCACCGCCGCCGGCCGTCATGCCCGCCGAGAAGGCGTTCGACGGCGTATAGGGGAACGTCGTGTCGGACAGGAAATTGTTCAGCGACGTATTGATCACCGACACCAGGTGGTCGTAATAAGTGCCGGTGAGGTAATACCCGGAACCGGTCTGGCCGAGCGACAGCAGCTTGCCCGCCGAGTCCTTGAGCCCCAGCTTGTTCTGGTGCGCCGCGAAGGCCTTGGCCAGGTCGTTCGAGTAACTCTTGGTCCAGGTCCCGGTGGCCCGGGTGTCGCTGGTGTTGAACTGGCCCATGTTCCACTCGTAGGCCGCGTTCGCGTAGTCGAGGCTGGTGATCGGGCACCAGCACATCGCACCGGCGATTGCGTCACTGATGGTCTTGCCGTTCGCATCGGTCTGCGCCGCACCCAGCGCGGTGAGATAAGGCGTATACAGCTCGCTGTCGCCGGACGACCCCATCACCGCGCTCTGCGCCCCGCCCCCGCTCATCCCGAACACCACCATGTGGTCCTTGCTGCCGGGAATCCCCGCGTCGTTGTACCGGACGAACCGCACCGCGGCCTTCAGATCGGTCACGCCCCAGGGCGCGTTCCCGGTGTATCCGGTGCCGTTGCTGTCCTTACCGCGAAGCCCGGCATGCACATAAACAAAACCCGCTTCAAGGTACGCCGAAATTGTCTCGTAGCTATAGGCCGTGAGCGGTTTCTGGGCCGCGTATCCCGGCGTGTCGACCGGCAGCACGATCGGCGCGGTGCTCGGCGTATAACCGCCGACGGTGCCGGAAGAATCGACCGTCACGGCGTACGTGCCGTCGCTGCTCTTGGTGCCTTTGAAGTATTTTCCCGGAACGAAAACGGCGAGCGTCTCGTAGTCCGGCGCGGCCGGCGTCGCCACGTAGGACTTACCGATCTGGTAATACACGTCGTTGGTCTCGTCGTAGCTCCAAGCCTTGCCGTCCAGACCCAACGACTGCTTCCCGGCCGACGAGGAGCCCGAGTCGGAATCCGTGCACGCGGTCAGACCCAGAACACTGACCACCGAGGTGGCCGCCGCCCCTTGAAGGAACGTTCGCCTGCGCAGCTCCATGATTGACGTCTTCCTCTCGGCATTCTCCGGCAATTTCAATAACAAAGAATGCCGATTCCGTACGCCGTTGTCGTCCATCGCCGGCAGCCATTGCCGCTACTACCGCAGTGGTATCCCGCCCGGCAAAAGCCCAGCTCCCGCCGTTTGACAGCGAATTGACAGGAAATGCAAAGGCGCAGAACTACTACCCGGGTAGTAGTTCAGTCCTGTTCGCCGGGGTGGACCAGGCCGCTCTGATATCCGATGACCACCAGTTGGGCCCGGTCGCGGGCGCCGAGCTTGGTCATCGCCCGGTGCACGTGGGTCTTGGCGGTCAGCGGCGACAGCACCAGCCGCTCGGCGATCTCCTCGTTCGACCGGCCGAGCGCGACCAGCCGCAGCACCTCGCGCTCCCGGTCGGTGAGCCGGGCGAGCGCCGGCGGCACCACCGGCGGCGATCCCGGGGCGGAAGAGCCGAGGAACCGGTCGATCAGCCCGCGGGTGGCGCGCGGCGTCAGCAGGGCCTCGCCGGCGTCGACCACCCGGATCGCGCGAAGCAGGTCCTCGGGCTCGACGTCCTTGCTGAGGAAGCCGCTGGCGCCGGCCCGCAGCGCGGCCAGCACGTTCTCGTCCGCGTCGAAGGTGGTCAGCACCACCACCCGCACCCCGTCGAGATCCCGGTCGGCGGTGATCCGGCGGGTCGCCTCGACGCCGTCCACGCCCGGCATCCGGATGTCCATCAGCACGACGTCGGCGCGGGCGCTGCGGGCCAGCTCGACCGCCTCGGCTCCGTCGGATGCCTCGCCGACCACCTCCATGCCGTCGGCGAGGTCGATGATCAGCCGGAAGCCGGCCCGGATCAGCTTCTGGTCATCGGCGAGCAGCACACGCACGGTCACGTCAGGTCTCCTGCCGATGTGGCGCCGGCAGCTCCACGCGTACCGCGAAAAGATCGGCGGCCGTCAGCCGCGCCTCCACCGTGCCCCCGGCCGAGGCCGCGCGTTCCCGCATGCCGATCAGCCCGTATCCCGCCTCGGTGCCGGGCCGGCCCGGCACGACACCGTTGGTGATCTCGATGGCGAGGTGCTCCCGGCCGTACCGGAACGATACCCGGACCGGGCCGCCGTCGCCGTGCTTGCGGGCGTTGGTCAGCGCCTCCTGGGTGATCCGGTAGGCCGCCAGGTTGCCGGTCGCGGGCAGCGGCCGGGCCTGGCCTTCGGGCAGGAACTCGACCCGTACGCCGGCCGCGGCGAAGGCGTCGAACAACGCCGGCAGCTGCTCGATCCCGGGCGCGGGCTCGCGGTCCGGCTCGCCGTCCGCGCGCAGCAGTCCGACGATCGAGGCGAGCTCCCGCACCACGACGGTGGCGGCCTGCCGGATGTGCGCGAGCGGCGGACCGGCCGCCTCCGGCTGCCGGGGCAGCGCGTACTGCGCGGCGCCGGCCTGCACGTTGATCACCGCGATGTGGTGGGCGACCACGTCGTGCAGTTCCCGGGCGATGCGCAGGCGCTCCTCGCCGACCCGCCGGTGCACCTCGTCCTCGCGGTTCTGCTCGGCCCGGCGGGCGCGTTCCTCCACCTCGGCGACGTACGCCCGGCGGTTGCGCACCGCGTCGCCGCCGGCCGCCGCCATCCCGGTCCAGGCGAACAGGCCCAGGCTGAGTGGGTTCCACCAGCCGGTGTGCGACCCGGTTCCGGAGGCGATCCAGCACAGCGCCCCGCACAGGACGGCCGCCGACCAGGTCAGCCGCCGCGGCGCGCGCACCGCGAGGTGGTAGAGCGCGACCACCATGGCGAACATCGGCGCGGGCGTGCCCCACCCGCGGATCAGGCAGAAGATCTCGGCCAGGGTCGAGAGGGCCAGCACCGGCAGTGGGAACGTCCCGCTGAGCCCGATCGCCACGGCCGCCCCACCGGCCGCGCCGAGGTCGGCCGCGAGCGGAATGCCCGGACCGCGGCCGTCGTTCTGGTGGGCCACCATCAGCGCACCCACCGCCGACAGCGCCCCGATCCCGAGCCCGGCGAGCCAGTTGCGCAGCGCTGGACTCAACATCCACCCACCGTACGGTCGTCGCGACCCGGCCACGTCTGACATCAGTGGTATCTCGACTACCACTCCAGCAGTAGCGCCGGGTCAGGCGGTGGTGACGTGCGCGTCGTGCAGGACGACCTTGACCTTGGGGCCGTTGCCGCCGACCGCCGCCCCGAAGGTGACCTGGCCGCTGCGGTGGCGCGCGCCGGCCGATTTCCCCCGAGACAGGTCGCTGGTCAGGACCTTCTTGCCGTCCACCGACACGGTGGCGGCGCTCTTGACCACGTCCACGCTGATCAGGTGCGGGCCGTTGTCCTCGATATCGAGTCGCTTCATGCTGCCCGCGCTCACGTTGAGTTCGTCGGAGGTGTCGCCCGCGAAGACCTGCCGGGGGCCGTACTCGCACTGGGCGAACGACGTGACCTGCACGACCAGGCCGTCGCCGGGCGTGCAGCCGTTGTCCGCGTCGCCGGAGGCGGACCACAGCCCGGCCGGGGTGAGCGGGTCGAAGAGCTCCTTGGCGGATTCCCGTACCGCAGCCGTGGGTGTGGGCGTCTTTGGCTTTTCCTCCGGGAGTTGAGCACCCGCCCAGGCGCCGCCGGCCCCGAGAACCACGACGACGGCCGCCACCACCGCGGCGACCCGCCAGCGGCCGCGACGACGACCGAACCCGCGCGCGGCCACGGCTGCCCGGTGCACATCAGGCGGGATCGTCGCGTCTCTATCCGGCCCCGCGGTCAACTCCAGGAGCAGTTGCTGCGCAGTCGGCCGGTCCTCCGGCTCCTTGGCCAGCGCCCGGCCGACGATCCCGGCCAGCCCGGCCGGCACGCCGTCCAGCTGCGGCGGCTGGGTCAGGATGCGGCCCGCGGTCGCCACCGGGCTGTCCCCCGCGAACGGGTTCCGGCCGGTCGCCGCGTACGCGACAAGCGCACCCCAGGCGAAGACGTCGGCGGCCGGCGACAGCTTCTGGTCGGCGTCCGGCGCGAATCTCTCCGGCGACATGTACGCCAGCGTGCCGACCATCTCCTGGGTGCCGGTGTGATGGCTGGTCGCCTCGACCGCCTTGGCGATGCCGAAGTCGATCACCTTGGGCGACCCGAGCGCGAACAGCACGTTGGCCGGCTTCAGATCCCGGTGCACGATGCCGGCACTGTGGATCGCCACCAGCGCCGACGCCACCCCGACCGCGACGCTGTGCAGGTTGCCACCGCGCAGCGGCCCCTGCTCCCGGATGACCTCGGCCAGGCTCGGACCTTGACGGCGACCAGGCCACCGGCCGGGTCGCGGCCCAGGAACACGGCCCCCATGCCGCCCTCGCCGAGACGGCCGATCAATGCGTAACGGCCCAGAAAACGCGGGTCCTCCGGACGCAGAGCAGAAGTCACGCGGGGCACTCTATGCCCTGATTCCGTTCCGCACCCGGTCGGCGAAGATCGTCGGCTGGCTAAGCTGGGGACATGCTGGAGCAGCCGGTCGGGCGCATTCGTTTCATGGACGAGCAGCAGGTCAACCTGGACGGGTTCGCCCGCGAGGCCCCGGCGCTCGGCCTCGTCGCGTTGCGCAGCCCGGCCGATCCGGCCCCGTCGCTGCGAGTGGTCGACGGGGTGGTCGTCGAGCTGGACCAGAAGAGCCGGGACGACTTCGACACCATCGACCGCTACATCGCCGCGCACGGGCTCGACCTCACGGTCGCGGCGGAGGCGATGGCCCTCGGCGACGTGGCCGCCGCCCGGCTGTTCGTGGACCCGGCCGTCCCCCGGGCCGAGATCGTCCGGCTGGTCGCCGGCATGACTCCGGCCAAGCTCGCCCGGGTCGTCGCCGAGCTCCGGCCGCCGGAACTGATGATGGCGATGACCAAGCTGCGGGCCCGCCGGACGCCGAGCAATCAGGCCCACGTGACCAACCTGCTGGACGACCCGCTGCTGCTGGCGGCGGACGCGGCGACGGCGGCGGCGTACGGGTTCCGGGAGCTCGAGACGACCGTGCCGGTGCTCGCCGACGCGCCCTCCAACGCGGTCGCCGTCACCGTCGGCGCCGCGGTCGGCGCGGCCGGGGTGCTCGTGCAGTGTGCGGTCGAGGAGGCGATGGAGCTCGAGATGGGCATGCGCGGCCTGGTGTCGTACGCGGAGACGGTCAGCCTCTACGGCACCGAGGGCGTCTTCGTCGACGGCGACGACACACCGTGGTCCAAGGCCTTGCTGACCTCCGGCTACGCGAGTCGCGGGATCAAGATGCGGGTCTCCTCCGGGGCAGGCGCCGAGGTCCTGATGGCCGGGGCCGAGGGCTGCAGCATGCTCTATCTCGAGTCCCGGTGTGTCTCGCTGGCGCGGGCCATCGGCGCCCAGGGCGTGCAGAACGGCGGCATCGACGGTGCCAGCGTCGCCGCGGCCGTTCCACGCGGGGTCCGCGAGCTGATGGCCGAGAACGTGATGGTGATGGCCCGCAACCTCGAGTCCTGCTCGGGCAACGACGCGCTGATGTCCGAGTCGCACGTCCGGCGTACGTCGCGGACGCTGCCGATCCTGCTGGCCGGAAGCGACTTCATCTGCAGCGGGTTCGGGTCGATCCAGCGCTACGACAACATGTTCGGGCCCTCCAACTGGAACGCCGAGGACATCGACGACTGGCTCGCCATGCAGCGGGACTGGGGAGTGGACGGGGGCCTGCGGACCGCGGCGCCGGAGTCGCTGGGCGAGCTGCGGACCCGGGCGGTGGAGGCGGTCCGGGACGTCTACCGGGTCCTCGGGCTGGGCGACTTCACCGACGAGCAGCTGGCCCGGGCCGTCGACGCCGCCGGGTCCAAGGAGCTGGTGCCGACCGATGCCCTCGCCGTGCTCGACGCCGCCCAGACGATCCGCAGCACCGGGTTGACCGCTCTCGACATCGCCCGGGCGCTGCACGACACCGGGCACGACGAGGCCGCGTCGCGGGTGCTGGCCATGGTCGTCGCCCGGGTGCAGGGCGACCACCTGCAGACCGCCGCGATCTTCGACGAGGACATGCGGGTTCTCAGCCTGGTCACCGACCCGAACGAGTACGCGGGACCGGGGACCGGCTATGAACCCTCGCCGGCCCGGCAGGCCGAGATCGACGGCATCCGGCAGGAACGCGGCGTCGAGGATCTGCGCGTGTCGCAGTCGTCCTTCGCCGGCGGTTTCCTGACGTCGTCCGGTCCGGCGGCCTTCGGCACCGATCCGCGGGATGTCGTCATCGGCGTCTCGCCCGGCGTCGGGCGTTCGGTGTGGAAGACGTTGAGCGGCCTGCTCGTGGTCGACGTACTTCAGGAGCTCCTCGACGGCCTCGAGGAGGAGGGCTGCCGCGCCCGGATCGTCCGGATCAACTCCACCATTGACCTGGGCATGGTCGGCCTGACCGCGGCCCGGCTGGCCGGTTCCGGCATCGGGATCGGCCTGCAGGGCAAGGGAACCGCGCTGATCCACCGCCGCGACCTGCCGCCGCTGGCCAACCTCGAGCTCTACAGCATGGCCCCGACCCTGACCCCGGACATGTACCGCCTGCTCGGCGCCAACGCCGGCCGGCATGCGAAGGGCGCGACCCCGGTCCCGGCCCGAAATCCCTACACCGACGAGGCGATCGAGGCGCGCTACCACACCAGCGTGATCGCCCTGGTCGCCCTGGAGCGCGACTGCGTCGATCCGGCGGCCGCCCCGGAAGAACTCAGGTACGCGTCGTGAGCCGCGCCTTCTCCGGCAAACCGGCCGATGACCTGACCATCGACGCGCTGGTCCGCGACGAGTTGGCCCCCGACGACGTACGCATCCATCCGGACACTCTGGAAGCGCAGGCGGTCGTCGCCGAACGGCACGGCAACCCGCAGCTGGCGGCGAATTTCCGGCGCGCGGCCGAGCTGGCCCGGTTCCCGGAGAGCGAGATCCTCGCCCTCTACGAGGCGTTGCGCCCACGACGGTCCACGATGGATGAACTGGACGCGCTGGCGGACGACCTCGCGGCCCGGGACGCACCCCGATGCGCGGCGCTGGTGCGGGAGGCGGCGGCCGCGTACGCGGCGCGCGGGCTGCTGCGGTGACCCGGGTCGCCGGTATCGACATCGGCAACTCCACCACCGAGGTCGTCCTGGTCGATGTTCCCTCGTTGACGATCGTCGCCGCGGATCGGCTGCCCACCCGTGGTCCGAAGGGCGGGCCGGCCAGTCTCGACGCGGCCGCCCGCCTCGTCCGCCGGCTCGTCACCAGCCACGGCGGTGGTCTCGACGCGGCCGTCGTCGCACCGCTGCGACCGGTCACCACCACGACCGCGACCCTGCCCGAACCAACCGTCGACACCGGGCGGCTGCGGATCGCGGCGGCCGGCGCGGCCACCACGGGCGGGGGTGGAGTCGGGATCGGTACGCCGTTCCGGGTGGGCTCCGCACTCCCCGATGGCCCGGTGGTCGCCCTCGTCCCGGCCGACCGCGGCTACCGGTCCGTCGTCGGCGAGCTGCGCGACCTGGCCACGCGCGGCGTGCTCGCCGCCGTCGTCACCGAGCGCGACGAGGCCGTCCTGCTCGCGAACCGGCTGCCGCCCGGCATCCCCGTCGTCGACGAAGTCCCCGTGGCCGGCCTCGCCGATGCCGTCCTGGTGGCGGTCGAGGTGCGGGCACCGCTCCGATCGGTGGTCGACCCGTTGTGGATGACCGCCCGCCTGGGCCTGTCCCCGGCCGAGCAGGCGGACGCGGCCGTGCTCGCCGACCGGCTTTACGACCGGGCCAACGCCGTGATCGCGCTGTCCGCCTCCGCGACGCCGGCCCCGGCCGGTCCGGCGGCCTCGATGACCCTGGCCGACGGCTCGTCGCAGGCGCTGTCGCCGGCCTATCTGGCCGCGTACCCGCCCGGCCGGGTCACCTCGTACCGGCTCCCGGACGGGCCGCCGCAGCCGGTCGACGACCTGTTCGCGGTGGACCTGGCCGCCCTGGCCGCCGGTCAGCTCACCCGCGGCGACGCCGTCGCGTCCCGGAGCGTGGCCCTCGCGGCAATGCACGCCGACGCCCCGTACACGGATCCGGGACCGGCTCTGGCCGCCCGGCTGGACGTGCCCGTGCACACCTGCGCAAGCGAGGCGGCCGCCGCTCGGCTCGGCGCGCTGTCGACCCCCGGCGCACCTCCCGGAGCGGTCGTCGTCGATCTCGGCGGCGGCACGATCGACGTGGTGTCGGCGGCGGGCGCGACGGTCCTGGCCGGGGCCGGCGACCTGCTCACCGCGGCCGCGGCGGCGGTGCTGGGGGTGGCGAGCACGCCGGCCGAATGGGCGAAACGCGGCCCGGCCGCCCGCGTCGAGGCTCCCCAACTGCTGCTGGCCGAGGACGGTACGCGTACGTTCCTGGATGTCCCGATCCGGCCGGACGCGATCGGCGCGCTGGTGGCGCCCGGCCCGACCGGTTGGTTGCCGTTCGGCCGGGCCCTCGCGCCCAGCGAGTGGCGGGCACTGCGGCTGCGGCTCAAGACCGAGATCCTGGGCGCCAACCTGGCCCGGGCTCTTCCCGAGGCGCCGGGTGCGGTTCTGGTCGTCGGTGGCCCGGCCGGCGACGACGAGATCCTGGGCTGCGTCGCCCGCACCATGCCGCCGGGCACCGCGGTCGGCCGGGCCGACACGGCCGGCGTGCTGGGCCACCGGCACGCCGTCGCCTACGGACTGGTCCTCGGCTTCCGGTCGTGACGGGTGTGCACGGTGATAGTCGTGCGGTCCGCGCGGAAGAGGTCGTGCGAGTGCTCGAAGGGTTCGCCGTCGGCCGCGCAGGTGGTGCGGGTGATGGACAGCAGCGGGGCGGAGACCGCCACGGCCAGCAGGGCCGCCTCGTCGGGACCGGCGAGGACCACCTCGATGTGTTCGACCGCCGTATCGGGCTGGACGCCGTAGTGGGCGTCGAGCAGCTCGTAGAGGGAGCCGCCCAGCGGAAGTTCCAGCAGTCCGGGAAAGCGGCCGGCCGGCAGGCGGGCGCGTTCCAGCGAGATCGGGGTGCCGTCGGCCAGCCGGATCCGGACCACCTCCAGGACGTACGCGTCCTCGTCCAGGTGCAGCTGGGCCCGGGTCGTCTCGTCCGCCCGGACCAGGGCGGTGCTGACCACCCGGGTGCCGGCCATGATGCCCTGCTGCCGCAGCAGGGCGGGAACGCCGACGATCCGGGACAGGTCGCGGTCGACCTTGGGATGGGCGACGAACGTACCGCCGGTGCGGCCCGGGATCCGGCGGACCAGCCCTGCGCGTTCCATCGACGACAGCGCCTGGCGGACCGTGGAGCGGCTCACGCCGAGCGCCCGGGCCAGGTCGCGCTCGCCGCCGAGTTTCGCGCCGGGTTCCAGCGCGCCGGTGCGGATCTGTTCCAGCAGGCGGCGCTCGGCGTCCTCGGCGGCCCGGCCGACGGGCTCCGGGTGGGTCATGGATTCGGCAGGGCCGACATCGACTCGGGCAGCACCTGCCCGCCGTCCACGACCAGTGTCTGACCGGTGATGTAGCCGGCCTCGACGGTGGCCAGGAACAGGCACGCGTTGCCGATGTCGGCCACGTCGCCCATCCGGCCGAGCGGGATCGACGCCTCCATCGCGGCCCGGTATTCGGGGCCGAGCGCGTCGATGCCCTCGGTCGAGATGTTGCCGGGCAGCACGGCGTTGACGGTGATCTGCTGCGGCGACAGCTCGATCGCGGCCGTCCGCAGAAAGCCCAGCTGGGCCGCCTTGCTCGCGCCGTAGTGGGTCCAGCCGGGGAAACCGGTGATCGGGCCGGTGATCGACGACGTCAGGATCACCCGGCCGCGGCCGCTGGCGGTCAGGGCCGGGATGCACGCCTGCACGCTGAAGATGGTGCCCTTGACGTTGGTGGCGAACACGGTGTCCACGTCGGACTCGGTCAGGTCGGCCAGCCGGGCCTCGGGGAAGATACCCGCGTTGGCGCAGAGCACGTCGATGCCGCCGAACCGGTCGATCGCGGCCTGCGCGGCGCGCCGGCAGTCCTCGGGCCGCGCCACGTCGGCCACCACGGTGGCGACGCCCAGCTCGGCCGCGCACCGGGCCAGAGCTTCCTCGTCGCGGCCGGTGATGGTGACGTTGGCGCCGGCCCGCGCGAAGACCCGCGCGATCCCCCGGCCGATGCCCTTGCTGCCGCCGGTGACCAGCACCGACAGTCCCTCGACCGAGGTGAACATGGTCAGCCCCTTCCGTACGTGCTGAGGTAGGTTTCCGCCAGCTCGCAGCTGCCGGCGGTGTAGGCCGCGCCCATCGAGCGCGCCAGGTCGGTGCCGGCGTGCGAGCCGATCCAGGCGACCAGCAGCAGCCGCCGCATCAGCACGAAGGTCGGAATCTCGGCCTCGTCCGCCGCCGCCAGCGGCCGGACCGTGCGGTAGCCGGCCACCCAGGCATCGACGAGGGCGGGCACTCGCGGGTCGTCCTCGATGAAGCTGAGCGCGGCGCCGAGGTCGTAGAGCAGCCAGCCCCACCCGCAGTCGTCGAAGTCGATGACGAACGTCTCCGAGCCGTGCACGAGCAGGTTGGCCAGCCGCAGATCGGCGTGTACCAGCCCGTACCGATCGGTGGCCCGGCCGAAGGCCGCCAGCCTCGACCGGAGCACCTCGTCGAGCCGGCCCAGCACCGCCCGCTCGGCCGGTCCCACCGCGATGCCGTCCTGCCAGCGACCCCACCGCGCGACCCGGCCGAAGGCGCCGTCGTAGTCCCATGCGAAGCGGTCGAAACCGGCCGGCCGCCGCCAGGTTCGGCTGTGCTCGTGCATCCGGGCGGTGAGGGCGCCGAGGGTGCCGAAGCCGGTGACCAGGTCGTGGTCGGGCGGTTCGGCGCCGGGTAACCACTCGAACATCACCGCGTGCCGCGGTTCCGCGCCCGGCTCGAGGTCGACGATCCGCCGGCCGCCGGCGGCCGGGACGACCCGGGGCGTACGCAGGCCGGCCTCGTCCCGGAGTGCATCGAGCCAGGCCAGCTCGGAGGCGATCTGGGGCTCGCCGTGATATCCGCGGCGGTGCACCCGCAGCACGGTCCGCGCGCCGGTCGCCGCGTCCTGGACCAGGAAGGTCGCGTTCTCGCTGACGTTGAGCAGGGTCAGTTCGACGTCGTCGCCGTACCCGTACTCGCGGACCGCCCGGGCGGCGAGCCGGTCGAGAAACCCGCGGTCGCCGGCCGACAGGTCGTGGGCGGTGCTCATGGCTCGTTGGCGGCGCGCGGATAGGCCGGAACCGGTGCTCCCGGGGCGGCCCACGGCTGCCGCGCGACCGGCCCGTCGAGGCCGATCCGGGTCCAGACGATCAGGCCGTCCGCCGGTGGCGGTGGCATCTCGCCGTCGCCGACCGCGACCCGGACCGCGGGCAGGGCGGCCGCGATCCTCAGCGGATCGCCGGCGTAGACGCGGATCCGGTCGCCACCGGTCTCCCGCAGGATGCCGCGGGCCGCCCGGATCGCGTGCCCGAGGTCGGCGTAGCCGTCCCCGACCGCGAGCACGACCGCTTCCGGCTCCGCCACCGTGACCGGCGAACCATGGTCGGCGATCACCACGACCGGGGCGTCGGCCGGCGGCTCGAGCACCGCGTCGACCTCGGCCGGCCCGTCCAGCAGCTGTACCACCCCGGCCGGCGCGCCGGCCTTCTCGGCCAGCGCCGCGAGGTGCCGGACCCGCTCGGGATCCCCGGTCTCGACGAGCAGGGCGTTGCGGGTCAGCAGGGCCAGCCGGACCAACTCGTCGAGCGGCTCCCGGGCGAGCACCACGCCCACCGGTCGTGGTAGCCCGACCGTGCCGGTGAGGGGATCCACCCGGGCCGAGACGTAATCGGGCAGCGGGCCGGGACCGGTCACGGCGATGACGATCCGGTGGGTGGTGGCCAGGTCGTACGTCGCGAACGCGTCGGCCGCCCAGCCGGCCAGGTCCCGCGCACTCATGCCGGCACCGCCACATCGTTGCGCGAGAGAGCGACCGCTGTCTCGGTGCGATCGAGGATCTCGTCGGCCAGACGCGGATCGACCAGGATGCCCGGCTTGAACTGCAGGACGCTCGGGTCGAGGGTGGAGAAGATGGCCCAGACGCCGTTCTCGTAGAGCCGGCGCATCACCGCCTTGGCGCCCTCCGGGTGGTTGAACTCGAGGCCGATGACCACCCCGTTCTGCCGGATCCCGACCAGCCAGTCGGGGTAGGCGGACCGGATCGCGGCCAGGCCGCGGCCGATCCGGTCGGCGAGGTAGTGCACCTGGGTGCGCGTTTCCGGCTGGTCGGTGAGCCGCAGCGCGGCCAGGGCGGCGACACAGCCGAGCTCGGCGCCGCCGAAGCTGGAGATGTGCCCGAACCCGTCCTCGGTGAGCCAACCGGCGGCTCGCTCGGACAGCAGCACGGCCGCGATCGGGTACACGCCGCCGGACAGGCCCTTGCCGGTGACCAGGATGTCGGGGGCGATGCCGTGCTTGGTGATCGCCCAGAGCTCACCCGTGCGCATCAATCCGGTCTGGACCTCATCGGCGATGTACAGGGCGTCGTAGCGCCGGCAGAGCGCGAACACCGCCTCGAGATAGCCGGGGTCGGGCAACGGGAAGCCATACGTCGCCGGGATCGTCTCCATGATGACCGCCGCGACGTCGCCGCCGCGGAGGGCCAGCTCCATCGCTTCGAGGTCGTTGAACGGTACGTGCGGGAAGTCGGCGGGCTGGCCGGACAGGAACAGCTCGGCGAACCGGTCGTCGCCGGTCGCCAGCGCGAGCCCGGTGTGCCCGTGGTACGCCTTCACGATCGACACGATCTTGCGTTTGCCGGTCGCGTGCCGGGCTGACTTCAGCGCGATGTCGACCGCCTCGCCACCGCCGCTGGCGTAGACGACCTTGCTCATCCCGGGCGGTCCGGAGGTGACGAGTGCTTCGGCGAGCGCGGTCCGGGCCAGCGCCGGGAAGTGATGATTGCCGATGTCGAACCGGTCCATCGCGTCGCGCACGGCGGCGACCACGCTCGGATTGCGGTGGCCCAGGTTGTAGGTGCCGCCGTTGAGGTGCACGTCGATCAGCCGGGACCCGGACATGTCGTACAGGAAGTAGCCCTCGCGGCGGTCGATGACCAGCGGCACCCCGGAATCGGTCCAGAACTGGGTCTTGCCCGGGTTCCAGTAGCGACGGGCCTTGTCGAGAACCTCGTCCTTGGAGCCGAAGCCGAACTCGCCGTAGTCGATGATCGCCGCCACCCCTTCTCATTCGGTCTGAATCGGTCTACCAGCGGTCCGGTTCGGCGGTCAATCGAGACATCCAGGTTTTACGTTCCCGTAGCAACCGATGCTCTTGGCGAGTGGTCTGATCAGGAACCTAATTGGTCCAGACCCGACGAGAGGGTCGTCGCATGACTACCGAAAACCTCGCCCCTGACGCCTTCGAAGAGGCGGCGGTTCCCCGCGCCGCCGCCACCAACACCCTCAAGGTAGGAGCCGTCGGGCTGGCCGGCGTGCTGTTCATGGCCGTGGCCAACGCCGCGCCGATCACCGCGATGACCGGCAACGTGCCGATCGCCGTGGGGTACGGCAACGGCCTCGGCGCCCCGGCCGGCTTCCTCGTCGCCACCGTGGTGCTCACCCTGTTCACGGTGGGGTTCGTGGCGATGGCCCGGCACATCACCACGGCCGGCGCCTTCTACGGCTTCGTCACCCACGGTCTCGGCCAGTTGTGGGGAATGGCGACCGGGCTGCTGGCCACGATGGCGTACGTCGTCTTCGAGGGCTCGCTGATCGGCATCTTCTCGTATTTCGGCAACTACGCCCTCAAGGACTGGTTCGGCTGGGACGTCAACTGGCTGATCATCGCCGTTGTGGGCATCGCGCTCATCGGCCTGCTCGGCTACTTCGACATCAGCATCGCGGCGGCGGTCCTCGGCTTCTTCCTCATTCTCGAGGTCGTGCTGCTGGCCGCGCTCGCGTTCTCGGTCCTGTTCAAGGGCGGCGGGCCGGACGGCATGATGGCCTCCTCGATCAACCCGATCAACGCCTTCAAGAATCTGTCCGAGGGCGGCGGTCTCGGCGTACAAACCTCGGCCGGGACCCTGGTCGCCGCCGGAAGCGGCGCCCTCGGCCTGTTCTTCGCCTTCTGGTCCTGGGTCGGCTTCGAGACCACCGCCGTGTACGGCGAGGAGTCCCGCAACCCACGGCGCATCGTGCCCCGGGCCACCCTCATCGCGGTGATCGGCCTCGGACTCTTCTACACGTTCGTCTCCTGGATGGTCATCGCCGGCAACGGTGCCAAGGCCTCGATCGACCAGGCCAACAACAACTCGATCGGGATGTTCACCGACCTGGCCGAAGCCAACTTGGGCGGCCACTGGATCACCTACATCTACATCTTCCTGATGGTGTCCGGGTCGTTCGCCTGCGCGCTCGCCTTCCACAACGCGGCGTCGCGCTACCTGTTCGCGATCGGCCGGGAACTGCCGGCCACCATCAAGACGCTCGGCGCCACCCACGCCAAGCACCAGTCGCCGCACATCGCGTCGGCCGTCCAGTCGATCATCACGCTGGTGCTGACCGCCGGGTTCTACTTCCTGACCGTCGGCGGCGACGACCCCAACCGCGGCGGCTACATCTACCTGTACGGCCTGCTCGCCCTGCTCGGCACGATGGCCATCCTGATCGTCCAGGCGATCACGTCGCTGGCGGTCATCTGGTACTTCCACGTGAAGAAGGCCCATCCCGGCAACTGGCTCACCACCGGCGTCATCCCGGGGCTCGGCGGGATCGGCATGATCTACGTGGTCTACCTGCTCTTCTCGAACATCGACTTCGCCGGGGGCGGGGCGGCCGGGTCGCCGTTCTTCAAGGCCATTCCCTGGATCGTGGCCGCGACCTTCGTGGTCGGCCTCGGCCTGGTCATGTTCCTGCGAGCACGCAGTCCCGAGGTTTACCGGGCGATCGGGCGCACGGTCCTGGAAGAGGCGCACGATAGGGCATGATTTCTTGGGACCCGGATCCGGACGCCGACCCGGCGACCGGCGTCTACACCTTCGGCGGCGCCGCCCCGGTCGCAACCCTGCGGCCGGGGCAGGTGCTGTCCACCTGGACCCGTGACTGCTTCGGCGGGCGGGTGCGCTCGACCTCCGACATGGCGTCACAGGTCACCGACCCGCGCTACCTCAACCCGCAGACCGGCCCGTTCTGGATCGAGGGCGCCGAGCCGGGCGA
The DNA here is from genome assembly GCF_016862435.1 of Paractinoplanes tereljensis. Classification (GTDB taxonomy): domain Bacteria; phylum Actinomycetota; class Actinomycetes; order Mycobacteriales; family Micromonosporaceae; genus Actinoplanes; species Actinoplanes tereljensis. Next base: position 70,389 of record NZ_BOMY01000038.1, read on the forward strand.
CACGGTGGCCATTCACTTCCTGAGCATCGAGCCGCGGTTCGACTGGGGCGTCAGCACCACCGTGCCGTTCTTCGGTTCGCTGACCGCTACCCCGGCCACCGCGATGCTGCACGACCCGCTGCCCGAGCGAACCTGGTTCTACACGATCGACCCGGCCGCCCGGGTGGTGCGGTACGCGGCGCTGGACAGCCCGTACGAGGTCGACCTGCCGCTCGACCCGATGCACGGCACCGTCGGCGTGGCCCCGCCGCTGGGCGAGGTGCGTTCCTCGCTGACCCCGGGCAGTTGGGGCGGCAACATGGACACCCCCGAGATGCGCACCGGCACGACGTGTTACCTCGGGGTCAACGTCGCCGGCGCGCTGCTCAGCCTCGGCGACGGGCACGCGCGCCAGGGCGAGGGCGAGACCTGCGGCGTCGCGGTGGAGTGCGCGATGAACACGGTCGCCGTCGTGGACCTGGTCAAAGGGGCCCCCACGCCGTGGCCGCGGCTCGAGGACGACCACTACCTGATGACCACCGGCTCGGCCCGGCCCCTCGAGGACGCGTTCCGGATCGCCCACACCGAGCTGGTGCGCTGGGTAGCGGAGCTGACCGGCCTGTCCACGATCGACGCCTACCAGCTGGTGTCGCAGACCGCGCTGACCCCGGTGGCCAACGTGGTGGACACCAATTACACGGTGGTGGCCAAAATACCCAAGGCCGTCCTGCGCGGCGCGACCGGATACGGCGGTCTGCACCAGAGGTTACGGGTGGTTCGGGGGTCGTAGAATTCGTCCGGTGCAGAATGATGATCGGGAATTGGTTGTCGCGGTCGCCCGGGGAATTTTCGTAGCGCTGGATTCCGGGCAGGAAAAGTATCTTGAGGCCGACGCCGAATCGTATTTCGCCGACCCTGCGCGGGCGCTTTCCGCCGCCGGTTCCGACACGCCGCTGGGCAGCGGTCTGGAACTCCTCGGCCCGGGTCTGACCGTGGTCGCGTTGTTCCTGGCGGAGAAGGCGGTCGATGTGGTGGCCGACAAGACCGTGGACAGCATTCTCGACAAGCTCAAATCACGGCGGCGTAAGGCGTTGCCCGCGCCGCCGGAATTGACCGCGGCCCAGACCGAGGAGATCCGGCGGTCGGTCATCGCGGCCGCCGGAAAGCAGGGCCTCGATCCGACCACCGCGGACGACCTCGCCCTGGCGGTGGTCGAGCAGCTGTCCGGGCGGGCAGACTAGAAACCCACGGTGCCCGGCGTCTGGCGGTCCACATTCGCCCCACCGATAGGTACGCGTCGGTCCACTCCCGTGGCACTCGGTCCTGGTAGGTGCAACTCGCTCTCCGCGCGCCCGCCCCGGGCGGTCCCGGCCCAAGACCCCAACCCCCAGCCACCCTGCCGGCGGGAAAGCATGAACGCCTTACTCATTGCCGAGAAGAGTACGTTCACGCATCCATCAATGACAATCGCGCCTCTGTCATATCGGCCGCCCATATCGATCCATCAGGAAGTGGGCGTTCGCGTCCGGCTTGAAAGCCAGTAGATAGCGCCGGATTCGGTAATCATCCTCGCGGCTTCTCTCGCGCGCTTACCTTTCGAGTTGTCACTGACTCGGGCGGCGGCAACTTGGTGATCGCGGCATAGATTGCAAATTCAGAAGAGCGTGGCGCCTCGGGAGCGCCATGTCCTACCAGGGTTCGAATCGCCTTCGGCCCGCAACTCAATACAGCCGCCCATAACGTGGTTCGAGCCGACCAGACTGGTTGAGAGCGCCGACATGTTGATCAAGTGACCGATCGCCGTTACGGTTGCCCCCCCGGTGACCCTGCTGCCGTAGCGGGGTTCTGCCGGGCCTGCCGACGGAGGTCCGGGCCCGAATAGTCCTCGCCGGCGCCGGCCCGTAAGGCGGGTGACATCCGCGAGGGCTATTCGTTGCGTATGAGTTCCAGTGGTGCCGTTGGCCGTCTTTATCGACCCACAGCGCGTGGTGTGCCCCGAAATCCCTCGATTGGGTGAGATTGCGGAACGGTGCCACCCGTTTTCCGCGTGTTCCCGGAAAAATCTGTGGTGGCGGGGAAGCATGAAACCGCTGGCCGCCACTCTTCTGGACCCCAGGCACTGGACAGGAAATGCGGCCGAAATGCTTTCGCGAATAGGCCACCTTGCATTCAACTTCAAGGAGATGATCTTCTGTGTTTCGGAAATCGACCGTCATTAGCGCCTGCGGAATCGTGACCGGCCTACTATCCGGTGCCCTGCTCTATCCTGCTGCTGCATCAGCCGCAGTTATCGTCAGCCTGACCGGCCAGCGCTCCACTGGCTACTATGAAGCCGGGAGTCACCGTGTGCGAACATACGCCGGAACCTACATTGGCGAATTTACACCAGAAGACTGCGCCGACGCCGGCAGTCAGATCAGAAAGCAATTCCAGGATAAAAATTTGAAGGTCGATCGCGAAGTTGGGGCGTCGGTTCCATTGGAATATTCGCGGCGCATGCTCGTTCTCGGGGTGTGGGACGAGACTGACGACAAGTATTTCAGCGCATGCGTCAATATCTCACCAAACGGATTGGGGATTTATCGGTACGAAAACGGCAATGGCCCTTTCCTTTCCGGGGAGTGGGTTGTGAATGATCCGTCCTTCAATGGGCAGAGGTTTTACATGCAGTATTCAGACAATGACGGCGGTGCTGCTAATATCGGATTCCGGATCAACCGACCGGTCGTCGACACCCTAGTTTGACTCGTCAACTGACGCGGCAGGCAGTGAGCCATTCCAAGTAAGATTCTGACTACTGAAATTGAAAGATCAGGGTGAGTCTGTCCCGTTTCGGGTGCCGAAAACGACTGCTGAAGCAGGGCCGACGCGGTTACACACGCCAACATCATCACGAGCCCTCCAGCCAGGAGGGTTCGGTTTCCCCATGCTTCCCCCACCGCGGCACCCGATCACTATCGGCATCGGCAGACCATGTTGAGGGGTTAGCCGGCACCGGCGCAGGAGCGGGCCGAGCGTCGAATTCGTGGCAATCTGCAAATATTGAGAGTCCGGGATCTTGTAACCGTCGTCCGCTCCTCATGCCGTCACACTGATCTGCCGCCGACCGGGCGCGGCGGCTGCGGCTGGGCGCGTCCGACAACTCGGGCTTTCCGTCGAGCACGAATGGGGTTGCGCCGAGCTCTGGAACTACGACCTAATCGTCTGATGATCGCCGACGATGTGATGCGCGCGTGCTCGCTCGCCCGTGAAACTCTTGCGACCGCGGCGCACCTGGACTGGGACACGCCGGCAGGTGGGCTGGAGTGGAGCTGCTGGGAGACGGTCGAACACATGAGTGATGACCTCTTCGTGTACGCCGCTCAGCTAGCTCCGGCGCGTCCGTCCACGAGCACTCACGTCCCGCTCGGCTGGCATCGTCGACGCGAAGGTGGTCCGCTCTTGACCATATTTGTGGACCCTGCCGAGGGGACGTCCGGCCTGCTGCAGGTGTTCGAGGCATGCGGATCGATGCTCGGCGCCATGATCAATGCCGTGCCGCCGGAACGGCAGTCTTTTCACCCCTATGGCGCTTCCGATGCCAGTGGATTCGCCGCGATGGGAGTAGTCGAGATTCTCGTCCACATGCACGATGTAGCGACCGGACTGGAGCTGCCCTGGGCACCCCCGGCCGACTTGTGTCAGGCCGCGCTGTCCCGGCTGTTTCCCGGCGCACCGTCGACTGGTCAGCCGTGGCCGACGCTGCTGTGGGCCACCGGCCGCGGGGATCTGCCAGGACTTCCGGCGCAGCTTTCCTGGACATGGGACGGCACCCCGGCCACTGACTCCGCTTCGGGCTGATCAGATCGGACGCGCGGACCTGCCGCCGATAAGGCGTGGGTTGTGCTTGTCTGCGACCCCAGGAAGAGCAGGTCAGGTGTCTGCCTGATCAATAAGAAGAACGGCTGCACCTCGACCGGATCAGGGCGACAGGCTGGCCAGGGCGGCTGCGGCCAACACCGTTCCGCTGAGGGCGATGCCGATGCCCGCAAGGGTCACCGGCGGACGCGGCGTGATGGTCGCAGTGTCGCGCGAGCGTCGATCCGCGGCCACCGCGAGGCCGGCGACGACCATTCCGGCGGCGACCGCCTTCACCGGCAGCGCGGTGCCCGAGAGCGACAGGAACACCAGGTATGCCCGCACCGGTTGGTGGAGCCCGCAGTCGCTCAGCCCGGGACCGCAGCGGGCCAGGATCATCAGCAGCGGGGTGACGGCCGCGCCGAAGCAGGCCACCACGAGCGCCGCGATCGAGCCGAACACCACGTCGCCGGAACCCCGGCGCAGCACGGTGCCGGCCGCCGTGCCGGCGCTGACCACGATCGCCAGCACGGTGGCGGTGGCCAGCAGGTAGCCGAGGAAGGCGGTGTCGGCCGGGGTGTTCAGCGCGGCGCGGGGCAGCACCGCGCGGCCGGCCAGCGCCAGGGCGACGCCGGCCAGCAGGAAGATTACGCAGCCGGCCGCGCCCGCCCGGATCGCCCGCCGGATCGGCGGCCGGTTGTCGGGCAGGCGGAACTCGACCGGCGCGAGGTCGGTGAGCCAACGGGGAGTGCCGTCGACCGGGCGGCGGATCAGCCCGGCGGTCGTGACGAGCAGCGGCAGGACGACGAGCAGGGCGATGCCGGGAGTCAGGGCGACGGAGTCCAGCGGCACATACACGATCTGCAACCACTGCCCGGCCGGGAACGGCACGTACGGGAACTTCAGCGCCTCGGCCAGGCCCGGCGTCCACAGGTAGACCCGGCCGGCCAGGGGTTCGTCGTGCATCGACCACCAGGTGGCGTACAGCGGAAGGACCGCCGCCACCCCGGCCACCGCGCTCAGGTGGGACACCCGGCGCAGCGATCGGCGTACGGTCGGCAGCCAGGCTCCGGCGTTGTCCCACGACCACCGGCACAGCGCCAGCACCACCGCGACCAGCGCGGACGCCGAGGCGATCGCGGTGCCCGGGTTGCCGTCGCCCACGCCGTCGAAGACGCCCCAATGGCTGGCGTTCGCGGCCGACACCGAGCCGGCCTCGCCGAGCAGCATGCCGCCGCCCAGCGCGAGAGCCAGCCGCAGGGCCGGCGACCGGGTCGGTTCCACCAGCTGCCGCAACCGGGCGCGCCAGGTCGTCGCCTCGATCAGCCAGGCGAGCGCGGCGAGCGGGCCGGCCACGGCCACCGCGACCGCGGTGACCAGGATCAACGAGGTACGCGGGGACGGTTGCGGGTCGAAGCCGGCGGCGATCAGCGCGTGCCAGGCGGTGCTGCCGGCGTCCTGGCTCAGCGCGGAAAGACCGGCACCGGCCATCACCAGCTGCGCGAACGACACCGGCGGCACCGCCCACGGATCGGCGGCGGCCCGGCGGCGCAGCGACAGCGGCGGGTGCCGGCGCAGGAAGACCGGCATCCGGGTCGGTGGTTCGCTCGCGGCCGTCAGGTGCCGCAGCAACGCCCCGCCGTCGTCGTGGGCGCCGGCCGTGGCATCGGCGGTGAGCTCCCGGTCGCGCAGCACCGCGAAGCGGGTCAGCACCACCAGCGTGACCAGGGTCAGGATCGCCAGCGTGGTGTGCAGGTCATCGCGGCCGGCGGCCATCGCCGCCGGCCGCCAGCCGCCCGGGTCGGGAGTGGCCAGATCAACAACCAGCAGGACGAGGTACGGCGTGACGGCCACGGCGAGAAACGAGAACCAGGCAGTGGAGGCCAGCAGCGACGGCCGGGTGTCGCGGTTCTTCAGGTGGGCGAGTTCGTGCAGTACGACGGCGGTGAACCGGTCGGGGTCCCGCTGGCGTTCGCGCACCGTCTTGCCGGCCAGGAAGAAGATGGGCCGGCGCGGCGATCCGAAGACGAACGAGGAGCCGCCGAGCGGGTCGGTCAGCAGGTCGGGCGGTGCGGGCAGGCCGAAGCCGTGGGCGAGCCGCTCCACCTCGGCGGCGGCCTCGGGGTCGTACTCGGCGAGCGGACGCAGCCGTACCCGCCAGGTCTTCGGGGTCAGCGCGCGCGGCGCCCGGCCGCGGCGCCATCGCGGCGCGAGCCGGTAGGCGGCGAACGCCGCCGTGCCGAGCAGCAGCAGCCCGGCCACCCCGGACCAGATGACCACGTCCATGTCGGCGCCGACACACGCGACGACCGGGGTGGTGCTGCCGATCATGCCGGGGATGCCGGCTGGCTCGATCCGGGTCAGGCGGTCGAGGCCGGTGTCGGCCAGGCAGTCGGTGGCGTAGGAGTCGGCGCTGGTTCCCAGCCGCAGCCCGAGGTAGCCGTAGATCGAGACGGTGGCGGCCAGGATGAGCACGAAGAAGACCAGGAACCGGGTGGACAGGGTGGTCGGCGCCGCGTCGCCGAGCGCGCGGCGTAGCTGCCTCACCAAACCTGCTTGGTCTTCTCGTAGGCCTTGGCCACGGCGGTGCTGGTGATGCTGTCGTCGATGGCCGACAGTCCGGTGTGGGTGATGATGATCAGGGTGCCGCCCCGGCGGATGAGAACCAGGTTCTCGATGGCCACGACCGAGGCCACGGTGGGACGCATGGTGATGCGTACGGCGGTGGTGTCGTCGGCGGTCCGCGGCGCGCTCAGCGGATCGACCGTCACGGTCACCTCGCCGAGCACGGCGACCTTGGTGGTGAACTCGGCGCAGGCCCGCGGGGCGCCGCGGACCCGGTCCAGCGCCGCCCGGGCGCCCGAGACGCTCAGCTGCCGGATCCGTTCCCGGACGAACGTGCTCTTGGCCGACTGGTAGAGCAGGACGTCGGCCTTGGCGCGCGCACCGGCGGAGAAGTCGGTGTCGATCGGGGCGCAGCCGCCCTCGCCGCCGACGTCGCTGTCGGAGCCGGCGTCGACCCGGAAGCCGGCGAGGTCACCGGAACCGAGCAGGGCCCGCTTCAGTTCCGTCGTGGTCGGCACGTGGGGTGTCGCGGCCCGGGGCGCGGCGGGCGGTCGTGTCGTCGTCGACGGCCCTCGATCGGCTTCCGGGCCGGTCGGCGATGCTGCGCGGGTCGGCGCGGTGGTGGGACCGGACGGGGGCGGCGTTGCTGCCGTGGTGGTACCGGTGGTCGGGGGCGGCGGCAGGCTGGGCGCGAGGGACGGGAGCGCGGCGAGGCTGGGCTGTGCGGTGGGCGTACTGGTCACGCAGCCGGTCAGCGCGGCCAGCGTCAGCCCGGTCACCGCCAGGGCCGCCGCCCGGCCGGTCACGCGGTCCGTCACGCCTGGAACCGGATCTTCTCGCGGCGGCGCCGGAAGGCGAGCAGCAGCAACGCTCCGGCCGCGACCACGGCGCCGCCCAGCAGCAGCGGCCCGGAGCCGCTTCCGGTGATCGGCAGACCGCCGCCGCCGGCACCCGGCGCGGACGACGTGGCGGCAGCTTGGGAGGACGGCGACGTGCTCTCCGACGAGGAGACCGTGGCCGTCGGGGAGGACGACACGGTCGGGGCGGGCGACACCGCCTTGGCCGGGAGGCAGATCTCGGTCAGCGCGAACGTGCCGCCCGAGCCGCCGTCGACAAGCAGGGCACCGAACGCCAGTCGCCACCCGGCCGGCGTGTTCAGCCAGGCGCCGTCGTCGAGCAGCGCGCCGCTCACCCCCGCGGGTGCGGGCTGCACGTCGTCGTCGGTGAACTGGCCCTGCAGGGTGGCCGGGGTGACCTTGAACTGGACGATGCCATCCGGTGTGATCCCGAGCAGCACCGGCTCAGGACTGCCACCGACCGTTTTGATCAACGCGATCGTGTAAGCCTGAACGTCTCCGGCCGGCTGATCGAATTTCCACCCGTCCGTGTTCGCTTTCGCTCCATCGGGGAAAGCGTCGCAATCGCGAAGTGAAACAGGTTCGTCTTCGATCGTTTTTCCGGTGGCCCCGGTGAATATCGTGTCGAGTGTCAACGGAGCCGGATCATCGGCGGCTGCCATTGCGGCAACCGGTATTGACAGGCCCAGGAAAGTCGACAGCGATAACGCGCCGACCAAGCCTCCGATATTGACCATGCCGATTCCTCCGTGAATTCCGCCGCGACGACGCGGGAAATACTGGCAGGAACAAGCGCGGAATACCGTCGACTTTTCGGAGGACCGGATAAACCGATCATCCGACTCCGTCGTCAATTACACCGTGGCGGCCGCGGTCGTTCGGGTCGATCGGGTCGCCCGGGACGGCCGGCCGGGCAGAAAGGTGTGGACCGGGCCCGACCCGATGCAGGAGGTCTCCGGCTCGGCCGTGCTCTGGCCGAACCGGCACGCGACGGCGACCAGCTTGATCGTGATGAAGTCGGCGATCTGGGCACCGAACTCGATCGGCTCGCCGCCGATGGTCAGGTCGCCGACCGCGAACCCCCGGTCGGCCGGCACCTCGTAGACCGCTCGCACCGGGTGGTTCGCGTCGCCGCGTACGTACGTCCAGTAGCTCTTCGGGTCCGAGCCGTCCGGCGCGGCCCAGCCGTCGGTGGCCAGGTCGTCGAAGTAGAGCCCGACCGGATCGGCGAGGGTGACGTCGGCCCTGGACCGGGCGACCGAGTTCACCACCGCACCGATGTGCGGGTCGCTGTTGCGTTCCGGGTCGCCGTACCCGGCACAGTTGATGAGCTCCTGCTCGCCGGTGAGCTCGACGCCCCCGATGACCCGCCGGTTGCTGGCGGCCGCGGCGAGTTCGATCTCCGCGCCGAGGGTGTTGGCCGCCTGGATCAGGTGCATCGCGCCGTGGGTGGTCGAGTTGTTCCAGCGGTTCTCCCGGACGTATTCGCCGGCCGGATCGAACAGGTCGCTCCGGCGCACCTCGGGGCTGATGTGCTCCTGGTAGAGGCGCAGGGCGGTATCCGGGCTGGTCTTGGCCAGCACGTCCCAGTACTCGGGGCCCTCACACGTGAAGGTGACCCGGGTGATCTTCCCCGACTCGTCGCGGGTGATGCTCCACTCGCAGTACTCGTCCTGGACGTCGCGGCCGGCGTCGGCCCGATCCCACCGTTGTACGTCGGAGATCGAGTTCAGCTTGATCTTGCGGGGGAACGCGGTCCAGCTGACCGGCGCCTCGGTGGCGTCGGCGGCGGTCTCGGTTCGGAGGAGGTTGTAGAACTGCGGACGGCCGCTGGTCGCGTCGTCGACCCGGGCGGCGATGTAGTCGCTCCACAGCCGGCGGCCTTCGGGACTCAGGTCGGTCAAACCGCCGGGAGGAGCGTACGCGTCAAGGTTGGTCATGGGTTTTTTGTCCTTCTCAGACTCGGGTGCTGACGGTGCCGTCCGCGTTCATCTGGAGCCGGGCGGCATCCCGGGCGATCTCGGTGACGGGCAGGGTCAGGGCGAACTCGTGCAGCCGCGTGTCGCGGAAGTCGAGGCGCCGCGACTCGGCCAGCCGGACGTAGTCGTCGAAACCTGCCTCGGTGCGGGCCCGGTCGGCGACGGCGTCCAGATAGGTGGTCAGGCGGCGGCCGAACTCCGGTTTCCACTCGTCCTCGGCCAGCGCCCAGTTGGCCGCGAACTGCGCCTCGGGACTGCCGGCCGGCCGGGCGGCCGCGGCGGTCACGATCGCGGTGGCGATGCTCTCGCCCAGCGTCGCGGCCGGGCTCGTGCCGGTCGGCACGTACCTCATCAGGGCGGCGCGGGCCGGGCTGAACACCGGGTTGGCGAAGTCGACCATGAGCGCGCAGGCCGCGAACCGGGCCGTGATCAGGCCGCGCCGGACCATCTGGCGCACCACCTCGTTGTCCTCGTCGGCCACCTCCGGCACGAGGAACGCGAAGAACGTGTCGCCGGATTTGAAGAATCCGCTCTCCGGGTCCTCCAGCCGGAACCCGAAGTTGGTCAGGCTCCGGAGGTAGTGCGCCGCGGGCACGGCCGGCCAGGCGCGGTGCGCCGCCGGCAGGTGCAGGCTGTTGATCAGCAGGTCGGTGTTGAGCCAGAAGCCACTCGGCAGGACGAGATCCCTGGTGACGGCGGCGCTCGCGGTCTCCGTACTCGTGAGGTTGACCGTCGTGGTGGTGAGCAGTTGCCGCAGCAGGCGGTCCGGGTGCTCCACCGCCTCTCCCCCGGCCACCCGGGACAGCCGCGCGGCCGTCCACCGGCCGACCAGCCCGCGCATCTTGATCTCCAGCTCCTCGGCACCCTCCACCCGCTGGTAGAGCGGGTCGGTCCGCAGCGGAGCATCGGCGGCGAGCCGGATGGAGGCCGACATGGACTGCCAGTTGATCCACGGCTGCTTGAGTTCCTTCATCACCACGCCGCCGTTGACGTGGCTGTCGAAGCATCCGCGCCCGCGCGTCTCGGGTTCCAGGGCCGCCCAGGAGTCGCCGGCCCAGATCCAGGTCGTACCGGAGCGCATGTAGAAGTTGAAGGCCCCGGCGCGCTCGTCCCAGGCGGCCACCTGCAGGAATGTCCTGGCCGGGTCGACGTTCGCGCCCGCGCTGATCAGCAGATCGGTCTCCCGTCCGCGCACCGTACAGACGATGGCGAAGCGGATGTCCCGACGCAGGCCGGGGGCCACCTCCGGCGGGATCTGCCCCGACTCGCTGATCAGGAAGACGCCGTCGACGACGTCCCGGCCGGCCACCTCGGCGAGACCCTCGAGCAGGGCCGGGAGGGTCGTCGGGAAGGTGCCGCGACGCAGCAGGAGCTCGGCCATCGGGTCGCCCAGCGTGGCCAGTTCCGCCTCGGTCATCGGCCGGGGCAGCTCATCGACGCCGTCGACCTGCCGGTACACGGTGTTGGCGGCGCGGGCCGCGGCGGCGAATCCACGCGGTTCCGGCGGCTGGGGCCGGGCGGTCGCGGGTCGGCTCTCGGTGTCGAGGGGCGGAGCGATCACCGGCGGGTTGCTCATGAAACGAACATATTGGCATTAAACACATTTTAAACCCCTAAGACGCATAATCATGCCAAAGAATGACAGTACGGGCAGTGGAGGCGAGCGAAATGCCGGCGTCGTCCAGCGTTACCGAGTTACGAGTGCACGGGGTGGGTGGGGCAGCGCCGGACCGGCTGCTCGGGACGACCGCCCATCGGCAGATCTGGGGAGACCGGATCGCCGGGTTCTACGCCGCCGACGCCGAGCAGCGGGGACGCAAGGTCGAGGCGTACTGCTGGGGTGGAATGACCTCGCGCAGCAGCGCCCGGGTCCTGTGGGTGTTGTTGTTCCCGTTCATGCTGGCCAACCTGGCCGGCTGGACCTGCTCGGCCCGCATCCGGGCCGACCGGTGGGCGTTCGCGGCCCACCGGGCCTGCGGGCGGCTGGCGGCCCTGGGCATCACCCTCAACCTGCTGCTGCTCGCCGCGCTGGCCGCCATCGACGTCTGGGCCATCCAGTTCGGAGGCCACAAGGTGGGAAGGGCGGCACCGAGGTGGGAGAAAGTTGTCCACGCCCCGCTCGGCTACTTCGGTCCGGGCCCCAGGGTCGTGTTCGGTGCGACCGTCGTCGTGGCGGTCCTTCTCGTGCTGTGGTTGTTGTCGCGGCAGGCCCGGCAACGCTACGAGGAGGTCACCCCGGTCGATCCCGATCAGCCGCGATACCGCGGCAGCGCCGCCGCCCTGCCGGACGGCGTCGCCGACCCGCAGTTCTTCAACGGCGCCGACACCGTACGCCGGTTGGGGCTTCTGCACGTCGGTGCCGGGCTGGCCTGGCTGGCCGTCGTGGTGGCCTGGGTGGCCGAGGGGAAGCTCGGGCTCGGACTGGAGATCGCGGCCGCCGCGGTGCTCTTGTGCTCGATCATCCTGCTCGCCGTCGAGGCCGGCGGCGACCGGGCCGTCCGGCCACTGGTCGTGGCGGCCTCGCTGGTGTTGTGCATCGCCTTGGTGCACGCCTGGCAGGCGAACCCGGACACGGACACGGGAGGTATGCATCTCGAACACATGCGGGCGGCCGCGATCGAGACGTTCTGGCTCGTCGTCGCCCTGGTCACGGCGCGGGTGCCGGTCCTGGCCACGATCGCCCTGCTGCGGCGGATGGGAGTCCGGCGCGGCGCGGCGGGCACGACGGTCCCCCGAACCCGTCCTAGCTGGCCGGCGGCGCCCCTGATCGTGGCCATCCTCGGCATGCTCAGCGTGAACACCGCCGGTCTGGGCTGCCTGGTCACCGCGGCGGACTCGCTCGGCCTGCCGCAAGAGGCGGTCTTCCCCGGATTACACGACAAGCTCCCCTGGCTCACCGTGGCACCGATGGCGGTCGGCATCGCCTTCCTGCTGATCGAACTGATCCGGTACGGCACGGCGGGAAACCGGCGGGATACGGTGCCCGTCCTGGGCGAATACGCCGGCCGGGCGGCCGCGACCCCGGCCCCGCCGCCACCCATGGATGCCTGGCGTTGCAACGCGCTGCCGATCGACGACCTCTGCGACGGCGAACGCGACCGCCGGATGCGGTGGGTCCGTTCCATCGCACGCGGCCGGAAGCTGGCCGGCTTCGGCCCCGACATCCGTTACCCGCTGGCCGTCTTCGCGGCGATCGCCGTCCTGGTTGTCGCCGGGATCCAGGCCGACATCATCGGCGGCCTCGGCCTACGACCGTTCGCCAGCAAGGCGTCCCTCACGCTGGCCGGGCTGATTCCGGTGGCGGGGGTGGCGCTGATGCGATGGGGCTGGGGCCGCCCGGACGCCCGCCGCTGGCTGGGCGTGCTCTGGGACGTGGGCACGTTCTGGCCGCGCTCGTTCCACCCCTTCGCGCCGCCCTGCTACACCGAACGCGCGGTACCCGACCTGCAGCGCCGCATCCGCTGGCTCAACGACAGCGGCAGCCGGGTGGTGGTCGTCGCGCACAGCCAGGGCAGCGTTCTGGCCGCGTTGGCGCTGGTCCAGCAACCGGCGGGCCAGCCCACCCTGGTCACGTTCGGATCGCCGCTGATGAAGCTGTACGGCTGGGCGTTTCCCGCCTACGTGCACGGCGACGTGCTGAACCACGTACAGGAATGGCGCAATTTCTTTTATCCGACCGACTACATCGGCGGCCCGGTCGACCGCAAGGGCGTCGACGTCCCGCTGCCGGACCCGGACTCGGCCTGGTACGTCGCCGGCGAGCCGATGCCCCCGATGCGCCGGCACACCGGCTACTGGTCGGACGAGGCCATGTGGCGGCAGATCGACCAGTTGGCGGCGGAGCCACGCCGGGCCCGGGTCCCGGCGTGACCTCTAGAAGATCGAGTCGACCCACTCCGGGTGATCGATGAACGGATTCCGGTTGTGCTGGTACTTCTCGAAGATGAGGTCGTTGCGCCGGCGCTCGAACGATCCGGCAGAACCACAACCTGATCCCCCGAACGAGCGGCGCACCACGGGCCGGCGTGCTCCGGCCCTGGTAGATGTACTCTTCGCCGATGCAGTCGAGGTGCGCCTTCGCAGAAGGTCACCGCGCGCTGGTTAGGTAACCTCCCATGGTGCGGAAGTAGTCTGTTGCCGCGAGTTCGGTGCCGTCCTCGATCCGGACGCGCTCGATGGCCAGACCGTGGCTCTTGCCGCGGCGGGCATCCGCACCGGCGACGATGACGATCGCGTTGCCCTCGCGGATGAAGATGCGCCCAGGAGTGCCGCCGTACCGGCCTTCGGAGACCGTCGCGGCGACAACGCGAATCCTTTCACCCCGGTGGTAGGTAAAGGCATTCGGGTACGGGTCGGATTGCGCGCGCACGAGGCGATCGAGTTCCTCGGCCGACCAGGTCCAGTCGATGCGGTTGTCCTCGTCGGCGCGCTTGTGGAAGAAACTGGCCTTCGACCGGTCCTGCGGCGTCCAGTCGGTGCGACCGGAAGCGATCAGATCGAGGCCGTCCACCGTGATCGGGCCGAACAGCTCCAGGGTCTTGTGGAACAGGTCGGCGGTGGTGTCCCGCGGGCCGACCGCAACCGCGCGCTGCAGCACGATGTCGCCGGCGTCGAGCCCGGCGTCCATCATGTGCGCGGTGACTCCGACCTCTTTCTCGTCGTTGATCAGGGCCCAGATCAGCGGGGAGAACCCGCCGTAGGCCGGCAGCAGCGAGTCGTGCACGTTCAGGGTGCCGAACCGCGGGAGGTCGAAGATCTGCGGCGGGATCCAGGTGCGCCAGTTGGTCGCCACGATGACGTCCGGGTCGGCCTGCTTGAGCCGGTCGAAAAGTTCGGCGTCGTCCGGGCGGTCCCGGATCACGACCTCGATCCCGTGCTTGGCGGCCAGTTCGGCCACCGAGTCGCTCCAGATCCGCTCGTACGGATGGTCGCTGGCCGGGTGCGTCACGACCAGGGCGACCTCGTGTTCGGACTCGATGAGCGCCTGCAGCGTGCGGTGCCCCCAGGTCTGATATCCGAACATGACGACACGCATGGAGCCTCCAAGGCAACGGCCAACGTAAATGCAAACTCAGGTAAGCCTCAGCTAACCCACTCCCTTGGTATAGCGGGCGACAGGCTCCCGTGACAAGCCGCAGAAGAAAGGTTAGGCTCGCCTAAGTCGAGCTCCCGGATGGACGGACCCGGCTCGGCATGACGAGAGGACAGCAATGGCACAGTCGCGCCATGACGCCGGCGCCCCGGCCTATGACCTGGTCGGTGTGGGTTTCGGCCCATCGAATCTGGCGCTCGCCATCGCGGCCCGCGAACACAACACCACCGGCGACGGACCGCCGGTGAACGCTGTGTTCCTGGAGAGACAGGCCACCTTCGGCTGGCACAAGGGCATGCTGATCGAGGACGCGACCATGCAGGTCTCGTTCCTCAAGGACCTCGTCACCATGCGGAAGCCCACCAGCCCGTTCAGCTTTCTGAACTATCTGCACGAGCGCGGCCGGCTGATCGACTTCGTCAACCACAAGAGCCTCTTTCCACTGCGGATCGAGTTCCATGACTACCTGGAGTGGGCCGCCGCGCAGGTCGACGACATGGCCCGCTACGGCCAGAACGTCACCGCCATCCACCCGGTGTACTCGGACGGCACCGTGGTGGCCTTCGACGTCGAGACCAACGACACCACTCTGCGGACCCGCAACGTCGTGCTGGCCAGCGGCCTGCGCCCGGTGCTGCCGGAGGGCGTCAGCCCGTCCTCGCAGGTCTGGCACAGTCGCGATCTGCTGTTCAATGTGGAGCGACTGAACGGCACCGCCCCGTCCCGGTTCGTGGTCATCGGGGCCGGGCAGAGCGCGGCCGAGGTCACCGCCTTCCTGCACGAGCGGTTCCCGACGACCGAGGTCTGCGGCGTGCTGTCCCGGTACGGCTACAGCCCGGCCGACGACAGCCCGTTCGCCAACCGCATCTTCGATCCGCTCGCCGTCGACGACTACTTCAATGCCTCCACCCAGGTGAAGGACATGCTGCTGGACTACCACAGCAACACGAACTACTCGGTCGTCGACGCCGACCTCATCGAGACGCTGTACCGCCGGGTCTACCAGGAGAAGGTGCTCGGCACCCAGCGGCTGCGCCTGCTCAACGCGTCGCGCCTGGTCGCCGCCGAGGAATCGGACGGCCCGGGGCCGGTCGCGGTGACCATCCAGTCGCTGCTCACCGGCGAGCACCAGACCATCGACGCCGACGTGCTTATCTGCGCCACCGGTTACACCCCGGTCGACCCGTTCGCCCTGCTCGGCCCGATCGCCGCGCACTGCCACCGGGACGAGTTGGGCCGGGCCGTCGTCGAGCGCGACTACCGCCTCCGGACCGACGCCGCGATGCGGGCGAGCGTCTACCTGCAGGGCGGCACCGAACACACCCACGGCCTCAGCTCGTCGCTGCTGTCGAACACCGCAACGCGGGCGGCGCAGATCCTCGACTCCGTCCGCCAACGCCAACCCGACCAGGCCGCATTGCCGCAGGCGATCCCGGCGATCTCGTACGCATAGGCAGAGGGCCACCGTTAGACAACTATTTCAAGGAGATCGCGTGCCCAGGGAACGACGACCGGGGCGCACGCTCTTGCGCCGCGCCATCGCCGGTCAGGCCCGCCGCGTCGGGATCAGCTCGGTCCTCAGCGCCGCCCATCAGGGTGGTGAGGCCCTGGTGCCGATCCTCATCGGAGTGATCATCGACCAGGCGGTCGGCACCGGCACGATCGGCGACCTGGTCGTCTGGATCGCCGTACTGGGCGCGGCTTTCGTGGTTCTCTCGGCCAGCTTCCAGTTCGGCACCCGAACCGGCGAGTACGCGGTCGAGCGGGCCGCGCACACGCTGCGCCTGGAGTTGACGGCCCGCATCCTGCACCCGCGCGGATCGGCCGAGACTGGCCGGCTGCCGGGGGCCCTGGTCAACGTGGCGACCGGCGACGCGCAGCGGGTCGGCATGGTCAACCTGGCGCTGCCGCTGGCGGTCGCCGCGTTCAGTGGCGTGGTGGTCGGTGCGATCGCACTGCTGCGCATGTCCGTACCCCTCGGCCTGTTGGTGTTGATCGGCGCCCCGGTCCTGCTGCTCGCCGCGCACTGGCTCGGCAAGCCGTTGCAACGCCGCAGCGAGAGCGAGCAGGAGTACGCGGCGCAGGCGGCCGGCGTGGCCGCCGACCTGGTCGCCGGGCTGCGCGTGCTGAAGGGCATCGGCGCGGAGAGCTCGGCGGCCCGCCGCTACCGCCGGATCAGCCGCGAGTCGCTGACCGCCACCCAGCGGGCCGCCACCGCCAAGAGCTGGCACGACAGCACCCTGCTGGGCCTGACCGGCGTCTTCCTGGCGATCGTGGCCCTGGTCGGCGGCCGGCTCGCCGCGTCCGGCCAGATCACCATCGGCGAGCTCGTCGCGGCGGTCGGCCTGGCCCAGTTCCTGCTCGGGCCGCTCGCCCTGGTCGCCTGGGCCAACGGCGAGTTCGCCCAGGCCCGGGCGTCGGCCGACCGGATCGCCGCGGTGCTGTCGACCGCGCCGCGAACCCCCGGCGGCGACGAGAACCAGGGCCCGGTCCGGGGGCACCTCCGCCTCACCGGCGTCGAATCGGCCGGGCTGCGCGGCCTCACCCTGGACGTCGAACCGGGCGAGCTGCTCGGTGTCGTGCTGGCCGACCAGGTGGGCGCGACCACGCTCGCCGAACTGCTGGGCCGGACCCGCGACCCGGACCGCGGAACGGTCGAACTGGACGGCCGCCCGCTGCACACCCTCGACCCGGTGGCCGTGCGCACCGCCGTGCTGGTCGCGGAGCACGACGCCGACCTGTTCGAGGGCACCCTGCACGACAACGTCTCGCTGGGCCGCGCTTCCGCCGACGCGGTCAAGACCGCGCTGGACGAGGTCGCCCGCACCCTGCCCGACGACGTCGACGGGGTGATCGCGGCCCGCGGTCACTCGCTCTCCGGCGGCCAGCGCCAGCGTGTCGCCCTGGCCCGCTCGCTCGCCGCCGACCCACCCGTACTGGTCCTGCACGATCCGACCACCGCGGTCGACTCGGTCACCGAGCAGCGCATCGCCGCCGGGATCCGCGAGCTGCGCCGCGGTCGTACCACCGTGCTGCTGACGACCAGCCCCAGCCTGCTGTCCGTGGCCGACCGCGTGGTCTTCCTCGCCGACGGCACGGTCCGGGCGAGCGGCACCCACGCCGACCTGACCCGCGACGACGACCGCTACCGGTCCGTCGTCCTGAGCTGACCTGAAACGAGACGATGACCGAACGCGCCCTGCTACCGATCGCCACCGCCGCCCAGACCTGGACGGCGGTGCGCGGACTGCTGCGCCCGCGCTGGCCGCTGGCGCTGCTCGCCGTCGCGGTGCTGACCGCCGGCACCGCGGTCGGGCTGGTCACCATCCGGCTGCTCGGCCACATCGTCGACCTGGTCGCCGCGGGCCGGCCGGCCGACGCGGTGAACGGGCCGGTGGTCGCGCTGGTTCTGGTCGCCGTCGGCCAGGCGGTCGCGGCCGGCTGCGGCCTGACCCTGGTCGCCCGGCTCGGCGAGGGCATGCTCGCCGACCTGCGCGAGCGTTTCATCGACCGCGCGCTGGGCCTGCCGCTGGACCAGATCGAGGACGCCGGCGCCGGCGACCTGACCTCCCGGGTCACCAACGACGTGACGGTGATCGCCACCGCAGTGCGCAGCGCCCTGCCCGAGCTGGCCCGCTCGATGCTCACCATCGCGCTCACCGCGGTCGGCCTGGCCGTTCTCGACTGGCGTTTCCTGATCGCCGCGCTGCTGGCCGCGCCGATCCAGATCCACACCGTGCGCTGGTACTCCGGCCGGGCCCTGCCGCTCTACGCCCGCCAGCGGGTGTCGGTCGGCGCCCTGCAGCAGCAGTTGCAGGAGACGGTCGGCGGCGAGCGCACCATCCGGTCGCTTCGCCTCCAGGACCAGCACCAGGAGCTGGTGCGCGTGCGGTCGCTCGACGCCGTGGACTGGACGATGCGCGGCATCCGGGTGCTGACCCAGTTCTACGCCCGCTTGAACGTGGCCGAGTTCGTCGGGCTCAGCGCCGTACTCGTGGCCGGTTTCCTGCTGGTCCGGAGCGGTTCGGCGACCATCGGCACGGCCACCGTGGCGGCGCTCTACTTCCACAGCCTGTTCGCCCCGATCAACACCGCGCTCGGCCTGGTCGACGACGCCCAGGCCGCGGCCGCCAGCCTGGTGCGGCTGGTCGGGGTGGCCGGCCTCCCGCCGGCGTCCACTTCGGACGCTATTGGACCCGCAGCCGCGACGGTCGCGGTCGAGCAGGTGGACCACGCGTACCGGTCCGGCCGTCCGGTCCTGAGCGGGGTGAGCCTCGACGTCGCCGCGGGCGAGCGGGTGGCCCTGGTGGGCGCGAGCGGCGCCGGCAAAACCACCCTAGCCGGCCTGGTAGCCGGCATCCGCCGACCCACCGCCGGCGTAGTCCGCCTGGGCGGCCACAAGATCGAAGATCTGACCCCCGCCGCCGTACGCCGATCGGTAGTCATCCTCACCCAGGAGGTGTACGTCTTCGCCGGCCCACTGGCCGACGACCTGCGACTGGCCCGCCCCGACGCCACCGACGACGAGCTGCGCACCGCGCTGTCCCGGGTAGGCGCGGGCGACTGGCTGACCGCGCTGCCGGCGGGCTTGGACACCGTGGTCGGCGACGGCGGCCACCGGCTGACCGTAACCCAGGCCCAGCAGGTGGCCCTGGCCCGGCTGGTACTGGTAGACCCGCCGATCGCGGTCCTGGACGAGGCCACCGCAGAGGCCGGCAGCGCCGGCGCCCGCCAGCTGGAGGCAGCGGTGGAGGAGGCCCTGACCGGCCGAACCGGCATCGTCGTAGCCCACCGCCTGACCCAGGCCGTAACCGCCGACCGGGTGGTGGTCCTGGACGCCGGCCGCGTACTGGAATCCGGCACCCACGCCGACCTGGCAGCCCGCCCAAACGGCCACTACGCCACCCTCTGGCAAGCCTGGTCCCACCACCGCCCACCCGCCTAGACAATCTTTCGCGCTCGATGCCGCGCCGGTTTCCAAGAAAACCGCCCACTCTCACCAAGGGTGGGCTTCCGGAACTGACCGCATTCGCCCAGAAAGAACAGGTCCCTTTCCGTACGCGCCGGTCCGCTCCCGTGGCACTCCGTCCCGCTGAGCGGAACTCACCCTCCGCGCGCCCGCCACGGGCGGTCCCGACCCAAGACCCCAACCCCCACCCGCCCCGCCAGCGGGTGCCGGCACACCTCGCCGACCAGGACAAACACTAACCTGTTCGACAGTTTGCACTGCTTACCCTTACGCGCTGCTCTGCGCACCTCGGGTAAACGCCAGACGGGCCGCTCCGGGCACTGGGGCGTTCTGCGGGCGTTTGCCCCTGCCGTGCTGACCCGGTTCCGCATCGGGGTCCTCCCGACCCCACTCCGGCTCGCAGACGTTGAAGACTTACCGCTCGGAGCTAACAGGAGCTCCGCAAGATCGCGCCGACCCTCGCCCGCCGCCATGGAGATATCCGGCATATCCGGCATATCCGGTCTTTCTGGTGGCTACGTCTGGTGCGCTGGCGGCACTGTCCGCAAAGCAGGACCGGGCTCGGGATGCGGGACACCGGCCTAGGACTCGGGCGCGGCGGCCATCATGCGGGAGCCGCCGGCTTCGGCAGCGGCGCCGCCGAGGGCCAGTTCCGTGGTGTGCGGCGGGCCTGGCCGACCTGGAACTGGCCCGAACTCGAGCGCTTACCGGAGGTACGCAGAGCAGCGCGTATTGGTGAGCAAAGCAAAGCCCCCGAGGGATGGGTGGTCGGTTGCGCGAGAGGCGCGGCACGCGCCGGTGTTGTGCGGTGGTCGCGGGGTGGCGGCGGTCGGGTGTGGTTGCGGTTGTGGAGGTCGGCGGGCGTACCGGAAAAGGGCTTGGTTCAGGTGGTCATGGCGTTGCGCAGGGAGCGGGGGCGTAGGTCGGTCCAGGTGTTTTCGACGTAGTCGAGGCACGCCGGGCGGGAGTCCTCGCCGAAAACTATGCGCCAGCCTGCGGGGACGTCTACGAAGGACGGCCAGAGGGAGTGTTGGTCCTCGTCGTTGGCCAGTACCAGGTAGCGGGCGTCCGGGTCCTCGAACGGGTTGGTCATCGGGTTGTCCTCTCGGCTTCGGTGTGCAGGTTGGTCAGGCTTCGGGTGGGGTTGGCCGCGGCGGCGGTCAGCAAGTGGCCGAACTGCTCGCCCAGGGTGACCACCGTCTCGTGGTCGAACAGGTCGGCGGCGTATTCCAGGTCGCAGTGGATCGGGCGGCCGTCGGCCGGCTCGTAGAAGCTCAGGGTCAGGTCGGCGCGCCGGGCGCCGGTGGGCAGCGAGTCGATGGCTATGCCGCCTACCTGGGCCAGCCGGGCCTCCTCGTGGTGCACGATCATCACCGCGGGCGGGGCCGCCCCCAGCGTTTCGAACGGCAGATCCGGGCGGTCCAGGGCGCCCAGGTCGGTTTCCCGGACTCGGGCCAGCAGGTCGGCGAAGGCCGGGTCGCCGGATGTGTCGGTGCGCAGCACTACCGTGTTGAGGAAGCAGCCCACCAGGTCGGCCAGGACCGGTTCGGTCCGGCCGGCCACCAGGGCGCCGATCGGCAGGTCGGTGCCGGCGCCCCCGCCGGTCAGCAGCGCCGCCAGGGCGGCGTGGAAGACCATGAACATGCTGGTTCCGGTACGCCGGGCCAGCTCATCCACCGCACGGTGGACCGCGGCGTCGAGCACCACCGGCACCAGACCGCTGCGGTTGGCCGGCTCGCCGGGTCGCGGCTGGGCGCCGGGGAGGTCGATTCGGCTCGGCATGCCGGCCAGAGCGGTCCGCAAGCGGTCGTCCGGATCGCCCAGCTTCTCGTGCGCCCACCTCGTGTAGTCGGCGTAGTCGACCGGCAGCGGAGTCCACGCCGGGGCCTGGCCGGTGCGTCGCGCCTCGTAGGCCGTGGCCAGGTCGCGGATCAGCGGCACCACCGACCATTCGTCCACGCCCAGGTGGTGCAGCGTGAGCAGCACCGCGTCGCCCAGCTGCCGGGCCCGCAGCGGCGCCCGGCCGCCGGTCAGATCGACCGGCTCCCGGCTGAGCGCGGCCAGCTGGGCGTCGAGCGTCTCGCCGGTCACGTCGTGGCGTTCCAGCACGGGGCGGTCGGCGTCGACCCGCCGCAGCTCCCGGCCGGCCCAGCGATAACCCGTGCGCAGCGGCGCATGCCGTTCGACCACCTCGTCGAGGGCCGCCGCGAAGATGTCATGGTCGACACCGCGGAAGACAAAGGCCAGATCCCAGCCACCGTACGGCGAGACGGCCTCATGCGACTGCCACAGGTATCGCTGCACCGGGGCGGCCCGACCGTCGGGCTCCTCCCCCGCCGCCCGGCTGACCAGGGTGGGCTGGGTGGACGCCGGCCCGGTCGACGGCCGGTCGACGAGCCGGGCCAGGCCGGCCACGGTCGGGCTGTCGAACACGTCGCGGACGGCCAGCTCGGCGCCGAACGCCGAGCGCACCTGGCCGACCAGCCGCATGCAGGACATCGAGTGGCCGCCGAGGGCGAAGAAGTTGTCGTCCACGCCCACCCGGGGAAGCCCGAGGATGTCGGCGAACAGCTCGGCCAGCCGGGTCTGCACCTCGGTCATCGGGGCCGCGTCGCCGACCAGCGCGGTCCAGTCCGGAGCCGGCAGCGCCCGGCGGTCCACCTTGCCGTTCGGGGTGCGCGGCAACGCACCCTCGACCGCCACGATCAGCGCCGGGACCAGGTAGCTGGGCAGCCGGGCGGCCAGGTCGTCGCGCACGGCGACCGGATCGACCGGGCCGGCCGCGGCGACGACGTAACCGACCAGCCGGGTGGTGTCGCCGGAGCCGTCCACCACGACGACCGCCTGGGCCACGTCGGGGTGGGCGGTCAACGCGGTCTCCACCTCGGCCGGTTCGATCCGGTGACCGCGGATCTTCACCTGGTCGTCGACCCGGCCGAGGAAGTCGATCAGGCCGTCGGCCCGCCATCGGGCCCGGTCGCCGGTGCGGTACATCCGGGCGCCGGGCGGACCGTACGGGTCGGCGACGAACCGCTGCGCGGTCAGCTCCGGGCGGCCGAGGTAGCCGCGGGCCAGGCCCCGGCCGGCGATGTAGAGCTCGCCGACCGCGCCGGGCGGGACCGGCTGCAGGCGGCGGTCCAGGACGTACGCGACGGTGTTCGGGTCGGGGCGGCCGATCGGCACCGCACCGGTCCAGTCCGGCTCGGCCCGCCAGAGGGTCGAGTTCACCGTCGCCTCGGTGAGGCCGTACGCGACGAACAGCCGCAGCGTCGCCGCCCAGCGGGCGATCACCTCCGGCGGCACCTGCTCGGTGCCGACCAGCACCGTCAGCCCGGCCGGCAGTTCACACCCCGGTGGGAGCGCGGCCACCAGCGACGGCGGCAGGATCGCGTGACTGACCGCCTGCGCGGTGAGCAGCCGGGTCAACTCCGGGCCGGGCGTGCGGGCCTCGTCGGGGGCGATCACCAGCCGCGCCCCGGTGCAGAACGCCATCGCCACCTCGAACGCGAACACGTCGAAGCCGATCGAGGCGAACTGCAGGATCCCGCTGTCCGCGGTCACGCCCATCGGGTCGACCGCGGTGGCGACCAGGCTGCCGATCCCCTCGTGGGTGACAGTGACGCCCTTGGGCCGGCCGGTCGAGCCGGAGGTGTAGATGACGTACGCGGCGTGATCGAGTCCGGCCGGTGCCTCCGGAAGCTGGCCGGTCCAGGCGTCGTCGGCGTCTACCGGCACCTCGTCGACGCCGTCGACCACCGGCAGTGTCCCGGCGACCGCGGCCGTGGTGAGCACGTGCCGGGTCCCCGAGTCGGCCAGCATGAAGGCCAGCCGGTCGGCCGGGTGCTGCAGGTCGAGCGGCAGGAACGCGGCGCCGAGTTCGAGCACGCCGAGGACCGCGACGATGGTTTCCAGCGACCTCGGGGTGGCCACCGCGACCACGCTCTCCGGCCGTACGCCCCGGGCCGCCAGCGTGCGGGCCAGCCGCCGGGCCCGCCCGGCGAGCTCGCCGTAGCTGAGGGTGCGATCGCCGTCCACGACGGCGATCCGGTCCGGGTTCTCGGTCACCCGGGCGGCGAACGCGGCGGGCAAGGTCAGTTCGGCGACGGTACGCGCGGTCGCGTTGAAGCCGCGCAGCACCCGGTCCCGCTCGTCGTCGACAAGCACGTCGAGCCCGCTGACCGGGGCGGACGGGTCGGCGACCGCGGCGGTGGCCAGCGCGACCAGGCGCCGGGCCAACAGTCGCACGGTCGGCCGGTCGAACAGCTCGGTGCGGTAGGTGAGCCGGACGGTCACCGCGTCGCCGCCCTGCTCGGCCAGCTCGACCACCAGGTCGAAGCGGGCCGTCGTGGTCGGCAGGGGTTCGTCGGCGACCTCGAGGCCGGCCAGGGTGAACGCGTCGGCCAGGTGGTTGCGGTGCACGACCATCACCTGGAACAGCGGGTGCCTCGACAGCGAGCGCGGCGGGTTGACCGCCTCGACCACCGCCTCGAACGGCACGTCCTGGTGGGAGAACGCGGCGAGGTCGGCATCCCGGACCCGGGTGAGCAGGTCGGTGAAGCTCGGCGTGCCGGTCAGGTCGGTGCGCAGCACCAGCGTGTTGACGAAGAAGCCGACCAGGTCGTGCAGGGCCTCCTCGGTGCGGCCGGCGATCGGGGCGCCGAGCGGGATGTCGTCGCCGGCTCCGATCCGGTGCAGCAGGGCGGCGGTCAGCGCATGCGCCACCATGAACGGGCTGGCACCGGCGTCGGCGGCCAGCCGGCGCAGCCCGCGGACCACGTCGGCGGGCAGGTCGACGGTCACCTCGTCGCCGTCCGCACTGGGCTCGGCCGGCCGGGCCCGGTCGAGCGGCAGCGACAACTCCTCGGGCGCCCCGTCCAGGGTGGTCCGCCAGAAGTCGAGCTGCCCGGCCGCGACGTCCCCTAGCAGTTCCCGCTGCCAGAGGGTGTAGTCGGCGTACTGGACGGGCAGCGGTGCCCACTCCTGGTGGCGGCCGGCGTACGCAGTGGCGAGGTCGGCGAGGAACGGGCCGTCCGACCATTCGTCGGTGACGATGTGGTGCAGCAACAGGACGAGGATGTGCTCGTCCGGTCCGACCGGGATCACCGAGGCCCGCAGCGGCAGGTCGGTGGCCAGGTCGAACGGGCGGGCCACGGCGGCGGCGACGTCGTCCACCACGTCCAGCGGCGGCCGGCCCTGCTCGACAGGCAGGATCAGCTGGTAGGGCTCGCCCTCGGCGGAACCGATGACGGTACGCAGAATCTCGTGCCGCCCGGCCACCGCGTGCAGGGCGTCGTGCAGGACACCGAGGTCCAGCGGACCGCGCAACCGCAGGGTCAGCGGGAAGTTGTAGGCCGCCGACGGCCCCTGCATCCGGTCGAGGAACCACAGCCGCCGCTGGGCGAACGACAGTGGCAACCGGTCGGGCCGCTCCCGGGGTCGCAGCGGCGGCCGGAGTGCGGCGCCGGCCGGGCTCCGGTCGACCCGGGCGGCCAGTTCGGCCACGGTCGGGGCCTCGAACAGGTCGCGGATGGACAGTTCCGCACCGAGCGCGGTCCGGGCCCGGCTGACCAGGCGGATCGCCAGCAGCGAGTGCCCGCCGAGGTCGAAGAAGCTGTCGTCGATGCCGACGCCGGGCAGGCCCAGCAGCTCGGCGTAGATCTCGCACAGCGCCGACTGGGCCGGCGTCTCCGGTGGCCGGGCCGCCGCCGAGGTCTGCACGGTCGCAGCCGGCAGCGCCCGGACGTCGAGCTTGCCGTTGACGGTGAGCGGCAGCCGGTCCAGGGCGACCAGGGCGGCCGGCACCATGTAGTCCGGCAGGCGCTCCTTCAGCTGGGCACGCACCTGGCGCAGCACGTCGTCGTCGCCGCCGGCGGGCCACTGCGGGCCGCGGACCAGGAAGCCGGCCAGCCGCTTCGCGCCGTCCGGGCCGGCGTTCTCGGCGATCACGGCGGCGTGCGCGACGAGCGGGTGCCCGCTGATCGCGGCCTCCACCTCGCCCAGCTCCACCCGGTAGCCGCGGATCTTCACCTGGTCGTCGGTGCGGCCGAGGAAGTCGAGGTTGCCGTCGGGGCGCCGGCGGACCAGGTCGCCGGTGCGGTACATCCGCTCCCCCGGCTCGCCGTACGGGTCGGCGACGAACCGCTCGGCGGTCAGCCCGGCCCGCCGGTGATAGCCGCGGGCCAGCCCGATGCCGGCGATGTACAGCTCGCCGGGCGCGCCCGGGGCGGCCGGGCGCAGGAACGGATCCAGGACGTACGCCCGGGTGTTCCAGATGGCGGTGCCCACCGTCGGGGTGGCACTGTCCTCGGTGCCGCCGCCGAGCGTGTTGATCGTGTACTCGGTCGGGCCGTACAGGTTGTAGCCGGTGACCCCGTCGGTGTCCCGCAGCCGGCTCCAGACCTGCTCGGGCACCGCTTCGCCGCCGAGCAGCACCAGCGGTGGCCGGTGCCGGCCCGGTCCCTGGTCGAGCAGGCCCTGCTCGATGAGGTGGTGGGCGTACGTCGGGGTCACGTTGACCACGTCGATCCGGTGCGCGTCGCAGTAGGCGACAAGCGCCGACGCGTCCCGGCGCAGCTGCTCGTCGCAGACGTGCACCTCGTGGCCCTCGACGAGCCAGAGCAGCTCCTCCCAGGACATGTCGAAGGCGAACGAGACGGTGTGCGCGATCCGCAGCCGCCGCCCGGCCGCCGCCACCACCGGCCCGAAGATGGCCTCCCGGTGGTTGAGCTGCATGTTGGTCAGGCCGCGGTACGGGGTGACGACGCCCTTGGGACGGCCGGTCGACCCGGAGGTGTAGATGAGGTACGCCGGGTGGTCCAGTCGCCGCGGGTCGCCGCGGCGGAACGACGGGGTCTCGTGGTCGGCGAGCGGGCCGCCGGGCAGGGCGGCGAGTTCCGCGCGCACCTCCGGCGCGTCCACCACCACGATCGGCGCGTCCGACGGCGGCAGCAGCGGAGTGACCGCCGCGACGGTCAGCACGCAGGCCGGCTCGGTGTCGGCGAGCAGGAAGGCGAGCCGGTCGGCCGGCAGGTCCAGCTCCAGCGGCAGGTAGGCCGCGCCGGTGCGCAGCACCGCGAACAGTGCGGCGACCATGTCCAGCGTCCGGGGCAGGGCCAGCGCGACGATGGTCTCCGGCCCGGCACCCCGGGCGAGCAGGAGCCGGGCGAGCCGGTTGACCCGCTCGTCGAGCTGCGCGTAGGTCAGCTGATCGGGGCCGGCCACCAGCGCCACCGCGTCGGGGGTGCGGGCGGCCTGGTCGGCGAGCAGGTCGGCGACGGTGTCGGCGCCGACCGGGTGCCGGGTGCGGTCCCAGTCCTCGTGCAGCACCTGCCGGTCGCCGGTGGTGAGCAGGTCGAGGGTGCCGGCCGGCCGGTCCGGGCCGGTCGCCATCCGGTCGAGCACCTCGGTGAGACGGTCCAGCAGCGCGGTCGCGGTGCGGCCGTCGACGACCTCCGGCCGGTGGTCGAGCGCGATCCGGAACCGGCGGCCCGGGGTGATGACCAGGGTCAGCGGGTAGTGGGTGGCGTCCACGCCGTCCACCGCCTCGATGCCGTGCCGGCGTTGCAGGTCGGCCGACTCGGTCTCGTCGACGAAGTTCTGCATCACGTACAGGGTGTCGAACAGCTGGGTGTGCCCGGCCGCCTGCTGGATGTCGGCCAGGCCGAGGTGGTCGTACTCCATCAGGGTGATCCGCTGGTCCTGGACCCGGCCCAGCAGTTCCAGGACGGTCTCCCGGGGATCGGGGGCGATCCGGACCGGCACGGTGTTGAGGAACAGGCCGATGATGCTGTCGACCAGCCGGACGTCGCCGTGCCGGCCGGCCACGGTCATCCCGAAGACGACGTCGCGGCGCCCGAGCAGGCCGCCGAGCACCAGGCCCCAGGCCGTACTGAACACGGTGTTGAGGGTCAGGCCGTGCCGCCGGGCGGCTGCCGTGAGCCGCTCGCTGAGCTCGGCCGACAACTCGACCGCCTGCCGGTCGGGCAGGGCGGGCGCGAGGCTGCGGTCGGCCGGCCCGACCATTGTCGGTTCGGTGAGCCCGGCCAGCGCTTCCCGCCAGTGCTCGACCGCGGCCCCGGTGTCCTGGCCGCCGAGCCAGGCCAGGTGGTCGCGGTAGGAACCGGCCGGCGGCAGGCCGGTGCTGTCGCCGTCGCGTTCGTAGAGCGTGAACAGCTGCTCGACGAACAGTTCCTCGGACCAGCCGTCCCAGAGGATCAGGTGGTGGCTGACCACCAGCCGGTCCCGGTCGCCGGGCAGCCGGACCAGGGTGAGCCGGCACAGCGGCGGGTCGGCCAGGTCGAACTGGCGGGCACGGTCGGCCGCCATCACCTCGGCCAGCGCGGTGGCGCACTCGGCCGCGCCGAGGCCGCTCAGGTCGACCTCGTCCA
This sequence comes from Paractinoplanes tereljensis, assembly GCF_016862435.1. GTDB lineage: Bacteria > Actinomycetota > Actinomycetes > Mycobacteriales > Micromonosporaceae > Actinoplanes > Actinoplanes tereljensis. Next base: position 98,054 of record NZ_BOMY01000038.1, read on the forward strand.
CCGGCAGCGCGAGACCGTCGGGGACGAACTGCACCGGCCGGCTCAGCCCGTCGCTGGTGAACCCGGCGCGCATCCCGTCGTTGCGGGCCAGCAACGCGGCACCGGCCCGGCGCAGCCGCTCGACGTCGACCCGGTAGCCCAGGTCGAAGGCGTCCTGCCCGGTGTAGACGTCGAGCGCGGCGGCGTCGTAGCTGGCGTGAAAGTACAGGCCCTCCTGCAGCGGGGACAGCGGCCAGATGTCACCGACCGGATTGCGGCTGACCTCCCGGACCCGGGCGACCTCGTCTTTGTTCAGCGACAGAAGTGTTCCGGCGCCGGCGCCGGTCAGCTCGCGCAGCGCCGCGGCCCAGCCGTCGGCGAAGGCCGCGATGTCGTCCTCGGTGAGGTGCCCGTCGGCCCAGGTCCAGGTGGCGACGAACTCCGGGCCGCGGTCGGTCTCGGCGCACACGACGTCGACCTGCAGCAGGTGGGCCAGCGCCAGCCCGCCGTTGACCTCGGTGACCAGCTCGTCGCCGGCCGGGGTCCACGGCTCGCCGGTCCCGGCCGGGAACCGGCCGTAGTAGTTGAACAGCACCTGCGGCGCGGCGAACCGGGCCAGGATCGGCGCGGTCTGCGCGTTCAGGTGGCGCAGCAGGCCGAACCCGAGGCCGCCGTCCGGTGCGGCCCGCAGCCGCTCGCCGGTGCGGGCGACCGTTTCGGCCAGGTTCTCAGCGGCGCCGGGGAGCCGGACCGGTTGGACGGCGGTGAGCCAGCCGACCGTCCGGGCCAGGTCGAGGCCGGGCTCGATCTCCTCCCGGCCGTGCCGTTCGATCTCGACCAGCAGGTCGCCGCCGGCGTCCCGGCCGGTGTCCCGCCGCCAGCCGGCCACGCTGCGGTGCAGCGCGGCGAGCAGCACGTCGGTGATCTCCGCTTGCAGGGCGGCGGGCACGGTGGTCAGCAGCGTGCGGGTCTCGGCGGCGGTCAGCCGGCTGGTGTGCCGGCGGGCCTCGGCGTTCGGACCGGGAACGGCGCCGGGCAGCAGTTCCGCGCCCGGGGCGAGGACCTGGATCCAGTGCTCCAGTTCGGCCAGCCGCTGCGGATTCTGGGCCTGCGCCTGCACGGCCTGGGCGTAACGGCGCAGCGAGGTGCCGGCCGGCGGCAGCGGGGTCCCGGCGGCGGCTGCGGCGAGGTCCTCGAGCAGGATCCGCCACGACACCCCGTCCACGACAAGGTGATGCGCGACAAGCAGCAGCCGGCCAGGCCGGTCGCCTTCATCGAACCAGACCGCCTGCAGCATCACGCCCTGGTCGGGGTCGAGCCGGTCGGTGGCGGCGGCCGCCTCCGCGGCGAGGTCCGCCGACATGTCGACCCGGCGAATCAGATCGTCGGCGCGGACGGTCCCGACCGGCGTGGTCTCCAGGCTCCACAGCACCGACGCGATCCGGCGCAGCCGCAGCCGGAGCCCGTCGTGCCGGTCGATAACCGCCTGCAACACGGGGGCCAGGTCGACCGAGGCGGGCACTTCCAGAAGAACCGGCAGGGTGAATCGGTCGATCGGCGCACCGGTGTCGCGCAGCCAGTGCACGATCGGCAGCAGCGGCACGTCGCCCACGCCGTCGCCGACCTCCGGCACGACCACGACGGCGACGTCCGGCAGCGGTGCGGCGTGCGCCGCCAGAGCGCGGGGTGTGCGCAGGGTGAGCACCTCGCGCGGACCGATCGGCACGCCGAGGCGGCGGGCCCGGCTGGCGACCGCGATCGAGAGGATGCTGTCCCCGCCGAGGGCGAAGAAGTCGCCGTCCGGTTCCACCTCGGCGAGCCCGAGCACAGCGGCGAAGACGTCGGCGACGGCCTTCTCCCGATCGTCACGCGGCGGGAGCGGCGAGGCGGGGACCGGGGCGGTCGCAACGGCGGCGGCACCCACCGGCAGCGCGCCGTCGGCGGCGGAGATCGAGCGGGCGGCCGCAGCAATCGCGGCCTGGTCGATCTTGCTGTTCGGCGCGAGAGGCAGTGCGGCGATCGCGGCTCGGTCGATCTTGCCGTTTGGCGTGAGGGGCAGCGCGTCGAGGACGAGCACGGCTGACGGCACCAGGGCCGGCGGCAGGGCGGTGCCGGCCGCGGCGAGCAGCGCCGCACCGTCCGGGCGCGGGGCGCCGGGCGCCGGCACGACACCGGCGACCAGCCGGACGGCGCCGGAGCCGGTGACCAGCGCGGCGACCGCCGCCTGCGCCACGCCGGGCTGGCCCGACAGCCAGGACTCGATCTCGGCCGGGTCGATTCGGGCTCCGCGCACCTTGATCTCGTCGTCGGCCCGGCCGACGTAGGTCAGGTTGCCGCCGGAATCGCGGCGCACCAGGTCGCCGGTGCGGTACATCCGCTCCCCCGGCGCGCCGAACGGGTCGGCGACGAACCGCTGCGCGGTCTGGCCAGGCGCCTTGAGGTAGCCGCGGGCCAGCTGCGCGCCGGCTACGTACAGCTCGCCGACCGCGTCGACCGGCACCGGCTGCAGGCAGTCGTCCAGGACGTAGAGGCTGGTGTTGGCGACCGGGCCGCCGATCGGCACGGCCGGGCCGTGCGAGCCGTCGTTGGGCCACCAGGTGACCTGTACGGCGGTCTCGGTCGGACCATAGAAGTTGTCCAGCCGGGTGCCGGTAAGCGCGTGCCACTGCCGCGCGAGGTCCCCGGAGAGCGCCTCGCCGCCACTGGACACCCAGCGCAGCGTGGCCGCCCAACTCGGGTCGGCGCGCACCTCGTCGGAGAGCAGGAACGCCGACACCAGCGACGGCACCAGGGTGATCCCGGTGACCCGGTGCCGCCGGATCAGCGCGGCCAGGTCGGCCGGGTCCTGGGCGGCATCGGCCGGTGGCAGAACCACGGCCGCCCCGGCGTAGAGCGGCCAGAAGATCTCCCACACCGAGGTGTCGAAGCCGGTCGGGGCGAGCTGCAGCATCCGATCGTCGACCCCGAGCCGGAACTGCTGCTGCGACCACTCCAGCTGGTTGACGATCGCCCGATGGCTGACCAGCACGCCCTTCGGCCGGCCGGTCGAGCCCGAGGTGTAGATCAGATAGGCGGCGTGCGCCGGGGTCACCGGGACCGGGGCAAACGAGCCGGTCACCGGCCGGTCCCCGACCAGCACGTAGGACAGTCCGTCGAGGCGCGGCAGCCGGTCGATCAGCTCGGCGGTGGTCACCACGACGCGCGCGCCCGAGTCGGCGAGCGCGGCGGCGTGCCGCTCGGCCGGATGCGCCGGATCGAGCGGCAGGTAGGCGGCGCCGGACTTCAGCACGCCGACCAGGGCGACGACGAGTTCCGCGCGGCGCGGCACCGCGACCGCCACGATCGACTCCGGTCCGGCGCCGTGCGCCACCAGCCGGGCGGCCAGCTCACCGGCCCGGTCGTCGAGCTCGCGGTAGGTCAGACTGCGTTCGCCGGCCAGCACCGCGACCGCGTCGGGCACCCGCGCGGCCTGGGCGGCGATCGCCGCGGGCAGGGTGGTGTCCGGCACGTCCAGCCGTGGCCCGGCCAGCCCGGCCTCGTCCGCGTCGTGCAGGGCGATCCGGCCCACCGCCCCGGCAGGCGCGTCGGCGAACGCGGCGAGCAGCCGGGCGAGGCCAACACGCAGCCGCTCGACGGTGGCCGGTGCGACCCGGGCCGGGTCGTACTCGATGGTCAGCCCCAGCCGCGGCCCCGGCGCGACAAGCAGGCTGACCGCGTAGTGGGTGGCCTCCCGGAAGGAGACGTCGGTGACCCGCACCGAGCCATCGGCATCCTGCAGGCCGGCGTGGTCGGGATAGTTCTCCAGCACCACCAGCGAGTCGAACAGCTCCCCGGTCCCGGCCAGCCGCTGGATCGCGGCCAGCCCGAGGTGCTGATGGTCGAGCAGCGCCGCCTGCTCGGCGGCGAGCCGGGTCAGCAGGCCGGCGAACGGCTCGGCCGGGTGCCAGCGCACCCGCACCGGCACGGTGTTGATGAACAGGCCGATCATCGACTCGATCCCGGCGACCTCGGCCTGCCGGCCGGAGACGGTGCTGCCGAAGGCCACGTCGGTCCGGCCGCTCAGCCGGCCGAGCAGCACACCCCAGGCGCCGTGCAGGGCCGCCCCGAGGGTCAGCCCGTGCTCTCGGACTCGCGAGGGGAAGCCGGAGGCGACCGCGTCCGGCAGCTCGACGGCAACCTGCCGGACCGGACCGGCCTCGGCGGAAGAAGCGAGCAGGGTCGGTTCCAGGCCGGCCAGGGCCGTCCGCCAGGCGTCGGTCGCGGCCGGTTGGTCACGCCCGGCCAGCCATTCCAGATACCGGCGGTACGGGGTGACGGCCGCCAGTCGCGGCGGTTCGCCGTGCGGCGCATATCCCGCGAGCAGGTCGCGCAGGAACACCGCCACCGACCAGCCGTCGGTGACGATGTGGTGGTGGGTCAGGACCAGCGTGTGCCGGTCGTCCGCGTGCCGCACCAGCAGCGCGCGCAGCAGCGGCGGCACGCCGAGGTCGAACTCGACGGCCCGTTCCTCCTCGAGGTCCACGGGCCGGTCGAGCACCCGCCAGGGCACCTCGACACCGTCCACGATGACCTGGACCACCCGGCCGTCGGTCAGCTCCCGGAAACCGGCCCGCAGCGGCGCGTGCCGATCCACCACCGCCTGCGCGGCCCGGCGCATCGCGTCCGCGTCCACCGGCCCGTCCAGGGTGACGAGCTGCTGCACCTGGTAGCGGTCCTCGTCGCCGTCCTGGGCGTGGAAGTAGAAGCCCTGCTGCAGCGGGGTCGGCGGGAGCACGTCGGCGAGGCCCGGCACGTCGGCGGCCAGCGCGTCGACGTCGTCCTGGTCGAGCGGCACGAGCGGGAAGTCCGACGGGGTGAACCCGCCGGCCCCCGGACCGGCCGCGTGCTCGACCAGCGCGCCGAGCGCCGCGAACCAGCCCTCGGCCAGCTCGGCGACGCTCGCGTCATCCAGCAGCGCCTCGGGGAAGGCCCAGGTCACGCCGAGCCGCGGACCGTCCGGATAGTCCTCGGTGAAGGCGTTGACCTCCAGGGTGTACGGCGCCACCGGCATCTCGGCGTCGTAGCCGCCGGCCAGCACGCCCGCGCCGGGCACCGGGGTCCACGGGGTGTCCTGGTGGGTGGCCACCGCGAACCGGCCCAGGTAGTTGAAGCTGATCTGCGGGCCGGGCAGCGCGGCCAGCGCGGCGCCGGTCTCCGGGTTGAGGTAGCGCAACAGGCCGAACCCCAGGCCGTGGTCGGGCACCGCGTTCAGCTGTTCCTTGATGCGCTTGAGGGCGACACCGGCGTCCGGTCCGCCGGCCAGCGCGGCCCGCACGTCGACCGCCCCGAGGTCGAGGCGCACCGGGAAGACGCTGGTGAACCAGCCGAGCGTGCGGGACAGGTGAGCGTCCGGGTGGATCTGCTCCTCCCGGCCGTGTCCCTCCAGGGCGAGCAGCACCGGCGGCGTGTCGATCCGGCGGCGCTGCCGCCAGTCGGTGACCGCCAGCGCGAGCGCGGTGAGCAGCACGTCGTTGACCCCGGCGTGGAACGCGGCCGGCACGCTGGTCAGCAGGGCCGCGGTGCGGTCGGCCGGCAGCCGCAGGGTGAGCCGGCGCACCGACGAGAGGTCGCCGACCGGGTCGAGGGCACGGCCGCCGAACAGCGGGTCGGGGCCGGTGAGCTGGGCGGTCCAGCGGGGCAGTTCGGCGATCCGGTCCGGGCGGTGCGCGTCGGCGGTGGTGATTTCCGCCCAGCGGCGCAGCGGCGTGCCGATCGGGGCGAGCGCGGCGGGCCGGTCGTCCGCGACGGCGGCGCCGGCCTCGGCCAGGTCGGGCAGCAGGATCCGCCAGGAGACGCCGTCGACGACGATGTGGTGCACCGCCACCAGCAGGTATCCGGGTCGGCCGGGGCCGGTGTCCAGCCAGGTCGCCTGGATCATCACGCCGTCCTCGGGGGCCAACCGCCCGCCCGCGTCCCGGGCGGCGTCGTCGGCCAGGGCGCGGACCCGGGACTCCGGCAGGCCGGTCGCGTCGATCCGGTGCAGCCAGCCGTCCACCGCGACCGAGCCGGGTGGCGCGATCACCAGCCGGCCGGGCGTGGCGGCGGTGGCCCGGACCAGGCGGGAGCGCAGGACGTCGTGCCGGTCGGCGACCGCACGCAGCGTGCGCAGCAGGCCGTCGTGGGTGGCGCCGGCCGGCAGACGGATCAGCATCCACTGGTTGAACGCGTCGAACTCACCGCCGCACTCGTCGAGCCAGGCCATGATCGGCAGCAGCGGCATCTCGCCGACGCCGGCGTTCGGGTCGTCCACCACGTCGGTGCTGGTGGTGCTGACGACCGGGGCCAGGGCCGCGACCGTGCGGTGCTGGAAGACCTGTCGCGGGGTGACGACCAGGCCGGCCTGCCGGGCCCGGATCACCAGCTGGATCGAGACGATGCTGTCGCCGCCGAGGGCGAAGAAGTCATCGTCCACGCCCACCTCGGGCAGGCCGAGCACCTCGGCGTACAGGGCGCAGAGCACCTCCTCGCGGGCGTCGCGGGCGGCGCCGCCGGTGGTCAGCGCGGCGAAGTCGGGTGCGGGCAGGGCGTTGCGGTCGAGCTTGCCGGCGGTGGTCATCGGCAGCCGGTCCAGCGGTACGAACGCCGACGGCACCATGTAGTCGGGCAGCCAGCTGCGGGTGTGCGCGCGTACGGCGGTCATCAGCGCGTTGGCGTCGCGGAAGGGGGCCGGGCGGTTCGCGTACGCGCCGGGGTCTGAATTGGTCTTTGCGGGCCGATAGATTTCCGGCGAGCTTGCGCCGGGCGGGGTGAAAACGGCTTCGAGGCGGCCGTCCCGGACGCCCGCGGTCCAGGTGACCGCGACCTGCCAGCCGTGCTCGTCGGCGATCCGGTGCAGGTCCTCGGGATCGACGGCCGGACCGACCGGCGCCGGCGATGCGGTGGGGTCGAGGGTGTCCAGGATCGCGAGGTCGGCGGTGAGCCGCGCGTTGGGCATGCCGGTGACGCGTACGGGAGCGGGGTTGGTGGCCAGACGCTCAGCGAGAGCGGCCGGACCCGGCCAGGCCAATTCCTCCGCCGGCGCCGCCGTTTCCAAGGCGGAAGTGCGCAGCACGACGTCGTAGCGGTAGCGGGTCAGCTCGTTGTGGAAGCGACCGCGCTTGACCCGGATGTCGGCGGCGGTGACGCCGGGCAGCCCGGTGAACAGGTCGGGGTCGACAAGCAGCTCGCCCTCCCACTGGATGGCGCGCCGGACCGCCGGCCAGGCCGGATCGGGGTGGCGGACCGCTTCGATGCCGGCCCGCAGCGCGGGCAGCAGCCGCAGATGCCGCACGTCGCCCAGGAAGACCTGTCCACCCGGCGCGAGCAGGCCGACCGCCTTGCTGAGCACGTCGAGCAGGTAGTCGGCGCTGGGGAAGTACTGCGCCACCGAGTTGATCACCACGGTGTCGAAGAAGCCGGTCGGCAGCCCGTCGACGTCGTCGGCCGGGCGCGCCGACAGCTCGACCCGGCCGTCAACCTGGCCGCGCAGCGTGTGGATGGCCTCCTCGGACAGGTCGGTGCCCCAGTAGGAGTCGACCCGCGGGGCAATCTTGGACAGCAGCAGGCCGCTGCCGACGCCGATCTCCAGCACCCGGCGCGGGCGCAGCGCGAGGATGGCGTCGACGGTGGCCGCGCGCCACTCGCGCATCTGCTCGACCGGAATCGGCAGGCCGTCGTAGCTGCTGTTCCAGCCGGTGAAGTTCTCGGCGAACGACTCGGTGCGGCCTGCGGTGTAGAGCAGCTCGTGCAGCTGCTTCCACTGCCCGACCTGGTCGGCCGCGGCCTCGTCGGCGACGTCGGCGGCCGGGCCGTCCAGGCGCGGCACCACGTAGGCGGCGAGTCGCACGTCGCCGGGCCGGTCCTCGCGGGCCACCACGGCCACCTGGGCGACCGCCGGGTGCTGGCCGATCACGGTCTCGATCTCGCCCGGCTCGATCCGGTAACCGCGGACCTTGACCTGGTTGTCGGCCCGCCCGACGAACTCGAGCTGGCCGTCCTCGCGCAGGCGCACGAGGTCACCGGTGCGGTACAGCCGGCCGCCGGCCGGGCCGAACGGGTCGGCGACGAAGCGTTCCGCGGTGAGCGCGGGCCGGCCCAGGTAGCCGCGGGCCAGGCCCGGTCCGCCGAGGTACAGCTCGCCGACCGCGCCGGCCGGGATCGGGCGCAGGGTGGCGTCCAGCACGTGGCACCAGGTGTCCGGGTCGGCCACGCCGATCGGCACGGTGACGCCGGGCGGCGTCGCCGGGTCGCACCGGCCCAGGGTGGAGTTGACGGTCACCTCGGTCGGCCCGTACGCGTTGAACATCGGCCGGCCCACCGCCCAGCGGGCGACCAGTTCGGCGGACACCCGCTCGGTGCCGGCCAGCAGCGTCGCGCCGGCCGGCAGGTCGCAGTCGGCCGGCATCGCGCCGAGCAGCGCGGGCGGCAGGATCATGAAGGTCACGCCGTGCCGGTGGGCGTACTCGGTGAGCGCCGGGCCGGGCACCCGCCGGTCGGCCGGCACCACGACCAGCCGGCCGCCGGTGAGCAGGCCCAGGCAGAGGTCGAAGAACGCCACGTCGAAGCTGGGCGAGGCGAACTGCAGGACCCGGCTGTGCGGGCCGACCGCGAGCCGGTCGGTGGCGGTGGCCAGCAGCTTCGCGACGCCGGCGTGCGACACCATGACACCCTTCGGGCGCCCGGTGGACCCGGAGGTGTAGATGACGTACGCCGCGCCGGCCGGGGTGAGCGGAACGTCCGGCTCGGTCGCCGGCCGGTCGGCCAGCTCGGCCCGGAACTGTGGATCGTCGAGCAGCAGCCGTGCCGGGGTGGCGTCCGAATCCAGCACGGACTGCAGCTCGGTGGTGGTGATGACACAGGTCGGCGCGGCGTCGGCGAGCAGGTAGGCGATCCGCTCGGCCGGGTACTCGGCGTCGATCGGCAGGTAGGCGCCGCCGGCCTTGAGCACGGCCACCTCGGCCACGATCAGGTCGATCGAGCGGGGCAGGCAGAGGCCCACCACCCGTTCTAGGCCGACGCCGCGGGCGATCAGCGCGTGAGCGAGCCGGTTGGCCCGGTCGTCCAGCTCCGCGTACGTCAGGGCGGTGTCCTCGTAGACCACGGCCACCTCGTCCGGCCGCCGGCGCACCTGGACCGAGAACAGTTCGGGCCAGGTCGCCAGCGTCGTGTCGGCGCTGGTCAGGTTGATCTCGGGCACAGCGAGGTACCGCCCCTCAGATGGCGTGGTGGGAAAGAGTTACTTCGCCAGTAGCGGGACGAGCAGGTCCAACGCGTACGGGATGCTCAGCACCGTGCTGAACGACAGCGCGGCGCCGACCGGCGGCTCCTCGTAGGGCAGGAACACCGCGCGGTTCTCCTTGGCCACCGCGAGGGTGCCGTAGACCTTGTCGGCCTTGACGGTGGGCTCGGTCTGCGCGTCGGCGGTGAGGAAGACCAGCTTGTCCACGTCGACCAGGGACAGCTGCTCGGAACCGATCTCGGCCGCGTACTCCTTGCCGGCCGCGTCCACCACGGCCTGCGGCACGGTGAAGCCGAGCTTGGTCAGCAGCACGACCTTGGGGTCGCTGGGCGCGAACACCGCGTACTTGCCGGGCTCGTACGGCTCGACCACGGCGACCGACTTCCCGGCGAACGACGGGTTGTCGGCGGCGAGCTTGGCCAGCCGGGCGTCGATGCCCGCGATCAGCTCGTCGGCCTTGGCCTCCTTACCGAGGGCCTTGCCGGCCAGCCGGGTCATGTCCTGCCAGGGCGCGGCGTAGTCGTCGAACCCGACCGGCTGGGCGACGGTCGGCGCGATCTTGGACAGCTTTTCGTACTGGTCCTTCTTCATGCCCGAGTACAACCCGATGATCAGGTCGGGCTTCAGGGCCGCGACCTTCTCCAGGTTGTAGTCATCCCGCTCACCGACGATCTCCGGGGCCTTGCCGGCCCAAAGAGGCTGCGCCCAAGGCCATTTGCCGTACGGGCGTTCCAGGAACCAGTCGATCGCGCCGACCGGGACGACGCCGAGCGCCAGCACCGGGTCCTGGTCGCTGAGCCCGAGGGTGACCACCCGGGTCGGGGCCGCGGTGATCTCGGTGGTGCCGTACTTGTGCTGCACGCTCACCGGAAAGCCGGTGGCCGCGGAGGCACTCGACTGTGGTGCGGCGGCGGGCTCGGAGCTGCCGCAGCCGGTCAACGCCAGGACGGCTACGGCCAGGGTCGCGGTCATCCGCACCACGGCGGCGTGTTTCGGCGATGTCGGCAACGGGTTCCTTTCGAAGTGACGGCACGTCGACCCGATCCTAAGGTGAGCCTTGCCTAACTAACAAGCTCCCCGATTTTGGTTAGGTTAGCCTTACTATGTCGACCATGGAGACCACATGAGACGTACGGTCCTGGTGGCCGCCGCCGGCGCGATCCTGTTGGTCCTTTGCGTTCTGTCGCTGGCCGCCGGCAGCAAGGCGATCCCGCTCGACGAGGTGTTCCGGGCGGTCACCGACCGGGCCGCGAGCCGGGTGGCCAACCCGCAGGTCGACGCGATCGTCTGGGGCGTACGGCTACCGCGTACCGTCTGCGCGGTCCTGGTCGGACTGGCCCTCGGCCTGGCCGGCGCGCTGATGCAGGGCCTCACCCGCAACCCGTTGGCCGACCCGGGACTGCTCGGGGTGAGCGCCGGCGCGTCGTTCGCCATCGTCGTCGCGGTGACCGCCTTCGGCATGAGCTCGGCCAGTCAGTACGTCTGGTTCGGCTTCGCCGGGGCGTTCGGCGGCGCGGTGGCCGTCCATTTCCTGGGCGGCCTCGGCCACGGCGGCGCGACGCCGGTGAAGATCGCCCTGGCCGGCGTCGCCCTCACCTTCCTGCTCGGCTCATGCACCAGCGCGATCGTGCTCCGGAACCCGGAGGCGCTGGACCGGTTCCGGTTCTGGTCGGCCGGCTCGCTCACCGGCGCCGACCCCGGACTGCTGTGGCGGATGTCGCCGTTCCTGGCCGGCGGCGCGCTCCTGGCGATCACCGCCGGGCCGGCGCTGAACAGCCTGGCCCTCGGCGACGACACCGCGATCGCCCTGGGCCGCCGGCTCGGCATGATCCGGGCCCAGGTCGTGCTGGCGATCACCCTGCTGGCCGGCGCGGCCGTGGCCATTGCCGGCCCGATCGTCTTCATCGGACTGGTCGTGCCGCACGTGGCCCGGCTGATCACCGGCCCGGACCACCGGTGGCTGCTGCCGGTGACCGCCCTGCTCGCGCCCGGCCTGCTGCTGGTCGCCGACATCGTCGGCCGGGTGGCCGCCCGGCCCGAGGAGGTGCAGGCCGGCATCGTGGTCGCGTTCCTCGGCGGGCCGTTCTTCATCGCGCTGGTCCGGCGGCAGCGATTGGCGGAGCTGTGACGGCCCTTCGGGAGGGTGCCTTCCGGCTGGCCGTGCCCCCGGTCTCCGGCGTGGTGCGACCGCGCACCCTGATCGCCTGCCTGGCGCTGGCGGCGGCGACGTTCGCGGTGTTCTGCGTCAGCCTCGCCCTCGGCGACTATCCGGTCAGCCTGCCGGACGTGCTCCGCGCGCTGTTCGGCTCGGACGCGGCCGGATCGGCGTTCATCGTCCGCGAGCTCCGGCTGCCCCGCGCGCTGACCGGCGTGCTGGTCGGGGCGGCGTTCGCGGTCTCCGGCGCGATCTTCCAGACCATCACCCGCAACCCGCTGGCCAGCCCCGACATGATCGGGATCAACGCCGGGGCGACCACCGCGGTGGTGGCCGGCATCGTGCTCGGCGCCGGGGCCGGGCTGAGCACCTCGACCCTCGGCCTGCTCGGCGCGCTCGCCACCGCCCTGCTGATCTACCTGCTGGCCTGGCGGCGCGGGGCCAGCGGCTACCGCATCGTGCTGGTCGGCATCGGCATCTCCTGGATGTGCACCAGCGCCACCGACTACCTGCTGACCCGGGCCAAGCTGCACGAGGCCCAGGAGGCGTTCGGCTGGCTGGTCGGCAGCATCAACGGCCGCGGCTGGGAAACCGTGCTGCCGCTGGCCATCGCGGTCGGCGTGCTGCTGCCCATCACGATGCTGCTCACCCCGTGGGGCCGCACCCTGTCACTCGGCGACGACGTGGCCCGCGGCCTCGGCACCCCGGTCCAGCGGGCCCGGCTCGGTCTGCTGCTCGCCGGGGTCGGCCTGGTGGCGTTCGCCATCGCGGCGGCCGGTCCGGTTCTGTTCGTGGCCCTGGCCGCGCCGCAGGTCGCCCAGCGGCTGGCCGGCCAGGCCATTCCGCCGCCGGTCACCTCCGCCCTGACCGGGGCGTTCATGGTGCTCGCCAGCGACCTGCTGGCCCGCTATCTGATCCCGGACGCCGACCTGCCGGTCGGCGTCGTCACCGGCGCGTTGGGCGCGGCGTTCCTGCTGTGGCTGCTGGCTCGCGCCAACCGAGCCGGCACCGGAGGCTGACGATGACCCGGCACCAACCCCATCTGCGCGCCGAGCAGCTCCGGCTGGCATACCCCGGCCGGATCGTCGTGGACGAACTCGACCTCGACCTGCCGACCGGCCGGATCACCGTGATCGTCGGCGCCAACGCCTGCGGCAAGTCGACGCTGCTGCACGCGCTGGCCCGGCTGATGCCACCGGCCGCCGGCTGCGTGCGGCTGGACGGCCAGGCCATCCACTCCCTGCCGACCCGCCAGGTCGCCCGGCAGGTGGGCATCCTGCCGCAGTCCCCGGTCACTCCGGCCGGCCTGACCGTGGTCGACCTGGTCAGCCGGGGCCGCTCACCGCACCAGACCTGGTGGCGGCAGTGGTCGACGGCGGACGAGGCGGCGGTGACGGCCGCGCTGGCCGCCACCGACATGACCGCCCTGGCGAACCGCCCGGTCGATGAGCTCTCCGGCGGGCAGCGGCAACGCGCCTGGATCGCGATGGCGGTGGCCCAGGAGACCCCGGTCCTGCTGCTGGACGAGCCGACCACGTTCCTGGATCTGTCGCACCAGATCGACGTCCTGGACCTGGTGGTCGACCTCAACCGGCGGGACGGCCGCACCATCGTGATGGTCCTGCACGACCTCAACCAGGCCTGCCGGTACGCCGATCACCTGGTCGCGATGAAGGCCGGCCGGATCGTCACCCAGGGCGACCCGGCCACCGTGATCACCCCCGAGGTGGTGTCCGACGTGTTCGACGTCGACTGCCAGATCACCGTCGACCCGGTGAGCGGCACCCCCCTGATCATCCCGATCGGGCGACACCACCTGGCGCCACTCGACGGGGTGAGGGCGATCACGATGGAATGACGCTTGACACCACCCCCGAGGGGATACCGTGCTCCAGGTCATCCAGGGTGGGGAGCGGAGCGTGAGTCAGAACGTGCTGGCGTCGTCGGCGGCGGTTGCCGTGCAAGCGGGCCGCAGGCGGACCTTCGCGGTGATCTCGCACCCGGACGCCGGTAAGTCGACGATGACCGAGGCCCTGGCGCTGCACGCGCGGGTGATCGGGCAGGCCGGCGCGGTGCACGGCAAGGGCGACCGGCGCGGCACGGTGTCCGACTGGATGGCGATGGAGCAGCAGCGCGGCATCTCGGTCACCTCGGCGGCGCTGCAGTTCTCCTACCGGGACGCGGTCATCAACCTGCTCGACACGCCCGGGCACGCAGACTTCTCCGAGGACACCTATCGGGTGCTCACCGCGGTGGACAGCGCGGTCATGCTGCTGGACGCGGCCAAGGGCCTGGAACCGCAGACGCTGAAGCTGTTCGAGGTGTGCCGGCAGCGCAGCATCCCGGTGCTGACCTTCATCAACAAGTGGGACCGGCCCGGCCACGACGCCCTCGCCCTGCTGGACGAGATCGAGCAGCGGATCGGGCTGAAGCCGACCCCACTGACCTGGCCGGTGGGCATCGCCGGGAACTTCCACGGCGTGATCGACCGCCGCACCGGTGTGTTCACCCGGATGCAGCGCTCCCCCGGCGGCGCCGACCTGGCCTACGAGGAGGAGATCGACGCGGAAGAGGCGGCCGAGATGTACGGCGCCGAGTGGGACACCGCGATCGAGGAGCTGGACCTGCTCGCGATGACCGGGGCAGATCACGATCAGGACACATTTCTGGCCGCCACGAGCACCCCGGTTCTGTTCGGCGCGGCGGTCGCCAATCTCGGCGTACGCCAGCTTCTTGATCTTCTGGTTGAGCTGGCGCCGCCGCCGTCGGCCCGGCCCACCGTGGCCGGCCCAGATCAGCCGGTCGACGGCGCCTTCTCCGGATTCGTCTTCAAGGTCCAGGCGAACATGAACCGTGCGCACCGCGACCAGGTCGCCTTCATGCGGATCTGCTCCGGGCGGTTCGAGCGCGGCATGGTCGTGACGCACGCCGGCACCGGGCGGCCGTTCACCACCAAGTACGCCCAGCAGATCTTCGGGCAGGGCCGCGACACCATCGACGAGGCCTTCCCCGGCGACGTGGTCGGCCTGGTCAACGCCACCGCGCTCGGCATCGGCGACACCCTGTACACCACCGTCCCGGTGCAGTACCCGGCGTTGCCGTCGTTCCCGCCGGAGCACTTCGCGGTCGTACGCACCTCCGACACCTCGGCCTTCAAGCGCTTCCGGCGCGGCATCGAGCAGCTCGACGCCGAGGGCGTGGTCCAGGTGCTGCGCTCCGACCAGCGCGGCGAGCAGGCACCGGTGCTGGCGGCGGTGGGGCCGATGCAGTTCGAGGTCGCCACCTACCGCCTCGACGCCGAGTTCGGGGTCCGCGTACAGCTGGATCATCTGCCCTACGAGGTCGCGGCCCGCACCGACGCGGACGGCCGGGAGATCCTCCGGACCGAGTCGAACATCGAGGTCATGACCCGGGTACGCGACGACGCCCTGCTCGCTCTGTTCCCCAATCGGTGGCGGATGAAGTCGGTGGCCGGCCGGCATGCGGACCTCCGACTCGACGTGTGACCCGGAAGGTGCTAGGTTTCTTCTCGTTGCAGTTTTGATTTCCGTAGACGTTTTCAGCGCCTGATGGTTTATCTAAACCTTTCGGGCGCTTTTTTCGTGTCGTTTCGACGCGGGCGATCAACGCGGCGGCGTGCGGGACCGTAAAGTGCGGTCTCGAAGAGCCTGCATAAGGAGCAGACATGACTACAGGCACCGTGAAGTGGTTCAACGCCGACAAGGGCTTCGGCTTCATCACCCCGGACGGCGGCGGCGCTGACGTCTTCGCCCACTTCTCCGCCATCGCGTCGAGCGGCTTCCGTAGCCTCGACGAGAACCAGAAGGTGGAGTTCGACATCACCCAGGGCCAGAAGGGCCCGCAGGCGGAGAACATCCGTCCGCTCTGATTTAAACGCCTGACGAACGGCGGCCCTGCTGACTCAGCAGGGCCGCCGTTCTGCGTCTCGCCCACTCACTCACCGAGGCCAGCAACGGCCTGCGCCCGCCCGGCGAGTACCAGACCGGCGGGTCCCGCTGGCCGAACTGCCGGCCTCACTCTCAGGCCGCCGCGACGATCACCGTCTTGCCGGGCAGTGCGCCCGCGGCGGCCTGGGTGTGCACGGCCGGCAGTTCGGCCAGCGGGACCCGCTGCGCGATGTCGACCCGCAGTTCGCCGGAGTCGACCAGGGTGACCAGGTGGCCGAGCTGGGCGGCGTCGCTGCGGACGAACAGGTTGATGCCGCGGACGCCGCGCTTGTCGTCGCTGGGTGCGGGCATCCACACCGTGGTGTTGACCAGCACGCCGCCGTCGCCGATCAGGTCGAGCAGGACGGCCAGCTGCGCCGGCTCGACCGGGGCCAGGTTGAGCACGGCGTCGACCGGGCTGGTCACCGCCGGGTGGTCGAGGACCTCGTCGGCGCCGGCCGCCTTGGCCTGGTCGCCGCTGCGCGGGCCGGTCACGCCGATCACGTACGCCCCGGCGCTCTTGGCCAGCTGAACGGCGTACCCGCCGACCGCGCCGCCCGCGCCGTTGATCAGCACGCGCTGGCCGGCCGTCAGCTGGGCGTGCTCGAACAGCGCCTGCCAGGCGGTGAGAGCGACGATCGGCAGCGCGGCCGCGTCGGCCAGCGGGATGCTGGTGGGCGCCGGCGCGAGGATGTCGGCCGGGGCAACCACGTACTCCGCGGCCGCTCCGTCGGCCGTCATCGGCAGGAAGCCGACGACCCGGTCACCGATCGCTAGCCCGCTCACTCCCTCGCCCAGCGCGGCGATCGTGCCGGACACGTCGATGCCGAGCGTGTGCGGCAGCGTCACCGGGATCGGGCCCTGCATGAAACCGGCCCGGATGTTGCCCTCGACGCCGTTGAAGGACGTCGCGGCGACCCGGATCAGCGCCTGCCCGGCCCCGGGAACGGGCTGCTCGACGTCTTCGTAGCGCAGGACGCTCGGGTCGCCGTACTGGTGGAATCGCACTGCCTTCATGGTCTGCCTCCTGAGTTAGTGCTTCGAACTCGAAGCACTTTTCGAACATAGCACGCTTCGAATTCGAAGCAAGTTGAGCGCGGTGTGAGCTAGTTCATGAAGATCAGCAGCACCTGACGCGCCACCGGATCCACCAGGACCTGCCGGTAGCGGCCCGGCCCGGCCTCCCGACGCAGGAGCACCTCTCCGAACTCGGAGAAGACGATCGCCGGGCAGTCCGGCAGGCACTCGACGATCCGTACCAGGAACGGGCTGACGCTCACCGATCAAGCGTGGCGTGCACCGGACGACGGGAGAATGGCGCCGTTATCCAGGGACAACCGGACCATGGATAAGCCGGTGGAGCTTCTCCTCGCTCGGCGAGCCGGGATCGGCCAGGAAGACCAGCAGCTCCTGACCCTCGTCCGGGTCCACCAGCCGCCGGGCGTACAGCTCCAACTCGCCCAGCTCCGGATGCAGGTAGCGCTTGAGATCGTGGTGGTGGGTGATGTCCACCTCGTGCATCCGCCAGACCTCGGCGAACTCCGGGCTGACCGCCAGCAGCGCCTCGACGATCTCGCCGGCCCGACCGGCCGGGTCGGCCGTGTACGCCGCCCGGATCTCCGCGGTGAAGACCCGGCCCCGCAGGTCATGGTCGTCCGGCGGATAGAGGGCGCGTTGCGAGGGGTCGGTGAACCAGCGGTAGACCAGGTATCGCGACATGCCGCCGAACCGGGTGTAGTCGCCCAGCAGGGCGACCCCCGACCGGGTCTGCATCAACGCCTCGCCGAACGGCGAGAACACCACCGCAGGCGTGTCCGTGAGGCGCTCCACGATGCGCCGCATGGCCGGACTGACCTGCTCGTCCCGCAGGGCGCGGCGCGGCGCCGCGTGCCCGCCGAGAGCGAACAGGTGCTCGCGCTCGCTCGGCCGCAGCCTCAGCGCCCGCGCCAGGGCGCCCAGCATCTGCTCGGACGGCATCGGCCCGCGCTTCTGCTCGAGCCGGCTGTAATAGTCGGCCGACATGCCGGCCAGCACCGCCAGCTCCTCGCGCCGCAGCCCACCGGTCCGGCGCCGGGAACCGCGGGGAAGCCCGACGTCCTCCGGCTGCAGCGCCTCCCGGCGCGCCCGGAGAAAATCGGCCAGGAGTGCCCGGTCCATCAGTCGGTCCGGTTGCGGCCGGCGCGCGGTTTCGCGGACCGCGGCGGGTTGGCCCGCATATGGCCGCGAACGCGGCCGAGGATCGCGCTGAGAGCGGCGAGATCCTGGCCGTCCATGGATTCGAACAACAGCTGCCGTACGCGATCCACGTGCCCCGGAAGCACGTGGGCGACGAGCGCCCGCCCGGCGTCGGTGACCGTCACCATGACGCTGCGCTCGTCCTCCGGCGACGGCGCGCGGGTGATCAGGCCGCGCTTGTCCAGCAGCCCGGCCTGGTAGGTCAACCCGCTACGGCTGTACACGACACCGTCCGCCAGATCGGTCATCCGCAGCCGCCCGTCCGGCGCGTCCACCAGCCGGGCCAGGATCTGGAACTGCACGTAGCTGAGGTCGCCGTCGGCGCGCAGGTGCTCGTCCACCGCGTACTGAAGGAGGCTGCTGACCTCCATCAGAGCGAAGTAGGCACCGAGTTGCTCCGCATTCAGGCCGCCCGCCGGGTCACTCACCCCCCGATCTTACTTGCTTTGAATTCGAAGCCACCGGCGGCAACAGCCCAGACGATCGTGTAGATCACGCCAAGTTGGGCCTGTGCACCCCTGAGCCGTCCGCCTCAATGTGCATTTGGCGGGAAGGCGCTATCTCGGCCAGCACACGCCGGAGCTGTTGATCGGTGCCGAGTGCGCCATCGACGGCGAGCACCGGTATCGCCGGCGGCGGGGCCGGCGGCAGGGCCGCCCGGTGGCGATCCCGGTCGGCCGATCGGCGGGCCCGGCGCGCGGCGAACAGGTCGGCATCGCCGTCGATATGGACGATGCGCAAGCCGGCCCCCGCCGCCGCGCGCAACCGGTCCCAGTCCGCGCCGCCGCGCAGTTCGGCGGTGAACGGCGCCACCAGGACGGCCCGGCCCACGGCGGCGACGGTGTCCCGCGTTACAGCGCACAGGGCGGCATACCGGCCCGCCCGGACCGCGGCGCTGTGCGGCGAGGCCAGCCAGTGGCCACCGAAGATCTCCGCGGGCAGGCAGTTGAGCAGCGGATTCGTGAGGGAGTCGAGGTCGAGCAGCGGCGCCCGGAGGGCCGTCGCGAGGGCTCGGCCGAGCGTCGATTTTCCGCTGCCGGCGACTCCGGCGACGGCCACGACAACGGGTTCGATCGATTGACAATCCTTGGTGGAGGGCCACATCATGAAAGCCATGTTACCGGTGACATGGCCAATCATGACACCGGTGACATCCTCCTCTTTCCCCGGGCTAGGAGAACTCCCGTGACTAACCCCGCACGGCTGGTCGCCGGCCTCGACCTGGGCAGCACGAGCATGAAGATGCTGGTCACCGACGAAGCCGGCACCGAGATCGGTGCCGCCCAGGTGCCGACGCCATGGCGGGCCGGCCCGGGCGGTGTCACCGAGATAACGGCCGAGGCACTGCTCGCCGCGGTGCGCTCGCTGATCGCCGCCGGCGCCCGAGCCGTCGCCCAGGAGACCGCGGCTCCGATCGATGCCATCGCGATCGCGGGCATGGCGGAGACCGGCATGGTCATCGACCAGCACGGCGACGCCATCGCCCCCGGGATGGCGTGGTTCGATCCGCGCGGCGGCGACCAGGTCGCGGCCTTCCCCGCCGAGATCCACGCCGAGTTCGCCGGCCGCACCGGGCTGCCACTGGGTGCACAGGTCAGCGTGGCCAAACTGGCCTGGCTGCGGGACCAGGGCGTGCCACTGCGCGGTTCACGTTGGCTCAACCTGCCGGAGTTCGTCGCGTTCGCCCTCGGCGGCGATGTCGTACTCGAGCAGTCGCTGACCTCGCGCACCGGGCTGCTCGACCAGGACACCGGCCGCCCCTGGCCGCGGATGCTCGACGTCCTCGGGGTCGACGAGGGTTTCCTGCCGGCGCTGGTGGAGGCCGGCAGCCCGGTGGGCCAGGCGACCGCCGGTGCGGTCCCGGACCGCATGGCCGGCGCGCTGCTGACCGTCGCCGGACACGACCACCTGGTCGCGGCCGAAGCCGGCGGCCCGCTGCCGGCCGACCACTACCACGTGTCCATGGGTACGGCCGAGGTGCTGCTGCGCGTGATCAACGGCCCGCTCAGCTTCGATGCCCGGCGCCGCCTCGCCGATCATCTGATCAATGAGGTCCGGCACGTCGTGCCCGGCAAGCATGTGCTGGTGGCCGGGGTCAAGACCGGACTGTTGCTGCGCCGGCTCCTGCAGACCGCCGGCATCCACGACCGGCCGGGCCGCGACCACCTGGACACCGCCGTCATGGCCCTGCCCTACGAGGGGAAGCTTCCGGCCGGCGCCATTGACGTCGCCGGCGCACGCAACGACGACGGCGTCCTCAAACTGACCGTCCGCACCGACGGGGTCAGCCCGGCCGAGGTGTTCGGCGCCGTGCTGCGGCACAGCAACGACGAGATCGCGCTGCTGATCGAAGCCATCGACCGGGAATTGCCCCCGGCGGCGACCGCCACCCTCACCGGCGGCTGGGCCGGCATGGCCGCGGTGCGACGCGCCCGGGCCCGCGTCCTGCCGCCGATGACAGCGTCGGCCCGTGACCAGGAGACCGCGTACGGGGCCACCCGGGTCGCCGTCCGCGCGCTCACCACGAACCCACCGAAGATTGGAACCGCACCGTGAATCCGCTGACCACCATCGAACGACGCGGCATGTCCGCGATCTCCACGCCCGGCGGCCGGATGCTCATCGTCGCCGCCGACCAGCGCAACGGCATGAAGGCCGCGATGAACGACGCACCGGACGGACCGGCGTCGATCAGCACCGCCGAGCTGGCCGAGGCGAAGGCCGACCTCGTCCGCTACCTGGCCAACAACGCGCCGGCCATCCTTCTCGACCCGGAGGTCGCGCTGCCGGCGGTCGTCGACGACGGCGTCCTGATCCGCGGCACCTCGCTGGTCGTCGGCATGGACGCCTCCGGCTTCGCGACCGTGGACGGACTGCGGCACACCGACTTCGTACCGGGCATGACCGCCCGTCGCGTGCGCGAGCTCGGCGGCGACGCGGCCAAGATGCTCTGGTACCTGCGCGCGGACCGGCAGGACACCCGGTCTCGGGTCGCCACCGACATGCGCGAGCTCATCCAGGCCTGCACGGCCGAGGGTGTCCTGCTGATCGTCGAGCTGCTGACCTACCGACTCGAGGACGAGAGCGAGGAGCACTACGCGGCGGCGTTCCCCGACCTCGTGGCCGACGGCGCCCGGCTGGCCGTCGAGTGCGGGGCGAAGGTCCTGAAGCTGCAGTACCCCGGCTCGGCGGAAGGCTGCGCCGCGGTCACCGCCGCCGCGGACGGCGTGCCGTGGGCCGTGCTGTCGGCCGGCGTCGACCACGAGACCTTCATGAAGCAGGTCGGCACCGCGATGGCGAACGGTGCCGGCGGGGCCATGGCGGGCCGCTCGCTGTGGAAGGACAGCCTGTCGGTGTCGCACGACCTCCGTAAGGACTACCTGACCAAGCGCGCCTTGCCGCGCCTGCAGGAGCTCGCGGAGGTGGTGGACGGTCGCGGCTGACCGCGGTGCGTCCGGGCGTTGCGGCAGGTCGGATATGCTGCCGCAGCGTTTGACGAGACGACCGGGAGGTGACCCATGGCGACGATGCGGGACGTTGCCGCGCGCGCCGGGGTGAGCGCGAAGACGGTTTCCCGGGTCTTCAACAACGACCCCCACGTGCTCCCCGAGACCCGTTCCCAGGTGGAACAGATCATGAAGGAGCTCAACTACGTCCCCAACGTTCTCGCGACGACCTTCCGCTCGGGCAAGGCGTCGGCCATCGGCGTGGCGGTTCCGGACATCGTCGACCCGTTCTTCGCCGCCATCGCCCGGGCCGTCGATCGGGTCGCCCGGGACCGGGGCGTGGCCACGCTCCTGACCAATCTGGGCGACGATCCGGACCGGGAACGCGACATCATCGAGTCGTTGCTGAGCCGGCGGCTCGCCGGGCTGATCGTCGCCCCGATCGGGACCGATCATTCGTGGCTGAAACGGTGGACGGACAGCACGCCGATGGTGTTCGTCGACCGGGCGCCGGGCGGCCTGTCGGCCGACACCTTCACCGACAACGACGAGGCCGGCGCGTACCTGGCCACCCGCCACCTGATCGAGCACGGTCACCGGCGGATCGCGTACGTCGCCGGCAGCCCACACCTTTCGACGGAGACCAACCGGTTGACCGGCTATCGCCGAGCGCTCACCGAGGCTGGGATCGAGCCGGACGGGCAACTGGTGGCGGCGGACGTCAATGACCGCGCGGCCACCGAGGCGGCGATGACCCGGCTGCTCGGCCTGGCCGACCGGCCCACGGCGATCTTCTCGTCCAACGCCCGCAGTTCGATGCTTGTGGTGCATGCCCTGCCGGCCAACGAGTTGGCGGTCGTCGGGTTCGGCGACTTCCCGATGGCCGACATGCTGCACCCCGCGCTGACCGTGATCGATCAGGACCCGGATCAGCTCGGCCGGTTCGCCGCGAGCCGCGTGTTCGAGCGCGCCGACCACCCGAAGCGCCGGTTACGGCGCACCACCGTCCTCGACGTCACGCTGACCGAACGCGAGTCCTGCAAGATTGCCGCCCGCTAGATCGCCAGGGCTTCGTCGGATGCGGCGGGCAGGCTTTCCTGGCCGCAGCAGGATTCGCGGGTGATGAGCGGCACGGGCAGGACGATCTGCCGCTTGAGCCGTCGCCGGGGGTGGTCGATCCGATCGAACAACCGGGTCGCGGCCGCCCGGCCGACCGACGCTGGATCCTGGTCGACGACGGTCGGCGCCGGCTGGATCGCCTCGGCCAGCGGGAAGTCACCGAAGCTGACCAGTGGAACGGACTGGTATCCGGCGACCCGCAGCGCCGGGATGATGCCGATGGTGGACCAGGCGTTGGAGGAGAACAGCGCGGTCGGCGGCGTGTCGGCGTTCAGCAGGTCGACGGCCGCCGCGCCGGCTTCGCCCCCGGTGGCCGGTCCGAACCGGATCAGCCGCGGATCCTCGGCGACTCCGGCGTGGCGGAGCGCGTCGCGGTAGCCCTTGAAACGGCGGGCGGTGGTGGCCGTGGCAACGGTGTCGCCGATGAACGCGATGCGGCGGTGTCCGTGCCCGATCAGATGCTCGGTGGCCGCCCAGGCGCCGCCGTGGTCGTCCTCGACGACGCTGTCCGCGACCACGCCGGCCGGCGGGCGGTCGATGAACACGATGGCGATCCGGCCCTGCCAGGGCTTCAGGTAGGACTGGTCGGCCGAGACCGGTGTCGTGATGAGACCGATCAACTGGCGGCGGAGCAGTGCCTCGACCCGGCTCTGTTCCTCGGCGCCGTCCTGGCCGAGGCTGGTGATCAGTACCGCGAGCCCGCGGGACCGGGCGATCTGTTCGATCTCGCGGGTGAGACGCGCGAAGAACGGATCGGAGAGGTCGGGGATGGCCACCCCGATCGCGGCGTCCCGCCCGGAACGGAAGGTGCGGGCCAGCTCGTTCGGCACGTAGTTGAGCTCGGCGATGGCCTGCTCGACCCGCCGGCGGACATCGGCCGACACGTATCGATCATTATTGATGACCCGGGAAACGGACTTGGCGCTGACGCCGGCGCGTTCCGCGACTTGGCGCATGGTGCTCATCTGTTCAACCTCCTGCCGAGACGATACGTCGGCACCGCTCCTATGTCACCGGTGACATATTCTCAAGATTCTTTGTCTGACACCGGTGACAGACACCGATGTCATGTCCTAGTGTTCGTTTCCAACGGGTTACGAAGCGACCACCGAGCGGGACCGGCGTCGTCACGACGATCGATCTGGCGAAGGAGCTACGAGATGAAAGCCGTCGTCTACGACGCCCCCCGCAGTTACGCCGTCACCGACATCCCGGTCCCGCCGGTCGGCGCGGGCGAGGTGCTCATCAAGGTCGGCCAGGTCGGGGTGTGCGGCACCGACCTGCACATCCACGAGGGCGACTTCAACGCGGTCTTCCCGCTGATCCCGGGCCATGAGCTCGTCGGCGTGGTGGAGCAGCTCGGTGCCGGTGTCACCGGTCTGCGCGTCGGCGAGCAGGTGACGGTCAACCCGAACGTGCACTGCGGACACTGCGCGTACTGCCGGGCCGGCCGGCTGATCCTCTGCGCGAACCTCAAGGGTTACGGCAGCAACTTCCCCGGCTTCTTCGCCGAGTACGTCGCGGTTCCACAGACCCTGGTCTTCTCGGTCGAGGGCCTGCCCGCCGACACCGCCGTGTTCACCGAACCGGCCGGCTGCGCTATGCACGGGCTGGAGACCCTCGACCTCCGGCCAGGCTCGAGCGTGCTGGTCTTCGGGTCCGGGCCGACCGGGTTGTTGCTGGCGCAACTGATCGCGCACGGCGGGGCGTCCTCGGTGACGGTCGCCGCCCCGTCGGCGTTCAAGCTCGAGACCGCCGCGGCACTGGGCATCGATCGGACCGTCCAGATCAGCCGCGACGACCCGGAGAGCAACATCGCCGTCCTCAAGGAAGCGTCACCGGACGGGGACGGCTACGACGTGGTCGTCGAGGCGACCGGCTCACCCCGGATCGGTGACATCTGCGTGCCGCTGACCCGCAACGGCGGAACCGTTCTGGTGTACGGCGTCACCCGGAACGAGGACATCGTCACCGTCCACCCGTTCGACGTCTTCCGCCGCGAGATCACCATCAAGGGCTCGTTCGCCGAGATCTCGTCGTTCGGCGCCGCCATCGCCGCACTGCGCGGCGGCCGCGCGAAGACCGACGGGATCATCACCCACCGCTTCGCGCTGGACGACTACGGCAAGGCCCTTGACGCCCTGCAGAACGACCCCACGGTCCACAAGGTCGTCATCGTCCCCTGACCCAACCGTCCCGAAACAACGACCCGTCGAAGGAGGTGATCCGGCCATGTCGCCGACCGTACTCGGCATCGACCTGGGCACCAGCTCGGTGAAGGCGGTGGTCGCTCGCCTCGACGGGACCGTCGTCGCGCAGGCCCGCGCCGACTATCCGGTCTCCAGCCCGCGCCTGGGGTGGAGCGAGACCCCGGCGGGCGACTGGCTCGACGCCGCGGCCGGGGCGGTCCGCGCCGCCGTCGCCGAGGCCGGTTCGCAGCCGCTCGCGATCGGGCTGTCCGGCCAGATGCACGGGGTCGTCCTGGCCGACGAGAACGGCCGGGCGATTCGGCCGGCCATGCTCTGGTCCGATTCCCGGGCGATCGACCAGATCCAGGAGTACGACCGACTGCCCGACCCACTGCTGGCCCGGCTGGCCAATCCCCGCAGTCCAGGCATGGCCGGGCCGCTGCTGGCCTGGCTGGCGATCCACGAGGCGGTGACGTACCGGGCCGCGCGCTGGGCACTGCAGCCGAAGGACTGGCTGCGGGCCCAGTTGACCGGCCGGTTCGTCACCGAGCCGAGCGATGCGTCGGCGACCCTGCTCTACGACATCGCCGGCGACACCTGGAGCACCGAGCTGCTCGGCGCACTCGGACTCGACCCGGCCAAACTCCCGCCGATCCTGGATTTTTCGGCCGCGCCGGCCGGCCTGCTGACCGTGGACGCGGCGGCCCGGCTCGGCCTTCGCCCCGGCGTGCCGGTCGCGGCGGGTGCCGCCGACACGGCGGCCGCGGCGCTCGGTTCCCGCCTTACCGAGCCCGGAACGATCCAGCTGACCATCGGCACCGGCGCGCAACTCGTCATGCCGGTGGCCGAACGGCCCGACCCGTTGCCGGCCCACCCGGTCACCCACCTGTACCGGTCGGCGACCGACACCGGCTGGTACCGGATGGGAGCCGTGCTCAACGGCGGCCTGACCCTGGACTGGGTATGCAAGACCCTCGGCGCCGGCTGGCCCGAGCTCTACGCCGCCGCCGCGGTCGCCCCTCAGGCCGACGACCCGTACTTCCTGCCGCACGTCAACGGGGAGCGCACGCCGTACCTCGATCCGGCCCTGCGCGGCGCCTGGACCGGTCTCGGGCCGCGGCACGATCGCGGCCATCTGCTGCGCGCCGCGCTCGAGGGTGTCGCCTTCGGCATCCGCGATGCGCTCGACAGCCTCGACCCGGCCGGCCAGGCCACCCGGCTGCGCCTGGCCGGCGGCGGCACCACCGACCCGGCGTGGCGGCAGATGCTCGCCGACATCCTCGGCCGGGCCCTGGTGCCGGTGGACGTGCCCGCGGCCTCGGGGCTGGGCGCGGCGCTTCTCGGCGCCCGGGCCGCCGGCCTGATCGATCACATCCCGCCCCGCCCATCGTCCGCCGCGGCCGGCCATCAGCCCGGCCCTCGGCACGAGCAATATCACGATCGCCATGCGGCCTTCCGCCGCAAGGTCCGCGCCCTGCGCGACAGCGACAGCACCACCGTCGGCGGGTACGCCGGCTCGGCGCCGCACGGCGCCCCTCCCGCACTCGGATAGCTCCCGGACGCCGCGTTCCCCGGCCCCTGGTCGCGGTGTGCCACCACACCGAAAGGTTTCCCCTATGGCACCACTTCTGGAGGCGCGCGGCCTGTCGCGGAGCTTCGGACACGTCCGGGCGCTCGACGACGCGTCGTTCGACATCGAGGCCGGTGAGGTCGTCGCGTTGATCGGCGACAACGGAGCCGGCAAGTCCACCCTGGTCAAGGCACTCACCGGCAACCTGCCGGTCGACTCCGGCGAGCTGTACTTCGAGGGCGCGCCGGTCATCATCCACACTCCGCACCAGGCCTCGGAGATGGGCATGGAGGTCGTGTACCAGGACCTCGCCCTGGCACCCCACCTCAACCCGGTGCAGAACATGTTCCTGGGCCGCGAGATCCCCCGCAAAGGACTGCTCGGCTCCCTGGGATTCATGGACGAGAAGCAGATGCGCGCGAAGGCCGAGGCCGGCTTCGCCGAGCTCGGCGGCACCGTCCGCTCGTTCAGCGCACCCGTCGGCGCGATGTCCGGCGGGCAGCGTCAGCAGATCGCGATCGTCCGCGCGATCAGCTGGGCCGACAAGATCGTCTTCCTGGACGAGCCGACCGCCGCGCTCGGCGTGGTGCAGACCAAAAACGTCCTGGACACCATCAAACGCGTACGCGACAAGGGCATCGCCGTGGTTCTCATCTCGCACTCGATGCCCCATGTCCTGCAGGTCGCCGACCGCATCCAGATCATGCGACTGGGCACCCGGGTGGCGACCATGCCGGCCGAAGGCACGACCGTCGAGCAGCTGGTCGGTGCGATGACCGGCGCTCTGGACTCGCAGACCGTCAAGCGCAAGGAAAAAGCGTCATGAGCGTCATCACCCCGCCCGGTCAGGCCCCCGACCAGCAAGTCGTCATCGAGCCGCCGGCGCGGCAGTCGTACCTCCGGCGCGCCGCGAACCTGCAATCGGTCTGGATCCTCGGCGTCCTCGTCGTCATCATCGCCGCCTTCTCCGCGGCGGCCGGCACCAAGTTCCTGTCCACCAGCAACTTCTCGCTGATCTCGCAGAACATCGCGGTCTGGGCCGTGCTCGGGGTCGGGATGACCTTCGTCATCATCACCTCCGGCATCGACCTGTCCATCGGCTCGGTGCTGGTCTTCTCCTCGGTCATCGCCGCCAAGATCATGGAATCGGTCGGCGGGGACGGCTGGTCCACCGCGGCCGCCGGGATCGGCGGAGCGCTCGTGTCCGGGATCGCCTGGGGCGCGCTCAACGGCTTCCTCATCGCCAAGGCGAAGATCCCGCCGCTGATCGTCACCCTCGGCGCGCTGTCGGTCGCGCTCGGCCTGGCCCAGGTCCTCACCGGCGGCATCGACATCCGTTCGGTGCCGGAATCGCTTACCGACTTCAACACGTACATCAAGATCGCCGGCATCCCGGCGCTGCCCTTCGTCGCCCTGATCGTGCTGATCATCGGCGGGATCGTGCTGCACAAGACGAAGTTCGGCCGCTACACGTACGCGGTCGGCTCCAACGAACTCGGCGCCCGCCGGGTCGGCATCAACGTCGACCGGCACCTGATCCAGGTGTACGCCCTGTCCGGCGCCTGCGCCGGGCTCGGCGCGGTCCTGGCCCTGGCCCAGTTCGGCACCACCACCATCGCCGGACAGTCGCTGACCAACCTCAACGTCATCGCGGCCGTCGTCATCGGCGGCACCTCGATCTTCGGCGGTGAGGGCTCGATCTTCGGCACCGTGGTCGGCCTGTTCATCCCCGCGGTCCTGCAGGCCGGCTTCGTCATCGTCGGCGTCGAGGCCTTCTGGCAGGGCGTCGCCGTCGGATCGGTCCTCGTCGCCGCCGTCTACGTCGACCAGTCGCGCCGTGCCGCCGCTCTGCGGGGCAGTTCCCGGCCGTCCTTGTTCGCCCTCCTCGGAGCCAAGAAAGCTAAGGAACCCTCCCGATGATCAAATCCAGAATCCTCCTGGCCGCCGGCAGCGTCGCCGCGGTCGCCATCCTGGCCGCGTGCAGCAGCTCCAAACCGGCCGACAGCACGACCAACACGGCCGCCGGCGATCCCAGCGCGCCCGCTGCCTCGGCCGCCGTGGCGCCCGCGAAAGCCAGCAAGAACTACAGCATCCAGTTCATCCAGGGCGTGGCCGGCGACGAGTTCTACATCACCATGCAGTGCGGGATCGAGGCCGAAGCCGCCAAGCTCGGCGTCAGCGTCAAGACCCAGGGCCCGCAGAAGTTCGACCCCACCCTGCAGAAGCCGATCCTCGACTCGGTCGTGGCGGCCAAGCCCGACGCCATCCTCATCGCCCCGACCGACGTCACCGCCATGCAGACGCCGCTGAAGGCCGCGGCGGCCGCCGGGATCAAGGTCGTGCTGGTGGACACCACCACCGAGGACCCGTCGTACGCGGCCAGCGCCATCGCCTCGGACAACGTCGGCGGCGGGAAGGCGGCGTTCGAAGCCATCAAGAAGCTCAACCCCGGCGGCGGCAAGGTCATGGTGATGTCCACCGACCCCGGCGTCTCCACCGTCGACCAGCGCATCCAGGGTTTCGAAGAGGCCGCCAAGGCCGACTCGAAGTTCCAGTACCTGCCGGTGCAGTACTCTCACAACGACCCGGCGACGGCCGCCAACCTGATCAGCTCCGCGCTGCAGAAGGACTCCGACATCATCGGCGTCTTCGCCGCCAACCTGTTCGCGGCCGAGGGCACCGCCACCGGCGTCCGCCAGGCCGGCAAGACCAGCACCGTCAAGATCGTCGGCTTCGATGCCGGCCCGAACCAGATCAAGGCCCTGCAGCAGGGCACGGTGCAGGCCCTGATCGCCCAGCAGCCCGGGGCGATCGGCCAGTACGGCGTCGACGAGGCCGTCGCCGCCCTGGACGGCGGCCAGGTCGCGCCGAAGATCCAGACCAGCTTCACCACCATCACCAAGGACAACCTGAGCACCGAAGGCGGCCAGGCCGCGTACAAGTCCAGTTGCTGACCGAGCGGGCGCGGGTCACTGACCCGCGCCCGCCACCAGGAGGTGCGGCGTCATGGAATTCGACGTACTGGTCGAGATTCCGAAGGGCACGCGCAACAAGTACGAGGTCGACCCGAGAACCGGTCGCATCCATCTCGATCGGACGCTGTTCACCGCGACCCAGTACCCCGCTGACTACGGCTACATCGAGGGCACCCGCGGCACCGGCGGCACGGCACTCGACGCACTGGTCCTCGTGCGTGAGCCGACCTTCCCCGGTTGCCTGGTGCTCAGCCGTCCGATCGGCCTCTTCCGGATGCGCGACGAGATCGGTCCCACGCCCAAGGTGCTGACCGTGCCCACGGCCGACCCCCGGCTCGCCCATCTCCAGGACATCACCGATCTGGACCGGTTCCTGCTCCTGGAGATCCAGCACTTCTTTGAGATCTACAAGGCGGTCGAGCCGGGCAAGAGCGTGCAGATCGACGAGGAGCCCTGGTCCGGGCGGGTGGAGGCGGAGGCCGAGATCGAGCGAGCCGTCGAACGAGCACGCCACTGACCGCCGGCGCGCAGGCGCTCACCGGCCGCGGGTCCGGGCCCCCATCCCGACCAGCCGAGAGGCATCCGACCGCCGCGTTTCCCCGGCCGGAACCACCAGCGCCGCGGGGAGCGTCATCACCGCGCGGATCCCGCGCCCGTCGGCGGGACCGAGCGTCACTCCGATCCCGTGCTGGGCGGCCAGGGTCGCCACCACGAACAGGCCGAGCCGGGCGCTGTCGGCGGGTTCGAACTCGCGCGGCTGCGCCAGCCGCCGGTTGGTCTCCTCGATCGCGGCGGGCGACATCCCGATGCCGTGGTCCTCGATCTCCACCACGATCCCGTCCGGGCCCGACCAGGCCGACAGGCGCACCGTGGTCTCCGGCGCAGCGAACGTGGTGGCGTTCTCCAGCAGCTCACCGGCCAGGTGGCCGAGGTCGGTGACGGCGTGCTCGGGCACCTCGGCGGCCACCATCGGCCCGATCGCGATCCGGTCGGCGTGCTCCATCTCGCCGGCCACCCGGGCCAGGATCGTGGCCAGCGACTCGGCGCCGAGCCCGCGCCGGCTGCGCGCGGAGCCGGACAGGATCACCAGGTGCTCGGCGTGCCGGCGCATCCGGACGGCCAGCTGGTACGCACGGGGGTCGGCCCCGTCCACCGACCGGAGTGCCTCGATCTGGCGGTCCAGCAGCGCCTGGTTGCGCCGGGCGATGTTGACCAGGACCTTGTTCATGTCGTAGCGGATGGCCGCCTCCCCGGCCGCCGACTCGACCGCGCTGAGGTGCACGTCGGTCAGCGCGGCACCGACCTCGGCGATCTCGTCGTCGCCCAGGCGCAGGCGCAGCTCGGCGCCGTCCACGTCGATCCGCTCGCCGGCCCGCAGCCGCCGGACCAGCTCCGGCAGCCGTTGCCGGGCCAGCTCGGTGGCCGCCGTCCGGAGCAGGGACAGCCGGCGTACGACCGAGCCGCCGATCCGCACCGCGACCGCCAGCGACACCACAATGGCGAGCAGCCCGAGCAGCCCGGAGACACCGAACCGGATCAGAATCCGGTCCCGGGCCTGCTTCGCGAACGTGACGGCGTGGTCGTAGCCGTCCGCCAGGAAGGCGAACAACTGCCCGGCCGCCAGGGTCGACGTCGGCTGCCAGACCTCCCGGGTGATCCCCACCGGCCCACCGGCCCGGCCCTTGCCGATGACCTGGTCCTCCGCCGACCGCAGCGCCGCGAAGGCCGGACCGCTGAGCATGCTCTTGAACAGCGCCTGGTCGGGCGCCGGCAGGGTGGAGCCGGCGGTCGGGATCTGGAAACGCAACGCCCCGACGATCTGGAGCAGCTGCAGGTACTCGCCGGCGCCGAAGCGGCCCGCGGTGGTGGCCCCGGTCAGCAGGGCGTCCTCCTGGTAGAGCAGCTCGCCGGCCCGGCGCATGGCGACCATCGTGCGCATGACCCGTTCCACCAGCGGGTCACTGGAGGTCGCGGCCGCGTTCGAGACGCTGAACGCGTACCCGATGATGCTGGTGTAGCCGCCGAGGACCCCGGTCAGGGTGGCGTCCCGGGCGTCGATCCGGGCCCGCACCAGGGCCAGCGAGTCGAGGCTGGTGGCCATGTCGGCGAACCGCGCCCGGGTGATCTCGGCCGAGACCCCGCTCCCCCGGTAACGGCGGGAGAGATCCCGGAACTGCGCGATCGCCGCGTCGGTCGCCGCCCGCTGGGTCTGCAGGGCGCCGGCGTCGCCGTCCGGCGTGGCCAGGAACTCCGCCGACTCGGTGCGCTCACTCTGCAGGGCGGCCACCATCCGGTCGCACGGCAGGCTCACGTTGTCCCGGGTGTTGTACGTGTCGCGCAACGCGGTCGCGTCGGCGAACGAAGCCTTGACGTCCAGCACCCATAGCCCGGTCAGCGCGACGACCGGAACCAGCAGGGCAAGGACGATCTTGGAGCGAATGGACCTCGGTTTTCTTCGCATGGGACCTCAATCGGGCAGATGGCGGACGGGCCCTCTGGGTGAGAGGTAGGACCTGAGCGACATCCACAGTGGAGTACGGATCACGGCCCGTTCCGGTTCGGTCAAACCGGCGGGATTTGTGAGCACCACCACTGACCAGTGCAAATGCGCCAAGAGCAACTAAGATAGTTAAGATTCGTAAGAACTATGGGCCCAGGGGTGAAGCGACACTATGGTCGACCGGCCGATCCGCGACTGGAACGGGCTCACCATTCCGGACCCGGGGATCTACGTCCTCGACCAGGCGCACAAGCGCATCGGCTTCCACGCCCAGCACATGATGGTCAGCCCGGTGCGGGGCGAGTTCGCCCAGGGCAGCGCGACCATCGCGATCGCCGAGGACCCACTGCGCTCGACCGTGACGGCCACCATCGCGGCGGCCAGCCTCACCACCCACCACCAGGACCGGGACACCCATCTGTCCAGCCCCGACTTCCTGGACGCGGCGCGGTACCCGACGCTCGAGTTCCGCAGCACCGGGGTGCGCTGGCAGGAGAGCAACGACGCGATCGCCCTGCTGGCGCGGCTGCGCAGCAACCCGCTCTCCCGGCGGGGCCGGCCCGATGCCGTGCTGCCCGCGGCGGCCCGGCCGAGTGGCAAGTTCCTGGTGTACGGCAATCTGACCATCCGGAACGTCACCCGCCCGATCGAGCTGCAGGTCGAGTACGGCGGTGCCCGGCGTGACCCGTACGGCCAGGATATTTTTGGTTTCAGCGCGACCGCCGAGTTCGACCGCGAGGCGTACGGCCTGGTCTGGAATGTGTTCTTGGAAAGCGGTGGTCTGCTGGTCGGCAAGACCGTCCGCCTGGAGATCGCCGGCGAGGCGATCCACCAGGCCGCCTGAGAACCGGCGCCCACTGGCCAACCATCACGTACTGGTGGAACATGAACATCCACCCTTCCCCAGGTCGCCGTCGCCCTGTTCCGATGGGTCGACGGGCCGCCCGTCCGCCAGAGTCTGGATGCCGAGCCGTCACAGCCGAAGGGACCGCCATGATGGAACTCACCCCCGCACGGCTTGAGCTGATCCGGCAGGTCCTCGAGGAGGAACTTCGGAAGGCGTACGCCGACGCGCTCGATCGCGGCGTGTCCCCGGAGGTCGCCGACGCCTCGATCGCTGACCGCCGCCGGGCGATCGAGGCGTTAGCGCAACGGTTCGTCGCGAACGACGCGGAGGACGCGGTCCACTATGCCGCCGAGGGCGACGGGGTCAGCCAGCAACGCTGACATGTGGTGGTGGTTGTCGGCGCCGGTCGCGGGAGCGCGGTCGAGTTCATCCGATCCGGGGCCGGCCAGGAAGAGCTGCGTAAGCACCTCGACGACCGTCTCGGTGGGATCGCGGTGGTGTTCGATGCCGTCCCGGATGGCCACGACGGCGATCCCGGCCAGACCGCTGAGCCGCGCGTCGACGATCTCTTCCGGGCCGACCATGACCAGCGGACGCGGATCGGTGATCTCGTCGCCGGGCGGCGGTCCCACCTGCGCCACCTTGAAGCCGAGCGGCCGCTCCACGTAGTCCTGGTACCACCGGGGGCGGTGGCGCATCGCGGCCAGCACCTGATCGACCTCGATGGCCACCTGCGCGGGTGTGCTCCCCGGGACGTCGCGGGTGCGTTCGGCCCGCATCTGTGCCCAGCGGTCCAGCGGCCACAGGCTTGCCCCGGCCCCGGCCGGCACGCCGACCCATTCCAGGATCTTCAGTGCCAGCTCGCCGAGCCACGGGTCTCCGCCCAGGTCCGTGGCAAGTCCGCGGGTCATCCGGGGCCGCTGCAGAGCGCCCCGCGCGCCGCGCCGACGACGATGGCCGTCGACGGTGGCGTTGGGTGCCCAGTGGGCCAGCCACGCCTCGAGGTCGTCGATCGGCTTTTTGGCCGCCAGCAGATAGTCGATCACCGACTCGACGTCATCGTAGTAGCCGTCAAGGCATTGGCCATCCATGAACTGGATGCCACGGGCACACCAGGAGTGCCCGCGCATCGACAGCTCAAGCCGGCGGGTAACCACGTCGAAGACGATCTGGTGGCTCACCGCGAACGCTGCCCGGCACAGCCGCGGGCCTAGACCGGCCGCGATGGCCGAGCTCAACTCGCCACGTTTGGCCAGCCCGCGCAGCCAGGAAATGTCGTCCGCCACGGCCGGGAGCGGGCGCATCAACGTTTGGCGCTGGTTGGGGATTCGTGGAGCGGCCGGCCCGGCGCCGCCGCCGAGCCGGTATCTGTTGCCGGAAACCGTCGCGGTTTCCTCCGCACTGCTCACCGTTGCCATCCTTGGAAGTGTGAATTGACGTGCTCCCGGTCGCCATGCCCGAGGGTCAGGAATGGCTGCTTGCTCCGAAGGATTGACGGACAGAGTTGCCGTTCCGCCCGGTCGGGGACCGTGCCAACCCTCTCGGGTTAATCCTTCCGGCTAGCCCAGCGGCCATCCTGGACGACCGTGAAGAATCGCGCGTCTGTCCGTCAGAGACCGGCACCCGGCCTGGGCGAGTCTCGTCCATCTCGGAGTCTCGTCTATCTCGGAAGTGAGCACTGATGGTCTTCGGCGAACCGCTGTCCGACAACGAGGTACTGGCCGTCTGCGCGCTGAAGCTGCTGGATGACCGCGGCGCACCCGGCCCGGCCGACGAACGGGTGAGCCGGGTTCGCTGCGGCCGCCCGCTTGCCTATCCGGTACCGACGGAAGATCTGCCACCGTTGCTACGCCGCCGCGCCGAGCGACGCGATGACCGCTACTACGGGGTCCTTCTCGCGTTCGATCTCGACGTCCTGCCGTCCGGGGAGCGGTACTCCGGTGCTCGCTTCGACGTCACGCTGGCCGATCCGGGCGCCCGGGCCGTCCAGTTGGCCTCCGACGGCGACGAGTTCGGGCTGGTCCAGGGCGAGGCGGCGTCAGCCGTCGCGCTGCGGGCGGTGTCCGCCACCCGGTCCCGCCCCGGCCTGCTGCGACGCCTCGGCCACCGAGCCGGTACGCCACGCGCCTGGACGACGGGCGTGCAGTCCGGGACCTTCGGCTGGGTCTACGACGATCCCCACGGCGCCACTCTGCTCCCCCGCACGTACGGAATGCACGCCCTGGTCGAGATGCCGAGCGCCGCAACCGACCTCTCCGGCCTCCTCACCGTGCAGGCCGAGACTCTCGACCAGACTTTGATGACCGAGGCCGTCAAGTTCAGTGAGCCAATCACCGGCGCTGAGCCGCCGAGCGGCGCGGCAGTCCGGCTGTGCCTGGCCGCCGACGTGGTCGGCTACAGCCGGCGCCGCAACATCGAGACCGAGGAGCTCCAGCGTGACCTGGTCCGGGTGTTGTCCGAGGCGCGGCTGGCGGCCGGCATCGCCGAGTCCGCGGTCCATCCGCAGCCGCAGGGCGACGGTCAATTCACCGTCCTTCCCGTCGGCATTGACGAATCGGTGGTGATACCGAAGATGATCGCCGCCCTGCAAGCTGCCCTGATCGATCGCGATCGAGGTCGCACGACCGACGAACGGATGAGGCTACGGGTCGCGTTGCACCGGGGATTAGTCAAGGAGACGGCCAACGGGTGGGTCGGCGCGGCGGCCATCGCCGTCCATCGCCTTCTGGATAGTCCGCCGCTGCGCGCCGCGATCAAGGACAACCCGGAGGCGCCGTACGTCCTGGGCCTGCCCGATGTGCTGTACCACGACGTGATCGTCCATGCCGTCGAGCCGCCGCTGCCGCCCGACTTCCGGCCGATAACCGTGGAACTGCCGGAGAAGGACTTCACCGAGCACGGCTGGCTTATGGTCGGCAAAGCTCGATGACCACGCTGTACGCCCTTCTCGTCGGCATCAACGAGTACGCCTCGGCCGAGGTGCCGAACCTGCGCGGCTGTGTCCGCGACGTGCAGAGCGTCGCTGCCTACCTGAGACGGAACAACACGGACACGCGGCTGCGCATCAAATTCCGGTGCGACCGCGAAGCCACCCGAGACGGGGTGGTCGAGGCCATTCGCACGCATCTGGGGCAGGCGGGGCCGGAGGACACCGTGTTGTTCTGGTTCAGCGGACACGGCTCCCAGGCGGCGTGCCCGGACTGGGCGTGGTTCGCCGAGCCGACCCGGCAGCTGCAGACACTGGTGTGTGCCGACAGCCGTACCGGCGAGGTGCCGGACCTGTGGGACAAGGAGCTGTCGGTACTGCTCGACGAGGTGGGCCGGCACGCCGCCCATGTGGCCGTAGTACTCGACAGCTGCCACTCCGACGGCGCCACCCGCGACCTCCCGACCGGCCCGACCGCGTTCCGCAACGTGCCCGAGGCCGCACCCCGCAATCTCAGCTCGCTCGTCTCCGAGCTGATCCAGCACACCGCAGCGGCCGATCGGCCGGAGCACATCGCGATGACCGCCTGCCGCTCGACCGAGCGGGCGCGGGAAACCGTGCTCGACGGCGGGATCCGCGGCGTCTTCAGCTGGTCGCTGTTGCGCGCCCTCGACCAGCTGGGCCCACTCGCCACCTACCGCGAACTGGCCGCCGCGGCCCGGACCGGGGTGGAACAGCGTGTGCGGGACCAGACGCCGCAACTGCGCCCGGCTGCTTCGACCCTGGCCGATCACGCCTTCCTGTCGCCGCAGCCCGGCGTGCACGGCGCCGCGATGCGGATGCGCTATCTGCGTGGCGATTGGGAGATCGACGCCGGCGCCGTACACGGGCTACCCGTCGGCGACGGTTTGCGGGTGGGTGTGCGCGGGGGCTCTCCGACGCAGCAGGCTACCGTGACCACGGTGCAGGCCCAGCACAGTCTGGTGCTGCCCGCCGGCAGTTGGGCGCCGGCCCGTGACCGGCAGTACCCGATGGTGATCACCCATGTACCGCTTCCGCGTCTCACCGTTTCGGTGAACGGGTACTGCCATGGGGCGGTCGAGCGACTGCTGAGGGAACTGCACACCGCGGCGCCGGGCGGCGGCCCCTCACCTCATGTCCGCGACGTGGAGCCGGGATCACCGGCCGACCTCCGAGCCGACGTCGACCCGTCCGGGATGGTCCGCCTCGGCGACGCCCACGGCCGGCCACTCAGCGAGGTACCGGCCGGGGAAGCGGTCCGGGCGCTGGAGCACATCGCCCGGTGGACCCTCCTGTCCACGCTGGCCAACCCGCGGTCCGGGCTGGCCGGATCGGTGCGCCTGGAGATCATGGAAGCACCCGCCGGCGTCTTGATCGCGCCGCCGGTGGGCGGATCGGTGCTCGAGCCGACCGGCGGCGAGCTCACGCTGAACTATCTTCGGGACGACCTCGGCTGGCGGTCGCCCGAGGTGTTCATCCGGCTGCACAACACCTCCGACCGCGAACTGTTCTGCGTCCTGCTCGACCTGACGCCACGGTTCCGCGTGCACGCCACGCTCTTCCCCGGCGACTTCATCGCGCCCAGGGCTCGCGCGGCCGCGCTGGACGGCCGGGGCATCCGGGCGTACCTGCCGGACGGCATGACCCCGGAGCCCGGGGTCCGGGTCCGGGACCGGCTCACGCTTCTGGTGGCCGAGCAGCCGTTCGGTGCCGAGCCGTTCCTGCTACCGGAGCTGGGCGGACGGTTGTCCCGCGAGCGGGGCGTATGGAACTCCCGCGGTCTGCTGGAGCAGATCGGCGACGGCGTGGTGCGACGTGACCTCAGCCCGGCCGAGCCGGACCGCGGCTCTTACGACTGGGCCGTCGAGTCACTCACGCTGGTCACCGCGGTGCCGGACTGACCAGCCATCCTGCCCGGAAGCAGGGTCTGTCCGTCAGAACTGTGGTGTGGACGAACTCGAGGAGTTCCTCGAATACGACTTCGAGACGCCGCCCGAGCTGATCTACAGGGGCATCACCCGGGTGGACGTGCTGGGCGACGATCCGATAACCCAGTACGTGGGCGCGTGGTTGCGGTGGCTCCGGGTTGCCCAAGCCACCTTCGGCTCTGGCCGCGAGACGGCGCCGGACGACCTCGACCGGATCGTGCAC
This sequence comes from Paractinoplanes tereljensis, assembly GCF_016862435.1. Taxonomy (GTDB): domain Bacteria; phylum Actinomycetota; class Actinomycetes; order Mycobacteriales; family Micromonosporaceae; genus Actinoplanes; species Actinoplanes tereljensis. The sequence goes on from NZ_BOMY01000038.1 coordinate 135,370, forward strand.
GCCTGCGACAAGGCGCTGGACGAGCTACGCCGGGACGAGCCCGGGCTGCGGTTCGCCGTGTGCCAGCTGCTCGTCCAGGCGCTGCAGTCGCGCAACTCCGGCGGCGATCTGGATCGCTCGATCACCGTCGGCGTCGACGCGATCAGCCTCGCTCAAGCCGGCGAACGTGAGTGGGCCATACAGATGAACGCGCTGGCCGATGGATATCTGGGACGGTTCGCGCAAGAGCACCGAGCCGACGACTTCGCCGCCGCCGAGCGGGCCTTGGCGGACCTGTTCGGCGTCGGCTGGCCGGATCGGCCCTCCCTCTGGCTGCGGCTCGGCTCTCTCCACGAGGAGCGGTTCCGGGCCGGCGGCGATGTCGCGGACCATCGCCACGCGCTGGCGATGCTCCGGACCGGATGGGACGAAGGCTCGGGCTATCCGGTACTGGCTTTGTCGTACGCCGACGTGGTGCTCAACTCCGGAGTGGACGCCGATCCGGCCGATCTGGACCGCGTCGTCGCCCTGTCGAGCACGATCGATGTCGGGTCGATCATGGCGGCCCTCCAGCCGCAGTGGCACTACCTGGTGATGATGGCCCATCTCCGCCGAGCAACGGCGGACGGCCGGCGAAAGGCGGCCGATCTCCGCGCGGCCGTCGAGGTGGCCGGGCACCTGATCGCACATCCGCTCGCCGAACCCGACCTACGCGCCGAGGCGCGGGTGGTGCGGGCCACGGCCAGACTCGATGTCGCGGCGATCACCGGTGACCGGATGGCCGACATCGAGCCGATCCTCGCCGACCTCGTCGGTGTCGGACCGCAGGTCAATCCACAGCTACGGCAGTCCGTCGACATGCAGCTGTCCCGGGTGCTGGCCGAGCGCGCCCGCCGGTCGGGGCTCAGCCGGGACGGCGCCGAGGCCGAGGAGTTCGCCACCGAGGCGCTCGGCCGACTGCCCGAAGGGTCGCCGGAGCAGGCCGAGGTGCGTTATCACCTGGCGTACCAACTGATCTCAAGCGCCGAGGTAGGAGCGGCCGACCCGGCCGCCGGCGACCGCGGCATCACGCTGCTCGAACAGGTCGTCTCGAGCCCTGCGACGTCGCTCAAGGTACGGGCGGCCGCAGCCGCGCAGCTCGCCACGGCGACCGCCGCCCGCGCTTACTACACCGGCGGAAGCCTGTCCGCCGTCGACAGCGCGATCACCCAGGCATCCGAGGCGTTGCGGACAACCAGCCTGGACGACATGAACCGGGTCGCGATCGCCGCCTCGGTGGCCACCGCGCTGCTCCTGCGCTACGAGGTACGCGGCGACCTCGCCGATCTCCGCTGGTCCATCGACCTGCTGACCCACGCACAGGACGAGGCGACCGACGATCCGCACCACCACCAGCTGACCCTCATCCTGGCCCAGGCCCAGGTGCTGTGGTGTGAGGTCAGCGGCGAAGCACCCCCGGACCGGACCCTGGATCTCCTGACCGGTGTGGTGGCCGCGGCTCGGCCGGACGATCCGGCGCGTATCCCGGCGAGTCGGCAAGTGACCTGCAACGCGGCCGTCGCCTCGCCGGGTACGGCATGGCGTTGTTCGAGCTGCACCGGCGTGACCCCCGGCCGAGCGACCTTGACCGAGCCGTCCGGGCGCTGCGCGAGGCCAACGAGCTCGCCGGGGGTCAACCCGGGCAACGCGGCGCGGCCGAGGTCGAGCTGGCCCTCGCCGCGGCACTCGCCGCCACCGGTGACCCGGCCGGCTCCGCCGAGACCGGCCGGGCCGGGTTGCGGGCCCGGGCCTGGCAGGTGCTACTGCAATCCGGCACCCAGGACGCGATGACCGCCGCCCGGCAGAGCGCGAACGACGCGTTCTGGGTGGCTCGGGCGGCGCTCAGCGCCGATGATCAGGCCGGTGCCTGGTCAGCCCTGGAGACCGGCCGTGGCCTGGTACTACACGCGGCCACAGTCGCCGCCACCGTTCCTGAACTGCTGCGCCGGGCAGGCGAGCCCGGCCTCGCCGACCGGTGGAACGCCGATCCGCTACCCGCCGGAGGCGCCGCCGGATGGCGGGCGGCTGCTCCCGCGATACCCAGCGACGCCCGCTTCCGTGCGCTCGGCGTGCTCCAGCGGGAGTCGAGACTCCTCGAACCGCCGACGATCGAGGCACTGAGCGAGGCGCTGACCGCGATGGGTGCGGACGCGCTGGTGTACCTGTGCCCCGGCCAGGGCGACACGGCCGGCCTGGCCCTCGTCGTCGAGTCCGGCAGCCGCGTCCACGCCCTCGATCTGCCGGCGCTCACCGGCGACTGGGCCTTCGCTTCGGCCGTTCAGCAAGCGGTCAGCACCCGGGATCTGGGCCCGGTGCCGGACCGCGCCGCGGTCGGACGCACGCTCGCCGAGGTGTGCCGCGCGGGCTGGAACGTCGCGATCCGCCTCCTTCTCGATCACTGGCATCTCGACCACACCGGGGTACCGCACCTCGTGCTGGTGCCGGGCGGCGGGTCGTTACTGCGGTCGCCCGGACGGCCCGGCCATAACCGCCGCCGGACGGGGGACGCCGGAAGACGTACTCGCCTGGCTGGCCGCGACCGACGCACCGTCGGCCACCGTCCTCCACCTGGCCTGCCACGGCGTGATCCAGGCCGAGGGCCCGGCCTCGTCCTATCTGGTTCTGTCCGACCACTCCCGAGTCTCGGCCGAGGAGATCATGCGAACCGCCGCATCCCGGCCGACCGGCCGCTCACCCGGCTTGGTTTCGCTGGCGGCATGCACGACCCACCGGGCCGGCCGCGCTTACGACGAGGCCGTCACATTGTCCACCGCCTTCCTCGTGGCCGGCGCCACCACCGCGATCGGCTCGCTGTGGCCGGTACCCGATCGAGAGACAGCCCGCCTGATGGTCGACTTCCACGACCACCTGGCCACCCACGTCACGCGCCCGCACGAGGCCCTGCTGATCGCCCAGCGCTCGATGCGTGACCGGACCGGTGAGACCTCCCTGCACGCCTGGGCCGGCTTCGTCCACCTCGGCTGGTGACGGATCCGCCGGAGACTCTCGTCCGAGCGGTCCGTCAGAGACGAGTGCGAGAGACCGCAACCCTTCACCGACGACCATGGGGAGTAGCACGGTGGTGCGAGCATCTGACGGCTACGACGAGTTCGGTAACCCGGAGGGCCGCGCCTTCGATCTCGGCGGCGGGGACGAGGACCGCATCCGGGGCGAACGGATCCTGCTGTACCACTGCCCGATCGTCGACGGGCCGGTCGCCGAAGCGGGGCTCCAGCGGTTGCTCGCCGACCGTGGACTGACCCTGGACGTCCGGCACGGACCGCGGCACGGCGGCTGCGACCTAACCGATCAGCTGCTGTCCCAGTACACCCAACTCTGGTTCCTCTCGGGAGCGGTTCCCACGGTGAGCCCCCAGCAGATCCAGATGATCAGCGACTACGTCGCGGCCGGCAACGGACTGGCGATCTGGGCCGACAACGAGCCTTTCTACGCGGACGCAAATCTCCTCGCCAAGGCGTTGATCGAGACCGGTTTCAGCGGCAACAAGCAGGCCGACCATGTCATGGTTCCGGGCTCGGAACACTCGCCCGGATTCTTCATCGAGCATCAGCTGACGCAGGGGGTGAACAACCTCTACGAGGGAATCACCATCTGCACGATCCACCCCGCTCCCGGGGTGACCATCCTGGGCCAGAGCCACGACGGCCAGCAGTGCCTGGGATGTTACGAGGATGAGAACCGGCGGATTGTTCTCGACACCGGCTTCACCAAGCTCTATCCCGATCGGCTCCATCGCAGCGCCGGCCTGGGCCGCTACCTGTCCAACATCGCGTTCTGGCTCGCGAGGGGCAGTCGGGACGTCGAGTATCGCCTGCTGACCACCGGTCGCACGAAGATCGCGGCGATCGGGCCGGGCGCGACCTCACCGCCGTACCCGTTCGAGGTCAGCAAGGCCGCCGCGACCACGTGCATTCTGCAATGGACCGGGCCGGGGGCACTGGAATTGTCCGTGCGGGCGCCGGATGGGACCCGCGCCAGCCACCGGTCATCCCAGAGTCCGATCCGGGTGGGCCTGCAGGCGTACCTACCGGGCACCTGGTCGGCTGAGGTCACCGGGGTGGACGTGCGTTCCGCTCAGCAGTACGTCCTGACCGCAAGCTTCGCGACCGACGTGCGCGCGCCCGACACGACTCGCCGCCCGGCGGTGCAGACTGACGCGGCCGGACAGATCGTCATGCCCTTCTACGTCCTCTGCGACGTCTCCGGGTCGATGGCGCCGGACCTGACCGACTTGACCGAGGGCCTGCACGCACTCCACCGGGGACTGCTCGCCGAACCGGTCATCAACGACCTGGTGATGATGAGCGTCATCACGTTCAACGACAGCGCGCGCACCGTGGTGCCGCTGGCCGCGCCGGAGGACATCAGCCTGCCGGTACTCCCGGCCCCGGTGGGCCTGACCAACTACAGCGCCGCGTTCCGCGAGTTCCACCAGGCGTTTGAGGCCGACCGGACCCGGTTGAAGGGCGAGGGGAAGCGGGTCTACCGCCCCTGCGTCTACTTCCTCACCGACGGCGAGCCGACCGACCAGAACTACCTCCAGACATTCCAGGCGCTGCTGACGCACCAGAACAACCTGGCGTACCCGTACATCTGCGTCTTCGGTTTCCGCGATGCCCAGCCGGCCACGTTGGAGGCGATGGCGCACGCGGACGCCGGCGGCTCGCACAAGAGGGGTCGCTGGTTCGTTGCCGAACGAGGTCAATCAGTGAGCCAGACCCTCACGGCTCTGGTCGGGGTGATCGGGAAGTCGATCCTTCAGTCCGCCCAGAGCGCCTCGAGCGGTGTCCCGGAAGTGAACCTACCGACGCATGTTCCCGGCATGACCGGCAACCGATCGATCAGGAGTTGAGAGCCACCGTGACCGAACACAGCGAGGACCGTAAGCCCGAGGGTGAAGGCCAGATCATCATGCCCTTCTACCTTCTCTGCGACGTGTCCCTGTCGATGACGGGCGACATGGATGAGCTGAACAAGGCGTTGGGTCAGCTGCACCAGCAGCTTCTCGGCGAACCCATCATCAATGACCTGGTGATGTTGAGCGTGATCACCTTCAACCACGAGGCACGCACGGTCGTACCGCTGGCCGCGCCGGAGGAGTTGAACCTGCCGGCGCTGTCGGCAGGCGGCGGCACAGACTTCAGCCCGCCGCTGCGCGAGTTCCATGCGCGGTTCAGCACCGACCGGGACCGGCTCAAAAGTGAGGGCAAGCGGGTCTACCGGCCGTGCATCTACTTCCTGACCGACGGCGAGCCCAACAACACCAGCTACCAGGCGACCATGGCGTCGCTGATCACCAAGGAGAAGAACGCGGCGTATCCGTACATCTGCGCGTTCGGGTTCCGGGATGCGAGCGCACAGACCCTGCAGACGCTCGCGTACCCAGACTTCGGCGAGAACAACAAACGTGGCCGGTATTTCATCGCGAAGGACGGCGCCTCGATCACCGACGTGCTCCAGGCGATGGTCGGCGTCCTGGCCCGGTCGATCCTTCAGTCGGCCAGCAGCGCCTCGGCGGGCACACCGCTTGTCGCGTTGCCGGAACCGAACGCCGTGTCCAAGATGGGTGGCAGCTTTGTCTGAGACCGGCCTGGTAGTGATCGGGGATCCCGGCCGGACGGCCGCCGCGATCGGGCCGTGTGCGCCGACATACTTCCCCGACTCGGCCGATCACGAGCTGACCGAGTGCGCGGTGCCCGGTGCCCAGGTCCGCGCGGCCAGTGTCCGTGGGCTCATGCACCGCCACAAGCGGGAACCCCGGCAGGACCGCTTCTCGGTCGTCTACGACGACGCCACCTCGACCCTGGTGATCGTCGTGTGTGACGGCGTGGGCGAGTTCGCGCTTTCCCAGGAGGCCGCGGCGTTCGTCGCGCTGGACACGCCGCGCGCCTACCTGATGCATCGCGACTGGCATGCGGCGGTGGCCGAGGTCAATCGACGACTCGCCGACGTGGTCGACTGCGCGCCGCATCGCACCCGCCTGCTCACAACCCCGGATCACGGGATGGCGACGACGCTCGCCGCCGTAGCGATCCACTTCGGCCAGACCGAGCGATTGGCCTCGATCGCCTGGGCCGGCGACACCTCCGTGTGGTTCCTCGACAAGGGCGGCTGGGCATCGCTGACCGACGAGAAGTCCGACGGCGATCGGGAGGCGCCCGACTCCGGCCGGGTGCAAGCCCTGCCGGCGGTGAGCCCCCGGCTGACCGTCGCCCAGATGGAACTGACCGACGGGGCGTTGTTCGTCACCACGGACGGCATCGGCAACCCGTTGCGCGATGCGGAACAGGTGCGGGACGCGCTGGCCGAGTGGTGGGCGACCCCGCCGGACGTGTTCACCTTCGCCCGTCAGGTGGGGTTCGCGCGGAAAAGCCACCTCGATGACCGCACCGCGGTCGGAGTCTGGGTGTCCTAGCCCGTGATCACTATCGATGTCGATGCGCTGGGCATCCCGCCGGGAACCAAGCCGTTCGCTGATGGTGCGGTCGGTGCGCTGTTCTACGTACCGAACCCGGTTCCCGGATTGGAGGGCCGGACCCTCGTCTTCAAACAGGCCAAGCCGCAGACCGACCTCCCCACGGGTTTGGATCGGACTCAGGTGCTCGCCCAGATGCGCGACGTGGTCGCGATGCGCGACGCGATGACGATCGCGGAGGTAGCGGATCTGGACGACGTGACGGTGTGGCCGCTGGCGGTGGTGCGGGACGGCGGCAACGACGACGGCATCCTTCTCGACCTGATCGCCCCGGAGTTCTTCGTCGCGACCAAGCCGTCCAACGGCCTGGCCGGTAAGGCGCTGTTCGAGCTGCAGTTCCTGTGCACAAGCGCGGGATATCTCGACAAGATGGGCATCAGTCAGTCGGTGACCGGCGACTTCGTCATGCGGCTCGCCATGGCCGCCCGGCTTGCCTACGCGATCGAGATCGTGCATCGCCACCCGGTGGTCTTCGGCGACCTGCATGCCAAGAACGCGGTCGCCGCCACCCAGCCGTTTGCCCGGGTGCTGCTGATGGACTGTGACAGCGTCGCCGAGCTCAGCGACAGCGGACGCGTCCAGCTGCACGGCCCGTGCTTCACCCCGCCGGAGATCGCCGCCAAACAGCAGAAACTCCAGGATCAGAAGACTGACGTCTACAAGCTCGGGCTGTGCATCATTCGGATCCTGTCCCCGGGAAAGGGCGGGACCCAGCAGACGGACCCGGTCAATCCCACCGCCATTCCCGGGCTGCTCGACCACGAGGGCATCACGCTGCTGCGGCGAGCCGCGGGCCACGCCCGGTCGGAGCGCCCGACGGCAGCGGAGCTGCGGGAGTACCTGGTACGCCGGGTGTACAGCCTCGTCACCTTGCCGGAGCTGACCTCGGCCACGCTCAGCCACCGCGTCGCGCTCCGCGGCTCGGACATCTTCGTCCGCTGGGAGCAGCAGTACGGCACCGAGGTGCGGATCTTCGGAGCCGGCGGCTGGCTGCTCGACGGGATCGACCCCGGCAGACATGCCGCCGGTTACCCCATCAAACCCCCGACTGCGGGTCCGATCGACGTCGAGGTGTGGAACAAGCACGGACCCTCGCGCCGTGTACGGGCCGGATATCTCGACTACTACGAGCTACCGACGCTCGACATCGCCGCGCAGTTGCGCGGTATCCCCCGGCCCGTGATCAGCGACCTGCCGGCACTCGACGCCGGCGCATTCCAGGCACTGCAGCCGTACCCGGTCGCCATCGGGCCGGACGTGAACCTCGCCTACCCGGCCCTGGCTCTCGATTACCCCGCCACGCCCCACGGTCTCGCCCCGGGTGCCCCGGCGGAGGCCGTCGAACGTGCCCAACACCGGGCGAACGCGGCCATCGACCAAACCGTCGGCACGGCGATGAAACGCCTGACCAGGGTGTTACGCGGGCGCCTCGACAAGGCTCCGAACAAAGGTGATCCGAAATGATAGATCTCGACCGGCACTCCACCGGGACACTGCTGTGCCGGCTTGGTGGCGCCGATGCCGGAGTGCTGAGCCTGGCACCGAAGGCCCGCCGCGAGTACATCGCGCTGGCGCTGGTCATGCTGGCTACCGCATCCCTTGCAGTGCTGTCGATGGCGTTCGCTATGACCGACGGTTTGAAGGCGAATCCCGTGGTCGGGGTGCTCATCGGACTGTTCTGGGGCGCAATCATCCTGACCGTCGACCGCGCGCTGATCATCAATCTGAAGCCCAAGGGCGGCAAGGGACGCATGTTCCTGATGATCGTGCCTCGTCTCCTCATGGCGGCGCTGCTCGGTCTGGTCATCTCCACTCCGCTCACCCTGCGAATCTTCAACGACGAGATCGCGGCGCAGATGACCCACGACCAGATCGCCGCGGCCAACACGGCCGCGAAGGAGCTGGCGTCCGGCGACCTGACGGGTCTGTTCAACAGCAAGAACGCCGAGGTCAAGAAGTACGAGGAGATCGTCGCGGGCCGGTACACGTACACGGCGCCCGGGCTCACCCAGGCACAGCAGGAATACGACAAAGCCAAAACGGCCTACGAGGACAAGCAGAAGGACGCCGAAACCGCGTACCGCAGGTGGCAGTGCGAGCTTTATGGCGTCGGCTGCGAAGCGACCAGCAAGAAGAGGGGCGACGGGCCGCTGGCACAGGCCCTGAAGAAGGAGTACCAGAACCGCAAGGCGGAGGCGGGGCAGGCCGAGGACCTGATGAACACCCAGCAGTCGGCGCTGCTGAATGCCCAGAAGCAGAACAGCGACGACGGCGAGACGGCCCTTGCGGCCGCGCAGGCCGACGCCGAGAAGCAACTGGCCGTTCTACGACCGCAGCGGGACAACCTGCAGCAGCAGTTGCAGGCGCTGAACGACGCGGCGCAAGCCAAGCGCCAGGACGGCCTGCTCGCCCAACTGGTGGCGCTCGGCCACCTCGACGACCAGAGCAAGCTGGCGCTGATCGCGCATCTGCTCCTGGCCGCGCTGCTTTTCATGATCGAGCTGTTGCCGGTCGCTATCAAAACGCTCATCGCCGCCGGCCCTACCACCGTCTACGAGAGGGCCGAGAAACTCGACGACGACCTAGTGATGAAGCTGGCCGCTGCAAGAGCCAACCGGGAGCAAGCAAAACAGGCGGAGATCGACCAGCGGGCGATCGACAGTGAGGTACGGGTCGCGAAGAAGGTCCAGGAGAAGGTGGAGGATCTGGTGACCGAGATCGCGATGGTGGCGGTCGATCAGTGGGGCGAAGAGGTGCGGCGATCCGCAGCCAGCTACACCCATCAACAACAACCGCCTCCGGTCCAGAACGGTGGGGGGTGGCATCCCCAGATACCCGGGCAGCAGCCCGGCCCCTACAACCTGCCGCCGGTGCAGAACCCGCCGGACAAGAACGCTCGGCAGCTCGGCAACAGCGGGCAGGGCGGCAACGGGCAAAACGGCGGTGGAGGTTCCCAGCCATGACGACGACCAAAATCGTGCCGCACTGGGGCAAAGACGCCGATTGGGCCGGTCTCCTGCTGCTCATCGTGCCGGCCGGGCCGTTGCCGATAGCGGTGGCGGAGCTGGCCCGGTTGGTCCGAGACCGGATCGAGAGCGACGCCGCCCTCTACGACGTGGTGACCGTCTCGCATGCTCCGTCGCCGTCCTGGTTCCCCGCAGCGGCCGACTGGCAACGAGGGCTGCTTGTCTCACTGGTTCGGGCGGCGATGCTGGACGGACACTTCCTCGCACCTCGCGGCATCTTCGTCACCTTCGTGGTCGGTGACTCCGATGAGGAGGTGCAGCGGGCGTACTCGCGGCTGCGTGCGAGCGAGTCGTTCGATCGGCTCCGCTCGATCAGCTATGGCGGCCGACTCGGCCGGGATTCTCAGCATGGCGGTATCTCGGCGGCCACCGTCGAGGCGATCTCGCAAGCGGCGTCGAAGGGTATCGCGGCCTACGAGCAACGCCCGGAACTAGCCATCGGCGAGAGCCTCTTCTGTGCTGAGGTCGACCGGCTGATCCAGCAGGGTCTGCTCAGCCGCGAGGAACTCCAGGTGGAGCGGCCGACGCCGCCCGCTCCGGTGCCGCCCAGTCCGCCCGCCCCGACGCGGGTCGTCCCCTCGCCAGCGATGCCTACGGCCTCCGGCCTTCCGACGGCGCCGCCCCGCCGACAGCCGCGACCTCCGGTGTTCCACCATGGCGATGACACGGTCGTGGTCGACAACCGGTCGCCGCTGAGCCGCCTCCGTGGCCCGGCACCCACGGACGCCGACGCCATCGAACGACTGTCGGCGATCACCGATGCGGTGTCGCTGGCGTGCTTCGTGGTGGTCCCCGACGAGGAGGCCGGCGCGCGCAAGGCCGGCCGGGACCACCGGGCACACGCCCTGGGTTTGGACCGGTTGCTGGCAACGGTCGCCGGCGATGCCCTGACCGGTCGGCGCATGCGAGTGGCGGTAGAGGTGATCGCCGCGCTCGATCCGCTGCGCAAACTGGGTGTGCTGCGGCCGGCCGGCGAGCTCACCGGTGGCGACCTGCCCAAAGTCCCCGCCGAGCTCTTCGATCATGGCAGGACGGTCAACGGACTCCTCAAGGCGGCGCAGAGTACAGCGATCGCGTTCCAGGCCCACGGCGTCGAGGTCCTCAGCCTGCACTACATCTTCCTGTCCAGCGTCGCGCTGGACAACGCGAACACATCCGGAGCCGAATGGAACCGGCTGCTCGAACACGCCCGTGTCACCTGGATCGAGATCGGCCCCAACCAGCCGGCCGACAATCCGGAGCCACTGGAAATCGCTCCCTCGCCGTACGGCTTCCATCTCGTTTCCGACCGGTACGACGTTGACGCGATGGTCGGGGAGGAGTCGGCGATCCTGTATCGATATCGGCAGCCAGATCCCGAGTCGCCGGCCCCCGCGGCACCACCGGCGGCCGGCGAGTCAGCGGACACGGCGGCTGGTCAGCGCCGAAGGTGGCTGCCTCGCTTCCGCCTTCGCCGCTGATGGCTACCGCAAGCGGCCGCGTACCCACTTGCCGATCATGGAGAGGGTGATGATGGCCAGGACGAGAAAGATCCCGGCGTGCCACTGGTCGGCGCTGGTGTTCTTCCCCGTGTAGGAGAGCATCCCGTAGAAGAAGAAGATCACGTCGATGCCCAGCACGATGAGAACTGGCTTCGCGCTGGGCCGGGCCGAGCCATTGTTGATCTTGATGTGGCCCTTTTGCGTGGCGTAGACGTTCCCGCCCATGTTGTATTGATTGCCACTGTTGTTCGGGACGCCCGGCTGGCCGTTCCACGGCGGGAGACCTTGCTGTCCGGGGTTGCCGTTGCCCATCGAGCTCATCGCGGTCCTTCAGTCAGAAATGGTTTGGCGTGCAATCGCGTCGAAAGCTCGGGGATGTGCCGCCCGGCCAATCCGTGTATCGCCAGCGCCGCGGCCGCCTGGTCGAAGGCTTGCGGCACCGGGCAGCCAAAGCCAAGCGCCAGATAGAAAGCGGCGGCGAACACCGTGGCTGCTTCGTCGCTGACCGGCGCATTCATGCCGATGACGTAGTCAACGTGCTGCCCGATCGCCCGAACCGCGGCCGCCGACCAGCAGGCATTGAGGAGCACGACCCGGATGCGGTGATTTGCGACGCGAAACAGCTCGCCGAGGGCGTCCGCGCTCACCCTCTGCTCACGGCCGCGCCCGGCAGCAAGCACGATCTGCCCCGCGCTGTCACCGTGGCCGCTGAAGTGCACGATCTGCGGCTGGTGCTGATTCAGGTACTGCAGCAGATCCAACGGCCGCACGGCCCAGCAGGTGATCAACTCGTACGCATCACGCTCATCGGCCAGCCGGAGCCGCTCGCCGATCTGCCGCGCCTCCTCATCAATGGCAAGCCGCCCGGAACTGACCGGATTCGCTGCGAGCATGAGGACACGAATCCGGTCATCGGCCGCCGCCTTCTGCGTCACGGCTCGCTGTTCCGGCGGCTGCCCGTTGATGTTGATGTCGCCCCGCTGGGTCGCGTTTATGGACCCAGCACCGTGGACGGTATTGATCTGGTCGCCTACGTCCCTCATAACATGACCCTGACGGACAGCTTTCCGCAGGGCCGTGGCACTGGACCCGGAAGTTTCCGGCCGGATCGCAGCGGATCCGGGAGCCGGGTCGTCAAATGGGGTGACTTCCCATCGACCCCGGAGGATCCCGTTGGGTGGCAACGATCGCGACTTCAGTGACTTCGTCACCGGGGCCGGCCCGGCGCTGCTGAAATCGGCGCGCCTGCTCACCGGCGACTGGCACCTCGGCGAGGACCTGGTGCAGACCGCGCTCGTGCAGGTCTACCGGCGCTGGAGCCGGCACGAGGAGTGGGACTCGCCGCTGGCCTACACCCGAGCCACCATGATCAACACGTTCTGCACCTGGCGGCGGCGACGCTGGCACCGCGAGGTGGCCACGGCCACGCCGGTGCCACCCGCCAGCCCCGACACCGCCGACCGGGTGGCGGCCTCCGACGCGCTCGCCCGGGCGCTCGACCGCCTCGACCGGCGCCAGCGGGCGGTGATCGTGCTGCGGTACTTCGACGAGTTGTCGGTCGCCGAGACCGCCGCCGTCCTGCGCTGCCCGCCGGGCACCGTCACCAGCATCGCGTCCCGTGCCCTGGAGAAACTGCGCCGCGAGGCCACCCTGGAACTGGAGGACCGGCGATGACCCCGTTCGAGGACGACCTGCGCCGAGAGCTGCGTTCGCTCACCGACAACCCGCCACCGATGAACAGCCTGCACGAACCGGTGATTCGCCGGGCCCGGACCGCCCGCATCCGGACGATCGCGGCCCTGTCGATCGCCGCGACCGCCCTGGTGGCCACCGCCGCATTCGCCTGGCCCACCCCCGGCGCCGGCCCGGCCCCGATCCCGGCCGCGCCCAGCGCCAGCCCCTCCGCCCTCGCCTATGCCCATCAGCTGTACGTGCATTGCGGCATCCGATACGCCAACTTCGAGGGCCGATGGTGGCAGGCAGTGCACCTCGGCGAGGTCCCCATGCCGGGACAGATCACGAACTACCTCGTCGGCACGATGACGCTGGTGGATGCCGATCACGCGACCTTCCGGAGCGAGCATCCGGCCCTGAGCGCCGATTTCATTCCCTTCGTCGGCGAACCCCCGCCGTGCCAATAGGCATTTTTACCGTACGTTCGGTAACATTCGACCGTGGGTCGCGCACCGAGCATCGACGACGACGTACTGCTGGGCCATCTCGCCGAGGTCTTCCGCCAAGCGGGCTACGAGGGCGCCTCACTAACCGCGTTGTCGTCGGCGTCGGGCCTGCACCGCGCCAGCCTCTATCACCGCTTCCCCACCGGGAAACCGGGCATGGCCGCGGCGGTCCTGGATTCGGTGGAGCAGGCGTTCGGTGCCATCCTCGACCCGTTGACCGCCGAGGACGACCCGTCGGCCGCCGTCCGGGAGATGGCCCGCCGGGTCGGCGCGTTCTACGCCGACGGGCGGCTGGCCTGCGTGCTCGACACCATGACGCTGAGCGGCGCCCCGGACGAGATCAAGGTCCGGGCCGCCGGCCTGGCCACCACCTGGCTGTCGGCGATGGCCGGCGTCGCCCGGCGGGCCGGCGCCACCGAGCCGGACGCCGCACGCCGGGCCCGAGCCGCGCTGGTCCGCATCGAGGGATCTTTGGTGGTCACCCGGGTGCTGGCCGACCCGGCCGAGTTTCAGCTGGCCCTGGCCGAGCTCCCGGCCATCCTGATCCCGAGCGACCCCGGCCGGTAGACCACGTCCTCGATCTCGAACTCCACCGCCCGTGACCCGGATTCCTCGGCCCAGCGGACCTCGGCACGGCCGGTCAACTGGAGTGTCGTCCCGGTCGCCCAGTCGACGAACAGCAGCGCGGCCCGCGGGTCCTCGGTGATGTTGCCCAGCGTCATCAGCATGCCGTTGCCCCGGTAGTCGGGCCAGCGCAACCGGTTCGGGGACAGTACCTCGACGAACCCCGGCTCCCCGCCCCGATGCGAGACGTCGAGGTCACCGGACTCGGACACCGAGGCGACGAAGAAGGTGTCGGCCCCGGCGATCAGCGCACTCACCCCCGGCCCGGCCTCCCCCTGCTCCGCCCGGCCGGCCACGCTGCGCCGCTGGATGTACTTCGGGCAGTTCGGGAAGCTCTGGTCGATGGCCAGCCGGAGCCCGTCCGGCCGCGGCGTCGCGGTGCCGTTCATCCGCAGCCGGACGCGCGTCCGCAGATCGATGGCCAGCAGCCCGAGCTTGCCCTCGTGGCGGGTCATCGGCTCGACCGGATCGTCGGCCGCGAGCCGGGCCCGGACCAGCACCGACTCGTCGTCGGGGGCGCTGACGAAGCCCGGCGCCCCGGCGAACATCGACGCCCAGAGCCGGCCGTCGTCCGCCTGCGCCCCGACGACCAGCAGGTACTGCTGGGCCAGGAAGTCGTCGGCACCGTCCGGCAGCACCGGCTGGACCAGCCGCGAGACGGCCGTCGCCCGCGCGCTGAGCCCAGCCTTGGCCTGAACCGCCAGCTCCCCCCAATGAAAAACCGTCATGCCCCCATTATTACCAAACGTTTGGTAAAAAACTAGGCTGCTTCGATGTCGGAGAACAGGCCCTTGAACGGGACCTCGGATCCCACCAGCGCGCCGAACAGTTCGCCGGCGGCCGGGGTCGTGACCGCGGCGGAGGCGTCGTCGTAGCTCTCGAAGTAGAGGTCGAGCGTCCGATACGCCGGGGTGGGCGTTCCGTCCTCCTTCGGCCACACCTTGGCCGATTCGAGCCGCTGCAACTTCGGCAGCTTCTCCGCCGCCGCCCGCATGTCCGCGAAGACGAGCTCGAACGCACTCGGGTCGGCCGGGTTGTCGATGATCAACGTGATCTTGGTTGCCATTTCTTCTCCTAATTTCGAAAATCAGAAAACCTCAGCGGCCGTACGCCTCGAGCAGGCGCAACCAGACCTCGCTGACGGTCGGGTAGGCGGGTACGGCATGCCACAGCCGGTCCAGCGGCACCTCGCCGACCACCGCGATGGTCGCCGCGTGCAGCAGTTCGGCGACGTCCGGACCGACCAGGGTGACGCCGACGATCACCCGCCGGTCCTCGTCCACGACCATCCGGGCCTGCCCCTGGTAGTCGTCGGCGTGCAGCGCGGACCCCGCGACCGCGGCCAGGTCGTAGTCGACGACCCGGGTCCGCAGGCCGGCCGTCTGCGCCGCCGCGGCGGTCAGCCCCACCGACGCGACCTCGGGGTCGGTGAAGACGACCTGCGGCACGGCCCGCTCGTCGGCGGTGGCGACGTGCCGGCCCCACCGGCCGTCCTCGACCGCGCCGCCCCGGGCGCGCGCCACGATCACGTCGCCGACCGCCCGGGCCTGGTATTTGCCCTGGTGGGTCAGCAGGGCACGCCGATTGACGTCGCCGGCCGCGTACAACCAGCCGCCGTCCACGTCGACGACCCGCAGCGTGTCGTCGACGTGGAGCCATTCACCGGCCTTGAGCCCGATCGCGTCGAGCCCGATGTCCTGCGTGTTCGGCGTGCGGCCGATCGCGACCAGGAGCTCGTCGGCGTCGACCTGCGCGCCGCCGGTGAGCGTGAGGTGCACGACCCCGGCGCCGTCCCGGCTCACCGACGCGACCTCGGCCTCGAGGTGCACCGACGCGCCGGCCTGCCGCAGCGACTGCGCGACCCGCTCACCGGCGAACGGCTCCGCGAGGTGCAGCACCCCGTCCCGGGCCAGCATCGTCACCGCGGATCCGAGGCCGGTGAACGCGGTTGCCATCTCCGCGGCCACCACCCCGCCCCCGATGATGGCGAGCCGAGCGGGCACCTCCTTCGCGGCGGCCGCCTCCCGGCTGGTCCACGGCGCCGACTCACGTAGCCCGGCGATGTCCGGCAGCAGCGCACCGCTCCCGGTGGCGACGACGACCGCGTGCCGCGCGGTGAGCGTCGTCGTCGACCCGTCCGCGCCGGTCACCTCGACGACCCGCTCGGCGGTGATCCGCCCCTGGCCTCGGTACAGCGTGATGCCGGCCGACTCCAGCCAGGACACCTGCCCGTCGTCCTGCCAGTTCGAGGCGAAGGCGTCCCGCCGGCGCAGCACCGCGGCCGCGTCCAGTTCCCCGGTCACCGCCTCCCGGGCGCCCGGCAGCCGGCGCGCGGCGTTCAGCGCGGCCGCACTGCGCAGCAGCGCCTTGGTCGGCATGCAGGCCCAGTACGAGCACTCGCCGCCGACCAGTTCCCGCTCGACCACGGCGACGGTCAGCCCGCCCCGCACGATCCGATCGGCGACGTTCTCCCCGACCGGCCCCGCGCCGATGACTACGACGTCGTACATCTCAGTTTCCCTTCGCCGTACGGCCGAGGCGGATGGCCGCGATGAGGAAGAAGATGGCGCCCGGGATGGCGTAGCCGACGGCGTTGGTCAGCACCGGGTTGTCCGCGGAGGCACTGGCGATGAACGATCCGCCGGCCAGCACCGAGATGCCGCCACTGATGATCATCGGCCACTGCCCGCCCATCCGGCGGCGGGGCACCGCCACGATCAGCTGAACGAGACCGGCGACCACCGCCCAGGCGCCCCAGACCCGCAGCACCGCCGGGATGCCGGACGCGGCCCCGACGGCCAGCCCGACCGCGGCCAGCGAGCTGATCGCGACGTTCACGTAGAGCAGCACCGGCGATCCGGTGGCGCGCGACGCCCGGGCGTCGACGAGGGCGGCGGCCACGTCGAACAGCGGATAGATGACCAGCAGCGTCGCGGTGAGCGGGTTGAGGTGCTTGGCGAGCGGGATCATCACGAGGGCCCAGACGAGCGCGAACGCGAAGCGGACGAAGTACAGGCGCCGCAGGGCGGCGGCCGTCGTCGAGATACCGGGGGCGGCAACGGTGGTCATGGCTTCCCTTCGAGGGAGAACGAACGTTCTGTCTCAGGGAACGATGACGGCTCGGGCGACGGCTGTCAAGACCGAACGTTCTATCCACCTTTTGCCGATGGCAAGACCGAACGTTCTGTCGCTACGCTGACGGGATGACGCGTCCGTCCGAGGCTCGAGAGCGCCTCCTCACCACCGCGGCCGGCATCTTCTACGCCGAGGGCATCCACGCGGTCGGGGTCGACCGGATCATCGCCGAGGCCAAGGTGACCAGGGCCACCTTCTACCGCCACTTCCCCGGCAAGGAAGACCTGGTGCTGGCCTATCTGCTCGGCGCCGACGCGGCCATCCGCGGGCAGATCGACGCGGCCATCGGCACCGGCCAGTCGTCCGCCGACACCGTCCGGGCCGTGGCCACCTCGATCGCCGACGGCATCCGCTCCCCCGGCTTCCGAGGCTGCGCCTTCCTGAACGCCGTAGCCGAGTACCCCGACCCGGCCCACCCGGTGCACCAGGCGGTCCTGGCCCACCGGCAGTGGTTCCTGGACACGATCAACGCCTTGATGGCCGACATCGAGGAGACCAAGGCCGCAGCCGCCGCGCAGCACTTCGTCATGCTGCGCGACGGCGCCATGGCCGCCGGCTGCCTCTTCGACCCGGCCCAGATCTGCGACACCTTCCTCCGCGGCGTCGAGGGCCTGGTCCAGATCCACGGCTCCCGGCGTTAGGCCGCGGTCGTCACCACGCCGGGCGACACCGACTCCAGGGCCGAGGCGAGGATCTCTCGGACGTCGGAGACTATGTGCACGGTCAGGGCGGCCAGGACGTCGGTGGGGACGTCGTCCAGGTCGGGCTCGTTGCGCTGAGGCAGGTAGACCTCGGTCAGGCCGGCTCGCTGGGCGGCCAGCAGCTTCTGCTTCACGCCGCCGATCGGCAGGACCCGGCCGGTCAGGGAGACCTCGCCGGTCATCCCCACCTCGGCCCGGACGTTGCGGCCCAGCAGCAGCGAGACCAACGCGGTCGTCATCGTGACGCCTGCGGACGGGCCGTCCTTGGGCACCGCGCCCGCCGGCACGTGCAGGTGGATCGGGTGATCCAGCTGTTCCGGTGAGATGCCCAGCTCGTCGGCGTGGGCCCGGACGTAGGAGAGGGCGATCTGCGCCGACTCCTTCATCACGTCGCCCAGCTGGCCGGTTACCGACAGGCCGCCCTTGTCGCCGGGCAGCAGGGACGCCTCGATGTACAGGACGTCGCCGCCCATCCCGGTCACGGCCAGGCCGGTGGCCACCCCGGGGACGGCGGTGCGTTCCGAGGACTCCGGCATGAAGCGGGGGCGGCCGATCAGGTCCTTGAGGTCATCCGCCCCGACCGTCGCCGGCAGCTCACGCAGGGCGACCTTGCGGAACGCCTTGGCCAGCAACCGCTCGAACGACCGGACGCCGGCCTCGCGGGTGTAGTTCGCGGCGACCTCCCGCAGCGCCTCCTCGGTGACGGTCACCTCGTCGGCGGACAGGGCGGCCCGCTCCAGCTGCCGGGGCAGCAGGAAGTCGCGGGCGATCGCGACCTTGTCGTTCTCGGTGTAGCCGTCTATCGAGATCAGCTCCATCCGGTCGAACAGGGCCTGCGGGATGGTGTCCAGCACGTTGGCGGTCGCGATGAACAGCACGTCGGACAGGTCCAGGTCGAGGTCGAGGTAGTGGTCGCGGAACGTGTGGTTCTGCGCCGGGTCCAGCACCTCCAGCAGCGCCGCCGCCGGGTCGCCGCGGTAGTCACTGCCGACCTTGTCGACCTCGTCCAGCAGCACGACCGGGTTCATCGAGCCGGCCTCCTTGATCGCCCGGACGATGCGGCCGGGAAGAGCGCCGACATAGGTACGGCGGTGGCCGCGGATCTCCGCCTCGTCCCGCACGCCGCCCAGCGCGACCCGGACGAACTTGCGGCCCAGCGTGCGCGCGACCGACTCGCCCAGCGAGGTCTTACCGACCCCGGGCGGACCGGCCAGCAGGATCACCGCTCCGGAGCCCCGCCCGCCGACGGTGGTCAGGCCACGCTCCTCGCGGCGGGCCCGGACGCCGAGGTATTCGACGATGCGTTCCTTGACCTCGGCCAGGCCGTGGTGGTCGGCGTCGAGCACCGCACGGGCCGCCTCCAGGTCGGTGTTGTCCGTGGTGCGAGCGGCCCAGGGCAGGTCGAGGACGGTGTCGAGCCAGGTGCGGATCCAGCCCGCCTCGGGGTTCTGGTCGCCGGCCTTCTCCAGCTTGTCGACCTCGCGCAGCGCCGCCTCGCGGACCGCGTCGGGCAGCTCGGCCGCCTCGACCCGGGTGCGGTAGTCGTCGGTGCCGGCCGCGTCGCCCTCGCCGAGTTCCTTGCGGATCGCCTTGAGCTGCTCGCGCAGCAGGTACTCCCGGTTGCGCTTCTCCACCGACTCGCGTACGTCGGTCTCGATCTTGTCGCTGACCTCGGACTCGGCCAGGAAGTCCCGGGTCCAGTCGATCAGCAGCCGCAGCCGGGCCTCGACGTCGGGCGTCTCCAGCAGCTCACGCTTGCGGTCGTTGGCCAGGTACGGCGCCCAGCCGGCCGTGTCGGCCAGGTCACCGGGATCGTCGATGGCGCTGACCGAGTCGATGACCTGCCACGCCTCGCGGCGCTGCAGCACCGAGACGACCAGCTGCTTGTATTCGGCGGCCAGTTCGCGGACGTGCGCCGTCGGCGCGTCCACCGCGACCGGCTCGGCCTCGACCCACAGGGCCGCGCCCGGGCCGGTCACACCGCTGCCGATCTTGGCCCGCACCGCGGTACGCAGCATGGCGGCCGGCGAACCGCCGCGGGACTTGCCCACCTGCCGCACGCTCGCCACCACGCCGTGCGAGGCGTAGCGGTCCTCGAGCCGCGGGGCGATGAGCAGCTCGGAGCCGGACGAGGTGCGGGCCGCGTCCACCGCGGCCTGGGCCGCCTCGTCCAGCTCGATCTGCACGACCATGCCCGGGAGCAGCACGATGTCGTCAAGGAACAAAACGGGGAGTCGTTTGCTGGCCACCCGGCACCTCCAGAAAGTTGAGTACGTGGTGCTCAACTTCGAGTGGTCCCGCCCTCTTCCGGCGTTCACCGCAAGCGAAAATCTCGCCACCTCCCGCATCCGTGCCAATCCGGTCGTTCGTCGCGGCGATACGGACCCGTCGCGGCGTAGAAATTTCGGTGCATACGGCTTACGGTGTGCGAACTGACCAACCGAGGAGGGTGTAGTGGCGGACCTGCCACCCGAGCAGCCTGATTCCACCGACGAGAACAAAGCCGTTCCCGTGCCGGCACCCCAGCTGCTGGTCATGCCGCCCAACGACGCGATCCCGTCGATGGTCTGGCCGGGGACCGAAGGCGAAACGGCATGGGCGATCCCGGTCCAGATCCCATCCGGTACGCGGGGGTACGCCCTGTTCGTACCGATGGTCGCCGCCCCGGCGTCCGTCCCGGCAGTCGAAAAGCCCGTGGTCAAGCCGCCCGTGACCACCCCGAAGCCAGCCGAGAACACGACCCCGAAACCCCCTCCGGCGGTGATTCCGCAGCGTCCGGCACCGCAGCGTCCGGCACCGCAGTCACCCCCGTACGCGGCGCGCCCGTTCGGCCGATACGAGCCGGCGCCGAGCCCGTGGCAGGCGTTCCGGAAGAAGAACTGGCCCGCGCCGAAGGAGGCGCAGGGCTGGGCCGTTCCGGCCGGCGTACTCGCCGGGGCTCTTGGATTTTTGATCTTCCTGCCGCTGGACCGGGTGGGTATCGGCTGGTTCCTCGGCTGGCTGGCGCTGACGCTGGGGGTGGGGTTCGCCGTCCACAAGTCCCCCGACCTGCCGCGCCGCGAGCGGCTGATCCGGGCCGGCTGGGCCGCGGCCGCACTCGCCCTGATGCTCATCCCGGCGTTCCGCAACGCCTGGTGGCTGGTGACGTTCAGCGTGCTGGGCGCGATCGGCTGCACCGCGCTGGCGATCGTCGGCGGCCGGCAGGTCCGGTCGATCCTGTTCAGCCTGATCGCCGCCCCCTACGCGGCCTTCGCCGGCATCCCGTGGGTCCGCCGGCACCTGAAGGCGAGCCCCAACCCGGGAATCGCCCGGCGGGCCTTCTTCTCGGTCGCCCTGACCGTCGTGGTGCTGCTCGTCTTCGGGGCGCTGCTGTCCTCCGCCGACGTCGCGTTCTCCCAGCTCCTGGACGACGTCATCCCCGATTTCGCGATCGGCTCGGTCTTCCAGTGGATCTTCCTGGCGGTGGCCGGCGGCCTGCTCGCCGTCTCCGGGATCTACACGCTGACCGCCCCGCCGAAGACGTCGAGCCTGGACACCGAGGGCCGGGGCCGGTTCGGCCTGATCGAGTGGGCACCGGCCGGCGCCGCGCTGGTGCTGCTGTTCGGCGGCTTCGTGGCGGTCCAGTTCACCGTGCTGTTCGGCGGAAGCCGGCACGTGCTCAAGACGGCCGGGCTCAGTTACTCGCAGTACGCCCGCAGCGGCTTCTGGCAGCTGGTGGCGGTCACCCTGCTGTCCCTGGCGCTGATCGCCGCCCTGGCCCGCTGGGCGAAACGGGACCAGCCGATCGAACGGCTGCTGTTGCGCGTACTCCTGGGTCTGCTCTGTGCCCTTAGCGTCGTTATCGTGGCCTCCGCGCTGTCGCGGATGTGGGAGTACCAGCGGGTTTACAGCTTCACCGGCGAGCGGATCTTCGTGATGGCGTCGGAGATGCTGCTCGGCGTGATCTTCGTGCTGATCGCGGTCGCCGGCATCAAGTGGCAGGGCCGGTGGATCCCGGCGACCACCGTCGGGCTGGCCGTGCTGATGCTGCTCGGCCTGGCCGCGCTGGACCCCGAGGGTTATGTGGCCAGCCGCAACGCTGCCCGCTACGCGGGCTCCGGCAAGATCGACGCCTGGTACCTGCGTGCTCTTTCGGCCGACGCGACTCCGGCTCTGACCAAACTGCCCGATCCGGTACGCCGATGCACGCTCAGCTGGATCGCGGAGGATCTCAAGGAACCCGACCCCTGGTACGCCTGGAACCTCGGCCGGGTGCAGGCTCGCCAGGCCCTCAAGGAACTGGGTCCCGGCGCGATCGGCAACCAGAAGGACTGCAAGTCCGCCGACCAGTTCGACCTGCCCAAGACCCGAAGGTAATTGTTGGTGCTCCGGTCCCCGGACCGGAGCACCGAACTGAAGGCCTGAAGATCGCGCGTCCCGGGCCGATAAGCAGCGTATGAGACGTGTTCCGGCGCCGGCGGTTCCGATCTTCGCCGCGCTCATGGGCTCGGTGTCCGTTTTCGCCCCGGGGACCAACGCCGCACACGTCGCGTACCTCATCGGGTTCAGCGGTGTGGTGCTGTGCGCGTGGCTCGGCCTGCGGACCATCTCCGGGCCGAGCAAGGGCGCATTCCGGCTGGTCACCGCCGCGCTGACGGTCTGGCTGGCCGGCGACATCCTGTACGACCTGATGGACCGGTTCGCCGGCCCGCTCGGCGACGTCTCCCCGTCCGACCTGCTCTGGCTGGCCGGCTATCCGCTGCTGATGGCGGCCATGGTCAAGCTGGTCCGGTTGCGGGCGCCCGGCCGGTTACGGGACGGCCTGCTCGACGCCGCCGCCATGACGACGGTGGTGGCCTGGCTGTTCTGGCAGTTCCTGATCCTGCCGGCGGCCGAGGCCCAGGACCTCTCCCCCGGCATGGTCGTCGGCGCGCTCTACCCGTTCGGCGACGTGATGTTCTTCGCCGGCACCGCGATCCTGGTCTTCGCCCCCGGCGCGACCCGCGGGTCGGCCCGTTACCTGGTCTCGGCCCTGATCCTGACCATCATCGGCGACGTCAGCATCTCGCTGCTGCCGGTGCTGTTCGAGAACCTGTCCCGGTCGGGCCAGGCGGACCGGTTCGACGGCCTGCTCCTGCTCGCGAACAGCCTGCTCGCGGCGGCCATCGTGCGTCAGGACGCGGCGAAGGTCGCCGAGCCGGACCGTGGGGTGGCATCGCAGCGGCTGCACCCGGCCCGGGTGGTGTTCCTCGGCATCGCCCTGGTGGTGCTGCCCACGGTGACCGGCCTGCACTCGTTCGGCACGCTCCTCAGCCGGGTCTCCCTGCTCGTCTCGATCGCGCTGCTGACCACGTTCATCCTGATGCGCTTCGTCTTCGTGGTGCGCGAGCAGGAGCGGATGAAGATCGCGCTGGCGCACCGGGCCGAGCACGACCAACTGACCGGACTGGCCAACCGGACCACCCTGCACAGCCAGCTGGAGCTGGAACTGCTCCGGGCCTCCGGTTTCGGCCCGCTCGTGCTCTACCTGGATCTCGACGGCTTCAAACAGATCAACGACCGGTACGGCCACGCCGCCGGCGATCTGATCCTGGTCGAGTTCGCCCGGCGGCTGACCAGCACGATCCGCCCGGCCGACACGGCGGCCCGGTTCGGCGGCGACGAGTTCGTCGTGCTGACCACCGCCGTCCACGACGAGGCCGACGCCGGGCGGCTGGCCGACCGGCTGCGCGCGCTGGCCGACGAGCCGGTCGCCTGGCGCGGCGAGACTCTCCGCTTCGGCGTCAGCGTCGGCCTGGCGGCGTGGGGCCCGCTGGAACGGCCGAACGCCGACGGCCTGTTCGCCGCGGCCGACGCGGCCATGTACGCCGAGAAGACCGCCCGCAAGCCGGCCACCGCCGACCAGACGTGATGGTGCTCCGGTCCCGCACCGGAGCACCATCCGCCTTCTACCAGCCGACCCAGTCGGACCAGCCGCCGCCGGCCAGCTGCCAGCGGGTCTGTGGCCGGCCGTCGGTGGCCACCGCGAACACCTGGACCCGGCCGTCGGTGACCCCGGTGGTCACGCCGACCAGGCCGGTGCCGAACGTGGTGTTCCAGTCGGTCCAGCCGGTGGTTCCGTTCGGGGCCAGCTGGTACTTCTGGGCGAGCGTGCCGGTCGTGCTGGTGCCGAACGCCTCCAGGTGACCGTCGGCGTTGGCGACCATGGACAGCCTCGTCGACGCTCCGGCCCAGTCCTTCCAGGCCGACCACGTCGTCCCACCGGGGGTGCTCTGCTGGCGCTGGTAGGTCTTGCCGGCCGGGTTGGCCGCCAGCACCTCCAGCCGGCCGTCCAGGTCCTTGGCCACGGCGACCGAGTGCAGGTTGTACACCCCTTCGAACAGTGACGCGGACTTCCAGTCGTTGGGTCCGGTGGCCTGTTGGATGCTGTGCGTCACCCAGCCGATGAGCGGATTGGTGGCGTACAGCTCCAGGGCTCCGGCGGCGTTGCGGACCACCGCGATCGAGTCGGCCAGCGCCCCGGCCACGATCGCCCAGTCGGACCAGGTCGTGGCCGAGGTCTGCCAGCGGTGCCAGACCTGGTTGGCCGGCGACACCCCGAACACCTCGATGGTGTCGCTGCTGTTGGTGGCCGCGGCCAGGCCGGTCAGGGTTACCCCGGCCGGGCCGCCGAAGTCGGTCCACGGTCCCCATCCGCCGGACGAGCCGGCGGCGTTCTGGGTGCGGTGGGCCAGCACGCCGTCGTCGAAGGCGAAAGCCTCCAGCCGGCCGTCCGAGCGCCGGGCCGCCGCCAGTGGCGCCCCGTTCGGCGCCACCCCGGTGATGATGACGTCCACGCCCGCGCAGGCCAGGGCCGAGGCGAGGACGATGTCGTCGCCGCCGGTCCGGGCTTCCACCCGGTAACAGGTGCCGGGCGTGTTGTCGGTGAACGTGTACGCCGTACCCGTGCCGGTCTTGCTGCCGCTGGGCCGCACGGCCGCCTGGGACACGAACTGGCCGGCCGCGGTGTAGCGGGACACCACGAAGCTGTCCTCCCCGGCTGACTTGTCGGTCCAGGTGACCGTCGTGTGACCGCCGGAGTACAGGGCCGAGGTCACCACCGGGGCGTCGGCCGCGCAGATCGTGTAGACGAGGTCGACCGCGGTGCCCGGGGTCGCCGTGGTGTTCGCGGCCGGGGTCTGGCTGTCCACCGTGCCGAACGGCTTGGTGCAGTCGCTCTTCGCGGTGCGGCTGCCCGCGGTCAGGCCGGCCCGGGTGATCGCGGCCTGGGCCAGGTTCCAGCCGAGTCCCTTCACGTCGGGGACATCGGCGACGCCGACGGTCCATGTGAACTGGTACGCGTTGCCGGCCGTCCCGCCGGCGTCCCGCGCGGTCACGGTGACCGTCGAGGTCCCCTCGCTGCCGGGCCGGCCCTGGATGAGAGCGCCGTTGAGCGTGAGCCCGGACGGCAGACCGGTGGCGGTGTAGGTGTACGGCGCCTTGCCACCGCTGGTGAACTGGTTGAGGTCGAGGCTGACGTCCTGGGTCGTGGTGCCGGACCGCTTACCGATACCGCCGGTGACGGCCGGCGAGTGCGACATCCGGTCGGCGGCCCGCAGTTGGGCAAGCGTCTGCGCGATCGACGGCAGCTGCTCGTGGTAATCACCGTCGTACAGCTGCTTGAAATGCACGTCGAATCGGGTTTTCAGGTTGTCGGCCCGCCGCAGGGACTGCTCGACCAGGCAGTTGCCGAGTGGGTCGCCGGGACCGGCCGGGAAGGTGGCGCACGGCGGGTCGGTGGGCTCGGTGAACGTCTGGTTCTTGATCGGCCGCTGGGTGTCGACCGGGCAGGTGGACCCGCAGCTGTAGTTGTCCCGCGCGATCTGGACCGCGCCGGTGATCGTCGGGTCGGCCGGCAGGTCACCGAGCAGCCTGTATTGACCGGAGAGCAACCCGGACAGCACCGGGTCGGACTGCACCGCGATCGGAAACCCGAGCTGCGCGTACGCCTGGGTCAGGCGCCGGGCGGTGTTCATGCTCCTGATCGCGGCCGACGCCGGGGAGGACGGGTTGGTCAGCGCCGCGCTGACGCTGTCGTACAGGAACTTCTGCCGGGACAGCAGGAACTGCCGCACCGAGGCCGTGGCCGCCGTGACCGCTGTCGCGTCGGTGGTGGCTTTCGCGTTCGCCTCGAAGGCGTACCGGGCCGAGTTGGCCCAGGTGTTGCCCAGCTGGGTTCCCGGCTCCAGGTAGGTGTGGCAGCTGAAGATCGTGCAGGTCGTCTCGAACTTGATCTCCTCCGGCCAGGTGTACGCCGTGGTCACCACGTTCTGCCAGGCGGCAGTGGGGTTGAGCCGGTACCGGAGATGGATGTCCAGCCGCAGATGACCGTACGAGGATCGGACCCCGCTGCCCTCCGGCTCGTTGTAGCGGATGTTCGTCCAGCTCGGCGACTCGCAGATGGACACCTCGGGCAGTTCCTTGGCCCCGGCCGGGGGCTGATCGAGGCGGGGCGCGTACGCGTAGTTGATCAGTTTCACCTGGTCCGGCAGCTTGGCGAGACTGACGTTCGCAGGCCGGTCGATCTGCGCCGATCCGTCGCAGGAGGTCACCTTGGCCGGGTCGGTCGGCACCGGCGGGGCCGGGGACAGCGCCGTGGAGCCGTCCCAGAACAGCTCGTACGTCTTCGGCGTCTTGATCTGGGCGCCGTCGGCGTTCGGTTCGTAGCGGTTCAGCACGTCCGAGGTTCGGATCGTCGTCAACGCCGCCGAAAGGTTCTGCACCCCGGTGCGGTAGTCGGTGTCGAGCGACTTGAACAGGTTGTTGCGGTAGCCGCCGGCCGGGTCCGGGGCGGTCACCGGGTGGGTGAAACTCGCGGCGGTGTCCAGGATCCGCTGCCCGGCGATCTGGATGTCGTTCGAGCGGCTGGACGCGACCTGCCGGGCGTAGTCCGGGTTCTGCAGCTGCAGCAGGGCGTACGCCTGCCCGCCGAGGTCCCACACGCCCAGGTTGCCGAGCGGCGACGAGGGCACCACGATCGCCGGGTCACGCTTCGACGCGTACCGGGCCAGGTAGTTGATCGATCGGGTTTCGCCGTTGCTGTTGAGCACCGCGGCCGGGTCGAGCGCCGGATTGTCGGCGTCGGTGGCCGGGAGCACGAACGCGGCGTCGTCGGCCAGCTGGGTGCTGGCCAGATGCAGGTCGGTCTCGGCCCCGACGTAGTCCGGCTGGTAGGCCGGGATCGGGGTGCCGAACTGCTCGGCGTACCCGATGTACTTGTCGATCGAGGTGCGGACGTTGACCAGTTCGGCCTGCCCGATCGCGGTGAGGATGCTGGCCGTCACCTCCTCCAGCCGCAGCCCGAGCTGGGCGACGTTCTGCTGGAGCACCTGCAGCTGCGCGGCGTTGCCCGCGATGGCGTCGCTGAGCTTGTCGAACTCGCTGATCATCGTGTTGTAGATGGTGTTGAGCCGGGCGTCGATCCGCTCGAACGAGGCCGCCATCTCCTTCTGCAGGTCCTTGACCTGGCCCTGGAGCTCCTTCACCTGGTCGAGGATCTGCTGGCTGATATCCGGCTTGTCGGCTCCGAACAGGCCGACGACCGACATGACCGCGCCGAACACGTTGCCGGTCATGGTTACCGTGGCCAGGCTGAAGATCTTCGACGCGACACCGCTGATCTTCGAGATGTCCTCGGCGTACTTCGCGACCGCCTTCACCGCGGTGACGACCGCGCCGCCGACCACCTTCACCTGGTTGGCGAACGTGGAGTCCACCTCCTTGAGGACCGGGTCGAGCGCGTCGAGGGCGGCCTTGTAGCGGTCCACCGCCGATTCCTGTTCGTCGGCCTTCTTCTCGGCGGCCTTCTGGTTCGCCGCGGTGCAGGTCGTCGCGGGCGGCGTCGTCGCCGGACAGTTGCTGGCCTGGATGAGCGCCTGGGCGTTCACCTGCGCGCCCAGTGTCGAGATGTCGTCGAAGATGATCGCGACCTGCGCGTGTGCCGCGGCCGCGAACGCGTCCGGATCGCCGGTCAGCGACAGCAGCTTGTCCAGGTCGACGAGGCCGCGGAGTTCGTCGGCGGCCTTCAACTGATCCAGCGAGGCGGCCGCGTCGAGCGAGACCGGTGCGCCCAGGACGGCGTTCCACGCCTGGGCGAAAACAGAATCATCCGCGGCCGTACGCCGTACGTCCGCCCACAGGTTCGACAGCAGCGCGGGCCGGTTCCGCACCCAGGACAGCCCCGTCAGCGCCCCCTCGCTGAGGTCTTCCCGGTTGTCCAGCGGGCCCACCGCACTGCCGGCCAGACCGGCGACGAAAGCCCGGATGTGCGACGCCGAGCGGGCCGGGCCGGCGGCCGGCGCCGAGAGCAGCTCGATCGAGCGGGCCATCAGGGCCGGCTCGTCCCGCTGCAGATCGGTGGCGGTCAGGCCGGAGTCCAGCAACTGCTTCTCGGCGGCCAGCTCGGCCTGGCTCTCGCCCAGAGTGGCGACCGGGTGCAGCCGGCGCCACTCCAGGAAGTCCGCCGACACCGTGGCTGCCTTGACCAGCCCCAGATCGTCGCCGAAGCGAACCTCGGCCAGCCCGGCGAACAGCTGGCTCGCCAGCGCGCCGGTGTCCACCGTGATCGGGTCGGCCGCCCGGGCCGGCACGCCGATCCCGGTGACCAGCAAAGTCGTCGTTAATACGCCCACCAGCAGACGCCTCACGTGTTCCCCCAATTTCTGACGTCAGGTCGGGCACACGCTGGCACCGCCCGCCAACACGGGCCCAACACCGCCCTAATTCGGTGTCGACAATGGACGCGGGTCGGCTACCTTTTCGAGACATGCGCGAAGAGCCGTCCGTCGGGGTGCGGTTGCTGGGGCCGGTCGACGTCCGGGTGGCCGGTCGAGCGCCCCGGCTGTCGGGGCTGCGACGCAAGGCGGTGCTGGCGGTGCTGGCCCTGCACCGCGGCGAACCGGTCGGCAGCGAGCGGCTGGTCGACATCGTGTGGGGGCCGAACCCGCCCGCCAGTGTCGCGAGCGCGCTGCAGAACACCGTCTCCTACCTGCGTGGTCTGCTCGGCGACCGGTCGCGGATCCCGAACGGCGCCGGCGGTTACCGGCTGTCGCTGCCGCCGGGCGCGATCGACCTCGAGCGGGCCGAGTCGCTGATCCGGGCCCGGACGACCGACGCCGACCCCCGCGAGCGGGTGACCCGGCTGCGCACCGCGCTGGGTCTCTGGCGCGGGGAGTCGCTCGCCGATGTCGCCGACGTGGACTGGCTGGCCGAGCAGGCCCGGCAACTCGAACAACTACGCGCCACCGCGGGCGTGTCGCTTATCGATGCGCGGATGGCCCTCGGTGAACATGCCGACGTCGTGCTCGAGCTCCAGCAGGCCGCGCAGACCCACCCGTACCGGGAAGATCTGTATCGGCAGTTGATCTTGGCCCTTTATCGGTGCGGCCGGCAGGCCGATGCGCTCGCCGCCTACCAGCGGCTGCGTGACGCGATGCGCGACGAGCTCGGCATCGAACCGGGACCGGCTCTGCGCGACCTCGAGGTGGCGGTCCTGCGGCAGGATCCCGCACTCGACCTGGTCGTGCCGATCACCGCGTCGGCCCCGGCACCGCGACCGGCTCAGTTGCCGCACGCGCCGCGCACGTTCGCGGCGCGGACCGTGGAACTCGCGCGGCTGGACGAGACGACGAGCGGGCTGACGGTCATCTCCGGCACGGCCGGTGTCGGCAAGACCACGCTGGCCGTGCACTGGGCCAACCGCGCCGCCGACGCGTACCCCGATGGCCAGCTGTACGTGAACCTGCGCGGCTTCGACCCCGGCGGGCAGGCCCGTCCGTCCGATGTGCTTCGTGGTTTCCTGCGCGCCCTGGGCGTCGCCGTCCGCGACATCCCGGCGACCGTCGAGGAGCAGATCGCCCTCTACCGCACCACGATGACCGGCCGGCGCATCCTCGTCCTGCTCGACAACGCCCGCGACGAGGATCAGGTACGCCCGCTGCTGCCCGGCGGGACCGACGCGCTCATCCTGGTCACCAGCCGCAACCGGCTCACCGGGCTGGTCGTCGCCGAGGGAGCCCGGGCCGTTCCGCTGAAGCGGCCGTCCGCCGCCGATGCCCGGCAGATCCTGCACCGGCGGCTCGGCCCCCGGCGGATGGCGGCCGCGCCGGGCGTGGTCGACGACATCATCGCCCGGTGCGCGCGGCTGCCGCTGGCGCTCGCCGTGGCCGCCGCGCACGCCGCCACCGACCCGTCGCTGAGCCTGGCCGCGGTCGCCGGGCAGCTGAGCGAAGGCCTCGACTCCTTCCCGGGCGGAGACCCGGCAACCGATGTGCGGGCGGTGTTCTCCTGGTCGTACCGTGCCCTCAGCGCACCCGCCGCCGAGCTGTTCCGGCTGCTCGGGGTGTTCCCGGCGGCACCCGACTTCTCGCTGGCCGGCCTGGCCAGCCTGGCCGGGCTCACACCGCGGCAGACCCGGCCGCTGGTCGCCGAACTGGTCCGCAACCACCTGCTCAGCGAGATCAGCCCCGGCCGGTACGGGTGCCACGACCTACTACGCGCGTTCGCCTTCTCGCTCGGGCCGGAAGGCGACGCGCTGGCCCGCCTGCTCGAGCACTACCTGCACACCGCGTACGCCGCGAAGTGCCTTTACCAGCCGCCGCGTGACCCGATCACGCTCGCGCCGGCCCGGCCCGGGGTGCACCTCGCCGACCTGCCCGGCACGGCCGAGGCCGCCGCGTGGTTCGCCCGGGAGTTGCCCGCGCTGCTGGCCGCCGTCCGGCTCGACCCACCGGAATCGGGGTGGCGTCCGTGGCAGCTGGCGTGGACCGTGAGCGTGCACCTGGAACGGCAGGGCCGCTGGTCCGACTACGCGGCGGTGCACCAGGCCGGCCTGGCGGCGGCCGACCGGGCGGATGATCGGATCGGGCAGGCGTACGCGCATTTCTTCCTCAGCCGCGCGGCCCGGCACCGGAACCGCGAGGACGACTGCCACGACCACCGGGACCGGGCGATCGCCCTGTTCCGCGAACTGGGCGATCCGATCGGCGAGGCCGGCGTCCATCTCGACCGCGCCTCGGCCGACCAGGCCGACGGCCGCACGGCGGACGTGCTGGCCCACGCGTCGCGGGCGCTGGAGTTGTACCGCTCGGCCGGATTCCGGTCCGGCATCGGGCACGCGCTGTCGGACCTGGCCTGGATGCACCTGAGCCACGACAACCTGGCCGAGGTACGCGACCTGGCCGAGCAGGGTTTGGCGCTGCACCTCGAGAACGGCGACGGCCGGGCCCAGGCCGACACCTGGGACACACTCGGCAGCCTGCACATCCGGCAGGGCGACCTGCGCCGCGGCGTCGAGTGCTACGAGCGGGCCATCCTGCTCTACCACCAACTGGCCGACCCCTACAACGAAGCCGACAGCCTGACCGCCCTGGCCACCGACCTGGCCGGCGCGGGCGCCGCCGCCGAGGCCCACCAGGCCCAGCTGAGAGCCACCGCGCTGCTGCCCCACCTGGCCCGTTCCGAATCCTCCCGAATCCGGCAGAAAGTTTCTACGGTCGAACTATTGACCATGGAGCTTTCAACACAGTCGCGCTGATCGAGGAAATCATGACCGGGCGAGCTCAGGAGAGGCGGGCATGACAACCGATCCTTCCGATTCTCAGGCCCAGCCTCCGAGGTAGCCCGCGAGGCCGGGATCGGCGTCGAGCGGATCGGGATCGGCATCCGGGTGGACGCGGGTCTCGAACTGGTCCTGCCCCCACGTCGCGCGGCGGGCCCGGGCGCGTGCGGAGTCGATCCGGATCGCGGGGGCTTCGGGTGGTCCGAGCAGGACGCTACCGAGGGTGCCGACGCCGACCGTCGACACCGCCTGCCGCAGGAGGTCGGACACCCGGTCGGCGCGAACCGCCACCGGCACGTCGACGACCACGCGGGGGTTGGGTTCCGGGACGGGCCAGCCGCTCGTCACCCGCTGATCCGCGGCGAAGACCTTTGCGAACTCGGCAGGCACGCAGACCGTGGCCTCGGGCAGCGCCGCGAGCAACGAATCGACGCACACGTACGCCGCCGCGCTCGAGGGCGCCGCCCCGAGCCGGATCGCGACGTCCACGCCGGCGGTGCGAAGCCCGTACCCGCGCGAGCCGGCGACCGGGATGTGCTCGGTGAGCAGCAGCGTCTCGGCGTCCTTGCGGGCCCGGCGGGCCGGGTCGTCGCGGTCGCGGCCGGCCCAGTCGGGTCCGTCGTGCCAGGCCACCGCGTCGGCGACGTGCGCGAAAACGGCACCGCCGAGCCAGGCGCGGTACACCCATTCCCAGTCCTCGCCGCCGTAGGCGCGAAATTGCTCGTCGAACCCGCCGACCCGGTCGAAGAACCAGCGGGAGCAGGCGAGCGCGGCGCCGATCAGGTACCGGTAGCTCCGGTCGTCGGCGTCGAGCAGGTCCCGGGAGTGCCGGTAGGCGTCCCGCAGCCACTGCGGTTCGGGCAGTTCGGCGGCGGGACCGGCCTGTTCGACCGGGGCGTCGACCGGTAGTCCGGCAAGGTCGGCGTGCCGCCGCCGGCCGACGACGACCGCTTCCGGTGCGAGCGCCGGAAGCCGGGCCATCCGGGCGAGGTAGCCGGGCTCGGGCACAGTGTCGGCGTCGAGGAAGCAGAGCACGTCGCCGGTGGCGGCCGAGGCGCCGAGGTTGCGGGCGGCCGCCACCCGGAATCCCTCGTCGGCCTGGCGCAGGAGCCGGACCCCGGCCGGGACCCGCGGCGGCTCCGGTGATCCGTCGTCGACGACGATCAACTCGGTGCGGCCGGCGGGATGGGTCTGCCGGCCGAGCGCCGCGAGCGTGCGGTCGAGCTCCGCCTGCTGCTGGTAGTGCGCGACGACGACCGACACGGCCGGCGGCTTCGCGGGTTCCAGCCCGTCGAGCAGATCCCAGCGGTTGCCGGGCACGGAACGGCCGTTCACCATGCGATGTCTCCTGTCCACCAGCGGAGGTAGGCCGCGGCGGTGTCGTCGAGGTGTGGGCGGGTGACCGCATCCGCCGCCAGCCACGTCGACGCGGGGTCGGCGAGCGCCTCGGCGAGCGCCTCGGCGAGCCGGGCGGGTGCGACCAGGCGGACGGTGCCGGGCCGCAGCTCGGCCATCTCCCGGGGGTAACGCCCGTCGACGACGAGGGGCCGGCGACCGGCGGCGATCCAGGTCGCTAGGGAACCGGAGGCCGAGAAGTGCCGATGCGCCACGACCGGCACGGCGACCGCCCGGCAGCGCTCGACGAGATCCTTCTCGGGCACGTAGCCGGTCACCCCGACGGTGATCCCCCGGGCCCGGGCGTGTTCGACGAAGGCCAGCAGGTCGGCCTCGTGGCCGGCGGACGCAGAGCCGAGCACGGTCAGGTGTGCCCCGGCGGGAAGCGCGTCGACGACCTCGGCGTGGCCCTTGCCCGGATAGAAGAAGCCGAGCACGGCGAGGTCGGGACTGTTCGCCGCGGTCCTGACGGTCCGCGGGGCGGGCGTGACCGGCAGGGGCACGACGCCGAGGACCCGGGGCACGATGCCGGCCTCGGTCAGGTGTGCCGCCTCGTGCCGGCTGTTGACGACCACGCCCCGGGCGGCGCCGGCCACGCGGGCGTAGCAGGCGGTGCGGCGCGGCCGGTTGCGCGGGCCGTCGGAAGCCTGCGGGACGTCGTGCAGGGTGACGGTGAGCGCCGTCCGGGCCGCGATGCGTTCCACAAGCGCGGCCGCCGCCTCCGGCGAACCGGCCCAGAGCCGGTCGGTGAAGTGCAGATGCGCGCGCTCCGGCGGGTGTTCACCGAGCAGCACACCGGCGGCGACGGCCAGGCCCAGGCCGGTGGCCGCCTCCGCCGCCGTGGCGAGGTCCCGGGCCGCGACGGTGACCCCGTGGCGCTCGTCGGTGGTGATGGCCAGGGCGGGTAGCCGGCTCATCCGAGGCCCAGGATCCGCCGGGCGTCCGCGTGCCGGGCCAGACCGGCCCGCACCGCGTCGGGGTGCCGCGCGTACCAGTCCAGATGTGCTTCGCGAACGACTCCGGCCTCGACCACACGGCCGTCGACCACCCAGTGCGGGCGGTCCGGTTCGTCGAGACCCCAGGCCTCGGCGACCGCCGGCTCGCGCGGCGCGTGGATGGAGTCGAGCAGCGGCCGGCCCGGGTCGACGACGTGCTCGGGCAGGCCGAGGGCCGCCCGGACGCGCGCGGCGAGCACGGTCCAGACCGGGTTGCCGGGGTGATTGAGGGTCCGCATCTGCGCGAACGACGGTGCTTCGAACAGGTCGGAGACGACCACCGTGCCGTGCGCGACCTCCCGGGTGCGCAGCTGGTCGAGGGAGTGCCGGGCGATCGCCCGGACCGCCGGCACGTCGAGCCGCGAGCGCCCGCGCAGACCGGCGGCCTCGGCGAGAACGCGCAGGTCGTGATAGGCGACGACCGGCGGGACCAGGCTCGGGTCGGACGGCGGGCGGACGATCACGTGCGCCGGGTAGAGCCCCGCGAAACGGATCACCGGCACCCGCAACGTCCGGCCGCCCGGGCCGAGCTGTTCGCTCAGCTGCGCCGAGCCGAGCGGAAGGCCGTGGTAATCGTCGCGGATCGGCTGCGTGATCAGCAGGGTCGTCCGGGCCAGCCAGCGGGCGAGGTGCGGGAGGTCGGCGGCGACGAGTTCGTGAACCGGCGGCAGCCGGACGGTGCGCAGCCCGCCGCCGTCGAGCATGAGACGCAGCGATTCCGCCTGGCAGTTGCCGACGACCAGAACGGCCGGACCATCGCCGGCCGGCTCCTCAAGACCATAGAAAACCCCGAAATGACGGGTACGGGGATCCGGTCGCGGTGCTGCCACGAGGTGCTGTTGTGCCCGTACGACCTGTGGTTATGCCTGTTCGGAGCTGTCGCCAACGTCTCAATGATCTCCCGGTGCCGGGTGTGTAATTCGGCCCGCCGGAGGAATAGGGCCTCCGGACCCTCTCGACATGCCTCCCGAGTTCGCGTTGGTCGCACCTACCCGACCGACCGCGAGGACCCCCGATGACGCTCGCCCCACCCCTCGCACCAGCTGCACGGATTGCCTCGATTCCGGCCGCCCATCCCTACGTGCGGCACGTGCTGGCCGGTTCCCGCGTCGAACTGCTGCCCGACCCGCCACCGCCCGGCGCCCCGGACGGACGCTGGTGGCCACCCGTCATGTGCGACGCCGCCTGGGTCACCGCGAACGTGGACCGCTTCGACCTCATGCATCTGCACTTCGGGACCGAGTCCTACCCCACCGGGCACCTGCGTTCGCTCGTTCGCGCGCTGCGCGGCGGCGGCCGTCCGCTCGTCTACACGTTGCACGATCTCGAGAACCCGCAGCTGGCCGACCAGGCATCACATCGGGAGCACCTCGACGTCCTGGTCCGGGCGGCCGATGAACTGGTGACCCTGACCGCAGGCGCCGCCGCGGCGATCAAGCGGCGCTGGGGCCGCACGGCCGAGGTCATCCCGCACCCGAACGTGCTCCCCCTCGGTGCGCCGGCCCCGGCCGGCACCCACTGCGACGCGTACGTCCTCGGCGTGCACCTGCGCGACATCCGTCCCGGCACCGACGCGGTACGGGCCGTCGCGACCCTGCTCGACGCCGTCGACCGCCTGCGCGGGCGGGGAATCGCGGCGGTGGCCCGCGTGCACGTCAACGAGCGGGTCCGCGACGAGGCCGCCCGCGACCGCGTCGGGGCCCTGGTCGCCGCGCACCCCGCCGCCGAGCTGCGCCGGGCCGAGCGGCTCGGCGACGACGCCCTGGCCCGGTCCATCGCCGATCTCGACGTTGCCGTCCTGCCGTACCGTACCGGCACCCATTCCGGCTGGGCCGAGCTCTGCTGGGACCTCGGTGTCCCGGTCGCGGGCCCGCCGGTCGGGTATGCGAGCGAGCAGCATCCCGAGGATTTCGCGGTCTTCGATGCCGGCGACGGCGGCGGACTCGCCCGGGCCGTGCGACGGCTCCTCGCCCGGGCGCCCCGCCCGGGTTCGGCCGCTCGCGCGGCTCTGGTGGCCGAGCGACGCCGGACGCGCGTCGCCGGGGCCGCCGCGATCACCGCCGCCCACACCGCTCTGTACGAGCGGGTGCTGGCATGAACGCCCGCACGATCGTTGTCATCGCACCGCTGCGGCACCCGATCCGGGAACCGCACGCCGGCGGCCTCGAGGCCATGGTGTGGGACCGCGTCCGGATGCTCCGCGCCCGCGGGCATCGGGTACTGCTCTGCGCCGTGGCGGGTTCGCAGTTCCAGGAGGACGGCCCAGCCGAGTTCCGGCTGCCGGCCGTCGTCTGGCCGGACGAGCGCGACGCCACCGACTCCACGTTCCCGCCGGGACACCTCGAGCGGGCCATCCCGGCGCTGGAGGCGGCGCTCGACTTCATCCGGCGCAACGCGGCCAGGATCGACCTGGTCGACAATCACAGCCTGCACCCGCAACCGCTCACCCGAGCTCGGCGGCTCGGGGTGCCGGTGGTGACGACCCTGCACACCCCGCCGCTGCCCCGGCTCGTCCCGGCGGCCCGGGCGGCCGAGCACCACGGCCGGCTCCTCGCCGTCAGCGCCTACACCGCCGCCGAGTGGCGCGAGCACGGTGTCGAGTCTCAGGTGATGCCGAATGCCGTCGACGCCGGCCGCTGGCCCCTCGGGTCCGGCGGCCGGGACCTGGTCTGGTTCGGGCGGATCGTGCCGGAGAAGGGCCTGCACCTCGCGGTACGAGCCGCGCGGCTCACCGGCCGGCCGTTGCGCATCGCGGGCCGGGTCGGCGACGTCCCGTACTTCCAGGAGCACATCCGCCCGTTCCTCGGCGACGGCATCGACTACCTCGGGCCTCTCGGGCAACCGGCACTCGCGGACCTCGTCGGCGGCAGCGCCTGTGCTCTGGTCACCCCGCTCTGGCAGGAGCCGTTCGGCCTGGTCGTCGCGGAGGCGCTGGCCACCGGCACGCCGGTCGCCGCGTTCGACACCGGCGGCATCGGCGAGGTCGCGGGAACCGCGTCCGCGGTCCGGCTCGTGCGGATGGGCGACGCCGAAGCCCTCGCGGAGGCGGCCGAGCGGCTTGCCGTCGCCCACGGCCGGGACCAGCAGTGCCGGTCGCGGGCCCGCGCCGCGGCTCTCGCCCGGTTCTCCCTCGAGCACCGGGCCGCCGAGCTCGAGACCTTCTTCGACCTCTCGGGAGCCGACGCATGGGTCTGACCGGCTGGTACCTCCATCACCACGGCGCCGGGCACCTGACCCGCTTCCGCGCGGTGCGCCCGCACCTGCCGGGCGAGGTGGTCGTCTTCAGCTCGCTGCCGGAACCGGCCCCCCGGCCGGCTGGGACGACGTGGGTGCACCTCGACCGCGACAACGACCGGCCGCCGGGTGCGCCGGATCCGGCCGATGCCGATCCGACCGCCGGCGGGCTGCTGCACTGGGCGCCGCTCGGCCACGGCGGGCATGCCCGCCGGCTCGCCGCCATCGCGGGCGCGATCGCGGCCCGGCGCTTCGACCGGTTCGTCGTGGACGTGTCGGTCGAGGTAGCCCTTCTGGTGCGGCTGCTCGGCGTCCCGACTGTCGTGGTCACCCAGCCCGGCGATCGCAATGACCCCCCGCATCGGCTCGCGTACGCGACGGCGGCGCGGGTGCTGGCCCCGTGGCCCGCGGGCGTGCACCGATCCCCGGCGACGCACCTGGTCGAGGTCGGCGGCATCTCGCGGTTCGACGGCCGTACCCGTGCGGTCGAACCGGACCCCGGCACCGTGCTCGTGCTGGGCGGCGGCGTGCCCGACGAAGACCTCGCCGGCGCGGCCGCCGCGACCCCCGGGATCCGCTGGCAGTACGCGGGCCGTTCGGCGTCGACCTGGATCGAGGACCCCTGGGAAGCGCTGCAGCGGGCCGAGGTCGTCGTCACCGCCGCAGGACAGAACAGTGTCGCGGACATCGCCGCCGCCGGCGCCCGGGCGGTCGTCGTGCCGCAGCCTCGGCCGTTCGACGAGCAGGCGGCGACCGGCCGCATCCTCACCGAGCGCCGCCTCGCCGTGGTCGAGCCGTCGTGGCCCGATGACCAGGCGTGGCCCGGGTTGCTCGACCGGGCCCGCGCCCTGCGGCCCGACTGGGCGCAGTGGCGGGTCAGCGGCGCCGCGCAACGGGCCGCCGCAGCGATTGCCGAGGTAGTCGCATGATCACCGTCATCACTCTCTGCTCGGCGGCCCGGCTCGACCACGTGCGCCGGCAGCAAGAGTTGCTGGCGACCGAGCCGGTACGCCGCATCCTGGTCTGGCTCGACGCCGGCCCGCCGCCGTCCTCCCTGCCGGAATTCGCCGGTGCCGACCTGGTGCACGTGCCACCCGGCCGGCAGGGCCTCCGGCTCGCCGCCGGACGCAATCGCGGTGCGCTCGCCGCCGGCGCCGGCCTACTGGTCTTCCTCGACGCCGACTGCCTCCCCGGCCCGCAGCTGCTCGCGCGGTACCGCGTCGCGGCGGCCGCGCACCCGGGCGCCCTGCTGTGCGGCCCCGTCACCTATCTGCCGGAGGGGGTCCGGCCGGACCGGGACGCGCTGCCGGCCTGGACCGCGCCGCACGCGGCCCGGCCGACCCCGCCGGACGGCGAGAACGTCGTCGCCGGACCGGACGACCATCGGCTGTTCTGGTCGCTCTCCTTCGCGGTGACCGCGGAGACCTGGGGCACGCTCGGCGGCTTCCACGAGCTCTACGAGGGGTACGGCGGTGAGGACACCGACCTCGCCTGGACCGCGCGGAAGGCCGCCGTCCCCCTCGTCTGGGTCGGCGGTGCGCACGCCTACCACCAGTACCACCCGACCTCCTCGCCGCCTTGGCAGCACCTCGACGACATCCTGCGCAACGGCCGCCTGTTCGCCGACCGGTGGGGATTCTGGCCGATGCAGGGCTGGCTCGACGCGTTCGCCACCGCGGGCGCCATCGAACGAACACGAGCGGGGTGGCAGCGCCCGGCGGCCTGATGGGCCACTTCGGACCGATCACATCTTGAACACGACCACCGGAGCGTGTGAGACTGCGCCGCGTGAGACTGTGGTGACGAGCCAGCAACGACAGGTGTCCGCGCTGGTCGCGTTGTGCCTCGCGGCCGGCGTGCCGATTTTCCTGTTGTCGGGCACCGCGGTCGCGCCGTACACGCAATTGGGCAGCAGCCTTCTCGCCTGCCTGGCCGCCATCCCCTGTCTCGCCGCGGCCCGCAGGGGCGACGGCGACGCGCGTCCCGGCTGGCGCCTGCTCGCCGCCGGGTGCCTGAGCTGGGGCCTGGGCAACTTCTACTGGTCGTGGAACGAACTGGTCGTGCACGCGGAGGTGCTGTTCCCCTCCCTGGCCGACGTCGGCTACCTGCTGTTCCCGCTGCTGGCCACGATCGGGCTGTGGCTGATCGCCGGCTGGACGTCGATCGGGTCCCGGCTGACCGTGCTGCTCGACGGCCTCATCGTCGGCTGCGCCCTGTTCGTGATCGGCTGGTCGCTGACGGTCCGTGAGGTCTGGGAGGCCGGCTCCGACTCGGCGCTCGCGTTCGTCGTGTCGATGGCCTACCCGGTCTTCGACATCGTGCTGGCGACCGTCGTGGTGCTGCTCGCCGCCCGCACCCGGCGCGGCAGCCGCCACATCGGCCTGCTGCTGCTGTTGGGCCTGGCCGGGATGACCGTCAGCGACGTGCTGTTCGCCCTGGACACCTCGGCCGGCACCTATTCCTCCGGGCAGAACTCGGACGCCGGCTGGTTCATCGCGTTCGCCGCCTGCGCGGCGGCAGGCTGGCTGGCCACCCGGCAGCCGATGACGTTCGACCACACCGGAGTGATGGCCCGCTGGCAGACCGTCCTGCCGTACGCCCCGTTCGGGCTCGCGGCGTTCGTGGTCGCCGGCCAGACCCTGCTCGGGGTCGGCGTCGACGCGCCCGAGGCGGTCTCGCTGATGATCGGGTTCGTCCTCATCCTGCTGCGGCAGCTGTCCACTCTGCTGCACAACTCGACACTGACCCGCACCCTGCGCTACCAGGCGTACCACGACCCGCTGACCGGGCTGGCCAACCGCGCGCTGTTCATGGAACGGCTCGAGGGCGCGCTCGGCGCCGGGCAGTCGGTCGCGATCGTCTACCTCGACGTCGACGACTTCAAGATGATCAACGACTCGCTCGGGCACGACGCCGGCGACATCGTGCTGCGCACCGTGGGCGAGCGGCTGCGCGCCTGCTTCGCCGGGCCGGACACCATCGCCCGGTTCGGCGGCGACGAGTTCGCCGTGCTCACCGGCCGCGTCCACGACCTGCCCGCGCAGGCCCAGTGGCTGCTCGGCCTGCTGCACGAGCCGGTCGAGGTCGGCGCCCGCACGGTTCGGCTGGGCGCGAGCATCGGCGTCGCCCTCTCCGACGGCTCGGCCGGCTCGGAGGACCTGCGCAAGAACGTCGACCTGGCCATGTACGCGGCGAAGGCGCAGGGCAAGGACGGGTACGCGATGTTCGCGCCGTCGATGCGGGACGGCTTCGACCGGGAGGTGATGTGGCGTACCGAATTGCAGCAGGCCCTGGCCGACCGCACGCTGCACGTCGCCTACCAGCCGATCGTCGCCCTGGGCGAACGCCGCGTGGCGGGCGTCGAGGCGCTGGCCCGCTGGCAGCACCCGCAGCACGGCATCGTGGCACCGGACGAGTTCATCCCGGTCGCCGAGCGGGCCGGCCTGATCGCGGAGCTCGGCCTGCTCGTGCTGCGCCGGGCGTGCGCCGAGTTCGCCGCGTGGCCGGGATCGCAGTCGACGTACCTGTCGGTCAACGTGTCACCGTCGCAGATGCTCGACGCCTCGTTCCCGTCGAAGGTCGCCGCGACGCTGTACGAGGTCGGGCTGCGACCGACGCAGCTGGTGCTCGAGGTGACCGAGAACGCGCTGGCCGACGAGTCCGAGGTGATCGGCACGCTGCGGCGCCTGCGCGAGTTCGGCATCCGGATCGCCATCGACGACTTCGGCACCGGTTACGCGTCCCTGCGCTACCTGCACCGCTTCCCCGCCGACATCGTCAAGATCGACCGCACGTACGTCCAGGACATCGCCCGCGATCCGGCCGCCGTCCACATTCTCGGCACCCTGTGGCAGCTGTTCGGCGCCCTCGGCCTCACCGCCGTCGCCGAGGGCATCGAAGACCCGGCCCAGGCCGCGATGCTTGTCGAGCTGGGCTGCGAGGTAGGCCAGGGTTTCCTGTACGGACACCCGGGCCCGCTCAACTCCATCACCGTCGAACTCGCCCCCGCGGAACGGACGTGATCAGCGGTCGACGGCCGACATGTTGGCCTCGTCGTGCCGGGCCCCGGCCGCCGGCTCGAGCGCGTCCAGACGCTTGAGCTGGTCGTCGGTCAGCTCGACGGCGTCGGCGGCGGTGTTCTCCTCGACGCGGGCGACCCGCCTGGTGCCGGGGATCGGGACGATGTCGTCGCCCCGGGTGAGCAGCCACGCCAGGGCGGTCTGGGCCGGGGTGGCGCCGATCTCCGCGCCGATGGCCGTGACCTCGTCGACGATGGCCAGATTGCGGCGGAAGTTCTCCCCGGTGAACCGGGGGTTGGTCGTGCGCCAGTCGTCGTCGGCGAAGTCCTCGACCGTACGGATCTGCCCGGTCAGCAGGCCGTGCCCGAGCGGCGAGTACGGGACGAAGCCGATGCCGAGCTCGCGCAGCAGCGGCAGGATCTCGGCC
The DNA here is from genome assembly GCF_016862435.1 of Paractinoplanes tereljensis. Lineage (GTDB taxonomy): Bacteria > Actinomycetota > Actinomycetes > Mycobacteriales > Micromonosporaceae > Actinoplanes > Actinoplanes tereljensis. The sequence goes on from NZ_BOMY01000038.1 coordinate 176,677, forward strand.
TCCACGTCGCGGGTCCACAGCGAGTATTCGGTCTGCAGAGCCGAGACCGGCTGTACGGCGTGGGCCCGGCGGATGGTGTCCGGCGACGCCTCGGACAGGCCGAAGTGCAGCACCTTGCCCTGCTTGATCAGCTCGGCCACCGCGCCCGCGGTCTCCTCGATCGGCGTGTTCCGGTCGACCCGGTGCTGGTAGTACAGGTCGATGTGGTCGGTGCCGAGCCGCTTGAGCGACCCTTCGACGGCGGTCCGGATGTTGCCGGCGGTGCTGTCGTTCACCCCGGGCCCGCCGTTGGCGTGCGAGACGAGACCGAACTTGGTGGCGATCTTCACCTGGTCGCGGCGGCCCTTGACCGCCGCGCCGACGATCTCCTCGCTGAGGAACGGGCCGTAGATCTCCGCCGTGTCGATGTGGGTCACCCCCAGCTCCAGCGCGCGGTGGATGGTGCGGGCCGACTCGGCGTGGTCGAGCCGGCCCTCACTGGTGTAGACGCCGGCCATGGTCATCGCGCCGAGGCCGATCCGGGACACGTTCAGGCTGCCGAGGTGTGCGTTCTTCATATCGCTAGCCAACCGCCGTTCGCGGGTGGGGAGAAGTCACTGCTGAAGGGTGTACCGGCAGCCCACCACTCAGGCGGGGTACGCCCGGAACGTGTTGGTGGCGCAGTGGATCTCGCCCTCGGAAAGGTGCTCGTCGAGCAGGTCGTCGGCGTAGGTCACCTGGTAGCCGAGCCGGCCCAGTGCCTTGTCGAATGCGGCGGCGAAGACGTCCGTACCGTTCAGCAGCGGACCGTAGGGCTTGGGGGCGACGTAGCGGGTGTTGCTGACGACCAGGCCGTTGATGAGGTTGGGGATCTCGGCCGAGGCCGCGCGCAGAGCGTTCAGCGCCACCTCGTCGCCGGCCTGCTGGGTCATGAACCAGTCCAGGTTGCGGGCGGTGAACAGCATCGGGATCCGTACGACCCGGTCCGGGCCGAGGCCGAGCCTGGCCAGGTTCTCGGTGATCTTGGCGGCCGCGATCCGGTTGGTGTCGACGAACTGCTCGTCCGCCTGGAACTCGGCGATGGTGCGCTTGTCCAGCAGGAACTCGCTGTCCCCGGCGTCGGGCAAGCCCGGGTGCAGCACCTGGCCGGCCGAGGTGACCTTGGTGAGCAGATCCAGGCCGGCCTGCGGGTCCGCGACGATCGCCTGCCATCCGCCGGCGGCCGGCAGGAACTGGACGAACTCGTCGAGGTGGCCGACGGCCAGGAAACCGGTGTCGACCATGACCACGTCCTGGGCGCCCTGCGACCGCAGGAAGGTGACGATCTCGGCGGACGGCGTACCGCCCATGACGATGGTCCCGTGCGGATGGCCGGGCGTCGGGGGCATGGTTTCCAGGTTGCCCATCGAGTCGTAGGTGCTGTCGTCGAGGGTGCCCACCCCGGCCGGCACCCCCGGAACGTGCGCGACGGCCACGTCCGGGCCCTTGAGGTCGGTGTAGGTGACGCGGGCCGCCTGCCGGTGCAGGTCGCTGACCGACGGCAGCAGCACCCGCATGCCGTGCGGGCGCCCGTCGAGGCCGGGCATCACCTGGTAGAGGGGCTCGAACAGGTCCTGCGTCCACTTGTCGTCGCCGGTCTTCAGACTGGTCAGCGGAACGTTCTTCGGTAGCACGGCCGCAACTGTCTGGCGCCAGGCCGGGCCGGCGGTCAGCACCCGCTCCAGCTTCTGGGTGTTGAGCTGGGTGAGTGCGGGTGCGGCGTGCATGCGTACGGCATGGGTGGTGTTCTTGCCGTTGGCGCTCACGCCCAGCGTGACCACCGCGGTGCCGTCCCAGATCGTGCGGTCCCGGACCACGTCGCGGCCTTCGACCCCGAGCTGGACGCCCGTGCGCAGCTCGGCGGCGGTCAGCGTGGTCGCCACCTCCCACCGGGCGCGTTTGACGAAGACCCGGATGTTGCCGGTGACGCTGATCCGGCCGGTGGCCGACGACGGCGCGCCCGGCCACGGGGTCACCCGCAGCCGGGCCAGGTCCTGCTCGTCGGCAGCGCCGTTGACGACCTCGTCGGCGGCGTCGTTGCAGGCGGCCATCTGCCGGTCGGCCAGGTTCTGCTCGAGCCGGTGCGACTGCCGCAACACCACGAACTTCGCCTCGGCCCCGGCCGGGTCCTGGTCGTAGTCCTTCATCAGGTCGTCCTTGGCCTGCTGGAACCGGGCATCGTTGGCCGCTTCCCGGGCTACCGCGTCCTTGGTGATCTTCCGGGCGGCCGGCCGGCAGCGGCCGGCGTCGTCGTCGATGTTGGCGAGGAAGACCCCGCCGGGGGTGACCAGACTCAGGTTCGCGTCGGCCGACTCACCGGCGAACGCCGCCAGCGGCACCGCCGCGAGAGTCAGACCGACCGCGCCGACCAATCCGAAAATCGTGCGTCTTCTCATGGCCGCGATCTTGGCCAGGAACTGTCAGAAACCCGTGAGGCGGCCGTAGTGGTCCGGTCAGCGCCGGCGCGAAGCCGGCGGGGCGGTGCTGTTGCGGACGGTGAGGGTGGTGGCCAGTTCGAGGCGGGGCTGCCGGGCCTTCTCGCCGCGGCCCAGGGTGAGGGCCAGCTCGGTGGCGGCCTGGGCCATGTCGAACAGGGGCTGGTGCACGGTGGTGAGCGGCGGGTCGGCCAGGCTGGTGATGGGCAGATCGTCGAAGCCGACCACGCTCAGGTCGGCGGGGATCCGCAGGCCGAGGGAGCGGGCGGCCTGATAGACGCCGAGGGCCTGCAGGTCGTTGCAACAGAAGACGGCGGTCGGGCGGTCCGGGCGGCGCAGCAGGTCGAGGGCGGCGGCCTGGCCGTGGTCGCGGGTCAGTTCGGTGGGCACGATCAGGCTCGGGTCGATCGGCAGGCCGGCCGCCTCGATGGCGGAGCGGTACCCGTCCAGGCGGGCCCGGCAGCACAGGATCGCGTCCGGGCCACCGATCATGGCGATCCGCCGGTGGCCGAGCTCGATCAGGTGCCGGGTGGCCGAGCGGCCGCCGCTCCAGTTGGTGGCGCCCACGAAGGGAACGTCATCGGGCAGTTCGCCGGTGGGGTCGAAGACCACGAACGGGATGCCGCGGGCGCGCAGCTGGTCGCGTTCGCCGTCGGACAGCTGGGCGACGCTGACCAGGCAGGCCGGCCGGCGGGCCAGGGTGTCGTCGATCCAGTAGCGGATCGTGCTGCTCTGCGGGCCGAACTCGGTGAGAATGACGCCGATGCCCTGCTCCCGGGCGACCCGCTGTACGCCGCGGATGATCTCCAGGCCCCACTGGTGTTCGAGCTGGTCGAAGACGAGTTCCATGGTGTTGTTGCGGGTGACCACGGGTTTGCGGTAGCCGTACTCGCTGATCAGGGCCTCGACCCGGGAGCGGGTGTCGGCGGCGACGCCGGCCCGGCCGTTGATGACCTTGGAGACGGTGGGGACGGACACCCCGGCCGACTCGGCGATGAACGAGATGGTCACCGGCGTGTGCGATGCGGTCCCTGACACCGAGGCCCCCTATCCGACGTCAGGCAAGGATAGACGGCGAGTAATCGAACCAGTCGAAGGCGACGGTCCCGGCGGTGGCGTACATCCCGATGACCCGGCCGGTGAAGCCGCCGGCCACCTCGGTGGACAGGTATCGGCCGTCGAGCTCGGCGAGCACCTCGAACTCGCCGCCGGGATGCTCGATGCCCAGCCGGACGGTGTCCGGGCCGGCGAGCGGGTCCCAGTCGCCGGACGGGGTCGCGATCACGTCGATCCGCAGGCATGAAGCCGACGCCGGAACCGTGGCGACGGTGGTCCGCACCGAGCCGATCCGGGCGAGCACCCGGGTCTCGCCGTCGCCGGTCTCGACCTCGTAGTGGTGGCGCTCGTCCAGCCGTACGGCCAGACCGCCGACGCCCCCGGCGGCGTCGATCGCCGCCCGCACCCGGCAGGAATGGTGTTGCTGGCGGCGGCCGACAAAGGCGTCCTCGAGGGACTCGCCGCGTGCGTGCAGGACCAGGTAGCCGGGCTTGTCGGTCAGCGACAGCCCGGGCCGCGACCGTACCGAGATCCACTCCGGCCCGAGGGTGCCGGCGTCGAAGTCGTCGCGGGCCGGCGCGGCCGGGAACGGCCGCAGCGGCCACGGCGGATCGGCCATCACCGGGGTGACCGCGCCGATCACCGGCCAGTCGTCGGTCCAGGTGACCGGCGCCAGGAAGGTCTCCCGGCCGAGCACGTGCCAGCCGGGGGTGCCGCCCCGCGGCCGGGCCCCGAGGAAGACCACCCACCAGGACCCGTCCGGTGCCTGGACGAGGTCGCCGTGCCCGGTGTTCTGGATCGGCCGATGGGTGCCGCGATGGGTCAGGATCGGGTTGGCCGGGCACGGTTCGAAAGGTCCGTCCGGGGCGGGACCACGGGCGATCGAGATGGCGTGCCCGCGTTCGGTGCCGCCTTCGGCGATCATCAGGTACCAGTACTCGCCGATCCGATAGAGGTGCGGCGCCTCGGGCGCCTGCGCGTCCGCGCCGCCGGACCACAACCGCCGCGGCTCACCGACGGTCTGCCCGGTCGCCAGGTCGAGACGGACCTGCCAGATCCCCCAGTACGTGCACCAGCAGTTGCCCTCGTCGTCCCAGGTCAGGTCGGGGTCGATGCCCTCGACGCCGGTGATCCGGACCGGATCGGACCAGGGGCCGGCCGGATCGTCGGCGGTGCAGAGCAGATTGCCGCCGCCGGGGGCCACGTTCGTGACGATCAGCCAGAAGCGGCCGTCGTGGTGGCGCAGCGTCGGCGCGTACAGGCCGCCGGAGGCCGGCGTCGAGGGCGGCAGGTCCGGCTCCAGCGCGTTACCGATCTGCTCCCAGTGCACCAGGTCGCGGCTGTGCAGGATGGGCACGCCCGGCCAGTACTCGAAGCTGGAGCAGGCCAGGTAATAGTCCTCCCCCACCCGGCAGACACTCGGATCGGGGAAAAATCCAGAGATAACCGGATTACCGTACGTCATTGGCCGGTCCCGTTCTTGTCCCGAATTCCCTCGTAGAACTTCCGCATCTCGTCCCCGCCCTGCTTGCGCCACGCGTTGACCGCGTCGGTGAAGGCACTGATCGGTTGGCGACCGGTGCGCACGTCTTTCATCGTGTCATCGACCTGCTGGCCGATCGACGCGTACTGCGCCGGCTCGGTCACGTTCATGGCGAAGAACATCGGCTTGACCGCGCACTTGACCGCCCGCGCCTGCCAGGCCGCGTAGTCCTTGGCGACCTGGGTGAAGCCGTTCTTGACCAGGGTCACCTGCGGCCCCGAGGCCAGGAACTGGAAGCTGGTGGCCACGTCCTTCGCGCCGCGCTCGGTCAGCACCGGATTGCCCGCGCTGATCGTGTGGTCCAGACCCGAGGCGCCGAAATTCACCAGCAGAAATTCCTTCGAGCCGTACGGCGCGGCCAGGAAGTTGGCGATCGCGAGGCACTCCTGGACCTGGGCCGCGGACAGGTTGCGGTTGAGGTAGCTGAACCAGCCGGAACCCGGGCCGAGCTGGATGAGAGGCGTACCGCCGGTGGCGTCGAAGACGTCGAAGAGCTGCCGGTCGTAGCCGGGGTTGGCGGCGGTTCCGCCCTTGGCGTCGTCGCCGTCCATCGCCCCGGTGCCGCCGGCGCTGATCGCGACCTTGCCGGCCCAGAACCGTTGCTGGCCGTTCCCGGTGTTGCCGGCGAGGGCATCGGGATGCACGTACCCGGCCTGGGCGAGCTTCGCCGCGAAACTGAGCGCCTCGGTCATCTCCGGCAGCTCGTACTGATGCAGCAGCTTCCCGCTCGGGTCGGCGTTCCAGGTGCTGACCACCCGGAACGGGAACAGCAGGAACGGCCAGAGGTCGTCGAACGCCCAGCGGCCGGCCTTGGCGTCGGTGAGCTCCCTACCCAGGCTCAGCAGGTCGTCAGCGGACCGCACTCGCGCGTCGACCAGATCCCGGCGGTAGAAGAGGTAACCGGGGAAGTTGTTGGGCGACGAGTACGACGGAATCCCGTACAGCTTGCCGTTCCACACCCCGGCCTGCCACGCCGCGGTGGGGATGGCGGCGAGGTTCGGGTACTTCGCGATCTTGTCGCCGGCCAGGTAGGGGGTGAGGTCGGCGAACCGCTCGACGGCGGAGCCCATGTTCAGTTTCTGGTTGGCCCAGGACGGGATCTGCGTCCAGTCCGGCAGCCTGTCCGAGGCGAACAGCGGGGGCAGCGTCTCCACGTAGGAGTTGCCGTCGGCCGGCTGCATGGTCAGGGTCGCGCCGAGCGCGGCGTTCACCGCGTCGTAGTACGAGTTGCCGTTCGACGGCGGGATGGCACCCCAGAGCGGCGTCCGGGTGGAGTAGGTGCCGCCGGATCCGGGCGGGCCGCTGACGGTCGCGACGGGATCGGCCGGGTATTGCAGGAACGCCGGGTCGGAGGCCGCGCCGTGCGTGCCGGCGACGCCGGGGATGTCGGGCTTGATCGACTGACCGGGCCGGTATTGCGGGAGCGCCCGGCGTAGTTGATCCGCACCCGTGGTCCCCAGCTGTTCGGCGCGGTCATCAGCGCCACACCCGGCGGCGCCGGCGATGGCGACCGCCGCGACACCACCGAGGAGTCCGCGCCGAGAGATGCCTTCTACGGTCATGGCTCAGAAACTTTCTCTAGGTGGATAGATAGTTTCTGGCCGTGACCGTAGTGATGCTGGTCGATGACGTCAACCGATAGAGATATTGACGCTTATCGACGTGGAGCGTAGCTTCCGTCGCAAGAAAGTTTCTCTGCGCTGTGGTGGAACCGGGCAGCGTCATCGCCGGCGGAGGGCGCCGCCGCTCACCTTCCGACATGAGGTTTGTCATGATCTTGCAGCGCAGAATTCTTGTCCTCGGCGCCGTCGCGGCCCTGCTCGCCGGCGGAGTCGCCACCGCGACAAGCGCCCAGGCGGCCGCCGGATGCCGAGTCACGTACGCGGTCCCGTCCCAGTGGCAGGGTGGCTTCACCGCCAACGTCGCCGTCACCAACCTCGGCGACCCGGTCAACGGCTGGAACCTGACCTGGGCGTTCGGCGCCGGGCAACGGGTCACCCAGGCCTGGAACGCCACCGTCACCGCCGCCGGCAGCCAGGTAACCGCGGCCAACGCCAGCTACAACCCGGCCATCGCCACCGGCGCGACCGTCTCCTTCGGCTTCAACGGCTCCTGGACCGGCAGCAACCCGGCCCCGGCCGCGTTCACCCTCAACGGCGTGGCCTGCACCGGAACGGCTTCAACACCGCAACCCGCCGGCCCCGCCGAAACCGTCGCCGCGATGCAGCCCGGCTGGAACCTCGGCAACACCCTGGACGCCATCCCCGACGAGACCGCCTGGGGCAACCCGCTGACCACGCAGGCCCTGCTTCACCACGTACGGTCGCAGGGCTTCAACAGCATCCGGCTCCCGATCACCTGGAGCAACCACCACGGCGCCGCACCCGCGTACACGATCGACGCCGCCTGGCTCGCCCGGGTGCGCCAGATCGTGGACTGGTCACTCGCCGAGGGCTTCTACGTGATGATCAACCTGCATCACGACTCCTGGCAGTGGCTCAACGCCTATCCCCCGGACACGGCTCGCTACGGCGCCCTGTGGACCCAGATCAGCAGCACCTTCCGCGACTACTCGCCCAAACTCGTCTTCGAGAGCATCAACGAACCCCAATTCGCCGGCACCTCCGGCGACGACCAGAACTACCAGGTGCTCGACCAGCTCAACACCCAGTTCGTGCACCTCGTCCGGGCCTCGGGCGGCGGCAACGCCACCCGGCTGCTCGTCCTGCCCACCCTGTACACCAACGCCGACCAGGGCCGGCTCGACGCGCTGAACGCCACCTTCGACCACCTCGACGACCCCAACCTCGCCGCGACCGTCCACTTCTACGGATACTGGCCGTTCAGCGTCAACATCGCCGGCGGCACCACCTACGACACAGCCGTCGAACAGGACCTGACCGGCACCTTCGACCGCGTCCGCGACTCGTTCACCGCCCGCGGCATCCCGGTCATCATCGGCGAGTGGGCGCTGCTCAACTGGGACCACAACCGGCCCGGCCTGATCGAACGCGGCGAGTTCCTGAAATTCCTCGAAGCGGTCGGCTATCACGCCCGCACCCGCGGCCTGACCACCATGCTCTGGGACGCCGGCCAGTTCCTCGACCGCACCACCCTGACCTGGCGCGACCAGGGCGTCTACGACATCATGCGGGCCAGCTGGACGACCCGCTCCGGCACCGCCGCCCGCGACCAGATCTACCTGCCCCGCACCGGCACGATCACCGCCAAAACCCTGACGATCAACCCCAACGGCACAACCCTCCAGGGCGTACGCCAAGGGAGCACCGATCTGGTCGCCGGCACCGACTACACCGCCTCCGGCACCACCCTGACGCTGACCGCGAGCGCGCTGACCCGGATGGCCGGCAACCGCGCCTACGGCGTCAACGCCACCCTGACGGCCCGGTTCTCGGCCGGGGCGCCCTGGCCGATCAGCATCATCACGTCCGACCCGCCGACTCAGGCCGCCGCCACCGGAACCACCGCTTCCCTGGTCGTCCCGACCCAGTTCCAGGGCGACCAGCTGCAGACCATGGAGGCCGTCTACGCCGACGGCACTCCCGCCGGGCCGGCCACCTGGACCCCGTACAAGGCGTTCTGGGACAACTTCATCCCTGGCTACACCGACAACACGATCACCCTGACCTCGACCTTCTTCGCCGAGGTGAACGACGGCCCGGTCACGCTGACCTTCCATTACTGGAGCGGCGCCACGACCATCTACAAGCTCACCAAATCCGGAAGCACCGTGACCGGCGCTCCGGCCTGACGAACCCGACGCTCCCCGGCCGCCCACTGACGGCCGGGGAGCGTTTACTCGCCGCCGTCAGCGCGGGACAGCTCCAGGACCGGGATGGTCCGGATGCCCGCGGTCTTGCGCTCGTACTCGGCGAAGCCCGGGTATCGGCGCGCCTGCTCGCCGTACGCCTGGTCGCGTTCGTCGCCCTTCACCTCGCGTGCCGTCACTACGGCTTATCGTCCTAGGAACCTGGGTCAGTGGCTCCACCTTCGTCGCGGGAGAGGGGTAATGACAGCATCTCCCTCGGCTGCCGGCCGGGCTCGTAGCGTGAGGACATGGACAACCGCAGCGAGGTACGCGACTTTCTGACCTCCCGCCGCGGCAAGGTCACTCCCGAGCAGGTGGGCCTCGCCGACGGCGCCCTCGCCATCGAGGCCGACGTCACCGACCGGGACGCCCTGGTCGCGGCGGCCGAGCAGGTTCAGAAGGAACTCGGCGGCGCCGACGTCCTGATCAACAACGCCGGGGTCATGCTGCTCGGCCCGTTCTCCTCCGAGCAGCGCGACGACTACCGCACCATGATCGAGGCCAACCTCCTCGGCGCGATCACCACCACCGAGGTGTTCCTCGACCAGATCAAGGACGGCGGCGGCGACATCATCAACATCTCCTCGGTCGCCGGCCGCACCGCCCGCGCCGGCAACGGCGTCTACGCCGCCACCAAGTGGGGCCTCAACGGCTGGTCCGAGTCGCTGCGCCAGGAGGTGCTCCCGGACGTCCGGGTCACCCTGGTCGAGCCCGGCGTGGTCGCCACCGAACTGCCCAACCACATCACCCACGCGGCGACCCGGGACGGCGTGCAGAAGATGTACGACGCGGCCACCGTCACACCCGAGGAGATCGCCGAGGTCATCGCCTTCATCCTGGCCCGCCCCCGGCACCTGGTCATCAACGAGATCCTGCTCCGCCCGGCAACCCAGCCCTGATCCGCGCCCGGGGTCCGGCTCGGCCGGACCCCGCCGATCATGGGTCGTAGTGTTCGGGTATGGCTCAACGACTCGTCAGCGTCTGGCAACCGTTCTTCCTCGGCAGCGAGAACCCGAAGGCGGCCGTTGCCGCCGCGGTCGAGTTGGAGGAGCTCGGTTACTCCCGGATCTGGTTCTCCGCCGGCTTCGGCCAGGACGTCCCGCAGCGCTTCCGCGAGATCCTCGACGGGACCGAGCGCATCGGGGTCGCCCCCGGGATCGTGTCGATCTGGCACTCGTCCCCGGCCGAGGCGGCGGCGTTCACCGAGAACGCGCAGCAGGCTCACCCCGGCCGGTTCCTGCTCGGCCTCGGCACCAGCCATGCCGTACTGGTGGAGGGCGACGGCACCGCATACCGCAAGCCGTACACGAAGATGGTCGAGTACCTGGACGCTCTGGACGCGACCGGGCTCGCCCCCGAGAGGCGCATCCTGGCCGCGCTCGGCCCCCGCATGCTGGAGCTCTCGCGCGACCGGGCGGCCGGCGCCCACCCGTACTTCATCCCGGCCGAACACACCGCCGAGGCCCGCGCGGCACTCGGCCCGGACCGGCTGCTCGCCCCCGAGGTCGCCGTCGTCCTCGACGCCGACCCGGCCACCGCCCGAGCCACCGCCCGGCAGTACACCAGCGGCTACCTGTCCTTGCCGAACTACACCAACAACCTGCGCCGCTTCGGCTGGACCGACGACGACTTCGCCACCGGCGGCAGCGACCGCCTGGTCGACGCCATCATTCCCTGGGGTACGCCCGAGCAGGTCGCGGCCGGGCTGGAGAAGCATTACCGGGCCGGCGCCGACGAGGTAGCGATCCAGGTACTCAACGGCGGCGACAAAACCACTTTCCCCAGCGAGGCGTTCCGCGCCCTGGCCGAAGTGCTGATCTGACCGTGAACGGCCGCCGCCGGTAGGCCGGCGGCGGCCGTGCGCTCAGCAGGCCGGGGTCAGGCGGTAGACCAGACCGGCCGCGTCGTCGCTCAGGTAGATCGCACCGTCCGGTCCGGGTATCGCGTCCACGCTGCGGCCCCACCGGGTGCCGTCCGCGTTCTGGAATCCGGTGACCAGTGCCTGGGGCGCAGTGAGAGTGCGAACACCGGACCGGATGCTCCGTAAAGAGATAGGCATGGCCGCACCTTTCATCGAAGTGGGTCTATGCCTTGACGTTAGTCAAAGTGCTTGCCGCCCTGGGAGACCCTGCCAGTGACCCCCTCGCCGATCGGCCGGGTCAGGCCTCGGGGATCGGGCGGCCGAAGGCTTCGAGGGTGACGGCGTCCGGCTCGGGGCCGCCGCGCTTGCCGGTGTCCAGGGCGTCGATCGCGGCCAGCTGCTCCCCGGTCAGTTCGAAGTCGAAGACGTCGAAGTTCTCGGCGATCCGGGCCGGTTTCGTCGACTTCGGGATGGCCGAACGACCCTGCTGCACGTGCCAGCGCAGCATCACCTGCGCGGGCGATTTGCCGTACGCCTTCGCGATCTCGCCGATCACCGGGTCCTCGAGCGTGCTGCTGTGTCCGCTGTCGCGGTAGAAGGTGATGCCGCCGATCGGCGCCCACGCCTGCGACAGGATGCCGTGCTTCGCACCGAAGGCCTGCACCTCGCGCTGCTGGAAGTACGGGTGCACCTCGATCTGGTTCACCGCGGGCACCACCGTCGCCGCGTCGAGCAGCGCGGTCAGGTGCTCGACCATGAAGTTGCTGACCCCGATCGCGCGGACCTTGCCGTCGGCCAGCAGCGTCTCCAGGGCCCGGTAGGCCTGGAGCGTCTTGCCGAACTCCGACGGCAGCGCCTGGTGCAGGATCAACAGGTCGATCTGCTCCACGCCGAGCTTCTTCGCGCTCTTGGAGAATCCGTGCAGCGTTTCGTCGTACCCGTAGTCGCTGATCCAGATTTTGGTTTCGAGGAAGACCGGGGCGGCGCCGGACTTCGCGATCGCCTCGCCGACCTCGCGTTCGTTGCCGTAGGCGGCAGCGGTGTCGATGTGCCGGTAGCCGGTCGACAGCGCGGCCTCGACGGCCGAGCGGGTCTCGTCCGGTGGCGTCTGGAACACGCCGAACCCGATGGCCGGCAGCTCGACACCGTTGTTGAGGGTCAGATTCGGGATGGTAGGCATGCGGATTCCTCTCAGTTGCCGGTGGACATACCCCGTCCGACTCCAGCAAACATCGGTGCGCCCGGCTCAGGGAGCTTCTCCGGAAAGGGGTACCGACAGGGTCTCCCGGCCAGTGATCCGCAGCACCAGACTGACGCCGGCGGTGAGCAGGACGAGGATCGCGGTGACGGTGAGGCTGATCTGCAGGCCGGACCGGAAGGTTGCCTGGGAGGCGACGACGGCGCCGAAGGCGGCTACGCCGAGCGAACCACCCATCTGCCGGAAGGTGTTGAACACGCCGCCGGCGGTGCCGGCCCGATGGTGCGGGACGCTGTCGAGGATCAGCGCGGTGGTCGGCGGTACGGTGAACGAGCCACCCACGCCGACCGGCACCATGACCGCGGCGACCAGCAACAACGGGGCGTCGGCCGGGAGCAGCACCAGGCCGGCCAGACCCGCCGCCATCAGCAGCTGTCCCCCGACGATCGGCACCGCCGGGCCGAATCGGGCGGCGGTGCGGGCCGCGACCGGGCTGAGCAGCGCGACGAGACCGGTCATCGGCAGGAACAGCAGCCCGGTGACGAACGGTGAAGCACCGCGCGACTGCTGGAAATAGAGCGACTGCAGGAAGACGACGCCGTAGAACCCGGCCATGTTGAGAAAACCGACGGCCAGCGCGACGCTGACAGTGCGGGAGCGGAACAGGTCCAGCGGCACCATGGGGTGCCGGCCACGTGCCTGGGCGATGAGGAAGATCGCGCCGGCCAGGAAGGCAACGACGAACGGAATGACCCCGGCGCCCTCGATGATGCCGTAGGTCAAGGCGCCCAGCGCGAGCACGGCGGCGATCTGCCCGGTCCAGTCGAACGGCACCACATTTCGCGGCGAGTCGGCGGTTCCGCGCAGCACCAGCCCGGCGACGAGACCGACCGGCAGGTTCAGGAAGAAGATCAACCGCCAGTCGAGCTGGGTCAGCGCGCCGCCGAGCACCGGCCCGGCCGCCGCCGCGATCGACCCACCCATCGCCCAATAGGCGATCGCCCGAGCACGGGCCTTGCTGTCGTGATAGGCAGCCCGGATCAGCGCCAGCGAGGTCGGCGTGACCAGCGCGGCGCCGACCCCCTGCACCACCCGCGCCGCGATCAACCCGCCCAGACCGGGCGCAAAACCACAAACCATAGAGGCCACCACAAAGATCAACATCCCGATCCCGTACGTCCTCCGCGCCCCGATCCGATCCGACAGCGTCCCGGCGAACAGCAGCAGCGCGGAGAACATCAGCGTGTAGCCGGTGACGATCCACTGCAGCGCGGAGAGGCGGCCGCCGAGGTCACGGGCGATGTCGGGGAGGGCGACGTTGACGACCTGGGTGTCGAGGGTGACGACCGCGAAGCCCAGCATGGCAACTGCCAGCGACGCACGGGGTCGCTGGGCCGCCACCGGTCGCGTGGTGGTGGGGTCGAGCAGGGTCATGTTTCCACCGAACGCCCGGTCGGGGCCGGCCGGGAGACACCACCTAAAGGGGTACCGGCAGGGACCCCTTCAGCTGCGCCGAGGTGCCTAGCCTGGATCCATGGACAACCGCAGCGAGGTCCGCGCGTCCCTCACCTCACGCCGGGCGAAGGTCAGCCCGGAGCTGGCCGGCATCCCCGCCTACGGCAGCCGCCGGGTCGCCGGGCTGCGCCGCGGTGAGGTGGCCGCGATCGCCGGGGTCAGCGTGGAGTACTACACCCGCCTGGAACGCGGCAACCTCGCCGGTGCCTCCGACAGTGTCCTGGAGGCCGTGGCCCGCGCGCTGCAGCTCGACGACATCGAGATCGAGCACCTGCACCACCTGGCCCGCGCCGCCGGCCCCACACCGGCCCGCGCCCGCGCTCGCGCCGACCGGGCGCCCGAGGTGCGGCCGGCGATCCGCCGGGTGCTCAACTCGATGACCGGGGTGCCCGCCTTTCTGCGCAACCACCGCTTCGACATCCTGGCCGCCAACCCACTCGGCATGGCCCTCTACTCACCCATCTTCGCGGCGAGCCCGGCGCCGCCGGTCAACTCGATGAGGTTCAACTTCCTCGACCCGCACGCCCAGGCCTTCTACCCCGACTGGGCCCAGGTGGCCCGCTCCGCCGTCGCCGCGCTGCGCATCGCCGCCGCCCAGAACCCGCACGACAAGCAGCTGATGAACCTGATCGGCGAGCTCTCCATGCGCAGCGAGCCCTTCCGCAGCTGGTGGGCCGCCCAGGACGTCTATTCGCACCGGCACGGCTCGAAACGCATCCGGCACCCCGCCATCGGCGAGCTGGAGCTCGCGTTCGAGGCGCTGGAGCTGCCCGGCGACGAATCCTTGACCATCGTGACCTACACCGCCGAGCCGGGCACACCGTCCGGCGACGGCCTGGAACTGCTCGCCGCCTGGGCCGCGACCCATGCTTCCCAGGAGGCCAGATCCACCACCGCGATGTCCGACGGCGCGCCGACCCGCACCAGCTGAGTGTCGCGGGGCCCACAGCTCGCGGGCCGGCTACCACGTGAGGCACCATCAAGATCGTGGAGACGACCTCAGCTCAGTTGCTGCGCATGGCGCACGCGACCTCCGACGTCGACGAGCTGCTCGACATCGGGTGCGACCTCGCGGACAACGACGAGCTTGCCGGCGCGGAGTACTGCTTCCGGCGGGCCTCGGACCTCGGCGATGCCGCTGCTGCCTTCAACCTCGGCAACAGCCTGAAGGGCCAGAAACGCTTTCATGAAGCCGTGGACGCCTACGAGCTTGCTCTCGAGCGCGGCGAAACCGATGCGTGGCTGAACCTGGGCCTGGTGCTGCACGAACTCGGTGACCTGGCCGGCGAGATACGCGCGTACGAGCAAGCCGAGCGGGCCGGTGACCGCAACGGCGCCCTGGGGCTTGCCTTCTGCTGGCGGGAACAGGGTGAGCGCGACGCGGCCTTCGAGGCAGTCGAACGCGCCTGTGCCGCTGGCAACGAGGTGGCCGCTGCGGTGCTGGCCTGCTGGCGGTGGGACGAGAGCCTCGACCCTTCCCTCGAACCTGACCTGCGGGCCGGAGCGGAGCTGTTTCCTTCGGCCCGCGCAGACCTCGGCTCCCTGCTGGTGAACACCGGGCGGGTTGAAGAGGGTCGCCTCGTGTTCCTGCGTGGCATGGAGTTGGGCGAAACCGACAGCATGGTTCCGCTGGGGAACCTCTACGCCGATGTCCTCGGGGACGACACCGCCGCGGAAGCCGCCTACCGCGCCGGCGCGGAGCTCGGCGACACGCACGCACATCACAACCTCGGAGTCCTGCTGCAGAGCCACGGTGACCTGGCCGGTGCCGAGCGGCATTTCCGTCAGGCCGCGGAGGGTGGGGACACGCTGGCCGAGGCGGCGTTGCGAGACCTGCTCGGAGACTGAGCGTGCGGGTCTGATCAGCGGGTGAGCAGGCCGGTGCGGCGTAGCCAGGCTTCGACGCCGGGTTCGGCGTCGGCGACCTCCTCGCCGCGGACGGCGAGACCTTCCCCCAGCTTGGCGCCGGGACAGGAGGCGGCATAGTCGCGCTCGGTGTTTCCGAGACCGCTCATGGCGTACGTCGTGAGGGGGTGAATGGTCTTGCCGTTGAAGTTGAGGCCCGCCACGAGCGTTGTCATGATCATCGGGGCCCGGACGTTCCAGATCGGGCTGCCCAGCAGGATCGTGTCGTAGCTGTCGATCGAGGTCAGCGGGTTGGCAATCGCCGGGCGGGCGTCCTCGTTCTGCTCGCGCACGTTGCGCGCGACGGTCGGTTCGTAGTCGTCGGGGTAGGGGTCGGCGGCCTCGACGCGATGCACGTCGCAGCCGATGAGCCGGCTGATCATCCCGGCCACCACCTCGGTGTTCCCGACGGTGAGGCGCTTGCGGCCGCCGTTGAAGTAGTTCTCCCCGGCGCGGGAGAAGTAGGCCAGCAGCACCCGGCTACCGCCGGACGAGGAGGAAGCGGGAGCGCTACGCGACGCGCTCCCGGCCGGCGTGGAGGCCGACGACGGGGAAGCCGCCGGCGAATCGGTGCAGGCGCTGAGCACGGCGCCGGCTCCGCCGAGCAGGGCGGCTCGTAGCACCGCGCGACGTGGATGCATGGTCACCATGATCCACAAGTCGCTACAGGTACGGGCAGTCGTAGAAGGCGGGGAGCGGGCCCTCGATGACCAGCGCTCCGCGTGCCCCTGTCGCCTGAGGCTGGGTGGGTGCAGCGGCAAGCCATCCCAGTGCCATCAGCGCGACCGACAGGGCCAGCATCAGTCTCGTCCCGTTGGTCAGAAGCGTCACGAGTCACCTTCCTTCGTGTCGGTATCGAGCAAACCTCATCCGCAGGCGGCTCGGGAGTCTCTGCTGTGAGTAGTACTGACAGGGCACCCCTCGAACGCGCGTTTCAGACTTGTGCGCGTCAGCGCGAATCCGGTCGAGGCCACGGGTTGGCGGTCGGTGGCGGCTGGTCCCCGGCTCGGTCGGTAGAGGGCAGCCAGAGCACGAAGGTGCTTCCCTGGCCGAGTGTTGAGTAGGCCGCGACCTGGCCGCCGTGCGATTCGGTGATCTGGCGGACGATCGCCAGCCCCAGTCCGGTGCGGCGTTCCTTGTTTCTACCCGCGCCGCCGCTCGTGCTCCTGCGCCAGAACCGGTCGAAGACCTTCGGTAGGTCGTCGGCGGAGATGCCCGGGCCCTCATCGGCGACGGCCACCCACAACCAGGTGCCGGTCCGGCCGGTCGCGACGGTCACCGTTGACCCATCAGGAGCCAGGCGTACGGCGTTGGAGACCAGATTTCCGACGGCCCGGCGCAGGGCGTCGGCATCGCCGATCAGGCGCAGCCCGCCGGTGGTGGCGTACCGCAGCTGCAACGGCCGGTCGGGCAGGAACCACTCCTCGCCGGCCTCGCGGGCGATAGCGGTCAGGTCGGCCTCGGTGTCGGTGAGCGTGTCAGCATCCCGCCGGGCGGTGGCCAGCAGGTCTTCGACCAGGCGGGACATGCGGGTGGTGGCGCGGTCGATCACTTCCACCGAGCGGGTCCGTTCCGCCTCGGTGGCGTCGGGGGCGGTCAGCGTGGCGTCGAGGTGGGTGCGGATGATGGCGAGCGGGCTGCGCAGTTCGTGCGAGGCGTCGTCGATGAGTTGGCGCTGGGAGCGGAACGCCTGGTCGAGGCGGTCGAGCATGGAGTCGATGGTGTCGGCCAGGTCACGCAGCTCGTCGTGCGGACCGTCGAGACGGATGCGCCGGGTCAGATCGGTGGCCTGGATCTCCCGGGCGGTGCGGGTGATCGCCCCGACCGGTCGTAGCACCCGGCCGGAGAGGATCCAGCCGACGGCCAGGCTGACCACGAACAGACCACCGAGGGCGATCAGTGAATACGTACGCAAGGTCTGCAGGGTGTTGTAGTTGATCGCGGCTTCGATCTCACTGACCTCGGCGACCGTGGTGGTGCCCACGTACCGCCAGTTCTCGTAGATCTTCGCGGTGCGCTCGTTGATCGGCTGCGCTGAGGTGGTCCGCTCGACCGCGAAATAGGTGATGCCCAGCGCCGCCCCGCCCAGCGCGAACAGCAGCGTCGAGTAGACGACGGTCAACCGGAACCGGATCGACCGGACAATCTCCGGGCGCCTCACGACCGGCTCCCGGTCAACCGGTAGCCGCTGCCCACCACCGTCTCGATCGAGCCCTCGCCCAGCTTGCGGCGCAGCGTCCCGACGGTGACCCGGACGGTCTGGGTGAACGGGTCGGCGTTGGCGTCCCACACGTGTTCGAGCAACTCCTCGCCGGAGACGACCCGGCCGGGCCGGGTCATCAGGTATTCCAGGACGCCGAACTCCTTCCGGGTCAGGGTCACCGGGACACCCCGGACGGAGACCTCGTGCCGGGCCACGTCGAGCACGATGTCCCCGAGGGTGAGGCGGGCCGTGGTGCCGCTGGTGTCGCGGCGCAGCAGGGCCCGGATCCGGGCCAGCAGCTCGGCGAGGTGGAACGGTTTGACCAGATAGTCGTCGGCGCCGTCGTCGAGTCCGCGGACCCGGTCGGTGAGGTCGCCGCGGGCGGTCAGCATGAGTACCCGCAGGTCGTCGTCGCCGGGGGTGGCGATCTCGCCGGTGCGCAACGACCGGCAGAGACTGAACCCGTCGCCGTCGGGCAGGTTGACGTCGAGCAGCATCAGGTCGTACTCGTTGACCGTGAGCTGTTCGTAAGCGCCGGCGACGTCGCCGGCGAGATCCACGGCATAGCCGGCCCGGCCGAGACCCACCCGCAGGCCCTCGGCCAGGTCTTCCTCGTCCTCCACCACCAGCAGTCGCATGATTCGACTATCCCCGCGCGATGATGCCATCGGCGACCCACTCGGCCCGCTCGATCGGGACGGCGAAGCCGATGCCGATCGAGCCGCCGCCCTCCATGGTGGCGATCGCGGTGTTCACCCCGACAACCTCGCCGCGCGCGTTGACCAGCGGACCGCCCGAATTGCCGGGGTTGATGGAGGCGTCGGTCTGCACCGCGGTCTGCCGGGCGGAACCGCCCAGGCGGACCTGACGGTCGAGGGCGCTGACGATGCCGGCCGTGACCGTGCCCGACAACCCCAGCGGGGAGCCGACGGCCAGGACCGATTCACCGACCCGGGTACGGCCCGGGTCGGCGAACGCGAGGGGGCGCAGCGCCGCCGACGGGGTCACCCGCAGTACCGCGATGTCGTTGCCCGGGTCGGTGCCGATCAGCTCGGCATCGAGGCGCCGCCCGTCCGCACCGACGATGGTCACCGCGCCGCCGGCCGCTACGACGTGGTTGTTGGTGACGATGTGGCCGCGGCTGTCGAAGACGAAGCCGGATCCGGAGGCGCCGCCGGAGGAGGTACGGACCTGCACGGATACGACGCCGGGGAGGACGCGGGCGGCCGAGGTGACCAGGTCGGCGTCGGAGGTGGCGGCGACGGCGCCGGCCGTCGGGGCGTCGGCGCGGCCGCCGAGATAGCCGGCCGCCCCGCCCGCCCCGGCGGACAGCCCGACCACCGCGAGCCCGGCGACCAGCAGCATCGGCCACCGCCGAGCCACCGTTGGTGCTCCTGACGTTGGCGCCCCTAACGTTGGTTGCCCGAACGTTAGTGGCTCTAACGTTGGTGACCCTAACGTTGGCGCGGCTAACGTTCGTTGCCCGAACGTTGGGGTGCCTAACGTTTGTGTGGCCAACGGTGGGGGGACGAACTCTGGTCCGCGCGGTGTGGTGCCCAGGCCGGGAGTTGGCATCGTGGGTGTCCTTTCAGGGCAGACGGGCGAACCAGAACAGCGACGCCAGCGCGGCCAGCAGCGCCAGCACCAAACCGGCACCGATGAAGCGGGCCGACACGTCCTGCGTCTCGGTGCGGTGGCCGACCGAGGTACCGATGTCGGCGTACGCGTCGCGCAACTCGTCGGCGCTGCCGGCTTCGAAGTAGTTGCCGCCGGTGGCGTCCGCGACCGCCTGCAGCGTCTGGCCGTCGACCGGCACGGGAGTGTTGCCCCAGACCACCCCGGCGGCGGTGCCGAAGGAGATGCTGTCCACCGGCACGCCGAGCTCGGCGGCCAGTCCGGCGGCCAGGTCCGGGTCCTGTCCGGAGGTGTTGGCGCCGTCCGAGAGCACCACCACCCGGGCCGGCGGGATGTCCTCGCCGGCCTCGGCGTCCAGGCTGCGGATGGACTCCAGCGAGGTGGCGATCGCCTCGCCGATGGCGGTGCCGCCGCCGGGTCCGGCCACCCCCTCGGCCAGCCGGTCGATGCCGGCGTCGACCGCGGCCCGGTCGGTGACCGGCGGGACCAGGACCGAGGCGGTTCCGCTGAAGGCGACCAGTCCGACGTTGAACTGCTCGGGCAGGCCGGCCACGAACTCGTGGGCGGCCGACTTGGCCGCGGCGAGCCGGTCGGGGGCCACGTCGGTGGCGCCCATCGAGCCGGACACGTCGACCGCCACCAGCACGGTCGCCCGGTCCCGGGGCACCTGCACCTCGGCCTGCGGGCGGGCGAAACCGACCACCAGCAGGGCGAGCATGCCCAGGAACAGGCTGGCCGGCAGGTGCCGGCGCCAGCCGGGACGCTTCGGCGCGACCCGGCCCAGCAGCTTGAGGTTGGTGAATCGGACGGCGTATCGGCTGCGGCGGCGCTGCGCGATCACGTACGCGACGATCAACGCGGCGACCCCGGCCAGCAGCCACAGCCGTTCCGGTGAGAGCCAGTTCATCCGCGGGCACCTCCGATGCGGGAAACAGAAGCGAGGCGGCGCTGCGCCCGGACGTGCCGGACGATGTCGGCCACCCAGTCACGGTCGGTGCGCAGCCGTAGGTGGGCGGCGCCGGAACGGCGTACGGCTGCGGTGATCGTGTCTTGTTGTTGTTGAGCGGCGGCCGCGTAACGCTCCCTCAGCCGGCGGCTGGCGGTGGGCACCTCCCGGCGGCGGCCGGTCTCCGGGTCGACCAGGGTGAGCAGGCCGACGTCGGGCAGTTCCTGCTCGCGCGGGTCGCCGACCTGGACGACCAGCACCTGGTGCCGGGTGGCCAGCCGGCGCAGCGGCCGTTCCCAGGCCGGGGCGGCCGGCCCGAGGCCGTCCTCGTCGAGGCCGTCGAGGAAGTCGGAGACGACCACCATCAGTCCCCGCCGCCCGGTAGCCGCGTTGAGGCCCTCGACCGCGGCCGCCAGTGGGGGCGGACCACCGGCACTCGCCCGCGGTGCGCTGACCAGGGTCCGGAGGATGGCCAGCAGGTGCGGGCGGCCACCGCGCGCCGGGAAACGCCGGACGCCATCAACGGTGAGCACGTGGGCGCCGAGCCGATTCCCGGCGCCGGTGGTGAGGAAACCGACCGCGCCCACGGCGGCGATCGCCAGCTCCCGCTTCTCGAACTCGGCGGTGCCGAAGTCCATGCTGGCGGTGGCGTCGACCAGCACCGAGGTGGAAAGTTCCCGGTCGGCGTCGACGGTGCGTACGTGCGGGACGGCGGTGCGGGCGGTCACCGACCAGTCCATCCGCCGGACCTCGTCCTCGCCCGGCTGATATTCCCGGCTGCCGGCCGGTTCGCTGCCCGGTCCGGGCAGCAGCCCGAGGTACGAGCCGTGCAGCAGCCCGTCCAGCCGTCGGGTGATCATCAGTTCCAGCCGGCGCAGGCGGCGTTCGGGAGTCAGCTCGTTCAGCGAGGCGCCGCCCATCATGCCGCCACCCCCAGGCCCGGACCGTGCTCCTGGGCCGGCGCGATCACCGGCAGCGGCACGGCGTCGACGACGCGCCGCACGATGCTCTCGGCCGGCACGTCGTCGGCGACCGCGTCGAAGGAGAGCACGAGCCGGTGCGCGAGCACGTCCGGCGCGAGGTCCACGATGTCGGCCGGCAGCACGTAACCGCGGCCGCGCAGCAGGGCCAGCGCCCGGGCGGCGGCGACCAGGCCGAGGGTGGCGCGCGGGCTGGCCCCGTACGCCAACTGGCCGGCGATGTCCGGAAGGCCGGCCGCGGCGGGATCGCGGGTGGCCACCACGAGCCGCACGACGTACTCGGCGAGGGCGTGGTGGATGAAGACGTCCCGGGCGCGAGCCTGCAGGGCGGCGAGCTTCGCGGTGTCCAGCACCGGGCCGGCGGTGGGCCGGGACGTGCCCATCCGATAGAGGATGGCCAGTTCTTCCTGCTCGCTCGGGTAGTCGACGATCACTCGCATCAGGAAGCGGTCCCGCTGCGCCTCGGGCAGCTGGTAGACGCCTTCGCTCTCGATCGGGTTCTGAGTGGCCAGGACCAGGAAAGGATGGGGTACGGGGTGGGTGCGGCCGCCGATCGAGACGTGCCCTTCCGCCATCACCTCCAGCAGCGCCGACTGCACCTTGGCCGGCGCCCGGTTGATCTCGTCGGCCAGCACCAGGTTCGCCATCACCGGGCCGAGCTCGACGTCGAAGCTTTCCCGGCTGGCCCGGTAGATCCGGGTGCCGAGGATGTCCGACGGCACCAGATCCGGCGTGAACTGGATGCGATGGAACGTGCCGCCCACGGCGATCGCGAGGGTTTCCGCGGCCAGCGTCTTGGCCACCCCCGGCACTCCTTCGAGCAGGCAGTGCCCACCGGCCAGCAGTGCGGTCAGCAGCCGCTCGACCAGCCGGTCCTGCCCGACGATCACCTTCTTCACCTCGAACAGCGTCTGTTCGAGCAACCGCGCGTCAGCGTCTGCGGCAATGTCAGTCATGACTCTCCTCGGTGACGACGGGGGGCGGACGCCCGAGCCCGGGGGTTGGCGTCGAGCGCCCGCCCTGGCCACCCATCACACCGGGAAGCACCGAAAACAAGCCGAAGGCCAGACTTTCGCCGGGCTTTCGTCCCCGGCCGATGTCCTGGGTAGCCTTTCCGAGTGACCCGCGACGATCGCTTTTCGCGATTTGGAGTCGACGGCCCGATTATGTATGCCGTTCCCTAGATTGAGGATTTCGGGTGAGCGTCAAACCAATCAAGATCGTCACGGCAATTCTGATCATTACGGTTTCGGGCTGCACCGAACCGTCTCCGGCCAGCCCTTCGCCATCGGCCAGTCCTTCGCCGTCGGCGGAAAGCGCCCCCTACTGGCCCGCCGGACACACCTTCGTTTCCACCGCGGTCACCGGCTATTCGCTGTTGGCGGGCACCAACGTCACACTCCGCCTGACCGGGACCAAAGCGATCAGCGCCAACGCGGGCTGCAACTACGCCGACATGGATGTTCACCTCGACCAGAACCGGATCGTCACCGACGGAATCCGGCAGTCCGCCATGGGGTGCGATGATCCCCGATATCAGCAGGACAACTGGTTGATCGGTTTCTTCGAGGAAGGTCCGGAATACGAGATCAAGGACGTCGACCTGACGTTGACGGCCGGAAAGACGATCATTCGACTCGCGGATCGGACTTTGTCCAGAAACGTCTGGGAGGTCGTGGCCGGCCTGGCCGGCGGTGGCGAGACGATCGCTTACCCGTCCGGCAAAGCATCAATTACCTTCCTCGAAAACGGCGCGATCTCGGTAACCACCGGGTGCGCGACCTTGAAAGGCACCGGCAGCTTCACCGGCCGGGCTGTCACGGTCGGCCCGCTGACCCGGGCATCCCAGCCGTGCGACGCCTCGCTGACCGAGCTCGATGCGGCGATAACCCGCACCCTGCAGGGCACCGTTTCGGTGGAAGCAGAAGAATCGACGATCGAACTCATCGGACCGGACGGCACCGGGCTCGCCCTGCGAGAGCAGCAATGACCGTCGGCTATGACGTCTTCATTTCGTACAGCCACAGTGCCGACGGGCGGCTGGGCCCCGGCCTACGCGACGGCCTGCACCAGTTCGCTCGTCCCTGGCGACGGCTGCGAGCACTGCGGGTGTTCTGCGACAAGCAGAGCCTCTCGGCCAACCCGGCCGTGTGGTCCACCATCGCGACCGCGCTGGACCAGTCGCGTACCTTCGTCCTGCTCGCCTCGCCGCAAGCGGCCCAATCACCCTGGGTGAACCGCGAGGTGGAACGGTGGTTGGCGATGCGGCCGCGCCGGCCGCTGCTGATCGGGCTCACCGACGGGGAGATCGCCTGGGACGGTACGGCCGGAGACTTCGACTGGGAGCGGACGACCGCGCTGCCGGAATCCCTGCGCGCCTGGTTCGACGAGGAGCCGCTCTGGATCGATCTCCGCGACGTGCGGGCCGACCACGATCTGAACATGGCCAACCCCGCTTTCGCCGATCGGATCGCGACGCTGGCCGCGCCGCTGCACGGCCGGTCCAAGGACGAACTGGTCGGGGAGGACATCCGGCAACATCGTCGCGGCCGCCGATTCCGGCGCCTTTCCCTGGCCGGCATGGCGGTCCTCACCATCCTCGCGCTCACGGCCGGCGCCACCGCGTACCTCCAGCTGGGGCAGGCCCGGCAGCAGCGCGACCGGGCGACCGCGCAGGAGCGCGAGGCGACCGCCCGCGGGCTGGTTTTTCAAGCACAGACCCTTTCCGTACGGGATCCGGCCACCGCCTTCCGCTTGGAGCTGGCCGCGCATGCGCTGCATCCGTCGCCGGAGCATCGGGCCACGCTGGCCGCCGATCTGGAAAGCAGCCGGTTCCGGGGTGTCCGGGCCCAGGTGAACGCCGCCAAGACGATGGTCGTCCAGGGGGATCTGATGCTGGTCGGCGAGTCCCGGCAGGCGAGCCTGTGGGACCTGCGCGAGCCGGCCCGGCGGCTGGCCACCCTGCCCGCCCCCGGTGTTTTCGGGGCCAGTGTCGCGCTGTCCGCCGACGGCCGGTTGGCCCTGGTCGGCTACAGCAACTGCGATCCGGTTTGCGAGAGCTCGGCCGGCACCGCCGATCTGTGGGACGTCAGCACCCCGCGAACACCGGTAAAAACGGCCACCATGGACCCCGGTCAGGGTCCGATCGGCGCGGTCGCCCTCAGTCCCGGCGGCGAGATCGCGTTCACCGCTACCGACTACGGCTACGACGACAGCTCGCCGACGCTGTGGGACATCCGTGACCGGACTCGCCCGAGGCTGCTGACCGGCCGGCCCACCGAGACCGCGTCGGCCGCCGGGGACGGCGTGTTCAGCCCGCACGGAGCGGTCATGGCCACCGGCAGTGGCCTGTGGGACATCAGCCGCCCGGCCGTGCATCGTCCGCTGGCACAGCCCGCCGACGGTTTCGGCCCGAGCGCGCCGGCGTTCCGCAAAGATGGTGACCTGCTGGTGGCCGGCGGCGACCGGGTGACGCTGTGGGACGTCCGCGATCCCACCCGGCCACGGGTTCTGTCCAGGATCACGGACTTCGTGCACCCGATCAGCAATGTCGTCTTCCGCGGTGACGGCAAGGCGATCCTGGCGGTGAGCGAGGAGGAGCACACCGTCTTCACCTACGACGTCAGCGATCCGAGCCGCCCCGTACGGACGCTGAGCCTGACCGGGCCGGCCGGCGTGCTCGCGGCCGGCTTTGCCGACCAGGATTCCACCGTCCTCGCGCTGCAGTCCGACGGCGCCGTCATCGCCTGGGACGCGGCCGCCGCCGGCCCACCCGGCCGGACCGGCCGACCGGCGCCGGTGCTGGCCGCGGTGGGCGCCCTGACCAGCGAGGGAGGAGACGCCATCCTGCTGGCCGGGTTCTCCGGGCCGGGACGGTATCCGCCGGCGGCGCGGGCGACGATCAGCCCCGACGGCCGCACCGCCGTGGCCACCTCCGGCCCGGTCGCCGACACCGTGACGGTCTATGACGTCAGCGATCCCGTTCACCCGGCCCAGATCATCACGTTCGCCCCTCAGGTGCGGTCGATCGGCCCGATCGCCTCCCATCCCGATGGGCACACCATCCTCATCGGCGGTACCGACGACACCGGTCCGGCCGTCGTGATCTGGGACCTCGCCGACCCCCGCCGGCCGGCCAAACTCGGCACCATCCGGCGGGCGAAGGACGGCGGCCTGGACGCACTCGCGGTGTCCCCCGACGGCCGGACGGCCTTCGTCGGCGGATACGACGAGGCCGCGCTGTGGGACGTCACCGATCTCCGGCGACCCCGATCACTACCGACCAGCCCCGGCCTGGTCGCGGCCGCCCAGTCGCAGCAGGTCACCGGGGCGACGTTCAGCCCCGACGGGCATCTGCTGCTGGTCGGCGGCATCTCGCACACGACCATCGTCGACACCACCGACCGGGACCGCACCGTGGCCGCCGGCGATCTGCCCGGGGGCGTCAGCATCGTCTCCGGCGTGGCCATCAGCCGCACCGGCCAGCTCGCGGTGACCAGCGGGTTCGCCCAGCCGGGCGCGAAGGACCCGACGCCCACGGCGGTGGTGTGGCTGATCACCGACCCCACCTACCCGCGGCGGATCGCGGAGGTACCCACCCAGGCGGCCGTCGCCTTCGCCGCCGACGGCCGCACCCTGGTCACCGAGAACAACGCCGGACTGCCGCTCTACTGGGACATCACCCGACCGGCGGCGATCGCTGAGGACCCGATCGCGTACGGATGCCGCCTGGTTGCCGGGCCGCTCAACGAAGCGGAGTGGCGGCGCTTCGTGCCGGCGCTGCCCTACCGGACCTCCTGCCCCGGCCGCTGAGGAAAGGGGCGCCCACCCGATCGGTGAGCGCCCCGCAGAAGTGCCTACTTGTAGGTGATGTCGCTCTTGTTCACCTTGCAGTTGGCCGTGTTCCAGCCTTCGCCGAGGTAACTCGGCTCGCTGCCCTTGGCGACGCCCTTGTACATGCCGCAGACCACCGCGCCGGAGTTGACGGTGACGCGGGTGATGGTGGCGGTGTCGCCCCAGTTGGTGTTGATGCCGACGACGTAGTCGACGCCGGTCAGCAGCACGTTGTCGACCACGACGTGGCGCTGGTAGGAGTTGGTGCAGTTGCCGCAGCCGCGGTAGAGCTTGCCGGCACCGTTGAGGTAGAAGCCGGAGATGTTGACGGTGCCGTTGCCGTTGTGCTGGAACGTCTTGTCGCTGCCGTTCTTCGCGCCACCGCCGATGACGTAACTGGTGCCACCGTTGGTCTGCAGGAAGGTGGCGGCGTCCTCGCCGATGTCGTTCCACCACACGTTGCGGATGGTGCAGGTGCCCAGGCAGTGCACGCCGTCGCCGGCGGGCGAGCCGAGGATGACGTTCTGCAGGGTGCCGCCGTTGGCGATCTCGAACATCGGGTCCTGGGACTCGCTCTGCGAGCCGTCACCGATGCAGCAGTACGTCTTCATGCCACCGTCGAAGGTCCCGGAGACGGAGACCGTGCCGGAGATCGACACCGAACCGGCCGAGGACGGCCACGAGCCGGTCGGCGTGCCCGGGTTGCTGGTCGGGCTGGTGGTGGGGCTGGTCGTCGCCGTCGGGCTGGTGGTCGGCGTCGTGCTGCCGCTGGAGTACGTCTCGAACTCGGCGATCCGCGGCGCGGCGGACGCGCCGGTGATGTCGAACGTGATCTTCTTCAGCGACGTCGAGGCGAACGAGATGGTGCTCGGGGTGCCGCTGCCGCTGGCCAGGACGCCGCCGGTGTCGTAGTTGAGCAGTCGCCAGGCGGTGATCGAGCCGCCGCCCGAGGCCACCCGGATGACGGCGCTGGAGACCGTGGTGGCACTGCTCCATTTCACCGAGACATAGCCGGTCGCGCTGGCCGGCGCCCAGTAGGTGCTGGTGCTGCCGTCCTTGACGTTGCCGTAACTGGTGCCGCTGGCCTTGCTGGAACCGTCGGCGCCGCCGCTGAGGCTCAGGTTGTCAGCCGCCGACGCGTAGGACAGCGGCAGCGCCACCGTGATAGCGGCGACCGCGACGGCGGTGGCGCCTCCGGCGATCCATCGTAGAGAGCGTGGTCGTTTCATCTCTTTCTCACCTCGATGTCGAGAGCGTGTCCTGTGGAGGGCTGTCCACAGGAAAGCGCTTTCCTGGAGAATAGAGATGTGTCAATGCGATGACAAGAAGATGTCCGAAACATGTGTGATGTGTGTTACACGAAGCGAGAAAGATTCTGATCAGCGGATGCTGGAGACGTAGACGCGGTTGCGACCGGCCGCCTTGGCGGCGTACAGGGCGACGTCGGCCCGGGCCAGCAGCTCCTCGGCGGTCTCGCTGCCGTTCCACTGCGCGGCCCCGGCCGAGAAGGTCTGGCCCAGGGGGTTGACGGCCTGGAGCCGTTCGATGATGCGGTCGGCGTCGGCGAGCTTGGACTGGTCGAAGATCGCCCCGAACTCCTCCCCGCCGTAACGGGCCAGGAGGTCCTCCGGGCGCAACTGGCCGCGCCAGGCGGCGGCCGCGCTGCTGAGCAGGTTGTCGCCGCCCTGATGGCCGTGCTCGTCGTTGTACTTCTTGAAGTGGTCGAGGTCGAGGATGGCAACGACGACGGGGCTGCCGTGGCGGCGCGCGGCCGCGATGCGGCGGGACAGCTCGAGGTCCCATGCCCGCCGGTTGGGAAGCGCGGTGAGGGCGTCGATGTGCGCCACCGCGTCGAGCTGGCGGGCCTTGTCGTGCACCTGGCTGACCAGGTCGAACATGCGCAGTGCGACAAGAGCGAACAGAGTGATGCAGCCGAGGCCGGCGGCGAACCAGTCGACCTTTCCGTGTTGAAGAACGCCTTGGATGATCAGCAGGGCCGGAGCGCCCATGCAAGCGAGGTTGACCAGCAGCACGCGTTGCGGGGACATCTCCGTCACGGGACGCAGCGGGTGGCCGGTGAGAGCGCGCATCCGCGCACGATGAGCAGCAGGGCCGCCGCTTCCAGCGGGTAGATGGTGATGAACACCGGAAACGCGACGGCGGTAGCGCCGGCCCACCAGATGCCGTAACCGGCGACGGTGACCAGGCCGGCGGCCGCGAGCATCAGCCACGGCCACCGCGGCCGAGGCTTGTTGACCAGGACGCCGATGACGATGCCGGCGCTGAACAGCAACGGCATGGCGAGCGTCAGGATTCCGCCGATCGGCCCGTCCGCCGTGGTCAGCATCTGACCACCGCAGAACAGCAGGCCCACGCCGAGCCAGGTCAGCCACAGCCGGGCGGCCCTCGTCCGCACCGCGCCGTGGTGTTCCGGCCCGGCGTCGGGCGCGGTCGGCGTGGTCCGGATGACCGCGACGTCGACCGGTTCGTCGGAGTCGGTGCGACCCAGCACGGCGTGCATCTACGCCCCTTTCGTTCCGTCGGCCTTCACCATGGTCGGCAGGTGCACCCTGCGGCCAAACCGTCGGACCGGTTCCGCAACCAGATCACTACCTGCCCGGCCGCGACGGCAGCCCTCGGCGATCAGTTGGCGAGCTGGTTGGCGATGTCTTCGGCGGGGCGCTGCAGGTCGCAGTAGGGGTAGACCTCGGTGCGGGTGTCATCGGCGGCCGGCAGCAGACGCCCCGGGCTGGTGACGTGGGGGCCGGTGGCGCAGCCGTTGGCGGACCCGTCCAGCACGCCGCCGACGATCGTGCCGGACTGGTTGCGCAGCACCGTCGCCACGCCGCGCCAGGCCAGCGGCCGGCAGGTCGGCGAGGCCGTCGTGTAACTGATCTTCAGGTAGCCGGAGTAGTCGGCGTTGGGGTGCTCGGTGCGCACGTCGGTCGTGGTGACCGGGAGGACACCGCGGCCGGCCTCGTCGGGCGTGAGCCAGGTCGTCTCACCTAGGCGCACCTCGACCGCCGTCGCGGAGTGCGGTGCGGCCAGGACCCGGGTGTCGCCGACCCCGATGCGCTGGCCAGGCCGGAGGATCGGGATCTCCTGGGTGTTCAGCGGGGACGGGATGTCCTCGATCGGTTTGCCGTTGTTGCTGAAGCCGAACGTCACGCGGGTGCGGTAGGCGACCGACGTACTCGTGTTCTCCACGATCGCGCCGAAGCTGGCGCCGGAGTTGAGGTTGGTGAAGCCCTGTTCGACCACCTTCAGCCCGCCGGCCGCCGGGCCGCGGGGTTTGTCCGGCGCCGCCGCCGGCACCGCGCAGGCGGCCGGGGTGTCGGTGAAGCGGGCGTGCACCCAGGCGAAGGCGCCCAACGCGGCGAGGGCCAGGGCCAGCACGCCCGCGATGATCCCGAACGGGCCCGATCGCTTCATCGATAGATGCGTTCTTTGAGCTCGGCGACCTGCCCGGTGTAGTCCTCGATCAGCGCGGCCGCCGCGACGCGTACGCCGTCGGCGCACTCGTCCTCGGACAGCCGGGAGACCGTGCCGGGCGCGAGTTTCACCGTGACGTTGCGCAGCCCGTCGCCGATGAGCTGGATGCGCCCGTCGGCGGACGCACCCTGCCCGACGATCTTCTCGCGGGCCTCGTAGAACTCGCGGTCCTGCCAGTTGTCGATGCCGGGCTCGATCACGATGTGCTCGTCGAGCGTCTGGCGGTAGGCCCGCAGCCAGTTGGCGAACAGCAGCCGGGCCAGGGCGCCGAGGTAGTGCTCGACATCGGAGTCGCTGAGCTGGCGGTAGTTGGCGCCCGACCCGAAGTCGATCCGGATCTGATCACGGCGGGACAGCTCGGCGGAGATCTGGGTGCCCGGAACCTGGACCTGGAACCGGATGGCGTCGATCCGCTCGGCGTGCGTCATCAGTCGTGACCGCCCAGGTACGCGCTGCTGGTCACGTTGGCCGCGGTGGCGTCGGCCAGGTGCGGCCGGGCCGAGACGAAGAGGTCCTTACGACCCCCGACATCGCCCTCGAGCGCGTCGACCGTGACGTTGATCAGTTTCTCCGTATCCCGGAACTGGTCGGCGACCTTCTCCAGCCCGGTCCACATCGCATTGACGATCTGGATCGCGGTGTTCCCGGTCTTGTTGTCCTTGATGCCCTCCGGCACTTTAGCGGCCGCGGTCGACGCGACGGCGTCGACGGTCGCCAGCACCAGCGGCGCGGCCAGCCCGTCGGTCACCGCGGTCACCGCGACGCCGCCGATGGTGGCGACCGCGGCGATCACCGTGAAGTCGAACGTCCACTTGTTCGGGTCGCAGCACGGGTCGTTGTCGAGCGCGGCCATCGTCGCCTCGGCGATCCCGTCGAGGTCCTTACGGGCCGCCGCCCAGAGCGCCTGGGTGGCGTGCAGCGTCGACTTCAACATCGAGACCAGGATGAACTGGTTCTGCAGGATCAGCGGGAACGGGTCGAGAAAGTACTTCTTGAACGCGTTGGCCGCGTCCCCGTCCCACCCCAGCAGCAGACCACCGGCCGTGGTGATCTTCGAGAACTCGACGTTGGCCGGGTAGATGTCCTTCTTGTTGACCGGATCGGAGCTGTTCTGCCCGGGAGACAGGTCGGTCATCACCCGCTGCAACCGCGCGATGGAGGCATCAAAACCCGCAGGATCAGGCAGACCGGCGTACGCCTCATAGCGCTCCGGAATATCGGAGAAGTAGCCTTCCGGCCCGCTGAAGGCGGCGAATGCCGGGTCGTTCTCCTTTTTCATGATCGCCCGGTTGACCGCTTTCGTCTTGATGCTCCAGGCGTGTTCCATCAGCTGGTCGTAACTCATGACGTCACTTCACCGGCGCCGGGGTGGCCGCACCCAGCTGGGCGGTCTTCTCGTCGAACGCCCGCTTGGCCTCGGTGTCGGTGTCGGTGTAGTGATCGATCGCGAGGTTGAGGGCACGAGACGTGTCCTCCAGGCTGTCGACGGTGTCGTTGAGGAACCGCAACGTCGTGGCGTGCAGCCCGTGCCAACCCTCGAAGATCGGGCTGGTGCCACCACCGAACGCACTCGGCCGGCGCATCAGGGCGTCGACCGACGCCCCGGCCGACGAGAGATTGGTCGACGCGTCGGTGAAGACGTTCGCCACCGAGGGCAGATCATCATTCGCCACCGTGGACAGCCAATAGAGATCAACCCCGAGCTCAGCGCCCCTGTCCGGCATCGCCCGTCCTCCCCCGCATCGATGTACGTGGCAGTGTAGCCAGCATCGACCAGGCGAATGGGCCCCGAAATTACCTGCGGGTAAGCCGGGGAAGCAGCCGAGTGGCGTTGGTTCGCTGGGCCTCGGCGTCCAGCAGCGGAGTGCTGTCGAGGGCGCCGGCCAGCTGCTTCACCAGCTGCTCCGGGGTGAACGGCCAGTCGCTGCCGTAGAGCAACCGGTCGGGGCCGGCCAGGGCCAGCAGCGACGGGAGCTGATGCGGTAGCGGCATTCCGGCGAGATCGAAGTAGAGCCGCCGCAGCTGGGCCCGGACGTCGACGCCCTGGGCCGCGGCGAAGGTGGCGATCCGGTCGGCGACCGAGGCCAGGACGCCACCGCCGTGCGGGACGACGACCGTGACCCGGGGATGCCGTTGCAGCGTTCCGCTCAGGAGCAGGTCGCTGACCGCGCGGGCGGTGTCGATCGGGAACTCCAGCATCGGCCGGGGGCGGCCCCGGGCCACCAGCTCCCAGCCGGGCGGGGAGGTCGGATGCAGGACCACCAGCGCGGAGCGTTCGTCGAGCGCGTCCCAGACCGGCTCGAACACCGGATCACCCGGGTACACGCCGGCGGCGTTGCTTTCCAGGACCACCCCGTCGAGGCCGAGCTCGTCGTAGGAGAAGGCGATCTCGTCGATCGCCCCGGCGACGTCCGGCAGCGGGAGCGAGGCCAGCACCGCGAATCGGTCCGGGTGGTCGGCCACCAGGCCGGCCCCGAACCGATTGACCGTACGGGCGAGAGCGCGCGCAGGCACATCGTCGCCGAAGTGCACGCCGGGCGAGGAGATCGAGAGCAGCGCGGTGGCGATGTCCAGTCCGTCCATCGTCGCCAGCGCCGCGTCGACACTCCAGGCCGGGATCGCCGGCATCCCGTCGGGGTGGCTGTGCCCGGCGGCGGAGGCGGCCGCCCGGTAGAAGTCCGGGATGAAGTGCGCGTGCATGTCGATGCGGCCCATGTGCCCTCCGGAGTCAGTTGTTGTCGATCTCCGCCAGCGCGGCGTAGCGCAGCAGCGCGTCGGTGGTGTGCTGAATGTGCGCGGCCAGCGCGGTGGCCACGCCGGCGGCGTCGCGGGCCACGGCCAACTCCAGCAGGCGGCGGTGCTCGCCCGCGATGTCGCGGTCGTCGTCGTGGGCGAGCGCGTGCGACCAGATCCGGTAGAGCTCGCTGGCGTCGCGCAGCCCGTTGGCGATGGCCGCCAGCCGCGGGCTGCCGCAGCCGGCCACCAGCGCCTGATGGAAGGCCTGGTGGGCGCGGATCCAGTCCTCGCCCAGCGGGGTGCGGGCCAGCGTGTGATGGGCGGCCACCAGGGCGGCCTCCCAGGCCAGGTCGCCGCGTTCGACCGACCGCCGGGCGGCGAGTGTCTCGACGTCGATGCGGGTGTTGGTCAGGTCGGTCAGATCCGCCGGGCTGAGCGCCACCACGCTGAAGCCGCGCTGCGGGTGGGCGACGACGAGGCCCTGCTCGGCCAGCCGGCTCAGGGCCTCGCGCACGACCGACAGGCTGGCGGTGTAGCGCTGGCCGAGCCCGGCGAGCTTGAGCTTGGAGCCGGGATCGAACCGGCCGGCGAGCAGATCGGCTCGGAGCTGGTCGAACACCGCGTTACTGCGGGTGCTGGCGTCGATGGTCACCGGTGCACCGTACCCGATCCTCGGAATTCTTGAATAATTTCGAAAATATGTTGCTTCGTCGACGATTCGCGTGCCAACCTCGGGTTCGGTTCACCCCCGAGGAGGTTTCGACATGATCCTGCAGGCGAACTACTCCTGGGTCGACGGTGACATCCTCAATGGCGCGATGTCCCAGGAGGACGCCGACCGGGCGATGTCGCTCCTGGCCCACGGCACCTACCGGAAGGTCGACGCGGGTCACGTGATCAACCTGGACAAGCCGCAGGAGTTCATCACCGCCCTGGAAGGTTTCTTCCGATGACCGCGTACCACAGCGAAGTCGGTGGTCTGCACCGCGAACACCCGGGGCGCAACAACGACCCGG
The DNA here is from genome assembly GCF_016862435.1 of Paractinoplanes tereljensis. Lineage (GTDB taxonomy): Bacteria > Actinomycetota > Actinomycetes > Mycobacteriales > Micromonosporaceae > Actinoplanes > Actinoplanes tereljensis. The sequence continues at coordinate 209,878 of NZ_BOMY01000038.1, forward strand.
TGATCAAAGTGGTGGAGCTGGCCTGGCTGGAGTTCGTCAAACCCGACCTGGACCGGGCCGAGAAGTTCGCGACCGACTTCGGCTTCCAGGTCGCCGAGCGCTCCCCCGACGTACTCAAGCTGCGTGGCACCTGGTCGGCCGCGCCCTGTCTGGTGATCCGCCGCGGCCCGCGGCCGGGATTCGTCGGCCCGGTCTTCCTCGCCGAGTCGGTCGCCGACGTCGAGCGGCTCGCCCGCAAGAGCGGCGTCGCCACCACGGCCACGGCCGGCGGCACGGCGGTGCGGCTGCGTGATCCCAGCGGGTTCCCGGTTCAGGTCGTGGCCGGGCTCTCCGCGCTGGCCGCGGTGCCGGAACGGGACAGCCACCGGTTCAACTTCGGCGCCGAGCCGATCCGCGTCAACGCCACCCAGCGCACGCCGGAGGGGCCGGCGCAGGTGCAGAAGCTCGGCCACGTCGTGCTGGAGACCACCCGGTTCCGCGCGACGCTGGACTGGTACCTGGAAAACCTCGGCATGATCGTCTCGGACTTCCTCTACCTGGACGGCCTGCGCGACCGCGGGCCGACGATGGCCTTCATCCGCTGCGACCTGGGTTCGGTGCCCTCCGACCACCACACCCTCGCCATGCATCTGGGCATGCACACCGGCTACGTCCACTCCGCCTACCAGCTCACCGACCTGGACGCGGTGGCGGTGGGCGGGGAGTTCCTGCGCGATCAGGGCTACCGGCGGGTCTGGGGCATCGGCCGGCACATCCAGGGCAGCCAGATCTTCGACTACTGGCACGATCCGGACCGGATGATGTTCGAGCACTACGCCGACGGCGACGTCTTCGACTGCACCGTCGAGCCGGGCTGGGCCACCATGAACGCCAGCGGCCTGTCCCAGTGGGGGCCGCCGGTAAGCCGGGACTTCCTCGGGGCCAAGCCGAGCCCGGCACTGGCCCGGGCCCTGGTGAAGGCGCTGGCCGACGGCGGCAACGAGTTCGACCTCGACGTCGCCCGCGCACTGATGAAGGCGATGAGCGCATGAGCGAGCGTAGCGAGCGAATCGGCAAGCTCAGTGTGGAATTTGCTCTTGGCAGCTCGGAGCGAAGCGAGGAGCTGGCATGAGTGTCAACGTCGCCCGCACGGCCGGCGGTTGGTGGGTTGAGGCGGCGGGCCGTCTCACCCGGATCGCGACCTCGGCCGCCACCACCCGCGAGTTGCTTGCCGACCGCGCCGCGGTCGAGGCGGCGGCCGCGTCCCCCGACCCGGACGGACCGGCGGCCGGCGCCGAGGTGCTGCTGTCGCCGGTCACCACGCCGGCCCGGGTCGTGGCGCAGATGGTCAACTACCGCTCGCACTCGCTGGACTCCGGGTTCGACCCGGACCGGGTACCGGCCGCGTTCTTCCGCAAGGCCTCGGGTTCGGTCAGCGGGCCGGGCGCGGACATCGTCCGGCCCGAACACGTCGGGTTCCTCGACTACGAGGTCGAGCTCGGTCTCGTCATCGCCCGGCGGCTCGAGATCGGCACCGTCGTCGATCCTGGACTGCTCCCCCGATACGTCGCCGGGCTGGTGGTCACCAACGACGTCAGCGCCCGCGACGTGCAACTGACCAAGACGCAGTTCTACGAGGCCAAGTCGTACCCGACGTTCACCCCGGTCGGCCCTTATCTCACCCTGGTCGACGCCGACGACCTCGCCGTACTCGACGAGGTTCGCCTGACGCTGTCGGTCAACGGCGTGCAGCGCCAGGACAGTACCGTGGCCGACATGCTGGTCAAGCCGGCCGCGGCGCTCACCGCGCTGGCCCGGTTCCAGACCATGGAGGCCGGCGATCTGCTGCTCACCGGCACGCCCGGTGGCACCGCGCTCAAGGCGCCGCCGCCGCTGGTGAACCGGCTCGCCGGCCTGCTCTCGCCGGCCAAGCGCCTGGAGATCTTCTTCAAGCGGCAGGCCACCAACCCCCGCTACCTGCAGGACGGCGACGTCGTCGCGGCCTCGATCACGCTGCCGGGTCGCGGGCTCGACCTCGGCACGCAGACCAACGTCGTCCGGGCGAAGTGATGGGCCCGTTCGACGTACTCGTCGTCGGAGCCGGCCCGACCGGTCTCACCCTGGCCACCCTGCTGGCCCGGCAGGGCCGGAGCGTCTGCGTCGTCGAACGGCACCCCGACGTCTATCCGCTGCCCCGGGCGGTGCACCTGGACGGCGAGGTCTTCCGCATCCTGCACGAGGTCGGGATCGGCGACGCGTTCGCCGAGGTCAGCCGGGCCACCCGCGGGCTGCAGCTGGTCGACGCCCGCCACCGGGTGCTCGCCCGGTTCGAGCGGGACGCGGCGACCGCGACCGGGCTGCCCGAGGCCAACCTCTTCGACCAGCCCGAACTGGAGAAGCTGCTGCGCAAGAACCTGGCCGAGTTCCCGGCGGTCACCCTGCTCAGCGGGTGCGAGGTCACCGATCTCAGGCAGGACGCCGACCGGGTCACGGCCACCGTCGGCCCCGGCCGCCAGGTCACCGCGGCCTATTCCGTGGGCTGCGACGGTGCCAACAGCCTGGTACGCCGGGTCCTCGGTTCGGCCCAGCGCCCGCTCGGTTTCGAACAACGGTGGCTCGTGGTCGACGTACGCTCCTCGGTGGAATTCGATGCCTGGGACGGCGTGCACCAGGTCTGCGACCCGAAACGCGCGGCGACCTACATGCGGATCGGGCGGGACCGCTACCGCTTCGAGATCCGCCTGCGCGACGACGAGGGCCCGGCCGACTTCGCCACGCTGGCCCGGCTGCGCGTGCTCATCGACCCGTGGGCCGGCGCCGCCCGCGACGACCAGCTGGAGATCCTGCGCGCCACCGAGTACACCTTCCGCGCCTGCATCGCCGAGACCTGGCGGGACCGCCGCATCCTCATCGCCGGCGACGCCGCGCACCTGACGCCGCCGTTCATCGGCCAGGGCATGTGTGCCGGACTGCGCGACGCGATGAACCTGGCCTGGAAGCTCACCGCTGTGCTCGACGGCCAGGCCTCCGCCACGCTGCTGGACAGCTACCAGGCCGAACGGCGGCCGCACGCCGAGCGCCTCATCAAGCTCGCCGTCATCCTCGGACGGGCGATGACCGGCGGCGGGGCGGCGGCCGCCGTGGCTCGGCGCGCGGTGCTGGCCGTGGTCCGGCACGTGCCCGCCGTCGCCGCCAAGGTCCTCGACGCCACCTCACCCCGGCTCGAGGGGCCGCTTGTCGACAAGCGGCTGGCCGGCAAGGCCCGCGGCACGCTGCTGCCGTTGGTGCGGGTCGGCCCGGTCCTCGTCGACCGTCTTCTGGGACCCGGGTTCTCCGTCGTGGCGATCACCGGCACCGATCTTCCGGAGGGAGTGACCAGGGTGTTCGTTGATCCCGCCGATCAGCTGGGGGTTTGGCTCGACCGGCTCGACGCGTCCTGGGCGCTGATCCGCCCGGATCGCACCGTGCACGCCGTCGGCCGGTCGACCGCCGCGCTCGGATTTGCCGCATGACCGCCTCGAACTCGTCGTCACCCGACCGATGCCGTCGATGCCGGTCGGGCTGTGGAACTGGGTGCCACTGTTCGTCGTGCTGGCCGAGGGCGTCGAACTCGACCAGGCCCTCAAGGACCGGATCACCTCGGCCATCCGCACCCAGGCCTCACCCCGCCACGTGCCGGACGCGATCATCCCGGTTCCGGCCATCCCGCACACCCGCACCGGCAAGAAGCTCGAGGTCCCGATCAAGCGCCTGCTCCAGGGAGCGACGATCGACCAGGCGGTAGCCCGCGACGGCTGAACCCGGTGGGGGCCACATCGGTCGCCGTGCCGGAACGCAGACTGCCCACTCTCGCCAGGGGTGGGTGTCCGGAACAGGCGGCTTCGCCGGTAAAGAAAGATCCCTTATCCGTACGCGCGCCGGACCACTCCCGTAGCACTCGGTCCCGCTGAGCGGGACTCACCCTCCGCGCGCCCGCTACGGGCGGTCCCGACCCAAGACCCCCAACCCCACCGCCCCGCCAGCGGGTGCCGGCGGTCCCCGCCGACCAGGACAAACATCAGCCTGTTCGACGGTTTGCTCTGCTTACCCATACGCGCTGCTCTGCGCGCCTCGGGTAAGCGCCAGGCTGGCCGCTCCAGGCGGCAGGGCGTTTTGCGTTTTTTGCCCCCGCCGTGCTGACCGGTTCCGCGTCCGGATCTTCCCGGCCCCGCTCCGGCTCGCAGACGCTGAAGACTTACCGCTCGGAGCGAACAGCAGAGCCGCAAGATCGCGCCGGCTCTCACCAGCAGGCACCGATATATCCGGCATATCAGGTCCTCTGGCGGGCGGTGTCTGGTGCGCGGGCGGCCCGGTTCCCGTGGTGTGCGCCCGGCCTGAAACGGGCCTGAGCTCGCGCGCTTACCAGAGGTACGCAGAGCAGCGCGTATTGGTGAGCAAAGCAAGCCTCCAAGGGTGGGTTTTCGGTTGCGCGATTGGCGCGGCACGCGCCGGTGTTGCACTCTGGTCGCGCGGTGGCGGCGGTCGGGGGGAATTGCGGTTGTCCACGGCGTCGCGCGTACCGCAAAGGGTTTTTGAATCTCGCGGTCCTGATCTACAGGCCCATTTGGCGCAGGGTGGCGTTTGCCGCGTCGGCGTAGTGGGTGGTGCCGGCGAGCTTTGGGTGGAAGGACTCGTTGACGTCGGACCGGATGCCGTGGATGGTTTCTGGGCTGCCGCAGATTGCCTGGCCGGTGAAGTAGCTGGTCGGGTTGCCGAAGTAGACCGGTGTTCCGGCGGCGCGCAGGTCGTCCGCGACGCCCTTCATCATCGGGGCCACTACGTCGGTGGACATCTGGTTGATCCACGGCGCTTCGTCGGTTCCGATGCCGATTACGCATTGACCGTCGTTCTCGAACAGTCGCGGATAGCCCATCAGCATGATCTTGGCGTTCGGGGCCCGTTTGTGGATTTCCTGCAGGGTCTGCGTGATCGAGGCCTTGACCGGGCCGTTTATCGATCGGGGCACCGAGACCGAGAGCGGATCGGACTCGCCGCTCAGGTGGGCGTCCTGGCACGCCTTGAGGCCGGCCCAGAACAGGCATTCCATAATGACGTCCTTGAATCGGGCGTCGTTGCCGCCGATCGACAGCATCACCAGGGTGGTGTTCTCGTCCAGGTAGCCCTTGTCGATCTGCGAGACCTCGCCCCACTGGCCGCCCGACCATTTCCCGAGCGCGTTCTCGATGGGTTGCCCGTCGTCGTTGCTGTGCCGCGGATTGATGTTGAACGTCTCCGCGATCGAGCACGCGTGGAATTGGAAGTCCAGGGTGTTGTCCCAGCGGTCGGCCCGGGTGCCGAGCTGCTCGTTGGCATTGTCGGCCAGCACGGCCTTGCGCGGCCAGGACAGCTTCGACCGGTGGCACTTGTTCCGGACGTGGCCCTCGTCGACGTTCGACTCCCGGTAGTAGTCGAGGCTGGCGGTGTCGGCGGCGCCCTCGCCGGACGTGTAGGAGTCACCCAGCGCCACCACGAAGTCGGCCGGTTTCGCCGCGAGCGGCTGGATCGCCACCGCGTCCCAGGCGATGTCGTCGTCGCCGGTCCCGTCCCAGGTCTCGTTGGAGAGCCTGATGGTCGGCCGGCCGGCGAACTGCATGACGCCGAGCGACTTCCAGTCGTTGTGCTGCGTGTTCTGCAGGGCGTACCGGGTCTTGACCCGGCCGTCACCGAGCCCGATCGCGTACGCCGCCTGCTGGGTGTGCGCACCGACGTCCGGCATGTGCACCAGGACGCGCGCCCAGCCGGTGTACGCGTTGGTGAACGTCCAGGTTCCGGTGACCTTCAGCTTGCCGCCCAGGTTGTACGGGGCAACGGTGTGCGTGAACCAGGCGTGCCCGCCGAAACCGACGCCGATCTGATGAGTGTCCACCTTGGAGGGATAGCGTCCTTGGTAGTCGGCGGCGAACTCGAAGGCGAAAGTTCCCGCGTTCGGCCCGAAGTTGGCGCCGCATGGTCGCTGGCCGGTCTGGATCGGGGCCACCGTGGCCGGTACGTCGTCGACCACCACCGACCCGGCCGGTAGCCCGGACCGGTCGCAGTGCGGAGTGGAGTTGATGCCGTCCGGCTGTTCCCCGTACGTGGCGTCGAAGCGCAGCAGTTCGTGCCCGCAAGCCCCGCCGGCGCAGTCGTTGAACGTCACCGGCGAATGCCACCAGCATTTGAGGTCGTACTGCAGGTATTGGTTGAGGTGGCTGCACGGCCCGGCCTTCTCACCAAGTACCTCGTCGGCGTTCGGGGTGTATTGGCCGGAGAGGTCGCAGTGGTTGCCGGCCACCGTGCAGAACGTGCCGATCGACGGCTTGGCCTTGTCCCGGTTGCCGTTCGACGTCCACCAGGCGGCCCGGAAGCCCGGCCCGTCCGAGGTCGCGATCGAGTACGCCGCGAACCCGATGACCTTCTCCGGGTACGGCCACTTGCCGGGGTTGGCCGCGTCCGAGCCGTTCGCGCCGAAGAACCCGCGGTTCACCGGATAGCGCGGGTTCACCGGGTTGTTCAGCCAGCCCAGCCCCCACGCGCCGTCGTTCTCAGCCGCTTTCGACTGCGGATGCAGTCCGCTGTTGTACGCCCAGACCGCGAAGAACCAGTTCTCCAGGTGCTGCGGATCGCCGTTGCTGTGCACGATCCCGACCGCCCGGGTCTGATTCCACTTGTCCTGCAGGATCCGCAACCCGGCCGCGATGTTGGTGGCGTAGTCGACCGCGGCCGCCCGCTGCTGAAACGGGGTGAGCGCGACTTCATCGGGCCGGAGGTGCCCGGGCTTGCGCATACCGTCGGTGATCTGGGTGACGCCGTATCCGCAGTCCGCCTCGGAGAAGTCGATGTCCCAGTCGTTCGACTCGTCCTCGTCATAGATGTCGCGGCCGTAGTAGTTGCCGATCAGCGGGTTTCCCGGCACGCCCGGCAGGGAGTGGCCGGACGCCTGCCACAGGTTGGACTCCTGGGACATGACGCCGAGGAAGATCTGTACCGGGACGCGGCCGCCGCCGGTGAGCTCGAGCCGCGGGAACAGGCCCTGCGGCGACCAGGACGAGCTCATGTGCGCCTGGTGCCAGTTGGCCTCGCGGGTCAGGGTCAGGTTGCCCACCACGGCCTGGTCGGCGGCCCACTCCACCTGCCGCGGGGTCGGCTGCTCGACCTGGGTGTCCGGGTCGTTGCGGGGGATCGCGCAGGTCGCGTCGGCGTCGACCGGGTCGGTATCGGCGGCGACGGCCGTCAAAGCCCCGCCGGTGCGGGCCAGCCCGCTCAGCGGGTGCGGTGCTGAGCCCTCGGCGATCCGGGCCGAGGGTCGCTCGCCGGGCCGGGCGGTGGTTCGGAAGGTGCGGCCGGTGCTCGCCACCCGCGCCGTGTAGGTCGTCGCCGCGGTGGCCCGGGTGAGCTGGGCGGTCCAGGCGGCGCTGCCCGGGGTGGCGGTCCGGTCGGCGTCGATGCTGAACCCACCCAGCGATGAGGTCGCCAGCGGAACGGTGCCGTCGACGACCCGTACGGCCGAAGGAAGCGCCGCACGACGGGTCAGTGACCCGGTCAGCTGAACCGAGCCGTGCGCGCCGGACCGCACGTCGACCGAGCGCAGCGGCCCGTCGGCGAGCAGCGTGGAGCGCTGCAACGCACCGGTCGCCGGCACCCGCCGGATCTCGCCCCGCTCGCCCGCCGCGTCCAGGTAGACCACGCCCCCGGCCTGGTCGGGGGTGATCCGGGACGGCGTCGAGGCGGTCCGGGCGAGCGTGTCGAGGCGGCCGTCCGGACGTACCGCGACGAGCCGGCCGGCGGCCGCCGCGACGATCCGCCCGGACGCCGGCACCGCCGAGGTGATCTGACCGGCGACGTCGACCGGCTCGCTCGCCGTACCGCGGACGGTGTCCACCGTGACCAGCCGGGTCCGCGCCGCGCTGCCGTCCGCGCTGTCGTCCTCGCCGCGGGACTGGGTGATCACGGCCTGCTCCCCCGCGCCGCAGCCGGGGCTGAAGTAGGCCAGCGAGGAACGCACCGGCACCTTGTCGACCGCTCCGGTGGCCAGGTCGACCACGGCGGTGAGGCCGCCCCGCTCGGCCAGCACCGGCGAGTTGGTCCAGGCCCGCGGCGCGTAGACGACGACCGCCCGGTCGCCGGAGCCGGTCACGCAGACATTGCCGATCCAGCGGTCGGTCTCGACGCCGGGCTCGCTCAGCGACGCGACCGTCCGCCAGGCGTACCCGTCCTGTTCGGAGGCGGCCAGAAGGTGAAAGCCGTCCTGGTCGCCTTGGCCGAGCACCACGACATCGGCCTCGGCGTCGGCGCGGACGGGTTCGGCCCGCGCCGGTACGGCCGCGCCGCCCAGCACCAGGGACATGACCGACAGGATCAGCATCGCGGGGCGCAGCATCCGGCACCTCTCACAGGTAGCTCGCGGCTTTCGGCGAGGCACTCCCGAGAATCGGGCGCCGCGCCGGTTCGCGGCACCTACGAGGTCGAATATTGACGCTTTTCAACATTGCCGATACTTTGGCGGCGCACTGCGCCGGCTGGACTCAGGGGGACGGTTGCACACGCTGATCATCGAGCTGCCGGGCGATGAGCGCGTACCGCGGTTGCTGCGTCTGGCACCCGGAGAATCGGTGCGATTCGGCCGCGGCGCTCCCGACACTCCGGTCGATTTCGCCCTCGACGACCCGGCGGTGGCCCGGCTGGCCGGCGAGGTGACGGCCGCCGAGGACTACTGGGCGCTCACCAACTACAGCCGCACCGCCACGTACGTGGTGGAGAACCCCGAGGGTGCGGGCGAGCACGTCAAGGTGACGCCCGGGCGGGTCGGGGCGCCCGTACCGTTCGAGATCTCCCGCGTGGTCCTGCCCGGCCGGCCCGCCCCGGTCCATTTCCGGATCTTCGCCCCGTCGCACGCCCACCTCGATCCGCACCGCACCGGGCCGGGCGACGGCAGCGGCACCCTGTCCGCGTTCCCGCTCGACCAGACCGCGAAGTACTTCCTGGTCCTGGTGGCCCTCTGCGAACGGCGGCTGCGCGACGAGTCGGTGGTGGCCATCCCGTCGGTGCCGTCGGTGGTCGAACGGCTCCGCCCGCTGCCGTCCTGCCGCGACCTGACCGCCGACGCGGTCAACTTCCACGTCGACTATCTGGCCCGGGAGAAGCTGCGGATCCGCAACGCCGCCGGCGAACGCGCCGCCGACCCCGGCGGATTCCGGCGCGAGGCGGTCGTCTCGCTCGCGCTCCGTTTCGATCTCGTACGCGAGGAGCACCTGGAACTTCTCCCCTCCCGTCTTACCCGGCGAGCGTCGGTGCATGGGGACTGACGTCTCGACCGCCGGCTGGGCGGTCTCGGTGCCGCTCGGGTACCGGGCCGGCCGATGGGTCGTCACCGAGCCGATCGCCACCGGGCAGTGGGGCAGCGTGTACGCCGCGGCCGGGGGCGATGCCGAGGTGGCGCTCAAGTTCCTGCCCACCGGCACGGTGACCCCGCGTCAGGTCGGCCACCTGCGGGAGATGGCCGAGCGGGAGGCCCGCGGGCACGCCCGGCTGACCGGCCACCGGCTGATCCGCTCCCTCGAGGTGCTGACCCTGGACGACCCGGCCCACCCCGAACTCGACGGGGCCGTCGTCATCGTGCTGGAGCGGGCCGCCGCGTCGCTGGCCGACCGGTTACGGCAGGCGGCCGGGCAGCCGGTGCCGGACGCGCCGCGGTTGCTGGCCGAAACCTGCGAGGGCCTGGTCGAGCTGCACTCGGCCGGCTGGGTGCACGGCGACCTGAAACCCGACAACATCCTGGTCATGCCGGACGGCTCGGTGCGGCTCTCCGACTTCGGCCTGGCGGTCGAGCTGGAGGGCACCCACGGTTACCTGCCCCCGGTCGGCTCCTCCGACTACGTACCACCCGAACGCTCGGAGGAAGCGCTGGGTGAGCGCGGTCTTGCGGTACGCGCGAGCGCCGACATCTGGGCCTTCGGCATCACCGCGTGCCAGCTGCTCAGCGGCCGATCGCCGTTCGACGGGGCGACCGCCCGGGCCCGTGCGCTGGCCGCCGACCGGTACGCGGCCGGCCAGGGCGAGCTGATCCTGCGCGGGCTACCGGGCGGGTGGCGGCCGATCGTCCGGGACTGCCTGGCCCCCACCCACGCCCAGCGCCAGGCGCACGACGCCACCGAGGTGCTGGCCCGGATCCGCGAGCTGGACGGACCGCCGGCCCGCACCCGCTCCCGGCTCGCCATTCCGGCCGTCCTGCTCCTGATGCTGATCGCCACCCTGTTCGCGGTGACCGGATCCGAGCGGCCGAACACCGACGAATACCGCCCCGACCTGCTACGTACCGGGGCCGGCATCCCTCCGCAGTACCGCCGGCTGATCGTCGCGGCCGCCCAGAGCTGCAACGAGCCCGGCGTCTCCCCGGTGCTGATCGCCGCGATGCTGCAGGCCGAGAGCGACTTCGACGCCGGACTCAGCGATCCGGCCAAGGACGAGTACGGCATCGCCCGCTGGACGCCGAGCGTGCTGCGCTTCTACCTGCCCGAGGGCCAGCGCGCGGTGGTGCCGGCGCCGCCGTTCTCCCCCAGCATGTCGATCGCGGCGATGGGCCGCTATCTCTGTTTCCTGGCACCCCGGCTGGCGGGCATCCCCGGCGACCCGGCCCTGCTGCTGGCCGGGTCGTACCGCACCTCAGCCACGACGATCGTCAAAGCCAACGGCATTCCCACCCGCCTTGACCCGTACGTCGGCCGGGTGAGGCAAAACATGGGCCGTTACCAGCCGTAGCCTCAGTCGTTGTCGCAGCGGTTCAGGTTGGGCCAGTTGGCGATCTCCGGCCCTTCGAGGCACCAGTCCTCGATGGACTGAAGCGGCGAGTACGCCGAGGCACCGTGCGCCACCACGACTCCCTTGGCGCCCTTGACGTCGACGTAACCCTTGGCGCCCTTGACGTAGCAGCCCGAGTTGTCGGAGCAGAGGCTCTCCGGCCCGTCCTGACCCGTGTTGTTGTAGATGGTGAAGGTCTCACCGGGGTCGATCGTCACCCCGGAGAAGTACGTCTCGTAGCTGTCCAGGTGTGCCTGCGAGGACATGTAGTTGTACCAGCGCTGCCAGCTGGCAGTCACGGTCTGTGTGCCCGTCCCGTAGTTATGGATGGCGATACCCGTGATCACGGTCGGCGCGATGTTCCACGCACAGGCCCAATATTTGATCTTGTAGGCATCGATGTAAACGGACGTGCCGCAGTCCCCGCTGGAGTTGAACGGCCCGAAATCCGGCTCCGTGGTAGCGAAGGCGGGGCCGACATTCACCCCGGCCACCGCCACCACGGTGGCCGCCACCACGGCAAGCACGCGACGCACTGTCGATCGCACAGCAACTCCCTTCCCAGCGCACCGGCCGAACGCACGGCGCGAACCCATGCTGGCCGCCCCGCCGCCCGCGCAACACCTACGGCGACATAGGGACGGGGTGGGGACACTCACCTTGCCCGGATCGGGTCGGCCGAACGGAGCATTCCCCGGGGTGCGGGCGGAAATCATGCTTTCCGCATGGTCGCCGGGAGGTCGGCTCGGGTCCGCCGGCACATCGCGGCGGGTGACCGCCATCGCGCGGCCGAGGAGTACGCGGACGCACGCGCCGAGTACGGTCGTGCACTCGCCCTCATCGAGCGGGCGCGCGGGTGGTGGCAGTCCCCACTGACGCAGCTGCGCTGGGTGCGGGCCGCCGCCGACGGGCTGACCGTGCTCGGCGAGATCGAGCTCGAACGCGGCCGCCCGGACCTGGCCCGCGGCTGTCTGGAGGAGGCCATGCGACGCTACGCCGAGGTGTCCTACCACGAGTCCGACGATGTCTCGATCGTGCTGAACAACCTCGGCGTGACCTACGAGCGGCTCGGCATGTTCGCCGAGTCGGACCGCGTCCTGCACCAGGCCCTGGAGATCGACAAGCGAATCGGCCGGAGCCCGGACGCCATCGCGACAAGCCTCAACAACATCGCGATCAATCACCAGGCGGCCGGTTACCCCGGCGATGCCGTCCTGGCCATCGAACGCGCCGCGTCCCTCGCCGGCCTGGCGGCGGGAACGGTCCAGCAGCTGGCCGAGGAACGGTCGTTCCACCTGATGGCCCAGGGGCAGTTCAGCGACGCTCTGGTAAGCCTGAACCAGCAGTTCGCCGTGGCGCCACCGGATTCGGTGGTGGCGGCGCACATCGCCGGGAACCTCGCTCAGGCGTACGCGAACCTGCAGCAACCGGTGGAAGCACAACGCTGGCAGCGACGCGCGATCGCGATCCGCCGCCGGCGGCAGCCCGATTCGCTGCCGCTGGCCATCGCCCTGCACAACCTGGCCGACTCGCTGGCCGGCGCCGGCGCAGCCGACGAGGCCGGGCCGCTGCTCGACGAGGCGATCGGTCTGGCCGAGGCCATCGCCCCGCATGGCGCCGAGCTCGCCGCCATGCGCGCCTCGCGCGCCTGGCAACTGCTCGAGGCCGACGACCCGGCCGCCGCGGTGGGGGTCGGCGAGCGTGCGCTGGCGGACGCGCGGACCGCCGGGCGGCAGAGCACCGGGCTACGTATGGCGCTCGCCATCGCCTACGACCAGCTCGGACAGCCGGATCGGGCGTGCGCGATGCTGGAGACGGCCCGGGACGTCTGCGAACGGATCTCCCCGGTGCTGCCGGAACTGCGCTGGGTGCAGATCACGCTGGGCCGGTTCCGGCTCGACCAGGGGGCGGTCGGCGAGGCGGCGCACTGCTTCGACCGGGCGATCGCGGTGGCCGAGACCATGCGGCCCGGTTCGGCCGACGAACCGGGGCTCGGCCTGCTGTTCGGCACCGCCCGGTCCGCGTACCACGGCCGGATCGAGGCGGCCTGGCGAAACGGCACCGCCGCGGACGCGGCGGTCGCGTTCCATGCGGCGGAGAGCTTCCGGGCCCGGGCCCTCGCCGAGATGCTCACCGACACCGCGCCGGCCCGGCCGCTGGTGGGTGCGGCCGCCGAGGTCGTGGCCGAGCTGGAGGATACCCGGCGCCGGCTCGGCGCCCTCTACCGCCGGATAGAGGCGGCGCCCGGCGCCGCACTCGACGGGATACGGGACCGGCTGGAGGAAAAGGCCGAACTTCTGCGGGTACGCCTGCGAGCGCTCGATCCCCGGACGGCCGATCGGGACTACCCGAAGCCGTGCACCGTCGCCGAGGTGCAGTGCTGCCTCGACGACTCGACCACGGTGGCCGTCTACGAGGTCACCGACGACGGCGTGTTCCTGTTCGCCGTACGGAAGGGGAGCTTCGCCTTCACCCGCCTGGACGCCGACGTGGACGCCATCGCGGCGGCCGTCGACGAGGTCAGCGCCGCCTGTCATGACGGGGAGAGCAGCGCCCCGGCCGAGGCACTCGGCCGGCTCGGCGAATGGCTGCTGCGGCCGATCGCCGATCAGCTCGGCAACCTCGCGGTGTGCGCCGGCGAGATGCTGGCCATGCTGCCGTTCGAGGCGCTGGAGCTGGACGGCGTGCCGCTGGCCGAACGGTCGGTGGTGTGGTCGATTCCGTCGGCCACCATCCTGGGCCGGTTCGGCGCCGACCGCCGCGGCCGACGGCCGGAGCGACCGTTCGCCGGGTTCGCGGTGGCCGACGCACCGGGCCAGGTCCCACTGCCCGGCTCGCTGCGCGAGGTGGAGGTGGCAGCCGACATCCTGGCCGGCGAACCGCCGCTGACCGGCTCGGACGTCACCGTCGACGCGATCCGGGAACGCGCGGCCGGCGCCCGGTACGTGCACTTCGCGATGCACGGTGTGATCCGCGACGGACGGCCGCTGTACTCGGGTTTCCCGCTCACCGGCGAGCGCTTTCTGTACGCGTACGAGTTGGCGGATTTTGATCTCTGCTCGGATCTTGTGGTCTGTTCCGCCTGTGACACCGCCAAGGGTGAGCCGCGAGCCGGAGAGGGCACGGTCGGCCTGGCGTATGCGCTGTTCGCGGCGGGTACGCGCGCGGTTCTGGTGAGCCGGTGGCCGATCGGCGACACGATCGCGCCCAAGTACATGCGCCGGCTCTACCGGCGGCTCGCGGCCGGCGAACCGGTGGAACGGGCGGCTCACGGGGCCGCTCTGGATCTGCGCCGAACCCAGTCTCATCCGCGGGAATGGGCCGGCCTCACCCTGATCGGACTCGGCGCATGATCACCGTGGATCGCCCGGCTGAGCGGCGCACCGCCCGGTTGCAGTTCCTGGTTCAGGCGGTGTTCGCCGCGGTGCTGCTCTACCTGGCCACCGACTACTTCTGGTGGCTGATCGGGCCGCTGCTGCTGGTCCTGCTGTACCGCAGCTGGGCCGTGGAGCGGCTTTCCCCGCGGCTGGAGCAGTACTACGGGCATGCGGTGGTCTCCGGGGCGGCCGATCGGATGGCCGCCGAGTTCGCCGGGGACGACTGGCTGCGCGACTCGTGGGCGAGGGCCGGGGTGCCGGTGTCCGGGCTGCTGGCGCAGCCGCCCGGCCGGATCGCCGCGCGAATGGCGAAGCTTCGCACGGCCGGTCCCGCGCCGCGGAGCGTGTCCACGGCCGTGCTGGTGCTCAACCGCGTGGGCACCGTGCTGCTCGGCCTGGCGCTCGGCGGCGCCCTCGCGGTAACCGGCCGGCATCTGACCTGGCCGGCCTGGGCCGCCCTGGTTCTGGTGGTGGTGTCCCGGGTGGGGGTGGCGGTGGGCAACCGTCGACAGACCGCGCGGGTCGTCGACGTGATGCGGTCCCGGCCGCGCGAGGAGCTGGCGGCGCTCCTGGCGCCGCCGTGGGGACATCGGCGGGCGGCCATGGCGGTCGAGCTCGACCGGCTGCTCGGCCCCGGACCACTACCGCACCGACCTCCCGAACCGCGGATCGTCGAGCTGCTGCTGGCCGGCTCGATCGTGCTCGGTGTCATGACCGGATGGCTGCTCTGACGCTCAGAGCAGACCGCCGAAGCGTCCCCCGTCGAGCCAACCGTCACCGACGGTGTCGACCGGGTAGCCCACGTTCCGCAGACGCTGCGCGATCCGGTACTGGAACAGGATGCGCGCGGCCTCGGTGTCGGCACTGAGGCGCACGGTGTCCCGGCGGCCCAGGTCCCCGGCCCCGTCCAACCGGCCGATCTGGGCCAGCAGCGTCCGGTCCGGCTGCCGTTCCAGCGCCCGGACCGCCCGGGCCCGGGCGTGCGATTCCCCGTCGTTCAGGTCCTCGGGAGTGAGCACGACGAGAATGCCCGGCCCGGCGGCGAAGCCTTCGTCGAGCACCTCATCGGTGCGAGGCGCCAGTTTGCCGGTGCCCTTCACGGCCTCCTCCCAGTCAAGAGGGCGCAGGTCCATCGCGCGCAGCAGCTCGACGACGTCCTTCCGCGGGCGCGGGCCCGGGCCGTGGATGACGAGGATGTCGCGAGCCGTCCCCGGAACTGGGCCGCGGTTCCCGGTCGACGACGACAGGGCCACGCCTCCGGCCCACAACCAGGCCTGTCCACGGTAGGACTTGACACTGATGTGGAGCAGCTCGAACTCCTCCGGCCCCAGACCCGGATAGCCCTCGCCCACGACATCCTCGTAAAGCCGGTCGGCGACGCCCACCACCAGGTCCGCGTCGGGATGCTCGACAACCACACCGCGCAACGCCGCACTGTCCAGCACTCGGCCGATCCGGATGATGGGCTGGCCGAGGAACCCGGTCGCACCCACGCGGAACTGCCCGGACCCGACCGACAGCCGCAGCCGGATCCGGTCCTCCGGATGCCCGGCGTTGTCCGCGGCCAGTTGTGCCCGCCAGCCGTGCAGCAGCTGCGGCAGGGCTACCTGCGACGACACCGACGCCGGGAGGACGGCGATCACGCCGTCACCGCTGTCCTGCCGATCGGTCTGGTTCAGCTCGAGCCCGAGGCCGGCCAGGACCCGCTCGACCATGCCGCCGAGACGTTGCTGTACCGCCTCCTGCATCGGCGTCGAGCGGGAGCTGTAGCTCACCACGTCGACGTTGAAGGCGACGCGGTGCTCGACAGGCGCCTCGGTCACCGGGGGCACCGGCGCCCGCTGCGCCGGCGGCGGCGTCCGCAGCACCGGCGGTAATGGCGTCCCCAGGATGAGCCGGATGCTCTCCGCCTGCTCCCGGGTGGCCGCCATCAGCGCGGTGTCCCGGCCGAGCTGGTCGATCAGCCAGTCGGCTAGCCCGGCGTCGCCCGGCAGCGCCTCGGGCAGCGATCGGGCCATGTTGGATCGGGCGATGTCAGCGCTCTCCCGCATCTGCCGCAGCGCCCTGATCGAGCCGACCACCTCGGCCTCGGCCGCGGTCAGCCCGGCGGCACGTTCCGGCACCTCACCCTCGCGCTCCGGGTCGCGCAGCAGCTCGGCGAGCTCGTCAGCGCGGCCGTTCGTCAGCTCCCGCAATCGGGCGAGCGCCCGGCCGTCGCCGAGCACCCGGGCGAAGTAGCGCAGCTTCGCGGCATGCATCAGGTACCGGCCGATCGGCGGCAGGGCGGTCCCGCCATCGCTCCAGGTGAACCGGCTGATCTCGACGTCCTGGTCCAGGCCGGCCAGCAGCACCAGCCGGCGGTTCGGGTGGACGCCGGCCGCCGCCGTCTCCCACGCGGCGAACCCGTGCAGCGGGTAGCCGTGCTCCCACCAGGAGTCGGCGTCGTCGTCCTGCCGGGGCACCTCGGCCCGCAGGTCGACCGCCGTGACGTCACCGGTCTTGGCGAGGTAGACGACCGCGCCGCCGAGCGCGGCCGCACCGCCACCCAGATTGCCCCACCAACGGGTGAACTCGTACCAGCCGGGCGGAGCCGCAGCGGCGAGCCGGGGCCGGGCCCGCGGGGCGGCGCCGGGGGCGGCGATGGCGAAGGAGAAGTTCAGGATGTCGTGCTCGCGGCGAGCGATCGCCTGATAGCCGACGGCCGGATCCTGCAGTCCGGCCAGTGCGCCGTCCGGGCTGCTCGCCGGGTCGTCCGGTAGTTCGCCGGGCAGGTCCGCCTCGACGATCGGCTGCGTCATCCCGAGCTGGCGGCGGCAGTTCTCCCACAGGGTGCGGACGCCGGCCAGGCCGGCCGCGGCGTCCGGCCCGTCGAGCGGAGCGAACAGGTGCGCGACGAACTCCGGCTCAACGAGGTTGCTGGCGGCCACGATCGTCCTCCGGGGCGTTCCGGCGTTCCGGCGTGAGCTTGTGGACCAGCGTGTTACGCAGGTCCAGGACCGGCTGCGGGACCCCGGTGACGGTCTTGCCGCCGATCCGCAGGATCCGGACCGGTCCGCTGATCTCCAGCTCGGCGACCGCCTGGCGCAGCTCGTCGGCGTCGCGGGCACCCAGTGCCGCGTCGATCCGGCCGAGAATCGCGGCGACGTGCTCCCAGCGCTGCGTGCTCATCTCCCACAGCACGAGGTCCTGCAGCACGTCGACGGCATCCTGGACGGTCTCGTAGTCCCAGCTGCCCGGTAAATCCATGATGGGGACCTTAACCATTGCGGGGCGGCCCCGCTCTCGGTCGAAACCACTAGCCGTTCCGGCTGACGGTCACGCCCCGGTCACCGTGAAGGCACCCCAGAAGAAAGGGTGCGCGAACCGGGTCGACCGGTCGCCCACCAGGTCCGGGTATCGGGCCCGCAGCTCGGTTCGCCGGCGCGCGCCTGTGCGGTCCGCAGGATGCGGGCGGAGGGGGCGTACCGGAAGTCGTTGCGGTCGGCCATCCCGGCCTGCCACAGCCATCCGGCGAGACGTTCGATGCGGCTGCCGTCCTCCTGGCTCTCCAGGCCCTCCACCTCGGCGCCCACAGCGTCCCGGGTCAGCTGCGGCACCGGCTGTACGGCCCACTCATTCCGCGTCCGGTTCGTGATGAACTCTGCGGGTGAGCTCGGTGGACGACGAGGCGCTGGCCATCTGGCGGACCGCCGCCGCCCACGTCGACCGGCACGAACTCGCGACGGCGGAACGGCTCCTCACCCCGTACGCGTCCCGGGATGACCTCTCCCCCGCGGTGGGCGGCCGGATCCTGCTGGAATGGGCGTGGTTGCGGGCCGCCGGCGGACGGCCGGACGAGGCCGCCGCGGCCTACCAGCGGGTGATCGCTCTCGGCGAACCGGCCGACCTGGTCTCGGAGGCACTCCTGGAGGCCGGCATCCTGGCCCGCAACCGAGGCCGGCTCGCCGAGGCGGACCGGTTCCTGACGGCGGCGGCGACCGTGGCGACCACGCAGCGGGACTGGTTGCGCGTCGGGCAGACGCTCGCCCAGCGGGTCGTGGTCGCCCACCTCGGCTATCGCTTCCTGGACGGCCGTGAACTGCTCACCGAGCTGGCCGGGGTGCTCAACCGCTGCCCGCCGTCGGACCGCACCGACCAGCTGCGCGCCGACCTCTGCCATCAGGGGGCCGTGTCGGCCCGCATCAGCCGCGACTTCGACCGGGCACGGGAGCTGCTGGCCGAGGCCCGCGAGCGGTACTCGGCGCTGGGCCGGCGGATCGGGGTGGCCAACGCCGACCGGGAACTGGGCGCCGTGCTCGACCAGATCGGCGACGAGGAGGGCGCCCGGCGGGCGTACGGCGGCGCGTTCGTCGCGTACCTCCGGGCCGGTCGCGCCCTCGGCGCGGCCCACGCCGCCCGGCGACTCGGCCAGTTGCGGCTGCTCGCGGTCCCGGAGGATCCGGCCGCCGCGCCCTACGCCCGGCGCCGGTTCCACCAGGCACTGCGTCTCGGCGACGGCGAGCCCGGCAACCGGATGCTGTGCGAGCTGTTCCTGGCCCGGCTCGACCGGCTGACCGGCGACCTCGGCGCCGCCGAGACCCGGCTCGCCGGCCTGCCCTACGGCACCGGCCCGCAGGCCGCCCGCGACCTGTCCCAGGCCGCGGTGGAATGGGCCATGATCGCCCGGGATCGGGGCGACCGGGCGACCGCCGTCGAGATGCTCGGCCAGGCGCTGCGCCCGCTCGATGAGGACGCCGATCCGAGCGCCGCGTCGATCGCCCACTACCAGCTGGCCTATCAGCTCATCCTCGACGAACGGGTCGACGAGGCCCGCGACCATGCGGTGGCCGCGTTCCAGCTCGCCGAGCGGGCCGGGCGGCGGCTCAGCTCCCCGGCCGACCGGGAGACGTTCTACCGCGACCAGCGGCAGGCGTACATCCTGGCCATGCACTGCGCCGCCCGGGCCGGCGACGGGATGAGCGCGTTCGCGGTGGCGACCGCCGCCCGCGCCGAGGCCATGTCGGCGTTCGTCCGCGGCGGCACCCGCTTCAGCACCGAACTGCGCGACCTGGTTGACACGATCGCCCTGGCCCGCGGCACGGCCCGGCTTCCCGAGCTGTACCGGCGGCTGGAGCGACTGACCACCGTCGAGCTGCGGCGCGCCGTCACCCCCGAGCCGGCGAATCTCGCCGACACGGTCGCGGCCCTGCCGCCGGGCGGTCACGCTCTCCTGCTCGACGTGCTGGAGGACGAGAACACCATCTGCAACCGAATCTGGTTGCCACCGGACGGGACACCCCAGGTCGACGAGGTGGAACTGCCCGATCCGGTACGCCGGTGGCTGGACCGCTATCACGCCGGTGAGCCCGGTCTCGCCGCCGTGCCGCAGGACGACGAACTGGCCGCTCTCGGTGCCGCGATCATCCCGCCCGGCCTGGCCGAATTGCTCGCGTCGGGGGCCGAACCGCCGCTGGTGGTGTCGACCGGTGGCCTGCTCGGGCCGGTGCCGGTCGCGGCCATCCGGATCGGCTCGCGCTACCTGGCCGAGCTGGCCCGGATCGCGATCGTGCCGGCCATCACCCTGTGGACCTCGATCCGGTCCCGGCCGCCGCGATCCGGGTCGGGCGTCATCGCGTACCTCGATCCGGCCCTGCCCGGCACCCAGCGCGAGAAACCGCTGCTGGTCCAGGCATTCCCGGAGGCTGTTCTGGTGCCCCGCGAGCGGGTGCGGACCGCCCTGGCCGATGCCGGCGATCAGGCGTTGGTGGTGCTGAGCGTGCACGGCACCGAGGCGAGGGGCCTCGGCCAGGCTCTGATGCTCGCCGAGGACGACCCGCTGACCGCGGCCGAGCTGCTGACCGGCCGGCTGCCCGACGGGGTCCTGATGCCGGCGTGCTGGGCCGGCCGCATCGATCTGCGGACGGCGGTGGAACCGCTCGGCCTCCCGACGGCGGCACTGCTGGCCGGGGCTCGCTGGGTGCTGGCCGGAACCATCGACATCGCCGGCACCACCACCGCCTCCCTGCTAGGCGCCTTCTACCAGCGGCTGGCGGCCGGCGAGCCGCCGGTCGACGCCCTGCGCGAGGTCCAGCTCGGCTATCTGAGCAGACGAAAGACGATGCCACCCCATACCTGGGCGGGATTGTCCATAGTAGGAGACGGATTCCGGTGACCGATCCAGTCGACGTTCTGCCCGGACGGTCCTCCCGTTCCGAGTAGCCCCTCCCTAGCCTCGGGTCGCAGTCCCCCGGCGGCGACTCCACAATGGACGGCTGGCAGGGATGACGCGTTGACCGACCCGGCGGGTGTTTTCGGTCTTTGTGCACAGTGGACACATCGATCCCTCGACGGCCCGGCCTTGCAGGCCAAACGTGCCAGTCTCTTTGCACCCATCGACAGGGATGAGCACTTCACGGGGGAGTCTGTCATGTCGTTGCGATATGTGCTGCGTGCTGTCTGGACCGGGCTGGCGGCCGCTGCCTTCGCGGTCCTGATCTGTTGGTTTGTTCTGCTCGGGTTGGCCTCGGCCGGCGGGGACGCCGGCATGATCGCCGGGTTCCTCGGCACCGGGCCGGGCGGCCTGGCCGTGGCCGTCGCGGCCGCCACCGGCGCTCCGGTCGAGTGGGCCGGCGGCCGGCTCAACCCGATCCTGCTGCTTCTTGACGGCTCGCCGCTGGCGCTCATCGCGCTCGGGCCCGCTCTCAGCGCCGCCCGGCTGGGCCTGGCGGTCCGCCGGCGTGCGGCGTCCTTCGCGGTGGCGGCGGCCACCGGCTACGCCGCGGCGCTCGCCGCCTTCGTCGCCCTCGCCGGCGCTCTGCCGGCCGACCCGCTGTTCCGCGTTCACGCACCGGCCGGTTGGGTCGCGCTCACCGCGCTCGCCTGGTCCGCGGTCGCGCTGCTGGCGACCCGCGCGACCCGCGCGACCCGCGGCGTAGCCGTCACGGTCGCGCCCGGTGGGTGGCCTGCCCGCACCCGGCGGATGGCCACGGCCACCGCCCTGCTCCTGGTGGCGGCCGGCTTCACGGCCGCCCGGCCCGCTGTGGCCGGGCCTGGTGACGGGCGGGTGCGGCCGTTCGCCGGTGGCATGACGGCCGCGCCGGTCGGCTATCACCGGCCCGGTGTGGCGGCGGCCCTCGAGCAAGCCAGAGCCGAGCGCGGCGGCGTCGCCCTGGTCAGCAACGACCCGTGGCGGGGTACTCCGTCCATGGTGGGTATGAGCAGCCCGTTCGGCGGAGACGCGCGGGCCTGGCTGAAGCAGCATGCCGGCCTGTTCGGGATGGCTGACCCGGGTGCGCAGCTGCGGCCCCTGCGCGAGCAGCGCGACCCCACCGGCGAGCGGCACCTCTGGTTCGAGCAGCACATCGACGGCATCCCGGTGCTCGGGTCGCGGGTCGGTCTGCACCTCGACCGCACCGGGCGGACCGTCGAGTTCGTGACCAACGGCGCCGAGCCCGCGCTCGCCGTGCCGACCACCAAGGCCACGGTGGCCGACAGCGCCGCGCTGGCCACCGCCCGGCTGGCGCTGCCGGGCGGGCGGCTGGCCGAGCCGGTGCGGCTGGCCCTGCTGCCCGCGGACGCCGACCCGGGCCGGGCCAGCCCGACCGTGCTGGCCTGGCAGGTGTGGCTGGCCGATCCGGCGGCGGGAGTGTCCAACGTGTACTTCGTCGATGCCACCGGCGGCCGTCTGGTCTACGCGCTGCCCCGGGCGAGCGAGGCCAAGCACCGCTCGATCCGGGACGCCAACAAGCTGACCGAGCTGCCCATCCTCCCCAAGCGGGTGGAGGGTCAGGGCCCGTCCGACGTGGCCGACGTGAACGACGCCTACGACCGGCTGGGCCAGGTCTACGACTACTACTCGAACGTGCACAGCCGGGACAGCTACAACGGCACCGGCGGCGACCTGAACGCCGTCGTGCGGGTGCGGCAGAAGAAGGACGAGAAGTGGGTCAACGCCGCGTTCGTGCCCGGTGACATCGACACCATGATCTACGGCGAGGACATGGTGGTGCTGGACGTGACCGCGCACGAGCTCACCCACGGCGTCACGTTCTCCACCGCCGACCTCTGGTACATGTACCAGTCCGGCGCGCTCAACGAGAGCTTCTCCGACATCTTCGGTGAGGCCGTCGAGAACTACGTCCGGAAGTCCAACGACTGGCTGATGGGTGCGGAGATCCCGGGGATCGGCGCGATTCGCAGCATGGCCTTCCCGGAGATATTCGGCGACCCCGACAACTACCACAAGTTCAAGTCGGGCTGCGGCGACTGGGGTGGCGTGCACAGCAACAGCGGCATCCAGAACAAGATGTTCTATCTGCTGTCGACGAAGATCGGCATCGAGAAGGCCGCGAAGATCGCGTACCGGACGCTGACCACGTACCTGTCGCCGCGGGCCCGCTTCACCGACTCGCGGGTCGGCTTCATGGAGTCGGCCAACAAGCTGTACGGCAAGAGTTCGGCCGAGGCCAAGGAGGCCGAGGCGGCCTGGACCGCGGTCGGGGTGGACGGCGTGTTCGAGCAGCCCCGCCAGGACTGCCTGTGCATCGCCGACTCGTCGCTGTCCGGCGGCGGTCTCGACGGCCTCGACCCGCAGGGTCCGGGCGTCGACGCGGTGCTCGCCGCGGTGCTGCACGTGCGGGACCTGTTCTCGACCACCCGCACCCCGGCGCTGCGGCACTACGAGCGTGTCTACGCGCTCTCCGGCGAGCGGGCGGTGGAACTGATGGGCGCGGACCCGCAGCTCAAGAAGCAGACCGCGCACGCCGTGCAGACCCTCGAACCGATGTTCCGCACGGTCGGCACCACGGCCGGCGACAGCACGGTCATCACCGCCACCCAGCTCGGCGAGCTGCGTGACCTGCTGACGGCGTACGCGACCGCGGACCGCGCGGCCGGCGGTGGCGGGCTCGCCGACCGGATCGAGACCGAGCTGGCCTCGGCGTCGTTCGACGAGTTGGCCGGCAAGACCGTGAACCAGGCTCTCGCCTTCCTCGACACGCGGGTCGGGTGATCGCCGTGCGATCGGTGGTCGTCCTCCTGCTCATCCTCACCGGGGTCGCGGTGCCGGCGGCGGCAACTCAAGCCAAGGCAGTGGCCGAGGGCAAGCGCGCCGACGTTCTGGTCGAGCTGCGCGAGCACGCTGACCTCAGCGGCGCCCGGCAGCGTACGACGCACGGTGCGCGGGTCGCGTACGGCCAGAAGAGCCTGACCGAAACCGCGGCCCGGACCCAGCGCGGGGTGGTCGATGCCCTGCAGCGGCGCGGCGCCAAGTTCCGCTCGCTGTGGATCGTCAACGCCGTGGCCGTGACCGGCGCGGACGCGGCGCTCGTGGCCGAGCTGGCCGCCCGGCCCGAGGTGAAGTCGGTGCGCGCGGTCCGCACCTTCGCCGTGCCGAAGCCGACCCGGTCGGAAGCCGTCGCGGCCGCGGCGTCGGTGGAGTGGAACGTGGCCAGCATCGGCGCCGACCGGGTCTGGTCCGACTACGGCACCCGGGGCGAGGGCATCGTGGTGGCCAGCATCGACACCGGGGTGCAGTTCGACCACCCGGCGCTGGTCGAGCACTATCGCGGAAACCTCGGCGGCGGTGTTTTCCAACACCGATACAACTGGTTCGACCCGTACGGCCAATGCGGTCTTGATGTTGGTCCGTGCGACAGCAATGGGCACGGCACGCACACGATGGGCACGATGGTCGGCGACGACGGCGACGCCAACCACATCGGGGTCGCGCCGGGTGCCCGCTGGATGGCGGCTCGCGGGTGCGACGGAGGTGGCGGTTGCAGCACGCTCGGCCTGCTGCTGGCCGGGCAATGGCTGATGACGCCGCTCGACGAGGCCTACGGCAACCCGCGGCCCGACCTCGCGCCGCACGTCATCAACAACTCCTGGGGCTCGTCCGTCAGCGACCCGTTCTTCGCCGACATGGTGCACAACTGGATCGCGGTCGGCATCATGCCGGTCTTCTCGGCCGGCAACGACGGGCCGTACTGCGGCTCGGTCGGCTCGCCCGCCGATTACGCGGAGAGCTACACGGTGGGCGCCTACGGCAGCACCGGCGCCATCGCCTCGTTCTCCAGCCGCGGCGCCACCGGCGCCACCGTGACCAAACCCGATGTGGCCGCGCCCGGCGTCTCGATCCGGTCGTCCATCAACGGAAGCCGCTACGACGTCTACGACGGTACGTCGATGGCCGGCCCGCACGTGGCCGGCGCGGTGGCGCTGCTGTGGTCGGCCGCGCCGTCGCTGATCGGCAACATCGCCGCGACCCGGCAGCTGCTCGACGACTCCGCGGTCGACGTGGCCGACACGACCTGCGGCGGCAATGCCGACGACAACGCGGTCTGGGGCGAGGGCCGGATGGACGTGTACGCCGCGGTCGGCCGAGCCCCGCGCGGGGCGACCGGCACGCTCACCGGTGTGGTCCGCAGCGGCGGCACGGCGGCCGCCGGCGTCCGCGTGCACGTGGCCGGGAGCAACCGGATCGACCGGGTCGCCAATACCGACGCGACCGGCCGCTACACGATGGCCCTGCCGTCGGGCTCGTACCGGATCGACGTGTCCGGCTTCGGTTATCTGCCGGCTACTCCGCCCGACCTGACGATCGCCGCCGGGCAGACCACCACGGTCGACGTCACGCTGGCCGGGCTGGCCCGGCACACGCTGTCCGGCGTGGTCCGGGACACCGGCGGCGTACCGGCTCCGGGCATCTCGATGCGCCTGCTCGGCACTCCGCTGGCCGCGGTCGCGACCGGCGCCGACGGGCGGTACGTGATTTCCGGGGTGCCGGCCGGCTCTTACACGCTGACCTTCGGCGCGGGCCGGTGCCTCGCCGCCGGCACCCGGCTGGTCACGGTGGACGGGGACGAGACCGTGGACCTGAACCCGTCCGCCCGGCTCGACGCGGCCGGCTACCAGTGCCAGCGCTCCACGGCGGCGTACGTGGCCGGCTCGACCGTGCTGGCGCTCACCGGCGACGACGAGTCGCAGCAGGTCACGCTGCCGTTCGCGATGCCGTTCTACGGCGGCCGGTTCAGCACGGCCTGGGTCGCCACCAACGGGTTCCTCACCTTCGACCGCGGCCTGGACAACTCGATCAACCGCGAGGTGCCGAACGCCTCGCCACCCAACTCGGCGGTCTTCGCGCTCTGGGACGACCTGGTGGTGGACGCGTCGGCGAGCGTGCGCACGGCGACCCTCGGCACCGCGCCCAGTCGCCGGTTCGTGGTCGAGTGGCGCAACGTGACGTTCTACGACGACGGCAGCCAGCGGGCCACGTTCTCGGTGGAACTGCACGAGCAGGGCGGCATCACCGTGCATTACGGCGATCTGACCGGCCCGCTGGCCCGCGGCGCGGCCGCCTCGGTCGGCATCGAGAACGAGCAGGGCTCGATCGGCCTGGAGTACTCGCTCGACACCGAGACGCTCACGGCCGGGACCGCGGTGGAGTTCCACACGTCCGGCACGATCCGCGGCACGGTCACCAAGCCGGACGGCTCGGCCGCCGCGGGCGCCCGGGTGCAGGCGGTCCGCGGCGACGCCCTGCCGGTCACCACCACGGTGGCGGCCGACGGCACCTATTGGCTGCCGCTGCCGCTCGGCACCTACACGGTGGACATCTCGCTGGCCACCTTCGGCACCAACCGCGGCACCGTGGTGCTGGACACCGACGGCGAGACCGTAGTGCACGACGTGCGGCTGACCGCCAACGAGCGCACGGTCAGCGGCGTCGTCCGCGACGACCTCGGCAACCCGATCGAGGGCGCCCGGGTGCGGCTGGTGGTGCGCAGCCTGCCGAGCGAGGTGGTCCTGGCGCGCACCGGCGCCGACGGCCGGTTCCGCTTCGAGAAGATCCCGGAGACCGACCTCAACTCCCTGCTGTACGCCAATGTGACCGGTTGCATGAAGGACGGCCGGACCCTGCTCGAGCCGATCATCGGCGGCGACGTGACCGCAGACGTGATCGTCTATTCCCCGACCGGCGTGTACGAGGGCGCCGACGGCTTCGGCTACCAGTGCCGGGTCGCCACCGCACAGCCGGTCACGGCCGCGACGCCGCTGGCGGTCACCGCGACCTGGGACACCCCGCCGACCGCGGTGGCGCTGCCGTTCGCGTTCCCGTTCTACGGCAGCACCTACACCACCGCCTACGTGTCCGGCTACGGCTACGTGACGTTCGAGCCGCAGACCTACCAGTCGACCTCGAACGATTGCCTGGGCAACGGCTCGGCCGGGCTCTTCCCTTATTGGGAGACGCTGACCCTGGACGCGTCGTCGCAGGTGGTCACCGGGGTGACCGGCACGGCGCCGAACCGCCGGTTCACCATCTCCTGGCGGAACGTGCTGCTGCCCGATGGCACCGGCCGGGCCACCTTCGACGCGATCCTGGGCGAGGACGGCCGGGCCACCTTCGAATATCCCGTCCTGCCGGACAACGCGACCGCGCGGGGTGGCGGGGTGACGGTCGGCATCGCGGCGCCGGGCTACGGCGGCAGTTCGCTGGAATATCTCTGCCGGCAGGACAGGCTGCGGCCGGGCGGGGCGCTGGACTTCCTGGCGCCCGGCTACCTGACCGGCACGGTGACCGATCAGGGCACCGGCACGCCGGTGGCCGGCGCGACCGTGCAACTGATCCGGAACGAGCATCTCGACGGGTCGGCGACCACCGACACGGCCGGCCGGTTCACCGCCCGGGCACCGCTCGGTTCCTACACCGTGGACGTGACCCACGACGGCCACTTCCCCTGGTCCCGGTCGGCGGTGCCGCTGACCCGGTCCGACGTCAGCGTGCGGCAGGACGTCGCACTGATCGCCCGATGAGGCGCGCACGCCGGGCGCTCGCCGCGATCGCGGCGGCGATGCTGCTCGGCGTGCCCGGGTGCGCCGCCGGCGAGGCGTCGGTCGAGGCTCGGTTGGTCGACGGCGAGCTGCGGCTGACCTTCGACCCGTCGTGCCCGGTGGGGTTCCTGGGGATCAGGGACCGCAGCACCACGCTGTGGGAGATCCGCCGCAACAAGGACGCGACGACGCTGGACACGGTGACGGTCGGCGTCGTGCCGCCCGGCTACACCGAGGTCACCGACGCGCTGACCCGCGACCTGCCACCCGAGCTGACGCTGACCGTGAAGACCGACGGCTGGTTCGGCACCACGATCGACCTGACTGCACTGACCACCGACCCCCACCGGCTGGACCTGAGCCCGGTCATGAACGAGCTGACCCCGGCCGGCGACCTGTGCTGATCAGTCGGGAACCTTCCCGAGCTGCTCGGCCATGCGGGACGCGAGCTGGGCCCGCGAGCTGACGCCCAGCTTCGGGAAGATCTGCCGGTTTGCCGGGTCACCGGTTAAGTCATCGTGCGGAAGCTTCGCGGCTCCCAGCAATCGACATTCGGCTAAATAGCGAATGGTGCTCCGGTTCCCACCGAAGCACCATCCCGCTGCTACTTGCCGTTGCTGGTCAGCCGACCTTGAGGACCTGGGTGCCGCCGGCGAACTTGTCGAACCAGTGCTGACGCTGCGGGTCGCTGTTGATCTGGACGGCGATCAGGATCACCGCGGCCAGCGAGGCCAGTCCACCGATCAGGCTGCCGACGATCGGCACGATGCCGGCGATGCTGAAGCCCATGTAGATGTTGCGGCGAATGGCCTGCTCCATCGTCGGGTTGCCGACGTGGTCGGGGCCGACGACCTTGAGCTTCAGCGCCTGCTTGCCGATCGTCTGTCCGCGGGTGGACTCGAAGTACCCGAAGTAGGCGAGGTACAGCGCGGCGGTCAGCACCGCGGAGATGAACCCGCTGATGAACCAGGAGTTCGAGATGAACCCGATGATGATGTTGAGGATCACGCCCGCGACGCCGACGATGACGCCGTCGATCAGCCGCGCCAGGAACCGGTCGGTCAGGTTGCCGGGCTGGACCCCCGCACTTCCCGGCTGCGGTGCGTACCCGTACCCCGGCGGCGTGGAACCGTAGGGCGGCGGCGGTGTCGGTTCGTCGCCGGGCGGCGGCGGGTAGGACCCAGGGTTGCTCATATCGTGTCCCATTCAAGTAAGTACGGCCTAGTAGCCTCGCAGAAGCGCAAGCAGTGTAGCCACGTTCCGGCGTGCTGGAACCTCGTGCGACCGGTGGAGATTTCGCGGTTACCGAGGCTCGTCACTCAGCCACCCCCGCTTCGCCGCCAGCACGGCGATCTGGAAGCGGGTCCGGGCCCCGAGCACCGCACCCGCGTCGCTGATGTGCTGCTGCAGGGTTCGGCGGCTCACGTTGAGGATCCGGGCGATCGTCTCGTCCTTCATACCGACCGCCATCATGCGCAGAATCTCCCGTGTTCGCAGGTCCCGTCCCGAGGTCGGCAGATCGTGCCGTCTGGTCAGCGACACCGGCTCGGCGCGCTCCCACACGCTCTCGAACAGTGCGACGAGCGCCATCACCAGTGCGGGCGAGTGCACCACCAGCGAACCCGACGACGGGCGGTCGCCCCAGATCGGCAGCAGGGCCGCCGCCCGGTCGAAAATCACCAGCTTCACCGGGATCTGCGAAGTCAGGCGCAGTTTTCCGCCCTGCCCGGTCCCGCGCAGAGCCGTCATCAGGGACACGGCGTCGGTGAAGCCGTCCGTCTCGTACACCGATCGCATCTGCACGCCGGGCGTCACCCCGGCCGCCTGGGTCGACTCCGACGCCCCCGTCACGTACGGCGGCTTCGCCAGATGCAGCACCTCGGACGAACTTCCGGTCAGCAACTGGCGATAGCGGGCCGGCACCTCCTCCTCGCTCTTCAGCACCTCCACCACGTCGGTGGCGCGTGGCCCGGACACCGCTTCGTGCGCCTCGGAGAGCTGCTCCACGAGGTCCTCGACCCGGGCCAGCTCGGCCCGTCGCCGGGCCAGCAGGGCACCGAGCGACGGTCGCGGCGGCGCGGCCGTCCATCGCGGTGGCGCACCGCCGATCGGCGACGCCAGTGCCGAGTCGGCCAGGTGCCGCAGCGCGCGCTCCGCCTCGGAAGGTGACACCCCGACCGCGGACGCCGCCTCGTCGCGGTCCGCCGATCGCACCGCCACCAGGAACTCCAGCACCCGGCCGGCCAGTGGATCAAGACCGGTCGCCGACCACGGTACTTCCGTCTCGTCCATTCGTTTCCGTGTCCCCCCGACCGGATCATGCTCGGGCCGGATTAATCGGGGATTACGAATATGTAAGACCGTCCGACGTGGATCGGAGCCACGGCTGCGCATGTGTGCAAATGCGCAAGGTCGTCCTTGTGGCGGAAACCGGCTCCGAGGTGAGGTGGGCGAACGTTCACAACACCGCGGGAGCAACAAATTGCGTAGAGCCAAGGCACTACCCACGATCGCTGTGCTGGCGACGGCGGCCATCCTCGGCACCACCGCCCAGGCCGCGAACGCGGCGACTCCGGTCACCGCGCCACCGGCCACGGACACCCCGGCGCTCGTGGACGAGGTGGCCGACCCGGTCGACGCCACGGTCGCACCGGACAAGGCCGCCAAAGCTCACCTCGCGGGCCATCAGGACCGCTACAGGATCGGCGATCCGGCCGGCACGCTCACCACCGCGAGCGTCGAGACCGAAGGCGTACGGGAGACGGTCCGGCTGGACCAGAAGTACAAGGGCCTGCCGGTGTTCGGCGCCCAGTACGTGGTGCGTACGGAAAAGGCAGCCGGCAAGCGCACGGTGACCGGAACCTCCGGCAGCTATTTCACCAACCTGGACGTCGACACGACCGTGACCCCGATCCCCGCCACGGTCGCGGTGTCCCGGGCGGTCGACGAGGTGCGCAAGAGCCTGCACCCCGGCGCGGCGGTCGTGGCCTCGGCCACCCCGGCCAACCTCGTCGGCACCGACCAGGGACTCCTGGTGATGCCGACCGGCACCGGTGTGCTCGCGCGGCAGGTGCTCGTCCAGGGCACCGACGCCGTCACCGGTCAGCCGGTGCTCCGCGACGTGTACGTGGGCGCGACGAACGGGGTGCCGCTGCTCAGCGTCAGCCGGATCAAGTCGTTCGCCTCCGGCCAGCAGGCCGCCGCTCTGGCCGCCGACGGGACCGCCGCCGCACCGCAGGCCGGCACGAAGCACGCGGCGGGCACCGGGACGGCGGCGGTCGTCGGCCAGGGCACCACCCTGCACGGCGCCACCGTGTCGCTCCCGCTGGTCCGGTCCGACGCCGGCTCGTACCTGCTGCAGGATCAAACCCACAAGATCACCACCTGGGACGCCCGGGGCCGCGACTACTACGAACTGATGGGCGGCGCGTGGCCGGAGGGTCTGGCGCCGTTCGCCTCCGCCTCGACCGAACTCCCCGCCGACCTGACCGCCGCCGGTGCGGTGGACGCCGCCTGGGACGCCGGCCAGGTGTTCGAGTGGTACAAGTCGAAGCTCGCGCGCAACAGCCTGGACGACAAGGGCATGCCGATCGACTCGATCGTGGGCATCACCTACGGCGGCTATCCGTGGGTGAACGCGTACTGGGACGGCACCCGCATGGTGTACGGCAGCGGTGACGACGAATATCTGCCGCTGTCCGCGGACCCGGACGTCGTGGGCCACGAGATGACGCACGGCGTGGTGGAGCACACCGCGAACCTGGTCTACGCCGGGCAGTCGGGCGCGCTCAACGAAGCACTCGCCGACTACTTCGGCAACGCCATCGACGTCGACGCGTCCGGCACGTCGATGTCCGACCCGCAGGCCAGCCTGCTCGGCGGCGACCTCTGCCGCACGCTGGCCCCGGCCGACTGCGCCCTGCGCGACCTCGACGACGGCGCCACCACGGCGGACTTCCAGCACCTCATCGACACACCGTCGATGGACGACGGCGGCGTGCACCTCAATTCGACGATCGTGTCCGGTGCACTCTGGGACCTGCGGCAGAAGCTCGGCAAGACGGTCGCCGACCGGATCGTCTACCGCGCCCTCACCGACTACCTGACGCCGATGTCCGACTTCGTCGACGCGCGCGAAGCGGTGCTCGCCTCCGCCAAGTCGTTCCGGCTGAGCAGGAAAGACCTCGCGGTGGTGCGCACGGCGTTCGACTCGCGCGGGATCACCGCGAAGTGGAAGGCGACCCTGTACGGCAAGGGCACCCAGGTCCTGATCGACCGGCTCAACACCGGGATGTACGCCGACATGAAGGCGAGCACGGCCGGCGGCTGGTTCGCCGTACCGCGATCGGACGCGAACCGGACCGAGCCGACCTCGATCTGGGTGGGCCGCACCAACGGCAAGGGCGAGCCGTACCGGATCTCGCCCGACGACGGGAGCATCAACAGCTTCCCGCACACCGACGGCAAGCGGGTCGTGTGGTTGTCGATCGCGGTGAACCCCGACTCACCGACGTGGGAGACCAACCGCATCCTGTCGGCGCCGATCGGCGGCGGCCGCGTCAAGGAGCTCTACAGCTCCCCGGACCGCATCGACGGCCTCGGCTTCGACGGCGACCTCGTGGCGTGGAGCCAGCACGACGCAACCCAGGGATATCTCGACGTCGTGCGCTACCTGCGAGGCAGCTCGCCCACCGTGCACACCCTCACCCATCCGGACTGGTTCGGGCCGGCGACGGCGCCGACCGTCAAGGGCGGGCGGATCTCGTACGTCCGCTACGAGATCTTCCGGCAGCCCGACGCCAACGGCATCTACTGGTCGCTGGGCACCGAGGTCCACGACGTCGCGACCGGCCGGACGACCTACGCCGGCGGCGACTTCGGCGCCGAGCGGATGAGCTATCCCGACCTGTCCAACACCGCGGTCGCCTGGATGACCGACCGTGACTACGGCACGATCGTCAACGGCGAGTGGAGCCAGGGCGCGTACCACGACTCGGTGCGGCTCTTCGACTTCGCCACGGCCACCAGCCATCTGATGTTCGAGGAGAACTCCCCGGAGGCGATCCGCGCCGACACGGTCGCGCTGTCCGACACGACCCTCACGGTCACCGAGGAGGCGCCGATAGCGGCCTGGCTCGAGACGGGCGGCTACCCCGACAACTCCCTCAACCCGAAACTCAAGCAGTACACGCTCCAGGGTAGGTACATCGGCCCGGCGTCATGCAGCCCCGGCGCACAGATGTTCGCAACCGCGGGCGTAGGGCGCGAGGTGGTCTTCATGGACTCGTCAGCGTCCGGCTTCGGCCTGGCCTACGCAACGGGCGCCAAGGCCTGCAAGTAAGTCCCGCCGGCGCGCTGGGATCTCACCCCCGGAGATCCCAGCGCGCCTCCAAAAATCAAGATCCAAATCCCGTTACCGGTACGGGCGACACCGTCGACAACCGCAATTCCCCCCGACCGCCGAGCAGCGCGGCCACCGTGCATCACCGGCACGTGCCGCGTCTCTCGCGCAACGAGACTCACCGGTAGATCGCGCGGTTGGTGGCGGACACGGCCGCCCGATAGGCGCGGCCGCCGACGCCGCGGTCGCGGGCCAGGGCGGCGCGGGCCGCGTTGCTACCCGGTCCGCCGTGCACGCCGCCACCGGGGTGGGCCGACGAACTGGCCAGGTAGAGCCGGTCGACCGGGGTGTCGGGACGGCCCAGGCCGGGAATCGGGCGCAGGAACAGTTGCTGGAAGGCCGCCGAGGTGCCGCCGCCGATCGACCCGCCGGCCAGCGACGGGTTGGCCTGCTCGAAGTCGGCGGGCGACATCACGTTGCGCGCGACGACGGAGCGGCCGAACCCGGGGGCGTGCCGCTCCACTGTCGCTTCCATCCGGGCGACGTGCTCGTCGATCTCGCCGGCGCTCCACGACGCACGCCGCGGCAGGTGGGTGTAACACCACGCCGATTCCGTCCCGGCCGGCGATCGGGTCGGATCCGCGGTGGTCATCTGCCCGAGCAGCAGGAACGGTTGCGCCGGCACCTCGTCCAGCGCCAGGTGGCCGGCGTACCGGGTGAGGCCGTCGAGATCGGTGCCGAGATGTACGGTTCCGGCCCGGCCGACCGCCGGATCGGACCAGGGGATCTTGGAGCCGACCGCCCAGTCGATCTTCACGGTGGCGCCGTCCCACCGGAAGTGGTCGAGGTCCTCGACCAGCCGTGGTGGCAGCCAGCGATCGCCGACGAGATCCAGGAACAACGCCGGGGCGGGCACGTCGGCGAGCACGGCCCGCCGCGCCCGATGATCGTGGCCGTCGGCCGTGCGCACGCCCACCGCCCGGCCCCGGGCGATCAGAACCCGCTCGACCGGCACCCCGTAGGCCATCCGGCCGCCGCGCGCCTCGAGCCGGCGTACCAGCGCGTCGGTAAGACGCTGGGCCCCACCCCGCGGCACCGGCCAGCCGATCTGTTGCCCGAGCATGGCCAGCAGCCAGCCGTAGATCCCGCTGCCGGCCTGTTCCGGCGACAGGTCGGTGTGCAGGGCACAGCCGGCCATCGCCACCGAGGCACCCTCGCCGCGGAACCACTGCGCGCCGAGTTCGCGGGCCGGCAGCATGGCCAGCCGGGCCAGTCGTAACGCGCCGGCCGTACGCAGCCGCCGCAACAGCGCCAGCCCCGGCCGTACCGGCGGGAACGGGGTGAACAGCGACTCGATCAGCGGCCCGGAGATCGAGGTCCACTGCTCGTAGACGGCTTTCCAGCGATCGCCGTCCCCCGGCGCGAACTGTTCCATCGAGGCCATCGTCGTCGCCAGATCCCGGCTGACCATCGCCGCCCGGCCGTCCGGCAACAGGTGGGCGAACACCTCCGGGGCATGCACCCAGTCAAGATCAAGATCCAGTTTCTCGAGTACGGGCGACGCGTACCCCAAGGGATAGAAGGCACTGAAAAGGTCACTGAGGTAGCCGGGGGCGGTGAGGTTCCCGGACCGGACGGCACCGCCGGGCTGGGCCGTCGCCTCCAGAACGGTGACCGACCAGCCGGCGTCGGCCAGCAGGTTCGCGGCGACCAGCCCGTTGTGCCCGGCCCCGATGACGACGGCGTCCGACCCGGCCCGCAGCACGCTCACTGCGGCCGGGTTCCGGATCGTTCGGCGATGTCGGCCAGCCGGCTCAGGGCCTCGGTGTTGCGCCCGTGCAGGACAAGATCGTTGGCTTTGTTCCGGACCCACTGCAGCGGCCCGGCCCGGAAGTCCTCGTGCATGACGACGTGGGTGGTGTGTTCATCCACCGGTTCCAGATCGAAGTGCACGGTGGCTTCGCCCAGCGGCCAGAGGCCGGCGTGCAGGGTCAGCCGGCGGCCGGGCTCGACGGCAACCACGGTCGAGGTGTCCTTGAGCGAGAACGGCCACGGCCCGGCCTGGTGGTGAAGCTCGGAGCCGACCGCCGGCCAGCCGGCGTCCACGTCCCGGATATGCGCGGTACCCACCACCCAGTCACTGTAGGTCCACCCGTCCGCCAGCACCGCGAACACCCGCTCCGCAGACGCCCGCACCGTACGCTCCACTCTTGCCATAACGCCTGGTTACCCGCTCACGAGCGATTAATGCAGGCAGGCGCGTCAAACTCACAGCGCTGGGGAACGATTTCGGTCGGCGTTTAGGGCATAAACCGGGGCTATTTTTCTTCCGTCAGGCGGGGCGGCCGGCGGCGGCGCGGCAGGAGCAGGGCCACCCGGTCGAGGAGTGCTTCGAGGGCTTCTTCGAAGTCCTGGGCGGCGACGTCGACGGACAGGTGTGGCTCCAGGCGTTGCAGGAGCGGGTATTTGCTGAGGTCCTCGATCGGGGACACGTCGGGTTCCTCGACCGGGCCGACCTCCACCCCGTGCGAGGCCACCTCGAGCAGGAGGTGGCCGAGCAGGAAGCTGCTGAAGGCGCGGTAGACGGCGGCGGCGTTCTCGTCGGAGAACCCGGCACCGGTCATCACCTCGAGCATCGATTCGATCCAGCGCAGGCTGCGCAGCGGCGGGCGCACCCAGGGCGCGGCCGGCGGACGGGTGGCGACCAGGGGAAACACCTCGGGGTGGGCCAGGGCGATCCGGCGCAGGCCGTGGGCCAGGCGTTGCAGGTAGTCGACCCAGCCGCCCTGGGCTTCCAGGTGCACGTCGGGGTCGTTGAACAACTCGTCGACAACCGCGTCGACCACCCCGTCCAGCAGTGCTTCGCGGCCGGGCACGTACCGGTAGAGGGCCATGCCCTCGACGCCGAGGTAGGCGCCCAGCCGCTGCATGGTCAGCATGCGCAGGCCGTTCTCGTCGATGTATCGCACGGCGGCGCCGATGATCCGCCGCTGATCCAGTCCGCTGCGCGCCGGCGGAGTATCCGAATCTGTCATTACGCCTCCAGCCACCTGCTGGCCGTCACATACCTCGCAAGCCTCCCATAGATCTCGTTGCGTCGATCACCCGGTCGATATGAAACATATTCGCCTCCTCGTTTAGGGCATAAACAACGGGATTAGGAAATCGTTCCGCGGGGGAATTCGAACAACGGCACCCGGTCTACGCAGGAGGCGACACATGAGTTCCGACCGCAAACACGGCGGCGGCGAGGCCGTAGCCACCACGAGGACCGGCGAGGACAAGCCGTACGACCTGTCCGCGCCCTCGCCCGACGCCGGGCCGGACAGCCCGACGGAGTTGAAGGGCCGGGGGCTGCTCGCCGCGCTGAAGCGCACCTTCAAGCAGTTCTCCCAGGACAACGTCTCCGACTGGGCGGCTGCGCTGACCTACTACGGGGTGTTGTCGATCTTCCCCGGCCTGCTGGTCATCGTGTCCCTGCTCGGCATGCTCAGCAGCAACGGGCAGCAGACCGTCCAGAACGCCGTGCACGAACTGGCCCCGAACCCGGAACTGCAGAAGATCGTCGGCACCGTCCTGGACCAGGTGAAGGACCCCGGCGCGGCCGGCTTCGCGGCGATCGTCGGGATCCTGGTCGCGTTCTGGTCGGCTTCCGGCTACACCGCGGCGTTCATGCGCGCCTCCAACGCCGTCTACGACGTCCCGGAGGGCCGGCCGATCTGGAAGACCCTGCCCATCCGGGTCGGCGTCACCGCCGTGGTCGGCGTGATGCTCGTCCTCTCCGCCGCGATCGTCATCTTCACCGGCGACCTGGCCAAGATCGTCGGAGACAAGGTCGGCCTCGGCTCGGCGGCGGTGCTGACCTGGGACATCGCCAAGTGGCCGGTGCTGCTGATCCTGGTCAGCCTGATGTTCGCGATCCTCTACTGGGCGTCGCCCAACGCCAAGACCGGCGGGTTCCGCTGGGTCAGCCCGGGCGGCATCTTCGCGGTCCTGCTCTGGATCCTGGCCTCCGTCGCGTTCGCGATCTACCTGGCCAACTTCGCCAACTACAACAAGACGTACGGCGCGGTCGGTGGCGTCATCGCCTTCCTCGTCTGGCTGTGGATCACCAACATCGCCATCCTGCTCGGCGCCGAACTCGACGCCGAACTCGAACGTGGCCGCGCCATCGCCGCCGGCCACGACCCCGACGACGAGCCGTTCCTCGAGCTACGCGACGACCGCAAGATCAAAAAGGGTAGCGAGCAGGGACTGAGCACCAACTGACCCCCGAGGAGCAAACGATGTCCGAAAGATCATTCGGCGGTTCGCCGCCGTCCACCTCCGACCTGGTCAGCCAAGCCGCCGCGCAGATCTCGACACTGGTCCGCGACGAGCTGACCCTGGCGAAACTGGAGCTGACCGAGAAGGGCAAGCGGGCCGGAGTAGGCGGTGGCCTGTTCGGCGGCGCCGCGGCTCTCGGCCTGTACGGGCTGGGCCTGCTGCTGACCCTGGCCGTGGTGCTGCTCGACCTGGCCCTGCCGCTGTGGCTGTCGGTACTGATCGTCATGGTCGTCGTGTTCGCCGCCGCCGGCGTCGCCGCCCTGATCGGCAAACAGAAACTCGCCGCCGCCGTACCGCCGGTGCCCAGCGACGCCGTCGCCAGCACCCAGCAAGACGTGCAGACCGTCAAGAACGCCCTACGGGAAGGACGCTCGTCATGAGCGATTCACCAGCCTCCGCCGACCCGCAGCAGCTGCGCGCGGAGATCGAACAGACCCGCGCCGAGCTGGGCGACACGGTCCAGCAACTCGCCGCCAAAGCCGACGTGAGAACTCGCGCCAAGCAGGCCCTCGGCGACGCCACCGACCAGGTGAAACAGAAGCTGACCGACGCGAAGGACCAGGCGGCACAGGCCGCGACCACGGCGAAGCAACAACTTGCCAACTCCGACCTGCCCGCCCCGATCCGCCGGCCGCTGCCACTCGCCGCCATCGGCGCGGCCGCCGTCGCCGCCATCATCCTGCTCATCGTCGTCACCCGACGGAGGCGCTGATGAGCGGCAAAGCGATGAAGATCGCGTACAAGCCGGTCGGTTTGCTTCTCGGCGCGGCCGCCGGCGCCGTCTCCGGTCTGATCTTCAAACAGGTCTGGAAGGTCGCCGGCCACGACGACGACGCCCCGAACGCCACCGACGAGGACCGCGGCTGGACCGAGATCCTGATCGCCGCCGCCATCCAGGGCGCCATCTTCGCCGTCGTCAAGGCGGCGGTCGACCGGTCCGGCGCCGCCGGCGTCCGCAAAGCCACCGGCCAGTGGCCGGCCTAGAACCGCGCAAGGGAGAAAACCATGGCAATCATCAAATTCACTGCCGGGCTGGCCGTCGGATACGTGCTCGGCGCCCGCGCCGGCCGCGAGAGGTACGAGCAGATCGTCGCCGGCGCCCGTAAGGCCCAGAGCCACCCGGCGGTGACCCAGGCGCAGCAGAAGGTCCAGAGTTTGCTCGGCACCGCACCGGACACGTCGACGGCAACCGCCGATCCGGTGCCGGACGACACCGTAGAACTGGTTGCCGCCGGCAGTCCGACCCCCCGCCACTCGCGGCGCCCACCCAGGACCACACCGCCGGTTGCGTAACAAAGAGGCCCCGCGAAAGCGGGGCCTCTTCAGGCCATCCGCGCGGCTACCACCTACCCGCCGGACGGCTCAGGGCAGGATCTGGTCGCCGATCGCGGTGGCGACGGCTCCTATCTGGAGCAGGCTGAGTGGCGCCTCGGGCTGCGCCACCGAGTTGTCGGGGTCGGTGCCGGGCACGATGAACTCGTTGTCGACGAAGACCAGCAATGTGCGCTTGTCGGCCAGTTCGACGGTCGCCTCGTGGCCCACGAACCCGTGCAGGCTCGTCGTGGTCCGCACCCGCTGCCGCCGCCCGTCCGTGCCCTTGCTCTCGGTGCACTCCTCCGGCGAGGGGTAGCACTTGAAGTAGGTGTCCGGATTCAGGATCTTCGGGTCCGTCCCGCACTTGCTGAGGGTGCCGCCGTTGCACGGGTTGACCGCGATGACACTGAGCCGGATCGTGCCGCGCCGGCCGTCGAGGCTGATGCCCGTACCGCCGAAGAACATCTGGTCCTGCGTGCGCTGCACGCCGTCGCCGGTGATCAGCGGCGGCTGACCGTCCGGAGTGGAGTACGCGGGGTCGCCCTGAGCCAGCCATTTCGCGTCCGGCGCCGTCGCGCGGACCGCGTCGCCCATGGCCTTGCGCAGCGACGCGGCAGTGGCTGCCCTCGTCGCCCGGTTGGTGGCGACGAGCCGGAAGCCCGGAGCCGGAGCCGGAGCCGTGGCTTGGGCTGAAAAGGTCACCGGTGGGGCGGGCGCCGCCGGGCTGATCACCGCGAACGCGGTGGCCAGGACGGCAATCGCGGCGACCGGCACACCGACACGTACGAGAGTCCGCCGCCGCTTCTCACTCCGCACGATTCCCGCAACGTCGATCGTGCTGGGTGGAGCGTCCGCGGTCAGGTCCTCGAAGAGCTGCTGGGTCATGATGTCGTCCTTTCCGCGCGGACTCAGCCGCGCAGTGCCTGTTCGTTGACGCGCAGGGCCTGCAGCCCGCGCGCGGTCTGGCTCTTCACGGTGCCGACCGTGACCTGCAGGATCTCGGCGGTCTGCTCCGCGGAGTAGTCGAAGTAGAACCGCAGGATCAGTACGGCCCGCTGGCGTGGACCGAGCTCCCGCAGGAGCGCGGCCAGTGAGTCGCGGTCGGTGATCCGATGGCCCGGGTCTACCGGCTGGTCCGGCAGGTGCTCGGCCGAGCGTTCGCGGCGCCACGGCCGGCGGCGTTCACTGAGCCAGACGCGGGTGAGGATCCGCTGGGCGTACGCCTCGGGGTTGTCGGCCCCACGCACGTCGCGCCAGTGGCGATAGATCTTGGCGATCGCGATCGAGACGAGATCGTCGGCGGTGTGCCAGTCCTGGCACATGAGGTACGCCGAGCGACGCCATCGCTCCATCCGCTGCGCCACGAAATCGTGGAATTCCTGGTCATCCACCCGGTTCGAACCCGCCCTCCGGGAGTCGGCTGCGTGTTGACAGGCGTACGACGCAGCAGCTCGACCGGAGGGTTGCACGACACCTCTACACATCCCAAATAGGCCATAACACCGAGATATACCAGAAGTGTTATTGCTTCCTTCGCTTACTTAATCTTCGTCTTCGAGAAATTGGTGGGGCTTGTCAACATATTGATGGACGTGAATAATTTTCGAGGTGCCGGCTACCCCCAGTACGCCGGCCCCTCACCCCCCGGAGGA
Organism: Paractinoplanes tereljensis; assembly: GCF_016862435.1. Lineage (GTDB taxonomy): Bacteria > Actinomycetota > Actinomycetes > Mycobacteriales > Micromonosporaceae > Actinoplanes > Actinoplanes tereljensis. Next base: position 249,492 of record NZ_BOMY01000038.1, read on the forward strand.
AGCGGCGCCGAACTGGCCGCCGCCGACAGCACCCTCAAGTCCAGCCTGAAGACGCCGGGCACCGCGTTCGCCGTCGACCCGGTCACCAACAAGGTCGTGGTCAGCGTCGACAGCACCGTCACCGGTGCCAAGCTCACCGCGGTCAAGTCCATCGTGGCCAAGCTGGGCGACAAGGCCGGCCTGGAGACCGTCCCCGGCACCCTGTCGCCCGAGATCTCCGGCGGCGACGCCATCTACGGCGGGGCCTACCGCTGCTCGCTCGGCTTCAACGTGAAGAACAGCGCCGGCGCCTACTACTTCCTGACCGCAGGCCACTGCACCCAGGTCGCCTCGACCTGGTACAGCAACTCCGCGAAGACCACGCTGCTGGGCACCAACTACGTCTCCAGCTTCCCCGGCAACGACTACGGCATCGTCAAGTACTCGACCAGCACCACCGTGACCATCAGCGGCGCGGTGGGCTCGCAGGACATCACCTCCGCCGCCACCCCGGCGGTCGGCGCGTCGGTAACCCGCCGCGGCTCCACCACCGGCATCCACACCGGCTCGGTCACGCAGCTGAACGCCACGGTCAACTACTCCGAGGGCAGCGTCTCCGGCCTCATCCGGACCACCGTGTGCGCCGAATCCGGCGACAGCGGCGGCCCGCTGTACTCCGGCACCACCGCCCTCGGCCTCACCTCCGGCGGCAGCGGTAACTGCACCTCGGGCGGCGTCACCTACTTCCAGCCCGTCGTCGAACCCCTCAACGCGTACGGCCTCTCGGTCTTCTGACCGGTCTTCTGACCGGTCTTCTGATCGCACCGACCTCCCACCTTCGAGGTAGGGAAGACCCCACCTCGGGGTGGGGGGTTGGCCACCTGTCCTTAGGGGGTTTGCTCGGTCGTTGCCGTAGGCGATCAACCGGCAGCATCGTCCCGGTCAGACGAACACCGATTCAAAGGACAGTGACAAGACCATGTGGCACAGCAACCATCAGGGCGGCAACAACCATTGTTCCGACCCCGGCCGCGAGCGCTTCGTGGACTGGGGACGCGGCCACGAGCAGCACCACGGTGGTGGCGGCGGCTGGGGCGATCCTCGCTGCTCCGACGGCGACCCGTGGGGCGGCGGCGGCGGTGGCTGGCATGACGGCCCGCGCTGGGGCGGCATCCAGGACTGCAACGACGGCCCGCGCTGGGGCGGCGGCCAGGACTGCAACGACGGCCCGCGCTGGGGCGGCGGCGGCCAGGACTGCCACGACGGCGGCCGCGGCCTGATCAGTCTCGACCACAACTCGTTCCTGCTCTGCCACTGACGACGGGCTCGGGCAGCCGCCGGCTTCGGCCGGCGGCTGCCCATCCGCCGACCGGTACCCGATGGAGGTCACGATGACCGCGACGAACGCCCTGGTGGTCCGGGACGACCTGGGGGAAATTGTCGACCTGGTGTTGCGGGGAGCCGAGGCCAACGCCCGGCACGATCTCGTACGCCGGATGCGCGCGGCCGCCGACGACGTGGCGGCCGCGCTGCCGTCCGGGCCCATCGCGGAAGCGGTGGTGTGTGCTCTGCAGTCGTTGGAGGTCGACCTTCGTAGCCGCCGGGCCGAGCTGGCCGACCCCGGCCGTGCGGCCCGGCTCGCCGCCGAGGCCCGGCACGCCGAGGCTCGCCTGCGCCAGTTTCAGGAGCGCACCGTCAGGTGGCCCCGAGTGCTCGGCGACGCCCTGTCGGCGACCGATTCGGATATCGATTTTGCCATCAACAACTGGTTGCGCGCTCTGCTCGACGAGGGCACGGTAGCGATCGAAGAGCAGGGACTGGCGGGCGACGATCTCGATCGCTGGCTGCGAAAACGCCTGGTGGCGGAGACCGTGGCGGTGCATCGGGCGTTGCGCCTGGCGGCGCAGGAGATCGGCGAGCAGGTCGCCGCCTCGATCGGACTGAGCGAGCCGGTGCCGCCGGTTCGCCTCGACCTCGAGCCGCCCGCCGAGCTGGTGGGTTACATCCACCGCGGTCCGCGGGCCCTGTCCGAACGACAGGCCTTGGCCACCCGGCTGGTCGGGGTGGTCATGCCGACCTATAGCGGCGTGATGGTCGCCCTTTTCCTCCCCCGGCTTCTCGGTATCGGGATGTCGCTGTGGCCGACCGTGCTCGGGGCAGTAGCCGGCGCGGTCGGGATGGGCGGGGCCGCCGTGGCCGGGGAGAGGCAGCGGCAACGCAGCCGCCGCAACATGGAGAGCGCCAGTGAGCTGCGGTCGCTGGTCGACGCGTACCGGATGGCCGTCGGCAAGCGGGTACGCGACGGGGTCCGTGCCGTCGAGCAGCAGATGTATGCCGGCCTGAACGAGGTGGTGACGAACGAGTCCCGCCGCATGTCCGCGACGACCGAGGCGGCCCGGCGCGCGGCCGGCGAGAGCGAGCGGCTGCAGGAGGCCCTGGCCGACATCGAGTTGGACCTCGCCTCCGTCCGTGAGCTGCGGCAGCGTGCTCAGCGGCTCAGTTGGGCCGGCTGAGCGACCCCAACGGCACCCAGCCGTCGACTCGGGTGCCGGCGGCTGGGCTCGAGCGCACACCGACCATGCCGCCCAGCGCCCCCACCCGAGCCGTCACGTTCTGCAGACCCCTTCCCCGGACGTCGGTGTTCGCGGCCATGTCCCAGCCCGGGCCGTCGTCGTGCACTCCGAACTCCAGGCGGTCCGCGCGGCAGGTGAGGATGACTCGGATCGGCGCGCCGGGAGCGTACCGGCGGGCGTTGTTCACCGCTTCGAGGCAGCAGAACCAGACCGCCGTCTCGATCGCGGCCGGGAAACGCCGGCCGGCCGGCATGCCGGCCGTCGTGATGCTCAGGCCCAGTTCGGCCTCCAGCGCCGCGACCAGCCCGAGCCGTACGAGCCGCGGTGAGGTCACCCCCGTCGCCGTACGCAGCAGGATGGACTCCGCTTCGTCGATCTGAGCGGTGAGCTGGTCGAGGTGGACCTCCGCCGCCTCGGCGTCGGTGCCGACCCGGTGCTCGGCCAGGCCGATCGCCAGTTGCAGCGAGACCAGGTGGTGCTGGGCACCGTCGTGCAGGTCCCGTTCGATGCGGCGCCGTTCGGCATCCATCTCGGCCACCAGCCGCTGGCGCGAGCGGGCGATATCCGCCGTGTGCGCCCGGACCGCCCGCAGCTGACGTTCCAGTTCGAACCGCAGAAGGTACGCCTCGAGCACCGTGCTGAGGCTGTCGGCCACGTCGGCCAGCAGCCGGGAATGGTAGGTGTCCGGCCCCATCGTGGCCGAGCGGTCCACCGTGATCGAGCCGAGCCGCTCACCGCCGCGGGTGATGGGCAGGGTGACCAGGGCGTCGTCGTCGCCGGCACCGGGGCGCGTCCAGGCGTACGTACGCTCGGGCAGCCCGGGTCGCACCACGCTCAGCCGGCACACGTAAGCCCCCAGGTCGCGCCCGACCACCTCCGCCACCCGGGCCAGATCGGTTGCCGTCATCGCGCCGATGCACGCCAGCACGCTGTAGGGCGTCGGTCGCCGCCCGTAGAGCAGGCGGTTCAGACGACGCTCGACGCGGGCATGGACCGGACGCAGGAGCACCGCCGCCGGCAACGCCGCGACCGGAGCGGACACGACCGTGTGCAGGACCACGAACAGGCCGCCGATCAGAACGGTGACCAGGGCAACGACAAGTACGCTGCCGAGCCGGCGCTGGACAGCCTGCAGGGACACCTGCCGGCTCGCGGCGATCGCGACCGTCACCGGCACGAGATGGCTGAACCAGACCAGGGGCGCCGCATCCCGCACGGCCGGGAAGGGAACGAAGACCAGCACCAGCACCGCCATGATCACGGCCGCGCTCGCCAAAATTCCGAAGAGCAGGCGGATCCGGGCCCGCTCGATCGCCGTCAGGTCGTCGCGCCCCCGGTGCCGCAGGAACACGAAGGCGAGCGCCGGCAGTACGGCACCGAACAGCGCGACCTGGCTCAGCGTAGGCGGGAGCGCCACCGCGATGGCCGCGCCGAGCGCGCCGATCGCCCCCACCGTCACCACGATCTCGTCGCGGCCGGGGCTGCGTGGTCCGCCGGCCGGCGGATAGGACACCAGCGCGCAGGCGAAGGCGCCGAGGGAAACCGCCGGGAGCACGAAGTCACCGGTGATCACCGGGCCGAGGTCCGATCCGGCGCCGGCCAGCAGCGCGAGGGCGAACAGCCGCATCGAGCGATCGCGGTGCCCGGAGATCAGGATCGCGATGCCGAGGCCGAGCGTGAGCAGCCCGCAGCCGACCTTCGTCACCATCCCGGCGCCGGGATGGTCGTGACCGGAGGCGAGCAGGAAGATCTCGATCAAGAGCCGGCCGAAGGCCAGCAACCCACAGATCAAACCCATGCTTCCGTACGCGACCCGAAGCGCGCGCGACGTCACGACAGCGACTCCCTCGTCGTGTCCGGCCGGTCGGGCAGCCAGGCAAACAGCCGCAGCCCGCCCCCGTTCCGGTCGGCACACTCGACGGCGCCACCCAGCGCCACCAGCCGTTCGACGTCGTGGACCAGGGCGGCACGCAGCTGTTCCGCGAGCACCGGCGGCGACGGGTCCTCGATGAGGATCCGCACCCGGGCATCGCCGTGGGTCACCCGCACCCGGATCTCCCCGGCGGCCGGCGGGGTGCCGAGCACCTCGAGAGCGGCCGCTGTCACCTGGTACGCGGCCGACTCGACCGCCCACCCTGCCCGCACGTGGAGATCGCCGGTGAGCCGGACCGGCCGGTCCAGGTCGGCCACCAGCTCCTCGAGTGCCGCGGCCGGTCCCTGACCGCGCAGCACGGTGGGATAGACGCCGCGGGCGATGACCCGGAACCGATCGATCAACTCGTCCAACTCCGTGCGGGCCAGTCGCAGCGCGGACCCGGCGCCGTGCCCGCCGAGGGTGGCCCGGGCCGCGGTCAGGTGCGTACGCAGGGCGTTCAGGGGTCCGGAGGTGGCCCGGGACAGCTGGGTCAGCAGCCGGCGCCGCTCCACCTCGCGCGCCCGGGCGATCCGGCGCCGGAAGTCTTGCATCTCCCGCACCAACCGGTCGGCTCGGCGTACGCGTTCGGTCAGTTCGGTGTTGAGGTTGGTCCTGCGCAGCAGGAGCGTGGTTCCGTGGGCGATGTCGTTGAGCAGGATGCGGTCCTGCGTCGTGACCGGCGACTCGGGCTTCTCGATCGCCAGCACGGCCCGCAGTTCGCCCGCGTCCAGCAGCGGTACGGCGTGCGCGATCCCGGGCCGGGACAGCAGCGCCGGCAGACTCGCGGCGCTCTCCGGCCGGCCGGACTGGCCGAGGGGATACGAAGCGATGACGGCCAGCCGATCGCCGTCGGCCAGCCAGATGGTCGACCGCTGGGCCCCGGTGCCGTCGGCCAGGGCCTGGGCCAGCCCGGGCAGGGCCTCGCGCAGCGACGGCGACCGAAAATGACGAGCTGCCTGCGCCAACGCCGAGTACGGGGTGATCTCGCGGCGCCGGGTGATCCGCTCCGCGAGCGTGACGACGACTCCGCGTAACCGGATGAGCAGGACGGTCGCGCCGGCGATCACCGCGAACGGCAGCGCGAGGGCGACCGGGCGGCTCGCCCCGGCCCAGCCGGTCACCGCGGTGGCGGCCACCAGCAGCAGAAACGTCACGCCGGCCGGCAAAAACGTCCGCACCAGCCGGGTGGCCGGGTCAGCCACTGTCCTGAACTGTCCTCAGGAAAGTCAAAACGGCCAGCACGCGCCGGTGTTGCTCGGCGGCGTCCGACGGCAGCCCGAGCTTCATGAAGATGCTGGAAATGTGTTTCTCGATGCTCTTGGCCGCCACGAACAGCAGACTGGCGATGCCCGCGTTGGAGCGGCCCTCGGACATCAGCCGCAGCACGTCCATCTCGCGTTCCGACAGGGTGGCCAGCATGTCGCGCCGGCTGCTGGCCGGCCGTTCGACAAGCCGCTGGGCCAGCACCGGCTCGATGACGATCTCGCCGTCCCGGATCCGGGTGAGGGTGTCGCTGAGGACCTCGACGCTGCCGACTTTTTCCTTCAACCGGTACCCGATCGCCTCGGTGCCGATGTGCAGCACCCGCATCAGGTAGTGCGCCTCGGCATAGTGCGAAAGAAAGAGCAGGCCCATCTCCGGGTGATCGGCCCGCAGCCGCTCGGCGGTGGGCAGGCCACCGTCGGGCTCGGGCGGCATCCGGATGTCGAGGACAGCCACGTCGGCGGGCTCGGTGGCCAGCAGCTCGACCAGGGTGTCTCCGTCCGCGGTGCAGCCGACCACCTCGTGCCCGGCCGCCTCGAGCAGCATCACCAGGCCGTCGCGGAACAACGCCCCGTCGTCCGCCAGCGCTACTCGCACGGAATCCTCACTTTGATCGTTCCGATCAGGCCGTCACCCGCCTCGGCCGCCCCGCCGACCCACTGGACGCGGTCCCGGACGGCGCCGATCTGGCCAGTATCGACATTGCCGAGGTTCAGCGCCAAGCCGTCGGCATCCCGTCGGATGACCACGTCCACCGTTCGGGTGGCGGGCGGCAGCGCGGCCAGAACCCCGAGAATGACGAAATAGGCCACGCCTTCCACCGCCGGATCGAAGCGGCCACCGCCCGCGTCGACCCGCAGCGGCGTGCTGCTCGCCAGCTCGCACAGGGCCGGCCCGAGACCGGCCTCGTGCAGCAGCGGCGGATAGATCCGATCGGCGACCGCGCGGAGTTCCTGCTGGATGAGGTGCAGTTGGTTCTGCAGTTCCTCGATGTCGTGCGGCAGGTCGCCGATGTCGTGCGGAGCCTTCTGGGCGAGCAGACCGAGGCGCAGCGCCAGCGCGGCGATGCGCAGGGCCGCCCCGTCGTGCAGTTGACGCTCGAGGTCGCGGCGCCGGCTCCAGTGCTCGTCCGCCCGGCGCCGGGCGGAGTGAGCGGCGTTGTACGTGTCGAGCGTCATGACGTCATTCTCCGGTGGTAGGCCGTTGTCGTCAGTGGGGCCAGCCCTACTAGTAGGACGATTCCTGGGGAGGAATGCGGTGGGTTACGACCTCGGCGTCGATCTTGGTACCACCTTCGTGGCGGCCGCGATCGCACGCGGCGGCCGGGTGGAGATGTGCACTCTGGGCAACCAGGCGACGGTCGCTCCGGCGGTCGCGTACCTGAACCACGACTCGAAGCTGATCTTCGGCGACGCGGCGGAGCGGCACCTGCTGAGCGACCCCAGCCGGGTCGAACGCTGGTTCAAGCGGCGACTGGGCGATCCGACCCCGGTGGTCCTGGGCGGCGTGCCGCACCAGGTGACCGGCCTGATGGCCGAGCAGCTGCGCAACGTGCTGGACACCGTCACCCAGGTGGAGGGCGAGCCACCGGACCGGGTAGCGCTGACCCACCCGGCCAACTGGGGCCCGTACCGGCGGGAGCTCTTCGAGGAGATCCCCCGGCTGGCCGGCCTCCGCAACTTCGTGGTCCTCACCGAACCGGTGGCGGCCGCCACCTACTACGGCGCGAACCGCACCCTCCGCGACGGCGACACGGTCGCGGTCTACGACCTGGGCGGCGGCACCTTCGACGCCACCGTGCTGCACAAACGCGACGGCGTGGTCGAGGTGCTGGGCGAGCCGGAGGGAATCGAACGGCTGGGCGGCACCGACTTCGACGAGGCCATCATCCAGTGGATCAACCACCAGCACGGCGGTGCGCTGGCCGAACTGGACCTGTTCGAGCCCGAGTCGGCAGCGGCGATGGCGAGGTTGCGGCAGGAGTGCGTACGGGCCAAGGAAGCACTGTCGGTAGACGTCGAGACCAGCATTCCCGTACTGCTGTTCAACCGGCAGTTCGTAGCCCAGCTCTCCCGCCACGACCTCGAGTTCATGATCCGCGCGCCGATCGAGTCGACGATCGGCGCCCTGGTCCGGGCGGTGCACGCGGCCCAGGTCAAGGTGGACGAACTCTCCGCCGTACTGCTGGTAGGTGGGTCGTCCCGCATCCCGCTGATCGGCCGGATGATCACCGAGGAGCTGGGCCGCCCCATCTTGACCAACGCCCACCCGAAATACGCGGTGGCGCTGGGCGCGGCCGCGGTAGCGGCCAAGTCCGGCGACCGTGTACTGGTCGCGGCCGGCCGCTCGGAAGATGCCGTCCCCAAGCCGGCCCGGCACGCACAACCACCATTGCCGTCCCCCCGAGGCGTCTCCCGCCCGGCGCCACCCGGCTCCATCCCCGAACAACCCCCACCCACGCCCCCGAGCCGGCCCAGCCGGCGGAAACTGGTCACGGCCATCCTGGCCGCCCTAGTCCTGGCCGCTGTCGTGATCCTCCTGCTGACCATCGTCACGATCGGCCCATAACTGGCCGGTAAATGTCCCGGATCACTCAGTTCTGGCGCCCGACGGCCGATAACTGGGCTGGTGGCGTACGGAGTACGTTCGGGCGTTCGGAGTTCGACGACGGTGAGGGACAGGTGCCCGGCTCGGAGCGATCCAGAATCCAGCACGAGACGGCCATCGAGCAGGCTTATGTGCTCGTCGAGGCCGCGCAGGGCCACAACGACGCGGCCCGGGTCGAGCGCGCCGATCGCGAGGCCGCCGCCGGCGGCTGGGACGACGTTCGCCTGCTGTTGCACTTCGCCCGCTCGCTGGCCTGCCAGGATGCCGGTGCGGACGATTCCGGCCACGTCGAGGCGATGTCCGACCTGGCCGCGCGACTGGCCGTACCCTCGTTGCTCGCCCTGTCGATCGCCGTGAAAGCCGTGCGTAACGCCGACCGCCGGCGCACCACGATCACCGGCGAGTCGGTGGCCAGCCTGTTCGTCGGCGCGGTCGTGCTGCTGGACGAACCCGACGCCGCGGCGCCGGCCGTGCACCGGGTGGCCGCGCTGATCGAGGTCGGCAACGTCGCGCACCAACTGGGGTTCTGGGAACTGGCGCTGGAATACTTCACCCTCGCCGAGCAGGCGTCGACCGCCGCACTCGACGGCCGGTGGAGCGACATCGCGCGCCGGCAGCTGCTTGTCGTCACCGTCAACCGGTGCGAGCTCCTCCTCGACTGGTCCTGCGCCCTCGCCGGCATCCACGAGTGGGAGCACGCCGCGGCGGTGGCCGGCTCGGCTCTGGGCGGCGACGACCCGACCGACGATCGGTGGCCACCCAGCTGGGTGACGCAGTACTACGGGCAGATGCACCTGCTGGCCGCTCTCGCCGGAAACGAGCCGCACCAACCGGCCCCGGCGAACGTCGCCGCGCTCGGCGCCGCGATCCAAGCCGCCCGGGCCGGCGACGACGTGCGCGCCTGCGGCCTGGCCGAAGGCCCCACCCAGTTCGTCGAGATACCCCTGCCGAGCTGCACGCATCTGCTCGCCCTGAGCCTCGCCGCCCGCCGGCCGGGCACCGCGCCGGCCGCGATCCGCTACGGCGACCAGCTGGCGTCGCTGCGCTGGAACGATCGGGTCGACCGGATGGCCGGCATCCGCGACGCGATCGCCGTCGAGCGCCGCCGCCGCGACCACGAACAACTACGCCGCGATCTGGTGCTCGACGAGCTGACCGGCCTGGCCAACCGGCGCGGCTACCACGCCTATCTGACCGCGCTGCAGGACCCGGCCGCCCACCTCGGCAGCGAGTACGCCGTACTGATGATCGACGTCGACCACTTCAAGGCGGTCAACGACGGCTACGGCCACGACGTCGGCGACCTGGTCCTGGCCCGCCTAGGCCACATCTTCGCCGGCCACGTCCGCCAGACCGACCTGGCCGCCCGCCTCGGCGGCGACGAGTTCCTGATCATCCTCGCCGACGTGCTCCCCGAGGTGCCCGAACTGCGCGCCCAGCGCATCCTGCGAGCCGTACAGACCCACCCGTGGACCGACGTAGCCCCCGGCCTGTCGGTCTCGGTCAGCATCGGCATCCAGCACGGCGGCCGCCAGGAGCTGCCGGCCCTGCTCTCCGACGCCGACCGAAGCCTCTACCACGCGAAAAACCACGGCCGCGGCCGCGTGGGCACCCTGGCCCCATCGGCGCCCGAGGCCAGGTGAGCCAGACAGCGTTCGCGCGGAAAAAACAGATCCCTTTTCCGTACGCCCTGGTCCGCTCCCGTGGCACTCGGTCCCGCTGAGCGGAACTCACCCTCCGCGCGCCCGCCCCGGGCGGTCCCGACCCAAGACCTCACCCCCCACCCGCAATTACCTCCGACCGCCGCCACCGCGCGACCGGCGTGCAACACCGGCGCGTGCCGCTCCGGCGCGTGCCGCACCTTTCACGCAACCGAACACCCACCCCGCGGGCGCTTTGCTTTGCTCACCTATACGCGCTGCTCTGCGTACCTCCGGTAAGCGCGCGAGTTCAGGCCGCCCGCGCACCACGGGAGCCAGGCCCCGGCGACTCCCGCATGACGGCCGCCGCGCCCGAGCCCCGGACCGGCGTCCCGCATCGCGGGGGTCCGGTCTCACCTTGTGGACAGCACCGCCTGCGCACCAGACGCTCCCCGCCGGAAAGGCAGGACATGCCGGATTTATCTACGGCTGCGAGCGAGAGTCGGCGCGATCTTGCGGGGCTCCTGTTAGGTCCGAGCGGTAAGTCTTCAAGGTCTGCGAGCCGGAGTGGGCCGAGAAGACCCGAACGCGGAACCGGCCGGAAGGCGAGGGGCAAACGCCCGCGAAACGCACTGCCGCCTGGAGTGGCTCGCCCGGCGCTTACCCGAGGTGCGCAGAGCAGCGCGCATAGGTGAGCAGAGCAAACTGTCGAACAGGCTGGTGTTTGTCCTGGTCGGTGGGGATTGCCGGCCGGGTGGGT
>NZ_BOMY01000039.1 GCF_016862435.1 Paractinoplanes tereljensis
CCGGGCCAAAGCCGCCAGTTCCGGAAGCCCGACCCTGGTGAGAGTGGACGGTTATCGTGGAAATCGGCGCGCGTCGATCAGCGTGGCGAGTGCGGCAGGTGTCTAGATGGCTGGGCCGAGCGCCCGCAGGCCGGCTGCGAGCAGGGCCGGGACTGCCTGTTCGGCCTGGGCCGAGGTGGCGTCGGCGGCGGCTCCGCGCCGGGCCCGGTAGCTGATGCCCTGGGCGATCACGGCCAGTTTGAAGTTGGCCAGGGCCAGGTAGAACGGCCAGTGGTCGAGGGAGACACCGCGCCGCCGGGCGTACGCCTCGGCGATCGTGCCGGCATCCGGCAGGCGGTCGCTGGCCCACGCCGCGTCGAGGCCGAGAATCGGGTCGAGCTGGGGCTGGCGGTAGACGCACATGAGCGCGATGTCGGTCAGGACGTCGCCGACGGTGGCCAGTTCCCAGTCGACCACGGCCAGGACCTTGCTGATGTCGGTGCTGTCCAGCAGCGTGTTGTCGATCCGGAAGTCGCCGTGCACCACGCCGATGTGCGCCGACCGGGTCGGCAGGGCGGCGACCAGCCGGGAGTGCAGGCGGGACGCGTCGGCCAGTTCCTGACTCTTGACCTCGTTCCACTGCCGCCACCACAGTCGCACCTGGCGTTCCAGGAAGCCGTCGGGCCGGCCGAGGCCGCTCAGCCCGACCTCGCCGACGTCCAGGGAGTGCAGGTCGGCCAGCACCCGGACCAGTTCGGTGACGCACGACGCGAGTTCACGGTCGGTGTACGCCTCGAGCTGGGCGCGGGTCCGCACGACCAGGCCGGTGATGAACTCGGACACCGCGAACGGGGCGCCGATGACCGTGGTGTCCTCGCAGAGCGCGACCGCGGGCGGCACCGGCACGACGCTGTATTGCAGAGCCTCGGTGACGCGCCATTCCCTGGCGACGTCGTGGGCCGACTGGGTGAGGCCGGACAACGGGGGCCGCCGCACGATCCAGCGGTGGGTGCCGTCGGTGACCGCGTACGTGAGATTGGATCGCCCGCCGCTCACGAGCGAACTGGTCAGCGGGCCGGCCACCGGGATCTGCCGGCTCTCCAGAAATCTCCGGACGGCCCCCACGTCGAGGGCGGTGCTAGTCATCCCGGCCCACGATCGAGCGCGCGATGGTCAGGTAACGGTCGAGGAGGGCGTCGACCGGCAGCGACCCGTCCGGCCGGTACCAGGAGGCGACGCCCACGCACATCGACGCGATGGCCCGGCTCGCGTCCTTCGGATAGGGCGTCGAGAACACTCCCTCCCGTACGCCGTCGAGGACCACCGAATCGAGCATGCGCTGCTGCTCGTCGCGTTTCGCCACGTACCGCTCGCGGTTCCCCGGTTCCAGGCTGCGCAGTTCCGCGGTCGACACGGTCGCACCGATCCGCCGGTGCATGTGGAACCGCAGCAGCGATTCGACAAGCACGTCGAACTGCGAACGCGGATCGGCCGACGCCGTCGCCAGGGCCTGCCGGCTGCGGTCGAGCAGCTCGTCGATGACGACGTTCATCAGGTCGAACAGGATGTCCTGCTTGGACGGGTAGTAGTGGTAGACGCCGGGCACGGAGAGGCCGGCCCGGCGCGCTAGGTCGCGGGTCGTGGTGCCGTGGTAGCCGTGCTCGAAGAAGGCCTGCAGGGCGGCGTCGAGGATGCGGGAGAAGTCGAGCTCCTCGTACACGCGCCAGTCGGACTCGGCAGACATCAGCTCGGTCGTCGCCTCTCTCATCGTGGATCCCGCCGCACGCGTGCCGCCGTGATCAGCGCGTCGAGCGCCGCGGCGTCGTCGACGGCTCCGCGGTCGATCACGCGGTCGGGGTCGGCGCCCTGCAGTATGCGTTTGACGGGGACCTCGAGCCGTTTGCCCGTACGGGTGTGCGGCAAACTCGGCACAAAAATCACATCGTCGGGTACGTGCCGGGGTGAGGTTCGCTCGGCAATGGTCCGCCTGATCAGGTCGGCCGGCTCGTGCTTGCCACTGGGCACGACGAACAGCGGCAGCCAGTAACCGCCGTCCGCCTCCTCGACCCCGACGACCAGGGCGTCGGCCACCTCGGGCAGGTCGCCGAGGGCGGCGTAGATCTCGGCCGAGCCGATCCGGACCCCGTGCCGGTTGATGGTCGCGTCGGAGCGCCCGAGGATGACCACGGTGCCGCGCGCGGTGATCTCGGTCAGGTCGCCGTGCCGCCACACGCCGGGGAACATCCCGAAGTACGTGTCGTGCAGCTTCCCGCCGCCGGGGTCGTCCCAGAAGTACAGCGGCATCGACGGCATCGGCTCGGTGATCACCATTTCTCCCGGGGTGCCGGCCGGCGCCGGTGCGCCGGTGGAGTCCCACACCTGCAGCGCCGTGCCGAGGGCGGGTGCGCTGATCTCACCGTCGTAGACGGGAGTGGTCGGCGCGCTGGCGGCGAAGATGCCGACGACGTCCGTACCGCCACTCATCGATCCTAATTGGACCTTGTCGCTGACGTGGTCCCGGAACCACGCGTTGGCACCGGCCGGCAGCACCGATCCGGTGACCCCGACCAGACGCAGCGCCGACAGGTTGAGGTCCCTACCCGGTTCCAGGCCGGCGCGCTGGGACGCGTCGAGGTAGCCGGGGCTGGTGCCGAACACGTTCACCCCGAGGTCGGCGACCAGCCGCCACAGGGCGTCCGTCGGCCGCCCGTCGTAGAGAACGATGGTCGCGCCGTGCAGCAGCCCGCAGATCTGCGCGTTCCACATCATCCAGTTCGGCGTGGTGTACCAGAAGAAGGTGTCGCCGGCCCGCAGGTCCATGTGCAAGCCGGGCGAGACCAGCTGTTCGAGCAGCACTCCCCCGTGACCGTGCACGATGCCCTTGGGCTTGCCGGTGGTGCCCGAGGTGAACAGCACCCAGAGCGGATGGTCGAAGCCGACCGCCACCGGTTCGGGCAAGGGATCGCCAGTGCCACCCCACCCGGCGCCGGGTGCGGGAACCCCGGCGGTCTCGATGGTGATCGTGTGCTGAAGCCCGGGCAGCAGGTCCCGCAGCGTCGCCGCCTCGACGCGGCGGTCGTGCACCTTTCCGCCGAAGCGGTAGCCCGTGCCCGTGATCAGGATTTTGGGCGCGAGCTGGGCCATCCGCTCGGCGGCCGAGGGCGCCGCGTAGTCGAGGCCGGTCTGCGCCCAGACCGCGCCGACCAGGGCGGTCGCCACGAACGCGACCACCCCCTCGACGCAGTTAGGCAGGTACGCGGCCACCCGGTCACCCGGTTCGACACCGAGCTCGCGCAGCCGGCCGGCCACCGCGAACGACCGGGCCCGCAGCTCGGCATAGCTGATCGCGGTGCGCGAACCGTCCTCCCCCACCAGCACCACCGCGTCCTGATCGTCCGCGCCGGCCCGCAGCAGATGCGCGCCGAAGTTGAGCGTGCCGCCCGGGAACCACACCGCCCCGGGCATCCGCCGTTCGGCGAGGGCGGCCTGCGGCGGGGTCGTCCAGTCGACCGCGAAGAACGCGGCGACCGCGGCCCAGAAGTCCCCGGGCGAGGCCACCGACCAGGCATGCAGCGCGCGATAGTCGGTCACGTCGTCGAGCCGGGCGTGGCCCCGATCGACGAGCCACTGCGCGAACCGCACGATCCGGGTCGAGCGCACCCGCTCCGGATCCGGCCGCCAGACGCCGGTCATCGTCGCCCCGGCAGGATAGATCCGCGGGTAAGAACAACATCAACGGCAACGGCGATGATGAGTACGGCTCCGGTAGCGAAGTACTGCACCTCGGTGGTCAACCCCAGCAGCTGTACGCCGTTGCTGATCGACCCGATGACCAGCGCGCCGAGGATCGCCGACCAGATCGATCCGCGACCACCGAACAGGCTTGTCCCGCCGACCACCGCGGCGGCGATCGCGTTGAGCATCAGCGCCCCGCCGCCGGAGGAGACCGAGACGCCGAGCTGACGGGACGCGTCCACCATGCCGGCGACCGCGGCGCACGCCCCGAGGATGAGGAAGGAGTAGATGACCATCCGCCGGACCGGAACACCGGCGCGCTGGGCCGCCTCGCGATCACCGCCCACGGCGTACAGATGAATGCCGTATCGGGTTTGGGTGGTGAAGTACCAGGCGATAAGCAGCATCACCGCGACGATCAGCACCGGCATCGGCAGACCCCGCTGCCGGGTCAGTGTGAAGACCCCGCCGAAGAGCACGACCGCGACCAGCAACGAGGGTACGTAGACCGAGGTCGCCGAGATCCGCGTGCCGGTCGAGCGCCGCTCGCGGTACTGCAACAGCCGGTACACCGCGAAGAACACGGTCCCGGCCGCGGCCAGCCCGTAGCTGACGCCGACCGGGATCGCCGTGCTCGCGATCTTGGCGAACGGGGTGCCGGCCACGCTGACCGTGAATTCCGGCGGGAGCACGACCAGGATGAGGCCCTGCAGGATCACCATGCCGCCCAGCGTCACGATCAGCGACGGCACCCCGAACGTGATGACCAGGGCCTCGATGAAGGTGATCACCATGCCGGCGAGGATCGCCGCCCCGATCGCGATCGGCAGCGGCAGGCCGCTGTTGACGCAGAGGCCGGCCGCGACCGCCGCGCACACGCCGGAGAGCACCGCCGATGACAGGTCGATCTCGCCGACCAGCAGGACGAAGACCACGCCCAGGGCGAGGATCGCGGTGGTGGCGATCTGCAGGGTGAGGTTGGTGATGTTCTGGAAGCTCAGGTAGGCCGAGCTCTGGCTGTAGAAGACGGTCCAGATGATGGCCAGCACCACCAGCACCGGAATGCTGCGGTGCCCGCCGGCGGCCATCTCGATGACCCGGCCGACCGGACTCCGGCGGGTCTCCGTCGCGACGCTCACTGGTCTCCGCCTTCGTCGTCGAGGGGTTCGTGTGCCCCGGTCATCGCGCTGACCAGGTCGGACATGCTGTATTCGCCGCGCCGGAACTCGGCGACCTTGGTGCCCAGCCGCAGCACCACGATCCGGTCGGCGACCTGGCGCACGTCCTTCATGTCGTGCGAGACGACGACCACGCCCCGCCCCTGGTCGCGCAGCCGGTGGATCAGGTCGAGCACCTCGGCGCGCTGGGAGACGCCGAGGGCCGCGGTCGGCTCGTCGAGGATCACCACGGCCGGGTCGCTGATCAGCGCGCGGCAGATCGCGATGCCCTGCCGCTGGCCGCCGGAGAGCGCGACCACCGGCGTGCTGAGCGAGCGCAGCTTGACCGACAACGACTCGAGGATGCGCTGGGCCTGCTCCTCCATGGCATGCCGGCGGATGCGCCGGCCGGACCAGAACGAGCCGTGCCGTTCCTGGCCGAGGAACAGGTTCTGGACGGCGTCGAGGTTGTCGCACAACGAAAGATCCTGGAATACCGTACGGATCCCGGCGTCGACCGCCGATCGGGACGACACCAGGTTGGTGGCTTCGCCGCGCACCCGGATCTCGCCGGTGTCCGGCGACTCCACTCCGGACACGATCTTGACGAGGGTGGACTTCCCGGCGCCGTTGTCGCCGATGAGCGCGACCACCTCGCCCTCGTGCACCGCCATGTCGACCTCGTGCAGTGCCCGCACGCCACCGAAGTACTTCGAGATCTCGCTCAGCTCGAGCAGAGCAGTCATGACATTCCTCCGCACGGGTGACCGGCCGGGGCCGGCCACCCGCAGCCGACGGGGATGGGCTACTTGTTCTTCGTCTTGCAGGTCGCGGTGTCGGCAGCCGGGCCGGTGCAGATCTCCGCCCAGGTGAAGATGCCGAGGTCGACGGCCTTCTGTACGGCGTCGCCCGGGTCCTTGCCGTCCTCGAGGTGGATCAGCGTCGACTCGAGCTTGGCCGTGGGCACCTGCATCGCGCCGTTGTCGATGGTGTCCTTGACCAGGTCGGCCGGGGGTTGCTGACCGTTGACCGCGGCGAGGGTGATCTTGGCGGCGCCTTCGGCCTCGACCGAGAACGCCTTCAGCACGTCGTCCTGCTGGTCGCCGGTGAGCATGTACTGCAGACCGGTGAGTTCGGGGTTCTGACCGCCGTACACCGGCGTCTTGAGATTTTTGCTCTTGAGCGCCGCGATGATGCCGGCCGTGATGCCGTCGTAGAAGCCGAAGAACGCACCGACGCCGTTCTGGGTCTTGGTCAGGCACTGCTCGGCGGCCTTGGTGGCGTTGTCCGGCGCCCAGTCCTTGATGTAGTCCTCGCAGACCACCTGGATGTCGCCGCTCTGCACGAGCGGGTCGAGGACGCTGTTCTGACCGGCCAGCATCTGGGTGGTGTAGACGTCACCCTTGTTGCCGTACTGCCGGGCGATCTTGACCGGTTTGGCGCCGAGCTTGCCCGCGGCGACCTGCTCGGCGAAGTAGGTGGCCTGCTGGGCGCCGACCTTCTCCGGGTCGAAGATCACCTGGGCGAACATCGTGCCCTTGATCGGCGGGTTCTCGTACCCGATGACCGGGACCTTGGCCTGTTCGGCGGCCTGCAGCAGACCTGCGCTGGTGTTCGGGTCGGCGGCGACCACGACCAGGGCCTTGGCACCGGCCGCGATGGCCGCGTTGGCCTGCGCGAGCTGCTGGTTCGAGTCACCGCCGGCGTTGACCTGCTTGACCTCGATGTTCGGGTCGAGAGCCTTGAGGGCCTTCTCGAACGCCGGGCCGTCCTGCTGGATGTAGCGGGTGGGGGTGGTGTTGGGGGCCATGAAGTAGACAAGCTTCTTGCCATCGCCTCCGGCGGAGCCGGAGTCGCTGTTACCGCAGGCGGCGACGAGAAGGATGCTGGACATGGCTATGGCCCCGAAATAATGACGTCTCATGGTGCTGGCTCCTCTTTGTCAGGAGGGCAGGGGGGATCGCGCCCGGTGTCCCGGGCGTAGTGGTGATGCGCGGTTTATGCCGCGTGCTTCGCGGTGATCTGCAGGGCGAGGTGTTTGGAGTAGATGCGGACCCAGGCGAGCGGGCCACCCATAAACCAGAAACCCGGGTGACCGGTACGCCGGTAGAGTCCGCCGATCTCGCCGTCCTCGCCGATGCCGAGGACGAGCGGTAGCCGGTCGGCGACACCGTCACCGAAGAGCCGGCGAGCCGTCTCGCGCATGTTCCGGTAACCGGTCGCGAGTACGACGAGGTCGGCCTCCAGGGTGCGGCCGTCCTCCAGACGGATGCCGTCGGCGGTGAACTCCGCCAGCCCGGATCCCTGGGCGAGCTTGATCTTGCCGTCGGCGATGAGCCGGGAAGCGCCCACGTCGATGTAGTAGCCGCCGCCGTACGCGAGCGCGTAGCCCATCAGCCCGGTGCCGTCCGGCCCGTCGTTGAGCTTGAACCCGGCCGCTTCCAGGTCGGCGAGCAGGTCGGCGTCCTTGCGGGCCGTCTCCTTCACGCCTTCCTTGGCCATCTCGAGGACGAGCGGCCACGGGGTGCCGGCGGCGAGCAGGTCGGCGTACTTGGTCGGCGGGCCGTCCTCGGTGAAGTTGCTGCCGAAGATGGCCGGGATGCCGTGTTCCTGGCTGATGATGTGCGTCGACGACCGCTGGATCAGGGTGACGTCGGCGCCGGCCTCGTACAGGTCCTGGGCGATGTCGTGGCCGCTGTTGCAGGCGCCGACGACGATCGCTTTCTTCCCGGCCCAGCTGGCGGCCGAGTCGTGCCGGCTGGAGTGGTAGCTGACGCCCTGGAAGCCGTCGCGCCCGGGGACGTCCGGCACCCGCGGCTCGCCGGCGGCGCCGGTCGCCAGGATGACGTCGCGCGGGTGCAGCTCCCGCTCGCCGTCCGGGGTCGTGACCAGCAGCGTCCACCGGCCGGTCGCCTCGTCGTACTCGCTGGAGGTCATGTCGGCCGACGTCCAGACATTCAATTCCATGGCCGACGCGTACGACTCGAACCAGTCGGCGATCTTGTCCTTGGGGCAGTAGACCGGCCACGACTCCGGGTACGGCAGGTACGGCAGCGCGTCCGCCCAGACCGGGTCGTGCAGGACCAGCGAGTGGTAGCGCTTGCGCCACCCGTCGCCGACCCGCTCGCTCTTCTCCAGGACCAGGGTGTCGACGCCCATCAGCCCGAGGTTCGCGGCGACCGCGAGACCGCCCTGGCCCGCGCCGACGACGACCACATCCGGGTCGGAGCCGGCGTAGCGGACGTGCTCCTGTCGCTCCTCGAGCCAGTTGCGGGTGCGGTTCGGCTGGTGGCGAGGGCCCTTCGACCGGTGCGGGCCGATCCGGCGCTCGTGCCCGCGCAGATCGTCCAGTTCGGTCAGTAGGGTCCACCCTTTCCACCCGCCGTCCTCACGGCGCAGCCGCACCGCACCCCGCCCGTACCCGCGCGGTGTCTCGAAGGTGATGAATCCTTCGACGATGTCGTCGCCCTGGTAGCGCGGGCCGAACTCGGTGGTCGGCCGGATGTTGGTGATTGCTTGCGGGTGCTCGGTCAGCAGCGTGGTGACCCGCTCCTGGCCGTGGTAGGTGCCCAGGTCCCAGGTGAGGGCGAGCAGATCGCGCCACCAGCAGTCCTCGGCGAGCAGCGCGGTGGTCCCCGTTATGTCGGCAGCGCCGAGTGCCGCCGTGAATCGGTCCAGCCAGGCGGCGAACGTGGTCTCCGCCGTGACCTCGGTTGTCATGGCTTGATGTGTCTCCGTCGCCATTGACGCGCCCTTCCGTCCGTATCAGAGTGATACAGCCCGAGCGCTCGCTCGGTAGGCCAGAGTGTGGACCTTGAACGACGTGACAAGCAACACTCCGCCGCAACATTTCTGCAATGAGACCGTCACTTGCGAGGTGCCCATGACCAGCGGAATCGACGAACTTGTCGCCCGGACACGCAACTTCATCGATGCGTACGCCATCCCCGTCGAGGACGAATGGGATGGCGACGTGAGCGCCGCCGGCGGCGAGGATCTACGCCTTTCGCTGCAGGCGACGGCCCGCGCCGAGGGGATCTTCGCCCCGCACGCGCCACGCGAATACGGCGGGCTCGGGCTCAACATGACCGACCGGGCCCCGGTCTTCGAGGCGGCCGGCCGCTCCCTGTTCGGGCCGATGGCGCTGAACATCAACGCCCCCGACGAGGGCAACCTGCACCTGCTCGACCAGGTCGCCACCCCCGGTCAGCGCGAGCGCTACCTCGCTCCCCTGGCCCGCGGCGAACAGCGCTCGGCCTTCGCGATGACCGAGCCGCCGCCCGGCGCCGGCTCGGACCCGAGCGCGCTGAACACGCTCGCCCGGCCCGACGGCGACGGGTGGCGGATCAACGGCCGCAAGAAGTTCATCACCGGCGCCGACGGGGCCGGCTTCTTCATCGTCATGGCCCGCACCGACGAGGCGACGATGTTCCTCATTCCCGCCGACCGCCCCGGGATCCGGCTGATCCGGCACGTGCCGACCATGGACAAGTCAATGCTCGGCGGCCACTGCGAACTGGAACTGACCGACGTCCGCGCCGCACCCGAGGACGTGCTGGGCGCCGTCGACAAGGGCTTCCAGTACGCGCAGGTGCGGCTCGGCCCGGCCCGGCTGACCCACGTGATGCGCTGGCTCGGCGCCGCCCAGCGAGCCCACGAGACGGCAGTGGCGTACGTCAGCGAACGGCACGCCGGGGGCCGCCCGCTGGCCCAGCACGGCATGGTCGAACTGATGATCGCCGACAACGAGATCGACCTGGCCGCAACCCGCTCCCTGCTGCTGACCGCGTGCGCGGTGCTCGACGCGGGCCGTCCCGGCCGCTCC
Source organism: Paractinoplanes tereljensis (assembly GCF_016862435.1). Classification (GTDB taxonomy): domain Bacteria; phylum Actinomycetota; class Actinomycetes; order Mycobacteriales; family Micromonosporaceae; genus Actinoplanes; species Actinoplanes tereljensis. Next base: position 9,697 of record NZ_BOMY01000039.1, read on the forward strand.
GGCCGCGAGGAGACCTCCCTGACCAAGGTCTTCGCCGCCGAGGCCCTGTATCGCGTCGCCGACCGAGCGGTGCAGATGTGCGGCGGCGCCGGCGTCTCCGCCGACCTGCCAACCGCCCGGATAGCCCGCGAGATCCGCCCGTTCCGCATCTACGACGGCCCATCCGAGGTCCACCGCACAGCCTTGGCCCGCCGAGCCGTCCGCCGCTACGGCAACCAGCCAACCCAGCCGTAGGCGACAAACCGGCAGCGCCGGTGCGTTACGAAGATGCGGAGAACGTCGGCGAGTTCAGCTCCGCGAGCACGTGTCGCATAACCCGCTTCGCGTCTCGTCCGATGACGCCCATACACGGCGCATACCCAAGAAAATGCAAGCCCGGCTGAACCGCCGGCTGCCGGTAGTTCAAGGGGTTACCCCGCTCGTCCAGCACGCCGAGGTGACCGACGACCGATGTGAGGCCGGACGTGTAGCCGGTTGCCGCAATAATCGCATCGGGCTGCAGCATCGTCCCGTCGGCCAGCCGCACACCATCGGCGCCGACCGAGGACACACTGGCAACTATTTTGAACTGACGGTTCCGGATGGCGTCGAACACGTCATCGCCGACGATGACCGGAGGGCTACCGTCGCGATGCAGACCCGTGAAGATGCCTTCCTTGGGCCGGCCCAATCCTGATTTCCTCAGGTCGCCGATGCTCGAACGCTGCACGAAACGACCGGCCGAATCAGCGACGCGAACGGGAGCTCGGTACAACGCCGCGGCGAGTAGATCGGTCGGGAGTCCGAGTGATTTCTTGCGCAACAAGTTGGGTTGTGTTCGGACCGCAACCTGCACGTGCGCCGCTCCGCCTTGAGCGAGATCACGGGCGATATCGAGACCCGAACAACCGGAGCCGACAACAAGCACGTCAAGACCTTGGAACTCCTGCGGGTTACGGTAGTGCCAAGAATGCACGATTCGTCCGGCGTACTCATCCTTGCCGGGCCAATCCGGCAGCCATGGGGTGTGTTGATGCCCGGTGGCGACAACGACTTGGCGTGCTGTCATCGGACCCGCCGACGTGCACACGCGCCAGCCCTCGGGGACGGATTCGATAAGGTCGACCTGCACACCGAACTGCACATCGACCTCGTGCTTCGCGGCGAAATTCTCGAGGTACGCAACAGCGTGCTCGCGCAACGGGAAAAACGGCGTTCCCGGCGCAAACCGATCGCCGACCCGAAGCACGGAATTCCAACGGCAGGTGTTGAGCCGAAGCGCGTCGTACCGGGTGCGCCACGACGACGCAACGGCGTCGGCACGATCGATGATCCGCGACGGAACGCCGTGGTGACGAAGCTCGGCCGCCGCAGCCAGCCCCGCCGGCCCCGCCCCGATGATCAAAACCGGTTCGACGTCCGGACCGACCCGCGTCGATTGTTTGTTGACCCCTCGGCTTGCCATCCTGCTCCCACCGCGTAGCACAGAGACCTCCCCCGTCGCAGGATGAACTTAGGCTTGTTCCGTTTCGACGGACAGGGTCGATGTGTTGATCTTAGGGCAACCTTGAGGACGGGATCAGCCAGACGTTGGTGCCTTCTCATAGGCGGCGCGCCTGTGGTAGGCAACGCCCGAGGCGGGTGTTGCACCAGCCTTCGCGAGGTACTCGAATACCGCTTACCGGGGCCGCGGTACGGGTGCACGGCATTGATCTTCGATCGCTGCGCTGCAGGTCAGCGGCTAAGGCTGCGGGTCGCTGCGGTAGGTCAGAAGTTGGTGGGCGGCGGGGGCGGCGGTGAGGTCGAGGGCTTCGATCAGGTGGGTGGTGCCGGGCAGGACTTTGCATTCGGTCGCCAGCGCGATGGCGGTGTCCCACAGTGCTGCGGCGGTGCCGGTCCAGGGCGGGTCGAAGGACGACCGCCCGAGGGGCATCCGATCGGCCTGCCGGTCGTCGGGCAGCAACTCGTGTTCGAGCAGTTGTGGCTCGGCGGCCTGCTGGGCGGCGGTGAGCGTGAGTCCGCGGTTGCGGAGTAGTTCGCCGCCGCGGTTGTGCTCGGTGTAGGCGGGGCGGAGTTCCCGTTTTGCCGCGGTTGCCTGCACGTCCATGCTCAATACGGCGAGCAGGATTGCGCTCGATTGCACGGCCGGGTGGCCGAGGATGACGGCCTGACGTGCGACCTCGAGCATGAGGACGGCCCGGCGGGGATCCCGCGCAGTGTGTCCCGGGCTTCTTTGACAGCGGTTCCCAGCAGATGGCCGTTTACGGCAGTTTCGGATCCGAGCCCCCCGCCGGAACATAGGACCAGACCTCGCTGTGCACCCCGACCGGCGACGGCGCGGGGTTGCCACCGCGCTCAGCGGCTGAACGGTGCCCGTGCGCGAAAGCCGGCGAGGTGACCCACGCCTGAAATGCCTCCTCGTCACGCCAGCGGGTGACCACGAGCCACGTCGTCCGCCCGTCCGCCGGCTGGAGCAACTCGAAGCCCTCGAAACCATCCTGGTCATCCACGGCACCGGCCCGCGCGGCGAAACGGCGTGCCAACTCGTCGCCGCTGTCCGCCGGCACAGTGATGGCGTTGATCTTGACGATAGTCATGCCCTGAGTCTCTCAAGCCCGCATAGCCCGATGTACCGGACCCAGCAGCATCCGGACGGTAGGCCGCCGACCGGCAGATCGCACGTACAACTGCGCACCCAGTCCGGACACCCTATGCGCCTCTCGGTGAGACTGATGATCACTATTCTTGAGTGATGTCCCCGACCCTCGATGAGCTGTTGCGGGCGCTCGCTACAGCGGGTCCGGGCGTGGATGTGCCGTCACTTGTCGATGACATCGAGGCGTTCGTAGAAGGCGATCCGGAGCGCAGCCGAACCGCGATCTGGTCCTTCGCCGGTGACGAGGGACTGCGGCTTCGGCTGGTCGGCTTCCTCGCAGATCCGCGCGACTTCGATGTTCTCGTGTCGGCCCTGGTCGATCCACGGCTGCGGTATACGGCGTTGGAAGGTCTCGCGAATCAGCCAGACGTCGAGCGCGTCGACGCGGTTGCCCGGTCGCTGCTTGACGACCCTGATCCGATGGTCCGTTCAAAGGCTGCCGGAATGGTGTCCTTCGGGGCGCGACCCGGGGCACTCGAGGTGCTGCTGCCGCTCGCCGGCGACCCAGTTCCGCACGTCCGGATGGTGCTCGGGTGGCACCTGGGCGGCCTGCGCGACCGAGCAGCCGAACCCGTCCTTCGCGGTCTACTCACCGATCCGGACGAGCAGGTTCGCAAGTTCGCCGCCCGCGGCCTAGCAAGGCTGAACAGGCAGTAGCCGACCCCGCCGACCGCCGGACGGCCCAATCGCGGCTCCGCACCACGAGCTAACGATCATGCACGGCGGGAAACTCGACGATCTCGTGTTCAATCTTGCGGCCCGTAACGAAGGCTTTCATACGACGTAGCGGATAGCTGCTGCCCAAGCGCGTCGAGGCACCGCTGATGTCCAGTATCAAAGAGGCACTGACGGTGATGCCTTTTGCGCTGTCCCGGATGAGCCGGGTAGGGCCACGCATGACGAGAACCGCCAGGTCGATCCGCTCCTGCAGTACTTCGAGCCGGTCGCTGTCCTCGTAGGCGAAGTCAACGCTCTCCGCGCCGGCGAAGGCAAGGATGAAGACCTCGGCCCCAAGGAAGACCCGCACCGTGGCCGGCCTTTCCGGGGCAGCATCGAGACGCAGCCGAAGTACCAGGTCCTCACGTGGTGCCCTACCAGAGAGCAGGTCCCACGAGCAGGTGGAGTGACGAACCATCATCTCCGGAACCAGCGCTACAAGATCAGGAACGTCCACCAGGATATTGGACCAGATCGGGATGTCCAGCAAGAATCAATCCGATAGGCGCGCCCGAATCGCGGCAAATGAGGATACTCAGCTCGCCAGGGCAAGGCTCAAGGTATGCGGGGCCCATAGACCCCCCGCCCGCGTGCTGCGCCGAATGCCAAGATCCCGAAAGTGCCGCGTGCGCACTCTAGGCATAATCGGATTATGGGCAGACAGGACATTAGCATATTGGTATCAGTCGCTTCGGGTACGGCCGCGCTTGTCTCAGTCTTGGTCGCGGTCTCTGTCGCGACGTCACAGCGCCGGCGGGCCAACTTTGACCTCGCTCGGGCATTGCATGTCGAACTCACTACCGGTGATGTTATGGCCGCGCGCGACAGGCTGACCACTTTCCATCAGCGAGGGAATGCCGCGCAGCTCAGCGGAACCGATTTCGATCGGCTGATGCTTGACTACTTCACGCTCCTCTGGTGCTTCGAGCGAATCGAGGCAGGACGCTACCTGCTCGCGGGGCGTTGGCGGAAATCAGGCCCGCAACGCTACCTGGATCGTCTCATTCGGTGGCACGTTCTGGAATGGGAGCAATCCTTGAACAAAGTGCGACGCCTGCTGGAGGCCCGCCTGGATGCGCCGCTCGACGACCGCGACTCCAGGCAGGCGCTGGCCAGACTCCATCGCGTATTTCTCGGCGGACGCTGGCACATGCTCACGTGATCTTGTGAGGTGGCACAGCGGCCCTACGAGGTTAGCGCCGGGCCGAATCCTCCGTTATCCGCGCGATGGTGGCTTCGATCTTCCGCTTGTATGCCGAATTACTGATCGCCCGCGATATCAACGGCCAGGCTCGCCGAACGTCGTCCGACGACAGCAACTCGTAGTGGTAGGAACTCGGTACGAACGGGTCATCCGTCACGGTCGACGGATCCCATATCGCCGCTGCCTTGATATGAATGCCGGCCGCAGTGAACGTCGCAATAAGATACGCGAACTCCTCGGCGGTGATCTTTGCCGCCCGCAGATCGTCGTCAGTGATCCGATAGAACCGCAGAACACTGGGCGTGTCCGCGATAGTCCGCTCCAGCGGCACAAACGATTGCTCGGCGGTGGCGAACAAGCTCGCTCGCATCTGCAGCCTGTTCTCCTCGAGTTCCCGCCGCGCGGCGTTCGCGAGTTCAGCTTGGTAGCGCAGCGCGGACTGAAGATGTTCGCGTGAGGAAAGTATGTCTGCCCGCTGGTAGATCAGCGTGCCGATGATGACCACAAATGCGAGGCCGGAGAACAGCGTATTCAGCCCGCCGAAACTCTCCCCCAATCGGGAGGCGACTTCGAGGTCCGCCGGGGAGACGCGCGTGTGCACCGGAATCAACATCAACGTGAACAGATAGACAGTGAAGATCAACATCACCATTGCGAAACACAGGGCCACGGGCAACCAGGGCCGGGTGGATTCCGCGGTAGAACGTCGGCCTGCTTGTCGAGCTGACAACTGTGTACCCCCATTTTCACCCGACTGTCGATTACATATCGACAACCGTCGCACGTTCTGGCACCAGCCCCCTCCCCCACCGGGCCGCAACATGACCTCGATCGCATGACGCACTGTCACCGGCAGACGCGAGGTGACCGATGGTCTTGTGCCCCAGCACCGAAAGGCGAGAACATCACGCATGATCGATACCTCGCCGGCCGTTTCCGCGGCGCGTTTCGTCGGTCGCGACCGGGAGTTGGCGGCGCTGCGAGGCGCCTTGGCCCGGCCTCCGGCGATCGTGCTGGTGGAGGGTGAGGCGGGGATCGGCAAGAGCCGGCTCCTGCGCGAGTGGCTGGCAGCGCCGGAAAGGCCCAGCGCTCTGGTTTCGGTGTGTCCGCCTCTTCGCGAGTCGTTGACGTTGGGGCCGATCGTCGACGCGTTTCTCGGGGTGGAGCGGCCGCTGCTCAGCGACCTTGCGGGCGCGTTACGGCCCCTGTTCCCGGAATGGGCCGCGGACCTGCCGCCCGCGCTGCCGCCGCTGGACGATGCGAAGGCGGCCCGGCATCGCCTGTTCCGGGCCCTGGACGAGTTGCTGCGGGCCTTGCGTGTCGAGGTTCTCGTGCTCGAGGACGCGCACTGGGCCGACGAGGTGACCCTCGAGTTCCTCCTGTTCGTCATCTCCCGGCAGCAGTCGGACGGTCCCAGCCTGGTGATCTCCTATCGGCCGGAGGAGGTGGGCGACGGTTCGCTGTTGCTGCGGCTGACGTCCCGGTTACCCGCCGGCGTGACCCAGCTGCGGATCGCCCTGGCGCCCCTGCGACCCGACGACACGGCGGCGCTGGTGTCCTCGATGTTGGACGGCAACCCGATCTCGCAGGAGTTCACGGCGTTCCTGCACGACCGGACCGGCGGCGTTCCCCTCGCCCTGGAGGAGTCGGTCCGGCTCATGTTCGATCGTGCCGACCTCGTCTTCCGCGACGGGCAGTGGGTTCGGCTCAAGCTGCGCGAGCTACGGGTGCCGCCGACGGTGCGCGACTCCACCCGGGAGCGGGTGAGTCGTCTGTCGCCGGCGGCGCAGCAGGCGTTGCGCGCGGCGGCCACGTTGGCCGTGCCCTCCTCGGTGGCGACGATCGCGATGACCGCCGACCTGTCACCGGACGCGTGCCGGGGCGCCATCGCGGAGGCGGCCGCCGCCGGTGTCCTGGACGGGGACGACCGCGGCCGGTGGCGGTTCCGGCATGTGCTGGCCTGCATCGCTGTCTACGAAGCGATCCCGTTGACCGACCGCCGACAATTCCACCTGCTGGCCGGCCGGGCCTTGGAGCAGCTGCATCCGCCGCCCGTGGCGCGCCTTGCCCATCACTTCCGCGAGGCCGGCGAGCCGCAGTCCTGGGCGCGGTACGCCGAGCAGGGCGCCGAGCTGGCCATGGCCTCGGGTGACCACACCAAGGCGGTCGAGCTGCTTGTCGATCTGCTGTCGCGGGCCGTACTGCCGCCGGTGGACCGGGCGCGGGTGGCGCGCATGGCCGGAGTCGCCGCGCTACGCCGTCGTGAACCGGTTGACGCGCTCTACCACCGGGTGATCCGTACCCTGCGCTCGGTGCTGGACACTCCCGGCCTCTCCGCCCGCCAGCAGGCCGAGATCCGCAACCCGCTGGGCCGGCTCCTGATCACCGGCGGCGAGGCGCAGGCCGCGCTCGGCGAGTTGGAGCAGGCGGTGGCCAACCTCGACCACGACCCGGTCGAGGCGGCCCGGGCGATGACCTACCTGGGCTGGGCGTACGCGGGACCGTGGCCGGCCTCGACCCATCGGCGCTGGCTGGATCGCGCGGCCGAGCTGACTGCCCAGATCGACTCCCCGGCGCAGCGGCTGAACCTGGCCGGGAACCGGGCCGCGGCGTTGCTCATGCTGGGCGAGGAGGAGGCCTGGGACCTCGTCGCCGGACTGCCCGTCGACGGCCCGACGACGGCGGAACGTCTCGACCTGGCCCGCATCCACGTCAACGTCGGCACCGGGGCGCTGATCTGGGGCCGGTACGCCGACGCCGAGGAACACCTGGCGGTGGCCATGCGCCTGGCCGAGGCCGAGCAGGCGTCGCGACTGCAGCACAACGTCCGGCTCGAACAGGCCAACCTGGCCTGGAACACCGGCCGGTGGGAGGGGCTCGCGGAGACGAGCGCCGAACTCGCCGACGCCGATCGGGACCGGCCGGCACATTATCTCGGCAGTATTCGCCTCGCGGCTCGGCTGGCGGCCGCGGCCGGCCGGCGGCGCGTCGCGGAGGAGCAGTTCCGGCTGGTCCTGGAGGAATCGGCCCGGCTCGGCGCGGCCGACGACACGATGGAGGCGGCCGCCGCGCTGGCCCGGCTGTGGCTGACCGACGGCAACAGCGCCCGGGCGCTGCAGATCACCGACGAGCCGATGGAGACCGTACGGCGTAAGGGCATCTGGATCTGGGCGACCGACCTCGTTCCGGCCCGGGTCGAGGCACTCCTCGCGGCCGGCGACCCGTCGGCCGCGAAACGCCTGGTCGACCAGTTCGCCCGTGGACTGCGTGGCCGCACGGCACCCGCACCCCGCGCCGCGCTGGCCGTCTGCCGGGCATTCCTGCAAGGGACGGCAACCGCCTACGACCGGGCGGCGCGCGCCTGGAGCGCGTTACCTCGTCCCTACGACGCCATGCGCGCCCGCGAGCGCCAGGCCGCGGCGCTCCTCGCGGCCGGCCACCTCGAGGAGGGCCGCGAGCTGCTCGCGGCCCAGTACGAGCAACTGTTCCGGCTCGGCGCCCGCGGCGACGCCGACCGGGTCGCCCAGCGGCTTCGCGAGCACGGCGCCGACGTGCCGCGACTGTGGCGCGGCGGCCGCCGCGGCTACGGCGACCAGCTCTCCCCGCGCGAGCTCGACGTGGTCCAGCTGGTCGTCGCGGGCAAGACGAACCGGGAGATCAGCCGGATCCTGTCCAAGTCTCCAGCCACAGTGGACCAGCAGCTGCGCGCGGCGATGCGCAAGCTGAACGTGAACTCCCGCACCGCGCTAGCGGTCAAGGCGGTCGAGGCCGGCGTCTTCGCCGATGAACTTTGACGTATCTGCTCAATAGCTAAGGGAGCTCGTTCCGCCCGAGCATGGCCCCATGCCTGAGGACGACGCCGCCACCGAGCACCCGCCACCTCCTGAGCTGTCGCGGGAGCCGCACGACGGCCCCGACGACGACGCCGACGACGCCGTCGATCACGAGTGCCACGACCCCTACCAACCCCTGTAGGCGGAGGACACCCATGAGACTCTCAGCCATCGCGGCCGCAGCGGTCGCCCTGACTATTCTCCCGTCACTACCGGCCTTCGCGGCCGAGCCGGATCCGGCCCCGGCCGCCGGCAAGATCGCGCCGGATCTGAAGGACCGCTTCCGCACGCAACCGTCCTCCGACTTCTGGATCACCTTCGAGACCGGGGCCGACCTCGCGCCGGCGAAGAAGATCACCGACTGGACCGCTCGTGGCCGGTTCGTCTACGACGCGCTGACCAAGGCGGCGAAGGACTCCGTGGCGTCGGTCTCGACCGAGCTCGACCGGGCCGGCGTCAAGTACACCCCCTACCCGATCGCCAACGCCGTGCTGGTCAAGGGCGGCACCGAGAAGCTCGCCCTCGACGTGGCAGCGCGGGTGCAGGTCGCCGAGATCCACACGACGCCGCAGGTCGCTCTCGTCGACCCGGTGGAAGAGAGAGCCGCAGAAGAGGGCGACACCGTCACCTGGGGTCTGGAGTCCATCCACGCCCCGCAGGCCTGGGCCATGGGCGCCACCGGCGCCGGCATCACCGTGTCCAACCTCGACTCGGGCGTGCAGTTCGACCACCCCGCCCTGGTCCACCAGTACCGGGGCACGAAGCCGGACGGCACCGTCGACCACAACTACAACTGGATGGCCACCCGGGGCTCGTGCACCGACGCACCGTGCGACAACGACGGGCACGGCACGCACACCATGGGCACGATGGTCGGCAGCGACGGCACCGACCACGTCGGCGTCGCACCGGACGCGCAGTGGATCGCGACGAACGGCTGCTGCGACAGCACCGGCGTCGAGTCGCTGCTGCGGTCGGGCTGGTGGCTGCTCGCCCCGACCGACCTGCGGGGCAACAACCCCGATCCGTCCAAGCGCCCGCACGTCATCAACAACTCGTGGGGTCAGAACGTCGAACACGACTTCGACGACTTCTTCCAGGCCGTCGATAACGCCTGGACCGCCGCGGGCATCTTCAGCACCTGGTCGTCCGGGAACACCTCGCCGTACGCGTCCTGCGATTCTGTCTCCTCGCCCGGCGCCGCCGCGAGCGCGTACTCCGTCGGCGCCCTTTCCCCGGATGGAACGCTCGCGTCGTTCTCCCGCAAGGGAGAAGGCGAAGGCGGCCGGATCAAGCCGGAGATCTCCGCCCCGGGTGACGGCGTCCGTTCGTCCTACCCGAACGACAGCTATATCGAGATGTCCGGTACGTCGATGGCGGCACCGCACGTCGCCGGCGCCGTCGCGGACCTCTGGAGCTACGACCCGACCCTGATCGGGCAGGTCGACGAGACCCGCCGCCTGCTCGGCGAGTCGGCCGTCGACGTCGACGACACCGAGTGCGGCGGCACCGCCGAGATCAACAACATGTACGGCGAGGGCAAGCTCGACCTCGTCCGCCTGCTGGAGCTCGCGCCCCGCAAGGGCGGCACACTTACCGGCGTCGTCACCGCCGACGGCAAACCGGTTCCCGCCGCCGACGTGACGATCAGCGGACCGTTCAGCCGGTCGATCGGCACCGACAAGGACGGCCGGTTCACCACGAACCTCCCGGTCGGCGACTACAAACTCAGCACCAGGGTCTTCGGCTACCTGACCGCGACCGCCGACGTCACGGTCACCCTCGGCCAGGACACGTCGGTCGAGCTGCCGCTCACCGCCGCCGTGAAGCACGACATCAGCGGCCGGGTCGTCGACGACAAGAAGCAGCCGGTCCCGAACGCCGACGTCACCATCAAAGACACCCCATTGAAGACGGTGCGTACGGATGCCGGCGGCGCGTTCACGATCGCCGGTGTGCCCGAGGGCGCGTACGGCCTGGCCGTCAAGCCGAACGCCTGTTTCTCGCCCACCACGGTCCCGCTGACCGTAGGCGCCCGGAACGAGCCGTCCGAGATCCCGGTCGGGCTCGTCGTCGACAAGGGCGGCTACAGCTGCGCCGTCTCCGCGGGCGACTACCTGCGCGGCAGCGACCCGGTCACCTTCACCAGCGGTGTGTGGGCGACGGTGAAGCTGCCGTTCCCGATCGCGCTCTACAACGGCAGCCACGAGACCCTCGGCATCGGGCTGCGCGGCGTCATCGCCCCGGACGGCAGCACCGGACCCGGCTACGGCGGTGCCGGCATCTTCCCGTTCTACGTCGAGAGCCCGGTCGAGTTCGCCCCCGGCGGCGGTGTCTTCACGGCGGCCACCAAGGTCAACGGTGAGGACGCATTCGTCATCGAGTACCGCAACGCCAAGCTCTGGGCCTGGCCGACCCGGTCGGAGTACACCGAGCCGGTCAACTTCTCGGCCACGCTCACCCGCTCGGGCACCATGATCTTCGGGTACGGCGACGGCGTCGGAACCGACGACCCGGTGACCGCCGGCGCGCAAGCCGTCACCGGCATCCAGGGCTGGGCCGGCGTCGACGGCATCCGGTTCTCCGACCATGCCGCGGTGCTGAGCGCCGGCATGATCGTCACCTACGACCTGCCGGACTTCGGGTACCTCGACGCGACCGTCGCCGACCAGAACGACGGGTTGCCGGTGGCCGGCGCGAGGGTCTCCTTCAGCACCAAGGACGGGCTCGTCGAGACCGTCACCACCAACGGGACGGGCATCGTGCACCGCCAGCTCCCGGTTGGCGACTACACCATGACGGTCGAGGCGCCGAACTACACGACCACGGCGTACCCCTTCGCGCTGAAGCAGCTCTACGCGAAGGCCGCCATCGACGCACGGCTGACCACGGGTGCCGCCGGGCTGAAGGCCGACGGCCTCGACGCGCTGCTGGGCACCGACCAGAACGGCGCGGGCTCGCTCACGCTGACCAACAACGGATCCGCTCCCCTCACGTACAACCTGGGCGAAGCCGCGCGGCACCCCGAGCTCGACGCCGCCGGCGCCACCGCGCGCACCGGCGCGGGTGCGGCCAGCACGATCGACCTCGCCGCCTGGAAGGCCGGTGCGAGCGGCGTCAAGCCGTCGAACGTCGCCACCTCGAGCCTTGCGGAAGCGCAGGCTGCGACCAAGGTCGGCGCGACCTCGGGCGGCGACGTCATCACCCGGATCGCCATCCCCGGCACGACCGCGGAGAAGGAACCCTCCGGCATCGGGTACGACGGCGACGTCTGGGTCCACGACTACAACGCGCGGACCAACACCGCCTACACGGTGACGGGCAAGAAGACCGGGAAGGTCTTCGACGCGTCGTGGAACCCCGACTACCGGGCGTTCGACATGGCCCTGGACACCAAGACCGGTGACATGTGCCAGATGGAGGACAGCCCCGCCAGCTACATCCACTGCTTCAACACCGAGACCGGAAAGGAGACCAGGCAGATCAAGGGTGACTGGTCCACGCTGCAGCTGACCGGTCTCGCGTACAACCCGGCCCGGGACGTCTTCTACGTCGGCGGCCGCCGGAACGGCATGATCGGGACCGTCGCCGGTACGTCGCACGACAACCCCGGCAAGCTCCTGTCCTACTGCGCCCCGCCGTTGCCCGAGGTGATGGGCCTGGCCTACAACCAGGCGTCGGACACGATCTGGTACACCGACCTCACCTACAACCGGCCCACCCGCCTGCTGCAGGTCAAACCCGACGACTGCTCACTGGTGAACGCGTGGTGGTTCCCGGGCCAGAAGGCGGGCCAGGGCGGCGGCCTCGAGACCGACAGCACCGGTGCGCTGTGGGCGGTGGACCAGCTCGCCGACGACGTCGTGCTCGTCGACGTCGAGGACGACCTGCTCACCGACCTGCCGTGGCTGTCGCTCTCCTCGACCGGCGGCACCCTCGCCCCCGGTCAGTCGACGACCGTCCAGGTCTCCCTCTCGTCGAAGGGCGCCGAGCCCGGAGTCCAGGGCGCGAACATCGTGGTCCGGTCCGACTCCGGACGCCAATCCAAGACCTACGTCCCGGTGACCCTGACGACCACGAAGTACCAGGTCGGCGTGAACGCCGGCGGCGCCAAGTTCACCGACGGCTCGGGCTTCGCCTGGTCCGCCGACCAGGCCGCCGGCAAGAAGTCCTGGGGCTACGAAGGCAAGACAAAGGTCAACATCACCAAGACCCCGATTGCCCGTACGACGGACGACGCCCTGTTCCAGTCCCAGCGCACCACGGCGGACAAGAGCCTGTTCTACCGCTTCCCGGACGCGCCGAAGGGCAGCTACGCGGTCGACTTCGGGTTCGCCGAGATAGACCGGGCAGGCAAGGGCAAGCGGGTGTTCGACGTGCTCGTGGACGGAGCGCTGACGGATTACGCGTACGACCCGACCGCGGCCGTGGGGCCGAACGCCGCCGACTGGCGTAAGGCGGTCGTGCAGCACGAGGGTGGCCCCCTGACCGTGGAGTTGCGGGGCTCGAAGGGCCTGAAGCCGCCGACCATCGCCGCACTGCGGGTGACGCTCGACCCACGCGCCGACGCGGCGGAGCCGGAGGACCAGCCCGAGGAGCCGGACCCGGGCCCGGTGCCGGTGGCTCCCGCCGGTCGCTCGTACACGATGAAGGTGACCGAGGGCCTCTACCGCCAGGGCACGCAGGAGTCCGGCTGGCACGGCGACGACCTCTGTGGCCCGCTGTTCTTCGATGCCGGCTACCTGCAGCCGTTCTACGACACCGCCTGGGACGGCGTGTGCGTGACGACGAACGGCACGCTGACCTTCGACCGCGCCTACACGTCCGGAGGCAACACGGCGCTCCCGTCCGCGTACCCGATCGACGCGATCTACCCGTTCTGGGACGACCTGGTAGTCGACGACGAGGCCGGCATCTACTTCGGCACGACCGAGGTGGACGGGGTGGCGGCGCAGGTAGTCGAATGGCGCAACGTCACCTTCTACAGCGACCAGACGGCCCGGGTCAGCTTCTCGGCAACCCTGATCGCCGACGGCCGAATCCAGATCGGTTACGGCGACGGCGTAGGCGGCGACAACCCCCTGACCCAGGGCCAATCGGCGACGGTAGGTGTGGAGAGCCTGAACCGCAACGCCGCAGCCCAGTACTCGGTGGACCAGCCCGTCCTGAAGGCCGGCCTGGGCCTGGAGTACAGCCTCCCGGCCGCAGGCACGATCGAGGGCACGGTAACCGACAAGAACGACGGAAAGCCGATCGCAGGCGCGATAGTCACGCTCAGGGGCCCCGCAGGCGAGCGGGTGATCACCACCGACACGAAGGGCCGGTGGAAGGCCCAGGCACTGATCGGCGACAACACCGTGCAGATTGAGGCGCCAAACTACGTCACCGCCAACCACCCGGTGAAAATCACCAAGAAAGACCAGGCCGAGGTACGGGACACCGCGTTGACCACAGGCATAGCCACCGTCACCGGAGCCAACCTGGATTGGCTGCTGGACAAGGCCCAGAAGGCAACGGCCGACGTAACCGTGACCAACAGCGGCTCCGCCCCGCTGGAGGTGCGAATCAGCGAGCAAACCGACCTTCCGTGGCTGACCCTCAAGGGCGCGGCGGCAACCGGCACGGTCACGCTGGCGGCCGGCACGTCCACCACGGTCACCGCGACGGCCGACAACGCCGGCCTCAAGCCCGGCGTGCTCGACGGCAACCTGCTGGTGGCGTCAACCGCCGGCAAGGGCGAGACCCAGCTCAAGCCGGTCCGCCTGGCGACATCGGCCTACTGGAAGGCCGTCGACGCCGGCGGATCCGGCTACGCCAACTGGTCACCCGACCAGGCGCTCAGCTCCCGCACCACCTGGGGCTATGCCGGCGGCAAGGTGACTACCACCCGTTCCGACATCGCCGGCACCGACGACGACGCCCTGTTCCGCACCCAGCGAACCGGCGAGACGTTCAGCTACGTCTTCAAGAACGCCCCGGCCGGCACCTACCGGATCGGCCTGGACTTCGCGGAGCTGGAGAGGGTCAAACCCGGCAAGCGCGCCTTCGACGTACTGGCCAACGGCAAGATCGCCCTCTACGACCACGACGTGCAGGCAAAGGTGGGTGCACTGGCCGCCGACACAAACACGGTCACCGTCGAACACCTCGGCGGCGACCTGACGATCGTATTCACCCGTGAGAAGGGCGAGGACGACCCGATCCTCAACGCCCTGAAGGTCCAGGAGGACCCGCGCCTCTAGCCCACCGACAAGGTCAGAGCCTCCTCGGCAAAGTAGCCGGGGAGGCTCTCGGCCCGGTTGATCAGTACGCTCGCCAGTGGCGCTGGTCGAACGCCCACCGCGGGTCCAACAGGCGTAGGGTTGGTGCCGGATCAGTTCGTCAGTGCGTTGACGGGCCGGCGCCCACCGGGCGTGCTGCTCAAGATCTCGGCAGTCCCATCGGACCACCCTCAGGTTCAAGGGCCGAGCGCCGCCCGGGCGACACTTGTCGCCGGCGGAAGGCGAACCATCATGACCGCGACAACCAGCTATCCCGACGGTCTCTACAACCTGATCCTCGGCCTGAACCGGTGGGTGCTGCGGGTCGCCGCGTACACCTCGCTGATGACCGACGCCTACCCGCCGTTCCGCCTCGACACCGGCGGCACCGACCCGGCCGAACCCGTCATCCTCCCAACCCGTTGACCACGACCCTGACAACGCCGCCGGGGCCTCGGCCGAGATATTGATCAACGCCACCACCGCGGCGGCTCGAGCTCCGTCCGTCCACGACACCCGGCCGTGGCGGTGGCGTCTCGGCGACGGCCGGATGGACCTGTTCATCCAGGACAGTCGCATTCTTGACCGCACCGAACCAGCTCACCGCCTGGCTGTCCTGAGCTGTGGCATGGCACTGCATCACGCCTTGAACAGCCTCGCCTCGGATGGCCGGCACACCACCGTCACCCGCCTTCCCGACGCGGCCGACCCACGGCACCTGGCCACCGTCCGGGTCGGCGCCGACATCCCCATCGAGGCGGGCGCGGTCCGGCATCTTCGGACCACCACCCTGCGACATACCGACCGCCGGCCGGAACTCAGCACTCCGGTCGACGCCGACAAGCTGCGCTCGATCGCCGCTGCCGCCGGCTCGGAAGGGGCGATGCTGCGCCTACTGCGTCCCCGCCAGGTCCTCGACCTCGCCTCCGCCGCCGGCCGCGCGCAGAACGCGGAGGCCGAGGAGACCGTGTGGGCGGGATTCCTCGGCTTCGCCGCGTGGGCCACCGGGGACGTGTCCGGCGCCCTGGAGACGTTCACCCAGGCGGTGGCCGGCCTGCACGCCGCCGGCAATTTCGTCGACGAGCTGAGCGCCACCGTGGTGCTCAGTGACCTCTGGCTCGCCGCGGGCCGGCCGGACCAGGCCCGCCGGCTCTGTGCGCAGGCACTGGCCTCGGCCGAAGCGTACGGATCACCGGTGCGGCGGGCCGCCGCCGCACTGCACGTGGCGCTGAGCGAGATGGACATCGAGGCGGAGGACCTGGAGGGCGCCGCGAGCCATCTCGGTGCCGCCGCCCCGGACGACCGGCCGATGACCGAGAGCAGCCATCGCTGGTTCGTCGCGAAGGGACTCCTCGCGTGGGCTCGCGGCGACGCGGAGGGGGCGGTCCAGCTCCTGAACCAGGCCGAGCAGCTCCACCGTCCGGGCTTCTTCCCGGACGTACGACCCATCGCCGCGCTCAGGGCACGGGTCTGGATCGAGCAGGGCCGGTTGCCGGAGGCCGCCGACTGGGCCCGCGAGCGAGGAGTGGCGGTCACCGACGACGCCCGCTATCTCCGCGAGTTCGACCACCTCACCCTCGTACGGTTGCTCGTCGCGCAGCATCGGGCCCGGCCCGACCGCGACCTGATCGCCCACGCGGCTCAGCTGCTCGATCGGCTGCTGGAAGCGGCTGAGGCGTCCGGACGGACCGGCAGCGTCCGGGAGATCCGCCGGCAGCAGACCCTGGTCCGGGAGGCGCAGGGCCTCCGGCCGTACGCCCGCGAGCCCTCGGCCCGGATGGCCGAGTCGTTGAGCGGACGGGAACTCGATGTGCTCAGGCTGCTCGACAGCGAGCTGACCGGGCCGCAGATCGCCCGCGAGTTGTTCGTCTCGCACAACACGGTGCGCACCCACACCAAGCACGTCTTCACCAAGCTCGGCGTCACCAATCGCCGGGCGGCGGTGCTCCGCGCCCGCGAATACGGCCTGATCTGACGGCACCCGGCCCGAACTCACCCGGTCGGTCACATCGTTGGGTGACGCCCGCTCACCCCGTCCGTCCCTAGGTTCAGGTGGTCCGGCGGCGCTCGCCACGGACCACCCAGGACACCTAGGACTCGACATGACGATCACCACCACCGCACTCACCCGGGCGGCCGGTCTCGCCGCCGTCGCCGGCGGCCTTCTGTTCATCGCCGTACAGATCAAGCACCCGCTCCTGGACGCCCCCTTCACCACCACGACCGAATACGCGGCGCGGGAAACCGCGAAGATCTTGATGGCCGTCCTCTCGTTGGTCGGCATCACCGGCATCTACCTGCGGCAGGTCCGGGAGTCCGAGGTGCTCGGCCTGGTCGGGTACGCCGTACTCGCCGTCGGCTACCTCACTCTGCTGAGCTTTCAGGTCGTCGGTGTGTTCGTCCTGCCGGATCTTGCCGGCCGTCAGCCCGGCTATGTCAACGACGTCCTCGCGGTAGCCACCAGCGGCACCCCGGTCGGTGACGTCAGCGGGCTGCAGAACCTGAGCACGGTCGCCATCACCTACATCGTCGGCGGCGTCATCTTCGGCATCGCGTTGTTCCGGGCCAACGTCCTCGCCCGATGGGCCGCAGCGCTCATGTCCGTCAGCGCCGCGGCGACAGTGGCCACCTTCCAGCTGCCGGAGCTCACTCAACGGCTCTTCGCCGTTCCGGCCGGCGTCGCCCTGATCGGCCTCGGCTACTCGCTCTGGCGCGACCGGCGAACCGCGGACGCTCGCCCCCTGACCACCTCGCAGCTGCATCCGGCCGACGCCCGATGACCGGGAAGATCGGTTTCTGATGAGCCACTACCGGCTGAGGGTCGGCGGACACCTCGACCAGCACTGGTCGTCCTCGTTCGGTGGCCTCACCCTGACCCGCGAGGACGACGGAACCACGAGCCTCACCGGTGCCGTCACGGATCAGGCCGAACTCCATGGGCTGCTCAGCAGGATCCGGGACCTCGGGGTCACCCTGGTCTCCGTGGAGGTCATCGACGTGGCCACCGAGCAGACGGACCGGCCGAACCGGCCGGTCGCGAACGAGCCGCTCAGTGCACCGCTTCCCCGTCAACGGTCGTAGCTCGAACATGGATGCGCTCGCCGGGCCGCCCGAAAATGCTGAGGACCTCGGCGGGACCGTCGCCGCAGCTGCCGAACCAGTGCGGCAGCTGCGTGTCGAACTCGACCGCCTCACCCATGCCGATGATGAAGTCGCGGCCGCCCAGGATAAGCCGCATCCGCCCGGACAACACGTACAACCATTCGTAGCCGTCGTGCACCCGC
Organism: Paractinoplanes tereljensis; assembly: GCF_016862435.1. Classification (GTDB taxonomy): domain Bacteria; phylum Actinomycetota; class Actinomycetes; order Mycobacteriales; family Micromonosporaceae; genus Actinoplanes; species Actinoplanes tereljensis. Next base: position 27,630 of record NZ_BOMY01000039.1, read on the forward strand.
GGCCTGGGCGTCGACTGGGTCGCCGGAATGATGATCTTCCACGCCTGTACGCCGTTCGGCTGCTGAGTTAGCGGAAGCACGGTGCGGCCATGAATCCGTCGCGGCTTGAGCCGGATCCGGGGGTCGCCCACCTCGGGGGCACCGACGAGATCGTCCAATGGCACCCGGTAGGCCGATGCGAGTGGAAGCAGCAGCTCCAGGCTGGGACGACGCTGGCCGTTCTCCAGGCGCGACAGGGTGCTTGTGGAGATACCGGTGCGCTCGGCCAGCTCGGCCAGGGTGACCTCTCGCTGGGCGCGGATCCGTTTCAGTCGCGGACCGACCAGGTCCAGCGCCACAGCGATCCGCGACAGGTCGTCCATCGGCTCATCACACTGCGCTTTCCCGGTTTTAGCAACAATCATTGCTGCATCTGCAAAGGAAGGCGACGGTGAGCACCTGAGCGAACGAACCCGATGCATCACCAGAGGAGTTGCGCCCATGTCCGTACAACCGCCTTCGAAGCACCAGCTGGCCCTGATGATCTGGCTGGCTGTGTTCCCCACCCTTGTCGTCCTGAACCTGGCCCTCAGCCGCCTGCTCGACGGACTGCCCGTCGTGGTTCGGACCTTCGTTCTGGTCACGATCGCCGTGCCGATCGTCATCTACGGCCTCATGCCCCAGCTGCACCGGCTCCGCGCACGACTCGTCACCGTCAAGGAGATCTCGTGACCTACCTGCAGCAGTCCGCACCCGCGGCAGCGCCGGCCGGGCAGCTCGCCCTGTGGCGCCTGAACCTGCTCCGCATCGGCTACCTCGTCATGGGAGTCGGCCTCGTCGTGGTCAAATGGCCTCTCCTGTTCGCCGACCGGTCCTGGGGCCTGGCCGAAGGCACCGTCGAGTGCCTGCTCGTGGCCATGTCGGTCCTGGCTCTGTTCGGACTTCGGCATCCCCAGCGGATGCTGCCCATCCTGCTGTTCGAGGTCGCGTGGAAGCTGCTCTGGCTCGGCGTCTTCGCCCTGCCGCCGTGGCTGGACAACCAGCTCGACAGCGGCACCCGCGAGCAGGCCGGCACCATCCTCTGGGTGGTAATCATCATCGTCGTCATCCCCTGGCGCCATGTGTTCACCCAGTACGTGCTGGCCTCGGGGCAGCCGTGGCGCCGACATACCTCTTGACCGGTAGGAAATATCCTACCTATTGTTGGGGCATGACGATCACACACATCGACGTGGTGTCCCTGCCGGTGAGCGACCAGGAGCGGGCCCGCGACTTCTACGTCGGAACGCTCGGCTTCGAGCTGGTGCGCCAGAACAAGATGGGCCCGGCCCAGCAGTGGATCCAGGTCGCGCCGAAAGGTGCGCAGACCTCGATCACGCTGGTCACCTGGTTCGACACCATGCCGGCCGGGTCGCTGCAGGGCCTGGTCCTGCACGCCGACGACATCGACGCCGAGGTCGCGGCGCTGACCGCGAAGGGAGTGCAGATGCCCGACGGGGTCCAGGACGCGCCGTGGGGCCGGTACGCGGTGTTCACCGACCCCGACGGCAACCGGCTCGTCCTGCAGGGACGACCGCCCCGTGCCTGAGGTCGACGTCTTCACCGCGATCGCCAACCCGGCCCGCCGCGAGGTGCTGCGACTGCTGCGCGACGGCGGCCCGCACCCCGTGGCGCGGCTGGCCGAACGGTTCGACATGAGCCGGCCCAGCCTGTCGGAGCATCTGCGCCTGCTCAAGGACGCCGGCCTGGTCACCGAACGCCGGGCCGGCCGCCAGCGGCTCTATTCCTTGGAGGCCGGGCCCTTGCAGGAGCTGGCTGGATGGCTCGCGCCCTACGAACAGTTCTGGCGCGGGAAGATGAGCGATCTCGCGACGTTCCTGGATGCCGACGATGACTGACGAGCCGACCTCGATCGAGGTCGACCAGTACCTGCCGCATCCGCCGGGCAAGGTGTGGCGGGCGCTGACCGACCCGGCCCGGCTGGCCACCTGGTTGATGCCGAGCGACTTCGCGCCGGTCCTCGGGCACCGGTTCACGTTCCGCACCGCACCGCGGCCCGGGTTCGACGGCATCGTGCACTGCCAGGTGCTCGATCTGGAGCCCGAGCGGCTGCTGCGCTGGTCCTGGTGCAACGGCACCCTCGACAGCACGGTGACCTGGACCCTGACCGCCGAGGGCCACGGCACCCGCCTGTTCCTGCGCCACGACGGCTTCGACCCCGGCGATCCCTGGCAGCAGCAGGCCATGCGGATCATGGGCGGCGGCTGGCGGTCGCACATCATGCGGGCTCTGGAGGCCGAACTCGCCGCCGGATGAATCGCTGCTAAGTTGATCGGAGGTGTGCCGGGAAGTCTGGTCGGCGATCGATGACGGCTGACCGAGTTCCAGGGAGAAACCTGCGTGGGCGTGCTCGCCTGGATCGCGGTGGCGGTGTTCGTGACGGCGTACGCACTGATCGCCACCGAGAAGATCAACCGGGTGGCGGTGGCGCTCGCCGGAGCGTCGATCATGCTGGCGCTCGGGATCACGGACGCCGAGCACGCGTTCTTCTCCGAGGACTCGGGCATCGACTGGAACGTCGTCTTCCTGCTGCTCGGCATGATGCTCATCGTCGGCGTGCTGAAACAGACCGGCCTGTTCGAGTACGTGGCGATCTGGGCGGCCAAGAAGGCGCGCGGCCGCCCGTTCCCGATCATGGTGATTCTGATCGTCGTCACCGGTGTCGTGTCGGCCGCGCTCGACAACGTGACCACCGTACTGCTGGTGGCGCCGGTGACGCTGCTGGTGTGCGATCGGCTCGGCGTACCCCCGGTGCCGTTCTTGATCTCCGAGGTTCTCGCCTCGAACATCGGTGGCACGGCGACGCTGGTCGGCGACCCGCCGAACATCATCATCGCCAGCCGGTCCGGGCTGACCTTCAACGACTTCCTCAGCGTGCTGGCCCCGTTCATCGTGGTCGTGCTCGCGGTGCTGGTGGTGCTGTGCCGGTTCATGTTCCGGGCGGCGTTCCGCTACGACGCCGCCCGGGTCGAGCGGGTGATGGCGCTCCACGAACGCGACGCCATCCGGAATCCCCGCCTGGTCGCGCTCAGCCTGGCGGTGCTGGGCGCGGTCCTGGTCGCGTTCGGCCTGCACACCCTGCTCGGCCTGGAGCCGTCGGTGGTGGCGCTGCTCGGCGGGTTGCTGCTGCTCGCGCTGTCTCGCCTGGACGCGACCGAGGTCGCCAAGGATGTCGAGTGGCCGACCCTGGTGTTCTTCGCCGGCCTGTTCGTCATGGTCGGTGGGCTGGTCGCCACCGGGGTCATCGACAGCCTCGCGCACGCCGCCACCGACGCGGTCGCCGGCAAGCTGTGGCCGGCCACCCTGCTGCTGCTCTGGGCCTCGGCCGGTCTGTCGGCGGTCGTCGACAACATCCCGTACGTGGCCACGATGAGCCCGATCGTCGCCGAGCTGGTCGACGCCTCGGGCGGCAACGACCACGCCCAGGTGCTGTGGTGGGCCCTCGCCATCGGCGCCGACCTGGGCGGCAACGCCACCGCCGTCGGCGCCTCGGCCAACGTCGTCGTGCTCGGAATCGCCGAACGGGCCGGGCATCGCATCTCGTTCTGGGGCTTCACCAAGTACGGGCTGATCGTCACCGCCATCTCGGTCGCGCTGGCCGTGCCGTACCTCTGGCTGCGCTTTTTCGCCTTTTCCTGATTCTCAGGTCCCGAGCATCCGGTCGAGCAGACCGTCGAGCGTTATCGCACCGGTCATCACCCGGTCGGCGTCGACCACCGCGACCAAGGGCACGTTCGAACGGGCCATCACCGAGGCAACCTCCAACAGCGTCGCGTCGGCGCTGACCGCCGGAAGCTCCGGCCGGTTGCGTGGCAGCAGGTCGGCCACCGTGCGGTCGCCGATCCCGTCGAAGATCACGTCGGCGGCGGCCTCGTCGATCACCCGGGCCAGGGCCGGATCGTCCTGGCAGTAGGACGGCAACGCCATCCGCAGCACCTGCGTGCCGGCCAGCACCGTCAACGGACGACCCTTCCCGTCGACCACCACCAGACCCGGCAGATCCTGCGCCGCCAGCACCCGGGCCGCCTCCCGAGCCGGCATGCTCTCCACCACCGTGGTCATCTGGACAGCCACGTCCCGTGCGCGCATGACCCGACCCTACGCTCAAGCGCGCAGGTCCCGGCGCTGGTAGATGTCGGGGATGTCGTCGCGGTCGCGATCCACCTGCTCGGCCTCCCGGATCCGCCGGTAGACGCGGTTGCGGGCCCGCAACACGACCGACGCCAGCATCGCGGCGACCAGCGAGCCCAGCAGCACCGCCACCTTCACGTGGTCGTCCCGCTCGCCGGCGCCGAAGGCCAGCTCGCCGATCAGCAGCGACACCGTGAACCCGATCCCGGCCAGCACGGCCAGGCCGGCCATGTCGATCCAGGACAGGCCGGAGTCGATCGTCGCCCGGGTGAAACGGGCCGTGAGCCACGTCGCGAGCAGGATCCCGATCGGTTTCCCGACGACCAGCCCGACCATGATCCCGATGGCGATCGGATCGGACAGCGCCGAGGTCAGACCCTCGACGCCGCCGATCGCGACGCCCGCCGACATGAACGCGAAGACCGGCACCGCGATCCCGGCCGAGATCGGCCGGAACCGGTGCTCGAAGTGCTCGGCCAGACCCGGGCCGGCGTCCGGGCCGCCGGCCCGCTCGGAGCGCAGAACCGGGACCGCGAAGCCGAGCAGCACCCCGGCAACGGTCGCGTGGATCCCGGAGGCGTGCACGAGTGCCCACGCCGCGAACGCCAGCGGCAACAGCAGCCACCAGGATCGAACCCGCCGCTGCACCAGCACGGTGAACAGCGCCAGCGGCAGCAGAGCCGCGAGCAGCGGCAACACGGACAGGTGGGCGGTGTAGAAAACGGCGATGATCACGATCGCCAGGAGGTCGTCCACGACCGCCAGGGTCAGCAGGAACGTGCGCAACGCCGTCGGCAGCGACCGCCCGACCACGGCCAGCACGGCCAGCGCGAACGCGATGTCGGTCGCCGTCGGGATCGCCCAGCCCTGCACCTCGCCGCCCAGATTGACCAGCGTGTAGAACACCGCGGGCACGATCACGCCACCGGCCGCGGCGGCCACCGGCACCGCCGCCCGCCGCGGATCGCGCAGATCACCGGCCACGAACTCGCGTTTGAGCTCCAGCCCGGCGACGAAGAAGAAGATCGCCAGCAGGCCGTCGGCCGCCCAGGTGCCCAGCGACAGGTCCAGGTGCAGCGCGGACGGGCCGACGGTGAAGCCGACCAGTTTGTCGTAGCCCCCGGACCAGGGCGAATTCGCCCAGATCAGCGCGACCAGGGTGCCGGCCAGCAGCAACGCGCCGCCGATCGTCTCCTTGCGGAGCACGTCGGCGATCCGCCGCGCCTCACCCCAGGAGCCGGGGCTGAACAAACGGGGTGCTTCACTCACGGACGGGCCAGCTTTCGGGGTCGGGACAGTCACTTGCCGACCAGACTTCCCGGCGCACCGTGGACCAACGTACCCGCTCCGGAGCCGAATATCCGGTCAGGCCGACAACAGCAGTGGGGCGACGATCGCGTACGCCAGGGTCAGCAGGACACCGTCGAGCCGGGTGAGCCGCAGGCCGCGGCGCAACAGCAGCCAGGCCAGGCCGGCGCTCAGGACCATGGTCAAGGTCAAGACCATTCCGGCGTACGCCGTGGCGCCGTCCGCGAAGCCGATCACCGCGCCGCCGACGAGGCTGTTGAACAGGTTGCTGCCGAACAGGTTCCCGACGACCAGGTCCGACTCGCCCCGGCGTTGCGCCTGCACCGAGGTGACCAGCTCGGGCAGGGAGGTGCCGAGCGCCACCAGGGTGAAGCCGATGACCAGCTGCGACACGCCGAGACTGGCCGCGACCGCCGACGCGCCGGTCACCAGCAGCTGAGCTCCGTCCAGCACGCCGAGGAGGCCGAGAACCGCCCGCAGCACCTCCAGGCCGGTGCGGTGTGGACGAGCGACGAACTCCTCGACGTCGCCGGCCAGCCCGGCCTCGGCGCGGCCGTCGCGGGCCCACCGCACCAACAGCCACAGGGCGGCCAGGCCGGCCGCGGCCAGGATCACGGCGGTCCGCACGCCCAGGCCCACGACGACGGCGATCAGCCCGAACAGGCCGACCGCGGCGACGGCGAGCGGCACCTCACGCCGGATCACTCGCGACGCCACCGGGATCGGGGCGATCAGCGCCGCACGCCGAGCAGCAGCGTCAGGTTCAGGATGTTCGAGCCGACGATGTTGCCGACCGCGATGCCGTTGTCACCGCGGGCCGCGGCCAGACCGGAGACCAGGAACTCCGGAGCCGAGGTACCCAGGCCGATCACCACGACACCGACGACGACCGGAGATATCCGCAACCGGCGGGCGAGCCGGGACGAACCGAGCACGAGATGGTCGGCCGCAACGGCCAGCAGGATCAGGCCGGCGACCGCGCCGGCAATGTCGAGGATCATGGTGTGCCCCCTGTGGACGGCCTTCTACCTCATCGCCGACCAGGCTTCCCGGCACACCTTCATTCACCGTACCGGACGCAGCGGAGCTCCGGGTGGGGTCGCGGCTCAGACGACGCGGCCCGAGAACGCGACGAGGCGGTCCAGCACAGGCGCATCCTCGCTGATCGGGATCGCGGGGCCGAAGCCCGCGCTCTCGCGCAGCTCGGGCGTGACGATCTGCTCGGCGAGGCCGAGGACGTAGGTGGCGACCTCATCGGACACGGTCACCTTCCGCCCCGTGGCCGAGGCGAAGTCCCACGCGTGCACGAGAAACTCCACGGACAGGATGCCCGCCGCGAAGGCCGCCGGCAGCTCCTGCGGCCCGGCCTGCACCGTGCCCTCAAGGCCCCGCCGCATCCAGGTCTCGACCGCCTGCCGCGCCGCCTCGGCGATCCGCGACTCGAGGTCACCGGCCGGCGCGGGCGCGAGCGTGCCGCCGGCCAGGCTGGCCAACGAGGTCAGCGAACCCCGAAGGTGCGTTTCGAGCTGACCCACGGTGAACTCGGTGCACGGCGTCGACTTGCCGAGGTCGTCCTCGCCGAGGCCGCGCAGCACGTGCTGCAGCACGGCGAGCGTCGCGTTGGCCGAGGTGAGTGGATCGAGGCGCTCCGGGGCGGCGGCCCACTCGTCGGGACCCGCGTCACCGGCGGCGGCAGCCCGCTCGAGCCGCTCGAAGAAGTGGGTCCAGCCTTCGAGCACACCCTCACCCTTGTCCGCGGGCAGGCCGTCGTGGACCAGGCGCACGAGGGTGCCGCCGTCGACCGGCTCGATCGTGATGACCACCGTGTCCATCCGGGAATCGGGCGAATCCTCCCAGCCGAATCCGAGCACGAGACGCCGGCCGGGGTCGACCTCGATGATCGTGCCGACCGCGACCGCCATCGGGGTGAGAGTCCAGCGGAACTCCCCACCCGCCCGCAGATCGACCCGGGCGGAGACGGTGAGCCAGCGTCGCAGACGATCGGGCTCGGTGATGAGCGCAAAGGCCTCGTCGGCGGAGACGGGCAGCAACGCGGTCTTCTCAACGATCACGAGTGATGCTCCTCGGGGTGCGTAGTGGCTCTCTTGGTGGCGTCGGCCACCAGGAGCTCGAGCTCGGTGCTCCAGAAGCGGTCGATCTCGGCGCGCAGCTGGGCGATGCCGGCGGGCACCACGCTGTAGTGGCGGTGCCGGCCCTCCTTGCGGGCGGTCACCAGCCCGGCGTCGGCCAGCACCGCAAGGTGCTGGGAGATCGCCGGCCGGGTGGCCGTGAAGTGCTCGGCCAGCTCGCTGACCGTCTTCGGACCGGCCGCCAGCAGCTGCAACAGGCGTCGCCGGGTCGGCTCGGCGGCTGCGGAGAAGGCGTCGGCCACCCGAATAGGTTAGCGTGGACTTACGCATTTGCAAGAGACTCCGCCCACCGCGCTCGACTAAACAGGACAGCGGGAACACACTTGCGCGATGCCGACCGTCTACCGGAACGCGCGTGGTGAACAAGCGGTACGACGGTGGTGCTCCGACGCATTGGCGCGGGCGGACTTCCCCGTCCAGCAGCGAACGGTGCAAACCGGTGCCGGGCAGGTGTCATTGACCTCCGCCGGAACCGGGCCGCCGCGGATCGTCCTGGTGCCCGGGACCGGATCCAACGCCGCGGTCGCGCTGAGGTGGCTGCATGCCCTGTCGGCGCGGTGGGCGACCACGGTGGTAGATCTGCCGGGCCAGCCCGGACTCAGCGATCCACGCCGCCCGCCCCGGTCCCGGCTCGCCTGGTACGGCCGGACGCTGGACCAGATCCTGACCGCGTTGGACGGCGACGGAGTGGTGGTCGTGGGCAATTCCCTGGGCACCGCCGTGGCCCTGGCCGCCGGGTCGCCGCGAATCGCGGGGCGGGTGCTGATCTCCCCCGCCGGGATCATCCGGCTCAAGGTGGACCCGGAACTGGCACTGGCCTCGGCCCGGTGGCTGCTCCGGCCCACCGCCGAACACACCCGCACCATGCTTCGGCTGTTCGTCGCCCCCGGCACCGAGCCGCCCGACACCGAGGTGCAGTGGATGACCCTCATGGCCACCAGCTGCCGCACGACTCTGGCGCCACCACCGTTGCCCGCCGAGCTACTTGCCCGCCGCGCCGAACAGCCGTGTGTCGTCGGCGTGGGAGAACACGACCGGTTCCTGCCCCCGGGGCGGCTGGGACCGGCCTTGCGCCGAACCATGAACCTCGACCTGCGGGTCATGCCAGGCCTCGGTCACCTCACGACCCCGGAACACCTCGGCAAGGTGGTCGCCCTGGTCGCCGAGGCGACCGATCCGCCCACCCCGACGTCGTCCAGCTCAACACCACCGTGACCGGTGTCGGGCGCCACGCTTGATGACCGGCACGGGACATCGGTGGCTTGTTCGCCGACAGGTCAGTTGATCGCGTGCAGTGGCTCGCCCTCAGTGTGCAGCAGGCAGCGGACGGTGCGGTCCTGCCAGGTGATGGCGGGTGGATCCTCGGTGGCGCAACGGTCGAAGGCGACCGGGCAGCGCGGGTGGAAGCGGCAGCCGGGCGGCGGCGAGGCCGGGTCGGGGACGTCGCCGGGCAGCTCGTCGGGCAGCCGGTGCAGGCCGTCGGGGCGCGGCACCGCACCGATCAGCGCCGAACTGTACGGGTGCGCGGGCGTGTCCCACAGCTCGGCGGTGGGGCCGGTCTCGACGACGCGGCCGAGGTACATGACGGCGGTGCGGTCGGCGATCTGCCGGACGATGGCCAGGTCGTGGGAGATGAACAGCAGGCTGACGCCCTCGGAGCGGGCCAGGTCGACCAGGAGGTTGGCGATCTGGGCCTGGGCCGAGGCGTCGAGCGCGGCGATCGGCTCGTCGGCGACGATGAGTGACGGCTGCGCCGCCAGGGCCCGGGCGATCGCGATGCGCTGCCGCTGCCCGCCGGAGAACTCGTGCGGGTATCGCCCCGCCGCCGACTCGGGAAGCCCGACCCGGGTGAGCCACTCGCCGACCGTGGTCGGCGAAGGGTTGAGCCGTAGCGCGTCGCCGATCTGGGCGCCGACCCGGCGGCGGGAGTTCAGCGACGCGAACGGATCCTGGAAGATCATCTGCAGGCGGCGCTGGGCGGCCGGCCGGGGCCGCCGCCCGAGCGGGGTGACCGGGGCGCCGTCGAAGTGCACGGTGCCGCCGCTGGGGCGCAGCAGGCCGAGGCAGGCGCGGGCCAGGGTCGACTTGCCGCAGCCGGTCTCGCCGACCAGCCCGACGATCTCGCCGGGCGCCACCGACAGGTCGGCGCCGGCCACGGCCATGACGTCGGGGTGACCCGCCCGCCGATAGCTGACCTGCAGATCCTCTATTTGGAGCAGACTCATGAGCGCACCAGGGGGTTGATCGGACACGCCAGACCGTCGACCAGCTCCGGCCGGTCGACGGCGCACGAGGCTTCCGCGAAAGCGCATCGGGGATGGAAGGCACAGCCGGCCGGGACCGCACCCAGCGAGGGCGGTGTGCCGCCGATCGGGGTCAGCCCGTCCTCCGCCCGCGGCAGGGCGCGAAGCAGGCCCTGCGTGTACGGGTGCCGGGGCTGCTGAATGATGCCCGACGTCGCCCCGGTCTCCACGATCCGCCCGGCGTAGTACACGTACAGCCGGTCGGCGACCGAGGACAGCACCCCGAGGTCGTGGGTGATCAGGATGATCGACAGGCCGTTCTCCGTGCGCAGCCGGTCGAGCAGCCGCAGGATGCCGGCCTGCACGGTGACGTCCAGGGCGGTGGTCGGCTCGTCGGCGATCAGCAGGTCGGGCGAGCAGCCCAGTGCCATGGCGATGGCGATGCGCTGCCGCATGCCGCCGGAGAACTGGTGCGGGTAGCGGCCCAGCGCCCCCCGCGGGTCGGGGATCCGGACCAGGTCCAGCAGCTCGGCGGCCCGGTCGAGGGCGGCTCGCTTGGACAGGCCCAGGTGGTGGCGGACGTGTTCGGTGAGCTGCCGCCCGATGGTGAGCATCGGGTGCAGCGACGTCATCGGGTCCTGGAACACCACGGCGATCGACCGGCCGCGCACGTCGCGCAATGCCTTTCCCTTCAACGCCAGCAGGTCCTGCCCGCCGAAGCCGGCCGAGCCGGTGACCCGGGCGCCGGGCGGGGTCAGGCCGAGCAGGGCCAGCATGCTGATCGTCTTGCCGCTGCCGCTCTCGCCGGCGACACCGACGATCTCTCTTTCGCCGACGGTGAAGCCGACGCCGTCGACGGCCGGTTGCAGGCCATCGGCGGTGGGCAGCAGCACCCGCAGATCGGACACGTCGAGAAGGCTCACTGGATCACCGCCCGGGCCGTCCGCGGGTCGAGCATGTCGCGCAGTGTGTCACCGAGGAAGTTCACCGCCAGTACGAGAGTCAGGATGGCCAGGCCCGGAAACAGCCCCAGCCACCACTTGTCGAAATTGCTGGCCCCGGCGGCGACCATGGCACCCCACTCCGCGGCCGGCGGGCGGGCCCCGAGGCCGAGGAACGACAGCCCGGAGAGCAGCAGCGCGGCGTTGCCGACGTCGAGGGTCGCCAGCACCAAGATCGGCCCGGCCACGTTGGGCGTCACGTCGACCAGCAGGCTGCGCCGGCCGGACGCGCCCAGCAGCCGGGTGGCCAGCACATAGTCGGCGTTACGGGAGGACAGCACGAGGCCGCGCGCCACCCGCGCGTACGACGGCCAGGAGACGACCACGATCGCCAGCACCGCATTGGTCAGATCGGCGCCCAGCGCCGCGACGACCGCCATCGCCAGGATGATGGCCGGGAACGCGAAGACCAGATCGGCGGTACGCATGACGAGCATCTCCAGCCAGCCGCCGTAGTAGCCGGCCGCCGCGCCGACGACCGCACCGATCACCAGCGAACACACCACCAGCAGCAGCGACAGCGGAATCGTCACCCGGGCCCCGTAGACGACCCGGCTCAACACGTCCCGGCCGAGCTCGTCGGTGCCGAACCAATGTGCGCCCGAGGGCGACAGGAACCGGTCGAACTGCTGCCCGAGCGGGTCGTGCGGGGCCAGCACGGGCGCCAGCGCCGCGACCAGGATCCAGATCACGAGTACGACCAGCCCGGTCACGCCGAGCGGACGCCACACCCGCCGCCGGTTCTTGCGCAGCTTCAGGCCGGGCGACAACGCGTCGGCGACATTTTGAGTACTCATTGCAGCCTCACCCGTGGATCGACGACGCCGTAGAGCAGATCCACCACGAAGTTGACGGTCACGTAGATCACCGCAACCACCAGGCTCACCCCCATGATGGCCGGAAGATCAAGATTCAAGGCACTTTGGTACGCGTACTGGCCGATGCCGTTCCAGGAGAAGATCTGCTCCACCAGCACGGTGCCGGACAGCAGGCTGCCGAAGGCCAGACCGGCGACGGTGAGGATCGGCACCAGCGCCGGCCGCAGCACGTGCCGGAACACGATCGTGCGGCCGGGCAGGCCCTTGGCCTGCGCGGTGCGGATGTAGTCGTTGCCGAGCACCTCCAGCATCGACGCCCGGGTGAAGCGGGTCAGCAGTCCCACCGTGTACGCGGCCAGCACCAGCGCCGGCATGATCAGATGGAACACCGCGTTGCCGAAGATGTCCCACTGCCCGGCCAGCAGCGCGTCCACCGTGTACAGGCCGGTCACCTGCGGCGGCGGATCCAGCCCGGGATCCAGCCGCCCGCCGCCGGGCAGGATGCCCCACTTGTAGAACAGCAGGAAGAACGCGGCCAGGGCCAGCCAGAACGTCGGCATCGACACCCCGGCCAGGCTGACCACCCGCAACAGCTGGTCCAGCCAGCTGTTGCGGCGCATCGCGGCCAGCATGCCGAGGCCGACGCCGACCACCACGGACAGCACCACCGCGGTGCTGGCCAGCTCCAGCGTCGCCGGAACGTACTCGGCGAGCTCGTCACCGACCGGCCGGTTGCTGCGCTGCGAGGTGCCGAAGTCGCCCTGCACCAGCCCGGTCAGGTACTTCCAGTACTGCACCGGAAGCGGCTGGTCCAGGCCGTGCTGATGCCGGAACGCGGCCACGATCGCCGGGTCGGACAGGGCTCGCTGCCCGAGGTTCGCCGCGGCCGGGTCACCCGGGACCAGGTTGGTGAGGATGAACGACACCAGGGTGATCCCGACCGCGAGCAGGACCAGCGCACCCAGCCGGACCAGCACGAACCGCAGATAAGGACGCGACCTCACTTGCGCATGTTCCTCACTTGAGCGCCCCGAAGTCGACGGTCCACACCGCGTTGTAGACGAAGTTGCTGACGGACTTGGCCATCACCGAGATCTGCGCCGACTGGAACAGCGGCATGAACGGTCCGACCTCGTTCAGCTTGCGCTGCAGGTCCTGGTACAGCGCCGCGCGCTTGCCGCTGTCGGTCTCGATCGCGGCCTGGTCGCCGATCGTGGTCAGGTCCGGCGACGACCCGGCCTTCCAACCGGCCCGCAGCCCGACCAGCCCGCCGGGCAGGAACGCCAGGTAGTCACTCGGGTCCGGGTAGTCGGCACCCCACAGCCACAGGCCGAGCTTCTCCTTGCCGTCGCGGTAGTTCGGCAGCGCGGTCGCCACCGGCGCGGGCGCCAGCTTCACCTTGATGCCGACCTCGGTGAGACCGGCCTGGACCTTCTGGGCCAGCACTCCGAAGTCGATGCCGTTCTTGGTGATGTCGCTCGGGTACTCCATCGGGATCTCCTGGCCGCTGTAGCCGGAAGCGGCCAGGGCGGCCTTGGCCCGGTCGAGATCGCGCTTGAGGCTGTCGCCGGCCGCGAGGGCGCCGAGCAGCTTGTCCGGCACCAGGCCGGGCGCCTGCACCGCCCCCTCGCCGGCCAGCGACATGATGCCGGCGTAGTCCAGGCCGTAGCGGACCGCCTCCTGGAACTTCGGGTTCGACGTCACCGGGCTGATCGCCGGGTTCATGTTGGTGAACAGGAAGAACGTCGTGGTCGTCGACGCCCGGTCGACGGTCACCGCCGCGCCGAGGTCCTTCGCCTGGTCCGGCGACAGGTCGAGGGCCAGCTGGCTGGCGTCCTTCACCACGTCGAGCTTCTGCACGCTGTTGGTGACGTTACGCAGCACGATCTTGGTGTAGACCGGCTTGGTGCCCCAGTACTTGTCGTTGGCGACGAGCACCACCTCGGTGGTGGTGCTGAAGCTCTGCAGCGTGTACGGGCCGCTGCCGGCGGAGTTGGCGTTGAACCAGGTCTCGGCCTTGTCGCTCTTGTCGGCCCCCTCGGCGTCGACGGCGCCCTGCGCCTTGGCGACCTTGGAGTTGACGATGCCCAGCGCCGGCGTCGGCAGCAGGTACGGCAGGGCCGGGTTGGCCTTGGCCGAGGTGAGCACCACCGTCTGCGCGTCGGGTGCGGTGACCGTCACCCCGTCGAGCAGGAACGACGGGTTGCCCTTGACGTTCTTCACCCGGTTGAACGAGAACACGACGTCATCGGCGGTGACCGCGCTGCCGTCGGAGAACTTCGCGGTCTCGTCCAGCTTGAGCGTGAGGACCTTGCCATCGGCGGAGGCCTCGAACGACTTGGCCAGCAACGGCACCGGCTTGCTCACGTCGCCGCCCGCGAAGGTGAGCAGCGGCTCGTACATCGCGTGCGCCACCATGCCGCCGGTGACCTCGTAGACGCGGCCCGGGTCGGCGGTGGTCAGGTCGAAGGAGTTCTCCACGACCAGGGTGGTGTTCTTCGTACCGCCGCTGTCGGTGCCCTTGTTGGTCTTGCCGCAGGCGGCCTCGGTGGCCAGCAGTGCGCCGGCGGTCAGGGCCAGCTGTATCGCGCGACGGCGGGTCAGGTTCATATCGTCGTACTCCCTCTTTCCAGATCGGCTTTCGTATCGGCCGCGTTCCAGTCGTCGTGCAGACCCAGGAATTCGGCGCGGAGCAGCGCGATCGGCACATTGCCGTTGCGCCAGAGATAGTCGTGTACGTCTCGCAGGTTCATGCCCTCGCGGCGCATCGCGTCGGCGACGAACCGCAGGATCTGCGTCTTGCCGACCTGATAGGTCATGGCCTGGCCGGGGAAGGCGGCGAAGAACGTCGCCTCCTCCCGCGCGGTGGCCTTGTCCATCGGGACCTTCTCCATGAGGAACGCCTCGGCGCCGTGCACGTCGAGCTCGCCGATGGCCAGCCGCACGTCGATCTCGACGCGCAGCGCCCGTAACCGCATGAAGTTGTAGATGATCTCCCGGCTGTGCGGGGCGTCGTCGAACAGCCCGGCCGCCAGCATCAGTTCCTCGTTGTAGAACGCGATGCCCTCGTTGGGCACCGAGTCGTAGTACCAGCGCCGCAGTGGCCGCGGGTTGCGCCAGGACAGGGCGAGCTGCTGGTAGTGCACACCTTCGTGGGCGATGCCGCAGCGCGGGTCGCGCGCCTGGGCCGCATAGAAGTACGGCAGGTCGGCGGACGGCTCCGGCAGGTAGCTGACCCCGTCCTGATCGAGCCGGCTCGGCCCGGTGAGGTCGTCGGTCACCCCGAGCCACGCGATCGGCGCCAGGTATGCCGGCATCGGCAGCCACCGGTAGTGCCGCAGATCATCCGGCTGGCTCAGCAGGTCGTGCCGCTCGTAGAAGTCGCGCACCGACTGCTCGGCGGCTTTCTCCAGCTCCCCTTGCGCGGCCGAGTCGGCGGGCAGCGGCGACATCGGCACGTCTCGGTTGCGGTTGCGCTCCACCGCCTCGAGGACCACCGCCCGATCGAACTCCTGCCGCGAGATCGCCAGCAGTTCCTCGACGGAATAGGGCAGCACCGCCACATCGCGCAGGAACGCCTCGAACGCGGACCGCCCGACCGCCTCGACCGGCCGCATCGCCGGCTCCTGCTCGATCAGCCAGTCGCGGTATGCGGCCAGTTGTTCGCCGGCCGTGGTGAGCTCCGGCGTCAACGACGGGTCGAGAGCGGCGGCCACTTCGTCGAGCTGACCGCGGATGTCGGCGAGTTCCTCGATCGTCGCCCGGGCGAACGCGGCCACGGCGTGCCCGGCCAGGTTGGTGCGGGCATGGCCGAGCGTGTCCGGAATGGTCCGCAGCACCGTCCGGACCCGCTCGAGGTCCGGCTTCGGCGGGGTGAGCAGCTCGAACACCTCGCCGATGGTCTGGTCGACGTAGAACCGCGGCTGCCGGCGCCACATGGCCAGCACGTCGAGCTCCCACCGCACCCGCGCCAAGGCACTGCGCAGCAGCCGATGCTCGACCCGGTCCTCGATCGGCGCGGCGCTGACGTCGAGCGCTTTCCACCGTGCTTCGAATTCGCTCGTACGTTCTCGGCGGGCCTGCACCGCGTCCGGTGACCAGTCCGGCTGCCACTGCGCCGGCCGTTCGATGCGCGGGATGTCGTCGGCGGAGCGGGGCTGCGCGGCGGCGCGCCAGGCCCAGAAGTCATCGCCGAACTGCGGTAACGAATCCATCTTCACGCTCCTCGAAGTTTCGGCAGCACCTCGTCGGCCAGCAGCGCCACCGCGGCCTCGGGATCGGGTCCCAGCGGTGGCCCGAACGACAGATGCCGGGCGCCCGCGGCGATCAGGCCCCGGCACCGCTCGACGACCTCTTCCGGGCCGCCGGCGATGCCGAGCGCCAGCATCCGCTCGCTCACCTGGTCCGGCCGGATGTCCTTGAAATCAGCCGGCTCCAGGCCCACCCGGCTCAGCAGGTACGGCGCGAACGCGGCGCCGTAGTAGGCGATCTTCTCGGCCAGCGCGAGCTTTGCCGCGGCCGCGTCGGTGTCGACCGAGACCCAGAAGCACGCCGGTAGATCGAAATCCGCAGCGTCGCGCCCGGCCCGGTCCAGGCCCTGCTGCACCTGGTCGCGGGCGGTGGCGAAGTGCTCCGGCGGATACAGCAGCGGCAGTGCTCCATCGGCGATCTCCCCGGCCAGGCCGAGCATCCGCGGGCTCATCGCGCCGAGGTAGATCGGCGCGGGCATCGGGAACCGCAGATGCCCCTCGGGCGCCCAGCCGGCGGGCCGCTCGCCGTTCAGCAGCGTCCGCACGTCCCGAACCGCCTCGGCCGTCCGGGCCAGAGGCCGCTCCCGGGCAATGCCGGCCCAGTTGAGGAACTCCGCGGCCCCGGCGGCCAGACCGAGCCGGAACCGGCCGCCGGACACCTCCTGCAGGGTCGCGGTGAGCATCGCCAGCTCGGCCGGGTGAATCGAGTACGGGTTGAAGATGCCGGCGCCGATGTGGATCCGCTCGGTGCGCTCGGCCAGCACGGTGAGCAGCACCGGCGCCGAGCGCAGGAACAGGTCGTTGGACACCCACACCTGGTCGAAGCCGCTGGCATCGGCGATGCGGGCCAGCCCGACGAGCCGGTCGACGGACAGGTCGTTGTTGATCCGGATACTGAATCGCAGGCCGGCGCTCACGGCTTCGCCACCTCGGCGTCCAACTCGACCTCGACCAGGAACTCGGCACCGATCAGCGAGTGCACCACAAGCGTGGTGTTCGCGGGCCGGACCGCCCCGAACAGTTCGGCGTGGGCTTTGGCCGCCGCCCGCCAGTCGGCCGCGGGGGTGAGGAACATGCGGGTCCGAACGACGGTGTCGACGCCGCCGCCCAGCGCCCGCACCGCGTCGAGAGCCCGGCGCAGCGCGTTCACGGTCTGCCGGTAGGTGTCCTCGCCGTCGGCGGTGGTGCCGCTGACCGCGATGCGCCCACCGAGCCGGGCCGCGCGCGCATAACCGGCCTCGGTCTCCCAGCCGCTGCCGTCCAGATACCGGTCATCCATCGGATCCACCGGCCAGCTTCGGCAGGTAGGCGGCCGCGGCCGCCGCGGGCAGGACGTCCTCGTGGTTGTGCGAGGCCCGCCAGCGCCCGTCGGACTTCCGCCACACCGACGTGTTCCGTACGACCTCCGGCACCCGCGTGTCGAAGCGGACCACGAGCACGTGGCGCAGCACGGCCGTGTCGCCGTACACGTCGATGACGGGTAGATACGTTTCAATGCCGGTGACGGCCGGGGCATCCGGGCCGGACGGCCGGGCGGCGCGCAGCGCGTCGAGTTCGGCCTTGCCGTGGGCGAGGGCCGGCTCCTCGCTGTCCCAGACGGTGGCGTCCGGCCGCAGATGCCCGTCCACCCTGGCCCGGTCCCCGGCCAGGAACCCCTGGTACAGGTCATTGATCGCAGCCCAGATCGCCTGCTGGTCGTCGGTCATCGGAGGCTCCTGTCAGGGGTTCGGGGGTGTCACGGCGACCACGAACCGGGCGGTCACCCGGCCGGCGTTGAGGTAGCGATGGGCCAGCCGCGAGTCAAAGGTGATGCTCTGGCCGGGGCTGATGCGGTACTGCTCGCCCGCCACCTCGGCGGTCAGCTCACCCTCGATGACCAGCGCACACTCCGTCGAGGCGTGCGCCCAGCCCTGCGCCGAGCTGCACTCACCCGGCTCGAGCCGGCCCAGCAGCACCTCCAGGTCACCCCGCCCGGGGGTGAGCCGCTCGTAGGCGTTGTGCCCGCCCGACGCGGTCAGCTGTGGCCGGTCCCCGGGCCGGCTGATGTGCACCGCCGGCGCGTCCGGCTCCTCGAACAGGCTGGAGATCGGCTCGTCGAAGACCGCGGCCAGCTTGCGGATGGTCGACAGGCTCGGGTCGGTCGCATTGTTCTCGATCTGACTGAGCAGCCCCGGCGAAACCTCGGCCGCCGCGGCCAGCTTCCGCAGCGACAGGCCCCTCTTCGTCCGCAGGTCGCGCAGCCGGTCCCCGATCACTGCCACACCACCTCGCCTCCACCCGACACGTGGAGATCACTACACAACCCGCGTCACCGTTTAGGCAAGGCATACGCTGTTTAGTTCGTGTAAACGGGCAGGCCGAAATCGGTCAGCAGGCCCACTTACCCGACAACCCGATTTAGGTACGATCGAACAAGATTTCGTCACGCAGGAGGTCAGCGTGCCCGTCACGGAACCGGTCAGGGACACCTCGCCGGCACAGGTCGGTCCGCGCATCCGTGAGTTCCGCAAACAACGCGGCCTGACCCTGCGCAGCCTGGCCGCGCGCTCCGGGCTGTCGATCGGCTTCCTGTCCCAGGTCGAGCGGGGCATCTCGTCGATCGGGCTGACCGCGCTGGGCAGCGTAGCGAGCGCGCTGGGGCACCCGGTGTCCGAGTTCTTCGGCGACATCCCGGCCGCGAACGACCCGGTCGTCGTGCCGATGGCCGGCCATTTCACGCTCACCCGCGGCGAAAATGCCGCCACGCAGTACGTTTCCGGCCAGCAGACCTACCGGATGCTGTCCGAGCGGGGCGCCGGCCTGGTGCTGGAGCCGATGATCGTGCACATCGCGCCGGGCGGCCGGCGGGAGAATGCCTACGGGCACGCCGGCGAGGAGTTCGCCTACGTGATCTCCGGGGAGCTGCTCTACGAGGTCGACGGCGTGGAACACCGGCTGCACCCGGGCGACAGCGTCCACCTGCGCTCCTCGGTGCCGCACCGGATGTACAACGACACCGGCACGGTGACCACCGTGGTCTCGGTGGTCACCCCGCGGCTGTTCTGACCCCGCGCTGTTCACCAGGGTGAAATCCTATCGGGACAGCAGGGGCAGGACCTCGGTGCCGAGCAGGTCGACGCCGCGCTCATCGGTGAGGCCGTGCGGGGTGCCGAACTCGACCCGGTGCACCCCGGCGTCGATCAATGCCTGAGCCTGCTTCGCGACCTGTCCGGGGGTGCCGGAGAAGGCGAACCGGTCGAGCACGTCGCCGGGGATCAGGCGGCCGGCGGCCTCGTGCTCGCCGGCGGCGACCAGCCGGGACACCTCGGCGACCAGGCCCGGCGGCAGGGTCACGGTGGGGTCGAGGTCGGCGACCACGGCCAGGTACATGGCTACCTCGGTGCGCGCCCTGGCGCGGGCTGCCTCGCCGTCGGTGTCCACGACCGTGACCGCGCCCAGCACGATGCCGATCTCGGCGACGTCCCGGCCGGCCGCCGTGGCACCCGGCCGGAGCCGTTCGCGCATCACCGCGACCATGTCCGGGTTGGCGCTGCCACCCACCTTGATCTCGTCGGCGATCCGGCCGGCCAGCGCGGCACCGCGGGGCCCCCACGCGCCGAGCAGCAGCGGCACCCGCGGGCGATGCCGGTCGTAGCGGAGCGCGGCGCCCGCCTGAAGGGTGAACATCCGGCCGGCGTACCCGGTGCGGTCGCCGCTCAGCAGCCGGCCGACGACCTCGGCCGCCTCGGCCAGCGCGGTGAGCGGGCGTGGCTGCGGCAGGCCGACCGCGTCCAGCCAGGTGCCCCGGGCCAGGCCCAGGTAGGCCCGGCCGTGCGAGGCCAGATCGAGCGCGGCGATCTGCCCGGCGATCTCGTACGGCGCCATCGAGTACGGGTTCAGGCAGGCCGGCCCGAGCCGCACCCGGTTGGTGGCGCCGGCCATCTCCAGCAGCGGGAAGATCGGCGGCTGGTACATCAGGTCGCCGAACACGGTGAGCACGTCGAAACCGGCCGCCTCGGCCGAGCGCGCCAGCCGGGCGTACGCGCCGGCCGGTTTGTCGCTCTGCAGGCCGAGACCGATCTCCACCATCAGGTGAGGTCCGCCGAGTTCATCCGCCGCTTGCCGGTGCGCTCCACCTTCATCACCAGACGCTCCCCCGGGTCCGGGCAGATGAAGTGGGAGTCCTGGGCGAGCCAGTCACCGGCGGCGAGCTCGCGCTGCTTGGCGGCGAGGAACGGCAGCACCGAGGCGAGCGCGTACACGCAGAAGTGTTTGCCGTCGGGGATCGTCAGGTGCGCGCTCTCGGTCAGGTCGAAGTGGTCGCCGACCGCCATGCCGCACACCGACCGGCCCTCGATCCGGTCGACGCTGACCCGCAGGTCGTAGATCTCCATGTCGCCGTCGTCGCTCATCGCTGCTCCTCATCCCGGACTAGGCGGCCGCCCTTCATCACCCAGCGCACGCCGCGAAACGCCGAGGTGTCGTCCAGCGGGTCGTCATCCATCGCGATCAGGTCGGCGTACTTGCCCTCCTCGACGGTGCCCAGGTCGTCCTCGGCCCCCAGCCACCGGATCGGGCCGCGGGTGCCGGCGTGCAGCGCCCGCGCCGGGCCGAGTTGCTCGGCCAGATTTTCCAGCTCCCGGACGGTGGCGTTGGTGCCCTCGAACGACCAGAACGGCGGCATGTCGCTGCCGAGCAGGATCTCCACCCCGGCCTCCACCGCCATCGCGAAGCTCTCCAGGTGCCGCGGGCCGGCGCCGAGCGAACGGCACTGCATCCACTCCGGCACCCCCAGCTCGTCGAAGAACTCCTTGCAGCGGGTGACCAGCAGGGTCGGCACCAGCGCCGTGCCGCGCTCGGCCATCCGGGCGGCGACCTGCGGGGTGAGCTGGTAGCCGTGCTCGACGCAGTCAAGGCCGAGCTCGACCGCGGCCGCGATCACCTCGGCCGGGCCGGCGTGCGCGGTGACTTTGCGGCCCCAGGCGTGCGCGGTCTCGATGACCGCGGCCATCTCGTCGGCGAACAGCTGCGGGGTGGCGATGCCCTCGTGCTCGCCGGCGATCCCGCCGGAGATCATCACCTTGATCAGGTCGGCGCCGGCCTTGATCTGGCTGCGAACGCCGTGCCGGAACCCGACCGGGCCGTCGCACTCCATCGTGTCGCCGCTCTCGTGACCGTGGCCGCCGGTGCAGACCAGTGCCCGGCCGGCCGTGTACATCCGCGGCCCCGGCACCCAGCCGGCCCTGATCGCCCGGCGCAGCGCGAAGTCGGCGTGGTCCTTCTCGGCGACGTTGCGGACCGTGGTGACCCCGCAGTCGAGCGTGCGGCGGGCCCCGTCGGCCATGTAGAGAGCCAGATCGTGCGGACCGAGGTCCTTGACGCCGTCGCCGCCGCTGCCGGGCAGCGACAGCGAGAAGTGGGTGTGCATGTTGACCAGGCCGGGTGTCACGTACGCGCCGTTCAGGTCGCGTTCGACGACCGGCCCGGCGGCCCGGGCGCGGGCGGCGACCTCGGCGTAGGGGCCGGTCGCGGCGATCCGGTCGCCGTCGATCCACACCCCGGCGTCCTTCTGCGGTGACACGCCGTCGAGCACCCGGGCGTCCACCACGGTGCAGTTGCCCAGAAGCTGGTTCGGCAGAGCCATGAACGGAGTTCTACCGCATAACGTGAGAGTGAACAAGGGTTCCGATCTTGTTCACAAAAGGCCCGATGAGCTGCGAGGAAAGAGTTCCCACCCGTTCACACAGCCGACACAGACGCCTGTTCACGGTTGGCCCGGCTGCGGCGTGACCTGAAACGCGATCACGCCGCGCTCGGTACCCGCCACGACGTGCCCGCCTCGTCCGGCGACCGCCAGAATCGGCGTGTCGAGCACGATCTTCCGTTCCGGTTCGGCGCCGACACCACCGAGCAGCAGCGCCGGGCCCGCCGCCAGCGCCAACCGGCCGTCGCCGAGGTGGGCCAGCCCGTTGACCGCCGCGCCGGCGCGGACCTCGCCCGGGTGCGACACCTGGCGTTCCCGCCGTAGCGACCAGCGGCGATGCCGACCCGCCGTCAGATTCCAGGCCCGGACGGTGCCGCCGGCGTCGGCGGTGACCGCCACCGGATGTTCGTCGACCTGGTACACCGCGACGGCGGTGACGGCGGCGGCGTGCCCGATCAGCGGCTCGCCCAGCGGGTGCCCGGTGGCGAGGCTCCACAGCCGGACGGTACGGTCCGCCCCGCCACTGACCACGATGTCCGTTTCGTCGATTCGCCCGACCGCGACGCAGGTGATCCCACCGGTGTGCCCGGTCAGCGGCCCGCCCCGGGCTCGGCCGGTCGCCAGATCCCACAACCGCACGGTGCGATCGTGACCGCCGGTGACCAGCACGGGCTCCCGGTCGACGCGGCCGGCAGCCAGGCACGCCGCCCCGCCGGGGTGCCCGGTCAGCGGGTCTCCGAATGCCCGGCCGGCGGCGAGGTCCCACACCCGGACGGTCCGGTCCGGCCCGGTGGACACGGCGACGCTGCGGCGGTCGACCTCGGCCAGGGCGAGCGACGTCACCGGAGCGGTGTGACCGGTGAGCGCCACCCCGACCGGCTGCCCGGTGTTCAGATCCCAGATCCGTACGCGGTGGTCGGCGCCGCCTGCGACCACCACCGCAACGCCGTTCAGGTCGCCGACCGCCACGGCGTCGACGGCGTCGTGCTCGAACTCGGCGTATTCCAGAGGCGTGCCGGTGGCGAGGTCCCAGACCCGGATGGTGTTGTCGTGCCCGCCGGAGACGACGACCGGGGTGCCTTCGCGCTCCACCACGGCCACCGCCCGGACACCGCCGCTGTGCCCGGTCAGCGGTTTGCCGACCGCCTTGCGGGTCGCCAGATCCCACACCCGCACGGTCCGGTCGTCGCTGCCCGAGACCAGCACCTCCCGCTCGTCGAGCCGGGCCACGGCCAGGGCGGTGACCGTGCCGTGGTGTCCGGTCAGCGGCCGGCCGAATTGCTCGCAGGTGGTCAGGTCCCACAGCCGCACCGTGTTGTCGGCGCCACCGGAGATCGCGACCGGCCGCTCGTTCACCTCACCGAGCGCCACCGCCCAGACGGTGCCGGAATGGCCGGTCATCGTCTGCTCGACCGGGCGGCCGCTGTCCAGATTCCACAGCCGCAGTTGTTTGTCGCGTCCGCCGGAGACGGCGATCGGCCGATCATCGAGCCGGCCGGCGGCGAGTGCGGTGACGCCGCTGCTGTGGCCGATGCCGTTGTGCAGCTCCACCAAGGCGTCCAGGTCCCAGACGCGCACGGTCTGGTCGTCGCCACCGGACACCGCGACCGGGCGGCCGTCGATCTCGGTCAGCGCCACCGCCCACACCCAGGCGCTGTGACCCGTCAGCGGCCCGCCGAGTCGCCGGTGTTCGAGGAGATCCCACAGCCGCACGCGGAAGTCGGCGCCGCCGGAGACGACGACCGGACGGCCGTCGCGGTCGCCGGCCGCGATCGACCAGACCGCACCGGTGTGGCCGGCGATCGGCCGGCCGATCGGATGGCCGCTCAGCAGGTCCCACACCCGCAGGGTGTGGTCGGCACTGCCGGAGACCACGATCGGTGTCCCGTCGAGGCTCAACGCGGCCAGCGACATCACCGAGTCGCTGTGTCCGGCGAACGGCCGGCCGGAGTGCCATTTCAGAGCCAGATCCCACAGCCGTACGGTGTGGTCGTGGCCGACGGACACCACGACCGGCCAGCCGTCGACGTGTCCGAAGGCGACGGCGGCGACCCCGCGCGTGTGGCCGGCGAGCGGCTCGCCGACGGTGCGGCCGGTGACCAGGTCCCAGGCCCGTACGGTCCGGTCGTCGGAGCTCGACAGGACGAGCGGTGCGCCGTCCAGGTCGGCCAGGGCGAGGCCGGTGACCGCCTCGGTGTGACCGATCAGCGAAGACCCGATGGGGCTGTGGCTGCTGACGTTCCACCGCCGGACGATGCCGTTCTGATCCGCCGTGACGGCGATCGGCACCTCGTCGTGGACGGCGAGGACCACCGCGGTCAAGGGCGCGTCGTGCCCGCTGATCGGCTTGCCCAGCAGGGCGCCGTCGGCCAGGTCCCAGACCCGCATGGTGCTGTCGTGCCCGCCGCTGACCACGATCGGGGATCCGTCGAGCTCGCCCAGCGCCACCGCGGTGACCGCACCGGTGTGCCCGGTCAGGGGCGGGTTGATGGGGCGGCCGGTGTCCGGATCCCACCGCCGCACGGTGCCGTCCCGTCCGGCCGAGACCAGCCAGGTGCGCCCGCCGACGGCGCCGAGTGCGAGCGCGGTGACGCCACCGGTGTGCCCGGTCAGGGGCTCGCCGATCGGCGAGCCGGTGACCAGGTCCCACCTTCGGATCGTCCGGTCGTCGCTGCCGGAGACGGCCACCGGGCGGTCACCGATCCAGCCGGTCGCGACGGCGGTGACCCCGGCGGTGTGGCCGCACAGCGGCTCGGCGATCGGCTCGCTGCTCGTCAGGTCCCACAGACGCAGGGTGTGGTCGTCGGAGCCGGTGACGGCCACGTCGGCGCCGGCCCGCTGGCCGACCGCGGCGCACAGCACGGCGCCGGTGTGCCCGGCCAGCGGGCGGTGCGGGAGATCCACGTGCCATGACGCCCACCGGGCCGACCACGGCCGCGGGAACTCGGCGAAGGCGTCGGCGAGGGCGGTCGCCCCACCGCACCGGGCGGCCAGCTCCAGGTAGGCGGCGTGGGTACCCTCCGTGGCCTGCTCCTCGGCCCGGCGGTACGCGTCGACCGCCGCCTGGGCGGCCTCGCTGCGGGCCGCCGGCAGCGCGGCCACCATCTGGGGGTGGGCTGCGACGATGAGGAAGCCGACATCGGTGAACAGGTCGTCCACGTCCTGTCCGGCGGCGGCGTGGGTGATCAGATGGGTGCGGGTGTACGCCTGCGCGTCCGCCCAGCTCGGTCCCCGCCCGGCGCGCAGCGCACCGGCGATGGCGCGGTGGTCGGCCGTCTCGTCGCGGCCGGCGCGCAGGCAGTCGGCCAGGGCGGCGTGGCTCAACCGGTACACGGACTGGCCGTCGCTCAGGTCCTCCACGAGGTAGCCGGGCACGCTGTCGCAGAGCCAGCACACGTCGTCATGCCCGTACCGGTCGCCCGGGTGCAGCGCCTCGGCCAGTGCCGGCCAGGTGTCCTCCCACGGCAGGCCGGCTCCCTGGGCGTACGCCAGCGGCAGCAGCAGCGCCCGGGCCCGGGCGGCATCGTCCCCCAGCCGGCCGGACAGGTCGGCGTTCACGGCCGCGCTGAGGTCATCGGGCAGCGCCGCGAGCCTGGCACCGGCGGCGACCGACGCGGCGACGATCCGGGCGGTGAGGAACGACCGTCCGGGCGCCGCCGCGATCGCCTCGGCGGCCCGGGCCGCCGCGTCCGCCGTCGCGAACGACCCGTCCGGCATCGCCCGCCGCAGTTCCTCGCCGGCCAGTTCGCGGACCGCGTCGCGGTCGAGGTACTCCGCGGCATCCAGGTCGACGATCTGCGCCTCGGCGACGAACAACGGCAGCAACTCACTCCGGGCGGCGAGCAGCACCCGCAGCTCACCACCGTAGGCCGCGAGCAGGGCCGACACGGCACGGATCAGCTCCGGCGGGTCCACCGCCTCGTCCACGCCGTCGACCACGACGGTCAGTGGCCGGCCCGCCTCCAGCGCAGCGGTGATCCGGGCCACGACCGCGTCCTCGGTGCGGCCCTCGGCGTCCAGCCAAAGATGGGGGCCGGTGCCGGCCGCGGCCCGCAGCAGTGCGGACTTACCGGAGCCGGCCACCCCCGTGACCACCTGCAGGGCCGGGGCGTCCCGGCCGCCCGCCAACCAGCCGGTGACGGCGGCGAGGGCTGCGCGGCGGCCGATGAACCGCGCCGCGGCGACGGCAGTGGGCGTGTACCGGGGGTTCGGAAAGGTCACCGCCGCCGTCCCGGCTGACCCGAAGCTGTGGTGGGTGACGGTCAGCGCCTCGGACGCGTTCCCGCTCGACAGGTCGGCTCGCAGCGTACGGACGATTCCGGCCGGCGTCAGCAGCGGTTGGGCGGGACCACCGCTGGCCGGCAACATCGCGGCACGGGCGAACAGAACGGCGAACGGCGAGGGTGCCTGGGCGGTGGCCGGGGTCGTGGCGAGGACCACCTCCAGCACGGCGCCGTCGGCCGCAGTTGCCGGCACCGCCCAAGCGGCCGCCTCGGGATCACCGCCCACGTCCAGCAGGAGCGCGAGCCGGCCCATCGGGGCAGCACCGGCGAGCAGCGATGCCACGATCTTGCCCACCCGCACACCCGGCGCGTCGCCCGGCGGCTCGGGCAGCAGCACCAGGTCGTCCTCGACGACGGAGCCGCGGGCGGTGATCGCTACGACCAGGGTGTCGCCGCCGGCGCACTCGCCGGCCAGGTCGCGCAGCTGCTCACACAGCGTGTCGGCGCGGCCGAGGTCCAGGTCCGGCCCCCGCCGGAAACCGAGGGACGTGGTGAACAGCGCCGCCACCGGGTCGCCGTCCTCGGGACCGGCAGCCGCCACGGTCGTCACGAACAGCCGCCCCGCGCTGCCCGGTGTCGAAGGATCGGGGGTCATCGGCCACCTCGCGTTGCGCACCTGAACATACGAAATGCTAGGTTTGCGAAGCCTGTGAGGGGTGCGAACCCGTAACCTGACCCGGGTTTGGTGCCAGACCGCTCTCGCGGGTTATTCGATGCGGACGTTGTCCAGGTCCACCGTTCCCGGGTTGAGGTAGATCCAGAGCACGCGGACGTCGCTGAGTGCGGCGCTGTCGCAGGACATCTGGGTCTGCAGGTCGATCGTCGCCGTCGTCGTGGTGTCCTGGTTGATCCAGGTGAAGCCGGACTGGCACCAGGCGAAGCCGGACCCGGTCTGCACCGCGATCGCCGCGTTGGTGCCCGCGGCCGGGCTGGTGCGCAGGTCGTACTTCAACGCCGACCGGCTCGACATGTCGACGGGCTCGGCGAAGGTGACGCCGAACCAGCCGCCGTCGGCCGCCGCGACGCGCAGGCCGTGCGTGCCCTCGGTGGCGAACTCGGTGGTCTGTTCTACGGTGCCCGCGTTCGTCTGCCAGGACGCGGACGCCCAGCCTTCGACGCCGTCCTCGAACGAGTAGAGCAGCTGCGCCGCGGCCGGGTCCGGCTTGACCGTCACCGTCACGGTGGCCACGTTGGACCAGCGACCGGCCTGATCCTGTAGCACGTACGAGGTGATCGCCTTGCCGGCGAAGCCGGTCTGCGGGGTGAAGGTGAGCGCGCCGGCGCTGTCGGCGGTGAAGACGCCGCCGGTGACCGAGACGCTGGTCCGCCGTCCCGCGGTGGCCGGGTCGAGGTCGATGCTCGCCGGGCGGATCCTGGTGCGGTAGGCGATGTCGTTGGCGGCCGGTTGCAGGGTCACCGGGGTATTCGCCGCGGTGATCGCGGTGTCGTTGTCGGCGACCGGCGGGAGCGACCGCTGCCCGTGCGCGATCTCGGTGGTGGCGTTCGAGATCGTGGTGCAGACCGGGCTCGGGCAGTAGACGGTGAACCCGTCGTAGTCCGGGTAGAGCGTGCCGTCGTCCTGGGACCCCGACAAGATCCAATACAAGAAACCATTCCCGCCCGTACGGGTAAAGGTGTTGGTCCATTCTTGATAGATCGGGTTTCGGGTTGCCTTGTCCTTCCAGCCGAACTCGCCGAGCATCACGGCCTTGCCGAGCTGCTTGGCGGCGGTGTTGTGCCGGGTGATGTAGTCGTCGGCCCATTGCGGCGTGCGGTTGCCCCAGCCGTCCGGGTACAGGTGGTAGGACATCACGTCGACGGACGGCAGCGAGGCCAGCGCGATGCTGTCCACGCCCTCGCCGCAGTTGTCGATCCAGTCGGGCGCGTCCGGCCCGTCGCAGAAGAAGCCCTCGTCGCCGACGCTCACCAGGTGGTTGCGGTCGAGCGACTTGAGGTACGAGGTCATCTCGCCGGCCCAGCCGGTCAGCGTGTCCGTGGTGCAGTGGTCGCTCTGCGGGTAGATGCCGGAGCCTTTGCAGCGCGGCTCGTTGCCGAGCTCCCACGTCATGATCGTCGGGTCGTCCTTGTACTTGACGCCGGTGATCGTGTTGACCCGGTTGAGGACGTGGCTCAGGTAGTCCTGGTACCAGCCCTTGATCACCGGGTCGGTGTAGAAGTCGTCGTGGTACGAGGCGCCACGCCAGCGCACGTACTGGTCGATGCCGCCGAAGTCGGACCAGTTGTTGGTCAGCGGCAGCACCAGCCGCTGCCCGGCCTGTTGGGCCGCGTAGATGACGTAGTCGAGGCGCTCGAGCCCGTTCGGCCCGTCGTTGAAGGCCGGCTTCGCGCCGTCCCAGTACTGGAAGTACACGCCGTCCGGCGCCGGGGCGACCGAGTTGCTGCCGTCGGCGTTGCCGATCAGGCCGAACGCCCAGGTCCGCATCACGTCGAAGCCGGCCGTCCGCGCGTCGGCGAAGACGTCGTCGACCATCGCCCGGCTCTTGTAGAACAGGTAGTAGTTGTTGGTGCCGCCGAAGCGGAACGGTTTGCCGTTCAGCTTGAGCGTGCTTCCGGAGCGGGTGACAAAACCCGCGTTCGACGCCGGCTGCACCGCGGCGACGGCCGGGCCGGCCGCGACGAGCACCCCGGCAAATGCAGCGAGAACAGCGACGATGGCTCTCCGCATGACACGGTCTCCTCGGTAGCAATCGACCACGACCGATGTTCAAGCTAGCAGTTTCGGGAGCGCTCCCATAGGCTTAGCAGACGCCGCCACCGCCGTCGTTGCCGAAGTAGCGGTCCTCGAAGAACTTGATGCTCCAACCGGTGTCCGTGTTGGCGCCCGGGACGTTCTGCCGGCTGTAGGTGCAGCCGCCGCGCCAGCCGAACCCGCCGGAGAACCACTCGCGGTTCGCCCAGCTGTACGCCGTTCCCTTGGGCACGGCGTGGTACATCAGCGGGAAGTTCTTCCCGGCCGGCGGGCTGGTGCCGATGTCGCCGTCGAGCAGCACGAAGCTGTGACTGCCGGGGCCATTGGCGTACAGGGCCGGATCCCAGCCCGCCATCATCGTGTCCCGGTTCGAGCCGAACAGGCAGCCGTTGGACTTGTACCAGTCCCACACGTACATCGGGTCGCCGCCGGCCCGCAGGCGCAGGTCGGCGATGCAGTACTGGTCGCTCCAGGAGCCGTTCGCCGAGTACGTGATGTGCAACTGGCCGTTGGGGTCCTTGAGAGGCGCCGGCGCCTCGTTGATGTAGGGATTGCCGACGATCCTCTCCCACGGCTCGCGCGCCTGCGAGATGATCTTTCGCGGGCCCTTCACGTCGGACGGGCTGGTCATCTCGGCGATGTAGATGTTCTGCTCGATGTTGGAATCGCCCTCCCAGCCGGACCAGACGAACCACATCTTGCTGCCGAAGTAGAAGGCAGTGCCGTCCACCGACCACTTGTCGTCCGGCAGATTCAGCTTGATCGGGTCGCTGAACCCGCGGTCCGGCGAGTTGGACCAGGTGTAGTACATCCGCTGGCCGGCGCCGCCGTCGCCGGAGGCGAAGTAGATGGCGTACACCTTGGTGTTCAGAGCGGCGGTGACCTTGACCAGCTCGGGCGCCCACACGTTGGGCATGTTCTTCGGGGCCGACCAGATCAGCGCCTTCGGCGCTCTGGCCAGGTCCGGCACGGAGGCCGCCGATCGCGAGTAGATGTTGCCGCCGTCCGACTCGACCGAGTAGTACGTGCTGCCCACCCGCATCACGCTCGGGTCGGCGGCTCTGAGGCCGGTGCGTCCGGGCGTGGTGGCACCGTTGGTGGTGCAGGCGCCGCCACCGCCGTCGTTGCCGAAGTTCCGGTCCTCGAAGAACTTGATGCTCCAGCCGGTGTTGAGGTTGTCGCCCGGCACGTTCTGCCGGCTGTACGTGCAGCCGCTGCGCCAGGCCCAGCCGCCGGCGAACCGCCGGCGGTTGTCCCAGCTGTACGGGATGCCCTTGGGCACGGCGTGGTACATCAGATCGTTGTTGTGCCCGGCGCCCGGGCTGCTGTTGATGTCGCCGTTCTCCAGCACGAACGTGTGATGCCCGGGACCGTTGACGGACAGCGTCGGGTCCCACTCCGGCATCATCGTGGCGCGGTTGGAACCGAACTCGCAGCCGTTGGACTTGTACCAGTCCCACACGTACGTCGGGTCGCCGCCGGCCCGCAGGCGCAGGTCGGCGATGCAGTACTGGTCGCTCCAGGAGCCGTTCGCCGAGTACGCGATGTGCAGCTGGCCGTTCGGATCCTTGACCGCCTCCGGGCCCTCGTTGATGGTGGGGTTGCCGACCACCTGTTCCCAGGGCTCGCGCGGCTGCGAGATGACGTACCGGGCCCCGGTCGGCTGGGTCGGGCTGTTCATCCGGGAGATGAAGAGAGTCTGCTCGCCGTCGGCGTCGCCCACCCATCCCGACCAGACGAACCACCGCTGATTGTTGAACGTGAAGGTGGTCCCGTCGATGGCCCACTTGTCGTCCGGCAGGTTGAGCTTTTGCGCGGCGGTGAACGCCACCCACGGGGAGGTCGAGCTGATCACGTACATCCGGTGGGCGCTGCCCCGGCCGGCCGAGAAGTAGACGTAGTAGCGGCCGTCGATCCGTACGATCTCCGGGGCCCACACTTCGCCGATGTTGGTCTCGTCGGCCCAGAGCAGCGAGCGTGGCGCCGTGGGCAGTGCGGCCGGACCGGCGGCGGTTCGGAGGAAGATCTTCGCCCGGCCCGGTTCGGACGAATCGACCTCGACGGAGTAGTAGGTGCCGCCGACGCTGATGGTGCTCGGGTCAGCCCCCTTGGTGGGAATACTGTTCGGCCTGATCAGGGCGGCCGCCTCCTCGAGCTTCGCGACGATGGTCTCGGCGAGCGAGGTGAGCTGGGCGGCGACCCAGACCAGTGCGTCGGCGATCCGCTGCCCCGCCCAGCGCGCCGAGGTCTTGGCGAACTCCACGAAGGCGTCCCGGAACTTGATCAGCAGAGGCCGCATGTTCGCCTTGGCCCACGCGCTGGTGAACTCCCAGGCGTCCGCTCCGATCGACCTGATCACCGCGATCGCCAGGTTGAGCCCCCACGCCTCGGCGCTGGTCAGCTTGCCATCGACCCACTGGATGATGATCCCGCTGATCAGACTGCCGAGAAAGGTGGCGACAGCCGCGCAGACCGGACCGGACACCGGCGCTCCCACCGGGAAGAAGCCGATGCACAGGTACCGCGTGGTGAGCTTGATGATCTCACCGACCACCACCGCGATGATGTAGTAGTACCAGGAGGCCTGCGGCTGCACCTCCGACCCGGAGATCACGACCCGCAAACCGGTGCTGGTCACCGAGATGTCGCCGTCAAATGGATGCCGCGGAATGGATGCCCGGAGCGGCGCGTCCATCTCGTACGTTTCCATGTCCTGATAGATCGTGTCGCTGAGCCGGGCGTTCTGACCCTCGGCCTCGTCGACGAACCGCTGCAGCAGCGCGGCGTCAAACCCGGCCGGCATGGAATAGTCGATCTGCACGTCGCCGTCGGCCACCAGGGCCATCTGGAAGTCGCCGATCGGCGACGAGGAAGCCGGCTCCGTGGCCGACGCCCCCTGAAACGCCCGGCCAGGAGTCCCGGCGACGAGCACAACGAGCACCAGGAGGGCGGCCAGCGAAGGCCCCAGACGCCACGATTTCATTCGACTCACCCCTGTCGATGGAATCGCTTGATGATCGCCGCGCTCCGTGACCTCCCCACAGACACGCTGTGAACGAACAATGACGAGTCTCAATATCCCGGCTCGATGGCCGGGGCAGCCCTCAGGCCGCCCCGGCCGGTGACGAGTCAGACGTGGTCGATCGCGAGGTCGGTGACCTGGTCGCCCTTGATGCCGAACACGAACGCGAAGGACAGCGGCCCGCCGGGGAACTCACCGTCCCCGGAAGCCACCAGCCGGTCGCCGGCGAACGAGGTCAGCGTGAGCACGACTTCGGGGTTGATCAGGTGCCCCTGGATCCACTCGCGGATCTCGGCCTCGCCGGCGTAGGTCGTCCCGTCATCGAGCACGGTGGCCCCGTCGCCGAAGACCGCGGCCAGCGCGTTCAAGTCGTGCGCGTTGGTGGCCGCGATGAAGTTCTCGACAGCCTTGGGAAGAGCGCTGGTGT
This sequence comes from Paractinoplanes tereljensis, assembly GCF_016862435.1. Lineage (GTDB taxonomy): Bacteria > Actinomycetota > Actinomycetes > Mycobacteriales > Micromonosporaceae > Actinoplanes > Actinoplanes tereljensis. The sequence goes on from NZ_BOMY01000039.1 coordinate 59,695, forward strand.
CCATTTCCGCTCTCCGATCATGTTTCGCGAAGTCCGCACCGCGCGAGAGCTTCTCGTTCGCGTGCAGTTCCTCGAGTGCGGTCTCGTGCATCGCAACAACGACGTCGTAGCCGGAGTTGCCGAGCACGATCCGGTGCGGCGGAACGGGTGCGTTCATCGCGCTGATCACGGCCTGCACTCCGCGTTCGGGGTCTCCCGCCTGCTTGCCGTCATGGTCCACGAACGCCGCCTTGACGCCCTCGACCATCGGCACGTAGGCGTCGACGGTCTCGTTGACGGGCTCGTCCTGGAAGCCGGCGAAGGCCCTGGTGCGGAACGCTCCCGGCTCCACGACGAGCACGCGCACACCGAACGGCTCAACTTCCTGGCGCAGTGTCTCCGACAGTCCTTCGACCGCGAACTTCGCCGCCGCGTAGTAGCCGAAACCCTGTACGCCGACGAGGCCTGCCACCGACGACATGTTCACGATCCAGCCGTCGCCGCGTGCCCGCATGCCTGGCAGGACCGCGCGGATCACGTCGACCACGGCGAACAGGTTGAGGTCGAACGTGCGGCGGATCGTCTCGTCCGGGGCCCCCTCGACCGAGCCGAACCAGCCACGGCCCGCGTTGTTGACGAGCACGTCGATCCCGCCGAACCGCTCCTCGGCCGTCCTGACCGCCGCACGCACCTGGTCGGCATCGGTGACATCGACCCGGACAACCAGCACCCGGTCGCCGTGCGGTTCGGCCCATTCCTGCAGTTCAGAGGGCCGCCGCGCGGTCACGACCACCTGATCGCCCAGTTTCAGTGCGGCCTCGGCATAGACCAGGCCGAACCCTCCGGGCGTCCCACCCGTGATGAACCAAGTCCTCATGGACTTCTCCTTTCGCTACACGGCGCAATGTAGCGCTACATGCGCTACTGTAGCAATCATGCAGAACGCACGGGATCGACTCCTGCTCGCCGCGGCGGAGTTGCTGGAGGGCGGCGGCACGGTGTCCACGAGGGCGGTGTGCGAACGCGCCGGGGTGCAGGCCCCCACGCTGTACCACCACTTCGGCAGCAAGCAGGGCCTGATCGACGCCGTGGTGAACCACGGCTTCACGCAGTACACAGCGGTCGAGAGCTCTGGCGACCCGCTGGACGACCTGCGCGAGGGCTGGGACAGGCACGTGCGGTTCGGGCTGGAGCACCCGTCGTTCTACGGGCTGCTCTACGGCCGCGCCGAGCCGGGAAAGCCCTGCGCCGTCACCGCTCCCGCACACGCCGCGTTACGCGAGCGGCTCACCGGCGCCGCCGCCCAGGGCCTGCTCAAGGTTCCGGCGGAGGATGCCGCCGAACAGGTGCTCGCCGCCAACGTCGGCATCACGCTCACCTTGATCAGCCAGCCGGAGCCGGATTTCGGGCTGTCCGCACGCGTCCGCGAGGCCGCGCTGGCCGGAGTCCTGCACACGCCCTCCGCCGCCGCGCCCGCGACCCGTGCGAGCGCCGCACTGACGCTGCGTGCGCTGGTCGGCAACGACCCGGCCGACCTCACCCCCGGCGAACGCGCACTGCTCGGCGAACTGCTGGACCGCCTGGCCCGCTAGAGCACGCGGCGTTTCTCCGAAGAACCCGAGCCGGACTCGGCGGCGGCCAGACCGGCCGGTCCGGCCCCGACCACCACCACATCCGGGGTACGCCCACCGGGCCGGCGGCCGTCCTCCGCCGTCCCTACTCCTCCACCCCGTACTGCGCGAGGCGCTGGAACTGCTCGTCAGTGCCCGTTGACGTAGTCGGTGCTGGTGGTCGGGCGGCCGGTGTCGCTGGTGATCCGGTATGCGAAGGCGGCCTGCCCGATCGCGTCGTCGCTGCCGGTCAGGTCGAAGACCAGGTTCTGCAGGAACTCGTCGCCCGGAAAGACAGCCTGGCCCGGGGTGGTGTCGCCGGCGCACAGCGCGGTGGTGCGGGCGAGCTCCCGCGGGTTGTTCCCGGCCTCGCCGACCGGAACGCCGGAGACGACCAGCGTGACCCGCCCGCGGCCGGTGCACACGAGCGAGAGCGTCAGCTCCCCCATGTAGCCGGCCGGCCGGGCGGACAATCGCGGCGAGAACTGCTATTGACGTAAGCGCCCTTGCAGCATGCTGGTGCCGTGCTGCTGCTGACCGAGCTGCTGCGTTGACACGTCGACGATGCTGAACCGGGTGAGATCGCTCGCGGCCGCCGGCACGTTCAGGGCCGCCGAACCCGGCGAGCCGATGGGAACCATCACGCTACGGCCGTCGTAGAGCCAGACCGAGTAATACCCGCCGGTCGTGGGCATCCCGGACATCGCCACACGCATCTCCAGCCCGTGGCCGGTGTCCACGATCGTCGCCCGTCCTTTCGCCGCGGCCGGCGCTGCGGGCTGCGCAACGAGGTCAGCCTCGGCGACGATCCGCTCGGCGGCCGGGCGTCTCGACCACGTGACCGCGGCCGCTGCCACGGCGGCCAGCACTACCGCCGCGCCTACCGCGACCGGGAGTCGCCATCGGGGACGACGAGCCCGCGCACGGGATCGTCCGGTCGCGGCCGAAGTGAACGAGCGCAGGCCCGCCGCATCGTCGCGGGGAGCCGCGTCATTCGGTGCTACCTGCGTCTCCGGCGTCTCGAAGGCGGCTGCGGCGATCCGGGTCCACAGGTCTTCCGACGGCGCCGGCAGGTCGCGGACGTGCTGGGACTGCCGGCCGATGGTGACCGTCGCGCGGGTGGCGGCCAGGTCAGCGTCACAGATGTCGCAGGTCCGCAGGTGTCCGGTTTCGGAGGCGTCCGGGTCCTGCTCACCGAGAGCGATGAGCACCAGGCGTTCAGGATCCAGATGCGGCACGGTCGACCTCCCATCGGCTGCGCAGCCGCGCCAGTCCGCGGCGTAGATGACTTTTCACGGTACCCAGCGGCATTCCGGTCCTCGCGGCGATCTGAACGTGGGTCAGATCGTCGAAGAAGCTCAGTTCCAGCACGCAACGCTGGGCCGGTTCCAGGGTGCTGAGCTCATCAGCGATCACCAGCCGGTCGACCACGGTGTCGGCCCCCGCCTCGGCGTCATCGACACCGCTGTCGAGCTGACGCAACGTCGCGGCCACTCGGTCCTGGCGTGACTTCAGCCGCAGCGTGTCGATGGCCTTGCGGCGGGCGATGCCCAGCAGCCAGGCGATCGGACTGCCGAGATCCGGCTCGTACCGCTCACGGCTCTGCCACGCCGCGACGAACGTCGCCTGCACCACGTCCTCGGCGTCGTAACGGTTGCCGACGGTGGCGTACGCGAGGTGGAGCACGGCCGCACCGTACCTGTCATACATCCACCGCAGTGCGCGTTCGTCGCCCGATTTGAACCGGTCGACTATCTCTTCGTCACCGCCGATGCCCGAGCGGTCGATCGCATTCACCGCTTTCGCTGCCATCCCCCATTGACCGCCCGACCCTAACGTCTCGGAATCTCCCCCGCCATTCGGTGCCGGAGGCGTCCACGGATGCACCCGGCCCAGGAAATCTTTCTTCCTCGCGGCGCATCCGTGCGTACCGCAGCCGACGAATCGATCGGCAAACGCGGATTGATCAGCGGAGGTAACTGTGTTCCACAAACGCGTACGGCGCGTAGCTCTGGCCGGCCTCGCCCTCACCGTCACCGTCGCCACTGGCCTCGGCATCTCCTCGACACCCGCCGCGGCCGCCGACACGTCGCAGGTGTCGGTCGTGCACGGCATCCCCGGCCAGCCGGTTGACGTGTACGTCAACGGCAAGAAGACCCTCACGTCGTTCAAACCGGCCACCGTAGCCGGACCGCTCGCGCTGGCCGCCGGAACCTACGACGTCGCACTGACCAAGCCGGGCGAGCCGGTCAGCAGCGCGCTTCTGGAGAACAAGTCGCTTCAGGTACCCGGAGGCAAGAACCTCAGCCTGGTCGCGCATCTCGACGGCTCAGGGAAACCGGCGCTGACGGCCTACATCAACGACACCTCCAAGATCAAGGCGGGAATGGCCCGGCTGGTCGTCCGGCACGACGCGCAGGCCCCCGCGGTCGACGTACGGGCCGGCGGCAAGCCCGTCTTCTCCGGTCTGACCAACCCGAAGGAGGACATGGCCGAGGTCCCGGCCGGCACCGTGAAGGCCGACGTGGTTCTCGCCGGCACCACGACCGTCGTGCTGGGTCCGAAGGACCTCGATCTGGCCGCGGGCAAGGACACCATCGTCTACGCGATCGGATCGGCCGAAGGCAAGTCCCTGGCGCTTGTCGCCCAGACCATCGACGGCCTCGGCGGCGCGCCGGGCGGAATGCCGGCCGGGACCGGCGGCCAGAACGCCACCGGCGTCTCCCCCGCCTGGTACGCGCTGACCGGGTCCGGTCTGCTGTTCCTGCTCGCCGCCGGCCTGACCCTGGTCCGGCGTCGCCGCGTCCGTGCCTGAAACCGACGGCGGCCTGCCCTCCGGGGCAGGCCGCCGGCCCCGGCGGCGGCTCGGCATAGCCGTGACCCTGCTGGCGATCGGCGCCGCGATCCTGGTCGGCGCCGGGCTGCTGCGGCACCGCGAACAGCCCGCGCCGAACGTCGGCGTCGGCCACGTCGACCGCTTGGCCGGAGTCGCATCCCCGCCGCCGGCCGCCGCATCGCCGCCGACAGTCACCGCAAGCGAGATACCGACGCTGGCAGCGACCTTGCCCACGTCGGCACCGGTGATCCGGCCGGCCCGGATCCGCATCGACCGGCTGAACGTGTCGGCCACCGTCGTCCCGGTCGGGGTGGACGCAGCGGGAGAGGTCGTGGTCCCACCGAGTGTGGACACGGTCGGCTGGTACCGGTACGGACCTGGCCTCGGCATGCCCGGCTCGATGGTCGTCGCCGGGCACGTCGACAGCGCCCAGCAGGGCAACGGCGCCTTCGCCCGCCTGCGGATGCTCGGCACCGGCGACCGGGTCGAAGTCACCGGCACCGACGGGCACGTCGCCGCCTACCGCGTCGTCGGCCGCGAGGAATACCCGAAAGCGACCATCCAGCTCGACCGTTACTTCACCAGCACCGGCCCGCAGCGGCTGACCCTGATCACCTGCGGCGGACCCTTCAACCAGGCTACCGGCCACTACCGCGACAACGTCGTCGTCACCGCAGTGCCCGCGTCTTCCTGACGTCCGCCAACCTTTGAACGCAGTTGACCAGGGGAGGTGTAACGAATCAGCGGCGAAACCGTCCCTCTGGCACGAAGATCATCGATCCTTGGGTAGATCTTCACCACCGTCAGATGGCAGGCACAGTCGCTCGGCGCGAGGCGGCGCATCTCCTCTCTACCCCCGTCGGCCTTGGAGCCCCGCATGAGCAGATCGATCTCACGTGAGCAGTTCCCGGCGGTCCATGCCGCAGCCGCTATCGCTCTTGTCGCCACGGGCCTCATCTCGCTGAAGTTGGTCGGCGTGGTCGACTGGCCCTGGCCGGCGGTCCTGGCCCCGTTGTGGGTGACCGCGGCATTGGTGGAACTCTTCATCGAGCTGCTTCTGATCCTGGCGTTCCTGGCTTTGCGACGATCCCCGAGCCACTGAACGTAGCGGCGTCCCCAGCCGCTGACTCGCCCCGGCCGGCGATGCGCACGACGCGGCGGAAACCCTGGATCAGTGCGGGCTGATCTTGACCCGTTCGGGTGCCCAAGCCGCCTCACCGATGGTGCGGAGGATCCGCTCTATGCCGTCCGCGTCCTGCCGGTCGACGAAGAGCACACCGTCCAGATGGTCGGTCTCGTGCTGAATGCAACGGGCCAACAGTCCGTTGCCTACGATCTGCACGGGATCGCCGTGCTTGGTCAATCCCCGGGCGACGACGTTCATCCGTCTCCTGGTGTCCAGGTAGATGCCCGGGATGGAGAGGCACCCCTCAGGCCCGTTCTGCTCCTCGTCGTCGGGGAACTCGAGCCCCGGGTTGATGAAATGGTCGAGCTTGCTGTCGTTGCCCGGCAGGTTCGGGTTGATGGCGAACAGCCGCAGACTCACGCCGATCTGTGGGGCGGCGAGACCCGCGCCGCCCGAGTCCATCAGCGTCTCGTTCAGGTCTTTGACGAGCGTGGCCAACTCCGCGTCGAAACTGGCCACCGATACTGCGGCCTGCCGCAGCACCGGATCGCCGATCTTGCGGATAGACAGAACGGTCATGTGCTACCTCCATATTGCTGGTCGCGGTTCATCCTTCCGCATACGGAGGGGCCCTCATCGCGGAGCTCGCTCAACGGGATCAACAAGCTTGTAGACCGCCGCCCAGGGCGCACGCAACGCCGATCTTCGCCACGACCGATTCCTGCGCGCCAGAGCTGGCCGATGCCATGCGCTACCAGCGAGGCGTCATCCTCTGAGCACCGCCGGGCGCTCCAGTAGCGCAGCTCGGCGGGGCCGAGGCCAGGACCGAAGCATCAGGTACGAGTTCGCACGGCTACGGCCAGGGTGGCGTGGTAGCCGCCAGTGGCGTTGCCGCCCATTCGAGCGGTCTGCCGCGCCGCTCGATCGTCGCGGAACACCATGTCGGTCGCCAGGCTGATGTCGGCAAGGTTCGACACCGAACTCTCGTACCCCGGCTCCCGGTAGGCTGCCTCGCTGACATCCTTCGGGAAGGCCAGTTGCGATGTGGCGATCACGGTGGTGTGGTCGGTGATGCTGTCCCGGTCGGGGTAGACCTCGAAATGGATATGCGGCCAGCGTCCTGGATAGCAGCCGGGGAAGACCGTGGTGAACCGGACCGCGCCGGTGCTGTCGACGATCTGGACGCCACGGAGAAAGGTCTGCTGGGCCACTCCGTCGGAGTACATCGAATAACGCCCAGCTTGGTCGCACTGCCAGATGTAGACGGCCGCTCCGGCGAGGGGCCGGCCGCCGTCGGCGAGGTCGCTGATCGACAGTTGCAGGGTCAGCGGCACACCGGCGGCCACGATCGCCGGATTACCCAGGTTCGTACGGATGTCGCCGCGTACGATGCCGCTACGTTCCAGAACGTCCGGGCCGTTGGATCCGTCGCCGGGGAACGGGCCCTGAGTCTCCTCGGGAATTTCGGCGCTCGCCGCCGCGACCGACGAGGTGACCCCGGCCGCCGGGGCGCCGCCGGTGGCCGCCGGCGCGCCGGCAGGCTCTTCGGCGCAGGCGGCGATACCCAGGACGGCCGCTCCGGCGCCCATCACTCGCAGGAGCCGGCGGCGGCTTATGAGGGTGGCGAGGTCGAAGCCAAGCCCTTGGTCGGTGACCTCCTCGTGCGGCCGGGGAAGTCGACGTCCCTGATACTGAGACTGCGGGCTCTGATGCACGATCCTCCTATCGGGGTTGGACTACCGACGATGACTGCGAGGTTCTGGCCACTGGCAGCACCCGGGCCGGCGGGACGACCATGCGCACGGCGGCGCAGTCCGGCCGAGTGCGGTGACCTCCAGCATGATCAAAGAATCCCTGAAGAACTTGCAAAGGCGCTGGGCAATGGCTGAAGAACCCCTGCGACCGCGTCGGTCAGGGCTGTGCCGCGTCGCGGACGCCGGCAGTGTCGGTGAATTGCTCGAATCGGACGATCCTGCCGCCGCGGACGACGAAGTGGTGGGCGACGCGTACGTCCAGAGGTTTGCCGGTGGCCCGGTTGACGGCGGTGTATCGGGCGAGCACGACCACGTTCTCGCCGTCGGCGACGTAGGTGTCGTCGTGCGCGGTCCAGTCGTCCCACTCCGCCGCGAGCTTCTCCATCACGTTGGTGGTGACGCCTTCGGGGGTCCGGTAGGTACCGGCGAGCGGGAACCCGGCCATCTCGGTCCATTCGACGTCCGGGGCCAGGGTGGCGCGCAGGGCCTCCAAATCGCCGGCGGCGGAGGCCAGGTACTGGCGGCGGACGACGTCTGCGGGTGCGGTCATGGTCAGCCCCAGCTCATCTCGCCCTTGGCGACCTTGGCGCCGATCTGGGCGGCGATCAGCATGCCGTGGTCGGGGAAGCGCCGCACGAGCGCCTCGGTCAGGGCGGCCCCGTCGGCGGCCAGGCTCAGCTCCTCCTCGAAGGCCACCAGGTAGTCGCGGGTACCGGTCACGGCGCTCAGGTCGGCCGAGGTGCCGGGCAGCCGATGCCCGGGCACCACGAGCTCGGGGCTGAGCCCGGCGATCTCGTCGAGCGCGGCGATCCAGGCGGCCCGCTGCTCGGGGCGGGCAGTGTCCGCCGTCCAGACATGCTCCCGCTGGAACAGCAGGACACCGCCGAGGACAGCGCGGTGCTCGGCCTGCCACAGGTAGTGCCGGTCGGGCAGCTCCGCCGACCCGCCCTTGAGCTCGAACCGGTAGCCGTCCAGGGTGAGGTCGCCGTCGAGCGGTTTGATGTCGACGAGCCGGGTGGGCAGGTTGGCACCGGCCGACGCCCAGGCCTGGAGCTTCTTGTCGTACGAGCGTCCGATGTGGGCGATGACGTGCGGGGTGGCGACGACCGTGGCGTCCGGGAAGGCGTCGGCGATCACCTCGGCCCCGAAGTAGAAGTCCGGATCGCCGTGGCTGATGACCAGCGAGGTCAGCCGTTTACCGGAGTCGAGCACCGCGGCCGCCAGGCGGTGACCGTCGGCGCGGGTGAAGCCGGCGTCGACCAGGATGGCCTCGGCGTCGCCGGTGATCAGGGTGGCGGTCTTGTTCCGGCTGCCGACCGGGAAGTCGAGGTCGAATACCTGGAAGTCCAGCGTGCTCATGGTTTTCCCGTCTGGAGGATTGCCTCTTTGCGTCAACGGTAGGATCCGGTCATGCCATTTGCCAGGTAAGATCCGGACTGGTGATGGTTGATTTGCGACAGGACAGGGCAGCCCCGATTCCCGAGGTCGGCTTTGCCGCGCCCGGTCGGATGCCGGTGGGGCTGGAGGTGCTGTCGCTGGCCGAGTTACGCGAGCGCGGCCGCCGCAAGACCGTTCTGGCGACACTGCAACGCCCGACCTTCCACCACCTGATCACCCTCGACCGCGGCAGCCTGCGCCACACCGTGGACTTCACCGACTACACGCTGCGGCCGGGCTCGTGGCTGTGGGTCCGCCCCGGTCAGGTTCAGCAGTGGCACGACCTGCGCCCGGCGGAGGGCACGCTGATTCTGTTCGAGCCGGACTTCCTCGACCCCGCCACCGCCGAGCAGGCGGCACCGCACGACTCCCACGCCCCGGTCCTGCGCACCCCGTCGAACGAGAGCCAGTCCTCGCTGATGCTCGCTACCGAGCATCTCCGGCACGAGTTCGAGGCGCCGTCGCCGTTGGCGCCCGACGTCCGGACCACCGCGCTGCGCCACCTGCTGGCCGTTCTGGTGCTGCGCCTGAGCGACCTGAGCGGCACGGCCGGCAGCCCGCCTGGCGAATATCCAGGCATCTTCCTGGAGTTCCGCGACGCCCTGGAGGAAAACTTCGCAGGCACCCGCCGTGTCGAGGACTACGCGAAGCTGCTGGGTTACTCCCCCCGCACGCTTTCCCGCGCGTCGATCGCGGCGGTGGGCCTGGGCGCGAAGGCACTCATCGACCGCCGCATCATTCTGGAAGCCAAACGCCTGCTGGCACACAGCGACCTGACCGCGGCACAGGTCGCCTCGAGCCTGGGTTTCTCCGACGCTACCAACTTCAGCAAATTCTTCCATCAACGAACAGGCAACAGCCCGCTCACGTTTCGTACCTCGGTCCGCGGCGACCCAACACCCTGACTCACGTCGCGGACGAGTGGGGGGTCCGAAAGGTTTCACGAATCGGCGGCACCTTTGCCGAGGCTTGCCCGTCTTCATCGGCGTAGGACCCACGCGCGGTCGACGAATCCTGGAAGAGGGAAGCCATGCTGAAAGCCCGGAAGACCACAATGCTCCTGGTCACGCTCGCACCGATGCTCGTCATCGCCGGACTGAGCGGCTGTGGCGACCCGGCGCGGACCGCAGCCGGGCCCGGCAGCACATCGACAAACTCGGCGGCCGTTCCACTGACTTCAGTCCCCACCACCGTGTCGGCCAACAGCCCCAGCAATCACCCGACCGGCAAGGACGGAGCCCGACTCGGCACGCTGATCCACACCGGGCTGGATGCCACCCCGGTGAGCGAATTCGCCATCCAGGGAGTCCGGATCACCAGCCCGAATCAGCCGGGCATCACCTTCGGATTCCAGCTGCTGCAATACGACAATGACGGCAAGCGCACCAGCTACGTGCTCACCAGCGCGGTCGACAACGAGAAGAAGCCCGGATTCCGGGCCGTGGAGCACTCCTACCGGCTGGAGGACGACGTCCAGCAACCGGCCTTCGGGTATTTCGTCGGTCATCCCGCGAAGATCACCGGGATGCTCCGCGGCAAGGTCGTACCGGCGAACACCGCCGTTTGGAGCGCCGACCGTGACGTCACCATCTTCTGGTTCGACAACACCAAGGTCAACGGCAACGACAAACTGACCACAGTGCAGGCGTACGACTCCAGCGGCACGCGCATCGCCGAGGAGACTGTCTACTACGAATAGCCGAGGTCAGAAGTCTGGGGAGTTTCGCGCCGGCGGCTCCCCGGATTCGGCGTTGTTCGACGTGGCTAGAATCGAAAAACGTGAATTGTGGGAAGAGTCGCCGTGGCTCGCGGTGACGACGAGTTCGTCGAGTTCGCCCAGGCGAACTCGGGTCGGCTGCAGCGGGCGGCCTATTTGCTGACCGGCGACCGGCACGCTGCCGAGGACGCAGCCCAGACCGCGCTCGTCCGAACCTATGCGGCCTGGTCACGCATCCGTAACGACGAGCCGTACAGCTACGCTCGCCGGGTCCTGACGAACTACGTGACGGACCAGTGGCGTCGGCCGATCCGCGAGAACGCCACCGAGATAATGCCGGAAACCGCCGAGTGGCGCGACGTTGCCGAGGAAGTCACGAAGCGTCGAGCCCTGATCGCCGCGCTGGACTCGCTATCGGCGAAGGAGCGAGCGGTGATCGTGCTCCGGCACTACATGGACCTGCCGGAGGCTGAGGTGGCGCGGGAGCTGGGCTTGTCAATCGGCACGGTGAAGAGCCTGAACTCGCGTGGTTTAGCCAAGTTACGAGTCTCACTCGCCTCGGACGCCGACTCCGAGGCGGCAAACGAGCCTGAGCAGGAGCCGCGCGGCAGCCGCCCGAGCCGAACGATCGCAAGGTTGTGGCGATGATGGACTTGGAAGAGTTTCACCGGGAACTGCGCTCGGATGCGGACTTCGAGCCCCGCGTTCTCAACCTTGATGCGATCATGACCGCTGGAGGGCGGCTCCGGCGCCGGCGACGCCTCACCGTTGCCGCCGGCGCAGCGGCAGTGGCGATCGCCGTGGTGGCCGGACTGACGACCCTCGTGCGACCCACACCCCAGTTCGGGCCGTCGCCGGCCGCACCAACAACGGCTTCGGCTGCTCCGAGCGTTTCCGTGTCGGCAAAAAGCCAGAAGCTCAACAGCATGAACGGCTACCACGGTCCGATCGGCACAGTTATCGATACGGGACTGGTCAACGACAAAGACCAGGAGAAATGGACAATCTTCGGGGTACGCTCCGCGCAGAGCTCCGGATCTCGCGCAACCGGCCTGTGCCTCGGGACACAAAACACCCTCGGCGATCTGACCGAATCCCTGACGCTCGATGATGTCGTCGCCACCCCACCCGGTTTCCATGACATCCAGGCCGCGATGTCACTCGAAGGCGGCGTCAAGCAGCCGGCCTTCGGCTACTACGCCGGAACTCCGGCCCGAATCACCGTCTCAGCGGCGGGCCGGACGGTCGACGCTCAGCTGGCCCGATGGAGCGAGGATGCCAACATCACCGTCTTCTGGTTCCCGGTAACCGCGGTGAAACCCGACGAGACCATCAAGAATCCCAAGGCGTACGACATAGCCGGAGCCACCCTGGCAGCCGGCCAACCGCGAATCTTCACGTACTAGTCTCGGCCAGCAGCCGGGTTCCCCGATGGTCTTGCCATACGGTGTCGCAGGCACCTGAGTACGGGCTCACCCGGCCCACCGATGGTGCGGATCGCAGCCAGACCTACCTTGTCATTTCCAGCACAACCTGATCCTGCCACTCGGCGAGGAGTTTCTGGTGGGCGAGGTCAGTCATGTCGTAGTAGCGGTCGGCGAGCCGGGCCGCCAGGTCGGCGCCGTCGTCGTGCAGGGTGACCGGGCCCTCGACGGCGACCCAGTGTTCGCGCTCGCCGGTGGGGGCGGCGACTACCACGGAGGCGCTGGGCTGCTCGCGCAGACGATCGACCTTGGGGGCGCCGGGGTCGGAAAACATCTCCAGGTTGCCCTCGGCGCTCACGCCGAACCACACCGGTCGCGGGGCCGGCCACCGGTCGCCGCGCGGGGCGACGGTGAGGAAGGCGTACAGGGGGCGGTTCAGCAGGGCGAGATCGTCGTCGCGAAGCATGCTCTTCAGCCTATGTCAGCAGGTGGTCGAGGAAGCGAGCACGCTCACCATCAGGGCCGGCGCGCGAGGCACCCCATCAGCCGCGAAGACGACCTCGAAGATGTCGCCAAGCATTGCAACCTTTCGCGACGTTGCCGCCGACAGACAGGATGACGGCGTTCGTCGGGAGGAGTGGGATGCGCGCGGAGCTTGAACGCGAGTATGAGGAGTTCGTGCGGGGGCGGCTGGCCCGACTGCACCGGACGGCCTACCTGCTGTGTGGCGACGCGCACCGGGCTGATGACATCGTGCAGGCCACCCTCACGGCGCTCTACGTGAACTGGAAGAAAGCCTCGGGCATAGACAACATCGACGGCTTCGCGCATCGGGTTCTGGTGCGGCGCTACTTGGACGAACGAAGACTGCCCTGGTCGCGGGTCCGGCTCGGGGACGTACCGGACCGGACGGCGACCAGCCCTCGTCCGGAGCAGTCGATCGGTGACCGGGACGAGCTGATGGCCGCGTTGCGCGGCCTGCCGAAGGGGCAGCGGGCCGTGATCGTTCTGCGCTACTTCGACGATCTGTCGGTCGAGGCGACTGCGGCGGCTCTGAACTGCTCGGCCGGGAACGTGAAGAGCCAGTGCTCGCGGGGGCTCGCCGCGCTACGCGAGGTACTGGGCGGGGAACAGCGGATCAAGATGGGTGGGCTGGCGTGCTGACGGAACATGACCTGCGGGAGCGACTGGGCGCGGTGCACGTACCGCCGTCGCGGCTGGACACGGAAACGATGCTAATCGCCGGCCGCCGCGCCGGCCGGCGCCGGACGGCTGGTGCGGTGGCCGGGGCGGTGCTCGCGGTGGGCGCGCTGGTCGCGGTGCCGTCGGTGGTTTTCGGGGCCAGGGGTACGCCGGACGTAGCCCCCGCCGCACCCCGGAGCACGACATGCGCGGTGACGGGGTTGCCCGTCCCGGTCGGGATGAACGACGTGCTGGTGAGCGGGATCGACCCGGCCGGCCGGTACATCACCGGGTTCAACACCACCGAGGAGGCGGGCACCAACCAGAAGACCGGCAAGGTCGACGGGCTGCCGGCCGCCCAGCCGGTCCTGTGGGTCGACGGTCGCCCGCAGCGACTTCCCGGCTCGTACCGGTCGGTGATCCCGTCGGGGGTGAACACGGCCGGGGTGGTGGCGGCGGTGGCCGGTAACGGCAAGACGTTCGACACCGTGTTGCGCTACGTGGCCGGGACACCGCAGAAGCTGACCACGCCGGCGGGGCGGTGGTCGTTCAACCAGGGGGTGTACGTGAACGCGGCCGGCGACATCGCAGCCGCCGACGACCAGCGCGGCGTCCTGCTCTGGAAGGCCGGTTCGACGACCGCCGCCAAGCTGCCGCTGCCGGCCCACGCCATGATCAACGGGCTTTCCGACGACGGCCGGATCATCGGCGCGGTGGTCACCGCCGACGGCCAGACGCTGACCTCCTACTTATGGACCCAGACCGGCACCGCCAGCAAGTTCGTCACGCCGGACGGGCAGCAGATGTCGGTCAACGCGGCCCGCGGTGAATGGGTGACCGGCAACGTGTGGCCCTCCGGCACGGCGGTCCGCTGGAACACCCGGACCGGCCAGTTCACCGACCTCAAGCTGCACACTCCGGCGCACGGCGTCAACGCTCAAGGATGGGTCCTGGCCGACGACACGATCGAGCGCCCGGACGCTCCGGCGCTGAAGCTCGAACATGTCGCCGGAGACGACGAACCGCCCTTCGTCGGTTTCCTGTCCGACCGCGGTCTGGCCGCCGGCAACCGCCTCACCTCGGACAAGGACGGCCACACAGTCAGCAAGGGCGTGATCACCTGGAACTGCGCCGACCGAAAGTAGTCGGGGCGGACTGACCGCTCAGCCACCAGATCGGCGGGCGCGCCCTCGAAAGACGGCACACCCGCCGTCGTGGCCCTGCGCGCCGGCGAGCGGCCGCTGCCGGCCGACGCCCTCGGCCAGCGCAGAGCGATGGCTAGGCACCTTTCAGGATCAGGGTCCCGAGAAACAAACCCTCTTCCGGTACGGGTGACACCGTCGACAACCGCAATTCCCCCCGGCCGCCGCCACCGCGCGACCGAGGTGCAATACCGGCGCGTGCCGCGTCTTTCGCGCAACCGACCACCCACCCCCGCGGGGCTTTATATATCTAACGGCTGCGAGCGAGAGTCTGCGCGATCTTGCGGGGCTCCTGTTGGGTCCCACCGGTAAGCCTTCAAGGTCTTCGAGCCGGAGTGGGCCGGAAGACCCGGATGCGAAGCCGGCCAGTACGGAAGGGGCAAAACCCGCGAAACGCCCCTGCCGCCTGGAGTGGTCCGTCTGGCGCTTACCCGAGGTGCGCAGAGCAGGGCGTATGGGTAAGCAGTGCAAACTGTCGAACAGGCTGGTTTTGTCCTGGTCGGCCGGGGTGAGCCGGCGCCCGCCGGCGGAGCGGGTGGGGGTTGAGGTCTTGGGCCGGAACCGCCCGTAGCGGGCGCGCGGAGGGTGAGCTGCACCCGCCGGGGCCGAGTGCCACGGGAGCGGTCCGGCGCGTACCGAAGAGGGATCTTTCTTTCCGGGCCAAAGCCGCCAGTTCCAGCGCACGTCGATCGGCGCGGCGAGTGTGGAACGCCAGACCTCGAGTGCGAAAGATGTCTAGCGTCGGCGACCCGGTGGGCCGAAATCAAATGTGGGCTGTGATGAGGTAAAAGGTGAAGCCAGCGAGGAACGGTGCTGTTGGCAGACGTTCGAGCCATTCGCGGGTGTCTCGCTCGGGAAGTGCTCCAGCTTCGACGGCACGGGCTGAGTTGCGCTGTAACCCGAGAATCTGGTCGGCCGTCGCGAAGTCCCGGAAGACCACCGCGATGGCCTGCACCGCCGAGATCTTGAATCCGGCGGCAGCGGCAAGACGCACGACGTCACGTCCGATCGTCGTGTTGCGTACGCGTTCCGCGACGAATCGGGAGAACCGCCGGCTGATCTCCACGTCCTGATCGGCGACGGTGAGAGTATCCCAGTCGGGCTCGGCCATACCGAGCACGCCGCCGGGCCGCAGCACACGCCTGAGCTGCACGATGGCTGCGGCCGGGTCGGCCACGTGTTGCATAACGCGGTCGGTCCGGGCCCGATCCACGCAGGCGTCCGGCAACGGAAGCCGGCGCATGTCGCCCAGGCGCAACTCGATGTGGGGGCGGTTGGCGTATCGCCGGCCGGCTTCGGCCAACATCCGCCGGTCATGATCGACGCCGATCACCGAGCCGGACGGCCCGACCACGTCGGCCAGCCGACCCAGATCGGTGCCGGGCCCGCAGCCGACGTCGATCACCGTGTGGCCCGGCATCAGGTCAAGAGCACTCAGGAAACGCTGCTTGTAGTACCGGCCGACCGCCGTGGTGGCGGCGATGTCCATGTATTCGATCTGGTCCGAGACGCCGGTCGCGTCGGGGCTCATGGTCACTCGTCCACCCAAGCACCTTGGACGAGGCCGTTGGTGAAGATGTTGTGGAGATACCGGACCGGCGTCGCAGGATTTCCGCTGATGCAAGACCTGCCTACCGGGCTGGGCCGAGTTCATCCCACGCGACTTCGTTCCACGCCCGCAGTAGCAGCGTCGTCAACGACGCGAACTCGGGGAGGATGACGGCGTCGATCGCGCCGATCGGCTGGGCCGGGCAGTGTGAGTTGACGGCGACAGCGGCACGCATCCCGGCCAGTGATGCGCCGGTCAGACGTCGTTGCTCGTCGGGAATGCCGAGCTTCGCCAAGCCGATCCGCAGCACCTGCATGGTGATCCCGGGCAGCTGGGGGGCGCTGGGCCAGATCACTCGTTCGCCGTCCCAGAAGGCGATGTTCCAGACCGATCCCTCCGCCAGCCGACCATCGTGGCGGACGAACAGGACGTCGTCGAACCCCGCCCTGCGTGCCTGCAGGTGGTGGTACGTCAGGCCCATCGTCGCCACGTGCTTGAGGTGCGGCAATTCCCGTTCGTACCCGACGCTACAAACCCGCAGCGGAGCCCTCGCATTATCCGGGACCGGCTCGCCGACCGACACCATGACGTCCGTGCCCCGCACGTCGAACACGTCCGGAAGCACGGTGACCCGCACCGAGGCGTTCCGCTGTTCACCCAGGGCATGATTGATCAGATCGACGATCATGCGGTCGGACGGTGTCGCCCTGCCGGCGAACAGTTCCGCCGACGCTTCCTGAAGCCGGCGAAGATGAAACGCGAGGCCTGCCACCGCGCCGGACCGTACCTGCATCGACGTGAAGTGTCCATAATTCCCGGTCGCCGCCCGATGGAGCCCGTCGATAGACGCCGGCACCCCGTTGATCTCCACGCGTGTCACGAGACCATGCTGCCAGCAGGGACCACCAACTACGGGCCCGGACAAATCGACACCCGCTCACACCTAACACGGTGCGTGACACCGCGCCGTCAGCCAGCGCCCGATCGGCTGGACCTTCGAAGCCACGGCCAGCTGGTTCAAAGTCGGGGCTCGGGCCTGTCGTCCGCTGATACCGCTGCAACAAACGGCACATAGGCTCATCCGATCGGTGTTCGGTGATGGCAGGAGCGATCTGTGCGGGAGAACTTCGACGACGAACTCGCCCGGGTCACCAGCTGCCTGATCACCATGGCCAAGGCCGTGCGAGAAGCCATGCGGCAGGCCGGCGCCGCCCTCCTCACCGCCGACTACACCCTGGCCCAGCAGGTGGCCGTCAACGACGCGGAGGTCGACGTGCTCTACCGCGTCGTCGACGACCGGGTATTCCACCTGCTCGCCCACCAGCGGCCCACTGCCGACGAACTGCGATCGACCCTGACCGCCCTACAGGCAGCCGCCGACCTGGAGCGCATGGGAGACCTGGCCGTACACGTCGCCCGTGCCGCGCTGCGCCGGTACCCGGCTACCGCCGTCGGACCGGAGCTGACGGAACTGTTCCGCGCGATGAGTAGCACGGCCGACCGGCTGGCCGGAAAGATTGTCCTGGCGTTGTCCGACCAGGACGAGGTACTGGCCGGACAACTCGACGGTGATGACGACGCGATGGACCAGCTGCATCGACAGCTGTTCGGGGTGATGCTCAGACCGGACTGGCCGCTAGGGGTCGAGGCCGCCGTCGACGGCGCGCTGCTGGGCCGCTACTACGAGCGGTACGCCGACCACGCCGTCAACGTCGGGCAGCACGTCCTCCTCCTGGGAACCGGCAAAACTGCTGGTGCTCCGGGGTCAGTTTGATGCTCTGGTTGAACTCAAATGCGAACCCGGCCCAAGAGCGCCGCTCGCGCGGAAGCGCCGGCGCCGGCGAACGCCCGGACCGGCAAGGCTCGTCTGTCGCTTGAATGTGTGACCTTCCGGCGACACCGCGAGCGGCCGTCTCCACCTTGTTCGCGTGATGTGCGCGGCCTCGTCCGGCGGTCTGATGAATCGGCCAAACCGATCATCAAGTCATCGGAGCAAAGCATGAAACGCACCACCCTGATCCGCGGCGCGGCCGTGGTCTTCACCGCGGCGGCCCTGTCCGCAGCAGTCGCCGTGTCGACCGGCGCCTACGCCTCGACGGCACCGGCGACCGCCAAGCACACGAGCGGCCCCAAGCCGACCATCGTGCTCGTGCACGGCGCCTGGGCCGATGGCTCCAGCTGGTCCGGCGTCACTGACCGGCTGGAGGCCGCCGGATACACCGTCGACGTCTTCGCGAACCCGTTGCGCGGCGTCCAGTCCGACTCGACCGTGCTCGCCACCTTCCTCGAGCACATCACCGGCCCGATCGTGCTCGCCGGCCACTCCTACGGCGGCATGGTGATCACCAATGCCGCCAGCGGCAACGCCAACGTGAAGGCGCTGGTCTACGTCGACGCCTTCATTCCCCGGCAGGGCGACACGGTGAACGCGCTGACCTCGGAGAGCCCCGGATCCGCGCTGGCCGACCAGTCGGTGATCGACCCGATCACGTTCGCCGACAAGACCGGCGCCGACCTCTACATCAAGCAGGCCGCCTTCCCGGCGATCTTCGCGGGTGGGGTGCCGGCCCGCACGGCTGCCCGTCTCGCGGCCGGGCAGCGGCCCCTCTCGTACAGCTCGCTGACCGAGGCGTCACCGAGTGTGCCCGCTTGGAAGACCATTTCCTCCTGGGCCGTCATCGGCACCGGCGACAAGCTGATCCCGCCGGCCGAGCAGGCACTGATGGCCTCCCGGGCCGGCGCCAAGGTCGTGAAGGTCAAGGACGCGCCGCACCTGTCCATGGTCAGCAACCCGGACGCGGTAACCGCCGTCATCGGCACCGCGGTGTACGCGACCCGCTGACCCCCGCAAGACGTATGGCCGGCCACCGCAGACGGTGGCCGGCCATTGCCGCGAAGGAGACGCCATGCCAATCCATGACAACGTCGACGCTTTCACTGTCCACCCGGTCTACGCCCTCGTCGCCGCCCTCCCCGACCGCGAAACGGTTGACGCCGTGCTCGGCGCGATCGACTCGGGCGAGACCGTCGAACTGCTGCACGGCCCGGTCGGGCTGAAGATCCTCGACCAGCGCGGCAGCGGGCATGGCCTCAGCGCCCGCCTGCACCGGCTGCTGCAGAACTGGACCTACTACGAGCAGATCCTCGGCTCCTTCGCCGAAGCCCTCCGCGCCGGCGATTTCCTGTTGCTGGTGCCCTGCCCGCCCGAGGACCGGCATCGGATCGGCCGGCTGCTGGCGACCGGTGGCGGCCACGCGGCCTACTACTTCGGCTACAACACCGTGGAGTCGATCACTAGACCGTGACTGTCAGTACGACTCGTAGACGTCGGGGTCGGCGCCCCACAGACGCCGGCTGCGGCCCAGCGTCGACAGCGCCTTCATCTCGTCGCCGGTCAGGGTAAAGCCGAAGATGTCGAGGTTCTGTCGCTGCCGGCCGGGGTCGCCGGAGCGCGGGATCGGCACCGCGCCGAGCTGAGTGTTCCAGCGCAACACCACCTGGGCGGCGCTCACCCCGTGGGCGCGGGCGGCAGCCGCGACGACCTCGTTGCGGCCCAGGTCGCGGCCCTCGGCCAGCGGGCTCCAGCTCTGGGTGACTATCCCCCGGGCCTCGTCGTCGGCGCGCTGGCCGGCCTGCGGGAAGTACGGGTGCAGTTCGATCTGGTTGACCGCCGGGGTGACGCCCGTTTCCGCGGTCAGCCGGGTGAGCTGTGGCGGCGTGAAGTTGCTGACGCCGATGGAGCGGACACGGCCCTGGTCACGTAGGTCGATCATCGCGCGCCACGAGTCGACGTACAGGTCGAGGCGGGGCAACGGCCAGTGGATCAGGTACAGGTCGACGTAGTCGAGGCCGAGGTTGCGCAACGACACCTCGAATCCCTCGATGGTCTTGTCGTAGCCGTGGTAGCGGCCGGGCAGCTTTGTCGTCACTTGGATCTCGGCTCGGTCGAGGCCCGAGCGGCGGACGGCGGCGCCGACCTCGGACTCGTTGCCGTACTTCAGGGCGCTGTCCAGCAGCCGGTAACCGGCCTTCAAGCCGGAGAGCACCTGCGCCGCGCTCAACGCGTACGTACCCAGGCCGATCGGCGGGATCGTCGCGCCGTCGTTGAGAACGATCACGGAATCAGTGCCAGTTTGCCGCCGGCATGCCCGGACTGCAGCAGCCTCAACGCCTGCACGGCCTCATCGAAGGGAAAGGTGCGGGCGATCGGCACGGTGAGCCGGCCGGCGTGTGCGAGGTCGATCAGGTGCGGCCGGACGCGATCGCGGAACTCCACACTGGCCCGGTTGCCACCCACGGCATGAAACCCTTCCGCGTACGCCCGGTCGTGCGCGGCCGTCGTGACAATGCGGTCGCGGTCCTCGACCAACTCGAGCGACACGTCGACGGCCTCGCCGGTGCCCACGCAGTCCAGCGCCGCCGACACATCCGCTCCGGCGAGCCGGCGGACCCGGTCGGCGAGCCCCGGGCCGTACGTGGTGGGTATGCCGCCGAATTGCCGGACGATGCCGAAGCCGGCCGGGGACGATGTGCCGATCGCCGACGCGCCGGCCTCCCTCAGTTGCTGCAGGACACTCACGCCCACGGCTCCGGCGGCGCCGTGCACCAGGACCGTGTCGCCGGCACCGATATGCGTCAGGTGCAGCATCTCCGCAGCGGCCGTGCCGGCCAGCAGCAGGTTCGCGGCCTGTGCAAACGTGAGCTCCGCGGGCTTGCGGAAGACGTCGCGGCCGGGCACGGTGAGCGCGGTCGCGTAGCCGCCCTCGACCCGGAACGCGAGGACCTCGTCACCGACCCGGACCCTTGCGGCGGGGCCGGCGGCGGCGATCACCCCGGCCACCTCGAAGCCGATCGGGCTGGGCAGGTTCTTGTAGTCGATCGGGTTCATGCCGCAGGCCCGAACGGCGATGGTGACCTCGCTGGTTCGCGGCTCGGGCACCTCGACCGGCACGGCCTGCAGGGAGTCGATGCCGCCGTACGACTGCGCGATCCATCTCGTCGCTCTCATGGTGTCCTTCCGAAGCTGGGGCCGGCGCCCCCGTGAGGCGCCGGCCCACAGGTGGGTCAGCTCTTGATGAAGTCGAGAAGTTCGGCGTTGAAGTCCTGTTCGAACCGGCCGACCAGGCCGTGCGGCGCCCCCGGGTGCACGTTGAGGGTGGCGTTCGGCAGCAGCTTGATCGAGCGTTCCGAGGAGGCCTGGATCGGTACGATCTGGTCGTCGTCGCCGTGCGAGAGAAGCACCGGGACGTCGATGCTGCGCAGGTCCGCGGTCATGTTCGTTTCGGAGAACGCGGCGATGCAGTCGTAGGCGGCCTTGAGCCCGACAGTCATGCTGATCAGCCAGAACGCGTCGCGTACGCCCTGCGAGACGTCGGCGCCGGGCCGGTTGTTGCCGTAGAACGGCTCGGCGAGTTGCCGGTAGAACTGCGACCGGTCGGCCAGCCCGGCCCGCAACTGGTCGAAGACCTCGATCGGCGCGCCGCCCGGGTCGTCGGCCGTGCCGAGCAGATGCGGAACGACCGCGCCGCGCAGAACGACCTTGGCGACCCGGCCGGTGCCGTAACGGCCTAGGTAGTGGGTCACCTCACCGCCGCCGGTCGAGTGGCCGACCAGGACGACGTCGCTCAGGTCGAGGGTATCGATCAGATCGGCGAGGTCATCGGCGTACGTGTCCATGGTGTTGCCCTGCCAGGTCTGGCTGGACCGGCCGTGACCGCGCCGGTCGTGAGCGATGCCGCGGTAACCGTGCGACGCCACCAGCTGGAGCTGGTTGTCCCAGATGTCGGCGTTCAGCGGCCAGCCGTGGCAGAAGACGACGGGGCGGCCGTCGCCCCAGTCCTTGTAGAAGATCTCGGCGTTGTCGCGTGTGCTGATGAATGGCATGGATGCCACAACACCAGCCGCCGTGGGGCGCCGGATCCCCTGAACACGTGATCGTCCCCGCGCCGCCTTCGACGACGGGGATCACCCGTTTGCGTCGGGCTCCAGCTCGGCCAACGCCGTGTGCAGGGCGGCCCGGGTGGTGATGCCCAGCTTCGGGTAGAGCCGATACAGGTGGGCGCCGACCGTGCGATGCGACAGGAACAGCCGTTCGCCGATCTGCCGGTTGGTCAAGCCCTGCGCGGCCAGCCGGGCGATCTCGAACTCCTGCGCGGTCAAGGTCTCGTTCAAACGCCGCTGGCCGTCCCCCGCGGCCCGCAGCTCACGGCGCGCACGCAACGCCCACGGTTGCGCGCCGAGGCGCTCGAAGATCTCCAGCGCCTCGTTGAGCTGCCCCCTCGCCGGGCCGTTGCGGCGGGCCCGGCGCAGCCGCTCGCCATACAGGAGCTTCAACCGGGCCAGGTCGAGCGGCCACTGCGCGGCACCCGGCGTAGCTAGCGCGGTCTCGAAGGAGCCGAGATCGGCGACCGCGGCCGCACCCGCCATCAGCAGCGACAACCGCGGCGAGACCGCGAACAACTCGATCCGGCGCATGGCATCGACGTGGGCGACCGCTTCGCGATGCCGGCCGGTGCGCACCGCCGCCTCGACCAGATCAAAGGAAACCCACAAGGCATGCGGGACGTACGGGGCGAAGGTGCCGGCCGGACCAAGAGCGACCGACTGCAGGTACGCCTCCTCGTAGTCCTCTCGGGCAATCGCGGCGAGCACCCGCGGATGCTGCGCCCATTGCGCCGCCCCGACCCCGGACCGCGCCTCGGTCACCCGGATGTGCTCGTCGGACCGCTCCCGGGACAGCCGCTGGTCGCCGCGGACGGCGGCGAGCAGCGACTGGATGTAGAGGGCGTACCAGGCGTTGAAGCCGTACCCGTTGGCCCGGCACCGGGCCAGGCCCTCCTCGGCCAGCTCCTGGCACTCGTCCCAGCGCCCGCTGAAGAAGTCGTCGATGCACAGGTACATCAGGCCGCCGACGCTGCTGCGCACCGCGCCACCGGAGCGTCCGTCGTGAACCAGCCGCCAGGCGCTGTCCCGGGTCGCGCCGAGCAGGTCCAGGTACGCGGCCGTGGTGTTGATCCGGGTGATCCGGCTCGGTTCCTGGACGGCGTCGACATCCCGGATCAGTTCCACGAAGCGGGCCCGCATCGCGGCGCTCGTGCGGGCCGGGTCCGGGAAGATGCGGCTCTGCAGAAACAGCAGCTCCGGCACGGCCGGGGTGAGCCGGTCGAGGGCGGCGTAGAAGGGCGGCCAGAGCTCGCTGCGCCCGAGCCAGTAGCAGATCAGCAGCAGCGAGCTCAGCGCGTCGATCAGGCTGTCGTCGTTCGCGTCGTATCCGTGCGTACCCGACTCGATCGCCCCGACCAGCAGCCGGTATGCGGTGTTGAGGTCGCCGTTGCCGTTGATCAGGATGAAGGTCGCCGCCATCGCCGCGTGCGGTGATCCGCTCGTGGCCGGGTCCAGTCGCTGAGCCTGTTCGAGCAGCTCCGAGGCGTTGACCATCTCGCCTGTCGTGTTGGCGCCGACATAGGCGGCCTCGGCCAGCCGGCGGCTCTGGTCCTGCTCGGCGGGGCTCAGCGCCGCGGCCCGGGTCAGGGCGGTCACCGCGCCGGTGGCGTCGCCGCGGTGCAATGTCCGGTGTGCGGCCTGCTCCAATAGGGCCGCCACCTGCTCGTCAGCGCCGGTGGCGGCCTCGGCCAGGTGCCAGACCCGGCGGTCAGGCTGATCGACCAGCCGGGCGGCGAGATCGCGGTGCGCCGCACGGCGCTGGTCCTCGGTGGCGCTCTCGACGACCGACGAGCGGATGAGCGGGTGGCGGAACGTCAACTGGGACACCGCGGTCTCCCGCCTGATCAGTTGCGCGGCCTCGGCCGGGGCCAGATCGTCGTCGGTGTCCCTGAGCAGTCGCAGGTCGCCGGTTCCGTCGAGCACCGCCCTCAGCAGCAGGGCCTGGGTGACCTTGGGCAGCCGGGCGACCCGCTCGGTGAACAACGTCTGCAACTGGCCGGTGAGCGGCAGCACGGCCGGCAGCGCGCTGACCGACCGGCGCTGCTTGTCGGTAAGGGTCGCCGGGAGCTGCATCAGGGCGAGGGGGTTGCCCTGCGATTCGTGCAACAGCCTTCGGCGTACGCCGGGAACCAGCGTGGGAAAGCGCAGGGCGAGCAATTCCGCGGCCGCGGCGTCGCTGAGCGGATGAAGCTCGACCTCCCGCAGACCGGCCGGTTCGAAGAACCCATCAGTCGCCGACCGGGAGGCGCCGAGCAGACCGATGCCGCTGCCGCCGAGACGACGAGCCAGTGAACTCAGCACCACGGCGCTGGCCCGGTCGAGCCAGGGCAGGTCGTCGACGACCAGCAGCACCGCACGGCCGGACGCGGCCCGGGCCAGCAGGGTAATAACGGCGTTGAGCAGCGACAGCCGCGGCGGCGGGGGGCCGTCGCCGATGCCCAGGGCGACCGCCAGCGCCTGACGGTAGCTGGGCTGCAGGTCGTCGAGGTGCTCCAGCAGGGGTGTGAGCAGCTGGTGCAGGCTCGAGTAGCTGACGTCGGCCTCGAACTGCACCCCGGCCGCGCGGAGCACCAGAACACCCGCCTGCCCGGCACTCTCCGCAGCAGCGTCCAGCAGCACGGTTTTGCCGACGCCGGCCGCGCCGGAGATGAGGTAGGCGCCGCCGTGCTGGGCGGCGTAGGTGAGAAAGGCACATATCTCGGCGATCTCGCGGTCGCGGCCGACCAGGCCGGAGGCGGTCATGACCTAATCCGGTACGCGCGGGCATGGTCGATCGACTCATGCATCGTGGTCGTCGCCGCACCAGACTTCATTTCGCGATGACGCTCATTCTCGACACCAACGGTATCCCGGTCATCGATCGGCGCGACGCGGTGCGGCAGACCATCGGCGAGACCGTGGTGCCGGTGGACATCGGCTTCCCGGTCGGCCGGCCCGCGGACGTCCGCGCGGCGATCACCGGTCTCGGCGCCCTGACCGTCTGTTCCGTGCGGTCCAATGCCGTCACCGTGCAACGCACGCCCGAACTGGCCCGTGACGACCTGGAACCGAGGATCTTCCTCGGTGTGCAGCTGGAAGGCTCCAGCCTGATCGTCCAAGGCGACCGCGAGGCGGTGCTGCGACCCGGCGACCTGGCCTTCTCCGAGTCGACGACGCCGTACACGCTCGCCGACGATCGGGGCATCCGCCAGCACTTCTTCTCCGTTTCGGTGTCCGCGCTCGCCCTGCCGCAGGACATGATCAGGGGAGTCTCGGCGACCATCCTGTGTCCCGGCGCGCCGCTGAGCGACCTGGCGTCGACCTACCTGCGGCGGCTGGGCAGCCGCCCGGAACTCACCGGCCATCCCGGCGCGGGCGGCACGGGACCTCCGACGATCGACCTTATCCGGTCGCTGCTGACCACCCATCTCGGCGAGGCATCGCCGTACGCCGCGCTGTCCCTGCGAATTCTCGAGTACGCCCGTCAGCATCTCGACGATCCGGATCTGGACGCGGCGCGGGTCGCGGCGGCGCACCACATCTCGGTGCGGCACCTGTACAACGTCCTGGCCCGTGACGGGATCCTGCTCGGCGACTGGATCCGCACCCACCGCCTGCAACAGAGCCGGACCATGCTCGCCCGTACCGCGCTGCCCATCGGTGAGATCGCCCACCGGTGGGGCTTCCGGAGCGTGTCGTCGTTCGGCCGCTCGTTCCGTTCGGCGTACGAGGTTTCCCCACGCGAGTGGCGCAGCAGAGAGCGCCGGTAGCCTGGGCGCGGGAGGCGATGCATGGCGCGCAGCAAGGCGTTCGACGACGCCACCGTGGTCGCCGCGGCCAGAGACGCCTTCTGGGAGTACGGCTTCGCGGCGACCTCCCTCGCCCAGTTGCAGGCCGCCACCGGGTTGAGCAAGTCGAGCCTGTACGAGACGTACGGCAGCAAGCGGGCCTTGTTCGACCGGGCCGTACACAGCTATCTCGATGTCATGATGTCGCCGCTGCTCGAGCCGATGGAGCGCGACGGCGCCGGCGGGGCCGACATCGAGGCGTTCTTCCGCGCGTTCGGTGAATACTTCCGCAGCAGTGCGCCGCGGGTCGCGACGCGGGGATGCCTGATCCTCAACACCGCCACCGAGCTGCCACATCTCGACGAGGCGGCGGCCGAGATGATCCGTGACTTCCGGGCCCGGGTGCGTGGGGCGTTTCTGAACGCGGCCCGTGGCGCACTGCCGGCCGCCGAGGCGCAGCGGCACGCCGATCTGCTGACGGCCTGGCACGTCGGCCTGATCACCACGTCGCGAATGGATCGCGACCGCGCCGTCGAGCTGGCCGGGACGATCGCCGACGAGGTGCGTCACCGTATGTAACCCGCCCCCCATTTTCCGGACCGATCGGTTCAGAATACTAGCGTGCGGGGCGGCCGCCGCGAAAATCCACCCGGGCTGCACGGCGCTCCGCAATGTCTGCATGTCCTGGTCGCAGTGCCCTCCCCGGCATCCGCCGAGACCTAGCGTGTTCGAGTGACGACACCGCGGGGGCGTCGCGGGAAGGACGGCGGATCATGGCACGCCTGGTTCTCAGAGGGCGATCGGCGGAGATGACGCACGCGCTGAGCGCGCTGCGACGAGCCGTGCGCACCCGGCACGGCGCCGTGCTCGCCGTGGTCGGGGCGGCCGGTATCGGCAAGAGCGTCTTCGCCGTGGCGGTAGCCGACGAGGCGCGCTCGCTGGGCTTCGGGACCGGTTTCGGTCAGGCCGGGCCGGAGACTCGGGCGATACCGGGCGGATCGCTGCTGGTGGCCTTGCGATCCGGGCGACAGCCGCTGCTCGACAGCGAGGGCTTCAATGACCTGGCCGCACTGTACGAGCGGCCGCTCTGGCTGATCGACAGAATCGGCGACCTGCTCGCCCGGATCGCCGCGGGCACGCCTCTGCTGGTGATCATCGACGATGTCGAACTCGCCGATGACCTCACCCGATTGGCTCTGAAGCTGCTGCCGGCCCGGCTGAGCGGCCTGCCGATCGTATGGATGCTGACAAGCCGCACTCTGTCGACCGCTGTCATCGACGAGACAACGTCCGCGGCGGAGTCGGCGGCCGTGGCCCGGATCAGCCTGGGACCACTGGCCGGCACGGACATCGACGATCTGGCCCGCGACCGGCTCGGCGAGACTCCCCCGGGTAATGTCCGGACCGCCCTGGGCTCAGCCGGCGGAAGCCCGTTCTGGGCTGACCAGCTTGTCCGTGGCCTCGGCTCAGCGGCGCAATCGCAGGACCACGTCGGTGTGATGGCCACAACCCGGCGCAGGCTGGCCACTCTGTCCACCGGCGCCGCCGAACTCGTTCGACTGGCGGCGGTGTGGAAGACGCCGCTTCCGGTGCCGGACGCCACTGCACTGCTGGAAAGCCCAGCCCGCGGCTGGGTCGCCGAAGCGGCCCAGGAGGCTGCCGCCGGCGGGATGCTGGTCCGAGCCGGCGATGAAGTGTCATTCCCGCACGCCTTGGTGCGGGACGCGGTCTACGCGCAGATCGATGCGGACGACCGGCGGTCGTGGCATCTGCGCTGCGGAGAGATGCTCCTCGGCCGAGTGGGAGACGAGCAGGCGGCTGCGACACATCTGCGCTTGGCCGAGCCGGGGAGCGACACTGTCCTGGCCGGCCGTGTTCTCCGTACGGCAGGCGATCGCGTGGCCGCATCACCCGGAGGAGCGGCCGCTCTTGCGCGATTCGCCTGGCAACTCGTCGCCGATCCTTCCGACGAGCATGCGCCACAGCTCGCTCGGACCGCCGCCGAAATCCTCGGCGCCACCGAACGGCACAACGATGTGGTCGCCATCGCCGACGCCGTCCTCGCCTCCGATGCCGGCCACCCGAGCGGGGCGGCCGTCGCCGGGCTGCAGTGGCGGCTCCTCGCGCTCCACGCTCTCGTCGCATCCGGCCGCTGGGACATCGCCGCACAGCGCATCGACATCCTGCTCGACGACGTACGGATCACCGGCGCGCCGCGGGCCCGGCTGGAGTCGCTGCGTGCCGCGTCGGCCGCCGGCGAAGGACCTCGATCCGCCCTGAAGGCAATCGCCGCCCAGGCCGACCGGGTCCTGGCCGATCCCGGTGCGGAGGCGGCGACCCGGCGGCTGGCAGCGACCACCCGAGCCACCGCGGCACGCCGGCTCTCCCGTTTCGGCGATGCCTGGCGGGCCGTGGCCGACCTGCCGCTGGCGCCGACCCCGGCCTCGACGGCCGAGCGCATCCGCGCGCTTCAGGACATCGACCGCCTGGCCGAAGCCGCGCCGCTGCTCGAGGCGGTCGGTGCCGGGGCAACGTCGGCCGGCGACTTCCGGCACCTCGAACCGTCGGTCCTGCTGGCCGCGGCACGCCAGGAGCTCGACCTCGGTCGCCTCGGCGGCGCCGACGCCCTGGCCCGGGTGCTGGCCGAACAGGCGCGGGAGACGATGGTCCCGGCCCAGCGGGTCGGCGCCGCCGTAGTACTCGCGGAGGTCGCGCTGCACCGCGGCGACCCGTTCGATTTCATCGCCGCCGACCTGCCGCAGTCGCCGGTGGTCGAGTGGTCGATGGGCATCCGGGTTCTGCACGCGACCGCGGCGCTGCGGGCCGACGACGTCGACGGCGCTCTGCGGCTGATCCTGCCGGCCGTGAGCGCCTACCGCGCCGGATACTGCTCCTCGCAGTGGTCGCCGTCGTTGTCCCGCCCGCTGCTCGCCGTCGCGTTGCGCGCCGGAAATCGGCCGTTGGCCGAGCAGATCGTCGAGACCGCGGCGATCTCCGCGCGCAACAACGAGCAGGTGGCCAGCTGGGTCGGGGTGGCCAAGCAGTCCGCCGGAGTGCTGACCCGAGATATCGGCGAACTGGAATGCGCGGTCGACGTCCTGCGGACCGGCCCTCGGCCACTTTTACTGGCCGGGGCCCTCGTCGACCATTCTGACCTGCTTGTTTCGGCGCAGCGACAGGGCGAGGCCGTCAAGCGGCTCGAGGAGGCAGCCGATCTCTACGCCCGAGCCGGCGCCGAGTTCGACGTGAAGCTGGCCACGTCGGCGCTGGCCCGGCTCGGGGTGCGGCGGCGCCGGGAGATCCCGGCACAGAACCGGGCGGTCACCGGCTGGTGGTCACTGACCGACAGCGAGCAGACGGTCGCTGAGCTGATCAGTGCCGGTCACACCAACAGGTCGGCCGCGACCGAGTTGGGCATCTCCCCGAACACGGTCAACACCCACCTGCGGTCGGTGTTCGGCAAGCTCGGTGTTCGATCCCGGGTTCAGCTGGCGAACGTCGTCCGCGATCGCGCCCCTCAGACCTGATCGACCGCGACCATCGACAGCGTGACCGTGCCGTCCATGACCCAGGGCAGCCTGGTCATCGACTCCTGCGCCTCCACGCCGTCGCCCGCCTCCACGATCAGGTAAAGCCTGCGACCGTCCGGGCGGCACCACGCGTTCGTGATCACCCGCTCGTCCCGCAGCTCCCGCCACCTCGGGCCGCCGGCCTCGAAGGTGCGACCTGACGCCGAGTCGGCAAGGTCCGCCGTCACATGGAAGTACAAACCGCACTCCATCCCTCACCGGGGCCGACAGACACCGGTGCGATGTGACCTCCGGCTCACCGATGAGTAGAGCATGGTGACAAAACACCGTCGATCGCGTGAACGTGCGACTCCTTACGCCCCGCGCCGGCGAGGCGCCCCACCGCATTCGGGTGAGGTTCCTGAGCCAGAACGCCGATCTGATGAACCTGGCCAAGTTCTTTCGGGCACTTCATCGGGGAGAGTCATGCGTCATCTCGGTCGTCGAGGCACGTTCTGGGTTGCCACCTGCGTGGCCGGCGCAGGCCTGTGGACCAGCGCCGCTCCTTCGCTCACCTACCCCCTGTACGGCCAGGAGTGGGACCTGGACACCACCGTCACCACATCGCTGTTCGCGGTCTTCCCCGTCGCGCTGATCGTCGTGCTGGTGTTCGCCGCCGACCTGCCGGACCGCATCGGGCACCGCTCGTCGATCCAGCTCGGAATCACGGCCTCCCTCGCCGGCGCCATCCTGTTCGCGGTAGCGCCGTCGGTGGCATGGGTCTTCGTGGCTCGGGCGCTGACCGGAGCGGGCGTGGCCTTATCGATGGGGCCCGCCACCGCAGTCCAGGTCGAGAGCACCGGAGATCTTCGCCCGGGACGGGCCGGCACGGCGAACACGGTCGCCACGGCGATCGGCGTCATCGCGGCCGCGCTGATCGGCGGCACCCTCATCGAGTACGCACCCCAGCCGACCCGGCTCAACTTCGCGGCCCTGGCCGTGGTGCTCGCGCTGCTGCTGATCATGACCGCTCAGATTCCCGGATCGTCGGGACAGCGCACGAACATCCCGCCATGGCGTCCGGCCCGGTTCACGATCGAGCCCGGCCGGCGCCGTGCGGTCCTGACCGGGATCGCCGTGGTCGCCGCGAGCTATGCCATCGGCGCACTGATGTTCTCGCTCGGCGCCCAGATCGGGCACGCCCTGATCGGCTCGTCCAACGCAGTCACCCTGGGCGCGACCATCGCCCTGTTCGCCGTCGTCATCGCGGTCGTCGCCGCCCTCGCGCGAAACCTTGATGCCCGCCCTGCCGTCACCGCCGGCACGCTCGCCGCGGTAGCCGGTCTGGGCGTCCTGATCGCCGCCGCCACCGGCCAGTCCCTCGTCCTGTTCTTTGCCGCCGCCGCCCTGCTCGGCGCCGGCTACAGCCTGCTGTTCCTCGGCGGACTCTCGCTGGTCTCCAGGCTGACCACCGCCTCGACGAGGGCGTCGGCGTTCTCGGCCATGTACCTGCTCGCCTACCTGGCCCAGGCCGTCACGGCACCCAGCCTCGGCACGATCGCCAGCCACACCGGCCTGCGCACCGCGGTCATCTCCGGGGCCGTCGCGCTGAGCGTCCTCACGGCGACGGCTGCACTCGTCGCGCTCCGTACCTCACCCCGGGGACCCGCCTCACCACAGCCCGACGCGTTCGAGTCGCCCCTGGCCGCCGCACCCCTGGCCGCAGAGGCAAAACCCGGTGGGCCGACAAGGCCATAAATGGCACGCGTCTCTCGGCAAGACCTACCTCTGGCGAGCGGGGGTGTCGTATCGGAGACCTGGGAACCGGACCGGAGGTCTTCGACAGCGCGGTCACCGCGCTGTTCGACTGGCGCGTGCACCGGGAGGCCGGGCTCACCGTGGTTTGGTCCGGCGGGGGCGGGCTGGATTCGTCTACGGAACCCGGCCCGGCCCATCCGGAAAGGGGCGAGGCTGCAACCAGGCTCGCACGGCTGCGTATTCCGCGGCTACGCGCGACAGCAACACGTCCGCCGCAGAATTTCGCCGAAAGTCTTGGCGCTGAGCATGTCCGAGTGCTAGAAAATCAACTGTCGCTGCTGGTCGATCGCGGTGATGTACCCGCGAGAGACCTCCGCAGCGGTTCGGCGAAACTGATCTTCAGCCGAGCGCCACGCGTCCGCCGGACAGGCCGGCGGACCGCTACGAGAGGAGTTCGTGGTGCTGACTTTCGATCCTTTCCGCGAGGCCGACGGGCGCCTTCGAGCGGCGGGTGAGCCTCGGCGACGGCCTGGACCTTGATCGCATCACCGCGACATCCCAGGACGGCGTGCTCACGCTGACCATTCCGGTCGCCGAAAAGGCCAAGCCACGGCGCATCACGATCGCTCCTGGCTCACGCTCTGACGCCGCCGAGCGGCCGACCGCGCCGACACCCACGCTCACGAGTTCCTGATCGCCCTCCCCGGCGGGTCCGGGACCGGCGGATTGCCGTCGGCCCCGGACTCCGCACCCCTTTGCGGTACCGACCCGACAAAGATCGCTCGGGTTCGGCAGAGAACGCCGCGGCGAACCGGATCCGGAGGTCAGCAGTCCGTGATCACCAATGCGGAAGACGATGCCAGGTTGGCTGTTCAGCTACAGGCACGGACCGAGTCCGGGTTAGCTGTTGCCGTGCTCGGTGAAGTGGACATGAGCAATGCCGACGAACTGGTGCAACAGATGGCGCAACTGCTACCCACGGACGGTTCCAGCTTGGTCATTCTCGATCTCGGCGAACTCACCTTCCTCGGCTCCGCCGGCGTTCGTGCGTTGCTCGATTGCCGCCACATCGCCGAGCAACGCGGCATGCAGCTCCAGATCGCTATCGCTCACGACAATGTGCGGCAGGTCCTGACGATGTGCGATCTCGCAGAGGTCCTCGGGCTGCCGGCGGTTCCTTCTCCGACTGTGCGTTCCGGCGGCTCTGACAGCCGACCAAGCGCTTGACGCCGGCACGACCGCCAAGTCCGATGGTCTGGCCGGCCCGCACCGTCCGACCATAGATCTGAGCCGGCAGCTACCCCTCTCCCGGACTGTCGCTCGGGCTGACCGCCCTGATCGACACCATCAGCCGAGTCCAGCCGCAGCAAAGGTTCGGCAGTCGAGCACCAAGCTGGCCATGGAATCGACCCCGGCCGATCGAGGCTCATCAGAGGGCGGCCGAATGTGACGGGAAGTCGAGGCGTGGTCCCGGTCCAGGCGTCAGAAACGACCGTCGCGGACTGTGAGACGTTCAGCCGGGCAGATGACGAGGTGGCCGGGTGGTGTCCGCGCGCCGGGTGGGGCGGTCGCGGGGCCGTGTCGCGCGTTGCATGAAGTGAGATACCCGGTGGGCCGGGTGCCGGACACCGGTGGCTGCGGCTGTCCATTGGCCGAGTGGGTCGGCTATGGGCACTCGGCGTTCGTCCAGCAGCCGACGCATGGTGGTGTCGCAGCCGGCGCACCGGCCGTGCTGGATGACGATGCCGCACGGATGGGTCGACTCGCCGACGACGGCGACGTGGCCGCCGCATGATGCACATACAACACTTCGAGCCGCATCCATTCGCCCACCGTAAGCGTTGGCCACGGTGAGCGCGACCGCTGCCGGATGCGGGCGTGAGCGCTCGCCGGGCTGGTGCGACGAACGCCTTCGCCGGTCGAACGGACGTAGTTCGGGTCACGGACGCCGCCGGGTACCTCTGAAGGGTGGCGGGTTCTGAACGCCGATGCGTACAAGAAGCATAAGTAGGGCCGATGACGGGCACAGAGGGCCGAACGATCCGCACGGCACGCGCCGCCCCACCGGCACAGCAAACGAGTAAACACGTACGACGAAGGATTCTGATGACTGCCACTGCCCACGAGGTCGCCGACACCCTGAACCTCGCCTTCGACGAGCCGTCGATGACGATGGCGATTCTGCTCGCCGACATCATCCCGGCGCTGGCGGAGTTCGACCAAGAGGCCACGACCGCCGCCGACCCGGAGAGCTACCGCGACCGGATCGTCCTGAACGACGGCAGCATCATCCTGTACGACACCCGCACGGAACGCTGGACGGTCAGCAGTACCGAGGAGGTCGCCGCGTCTGACCAGCGACGTGTGACCTCACCCTGAGTAGGCGCCCGGCAGTGCTCGGTAAAAGCGCCTGCCTGATGTGTCTGGCGACCGGGCCCCGCATACGCCGGTGCAGATCCTCAGGTCCCGGCTCGTTTTGCCTGCTCACGGCTGCGCACTTCGCCGATATCGGTTGTAGCGTGACCGGATCGTGCCTTGCCTCCCAGCTCTGATGTCATACCTGCCTGTTAGACATGCCGGTTGTGAACACTTCACCCTTCGAGATCATCTCTGAGCCCATTCCTGGTGGGTTGTTTCGTGTGAGGCTGGCCGGCGAGTTCGACATGAGTGTCGGCGACGTGCTGTCCAAGGCTCTGGTGGACGCGGCCCGCCATCCCGGAGTCACCGCGGTGGTGGTGGATCTGGGCCGCACCAGCTTCCTCGATTCGCACGGCGTGGCCGGCCTCGTCGCCGGCTACGAAGCCGCGGCCCGGGCCGGGCGGCATTTCACCGCTGTCAACGCGCGGGGTCTGGTCAAGGACGTCCTGGATATCACTGGCCTTTCCGAGGTACTTCTCGACCGCGACCATCCGGCGGCACCTGCTGATCCGGCATCCTGACGGCCCGGGGACCGGCCGGGCCGTACTGCGTTCAGATGTCGCCGGCGGCGTCCTGGTCGGAGGCCGCGTCGGCCGGAAACGACACCCAGACATGCTTGGCGTGCTCGGTGGTGTACCAGCTGAGTTCTCCCGCCAGCGATCGCGCGATGTGCAGCCCGCGGCCGCCGTGGTCGGTGTGCGCGCCGGCAGCCGGTTCGGGGACGGACTCGCGATCCTGATCCGCGACGTCGAGGATGAAGCGGCCATCCACCATCAGCAACCGCACGACGGCCGGTGACCGGCCGTGCCGCAAGGCGTTGCCGGCCAGCTCCGTGGCAACCAGAGCCGCTCGCTCTGCGACCGGGGACGAAGTGTGAGCAGCAAGCCGGTGCGCCTGTAAGGCTTCGCGCAACTCGATCCGCATCTGCCGGAGCGTGGCACCGTCCGTGAGAGTCCATCGGTTCAGCTCAACGGCCTGCGGCGGGGGCGATGATCTCGGCAGGGCACCCATGGACCGCCTCAATTCCCCGTTGCGTCATGCGGAAACACCCGCCCGGAACGGGCGTCGTCGACCGACGGCTGCTTCTCGACGAGGACACCGTCCAGCGATAGGAATTCGGGCCGAGGGACTTCTCAGGTACCCACGTCGTGCTTACGGTGAATGCTGGCATGTTTTAGCTGTTCGACCGGCGACGCGTTCGGTGCTCGCGGTCGGTCGCCCCAGTCCCCGGCGGCGTTCTTCTCCAACGTCGCCGCAGGGGGTCCCGTGTCACCGCCGATTCAGCCTGGGCCAGATCGTCCTGTCCCCGAGGCGACTCGGCCTGCGCCGAGTCGGCCGGTTACGACGCCGGCCGGCGTTGCCGTTGCCTGCGCGGAGCGGTCGATCGTCGTCAGCGTGGACGGTGCGGTGGTGTTGACCATCCGACGCCGCTGGGACCCCCTATATGGCCTCATGGTCGAGGCCGATGGAGCACTCGACGCCGACACCTGCCCCGTGCTGCAAGCAACACTGTTGACAGCCTTGACCGAGACGGCGGTGTGTTGCGACCTGGGCGGCGCCAGCGTCTTCGGTGCCGCGGCCGCCGACACCCTGGCCGTCGTACATCTACACGCCGCATACCTGCGCCAGCCGTTCTCGATACGAGAGATATCCGATCTCGCCGCCTCGGTGCTGCGCATCACCGGCCTTGATGCCATCCTCACCATCGTCTAGCGGCCGCCACACCCTGAAGACTTTCCCGGGGCCATGGCCCGGCGGCCGCCGGTTCGTTCGTCTGACCGCATTGCGGAACCGGCGGTCGGGTCGGACGGGACCGTCGACTGCGGGCAAGTCCTCCGCCTGCCGCTGCTGGGCGGCGCTGGAACTTGTCGGCCATGACCTTGCAGCCCACCGACTCTGGTCACCGACTCCCAGAAAATCTATGTCCGCGATACTAGACATTCTGACTGGCTGTGGTTAATGTTCCTCTGGTCGAGAACGAAGTAGCCGTAAAGACGCAGACGAGTGCCGCCCGACGGAGGCGGAGAGGCCGGACCGACACCGACCCGGCTCAGGTTTCACGCAGTCAACAGGAAAGTTCGGCAGCACCCCGGGTTCCCGGGCGCATCAGGTGGCGGGGCCGACGTCAGGTATCAGGGCTTCGCCGCAAGTCAGAACGTTCGTCGTACGTGTTCGGGGCCATGAAGTCGCGTGGGGTTCCAGGACCGGCGGACCAGAACGAGGCACGCAGATAGAAGCAAGTCAGAGGAAAGGGAGGGCCGTACACCGTTGGATCGCCCGCCGCCGGCCGCATCACCAAGGGCTGGGCGCGGACACCGAAGTTTTCCATCGAACGAGAGGTGGTCTCCGGTCACGCTTATGCGATCCTCGCACCCGAAACCCGAATACCGGGCTGGTGCGGATACGACAACCCGACGCTCCTGTCGGTAGATGGTGTTTCTGACCCGCAACCCTTGGGCCCTGGCGCTTTCCAGCGCCGGGGCCCTCGTTATGCAGGTGACATGGCTCAACCCGACGACCTGCCCGGCGACCTGATTGACCCGCTCCGCTCCGAGGGGACCGCTGGAGGTGCTCCCACTCGGGGGCGCTGCCCGGCGGTTCGCGACCAGGGCGGCCGCCGGGCAGCGACGCCGATGTCTCAGTCGGCCGGCGGTACGGCGGAGGCCATCACGGCGTCGGCCCGGTCCCAGACGCGGTGCAGACCGAGCGCCGTGACAAGGTCGTCGATGAAGGCCTTGGCGACGACGTCACCGGCGAGGACGCCCGGCCCGTCGAGGTCGACGCCGACTGCCTGCAGCAGCCGGCCGCCGTCGCCCCACGCGCCGAGCGCCTTGAGGTGCCGGTACGCCTCCTGCAGGAGAAGGACCGTTTTGATGTCGGTGTCGGGGGCGGTACCGGCGGCCACCAATACCGCGTCGAACTCGATCGAGCGAGCGGTCAGGATGCTCCGGTCGATCGGGAGGACCGAGCGGCCCTTGCCAAGAGTCCCGCCGTGCGGCGCGATGACCAGGACCTGCGCCCCGAGTTTCTCGGCCGCGGTGCGCAGTTTGCGGATCCCGGCGAGGTCCGAACCGTCGTCCGCGATCACGCCGATCTTCCGGCCGGCGATCGGGCCGGGTTCGACCACCACCTGCGACAGAGCGGCCGACACCGGAACGTCCTCCACCGGCGTACCGCTGGGGGCGGGAAGGCCGAGTCCGGCCGCCACCTGCGCACACAGGTCGGCGTCGACGTTGGCCAGCACCGTTAGTTGGCGTTCCTTGATCTTCTGCTCGAACACCTTGCCGAGCTCGAACGTGAACGCCTCCACGATGTGCGCCTGCTCGACCGCGCTCAGGGAGCGGTAGAACATGGCCGGCTGGGTGAAGTGGTCGCCGAACGACACCGGGTTCTCCCGCACCGTGAAGCCGCTGACCGGGCGGGCGGTCTGCACATATCCACCGTCGCCGGCCCCGGCCACCTCCGGCAGGCCGTCGTCGAGGCTGTTGGGCCGGTACGGTGCGATGCCCGTGGGGACGGCCTGCTGGTGCATGCCGTCGCGGAGCATGTCGTTGACCGGGCAGTGCGGCGCGTTGATCGGCAACTGGGCGAAGTTGGGACCGCCGAGCCGGGTCAGCTGGGTGTCGAGGTAGGAGAACAGTCGGGCCTGCATCAGCGGGTCGTTGGTGACCTCGATGCCGGGGACGAGGTGGCCGGTGTGGAAGGCGACCTGTTCGGTCTCGGCGAAGTAGTTGACCGGGTTGCGGTCCAGGGTGAGCTTGCCGATCAGCTGAACCGGGGCCAGTTCCTCCGGTACGAGCTTGGTCGGGTCCAGCAGGTCGATGTCCTCGAACGTTTCGGTGCCGTCGTCGGGCATGACCTGAATGCCCAGCTCGAACTCCAGCGGCACGCCGGCGGTGATGCCGTCGGCCAGGTCGCGGCGGTGGAAGTCCGGGTCGACGCCGGCGGCGATCTGCGCCTCCTCCCACACCAGGGAGTGCACGCCCGCGACCGGCTTCCAGTGGAACTTGACCAGGTTGGTCTCGCCGTCCGCGTTGACCAGCCGGAAGGTGTGCACCCCGAAGCCTTCCATGGTCCGGTACGAGCGCGGGATGCCACGGTCGGACATGTTCCACATGACGTGATGGGTGGCCTCGGTATGCAGGGAGACGAAGTCCCAGAACGTGTCGTGCGCGGACTGGGCCTGCGGGATCTCGACGTCCGGGTGCGGTTTGCCGGCGTGGATGATGTCCGGGAACTTGATGCCGTCCTGGATGAAGAACACCGGGATGTTGTTGCCGACCAGGTCGAAGGTGCCTTCGCCGGTGTAGAACTTCACCGCGAACCCGCGGGTGTCGCGGACGGTGTCAGCCGATCCCCGGGAACCGAGGACGGTGGAGAACCGGACGAACACGTCGGTGCGCTCGCCGGCACGAAGGAACGCCGCCCGGGTCACCGACTCCGCCGTGCCGTACGCCTCGAACACGCCGTGGGCGGCCGCGCCACGCGCGTGGACCACCCGTTCGGGGATGCGCTCGTGGTCGAAATGGGTGATCTTCTCGCGGAGGTGGAAGTCCTCCAGCAGGCTCGGGCCGCGTTCCCCGGCCTTCAGCGAATGATCGGTGTCGGGCAACCGCAGGCCCTGAGCCGTGGTGAGAAACGAGCCGGTCTGCGACAGCTCCCGGGTCGCCGAGCCGGTGCTGTCGGCAGCATCCTTGCCAGGTGTGGCCATGACAAACTCCACCTAACCTTGGTACGGGGGTGGAGGCGACCTGTTTCACCTTCGCCGCCAACGTAACACCGGACCGGCCCGACTGCCGGAATGATCCAACGAGGGAGTGTCGTGACCGGCAGTGACGAGGACGCGCTGGAACAACTTGGCCGCGCAGCCCGGGCGCTACGGGTGGACGGTTCTTTCCCCTCCGATGGGCTGGACACGATCGTCACCCAGGCCGTGGAGACCGTCCCGGCCGCCGCCTGGGCGGGTTTGATCGAGCTGGAGAACGGCCGGCTCGAGCCCCGGGCCACCTACGGTCAACCGCCGCACGTGCTCGATCAACTCCAGCAGAAGCTCGGCGCCGGCCCGTGCATCGAGGCCGCCCGTGAGCAGGATGTGGTGGTCATCGACGACACCGGCACCGACGCGCGCTGGCCGGAATTCGCCTCGGTCGCCGGGCAGGAGGGCGTGGGCAGCATGCTGTGTGCGCCGCTCTGGGTCGATCGCCGCCGGCTCGGCACGCTCAGCCTCTACGGCGACACCACGCACGCCTTCGGCGACGCCGAGCGGCGGCTCGCGACGCTCTACGCCACGCTGGCCGCCCTGGCGCTCGCCGACGGTCAACGCGTCGCGAACCTGACCCTCGCTCTCGACAGCCGTGACCTGATCGGCCAGGCCAAAGGCATTCTCGTCGAGCGACTCAAGATCACCCCGGACGCCGCTTTCGCCATGCTGTCCCAGGCATCGCAGAACACCAACCGGAAGCTCGTGGCCGTCGCCGAGCACCTGGTGAGCACCGGCAGCCTGGACTGATAAGCCGGAAGCCGGCCGCTGAGGCCGTGATGCTGCGTCCTGATCGCCGACCCGGCCCTCCGGATTTTAAGCGGTGCAACGGGGTACAAAGTGTTTGAGCCGCCCGGGTGGCGGTATCCCGTCGTTGTGAGGACAACGAGATGAGTGACTCGTACGAGTTCGTGGTGGTCGCCAACCGCCTCCCGGTCGACGAGGTCACCGCGGAGGATGGCAGTCGCAGCTGGGCGCGGAGCCCTGGCGGTCTGGTCAGCGCGTTGCAACCGATCGTGCGGCGGCAGGGCGGCGCCTGGGCCGGGTGGACCGGTCAACCGGGTGACGCGCCGGAGCCGTTCGACACCGACGGCATGCACCTGCACCCGGTCGGCTTGAGCGCCGACGACGT
The DNA here is from genome assembly GCF_016862435.1 of Paractinoplanes tereljensis. Taxonomy (GTDB): domain Bacteria; phylum Actinomycetota; class Actinomycetes; order Mycobacteriales; family Micromonosporaceae; genus Actinoplanes; species Actinoplanes tereljensis. Next base: position 98,797 of record NZ_BOMY01000039.1, read on the forward strand.
CGACCGGTACTACGAGGGCCAGTCCAACGGCACCATCTGGCCGTTGTTCCATGACGCCGTCGAGCAGCCGACCCACCGCCGTCCGTGGCGGCAGGCGTACGAGGCGGTGAACCGCCGGTTCGCCGAGGCGGCCGCGCTCCTAGCCGCACCCGACGGCACGGTGTGGGTCCACGACTACCAGCTGATGCTGGTGCCGGCGATGCTGCGTGAGCTGCGACCGGACCTGCGCATCGGGTTCTTCCTGCACATCCCGTTCCCGCCGGTCGAGCTGTTCATGCAACTGCCCCGCCGGGCCGACATCCTGCGTGGCCTGCTCGGCGCGGACCTGGTCGGCTTCCAGCGCCCGCTCGCCGCCCAGAACTTCCTGCAGCTCACCGGCCGCCTCCTCGGCCTGGACCCGCAGGAGGAACACGTCGTCGTGGACGGACGGACCGTCACCGCACGGGCCTTCCCGATCTCGATCGACGTCACCGAGGTCGAGGAACTGGCCGCCGACCCCGCCGTACAGGCCGAGGCCCGCCGGATGCGCACCGAACTCGGCGGCGACCGCCGCCTGCTGCTCGGCGTCGACCGCCTCGACTACACCAAGGGCATCGAACAAAGACTTGAGGCGTACGGCGAACTACTCGCCGACGGCACCGTGTCCAACGACGACGTGGTGCTGGTGCAGGTCGCCACCCCGAGCCGGATGCGGGTCAAGGAATATCAGGAGCTGCGCGCCCGGGTGGAACGCGAGGTCGGCCGGATCAACGGCGAGTACGGAGCGGTCGGCCAGGTTCCCGTGCACTACCTGTTCCAGTCGATGAACCGCGCCGAGCTGGTCGCGCTGTACCTCGCCGCCGACGTCATGGTCATCACTCCGCTGCGCGACGGCATGAACCTCGTCGCCAAGGAGTACGTCGCGGCCCGCCACGACGATCAGGGCGCCCTGGTGCTGAGCGAATTCGCCGGAGCCGCCGCCGAGCTGCCGACCGCATTCCTGGTCAACCCGCACGACGTCGAGGACCTCAAACGCGCCATCACCGACGCCCTGCACGCCGATGGCGCGGAGCAGGCGGAACGGATGAAGCCGATGCGTACGCAGGTCCGCGACAACGACATCGACAAATGGGCAAGCGACTTCCTCGAAACTCTCGGAACCATTTCAGAGGACAACGACAAAGGGCTCGGCGGGCTCATTCTGGATGGCGACGATCTCCGCCATGGCGGTAACCGCTGACCCGTTCGGTTGACGGCGTGGTGCCCGGCTGATCGACGTCGATCCGTACGGAACCAGGGTCGATGCCTTCCGAATGATGCATACGGCGCCAAAGGAAATGTCCCCGTAGTCAAGCATGTCTACGACGACTTCGGGTAACAGCCGCGCATGGACGCCGGACGGGACAGCGGCAGAGCACGAACCAGGACCGCCGCCCTGATGCGCTCGACCGTTGAGCAGTTAAGGCTCGCGGCACGACGACTCCGATCCCTGGCTGAGACGTCGCCGAGCGAGCAGACCGCGACGCGGCTGCGGGCATTAGGTCACGATGTGTCGGCGAAGGCTGACGACATTGAAGAACGCGCTGACCAGATAGACGACGGCACTCCGACCAACACCTGAGCGCGGTCCTGCGCGACGCTGTGCAGCATCTACGCCCGGGACGACCCCGTTGGCGCGGACTGCGGACGTCGCAGTAACGGTCTGCCTCGGGTCTTGTCTTGCACGGGGTGGTCACCAGTCCAGGAGCACCAGCTCCGAGCAGAAGCCCGGCCCCATGGCGAGCATCACGGCCGGACGGCTCGCCGCGACGGGGTCACGGGTCGCCAGCGTCTCCTGCAGGACGTGCAGTACGGACGAGGAGGACAGGTTCCCGACCGACGCCAGACTGCGTCGCGTCACGTCGAGCGCATCCGGTTTCAGCCCCAGGGTGCGAACGATGGCCTCGATGACTTTCGGGCCGCCCGGATGGGCGATCCAGGTGTCGACGTCACTCACGGCCAGCCCGTGCGCGGCGAGGAAGGTCTCGACGTCACCCTTCAGGTAGGTGTCGACGATGTCGGGGACCGTGGCCGCGAGCACGAGCTGGAAACCGGTCTCGCCGATGTCCCAGCCCATGACCCGCTCGGAGTCCGGGTAGAGCCGGCTGCGCGTCGCCCGTACCCGGGGAGCGTGGTCGTGCCCGGCCGCCGCCGCCCGCCGTTCCCCCAGGACCACGACCGCCGCCGCGCCATCCCCGAACAGACCGGAACCGACCAGGTTCGCCGTCGAGGTGTCGCCCCGCTGGAAGGTGAGCGAGCACAACTCGACCGACAGGAGCACCGCCACGTCGTCCGGGCGGCCCTGGAGGTAGTCGTGGATCCGGGCGATACCGGCCGCACCCGCGACGCATCCCAGTCCGAACAGCGGCATCCGCTTGACGTCGTCACGCAGCCCGAGCCGGTGGGCGATGCGCGCGTCCAGGCTGGGGACGGCCAGCCCGGTCACCGAGGTCGTCACGATCAGGTCCACGTCGGACGGCACCAGGCCGGCCGCGGCCAGGGCCGCGGCAACGGCGTCCGAACCGAGCCGGCGGCCCACGTCGATCCACACGTCGTTGGCCGCGCCGAAGCCGCCGAGGTCGCGGTAGCGGTCCAGGGGAAGAGCAAGGTGCCGGGTACGGACTTCGGCCGCGGTGTGCAGCCGCCGCATCAGCTCGCGACGGACAACGGCCGCCGGCTCGTCACCGAGGAGGGCATCGGCCAGCACCCCGGTTATCTGCTCCTGCGAATACACGTGCTCAGGCAGGACAGCCCGGGCGGCAACGATTCTTGACATCCCGGAACCGTATCGTTGTCGATCACTGCGACAGGTGTCACCGCTCGCAGAAGCGGGCGCCGCCAGGCTGGTGATCGCAGAGAGTGGGGAACCGCATCCGATATCGATTACGCCTCGCGGGTCGTGAGGTGGGCCACCACCAGGTCGCCGACCATCCGGCGCAAATGCTCCCGGCTTTGCGGATCGAGCAGGTCACGGTTGAAGATGGCCTGAAAGGTGTAACGGTTGGCGCCGCGGAAGACGCAAAAGGCGCTGATGATCATATGGACGTCGAGGGCGTCGACGTCGTCGCGGAAGACGCCCGCGGCAACTCCTCGCCCAAGAATTCGGGTGAGCACTTCGAGAGCGGGTGCAGCAAGGACATCCCGAGCTTCCGAACGCCGCAGATGCTGGGCGTAATGGATGTTCTCGATGGCGACCAGGCGGACGAAGTCCTGATGGGACTCGTGGTGGTCGAAGGTGAGCTCGGCCAGCCGGCGCAGTGCGTCAACCGGCGCCAGGTGGTCGACATTGAGTTGCTGCTCCAGGGAGCGGATGTGCCGGTACGCCCCCTCCAGCACAGCCAGATAGAGCCCTTCCTTGCCACCGAAGTAGTAGTAGATCATCCGCTTGGTGGTGCTGGTCTTGGCGGCTATCTCGTCCACCCGGGCACCGGCATAGCCTTGATCAGCGAATTCGTGCGTCGCCACCTCGATGATCTCGGCGCGGGTCCGCTCGGCGTCGCGGGTCCGGGGCGGGGCGATGTCAGATGCCATGAGTCGACTCTAGTAGCCCGACGGCCTAGAGTGTACGAACTAGTTCGTACACTTCTGGAGGACTTCCGATGGCGCGCACGAGCATCGCGACAGTGTGTCTCTCCGGCACTCTCGAGGATCGTCTCGACGCTGCGGGGGCCGCGGGATTCGACGCCGTCGAGATCTTCGAGAACGACCTGATCGCGGCCGCGAGCACACCGGAGCAGATCCGGGCCCGGGTGGCTGACCTCGGCCTCACCATCAGCCTCTACCAGCCGTTCCGCGACGCCGAGGGAGCGCCGGCCGAGCGATTCGCCGCCGTCCGGCGCCGGATGACGGCCAAACTCGACCTGATGGCCCGCCTCGGCGCGGACACCGTGCTGATCTGCTCCTCCGTCGCTCCCGACACCATCGACGACGATGACCTGGCCGCCGAGCAGTTGCGCACGCTCGCCGAGCTGGCCGACGACCGCGGGATGCGCATCGCCTACGAGGCCCTGGCCTGGGGACGGCACGTCTCCACCTGGCAACGCTCGTGGGAGATCGTCCGGCGGGCCGGCCATCCGGCGCTCGGCCTGTGCCTCGACAGCTTCCACGTGCTGTCCCGCACCGATCAGTACGCCGACATCGCCGGGATCCCCGGCGACCGCGTCTTCTTCCTGCAGCTGGCGGACGCTCCCCGGTTGTCGATGGACGTGCTGCAGTGGAGCCGGCACCATCGCCTGTTCCCCCTGCAGGGCAGCCTCGACCTGGTCGGATTCACCAAGGCGGTGCTGGCGACCGGCTACCGCGGACCGCTGTCGCTGGAGGTGTTCAACGACGTCTTCCGGCAGGCCGATCCGCATCGTACGGCGGTCGACGCGCGCCGGTCGCTCACCGCGTTGCAGGACTGCCTCGACGGCGGCGGGTTCCCCGCCTCGTCGCTGACCGGTCTCGCGTTCACCGAACTGGGCGTTGACGCCGACTCCGGGCCTCAGATGGAGGCGCTGCTCGGCGCCCTCGGCTTCACCCATTCCGGGCAGCACCGGTCCAAACCGGTCCAGCTGTGGGAGCAGGGCGACGCCCGGATCCTACTGAACTCCGGCGTCGGCGAGGCGGCGATCAGCGCGTTCGCCCTGGAGAGCAGCGACCCGGAGGCGGCCGCCCGCCGCGCGGCGCACCTGCACGCGCGACCCCTTCCGCGCCGCCGACGACAGCGCGAGGCCGATCTGACCGCGGTCGCGGCTCCCGACGGCACGGCGGTGTTCTTCTGCCGCACCGAGCCGGTCGGCGAGCACGGCTGGCTGGACGACTTCCTGCCGACCGGCGAGCCGCGCGCCCTGTCGACCGGCATCACGGCAATCGACCATCTCTCGCTGGCTCAGCCGTTCGACCGCTACGACGAGGCGGCCCTGTTCTACCGCGCCGTGCTGGGCCTGACCGACGACGAGGCGGGCGAGTTCGCGGCGCCGTTCGGACTCGTGCGCACCCTCGCCATCCGCAATGCCGACCGCAGCGTACGGGTCGCGCTCAGCGTGCCGGTGCTGCGCCGCGGTGACTGGGCTCCGGCGATCCCTCATCCCCAGCACATCACCCTGGCCACCGATGACCTGCCGCGGACGGCCGCCGCACTGGCGGCGGCCGGGATGATCCTGCCGATCCCGGCCAATTACTACGACGACCTCGACGCCCGCATCTCCGCGCCGGCCGCGGTCCGCCGCCTCGGTGTGATGTACGACGAGGACGAGCACGGCAGCTATTGGCAATTGTTCACCCCCGTCATCGGTTCGCGGGTCTTCGTCGAGGTCGTGCAGCGGGTCGGCGACTACCGTGGTTACGGCTTCGCCAACGACCCGGTACGGATGGCGGCGCACCGGCAGCAGCGGCTGCGCGAGGAGATCAAGGACTGACCCCGGCGCCCCGGCGGATCGCTTCGGCGGCGTCGGCGGCCGCGTCCAGCACGACGGTCCGCCATGCGCCCCGAGCCTCGACCTGCCGGGGAACGATGCCCTGCGCGACGACGACCGGCCCGCGCGCCGCACACCACTCTCGCTCGCCACCGTGGCCGAGCAGCAGCCGATCGTCCTCGATGGACTCCAGGGTGGTCTCGCGCCGGATCTCGACGTCCGGGTTCTCGGTCAGCCGGCGCACCATCAGGCCTTTCTCCCGCGGGCCGGCCTCCGGTGCGAGTTCGCCGGCGGCGGTGAGCAGAAGCACGCGATGCCCGACGGCTGCGGCCTGGTCGGCGACGGCCACGCCGGCCCGGTCGGCGCCCCAGACGGTGACCACCTCACCCGCTGCCACCCGGGCCGGACCGGCGACCCAGTCGAGCAGATCGACGACCCGCGACCCGGTGACGCCCGGCACCGATGGGCGCCGGCCGACTCCCCCGGTCGCCACCACGACGGTGTCCGGCGTGAGGCCGCGAATGATCGCCGGGTCGGCGCGGGTCGATAGACGCACGTCGACGGCCAGGCGGCGCAGCTCGGCCGCGTACCAGTCGAGCAGCCGGCCGAACTCGGGTTTGCTCGGCAGGGACGCGGCCAGCCGGAACTGTCCCCCGATCTTGTCGCCGGCCTCCACGATCGTCACGTCGTGACCGGCCAGCGCCGCAGTCCGCGCCGCCTCCAGGCCGGCCACACCCGCGCCGACGACGAGAACTCGCCGGCCACCGGCCGGTTGCGGAGCGGGGACGGAAACAGGCGGGACGGAGACGGCGGGATTGGCCAGGCACCAGATCGGCTGCTGGGTGTGCAGCGCGTCGATGCAGCCCTGGTTGCAACCGATGCAGGGCCGCGGCCGGCGACCGGCGAGTGCCGCGTTCGTCCAGGCCGGGTCGGCGTGCTGCGCGCGGCCGACGGCCACCAGGTCGGCGGCCCCGGATCGCAGAATCCGCTCCGCCTCCTGCGCCGTGGGGATGCGGCCGGCGACGCAGACCGGTTTGCCGAGATCCCGGTACCGCGCCGCGTACGGTGCCAGCACTCCGCGTTCCACCTCCCCTGGCTGCACCATCCACTCGCCGGCCTCGTAGCAACCGGCCGAGATGTCCAGCACGTCGATCAGGTCGAGCGGAAGCCGCCCGGCCAGTGACCGGGTCGCGTCCGCATCGAGACCGCCCGGGACGCCCTCGAACGCCGACAGCCGCAGGAACACGGCAAGATCCGGGGCCGCCGCCCGGACCGTGGCGAGCACCTCGGCGAGAAACAGCGTCGGTTCCGCGTACCGGTCGGCGCGCCGGTTGGTACGCGGCGACAGGAACTGGTGGATCAGGTAGCCGTGGGCCGCGTGCACCTCCAGTACGTCGACCCCGGCCCGGGCACACCGCCAGGCGGCCGCACCGAACGCGTCGACGATGCCGGCCACCTCCTCGGTTGCCAGTTCCCGCGGCCGGCTGCCACGGAACGGCACCGGTGACGGCGCGACCGGCTGGAACCCGGATACGGACGCCTCGGCCACTCGTCCGGCGTGGTTGAGTTCGACGCCGAGCAGCGCGCCCTCCGCATGGATGGCGGCCGCCAGCGAACGCAGGCCCGGCAGCACGTGGTCACTGTGCGCGCCGAGTTGCCGGACCCGCCCTCGCCCGTCGGCGCGCACGTAGGTCGCCTCGGTGAAGACGAGTCCGGCTCCGCCCGCAGCCCGCGCCGACAGGTAGCCGATGTAGTCGGCGGTCACCCGGCCGTCCGCCGTGCCGTAGTTGCGCTCCATCGGCGGCAGGACCACCCGGTTGCGCAGTCGGCGTGTGCCCACCACCAGCGGCTCGCCCAGCCGTTCGGGCCGGGTCACAGCCCGAGGTAGATGCGCCGGACCTGCGGATCGTGGCGCAGCTGAGCCGAGGTGCCACTCATCGCCACCTCGCCGTTCTCGACCACCAGGCAACTGCTCGTCGCCTCGAAGGTCAGCTTGGCGTTCTGCTCGACCAGCAACAGGCTCAGACCTTCGGCCCGCAGGCGTTGCAGCACCTCGAGGATGTTCTCGACCAGCTTCGGGGACAGCCCCATCGACGGCTCGTCGAGCAGCAGGAGCCGGGGTTTCGACATCAGCGCCCGGCCGATCGCCAGCATCTGCTGCTGACCACCGGAGAGCGCACCGGCCAACCGGCCCCGCATCTCGCCGAGGACCGGGAACAGCTCGTAGATCTCGGCCAGGGTGGCCCTGGTCTCCGCGTTCCACTTCCGGGCGTACGCGCCGAGCAGCAGGTTCTTCTCGACCGGCAGGCCGGTGAAGACATGCCTCCCTTCCGGGACGTAGCCGATACCGTGCCGCACCATCGATCGGGCACTCACCCTGGTCAGATCGACGTCGCCGAAGCTCAGCGTGCCCACTTTCCGGGGAATGAGACCCATGACGGCCTTCAGGGTGGAGGTCTTCCCGGCGCCGTTGGCGCCGATCACCCCGATCGCCTCGCCGGCCGGCACCGAGAAGCTCAGGTCCCGCACCGCGCACACCCCGCCGTAGTGCACGGTGAGCCCCTCCACCCGCAGGACGTTGGTGGTCGCGGTCGTGGGTTCGGATACGGTGGTCATCCGGTCACCTCCGGTACGGACGGCAGATCGTCGGAGCTCATCGAGTCGCCGAGGTAGGCCTCGATCACCGCCGGTGTGCTCGCCACCTCGGCGGGCTCGCCTTCGGCGATGACGTGACCGCTGGCCAGCACCGTGATGCGCTCGCACAGCGACATCACCAGGCCCATGTTGTGCTCGATGATGATCACGGTGACACCGCTGTCCCGGACGGAACGCACGATCTCACTGAGCTGGCGCACCTCGTCACCGTTGAGGCCGGCGGCGGGTTCGTCGAGCAGCAGCAGGGCCGGGCCGGCGGCAACCGCGCGGGCGATCTCGACCCGCCGTTGGATGCCGTACGGCAGCGACTTCGGCGGCAGCGCGGCGAACTCGGCGAGGCCGTACCGCTCGATCACCTCCGCCGCGCGACGGTGCAGGTCGCGGTCCCGGCGCAGCACGCTGATCGGCCGGGCTACGTAGCGCCAGCTGTGCCAGGTGGCGTTGCGGTCGATGGCGACGAGCACGTTCTCCTCGACCGTCAGGTCACCGAACAGCCGCAGGTTCTGGAAGGTGCGCGACATCCCGGCTCGGGCCAACCGGTACGGCGCGAGGCCGGTGGAGTCCTGGCCGCGGAACCGGATCCGGCCGCGAGTCGGCCGGTACAACCCGCTGATCACGTTGAAGAGCGTGGTCTTGCCGGAGCCGTTGGGTCCGACGATGCCGCGGATCTCGCCCGGCGTGATCGACAACGAGACGTCATCCAGAGCGCGCAGGCCTCGGAAGTACATGCTGATGCCATCGACCTCCAGGATGGGCGACTGGCTGCCCGACTCGTCCGGGCGCACCGTCTCGTACGGCTGGAACGGCTGCAGCCGGGCCGCCTCGCCCTGCCCGCCGCGACGCCGGGTCACCAGATCCCGGATCCTCTTCGGCAGGCCGGCGAGTCCGGTCGGTGCGAACACCACGACGAGCACCACGACCGTGCCGTAGCCGATCTGGGCGACGGTGGGATGGTCGGCCAGCAGCTCGCGGACGAGGTAGAGGCCGGCCGCGCCGACGACGCAGCCGATCAGGCTCTGCCGGCCCCCGATGATCACCATGCCGAGCAGCAGGAACATGTTGGCGATCGAGAACGTCTCGGGTGCGACGTAGCGGATGAGCCCGGCGTAGAGCACTCCGCCGAGTCCGCCGTAGACGCTGGCGAGCAGGAACGCGGTCATCCGCAGCACCGGTACGTCGGCGCCGAGCGCGCCGGCGGCGAGGGCGTCGTCGCGCATCGCGCGCATCCGCCGGCCGAGCGCGGTGCGGACGATGAACAAGCCGAAGACCAGTCCGACCGCGAAGACCGCCAGCTCAAGGTAGTAGTAAAGGTATTCGTTGGAGAGGTCGACGCCGGGGATCGTCGGCACCGGGATCGCGGAGATGCCCTCGGCGCCGCCGGCGACCTGGGCGTTGGTCACCCAATTGGTGAAGGCGAGCGCCAGGCCGAGGGTGACGATGCCGAGGTAATGCGATTGGACGCGCAACGCCGGCGTGCCGACCAGCAGCCCGACGGCGATGGTGGCCGCGAGGGCGAGCACCGCGGACAGCCAGAAGCCCCATCCTGTCTTGGTCGTGAGGATGGCCGTGGTGTACGCGCCGACGCCGAAGAACGCCACCTGGGCCAGGTTGACCTGACCGCCGACGCCCATGCAGAGGCCGAGACCGATCGCGAGAATGGCGAAAATCAAGATCACGTTCACCACATGGATCGCGTACGAATCCAGGCCGTACGGCAGGAACCAGGCCGCCAGTGCGGCCAGCGCGATGATGCCGATGCGGTACCTCATGCGCGGTTCACCGTCCGTTCGCCGAAGACTCCGGTCGGCCGGATCATGATGATCACGGTGAAGACCAGGAAGGTGACCAGTTCGGAGTAGCCCTGAAAGTGCCCGGCGGTGAACGAGTCGAGCACTCCGATGGCGATGCCGCCGACGATCGCGCCGGGGATGCTGCCGAAGCCGCCGAGGATCGCCGCCGCGAACCCTTTGATGCCGAGCGCGCCGCCGAGCGCCGGGCTGACGTAGAGCAGCGGCCCGACCAGGCCGCCGGCCAGAGCGGCGAGTCCGGCACCGATCATGAAGGCGATGGCGTTGCTGCGTCCGACGTGGATGCCGACCGCGGTGGCCGCCTCGTGGTCCATCGCCACCGCCTGCATCGCGGCACCGCGCTTGGTGCGCGACAAGAACAACACGAGCAGAACTGTCGCCGCCGCCGCGATGGCGAGAACGACCAGGTCGTACGTGCGGATGCGGATCCCCCACAGGTCGATCGGGGCGGACGGGACCGGTGACGGAACGGCCCGCCCGGTGGCGCCCCAGATCATGATGACGAGGGCGTCGAGGACGATGCCGAAGCCGATCGTGCCGATCAGCATCAGGTCGAAGTCGCGGTTCTCGAGCGGCCGCAGCACCCGCTCGATGACCAGGCCGATCACTCCGGTCACCGCGATCGCCACGAACATCGCCAGGGCGAATGGCAGCTTCGAGGTCAGATAGAAGGTGGAGGCGAGGTAGGCGCCGACGGTGACCACGTTGCCGTGCGCGAAGTTGACCAGGCCCATGGTGCGGTAGACCAGCGAGAACCCCAGCGCCACCAGGGCATAGATGGCGCCGAGGCTGATCCCGCCGATGATCGTCTGAAAGAAGACCTGCATGGCTCTCCTGGATGGCCGACGGTCCCGGCGCCGGTGGCGGCGCCGGGACTTTGCTGGGGCTGGATTGTCAGCTGGAGGCAGCGGTGAGCTTGCCGTTCTCGATCTTGCCGATCGAGGTGGCGAAGATTCCGACACCGGTGTTGTCGAAGGCGAAACTGCCGAGCAGACCCTGGTACTTCGTGCCACGGATCGCGTCGGCCAAGGGCTTGCCGCTGGCGACATTGCTGGACTTGAGCGCCGTCAACAGGATCTGTGCCCCGTCGTACGCCTTCGCCCCGTGCAGTTCGGCCTCCTCGTTGTAGGCGGCCTTGTAGGCGGTGGCGAACTTCTTCGACGCCTCGTTGATGTCGTTGCTCAGGTACGGCGAGCTGACGATCGTGCCCTCGGCGTTCTTCGCACCGGCGGTGTCCAGGAACACCGGCGTGCCCTGCGGCGCCGCGCCGGCGAACGGGACGGTGATGCCGAGGTCGCGGGCCTGCTTGACGATCAGGCCGGACTCGACCTCCTCGGCACCGAGGAAGATGAGCTTCGGGTTCTTCTGCCGGATCGTGGTGAGCGCCGCGCTGAAGTCCTTCTGGTCGGCGGTGACCACCTGGTCGACCAGCGGGGTGACGTTGCGGGTCTTGAGCGCCTTGGTGAACGCGTCGTGCTCGCCCTTGCCGTACGAACCGTTGTTGGTGATCAGCGCGATGTCCTTGATGCCCTGCTGGTCGACGATGTACTTGGCCAGGGTCTCGTCGTAGGTCGTACTGGTCGGGCCGTTGAGGAACAGGAACTCGCTGCCGACCGCGACCAGGCCCGGCGACTGGCCGGAAGTGATGTTCGGGATCTCCGCGGTCTTCAGCGTGGGCGCCATCGCGATGGTCACCGCGCTCTCCGCGGTGCCGAGCATGGCGATGTAGCCCTCGCTGTCGATCTTGCGGGCGAGGTTGGTGCCGGTGGTCGGGTCGCCCTGGTCGTCGAAGACGTCGAGCTGGATCTGCCGGCCGTTGATGCCGCCGGCCGCGTTCCACTCGGTCACCGCGAGCTTGGCGCCCTTGAGCTCCCACGCGCCGAGCGAGCTGAGCTGCCCACTCTGCGCGTCGACCAGGGCAATCTTGATGGGGCCGCTATCGTCGCCGGCTTTCTTGTCGTCGCCACCGGGAGCACTGCACCCGGCGGCGACGACCAGAGCGAGCACGACGGAGGCGGATATGGCGGTGGCGCGGAGTCGGACCATGTGCGTCTCACCTCTTATCTGATTGAACGGGGGAAAGGACACCTTCACTCGAAGACGCCCTGGTAGATGTCCTTGATGTTCCAGTGGCCGGGGGTCGGCACCGGTTCGTTGACCATCGGTACGTCGATCACCGCCGGCCGGCGGCGGTCGACGGCCGCCTTGAGGGCAGTGGTGAGCTCGCCCGGTTCGGCGATCAGATAGCCGTCGAGACCGCAGGAGCGGCCCAGGGCGGCAAAATCCGGGCTGTACGGCTGCCCGTCCGGATCGGTGAAATCGCAGCCGTAACTGCGGCCGAAGAAGCTCGACTGCAGGTCGGAAATGGTGCCGTGGGCCCGGTTGTTCATCACCAGGAAAATCACCGGCAGCCCCTGCTCGGCGGCCATCGGCAGCGCCGGCAGCTGCGCGCTCATCCCGCCGTCGCCGATCAGCGCGACCACCACCCGGTCGGGCTGGGCGATCTGCACACCGAGCGCGGCGGCCGGGCCGAAGCCCATGGTGGACGCGCCGCCCGGGGTGATGAAGCGGCCCTCGGCCGGCAGCGGGTAGCACTGGGCCACCCCGTTCTTGTTCCAGCCCACGTCGGTGACCAGCACGGCGTCCGGCGGCAGCGCGGCCCGGACGTCGGCAAGGATCCGCTCGGGACGCAGCGGGAAGTTGTCGCTGCGGCCACGTTCGGCGCTGGCGGCGAACAGCTCGGCCCGCGCCGCACCGATCCGTGCCCGCAGTTCCGGTCGCTGGACCGGGTCGAGTTCCCGGACCCGGTCGCGGATCGCGGTGACAGCGAGGGCCGCGTCGGCCACGACGCCCAGCTCGACCGGGTAGTTCCGGCCGATCTCGGCCGGGTCGATGTCGATCTGGATCAGCCGCGACGGCGGGAAGCTCCACGTGTACGCGGGATTCCAGGAGCTCGAGTCGGTCTCGGCGAACCGGGTCGCGATGGCCAGCACCAGGTCGGCGTTGCGGGCGTACTCGTTGGTGACCTCGAGGCCCCAGAACCCGGTCATGCCGAGCACGAGCGGGTGGTCGTCGGGAAGCGCGCCCTTGGCCATCAGCGAATGCGCCACCGGGATGTCGAGGTGCTCGGCGAGTTCGCGCAGCGCCCGCCGGCCGTCGGGGCCGCCGAGTCCGCCGCCGATGTAGATGAGGGGACGTTCGGCGGCGGCGAGGGCGGCCGCGATCCGGTCGGCGTCGGCCGGTGGCAGGTCGGGGCGGGTGGCCGACACCGGCAGGGGGTAGGTCGGGACCGTTGCCGGCAGCTCCCGGGAGAACAGGTCCATCGGCACGTTGAGCAGCACCGCGCCCGGACGCCCGGAGGTGGCGGTCCAGAACGCCCGCTCGGTGAAGCGCGGCAGGTCCTCCACCCGGTGCACGTTCCAGGCCCGCTTCACGAACGGCCGGTAGATCGCCGTCTGGTCGGCGTCGGCGTGCAGGTTCACTTCCTGGTGCGGGTGCCGGCCGTACATGTAGGACGGGATGTCGCCGGAGATCGCGATCAGCGGCACCGAGTCGAGGGCGGCCGTGGCCACGCCGGTGACCGCGTTCATCATGCCCGGCCCGACATGCATGAGCAGGACGCCGGGTTTGCCGGTGGCGCGGGCGTAGCCGTCGGCGGCGTGCGCGGCGGTCTGCTCGTGCCGGGCGATCACGAACTCGATGTCGCTGCGGCCGATCGCGTCCAGCAGGGCGATGTTGGTGTGCCCGCAGGTGCCGAAGATGTATTCGACGCCGTAGTCGGCCAGTTGCGCAACCAGGGCGTCGGCGGCGGTGCTCATCAGTTCTCTCCCCAGATCGACATTCCGCGCAGGATCAGCGTCTTGACGACCGTGTAGTCGTCGATCATGAAGCGCGGTGATTCCCGGCCGAAGCCGGAGTCCTTCACCCCGCCGAACGGCACGTGGTCCAGGCGGAAGTTCGACGAACCGTTCACGATCAGCCCGCCGACCTCGAGCTCGCGCCAGGCCGTGAGGATGCGGCCGATGTCGGTGGTGAACAGGCCGGCCTGCAGCCCGAAGCGGCTCGCGTTGCAGGTGGCGAGCACGTCGTCGAAGTCGTCGAACGGCAGGACGCTGACCAGCGCACCGAACACCTCTTGAGTGACGACGGTGGCATCGGCCGGCGGGTCGGCGACCACGGTCGGACTGACCGTGGCGCCGTCGCGGGTGCCGCCGACGGTGATCCGCGCGCCGCCGCCGACCGCTTCGGTGGCCCAGCTGAGCACCCGTTCCGCCGCCTGATCGTCGACCATCGATCCGACGTCGGTCTGCGGATCCAGCGGGTCACCGACCCGCAGGGCGGCGACCTCGGCGGTCAGCAGGTCGACGAACGCGGCGAAGCTGCCGCGCTGCACGTAGATCCGCTGCACGGAGATGCAGCTCTGGCCGGAGTTGCTGTATCCGGTGCGGGCACAGGTCTTGGCGGCGGCCGCCAGGTCCGCGTCGTCGCAGACGATCGTGGCCGCATTGCCGCCGAGCTCGAGCACGAGCCGTTTGGCGCCGGCCGCCCGGGCTACCGCAGCGCCGGTCTCGGCGCTGCCGGTGAAGCTGATGACCGCGACCTCCGGTGCGGCGCAGAGCTCGGCGCCGACCTCACCGCCGCCGTGCAGCAATTGCACCGCTTCGACCGGCGCCCCGGCCTCCAGCAGCAGCGCGACGATCGCGGCGGAGACGGCCGGTGCCTGCGGTGGCGCCTTCACGATGGTGGTGTTGCCGGCGGCGAACGACGCGCCCAGCTTGTGGGCGAGCAGGTTGGCCGGCGCGTTGAAGGGCGTGATCGCCAGGGCCACCCCGGCGGGTGCCCGGTAGGTGAGAGCGGTGTTGCCGACGCCGCGCTCCCAGCCGGCGACCGGAAGCATGTCGCCGCCGATCTGGCGGGCCTCGGCCGCGCAGACCGTGAACGTGTCGGCCACCCGGTCCAGCTCACCGCGGCCGTCCTTCAACGGCTTGCCGAGCTCGAGGGCGATCAGGCGGGCGATCGGCTCCCGGTGCTCGGTGGCCAGCGCGGCGGCCCGGTCGAGTATCGCGGCTCGGGTGGCCGGGGCCAGTCGCGCGATCGTCCGGGCGAATGCCTTGGCGTGTTCCGCGGCGGAGCGCGCGTCGCCGGGCTCCGCGACCCGGGCCCGACTGACCACCGTACGGGTGAACGGGCCGATCCGGTCGTCCGATGGCCCCTCGTTGACCCACTTGCCACCGAGTAGAGCGGGCGCTGAGACCAATGATCCCGGGGAAGTGTTGAGAATGGCCTCGAGCATAAGCACCTCCAATAAAGTCCGTCACGTGGACCACACTTCGTCTTATGGACCGCTGTACGGACTACGGTGTAACGTACGGTTGGCCTCCAGCCGATGGCAATAGCCCGAGGCCGAAAAGTTACGGGCCGATGACGTGAGGGATCAGGCGGCAGAATTCAGGTGTCCAGGACACCTGTGGCCGCACCGTGCGGCCACTCCGCGACGCGGCCATCCGCCGCGCCGCGAGGAAAGGAAGTGAGCGACCGTGACATCCGCGACCAGGCCGAGCCGTGCGTCCGGCGATGACGCGTCGGAGGGCAGCGGCGTCCGGAGCGTCCAGCGAGCGCTGGACATCCTGTCGTTGCTGACCGAGGATCGTCCGCTGATCGCCGTACGAGATATCGTCGCGGCCACCGGACTGGCCAAGACGACGGTCATCCGGCTGGTGCAGACGCTCGAGCAGAGCGGCCTTCTCTGGGCGACCAACTCGGGTTACATGGCAGGCCCGGGGCTCTGGCGATGGGCTCATCTCGCCCGCCGGGGCTGGGAACTGCCACCGGAGACGCAGCGCCTGATGCGCGAGCTTGCCGCTCGGGAGCGGGAGACCGTCAACGTCTACGTCGCCCGCGACATCGTCCGGGTCTGCATCGCCCAGCAGGAGAGCCCGCAGGCCCTGCGGCACGTCGTGCAGGTGGGCGACGAGTTGCCGCTGTGGGCGGGCGCATCGGCCAAGGTGCTGCTGCGGGACGCCTCGGCCGGCCTGCTCGAACGGGTCGCCCGCTCCTCGCCCTACGGCGCGGAACACGTGCACCTCATGCAGGAGCGGATCGCCGAGGCAACCCACCAGGGTTATGCCGTCAGCCACGGCGAACGTGACGCGGGGCTGTCCGCGGTGGCCGTTCCGATCCTGGGCCGGTCCGGAACCGTGGTGGCCGCACTGACACTCAGTGGTCCCACCGTGCGGTTCAGCGATGACCGCGTCGCCGCGTTCGCCGAGGCGTTGCTGGCCGCGGCGGCACAGATGAACGAACGCGGTTTCGACCATCCGCTCGGCTCGTCGTACTGACCCCCGGCCGGACCACCGGTCCGGCCGGGGACCTCGGAAGGAGAATCGCGCATGCCCGACCGCCCGCTCGCCGGTGTCCGAGTCCTCGATCTCACCAATGTCCTCGCCGGGCCGTACTGCACGTACCACCTGATGCTGCTCGGCGCCGAGGTCATCAAGATCGAGATTCCGGGCCGCGGTGACCTCGCCCGGGTGCTCGGACCGGACCCGGAGCTGAACCGATCGAAGCTGGGCGCGTCCTTCCTGGCGCAGAACGCCGGCAAGAAGTCGATCGAGCTCGACCTGAAGAACGAGCCGGACCGGGCGACCTTCACCGAACTCGCCAGGCACGCCGACGTCCTCGTCGAGAACTACCGGGCCGGCGTACTGGCCCGCATCGGTTTCCCCTGGGAACGGCTGCAGCAGCTCAACCCGGGCCTGATCTACTGCGCGATCAGCGGCTTCGGCCAAACCGGGCCGATGAGCCAGGCTCCGGCCTACGACCAGATCATTCAGGGCCTGTCCGGGATGATGAGCGTGACCGGCACCCGGGAGACCGCACCGCTGCGCGTCGGTTTCCCGGTGGCCGACACCGTCGGCGGGCTCAGTGCCGCCCTGGCCATCACCGCGGCCCTGGCCGGCCGCCGGCTCGACGGCAAGGGGCGCTTCCTCGACGTCTCCATGCTGGAGGCCTCTCTTTCCGCCATGGGCTGGGCCGTCTCCAACTACCTGGTCAGCGGCATCGAGCCCGAGCCGATGGGCGACCAGAACGCGACTGCCGCACCCTCCGGGACGTTCGACACCGCGGACGGCCCGCTCAACATCGCGGCCAACCGGCAGGAGCAGTACGAGACGCTGTGCCGGCTGGTCGGCCGTCCGGAGCTGATCACCGATCCGCGCTTCGCCGACCGCGAGGCCCGCAAACGGCACCGCGTGGAGCTCAACCGGCTGCTGAACGAGGCGCTGAAGCGACGACCGGGCCGGGAGTGGGAACGCATCCTGACCGCGGCCGGCGTTCCGGCCGCCCGCATCCTCACCGTGGCCCAGGCCGTCGCCGTGGACCAGGTCGCGGGGCGCGGCTTCTTCGCCGACATACCCTTTCCCCCGGGTGTTCCGCGCCAGACCGTGGAGCGCTCCGCCGACCGCTCCCTTCGGGTCAGCGGCAGCGGCGTGCTCTTCGACGGCGAGCCATTGACACCGCCGGCACCGCCTCCCGTGCTCGGCGAGCACAACGCGGAGCTGCCCGAGTTGCTGCGGCGCTGGCGGGAAGCGCGCGATCCGCGGCTGGCCGACGACGCCGCCCGGTGAGTCAGCCATCGTCGCCACCGCGCGCCAGCTCGGCGAAGTCGTCGCCCATCCGCTCCTCGTCGGCGGCGAGCCCGGTGAACAGGCGGAAGGACGCGGCGGCCTGGTGGACCGCCATGCCACCGCCGTCGACCACCGGGCAGCCGAGCCGGCGCGCCGCGCTGATCAGGTCGGTGTCGAGCGGGCGGTAGATCACGTCCGCGACCCACAGTCCGGGCCGTAGGTGCTGCGGGTCGATCGGCGTGCCCGGATGGCCCTCCATGCCGATCGGTGTGGCGTTGACCAGGCCGTCGGCCTCGGCGAGCCGGGCCGGAACCTGCTCCGGGGTGATCGGCTCGACGGCCGCCGGATGGTGCGCCGCGATGGCCTCGGCCAGCCGGCCGGCTCGTTGCGGGTCGACGTCGGCCACGGACAGCCGGCGTGCGCCCGCGCCGGCCAGCGCGGCGGCGACCGCCAGGCCCGCTCCGCCGGCACCGAGCTGGACGACGTGCCCGAGCGGGGCATCGGGTAGCGCCCGCGCCAGGCCGGTCGCGAAGCCGTACCGGTCGGTGTTGTGACCCACCGCCTTCCCGTCGCGGAAGACCACGGTGTTGACCGCACCGAGTTCCGCCGCCTCGGGAGCAAGCTCGTCGAGGAATTCAACGACGTCCTGTTTCGCCGGGTGGGTGATGTTGAGCCCGTGGAAGCCGAGCCGCCGCGCCGAGGCGAGCAGCTCGCCGACCTCGCCGGGCCGGGAATCCAGGTCGATCAGCTGATAGAGGTAGCGCACCCCGTGCCGGTCGGCCTCGCGCTCGTGCAGGGCCGGGCTCATCGAGGTGCCGATGCCGGCGCCGATCAGGCCCACCAGAAAGCGCTGCGGACGGGGCATGCCGACCTCCAGTTCTTTGTACGAACCAGTACGTTAGTTAGCGTCACGGAAACCTGCTCTGTCAAGAGTGGAAACACTTCAGCCGATCAGAAGATGTCAGTGCCGTCGGAGACCACGTCGTCCCCGGCCATCGCATTGGTGTTGTTGAGATGGCCGTAGCGGAATCGGGTGCCGGGGTGCCGGGCCGCGTGCGGGCGGGAGTCCACGATCGGCAGATGGCCCATGCCGGCCGCGCTTCCGGGACGCCCGGTCATCACGGTCAACTCGTCGTCAGTGGCGAAGGTACCGTCCAGCAGCACCTCGGCCGCCCCGTCGACGAAGGCGTCGAAAGCGTCGGTCCAGACCGGCAGGCAGGTGGCGTAGACGAACGACGAGCCGGTCCGCCGGTCGCTCAGGCGCAGCGCCGACACCCACCCCTCCCCTGGTGTTCCGGTGGCATAACGGGGTCGCTTGGCGCCGACCGTGAGCCGGTCGACGATCAAACCACCGTCGAGCTCCAGCCGCTCGGGCATCTCCCGCCAGTCGAGATCGGTGTATTGCGCGAGCATCGACCGCAGCGGAAACGCGGTCTGCAACGCCGCGCTGACGGCCGGCGTGGCATGGACGGTAAGCCGGACCGCCTCACGCAGGCTCAGCAGGCCGATCGTGTGGTCGAGTTCAGCGGTCGTCAGCAGGACACCGCGCAACGGGGTGTCGCGCAGCCCCGGGCCGGGCGCGAGTTCGGGGGTGGCGAGGATCTGGGAACGAATGTCCGGGCCGGCGTTCAGCAGGAACCAGGCGGTGCCGTCGCCGCTGACGGCGACCGTGTCCTGGGTTCGGTTGCGCCCGGTGCGGCGGGCATCCCGGCAGGGTGGGCAGGCGCAGTTCCACTGCGGGGAGCCACCGCCGGCCGCACTGCCCAGGACGCGGACCCTCACGGGTACCGCCGCGGGATCATCGCAGGCCGGGTGCCGGCCGGGGCGACGAGATCGTGGTGCGGTGACAAGGAGCAGGCCGGGTCGGTCGCCGCCGCGTCGCCGGTGAGCTGGAACGCCTGGCAGCGGCATCCGCCGAAGTCGAGTTCGCGAAGTTCGCAGTCGCGGCAGGGCGACGGCATCCAGGCGGTGCCGCGGAAACGCTCGAACAGCTCCGACCGGTACCAGATGTCGGCGAGCTGGTCGCGATGCACTGTCGGGGCCGGCGGGCCGGGCAACTGCTGCGCCGCCAGGCAGGGCAGAACCACGCCGGTCGGGGTCACCGCGAACTGCCTCGTGCCCCAGCCGTTCATGCACGGTTTCGGCCGGCCCGTGTAGTGGTCCGGTTCCACGTAAACGATCTCCATGAGGTCGCCGTACCGCTCGTGCACCTCGACCGCTGCGGTCCGCGCCCGCTCGATCTGACCGGCGGCGGGCATCAGGGCGGCCCGGTTGCGCAAACCCCATCCGTAGTACTGGGTGTGCGCCAGCTCGAGACGATCGGCGCCGAGGTCGGCGGCTAAGGCCGCGATGGAGGACAGGGCTTCCACGTTGCCGGCGTGCAGGACCACGTTGACGGTCAGCGGCAGCTCCGCCTCGCGGATGAGGGCGGCCACGGCGATCTTCCGCTCATGCGAGCGCAGCCCCGCGATGGCGTCCGCGGCCGGAGCGTCGGCGTGCTGGACGGAAAGCTGGACGTGGTCGATGCCCGCGTCGACCAGCTGGTCGAGGCGGCCGCGGGACAACCCCACCCCACTGGTGATCAGGTTGGTGTACATGCCGAGGGCACGAGCGTGGGCGACCAGGTCGGCCAGATCGGGCCGTAGCACCGGCTCGCCACCGGAGAAGTGCACCTGCAGGACGCCGAGCTGCCTGGCCTGGTCGAGCACGTTCCGCCATCGGTCGGCGGTCAGCTCGTCCCGGGCCGGGTCGGCCTGGACGGGGTTGGAGCAGTAGCCGCAGCGTAGAGGACACCGGTAGGTAAGTTCGGCCACCATGCCGATCGGCAGCGGCGAGCGAGCGCCCGGGCGGCCGGCGCACGTGTGCGGTTTCGCCGGCATCCCCTCATCGACGATCAGGCGCCGCGACGCCAGGTCGGCGATCAGGTCACCGATGTCGGCCGGGCGCACCTCGTCGAAGGTCTCGGAGAGCAGAGCGGCGATGCCGTCGACGTCACGGAACCCGTCGCAGGCGCGCACCACGTCCGGCGCCGGGCCGGTCAGCAGGAGGCTGCCTTCCGGGTAGAGCAGCGCGTCGGTGCCACGGACCGGGTCGTGCACCAGCCGCACGCCGCGGGCCAGCCCCGGCCTCACAGCACCCCTCCCTGGTAGTCGATGGCGTCGAGCATCGCGCCGAGCACGTCGCATTTGAAGGCCAGCGCTCGGAGCGCCGCCTGTTGCTCATCGGCGGAGCGGCAGTGAGTAAGGACCAGATCGAGGGTGTACTGCGCGTCGTCGCGTACGACTGGAATCCGGTTCTCGAAATAGGCGTAGCCATCCGGCTTGATCCAGCGGTAATGCTGCCGCCAGGCCACCACCCGGGCCGCCATCAGGTCGGGTGAGAACATCTCGGTCAGCGCCGCTGCCGCACCCTCCGTCCACGGCCGGCTCTGACAGAAATTCAGGTAGCCGTCGACGGCGAAGCGGGTGCCCCGAGCGACGTGCCGTTCGTCGAGCATCTCTTCGCGGGCGAGGCCGACCGCATCGGCGAGGACCAGCCAGTCGGCCTGTCCGCCCTCGCCGTCGCGGACGCCGTCGTGGAACACCACGCGCTCCAGCCACCGTCGCCGCACCTCGGGCAGCGGACAGTTCGCGATGACCGCGGCGTTCTTGCGGGCCAGGATCTGCTGGTAGTACCAGCGGTTCGCGACCCAGCCACGCACCTCGGCCGGTGAGCAGTCACCGGCGTGCAGACGGAGGTGGAACGGGTGGCGGTCCCAGTAGCGGGGTCCGAGGCCGCGCAGCGCGGCCTCGAACCCCTCCCGGCTCAGCGCGTCCGGGGCCACGGGGTGCCGGTGCCGGCGTACGCGGAGACCTCGGCCCGCGACTCCAGGCACTCCGTCTTCGGCTTGGTCCAGGTCTTCTTCTTCATCGGGATCCCTTTCATGAGACGACGATCTTGCCGGTGTTCTGCGGATATATGGCGTCGTTATAGAAATAGGTGCCGGGCTTGGTGAACGTATGTGACCAGGACTTTCCGGGCATCAGGACGCCGGTGTCGAACTCGTCGTCGAAGAACGACACGGCGGCGTGCGCGGAGGTGTTGTCCGCCGGGTTGACGAAGGTGACCTGCGCGCCGACCGGGACGGTGAGGTGTTGCGGCGACATCGCGTTCTGCGCGACCAGGTTCTCGGTGGCCCCGGGTACCTTCCGGGTGGCGTCCCAGATCCGGCCGATGGTGACGGTGTTGTTGGCGGTAGCGCCGGTCACCGGCGCGGAGCGGACGTCGTTGCGTTTCGACGGCGGAACGGGTGCGGGGGCCGGTGCCACGGTTCCGCCCAGCTTGAACGCCCACAGGTGGTCGCCCCGCGGGATGTCCGGGTAGGGCAGGCCGTTGCCGCCGGCAAAGACCGCGATGTACTGCTCGCCGCCGATCTCGTACGAGATCGGGCTGGTGTGCACTCCGGCGCCGGTCTGGAAACTCCAGAGCACGTCGCCGTTGCGGTCGTCCATCGCGTGCAGGACTCCGTCGGGGCCGCCCTGAAACATGATCCGCCCGGCGGTGGTGAGGATGCCGTTGCCATGGGCGAGCGACCATTCCCCGTCCTTGACCCACACCGGCTTGTTGGTGACCGGATCCACGGCCGCGATGCCGCCGGCGAAATACTCCCCCAGCGGCCGGGACGTGTTGACCCGGCCGTCCCGGGCGTTCGAATAGCCCGAGTTGATCAACCCATAACCCACATAGATCCAACCGGTGTACGGGTTGAAGGACAGGTGCGCCCAGTCCGCGCCGCCGCCCGCACCCGGGAAGATGATCACCGGCCGGTCCCAGTGCGGGGTGTACAGGCCACCGGTCTCGTAGAACGGCACCGGCCGGGTCGCCTTGTCGATGCGTGGCTCCTGCGGCACGAACGGCTCGCCGCCCGGGAACGGCTGTGTGGGCGCGGTCTTCTGGCGTACGTCCTGGGGAACCGGTCGTTCCTCGATGCCGTGGATCGCCTCGCCGGTGCGCCGGTCGAGGATGTAATACATGCCGACCTTGCTGCCGTAGACCACCACCTTCCGCGGCTTCCGGTCGACGACCAGGTCGACCAGCACCGGGGCCATCACGTTGTCCATGTCCCAGATGTCGTGGTGCACCGACTGGAAATGCCACCGCCGCCGCCCGGTCTTCGCGTCGAGCGCGACGATCGAGTTGGCGAACAGGTTGTCGCCGGCCCGCGACGAGCCGTCGGTACGCGGATAGGGGCCGCTGAACGTCCAGTAGACGAGGCCGAGCTCCGGGTCGATCGCCGGGTGGATCCACGGCACCGCGCCGCCGGTCTTCCACGAGTCGCCCGCCCACGTGTCGTGGCCGAACTCGCCCGGTCCGGGGGCCGACCAAAAGGTCCAGGCGATCTCGCCGGTGGCGGCATGCAGCGCGTACGCCCGGCCGCGCGCCCCGCCGGTGCTGCCCTGCATGCCGACGTAAATCAGGCCGCCGAAGTAGACGACCGCTCCGGCCAGCGTGCCGGTCAGGCCGCCGCACTGCCCGTTCTGCGGGTCGCAGCCGCTGTCCGAGCCGCCCTCGTCCGCGGTGATCAGGGCTTTCTGCCAGACGATCGCGCCAGTGCGCTGATCCAGTGCGTACACGATGTTGGCACCGCTGGTGGAGAAGACCTTGCCCTCGCCCAGCGCGACGCCGCGCATGTTCGTGGTCTTGCTGCCGAGATTGGTCTTCCACTTGATCGCGCCGGTGCGACCGTCGACGGCGAACACGTTCTGCTGGGTGGTCTGCACGTAGAGCACGCCGTCCTGGACGACGGCGGTGCTCTGCTGCGGCTGGCTGGTGCTGCCGCCTTCGAGGTTCGCGTGCCAGGCACCGCCGAGCTGCCGGATCGTCCGCCGGTTGATCTGACTCAGGTTCGAGTGGTTGGTGTTGCCGAGGTCGCCACACACTTTCGGAAAGTTCTTGCCGGTCCGCCCGAACGCGGCGGGCTGCGACGGGATGACCGGGGCCGCCGCAGCCGGCGTTCCGACGGCGGTCGCGCCGGCCACACCGGCCGCACCGGCCAGGAAATTGCGTCTTTCCATCGACTGCCCCGCCTCAGCTGCAGAACGGAAGCTTGCCCATGGCGGACAGGATCCCGTTGACGACGTGCTTCTTGAAGAAGGCCTGCCCGACGAAGCCGGACCCGTCGGTCCAGGCGGCCGAATCGTGGCCGAGGGCGGTGACCCAGGAGCGTCCGCCGTCGTAGTACTGGCACCAGGAGATCGGGTGGAACTTGCCGTGGCCGGGGTGCGTGCCCGACTTGGTGGCCAGGGTGGACTCGTCGACGCCCAGCAGCCATTTCACCCGGCCCGGGAAGGGCATCCAGTTGTACCACTCGTCCTTGAAGTCCCACCGGCCCGGCAATCCCTGGGTGGACGAATCTTTGGCGTAGGTGACGACGGTGCCGTTCTGGTTGGCGCCGTGGTCGTAGTACTGGGTGCCGCCGCACAGCCCCTCGTAGTACGGCCAGTTGTACTCGGTGCCGCCGATCGCGTTGTGGATGCCGACGAACCCGCCGCCGGCCCGCATGTACTGCCGCAGCGCGGTCTTGGCCGCGTCCAGGTGCGCGCCGGTGGTGGTGTTGACCGCGCTGGCCGGCTGGACCGCGGTGCCGTGCTTCCACAGCGTGTCCCGGCTGGTGCTGCCGAAGACGACCGCCTTGTAGGTACTGCCGATGCCGGGCATCTGGGTGACGTCCTCGGTCCAGTCGACCTGCACGCCAACCTCGCCCATCCACTTGATGACCGCATTCTGCAGCACGTGCGCCGCCGTCAGCGGTGGGTTCAGCCCGGCCGGGAGCGCGGGTCCGAGGTGGGCGTGCCGCGGGCCGGCGGTGCGGGTGTAGAGCAGGATGCGATCCTGCCGGTTGAGCACCCACGGGTGGTAGGACGCCGGCACCTGCCCGCGGACCACGTTGTAGTACGGGTCGTAGTACTGCTCGAGGCCGCGCGGGACGTTGGCCGTGATCGGCTGTTTGACCGTCGGTTCCGCACCGCCGGCGTGCCGCTCGCCGGCACCGTTCGCGGAGGCGGCTCCGGGGATAGCGGTAACGGCGGCGGCGGCCGCGGCGGAGGCGGCGGCCGCGCCCCGCAGGACGGAGCGCCTGGGAAGTTTCGCCATAGGAAGCCTTCCATTGAACATGAGGTCCGCTAGGCGGACCGATAGTTCCACTGTGAGGTCCGGCTCAATATAAAGACGATGTTTCCGGCTGCGCAAGGTTTGATTGCCGCTTCCCACAACCCACTGATCGGCACCCATGGACCACTGGCCGGACCAGCGGTTAACTATCCGGTACGTTCATAGACGAAGGGAAGGCCATGGGATATCGCACTTCGGTCTCCACCGCGTGCCTGTCGGGCGCCCTCGAGGACAAACTCGCCGCGGCCGCCGCCGCACGCTTCCCGGGCGTGGAACTCACCGAGAACGACCTCATCGTGTCGTCCTGGTCGCCACGCCGCATCCGCGAGGAGTGCGAACGACGAGGCCTGACGATCGACGCCTACCAACCGCTCACCGACGTCGAAGGGGTGCCGCCCACCCTGTTCGCGGCCAACCTCCGGCGGGCCGAAAGGATTTTCGGCCTGCTCGAGGAATTGGGAACGCGAACGTTGGTGGTGTGCTCGACGATGTCCCCGGACGCGGTCGACGACGACGATCTCGCCGCGGAACAGTTGCACGCTCTCGCCACCCGGGCCGCCGCGCACGGCGTGCGCATCGCCTACGAGGCGCTCGCCTGGGGCCGGTTCGTGAACACCTACACCCACGCGTGGCGCATCGTCCGACGCGCCGGGCATCCCGCCCTCGGCCTGTGCCTGGACAGCTTCCACGTCCTGTCGCGCGACGACGATCCGGCCGGAATTCGCGTCATCCCGGGTGACAAAATCTTTCACTTGCAGGTTGCCGACGCGGAACGGGCCATCGCCGACGTCGCCCGGCGAAGCCGGCACCACCGGCTGTTCCCCGGACTGGGATCGTTCGACCTGCCGGCCTTCGTCGGAAACGTGCTGGGCACCGGCTACGACGGCCCGGTGGCGCTGGAGGTCGTCAACGACGTCTATCGGCAGGCCGATCCCCGGCAGGCCGCCATCGACGGCATGCGGTCCCTGCTCTCTCTGCAGGAAAGCATCGCGGACACGCCGGCCAAGCCGGCCCTGACGCCCGCTCCCGAACTCGGCGGCATCGTGTTCACCGAGCTCGCGGTCGACGCGACGTCCGGCCCCGTGGTCGCCCGGGCCCTGGCGGCGCTGAGCTTCGTCCACACCGGTCAGCACCGCTCGAAATCCGTCCAGCTCTGGCAGCAGGCCAAGGCGCGCGTGCTGCTGAACTTCGCCGCGCAGCGAACGGTCACGCCCGGAACCACCACGGTCTGCGCATTCGCGGTGGAGAGCACCGATCCCGCCGCGTCGACCCGGCGCGCGGAGGACCTGCTGGCTCCGGCCCTGCCCCGCCTGCACCAGCCCGGCGAGGCCGAGCTGACCTCCATCGCCGCACCCGACGGGACCGCGGTCTTCCTGGTGCACACCGGCGCGAACAGCGAGAGCTGGCTGCAGGACTTCCAGCCGGTGCCGCCTCCGCCCTCCGACCGAGCGGCCCACGGCCGGATCACCGGCACGGACCACATCTCGCTCACCGACGTGGTCGACGACTTCGACAACGCCACCCTGTTCTACCGGACCGTACTCGGCCTGCACGCCGGAAACACGGCCGAGATCGCCGCGCCGTTCGGTCCCATCCTGAGCCGGGTGGCCACGGATCGATCCGGCCGGGTACGCATCGCCCTCAACACCGCGCCGCTGCGTCGCGGGGACTGGGCGCCGGTGATACCGAATCCGCAGTACGTCGCGTTCAGTACCGATGACGCGATCGCCTGCGCGGCCGCGATGCGGGAACTGGGCGCCGCGCCCCTGAGGATCCCGGACAACTACTACGCCGATCTCCAGGCCCGTTTCGAGATCGGCGAGGAGACACTCGCCGCTCTCCGGGAGCACTCGATCCTGTACGACCAGGACGAGAAGGGCGCCTACCTGCACTTCTACACCGAGATACTCGGCTCTCGGGTGTTCTTCGCGGTGGTGCAGCGGATCGGCGGCTACGGCGGCTACGGAGGTCCGGTCGATGCACCGGTACGGATGGCCGCCCACCGCGAGCGACGGTTGCTCGCGCTCAGACATACCTCGCTCGACCAGCTGGACGACCGCCGCGACTTCTCGCTGGCCCACCTGACCGCGCTGAGCCTCTCCCCGCCCGAGCTGGTCGACGCGGCCGCCGAGGCCGGCTATCGCTACGTCGGTTTGCGGCTGACCCGGGTGACCCCGCAGGAGCCGCATTACCCGCTGGCCACCGACCCTGCCCTGATGCGGACCACCAAGGCCCGCCTGGCCTCGACCGGGATCGAGGTCCTGGACATCGAGCTCGCCCGGATCAGCCCGGGCGACGACCCGCGCGACTTCCAGCGGTTCCTCGAAGCCGGCGCCGAACTGGGCGCACGGCACGTCATCGCCCAGCTTCCCGACCCCGACCGGGCCCGCAAGACCGATCGATTCGCGCAACTGTGCGAGATGGCCCGGCCCCTGGGCCTCACCATGGACCTCGAATTCCCGTCCTGGACGGAGACCCCGGACCTGCACGCCGCCGTCCGGGTTCTCCGCGAGGCCGGCCAGCCCAACGCCGGTATCCTGATCGATCTCCTGCACTTCGCCCGGTCCGGTTCGAGCATCGCCGACCTGCGTCAACTGCCGGCCGAATGGTTCCACTTCGCCCACGTCTGCGACGCCCCACCGGTCGTACCGCCCACCGTCGCGGAACTGATTCACACCGCCCGATTCGAACGGCTCTTCCCCGGCGAGGGCGGCATCGACATCAACGGGATCCTCGAGGCCCTGCCGCCCGGTCTGCCCTACGCGCTGGAGATCCCCCGGGCAACGCTCGTCGCCCAGGTCGGGGGCAAGGAGCACGCCCGGATGGCCATCGCTGCGGCCCGTAAACACTTCGCGGTCGCCGACAAAGACTGATTGCGGTCGATCCACCCGCAGGTTACGTTGGCCGAACCTCACAGCGGATCACTTGGTCCACCTGGTGGTCCTTGTTGTCAAGAAGGGAATTAACGTGGCGATCGAGGTTCCCCGCAGAGACGTCCTCAAAGGAGTTGCCGTCGCAGCCGCCGCGACGACGCTGACCCAGCTGCCCACCGGCCCGGCCGCGGCCGCCGCCGACCGGTCGTGCACCACGCCCGGCGGCAAAGACTTTCCCAAGGTCGGCGGCAACTACGGCAACCAGAACTACTCCGCGCTCGGCGACATCCACACCGGCAACGTCAACCGGCTCGGCGCGGCCTGGGTCAACCGGATCGAGGGCGGCCTGACCACCGGCACCAACCAGAGCACCGCGGTCGCGGTCGACGGCGTGCTCTACATCGAGTCGGCGCTGGGCAACGTCTTCGCCGTCGACGGCCGGACCGGGCAGACCAAGTGGAAATACACCCAGACCCGGGGCACCGTGACCCGGCGCGGGGTGGCGGTGGGCGAGGGCAAGGTCTTCACCCACGGCAAGGGCAACTGGGTGATCGCACTCGACCAGGCCACCGGCGCGGTCGTCTGGGAAAAGCAGATCACCGGGTACGGGAACATGGAGAAGGTCGCCATCACGTACCACGACGGCCTCCTGCACGTCGGCACCCACGACAGCGTCCGGGCCGCCGCACTCGCCCTCAGTGCCGTCGACGGCTCCCTGGCCTGGAACTTCTGGGGCACACCCGGACCCGGCGAGATCGGCCACGACACCTGGGCCGGCGACTCCTGGCAGGTCGGCGGCGCCACCCCATGGATCCACCCGGCGCTGGACCCCGAGCTGGGCCTGGTCTACTGGACCTTCGGCAACGCCCGGGGCAACAACTCGTCGCAGGACGGCTCCGGCCGCGAGGGCCTGAACCTGTTCTCCAGCTCGATCGTCGCCCTGGAGCTCAAGACCGGGAAGTACCGCTGGCACTTCCAGTCCATCCACCACGGCATCTGGGACATGGACAACGTGATGGCGCCGGTCCTGGCCGACGTCCGGATCCACGGCCGGCTGCGCAAGATCGTGGTGTACGGCAGCAAGTCCGGCATGTACTTCATCCTCGACCGCACCGACGGCTCGGCGCCGCTGGGCATCGACGAGGTACCGGTCCCGCAGGAGCCGCGGCAGAAGACCTGGCCCACCCAGCCGTTCCCGCGGCAGGGGCCGTGGACCGAGAACCGCGTGGTGGACCAGCCGCTCGGCACCTCGGTCCCCGGTGACCCCAACCGGGCGGTCCCGAACTACGTGCAGGGCAAGCTCTACGATCCGCACTGGGACGTCCCGGTGCTGTCCATCCCCGGCCACGGCGGCGGCGCCGACTGGAACCACCAGTCGTTCAGTCACTCCTCCGGGCTGGTTTATACCGGGTACGCGTACGTCGCGGCCGCCCACTCGCTCACCGAGGCCAGCAACGGCCTGCGCCCGCCGGGCGAGTACCAGACCGGCGGGGTCGTCGCGGTCGACCCGGCCACCAACAAGGTGCGCTGGAAGCGGCGGATGCCGTACTCGCTGGCTCACGGCAACGGCGTGCTGAGCACCGCGGGCGGTCTCATCTACATCGGCCAGCCCGACGGCAACCTGCTCGCCCTCGACGACGGCAGCGGCCGGGAACGGTGGCGGTTCCAGACCGGCGCGTCGATCAGTTCCAGCCCGATCATGTACGAGGTCGACGGCGCCCAGTACCTCGCGGTCTACGCCGGCGGCACCGGCATCCCGTACGGCGATTCAGCACCCCGCGGCGACTTCCTCTGGGCCTTCAAAATCGGCGGGAAGGTTCCACCCGCACCCACCCCGACCCCACCGGTGATCCGCCGCCCGGTCTCCGGCGGCCCGGTCGAGGGCAGCATCGTGAACAACACCGTGGTCCTGGCCCGCACCTACGACGCCACCACCGGCACGGTCGGCAGCATCGAGTCGACCGCCGTCAACGGCATGGCCCCGACCCACCTGCGGGTGCCGGCCGGCACCACGGTCACCTTCACCAACCCGGCCGGCAACATCAACACACACGGAGCCACCCAGTTCTTCGAGGGCCTGTTCGACATCCGGCTCCAGCCCGGCGAATCGTTCAGCTACACCTTCCAGCGGCGAGGCGAGTACTTCTACAACGACAGCTTCAGCCCCCGCCCCACCGGAAAGATCGAGGTGTACTGAGATCGACCGTTAGACGGACCTCATGGACCACTGAGCGGACCTTCGGTAAGGTGGGGAACCATGACCAACGAGCAAGCTGCCGACTGGTGGGGCACCGCGGTGTCCCGCATCGAACCGAACCTGATCGAGCTTCGCGGCATCCCGGTCCAGGAGCTCATCGGGACAACCGGTTTCGGCGCGATGATCTGGCTGATGGTCCGGGGCGACCGGCCCACCGCGGATCAGGCTCGGCTGCTGGAGGCAGCGCTGGTCGCCGGCGTGGACCACGGCCCGCACGCTCCCTCGATCGCGGTCGCGCGAATGAGCGCGACCTGCGGTGTCGGGCTGAACAACGCGATGGCCAGCGCCGTCAACACGCTCGGCGACTCGCACGGAGGCGCCGGTCAGGAATGCGTGCAACTGCTCGAAGAGGTCCGCGGTCGCGAGGCCGGCGGCTCCCTCCTCGAGGACGCCGTCGCCGACACGATCGAAGCCTGGCGGCAGCGCGGAATCCGCTACCTGCCCGGATTCGGCCATCGCTTCCACACCCATGACCCGCGCCGCGATCCCCTGCTGGCTCTCGTCGACGACGCCGTGCGCACCGGCGTCGTCGACGGCGAGCACGCCCGCGCCGCGCGGGCGGTCGAGGCCGCCCTCAACGAGGGCCGGCGCCGGCCCATCCCGATGAACATCGACGGCGCCACCGCCGTCATCTACGCCGAACTGGGTTTCCCCGCTCCCCTCGCGCGCGGGCTGTTCGTGCTCAGCCGCAGCGTGGGCATCCTCGCCCACGCGTGGGAGGAGATGGGTCAGGGCCGCCGCAACAAGGGACCGATCCCACCCGCCATCCGTCCCACCTACCTCGGCTAGCCGGCCCGGGGATCCGGTTCAGGCGAGCCTGGTCACCCCGGCTGGCAGGCCGGACGACGGCCGGTAGCCCAGCCGACGCCCGGCGCCGCACCGCGGACCGGCACCAGGAGGCCGCGCTCGCGGCGCCGTCCAGCCGCGCCGTTTGCGCAGCCGGCGTACCGAACTGCGCGGTCGGTATCCGGAAGGTTTCTCGTGCGGTGCTCACCGCGGGAATGTTCATCAGGCACAGCAATGCGGTGATCAGCGCTGCGCCGACCCGTCGATTTCCATCAGAGCTCAGCAGAGCCCGCTCTCGGGACGGCGAACGATGTAGACCAATCGAAGGCGTGGGTTACTCGCAGCGGCAGCTGGAGTCGGTGCGCCGCGCGCGCCGCCCACCTCACTGCTGCGCGTTGGTATGGGACGGCAGTGCAAACGGTCCTATGCAGACATAACGAAGGTCCCGGGCATCGGTCCGGTAAGGGACCAACGGCTCGGCCCCGAGGGCCTTGGTAACGGCGAGGTGCGACATCATGCCCTGACGTGCGGCCGGCCCACGGAGGACGATAGAGCTGGAAGTTTGTCCGATGCGCTCCCGCGGAGGTTGGCCATGTCCGTTCAAATCGCAGGACAGCGGGACCGCCGGCGGCGTCTCGGTTGCGCGGTCGGCCGGCTGGCTGTCAGCGCGTACGAACGCAACGTCGGTGGTGTGGTGGTGTTCGAGAAGGATGCCGCGAAGATCGCGCCGTTTCGGTGGTTGAAAGACGCGCTGACCTTGAGCGCCGAACTCAGCGAGGCGGTCGGCACGGTGTACGTGCGGGCCGCCCGCCGGGTGACGCGATGAACTGACGGATCGGCAGACCGGAGGTGAACTGCTGACCTACCTCGGCGACCTGCGCGGCGGCGTTCCCGCCCGGCGCATCGACAAGCTCGCGGCGAACTGGGACCTCGACCTGAACAAGAGGGCTGCTGCTCGGGTTCGCCGCTCTGTTCGCCGCCGCCGGCACCTGGCGCTACGGCCGGCGCGACATCGCCGTCTGACAGTTCACTCACTGTCGAGGAAGGCCTGCAGGATGATGCAGAGCGGGCCGGCCTGGATGGACCCGACACCGGGACGGATCGGATGGTCGCTCAGGAGGATCACCATGTGCCCGGCCGGAACCACGTACGCCGTCCGGCCCTGATCGTTGTTGATCAGCTCGCCGTAGCCGCGATAGATGTTCTCCACCTCGGCGAAGGACATGCCGACCCGGGCGCCGGCCGCGGTGCGCACCGCACTCGTGTCGGTTTCGAGCACCATCAGGACGCCGCGGTGGAACGTGAGAACGAGTTCGCCGGCCCAAGCGCCCGCGGATCCCGCCAGCTGAACACCCGCACTGTCCGGGTCGGTGACCCAGCTGAGCAGGCCGGCCGAGGAAAGGCGTTCAAGACCAACGCCCATCCGGAAGGGACCGGCGCCGCGAACGGTGATCACGTGGTCCGCTGCCGTCGCAGCCGTGGTCGCTCGAGGCGCCGCAGCCGAGGACTCGCCCGTCCCCACCGCCACACCGGCGAACAACAAGGCCGCCGCGAACAACATTGCCAAACGATTGCGTACGAACATGGGGCCCACCTCGATTCAGGATCTCGGCCGGGTCGATGGCATCTGGCCAGCTCGGTTGCGTCGGAGCGGCCACCCAGCCTTCAGATTTCACGGTTGGACGCCAGCCAGCAAACCGACAGGGGCGAAAGTCACCGATGTCAGCAAGATCCCATAGGACCCCGGCCAGTGTTAGCCGGGTCCAACGGCCCTGCCCGATCCCAGCGACGGGTGGCAACCTGAGGGGATGTAACGAGGAGAGGCCTCTACGATGAACAGTCCCGGTGGTCCCGTTACGCGCTCAGCGGCGCGCGCTGCATTCGAGTCGGCCGCCCGGGTCTCCCTGCGTGCGCCGTCGGTGTTCAACACCCAGCCGTGGCGGTGGCACATCCGCGGGGACGTGATGCGGT
Organism: Paractinoplanes tereljensis; assembly: GCF_016862435.1. Taxonomy (GTDB): domain Bacteria; phylum Actinomycetota; class Actinomycetes; order Mycobacteriales; family Micromonosporaceae; genus Actinoplanes; species Actinoplanes tereljensis. Next base: position 131,335 of record NZ_BOMY01000039.1, read on the forward strand.
TGTGGTCCGACCCGGAGCGCCGTCTTGGCGTCACCGATGCGGAAGGACGCCTCCTGCTGCTCAGCTGCGGCGGCGCGCTCCACCACGCACGGATGGCATTCGGCGCTCAGGGCTGGCAGACCGAGATCGACCGCCTCCCCGACGAACGGCAGCCCGACCTGCTGGCCACGGTCCGGGTCGTGGGTCACGGCCCGCCGGATCCGTCGGCGGCGCGGCTCGCCGGCGCGATCAGCCGCCGGCGGACCGATCGCCGGGCGTTCGGGGAGCGCCAGGTTCCGCAGGCGTTACTGACGCTGCTGGCCGAGCAGGTCGAGGCCGAGGGTGCCCGGCTGTGTCAGGTCCCGGACGCGCGGGTGCCGGAGCTCGCGGTGGCGGTGGAGGAGGCGGCCGACGTCGAATACTTCAGTCCGGCCCACCGCAACGAGCTGACCCGGTGGACGCACCGGCCGGCCTGGACCGGCGACGGCGTACCACCCGGCACGGCCGTGGAGCCGGCTCACCGGCGGGTGCCCGCGCGCAACCTTCTGCCCAGCGGATCACCTGGCCTGCTCGCCGGTGTCGGCGAGGACGAGGGAGCGGTGTACGTGATCGTGCACGGCTCCAGCGGCCATCCCTTCGACCTGCTCCGTGCCGGCGAGGCGATGTCGGCCCTGCTGCTCGTGGCAACCGCCGAGGGCGTGTCGACGGCACCGATCAGCGAGGCAGTCGAGGTGGCCTGGCCACGCGAGCTGCTTCGCCGACTACTGCCGGACGGCCAGGGCGAGCCCTACCTGATCGTACGGCTGGGTTATGCCGACTCCGGTGATTTGCCGCCGGTCTCACCTCGCCGGGAGCCTCGCGAGACGATTCAGATCGACGCCTGGTAACCCGGCCAAGCAGTATCGCGAGTCGTGCTCGCGATCCGGAATACCGGGTACTGCCCGGCGATGGCCTCGAACGCGGTGAGCGGGGCGTGGCGATCAACCGCGATGTGTGGCCTCGCCCCTGGAGCGACGGCGAGGAAGCGGCGCAGGATCGGCCCACGATCCTGAACGTCGACCTCCACCAGATGGACCAGCTGCCGGCGGCCGCGGCGCAGCACGACGTTGCCGTGCGCGGCTCGTACGTTGGCTACCCAGTGCTTCACGCCGCTTGCGATGATCATTCCGCACACCACCTTCTGGGATCATGACGCGTCGGCAGGCATCGTCCAGGTTGGCGGAACCAGCAGCACCGGACAGAGCAGGTGCCGTCCGGCCGCCGGGCGGACAGAGCCGGCGACCAGTCCAGCAACCCGGCCTTGGCGTCCCATGCCGGCGACCAGCAGCTGGCCTCGCCGGGATGCCTGGTCGAGGGTGTACGGCAGGTCGAGCTCCGAGATGAGCACGGCCTGCATCGCGACCTGCGGAAAGGCTGCGGACCAGCCGCTCAGAGCCTCGGCCAGCCGCCGCGCCGCTTCGTTTCGCTCCAGATTGTTTCCACCCAGCGGCCTGGACGGAACGCCGTCGTGACCTGGTCGCGCGCGGTCCCACACATGGACAGCCGCCAACCGGGCACCGATCTGGTCAGCCAGCTCGAATGCGTAGGCGGCTGACCTCTCGCCCGGCTGGGCGGATACACCAGCGATGATCGGCCCGCGATAGCCCACCCATCCACGGTGCACCAGCAATGGCGACGTGCAGTTTTGGGTCAGGTGGGTCGCGGTTGAGCCCCAACCCGTGCCGGGCGCGGACCTGTCCCCGTGCCCCACTACGAGCAGACACGCGTTGCGGGAGTGGGTAGCAAGGACCTCGCCGGCGACGCCATGGATCAGCTCGGTGCGCACCGGCACCCTCCAGGCGGCCGACGTGAGGCGGTCTTCGATCGCATCGAGCAGCCGCCGGCACTGGATTCCGGATGTGCCGTCCGCCTTCCGGCGAGTCCGTCCGGAATAACGTCCCGGCCAGGCGTGCACGATCAGCAGCGGGGCCGATCGGCGGGCCGCCTCGGCGGCCGCCAGGTCGACCACTGCTTTCCACATTCTGGTTCCATCGACACCGGCCACGACTGGCCGGCCGTCGCCTGACATCGTCGCATCGTCCATGTTCGTATGCCGTTCAGGAGCTGGAGCCGAGGTCCGGCGGAGCCGCGAGCGTGTGCCGATCGTCCTCCCGCGGCCGAGAACACAGCCACGAACAACATCCTCATCACCTCCTGCTTTCATGCTCGGGCGGATCGCAATTTGATCGACAGAGCCCTATGGCCCTAGTGCCCTGCGGCCTTGCGATCCAGGGCTTCCGGCCCTGCGTCAGCGGACGTCGCGCTCTCGGCTCAGGCCTCAGCGCGGCCGACAATCGAGCTGGGAACCAGAAATGGGAGGGGCCATGAGCCCAGGGCGGCCATCGTCACCGACGCCAACCCGGACCGGCGGAAACGTAACGGTCCGGGCGGTCCGGCCAGCAGACCGGCGAGCGCTGGCAGCGCTCTACGGAAGAGCGACGCCGGACAGCCTCCGGCTGCGCTTCTTCGACCAGGCATCAGAACGAGAACATCCCACTGACCAGGGCACGCCACGTCAACGGACCGACGATGCCGTCGACGGTCATGGACGGCACCTCCGCATGGACGGCCCCCTGGAAGTTGCGCACGGCCTCCTCGGTCCGCGGCCCGAATATGCCATCGACCACGCTCCACTCGCCGGCGCAGCCGCAAAGGTTGCGGTACTGGAACTCCTCCTGGACGCCCCGTACCGCATCGCCCTCGGAGCCTCGGCGGATCACGGTGACCAGGCTGGCCCACGTCCGGGGACCGACGATGCCGTCCACCAGCAACGTGTGCCGCTGCTGGAACTGGCGCACGGCCGCAGTGGTTGCCGGGCCGAACAGCCCATCCACGACCACGGCGTACCCGCGGGCTCGAAGCAAATATTGCAACGCCGGAATCGGATGTTCCTTCGCGCCCTGACGCATCTGCGGCCAGGGACTCATGGTGCCCATGCCGTCCCTCCTCGTCTGCTGTTCGCCAGGCCGGACCGGGACTCGGTCCGGCCCGGCCCGGCCGCGCTCTACCGGTGGACCAGCACCTTCAGCGCACCGCTGTGGGTGGGATCGGCGAAGACGTCGTACGCGGTCATGAATTCTTCGAAGCCGAACCGGTGCGTGACCATGTGGCCGAGGTCGAGCTGCCCGGCGACGAGCATGTCGAGCAGCTTCGGTGTCGAGTACGTGTCGACCAGGCCCGTCGTGATGGTCACGTTACGGATCCACAGATCTTCGAGGTGCAGCGTGGCCGGCTTGCCGTGCACGCCGACATTGGCGACCCGGCCACCGGGCCGTACGAGTGTCGTGCAGAGCTCGAATGTCTGCGGTGTGCCGACCGCTTCGATGACGACGTCGGCGCCGAGGCCACCGGTCAGCGACCGGACCGTTTCGAGGGGCTCGTCCAGGCCGGCGAGCACAGTGGTGTCCGCGCCGAACATCTTCGCCGCTTGCAGACGGCTCGTGGCCTTGTCGATCACGATGATGTGGGCGGGCGAGTAGAGCCGAGCGGTGACGACGGCGGCGAGCCCGATCGGCCCGGCGCCCACGATCACCACGGTATCGCCCGGGCGTACCCGGCCGTTGAGCACTCCGACCTCGTACGAGGTCGGCAGGATGTCGGCGAGCAGGACCGCTGATTCGTTGCTCACGCGGTCGGGCAGCCGGTAGGTGGACAGGTCGGCGAACGGGATCCGGGCGAACTCGGATTGCACTCCGTCGACCAGGTGCCCGAGGATCCAGCCGCCACCGCCGAGGCATTGGCCGTAGGCGCCCTCCCGGCAGTAGCGGCATATGCCGCAGGCGGAAATGCAGGAGGCGAGCACCCGGTCGCCCGTTGCCAGCCCGCCGACGCCGCTGCCGGTCTCGACCACCGTGCCGACCGCCTCGTGGCCGAGCACCCTTCCGGGTTCCACCTCGGGCACATCACCGCCGAGGATGTGCAGGTCGGTGCCGCAGATGGTGACGGCGTCAACTTGGATGATCACATCTCGCGGGTCCTGAATCGCCGGATCGGGGATCTCGGTCCACGACCTGGTTCCGGGTCCGCCGTACACGAGTCCTCTCATGATGGCCTCACCTTCGATCGATGGCGTTCCCTCTCATATTCGGCCCGCACGGACCCGTACGACAGGGACCTCCGGCCCTACTCGGACCTGCGGAAGGCGGTTTGTTCCTCCGGTTCAAGGGTCAGGAGACTCTGACTCGCCGGCCCCGAGGTGCTTACCGTCCAGTTGTGGTCCGTTCGGGGCCGCTCTGGAAGGAGCATCCGTCGTGAAGGCAGCAATCTTCCACGCCCGCAGGGACATCGTCATCGAAGACGTACCGGAGCCTGAGTTGCGCCCCGGCGCCGTCGCGATCGATGTCGCCTGGTGTGGCATCTGCGGTACCGACCTGCATGAATACCTGGAAGGCCCGATCTTCATCTCACCCGCCGGGCACCCGCACCCGCTGACCCACGAGACCGCCCCGGTGACCATGGGACACGAGTTCTCCGGCACCGTCACCGCGCTGGGTGCGGGCGTCACCGACCTGGCCGTCGGCGACAACGTCGTGGTCGAGCCGTACTTCGTCTGCGGCACCTGCGCACCCTGTCAGGCCGGCAACTACAACCTCTGCACCAGCATGGGATTCATCGGCCTTGCCGGCGGCGGCGGTGGCCTCAGCGAGAAGGTCGTGGTCGACCGTCGATGGGTGCACCCGATCGGCGACATCCCGCTCGACCAGGCCGCCCTCATCGAGCCCCTGTCGGTCGGCCACCACGCGTACACCCGCAGCGGTGCCAAGGCCGGCGACGTCGCCTTCGTCGCCGGCGCCGGGCCGATCGGCCTGCTGCTGGCCGCGGTCCTCAAGGCCGAAGGTCTCACCGTGATCATCTCCGAGCTCAGCGAGGCGCGTAAGGAGATGGCCCGTTCCACCGGAGTCGCCGACCATGTCCTCGACCCCGGAACCGAGGACGTCGTGGCCCGCGTCCGCGAGCTCACTGACGGCGCCGGCGCCGACGTGTGCTTCGAGTGCTCCAGCGTCAACGCCGCACTCGACCAGCTCTTCGACGCGGTCAGGCCGGCCGGCGTGATCGTCGTCGTGTCCATCTGGGGCCACCCGGCGTCGATCGACATGCAGCGCCTCGTCCTCAAGGAGATCGACCTGCGCGGCACCATCGCCTACGTCCGGGACCACCCGGCCACGATCGACCTCGTCCGCACCGGCAAGGTCGACCTCACACCCTTCATCACCGCGCGGATCTCCCTCGAAAACCTCGTCGACCAGGGCATCCACACCCTGATCGACCACAACGACACCGCAGTGAAGATCCTCGTGCACCCCTGAGTGAAATGCCGGGACGGTGGTGCTCGATACAATTCCTACGGGTGGACTCGACCGATGGGGACGTGCTCGCCGGGCGCCTCGCGCTCGCGCAGCGCTGCCGTGGCCATCAGCTCAACGAGCTGGTGGCTGATCGTCAGACCGAGCCCTGTGCCGCCGAACTCACGGCTGGTCGCGGCATCGACGTCAGACCGCTGCCAGGCCGGCGGCCCGCTCGGCGCGTTCCTTGATGCCGAGCAGCATGCGGCGTTCCATGATCAGACTGCCCGGCTCCATCACGACCCGATTGACGACCCGCGACGGCCACGAGGCATCCGGCACGGCGATCCGGTTACGACTGATCAATCGGGTGCCTCCGGGATCGGGGCGTAGGTGGAAGGCCCAGACCCAGTTGCCATCGACAGATCGGAACGCCAGCGCCCGCTCGGGCTCGAAAATCTTGACGCGCATGCCGGGCCCGTTCGGACCGACCGGTAGGACATCGCCGAGGGACAGGTTCTGGTACTGCGGCAGGATCTCGTCAGCACTGTGCATGCCGAGGCCGAACAGATTCTCGATCCAGTCGTAGGTGTAGGCGCCACCACGGCCGCTGCCCATCTGCACGAGCCACGGCCAGACCGCGGCCGGCGGCACGGCGACGCTGATGGCCCGGGTGGATTTGATGTCCGGGTCGGCGAGCAGCTCGTCGCCGAGCAACCGCGCGGTCGCCTCCTCGGCGGTGGCTCCCCAGGTGAGGCACCACCGGCGAGCGGCTTTCGAGTAGACGACGCCCGCCGCCAGGCCCGCCAGCGCCAAACCGGCACCGGCCGTCATCCAGGTCTTCATAGTCCCTCCCTGTCTTCACGTTCGCACTGCCGGGGCCTGTCCAGTAGGGACGTACGGCCCTGTTGGACGGGACCGACGCGGGGCTACCAACGAGGGAGGAGCGACCGTGAACGAGTGGGGATGAGGAGCAAATGTCCAGATACGTGTACGACTTCATCGAAGGCAACAAAGACCTCAAGGACCTGCTCGGGGGCAAGGGCGCCAACCTGGCCGAGATGACCCGGATGGGGCTGCCCGTCCCGCCCGGATTCACCATCACCACCGACGCCTGCCGGGAATACCTGCGCACCGGGTCCGTCCCGACCGGCCTGTTCGCGGAGCTCGAACATCATCTGCGCCTGATGCAGACAAGTTTGAACAAGACGTTCGGCGACCCGCGCGACCCGCTGTTGCTGTCGGTGCGCTCGGGGGCGAAGTTCTCGATGCCGGGGATGATGGAGACGATTCTCGACATCGGCCTCAACGACACCAGCGTGGCCGGGCTCGCCCGGCAGAGCAATGACGAGCACTTCGCGTGGGACTCCTACCGGCGCCTGATCCAGATGATCGGCAAGACCGTGTTCGACATTCCCGGCGAGGACTTCGAGACCGAGCTGGCAAATGCCCGTTCGGCCGCCGGCGTGCGGACGGACGCCGAGCTGACCACGGCACAGCTGCACGACCTCGTCGCGGCGTACAAGAAGGTCTTCCACACCCACACCGGCCGCGACTTCCCGCAATCGCCGCACGAGCAGCTGTTCCTGTCGGTCACGGCGGTCTTCCGCTCGTGGAACGCCGAACGCGCCGTGCTCTACCGCCGGCAGGAACGCATCCCACCGGACCTGGGCACCGCGGTCAACGTGATGGCCATGGTCTTCGGCAACCGCGGCGACAACTCCGGCACGGGCGTGGCCTTCACCCGCGACCCGGCGACCGGCCGCCGCGGCAGCTATGGCGACTATCTGCGTAACGCGCAGGGCGAAGACGTCGTGGCGGGCATCCGCAACACCGTCGGCCTGACCGAGCTGGCCACCATCGACCCGGTGAGCTACGGGCAGCTGCTGTCCATCATGCAGCGGCTAGAGCAGCGCTATCGCGACCTGTGCGACATCGAGTTCACCATCGAGAACGGCAAGCTGTGGATGCTGCAGACCCGGGTCGGCAAACGCACCGCAGCCGCCGCGTTCGTCATCGCCGCGCAACTCGTCGACGAGGGCACGATCAGCCTCGACGAGGCGCTGCAGCGGGTGACCGGTGAGCAACTCGCCCAGCTCATGTTCCCCAGCTTCGACCGGACCGCGGCGCCGGCCCCGCTGACCACCGGGGTGGCCGCCTCGCCGGGTGCGGCGGTCGGGGCGATCGTCTTCGACTCGGCTGCGGCGGCCGCCGCGACCGGGCCGGTGATCCTGGTGCGCCGGGAGACAAACCCGGACGACCTGCCCGGCATGATCGCGGCCCAGGGCATCCTGACCTCGCGGGGTGGCAAGACCTCGCACGCCGCCGTGGTCGCCCGTGGCATGGGCAAGACCTGCGTCTGCGGGGCCGACCAACTGGAGATCGGCGAGGATTCGGTCCGTGTGGCCGGGCAGACTCTGCGGGCCGGTGACGTCATCTCGATCGACGGCACCACCGGACACGTCTATGCCGGCTCGGTGCCGGTGCACGCGTCCCGAGTCGTCCGTTACTTCGAGGGAGAGCTCACCGCGCACGGCGATGCCCTGCTGTCCGCGATCGAACGCCTGATGATCCACGCTGATCACCAGGCCCGGCTCGGCGTACACGCCAACGCCGACACCGGCGCCGACGCGGCACGGGCCCGGCGTTTCGGCGCCACCGGCGTGGGCCTGTGCCGCACCGAGCACATGTTCCTCGGCGACCGGCGCGTTCTGGTCGAGCGACTGATCCTGGCCACCGACGACGCCGAACGGGAAGCCGCGCTCGCCGCGCTGCTGCCACTGCAGCGCGCCGACTTCGAGGAACTGTTCGCCGCGATGGACGGCCTGCCGGTCACCGTACGGCTGATCGACCCGCCGCTGCACGAGTTCCTGCCTCCGCTGGAGGAGCTCACCGCCCGGGTCGCCCGGGCCGAGGCGCTCGGCGCCGACCCGGGCCGCGACGGCACGCTGCTGACCGCGGTGCGCCGGATGCACGAGCAGAACCCGATGCTGGGCCTGCGCGGCGTACGCCTCGGTCTGGTTGTTCCTGGTCTTTTCGCCATGCAGGTCCGGGCGATCGCGGAGGCCTCGGCCGCCCGGGTCGCCGCCGGCGGCGACCCGCGGCCGGAGATCATGGTTCCGCTGGTCGGCGCGGTTCAGGAGCTTGAGGCCGTACGGACGGAGGCCGAGGATGTGCTGGCCGGCGTCCACGGGGCACCGGAGATCCGGATCGGCACGATGATCGAGGTCCCCCGAGCCGCGCTCGCGGCCGGCGAGATCGCCGCTGCCGCCGAGTTCTTCTCCTTCGGCACCAACGACCTGACCCAGATGACCTGGGGCTTCTCCCGCGACGACGTGGAGGGAGCGTTCTTCGGCCGCTACCTCGAGCTGGGCATCTTCGCGGTGTCCCCGTTCGAGACCATCGACGCCGGCGGTGTCGGCGAGCTGGTGCGCATCGCCGTCGAGCGCGGCCGCGCCACCCGGCCGGACCTGACCATCGGCGTCTGCGGCGAGCACGGCGGCGACCCCGCCTCGGTCCGGTTCTTCCACGCGGCCGGCCTGGACTACGTGTCGTGCTCGCCCTTCCGGATCCCGATTGCTCGTCTCGAGGCCGGCCGGGCGGCGACCGCCGCCGCGACGGCCTCCGACACCAGATAGGGGGAACTGCCATGGTCACCGCCCTCGACAGCCGGCACGAGGTGATCCCCGTTCGCTCCGGCGAGCGTGAGATCGGCGCGTACGTGGTGCGCCCGGAGCGGACCACGTTCGTGCCGGCCGTGGATGTCACCGCTCTGGTGCTCGGCTCGATGGCGTTCGCGACGGTGGCCGCCGTGGCGGTCGCCGTCGGGATCGCCCGTCGCCGACCACCCGCTATCGGTGCGGTGACGATGGGCCCGGGCGGCTGGCTCAGCCTGAAACGGTCCGCCGCTCCGCCGTTGCGGGCGGCGGAGCGGCGGCCGTGGTGGGCACACGCACTGCGTGCCCGGCGGTTGACGACGGAGCCCTGACCCGGACGGTAATGACCTTCAGCTCTCACCGTCCGGGCTTATGGGACTCCGGGCTCGCCGGCTGGGGCCTCGGAGGTTTCCGTGGCCCTCGATTCATTCGTCGATACCAGAAACTGCGTCCCTCTTTCCGAGGAGGATGGGCTCAAGTCCGCCACCCGCGACCTTGCCGCGGGTCAGGGAAGCGACTGGAGTCTGAATGAGTGAACTTTCCGACGCGATGCTGATCGGCCTGTTGGAGGCGGCACCGGACTCCATCATCGTGGTCGGGGCCGACGGCCGGATCGCTCTGGTGAACGCGCAAACGGTCCGACTGTTCGAATATGCACAAGATGAGCTGATCGGTCAGCCCATTGAAATTCTGGTTCCGGAGAACGCCCGCTCCACGCATCCGACGCATCGCCGGGGCTACTGGGCCGACCCTCGGCCCCGGCCGATGGGCGCCGGCACTCCCCTGACCGGCCGCCGCAAGAACGGAAACGAGTTCCCGGCTGAGATCTCGCTGTCATCCGTCAACGCGGGTCCGGACACCTTCGTCATCGCCGCGGTGCGCGACGTCAGCGACCGGCTCCGGGTGGAGGCGAAATTCCGGGGTCTGCTGGAGGCCGCGCCCGACGCCATCGTGGGAGCGGCCGCCGACGGCTCGATAGCGCTGGTTAACGCCCAGACCGAGCGGCTGTTCGGCTATCGACGTGACGAGCTGATAGGGCAGAAGATCGAAGTACTTGTGCCTGAGGACGTACGCGCGAGGCATCCAGACCTGCGGCACCGGTATTTCGCCGATCCGCGGCCACGCCCGATGGGTGCGGGAAGCCCGTTGCGTGCCCGCCGCAAGGACGGCTCGGAGTTCCCGGCCGAGGTCAGTCTCTCCGCACTCGAGACCGAGGACGGGGTGATCGTGTCAGCCGCTATCCGGGACGTGACCGAACGCGTGGAGGCGCAGGCCCAGCGCCTCCGACTCGAGGCCGAGGCTCAACGGCTGGTCGCCGCGGCAGAGCGGGAACGGCTGGAGGCACAGCTACACCAGTCCCGGAGATTGGAGAGCCTGGGTCAACTGGCCGGCGGAGTAGCGCATGACTTCAACAACCTGCTGGCAGTGATGCTGAACTACACCAGCTTCGTCACCGAACAGGTGCAGGAGGCCGCCGCGGCCGACCCGGACAGTCACTGGACCCAGGCGGCAACCGACCTGCAGCAGGTCCTGCGGGCGGGCACCCGCGCCACCGAGCTGACCCACCAACTCCTGACATTCGGTCGCCGAGAGGTCGTCCGGCCTCAGGTACTGGACCTCAACGGCGTCATCCGGGAGGTGGAACAGCTGCTGCGCCGTGCCCTCGGCGAACACATCCAACTGCACGTCGAGCTCGACGAGGACCTGTGCCCCGTGCTGGCCGACCCGGGACAGATCGAGCAGATCCTGATGAATCTGGCGGTCAACGCCCGTGACGCCATGCCGGATGGCGGGACCCTGACCATCCACACGACCAACCACCGGGTAACCACGCCTACCGACGCAGCGTCACGTCCGGCACCGCCGCCGGGCCGCTACGTCCGCGTCCGGGTGGCGGACACCGGAACAGGCATTCCTACCGAGGTGCTCGATCGCGTCTTCGAACCCTTCTTCACCACCAAGGAAGCGGGCAAGGGGACCGGACTCGGCCTGGCCACCGTCTACGGCATCATCACCCAGGCCGGCGGGTTCGTCACCATCAACACCGCACCCGGCGCCGGCACCGCCTTCATCACGCTGTTCCCGGTAACCGACGAAACCCCGGCGGTCCTGGAGAAACCGGCGCCGGCTCCGGCGCAGCAGCACGGTCGTGCAACCGTTCTCGTGGTGGAGGACGAGGAAGCGCTTCGCGAGGTGACGAAGAGAATCCTGACGCGCAACGAATACCAGGTGCTGACCGCCGGAAACGGCCCCGAGGCGATCAAGGTAGCCGAAGACTTCCCCCACCACATCGACCTACTGCTCACTGACGTGATCATGCCGTTCATGAACGGCCGAGAGCTCGCCGAGCAAATCACGGCGACCCGGCCGGGGCTTCGGGTGGCCTACATGTCCGGGTACGCGGAGCCATTCGTCATCGGCGACGACGCTCTTGACCGCGACACCGTCCTGATTACCAAGCCCTTCACCCGGGCCGAACTGTTGTCCCGCATCGGCGAAGTCCTGAATCAAGGCTGAGAGGTTCGTTCCTGGGGAGACGAACCGGAGCCGGACGGGCCACTCGTCAGGTGACAACGGGACCTTCGGCCCTGATCCGAGACCGGCTGAACCGGAAGCGTGAGAGGCAGAAGGACTGGAGGTGTCCGATGAAGGTGCTCGAACAGGCCGCCGAGGCGTCGCTGCATGCGCCATCGGTCTTCAACACTCAGCCGTGGACCTGGCGAGTCGTCGGCAACACGCTCGAGTTGTACGCCGATCCGACCCGAAAGCTGGACAGCACCGACCCGGATGGCCGGCTGCTGACCATCAGCTGCGGTGCCGCGTTGCATCACGCCCGGACCGCGCTGGCCGCTGCGGGCTGGTCGGCAGCAGTCGAGCGGTGGCCGGACAGCTCGCGCCCGGATCTTCTGGCCCGGATCACGCTTGGCGAAGAGGTGCCGGCCGACCCGGAGTCGCAGCGGATGGCCGCCGCACTGCCGCGCCGCAGGACGGACCGCCGTGCCTTCGGCGAGCAGGAGGTGACCGAGTTCGAACTGACGAAACTGCGCCGGTTCGTCGAGGCCGAGGGTGCCTATCTGCATGTGGTCCGCCCCGACCAGGTCGTCATGCTGGCGATCTCCGCCGAGCTTGCCGGCAGTGCGGAGCTGGACGACCCGGCCTATCGGGCCGAACTGCAGAGGTGGACCAACCGGCCCGGCTTCAGCGGCGACGGTGTGCCACCGGCGACCGCAGTGCGGTCGGAACTTCGCCGGGTCCCGGTGCGCGACTTCACTCCGGGCGGCACCCTCGGACTCGCTCCCGGTTCGGCGCATGACCAGGGAGCGGCGTACGTCATCGTCTTCGGCCTGGATGACCAGCCGGCAAACCTGCTCCGCGGCGGAGAGGCCTTGTCGGCGCTGCTGTTGCTCGCCACCGCGGACGGCTTGGCTACCGCACCGTTCAGCGACGCCGTCGAGGTCGAGTGGCCCAGGCACCTGCTGCGCAGCATGATCGCGGACATCGGCGAGCCATATGTGGTGGTCCGGCTCGGCTATGCCTCGGCGCGCGAGCCACTGCCCGCCGCGCCCCGCCGTTCCGCCGGCGAAGCCGTTGTCGTTGAGCAGACGACCCGCCGTCGTTCGCCGTGACAGCAGGGAGGCTGCTGTGAACACGTACTCAGAGACCGACCTTCAGCGAGCGGCCGCAGCAGGTATCCGCGCGCCGTCGATGCACAACACGCAACCGTGGTTCTTCCGCCTGCGGAACGGCGCGATCGAGATACTCGCCGACCCGGCCCGTCAACTCGCCGTTGCCGATCGAGCCGGCTGGGCGGTGCGGCTGGCCTGTGGCGCGGCGGTCTTCAACGCCCGACTCGCCTTGGCTGTCGCCGGTGTCCCGGCCGACGTCGAGCTCGGCCCGGATCCCGCCGACCCGGATCTCATCGCCCGCCTCACCCCGGGCAAGCAGCGGCTGACAACGTACGCCGAGACGGATCTGCACGCCGCCATCGCCCACCGCCACAGCAACCGGGCGCCGTTCTGGCCCGACCCGGTGCCCGCCGAAACCCGCCTGCGGCTTATCGAGGCGGCTCGAGCCGAGGGGGGTTGGCTCGAGCTGCTGGTGGGGATGACCGCGCTCAGCGGCTTCGCCGAGATCGCTCAGGGTGCCGACCGGGTGCTGCACCGGACCGCTCGATACCAGTACGAACTGGCATCCTGGACCCACACCGACGTCGCACCGGACGGCGTTCCCATCAGCGCCGGGGCTCCCAGTTCCGAGCCGCAGGATCTTCTGCCACAACGGTCGTTCTCCGACCATCGTCGTGCTCCCGGCCGCGACTACGAGCCCGAGCCGCTCGTTGGCATCCTCGGTGCCGGGGGTGACCGGCCGCTGGACCAGATCGTCGCCGGGCAGGCACTGCAAAAAGTCCTACTGACCGCGACCTCGGCCGGCCTGGCCGCTTCGATGCTGTCCCAGCCGATCGAGGTTCCGGCCGCGCGTGACCAGCTCCGCCGCTCTCTTGGCCGCCGTGGCGTTCCCCAGCTGGCAATTCGGCTCGGGTACGGCGTGCCGGGCCACCCCACGCCCCGCCGTGCGGTGGCCGAGGTTCTCCTGCCTTCCGACCTTTGATCGGCACGCTGCAGCTTCGCGCAAGAAGGAGTCCGCCGGGCCGCAGATCAGCTCCGGAGGTGATCGCCGCGCAGGCGGGTGGCCAGAACCGCCGCCTGCGTGCGCCGCTCCAGTCCCAGCTTCGCCAACAGGTGCGACACGTAGTTCTTCACCGTCTTCTCGGCCAGGAACATCCGGGACGCGATCTCCCGGTTGGTCAGGCCCTCGGCGATGAACTCCAGGATCCGGCGCTCCTGGTCGGTCAGCCCGGCCAGCTCGCGCGGCGCCTCCACACCGTTGCGGATGCGCTCCAGGACCCGCTGCGTGATCGCCGGGTCGAGCAGCGACTGCCCCTCGGCGACCCGGCGCACCGCGTCGACCAGGTCGGTGCCGCGGATCTGCTTGAGCACATAACCGGAGGCGCCCGCCATGATCGCGGCGAACAGGGCCTCGTCGTCCTCGTAGGAAGTGAGGATCAAGCCCTTGATCGACGAGTCGATCGCCCGGACGTCGCGACACACATCGATGCCGCTGCCGTCGGGCAATCGGCCGTCCAGAATCATCACATCAGGCCGGAAGGCCGGGATCCGGCGGGTCGCTTCCTGGGCCGAGCCTGATTCGCCCACCACCTCGATGTCACCGGCGGCCTGGAGAAGGTCGACAAGGCCCCGGCGGACCACTTCATGGTCGTCGAGGAGAAAAACGCGAATCATCTATCCTTCGTACCCCCTGCCAACCTCGCGTCGCAGGGCCGAAAGTCCTACGTCTGCGGAGCTGATGGCCGTACTGCGCGAGGCCCTGTCCAATATTCCCCGTCATGCCCAAGCCGGGAGGGCACGCGCCACCCTCCGAGTCAGCAGCGACGCCGTCGTCCTCGCGCCGCTTCGGCAATCGCGGACCTTTCCGGCCCAACCCGGTACCCGCCGCCGGTCTCGGCACCTCTCTCATCAGCCAGCCGGTCGAGGTGCCGGCCGCCAACGACCAACTGCGCCGGGCGCTGGGCCGATCCGGCCACCCACAGATCGCCATCCGCTTCGGCTACGGCACACCGGGTCACCCAGACCTGCAACGCGAGGTCTCGTCGCTCACCTATCGACCGGGCGATAGGGCCGGCCGGCACCTGCGGCCCACTCGTGGCCGGCGAACCGGAAAAAGCCCGGCGGTGGGCGGCCGGGGTCGCCGCCGCACTGCTGACCGAACGGCATCGAGTCTGAGATGTGGCGGCCGGGTCGCGATCAGCGCGGCCCGGCCGCCGTTGTGGCATGACCCGACGCGAGGCCGCCGGCAGGCCAGTCCTCCGGCACGAGAACCACCGGGCACGGGGCGGATCGCAGGCCGACCGGTCCGGGACCGGCCGATCCGTACAAGAGTTCGGCGAATCGTCCGTGCCGGCCGATGCCGGCAACGAGCAATCTGCCCCGGCGGGACGCGCGCTCGATCGTGGGCGCCAGGTCCAGGTCGGACACGATCTCGCGGTCGACCGGTACGCCGGGGAATCGTGCGGACCACCGAACGAGCGCCGTTGCCAAGGCTCGCTCCGCGCAGGCGCGTTCGGCGGCGTAGCCACCTCTCGCGGCGGAGGGCTCCGATCCGTCGGCGGCCCAGGGGCGACTCCACATGTGCATTGCTGATCGCAAGGTCCGGCTGAGCGAGGCGTGCACGGGCGGCGGCGACCTCGAGCAGATGCCGCCCGTCCGCAGACGGTGCCGCAGTGTTCCGGCCGCGGAAGGCCCCGGTATATCGGCCGGGCCACGCGTGCACGATCAGCAGGGGTGCCGCAAGCCGGGCCGCTTCGGCGACGGCCAGGTCGAGAGTGCCCTGGGCACTGCCCGAGCCGTCCACCCCGACCACCACCGGCCGAACCTGCGGTGAAGTTGCGTTGCTGCCCATAGCCGCAGGCTAGAAGCGGGAGGCACGGCCCGGCACCGCCGGTGGACAGCTCCCACCGGGCCAAAAGTCATCCGGCCGCCGCCGGGCCGTTCTCCGACGGCACCGCCAAGGGATGACGGTCGTCGTCGTTACCAACGCCGTGGCCAAGGCCCCGATTGACCCGCTGTAAAGGGTCTATCGACTCTGCTCTGCGGGGCAACCCGGCCGGACGATTACATCGAGACTCATGGAAGGACAAAGCCATGATGAACCACGGATTTGGTATGGGCACCGGATGGTCCCTCATCGTCTTCGCCATCGTGCTGCCGACGCTGTTCCTGCTCGCGGGGCTTCTGATCGCCCAGCTCCAGCGGGCTCCGCACACCAGCGAGCCGGCCGTCTCCGACGCCGACCGAATTCTCGCCGACCGGTTCGCCCGCGGCGAGATCGACTCCGAGGACTACGAATACCGTCTGCGCACCCTGCACGACGTTCGGCGATAGCCATGCACACCAACCTGGCGCCCGCCGGCCTGACCACCGTCGAGGCCGCGATACGTCTCGACGCTGACGGACCCAACGTCGTCGCGAAACCGGTGCGGCGCCGTCTGTCGGCTCGGGTCGGCCACCAGCTGGCCGACCCTCTCGTGGCGTTGCTCCTGGTCGCGGCGGTGGTTACCGCTGTTCTCGGTGACATCCCGGACACTGCGGTCATCGCCCTTGTCGTGTTCGTCAACACGGTGATCGGCGTGGTCCAGGAGGTTCGCGCGGACGCGGCCATCGCCGCTCTGGACGACCTCGCCGCGCCGAACGCCCGGGTGGTCCGCGACGGTCTCGACCGGATCATGCCCGCGGCGGAGCTGGTCCGGGGCGACCTGGTACGGCTGGAGGCGGGCGACGTCGTGCCCGCCGACCTCGATCTCACCGTCGCCGAGCGGGCCGCCTTCGACGAATCCTCCCTGACCGGCGAATCCGTGCCGGTACACCGAGACGCGGGCGAGGCGGCCGGCTCCGGCACCGTGCTGACCACCGGTCGGGCCACGGGCGTCGTGGTCCGGACCGGCGCCGACAGCTCCCTGGGCCGGATCGCCGACCTGGTGTCTCGCACCGCCCCGGGCCTCACGCCGCTGCAGCGGCGGCTCGCCGCTCTCGGCCGGACCCTCGGCGCGGCCGCCGTCGCCGTCTCCGCGATCGTCTTCGCGCTCGGCCTGCTGGCCGGCCAGCCCGTCGTCCGGATGGCGATCACCGCCGTCAGCCTGGTCGTGGCCGCGGTGCCGGAGAGCCTGCCCGCGGTGGTGACCCTCGCGCTCGCCCTCGGCGCCCGCCGGATGGCTCGGACCCGCGCCATCCCCCGCCGCTTGCACGCCGTCGAGACCCTGGGCTCGGTCACCGTGATCGCCGCCGACAAGACCGGAACGCTCACCGAGAACCGGATGTCCGTGCAGCGAGCCGCGACCGTGGACGGCGGGCGGCACAAGGTCACCGGTTCCGGCTACACGCCGACCGGCACCGTGCTACCGGCCGGTGTGGACGACGCGCTCCGTCGCCTGGCCCTGGCCGGCCTGCTCTGCAACGACGCCAGTCTGGTGGCACCGCGCGAGGATGGCGAGTGGGGCGCGGCCGGCGACCCGATGGAGGCCGCGCTGGTCGCGTTCGCCGGCCGGTGCGGCTACGACTCGGCGACCGAGCGGGCCAAGGCCCCCCGCGTCGCGGAACAGCCGTTCGACCACGCCACGCTGCGCATGACCACCGCGCACCACCTGGAGACCGGCGAATACCTGATCATCGCGAAGGGCGCGCCCGAAGCCGTCCTGGACCCGGAACGTCACGCGGATCTGATCGCCGCGGCTCACGAGTTCGCCGTCGACGGCCTGCGCGTGCTGGCCATCGCCACCGCCGTCGCCGACCGGCCGGACACCGAGGTGCCGCTGAGTCCGGCCGGGCTGGTCGGCATCGGCGACCCGCTGCGCGCGACGGCAGCCGGCACCGCCGCGGCGTTCGAGGCGTCCGGCGTACGCCTGCTCATGATCACCGGAGATCACCCCGCGACCGCCGCGGCCATCGGCACCCACCTCGGGATTCTCGGCCCGGGCGACCGCGTCGCCCGCGGCGACGACGGTCCGCTCACGGCCGAGGACGTCGCCGGCACCCGGGTGTACGCACGCACCCAGCCGGACCGGAAACTCGACATCGTGGCCGCCCTGCAACAGCGGGGTGAGGTCGTGGCGATGACCGGTGACGGCGTCAACGACGCACCGGCGCTGCGCCGGGCCGACATCGGTGTGGCCATGGGCGGCGGCACCGAGGTGGCCCGGCAGGCCGCCGACCTGGTCCTGATCGACGACAACCTGGCGACCGTCGCGGACGCGATCGGCGAGGGCCGGCGCATCTACGACAACATCCGCCGGTTCCTGCGCTACGCGCTCTCGGGCGGCGTCGCCGAGTTGCTCGTGATGCTCGTCGGCCCGCTGCTGGGCATGCCGCTCGCGCTGCTGCCCGGCCAGCTGCTCTGGATCAATCTGCTCACGCACGGCGTGCCGGGTGTAGCGCTCGGCGCCGAACCGGCCGAGAAGGACGTCCTGCATCGGCCACCCCGCTCGCCGCAGGAATCAGTGCTCGGCGACGGACTGCTGGCGAGCGTGCTGATCGGTGGCGCGGCGGTCGCCTCGGTGGTGCTGGCCGCCGGTGTGGTGGCGGATCAGGCCGGGCGGCCCTGGCAGTCGGTGATGTTCGTCGTGCTCGGGCTGGCCCAACTCGGCGTCGCGCTCGCCGTGCGCGCCAAGACCTCACCCGGCGGCGACCGTAACCCGTGGCTGCTCGCCGCGGTCGCCCTGTCCGGCGTGCTGCAGGTCGGCGGGGTGCTGCTGGAACCGTTGCGCACCCTGCTCGGCACCGAGCCGCTGACCGGCATCGAACTTATCGGCTGCGCCCTGATCGCCGTGCTGCCCGGCGCTGCGCTGCGCCTGCTGCGCCACGGCCGGGCCTGAATCGAAGGAGACCGCCATGACCATCATCGTCGGCACGGACGGCACCGGGCAGAGCATGGCAGCGGTGGAGTGGGCGGCTGCGGAGGCGCATCGCCGGCAGACCCTTCTGCGGATCGTCTACGCCTTCGACTGGGACTGGCGCGAGTCCCGGCTCGAGGTCGGCACCGACTACATCGACCTGGCACGGGAGATCGCCCAAGCCGTCGTCGTGGCCGCCGACGACCTCGCCCGGGCCACCGCCCCAGGCATCACCGTCGAGGCCGACACGCTGATCGGACACGCCATACCCCAGCTGCTCGAAGTGGCCCGCGGAGCGGAGCTGCTGGTGGTGGGCAACCGCGGCCGGGGCGGTTTCGCCGACCTGACGCTCGGCTCGGTCGGCCATCGTCTCGCCACTCACGCGCCCTGCCCCGTGGTCGTCGTGCGCGGCCGAGAGAAGCCCGACGGGCCGGTGGTCGCGGGCCTCGACCACGACTCGTCCGCCGAACGGGTCCTCGACGCGGCCTACGATGCGGCGTCCCGGCGCGGTGACGGCCTGATCGTGCTGCACTCGTTCGCGCCGGCCGTCCCCCGATGGCTGGCCGAGGTCCGGCATGCGGACCTCCCGACCGAGCAGGAAAGAAACTCGGAACGGGCCAGGATCGGACGGCTGCTGCAGCCGTGGCGTGGCCGGTTCCCCGAGGTGCCGGTCGAAACGGTCCTCACCCACGACACCGCTTCCGCCGCGCTCGTCCGGGGCTCGCACAACGCGCAGCTCGTGGTCGTCGGCTCGCACGGGCACGGGACGGTGACCGGACGGCTGCTCGGCTCGGTGGGCCTGCAGTTGTTGCACCATGCCCACTGCCCGGTACTCATCGCCCGGGACCGCGCTGCCGGGAAGGCGGGACGATGACCCCCACCGGCAGCGCCGACGCGCTGGCCCTGGACGGCGGCATCATCACCATCCGGCCGGTCCGGCCGGCCGACCGCGACTCCCTCGCCGGCCTGTACGCGAATGCCGCACCGGACGACCTGCGGATGCGCTTCTTCGCCCAGCCGAGTGACCGCGCGCTGGCCGCCGAAGTGAACCGGCTCTGCCGGGCCGAGTCCGACCAGCACATCGCCGTCCTCGCCGTCGAGGGCAACCGGCTGGTCGGGGTCGCCTCCGTCGAACGCACCGACGGCCCCGGCCAGCGCGCGGAGTTCTCGGTCTTCGTCGCCGGCCCCGACCACGGCCGGGGCATCGGCACCCTGCTGCTGGAACACCTCGCGGCGAGTGCCCGCCACCACGGCATCGCCGAACTGGTGGGAGAGGTGCTCCCGGAGAACTTCGCGATGTTGCGGACGGCGCGTGATCTCAGCACGCACGTCCGGTCCCACTTCGACCACGGCATCATCGACGTCGGCCTGACCACCCTCGACCCCGAAGCCGAGGCATCCGTCGACCTGCGTGACCGGACCGCCGAGCGGGCGTCACTGCACGCGCTGCTCTCCCCCGCCGCCGTCGCGGTCGTCGGCGCCGGCCACAAGCCCGGCGGTGTCGGCCACGAAACGCTACGCGGCCTGCGCGAATACGGCTTCACCGGCGCCCTGTACGCGGTCAACCGCAGCGGTGAGCCGGTCGACGGGATCACCGCCTACCGCTCCCTGCGCCGGCTCCCGACGCCGGTCGACCTGCTGGTGATCGCCGTGCCCGCCGAACACGTCTCTGCCGTGCTGGCCGACGGCGCGGCCGTGGGCGCCCGCGCCGCCGTCGTGCTCAGCGCGGGCTTCGGCGAGTCCGGCCCGCAGGGGCGACGCCGCCAGCACGACCTCGTCCGGTTCGCCCGGAAGCACGGAATCCGGCTGGTCGGCCCGAACTGCCTCGGTGTGATCAACACCGACCCGGCGGTACGGCTCAACGCGTCGTTCGCTCCGGCCGTGCCACCGACCGGCGGCCTGGCCGTCGCCGCCCAGTCCGGCGCGGTCGGGATCGCGCTGGTCGAGGACGCCATCCACGCCGGCCACGGGATCTCCACCTTCGTGTCGCTGGGCAACAAGGCCGACGTCAGCGGCAACGACCTGATCGCCTACTGGTACGACGACCCGGCCACCCAGGCGGTCGCGCTCTATCTCGAATCGTTCGGCAACCCCCGCAAGTTCGCCCGTACCGTCCGGGCGCTGGCGCGTCGCAAGCCGGTGCTGGCCCTCAAGAGCGGCCGTTCGGGCGCGGGTCAACGGGCCGGCGCCTCGCACACCGCGGCCGCCGCCGCACCCGCCGCTACGGTCGACGCGTTGTTCGCGCAGGCCGGCGTCGTGCGGCCGGACAACCTCGGCGACCTGATGGACGCCGCCCGGATGCTCACCGGCCAGCCTCTTCCCGCCGGGCGGAGACTCGCGATCGTGGGCAACGCCGGCGGTCTCAACGTCCTGGCGGCTGACGCCGCCGAAGCGACTGGCCTGACCGTGCCCGCGGCCGGCGGCGACAATCCGCTCGATCTCGGCGCCGGAGTCACCCCCGCTGCCTTTGCGGCCGCCGCGGTCAAGGCAGCCGGGAGCGCCACCGCCGACATGCTGTTACTGATCGTCATCGGCACCCACGCCAACCAGCCGGCCGCCATCATGGAGGCACTCGGCACGGTAACTGACGAAAACCCTGACCTTCCGGTGGCGGTGGTGCTGATCGGTGGCGATCCGGCCGTACGGCTGGGGAAGCGGGGAGCGCCGGTCTACGACCTGCCGGAACGTGCCGTACATGCGCTGGCCGCCGCCGCCGGTTACGCCGAGTGGCAACGGCAGCCGCTCGGCCGGCGGCCTGAGCTGGCCGGAGTCGACGCCGAAGGCGCTCGGGCTCTGGTCGAGCAAGCGCTGGCCGAGGGAGGCAACTGGCAGGACTACCAACGCACGGCCGCGATTCTGTCCGCGTACGGCATCGGCGTTCTGCCTGCGGTGACGGCGATGTCGGCGGCTTCTGCCGCCGCGGCCGCCGACGGGCTCGGCTACCCCGTGGTCCTCAAGTCCGCCGATCCCGAACTGGTGCACAAGACCGACCGCGGTGGCGTGCGGGTCGGGCTGAACGGTCCGGCCGCCGTGCGGCACGCGTTCAAACCGGTGGCCGCCGCCGGCCGCCCCGATACCGGGGTGCTCGTGCAGACGCAGGTGACCGCTCCGGTCGAACTGGTCGCCGGGATCGCCCACGATCCGCAGTTCGGCTCGGTCGTGCTGCTCGGCTTGGGTGGTGTGCACACCGACCTGCTCGGTGACCGCGCACTGCGCCTGGTCCCGATGACCGACCTGGACGCCGGGCGGATGTGGCGCGGTCTGCGTGCGGCCCCGCTGCTGACCGGCTATCGGGGAACGCCCCCGGTGGACACCGCCGCGCTCGAGGACCTGCTCCTGCGACTGGGCCGGCTCGCCGAGGACCTGCCCGAGATCGCCGAACTCGACCTCAACCCGGTCCTGGCCGGCCCGGACGGTGTCGTCGCGGTGGACGCCAAGCTTCGGCTCGCGCCGGTCGGTGCGGAGCCGGATCCCCTCCTACGCCGCCTCAGCACGGCGTAACAACCGGAAAGGAGCCATCATGAACACCCGCAAAATCATCGTCGGGTACGACCGCTCCGCCGACGCCAAGAACGCCGCGCGGTGGGCGCTCGACGAGGCGGAACGCACCGGCGCGCCGGTCGAGCTCTTCTTCGCCTACGAGTGGCCGGTCTGGATGCCCTCCGCCCCCTCCGTTCCGGCCGGAGCGGCCTGGCCGGACAGCGAGACCGACCAAGCGATCAAGCAGGTGATGCAGGCCGCCCTCGCGGAGGCGAGGCGCACCCATCCCACACTCACCATCACGGCCAAGACCCTCGACGGGATCGCGGCGCTCGCTCTCGTCGATCGTTCCGCCCGGGCCGCGCTCGTCGTGCTCGGCAGTCGCGGGCACAGCGCCGTCACCAACCTGCTCGGCTCGGTCGGCGTCGCGGTCACCGCACACGTGCACTGCCCGGTGGTCGTCGTGCGCGGACAGGAAGACTCCAATGCCCCGGTGGTGGTCGGCGTCGACGGCTCCGGCTCGTCCGAGGCTGCGCTCGCGTTCGCGGCCGAACAGGGCCGCCACGCGTGGCGTGGCTCTGCGGGTCGTTCAGGCTTGGAAGCCCCAGGCGCCGCCGATCCCCGATGAGGAGAAGCGGCACCTGGACGACCTGATCGCCGGATGGCGAGGGAAGTACCCAGACCTCCCGATCTCGGTGGAGCTGGTCACCGAGCACCCGGCCGCCGCCCTGACCACGGCGAGCGCCGGGGCCCAGTTGCTGGTGGTCGGTTCGCGCGGCCGTGGTGCGCTGCGGGGCATGCTGCTGGGATCGGTGAGCCAGCACCTGCTGCGCCACTCCGTCTGCAGCATCGCGGTCGTGCACGAAGTCACGGCCTGACCGCAGTTGGCCGGCCCGGGGAGGCTTCTCCGGGCCGGCCTCTTCATTTCTGTCAGTCTGCCGAAGGCAGCACGACCAGCGGGCAGGACGCGCGCCGGGCCACTGCCGCGACCGCCGCTGCGGTACGCGCGTCGCCCGGCGCGCTCAGCACAGCCAGGCAGCAGGTCCGAGTGGCGGCGGTGAGGCAGATAGCCGGGTCGAGGTCACCGCGGACCGACGTCGACACGGACACGCCCGGATACTTCCCGGACCAGCACTCGAGCACGTCGCCAAGGACCAGACGGTCACCCTCGGACAGTACGGAAGCCACCACCCGCAGGGGCACGGTTCGGCGTTCGGCCTCGTCGAAGGCCACGCGCAACACGTCCTCGGCGGATGTCACGGCCAGAATGCCGGCGAGGACGGGCCCGGTCGTGCCGGCCCGTCCCGCCTCCGGCCGGGACATGTCATCCGCCGTTCGGCCGGGTCGCGCCCAGGTCGACGGCGGCCACGCCGGGCACCGTGCGCGCCAGCACCACGACGATTCCCTGCTCGGGGTCGTCGTCGAAGACGCCCGTGAGGTGAGCGATGCCGCCCTGCACGGTCGCCGCCCAGCGGTGGCCACCCGCGTACTCGTCGAGCCGGTGCTGCACCTCGGCGGTGAGCACTTCGTCGCTGCGGACCATGGCGCGCAGGATGTCGCGGCGGCTGATGATGCCCAGCACCACGCCGTCCTCCACCACCGGCATGCTGCGCACATCGGTCTCCAACATCGTTCCGGCGACGTCGGCGACATCGGCGTCCGGCCGGGTGGTCAGTGGGTCCGACGACATGACCTCGGCGACCATGCCCGGACGGTTGGCCGGGTCGGTGTCGGGCAGCCGGTTGAGGTGCGCGGTCGGGTCCGCGGGCACCCGGTGCCAGAGCAGGTCGCTTTCGCTGACCATGCCGACCAGCCGGCCGGCCCCGTCGACCACCGGAAGCGCCGTCACCGCGTTGGCGGTGATCAACTGGGCGGCGCTCTCCACCGTCGCGGTCTGCGCCACGGTGTGCACCGGGCTGGTCATGATGTCCTTGGCACGCATGACCTCACCTCCGCGACATCTGCTTCGTCAGATCGACGAGGCGGTTGGTGTAGCCCCACTCGTTGTCGTACCAGCCGAACACCTTCACCAGCCGGCCCCGCGCCTGGGTCAGGCGGGCATCGAACACGCAGGAGGCCGGGTCACCGACGATGTCGGTGGAGACCAGGGGTGCCTCGGTGTAGCGGATGATGCCCTGCATGGGGCCAACGGCCGCGGCCGCCACCGCCGCGTTCACCTCTTCGACGGTGACCTCCGTGCCCAGTTCGAGCGTGAGATCGCTGATCGAGCCGTCCACCACGGGAACCCGCAGTGCGACGCCGTCCAGCCGGCCGGCCAGTTCGGGCAGGACAAGTCCGACGGCCTTGGCCGCGCCGGTGCTGGTCGGGATGATGTTCACGGCCGCGGCCCGGGCCCGGCGCGGGTCCTTGTGCGGTGCGTCGAGGACGTTCTGGTCGTTGGTGTAGGCGTGCACGGTGGTCAGATAGCCGTGTTCGATGACGAAGGCGTCGTTGAGCACCTTGGCCAGCGGTGCGACGCAGTTGGTCGTGCAGGACGCGGCCGACACGATCTGGTGCCTGATCGGGTCGTAGGACTCGGCGTTGACACCCGGCACCAGGGTGGCGTCGACACCCTTGCCCGGAGCGGAGATCAGCACCCGGTCGGCGCCGGCCTTGAGGTGCAGCGCCGCGTCGTCGCGGGTGCGCAGCCGGCCGGTGGCCTCGATCACGAGGTCGACGTTCAGGCTGCCCCAGGGGAGCGCCTCGGGTGACCGCTCGGTGAACGTGGGGATGCTGTGCCAGCCGACGTTGAGCAGGTCGCCGTCGTGGCCGACCTCGGTGTCCAGGCGGCCGAAGGTCGAGTCGTACTCGAGCAGGTGAGCGAGCATGCCGGTGTCGTACAGATCGTTGATGGCCACCACCTGCAAACCCGCGTTGGCCATGTCCTTGGCCATCAGGCGGCGCAGGTAGTTTCGGCCGATGCGGCCGAAGCCGTTGATCGCGATGCGGTAGGTCATGGTGGTCCTCCAGCCTCCAGTACTCTCCCTTCAGCCTCTCGCTGTGGAGGACTTCGGGGCAGAGCCTAAGGTCCCACGTGGACGGGTCCTCCTACCGCGCCACCGGTACACCTCGTCGGCCGCCCAGACGATCAGCGGGAACGGCAGCAGGAAGGCCAGTTCGGCGGGCCCCAGGGCGGCCGTGCTGAAAATCGGCTGCAGCGGTGGCAGATAGATCAGTACGGCCGCGAAGACCAGCTCGAACGCGATGCCCGCCAGCAGCAACCGGTTGCTGAACAGGCCGATCGAGCGCAGCGACGCGTGGTCGGTGCGGGCCGCGAACGCCGTCCCGATCTGGCAGGCCACGATCCCCGCGAAGGTCATGGTGGTGGCCCGTCGATAGTCCCCGCCGGACAAGCCGGCCCCCGGGTGCCAACCGGCCCGCCACAGTGCCCAGAAGTACCCGGCCGTGACCAGGACGGCGGACACGACGCCGAGCAGGCCCCAGGCTCGCAGCAGCAACCGCCGGTCGATGACGCCCTGCCCCGGCGGGCGTGGCGGCCGATCCATCAGGCCCGGCTCGGCGGGTTCCCGGCCGAGTGCCAGCGCGGGCAGGGTCTCGGTGCCGAGGTCGATGGCGAGGATCTGCAGCACGGTCAGCGGCAGCGGTACCGCACCGCCGGACATTGCGAAGATCAAGAACGGGACGATCTCCGGTACGGCGTGCGCGAAGATGTAGAGCACGAACTTGCGGACGTTGTCGAAGACCCGGCGTCCCGCGTCGACGGCTCGTACGATCGTGGCGAAGTTGTCGTCGGTGAGCACCATGGTGGCCGCCTCCCGGGCCACGTCGGTGCCCGAGCGGCCCATCGCGACCCCGATGTCCGCGTGCCGCAACGCCGGGGCGTCATTGACTCCGTCCCCGGTCATCGCCACGATCTGGCCGCCGGCCCGCAGCGCCTCGCAGATGCGCAGCTTCCCCTCCGGTGAGGATCGGGCGAAAACGATCTCGCCCGGGACCGCCAGCAGCTCGTCGAGTTCGGCCTCGGTCATCCGGTCCAGCTGGTCGCCGGTCACGATCCGCCGCCCGTCCCCACCGATTCCTACCTGCCGGGCGATCTCGGCGGCGGTCGGCCCGTAGTCACCGGTGATCACGTGCACCCGGATGCCCGCGTGATGAGCGGCCGCGACGGCCTCGGCCACGCCCGTGCGCGGCGGATCGACCATCGCGATCAAGCCGAGCAGCAGAAGATCACGCTCCGCCGCGGTACGGTCCGCGGGCGGCGCCGGAACCTGCCGCGTCGCGACGGCGAGCACCCGGAGTCCGGTGGCGGCGTACCGGTCGACCGCCGCGGACAGGCTCGCTCGCGCGGCGTCGGACAGGGCGCCAGTCGTGCCGTCGGCGGCCAGGACTCCGATACATAGCGGCAGCACCGATTCCACGGCGCCTTTGGTGTGGACGAGATCTCCATCGAGGGTGGACATCCGCTTGAGCCTGGCGTCGAACGCGTACAGCGCGCCCCGTTCCCGGTCCCGGTCGGCCGCGTGCACCGGCGCGCCGAGGTCGGCGGCCAGCCGGAGCAGCGCCCGTTCGGTCGGATCGCCGGTGCCGCCGGCTGTGCCGTCGCCGCTTTCGCGTGCCGTCGTGCACCGGGCCGCCGCGACGGCGAGCCGCCGGCCACGCGGATCTCCGGCCTCGATCTCCGCGCCGGGCAGCCAGAGCCGGGTGACCCGCATCCGGTTCTCGGTCAGCGTGCCGGTCTTGTCGGTGCAGACGACCGTGGTGGCGCCGAGCGTCTCCACCGCGGACAGCCGCTTGACCACCGCGCCGTCGCGCGCCAGCTCCCGGACACCGGCGGCGAGGGCCAGCGTGATCGTGGGCAGCAGCCCCTCCGGCACGTTCGCCACGATCAGGCCGATCGCGAAGCTGATCGCCGCGGCCCAGCCCAGGCCGGCCACCACGCCGATCGGCAGGAAGGCCGCACCGGCCGCCACCGCCGCGATCGCGATGATCCAGGTGGCCCGCCGCACCTGCCGTTCGAGCGGACTCGGATCGGTTCGTCCACGCTGCGACAACGCCGCGATGCGGCCGATCTCGGAGTGCATCCCGGTGTGGATGATCACGGCCCGGCCCTGCCCCGCGACACACGCCGTACCGCTGAAGATGAGTTCCCGTGCCTCGAGCAACGGCCCCGGCACCACCTCGGCGTCGGCCGCCCGCCCCGCGGGCACCGACTCGCCGTTGAGCGCGGAGAGATCCACCGACAGGTCGCCCTCGATCAGCCGGGAGTCGGCGCAGATGCGGTCACCCTCGGCGATCTCGATGACGTCACCGGGGACCAGCTCACGCGCCGGTACCTCGGCGAGCAGGCCGTCCCGCAGAGCTCGCGCGGTGGCGGGCAGGTAGGCGGCGAGCGCCTCGACCGCCCGCTCGGCCTGCCGCTCCTGCACGAACGCGAAGCCCGCGTTGAGCGGGATCACCGCCACGACGGCCAGCGCCAGCGCCGGGGTGCCCCCGAACCAGGCGAGCACAGCGGCGACCATGAGCAGCACGGCGAGCGGCTGGGTGAACTGGGCGAGTAGCTCGGCCGGCCAGGACCGGCCGCGCCGCCGGGACAACTCGTTGGGCCCGTACACGGTCAGCCGGCGAGCCGCCTCCCGGGCACCCAGACCGTCGGCCGACGTGCGCAGATCACGAAACAGCTGGGGTGGAGGCCGGCGTCCGTCAACGGCGACGGGCTCAGCCAGGGTCTCGGTCATAACTCCAGCGTTCGCGCCCGCGTCCGCGGACGGGCAGGGCCGACCGCCCACACACCGCGGACCT
The DNA here is from genome assembly GCF_016862435.1 of Paractinoplanes tereljensis. Classification (GTDB taxonomy): domain Bacteria; phylum Actinomycetota; class Actinomycetes; order Mycobacteriales; family Micromonosporaceae; genus Actinoplanes; species Actinoplanes tereljensis. Next base: position 158,991 of record NZ_BOMY01000039.1, read on the forward strand.
TCGGCCCTGCGGGTGACGGCGCCGCCGTCATGGCAACAGGACGGCCGCTCCGGTGACCCGGCCGGCCGCGAGGTCGGCCAGGGCGTCGGCGGCGCGGTTCATCGGGTACGGCGTGACCGCGACCTGAAGACGATGGCTTGCCGCGAACGCGAGCAGATCCCGGCCGTCCTGCCGGGTGTTGGCGGTGACGCTGCGAACCGTTCGCTCCTGGAACAGGTCACGCTCGTAGTTCAGGGCCGGGATGTCACTCAGGTAGATGCCGGCGATCGCGAGCGTGCCGCCTCGGTCGAGGCCTCGCAGCGCCACCGGCACAAGATCACCGACCGGTGCGAACAGAACCGCCGATTCCAGCGGTTCAGGCGGCTCGTCGTACGCGTCGCCGGCCGAGACCGCGCCGAGTTCGAGCGCGAGTTTCCGGGCCTGTTCCGAGCGGGTGAACACGTGCACCCGCGCTCCCTCGGCGATCGCGACCTGCGCGGTCAGGTGGGCCGACGCGCCGAAACCGTAGATGCCGAGCCGGCCGCCGGGCGGCAGATCAGCCCGGCGCAACGCGCGGTATCCGATGATGCCGGCGCACAACAGCGGTGCGAGCTCCGCGTCGGAGTAGCCGTCGGGCAGGCCGTACGCGAAATCCGCCGGCACGGTCGTGAAGTCGGCGTACCCGCCGTCGGCGTCCCAGCCGGTGTAGCGCGATTCGGGGCACAGGTTCTCCGCGCCGGCCCGGCAGAACCGGCATGTGCCGTCCGTGCCGCGCAGCCAGGCGGCACCGACCCGATCGCCGGCCCGGAAGCCGGTCACCCCGTCCCCGCTCTCGAGCACGTGGCCCACGATCTCGTGGCCGGGCACGACGCGGGGGCGGTGCACCGGGAGCTCCCCGGTGACCACGTGCAGGTCGGTGCGGCAGACACCGCACGCGTCGACGGCCACGAGCAATTCGCCGGGCGCCGGCCGGGGCACCACCATCGGCACGCGAATCAGCGCACGCCGGATGTCGGGTCCGGGTTCCTTGACCTGCCAGCCGAACATGCGGCACCTCCAGATCTCCGGATTTACTCAGTGCTTGCCCCGCACGACCACGACCGGGCAGTGGGCGTGCTGGACGCACAACTGACTCACCGAACCGAGCAGTGTGCCGGCGAACGCGCCGTGTCCCCGCGAACCGACCACGAGCAGGGCCGCATGGGCCGAGGCGTCGATGAGCACCTGCGCCGGATGCCCGGGCAGCACGATCTCATCCACCTCCACCGGCGGCGGATCGAAGCCGAGCACCTCCTGCACCGTGGTGCTGAGAAGTTTTCCGGCGGCGGCAGCGAGATCGTCGTACGGAATCAGGGTCAATCCGGTGTAGGCCGGCACCTCCCAGGCCGCGATGGCCCGGACCCGACCTCCGGTGAGCCGCGCCTGGTCCAGAGCCCACCGCAGGGCCGCCCGGGACGGCGGGGAGCCGTCCACGCCGACCAGGATGTCGGTCTGATGGCCATCGTTCAGGTGCTCATCGCGTGACATCGCAACCTCCTCACGACCGCTCTTTGGACCACTTTCGTTCCCGGAACGGCGCGCCGCACAGGGTCCTTCGACAGGTATCCCGATGTGCCGGCCAGATTCTCGGTTCCAGCGCTTGCCGTGGTGACGCATCCACCGCCGTCGTCGTCGGGGACCAACGCCCCTGACGGCGGGAAGGACCCCCGGGGATGCTGACGTCGAGCGAAGGGAGCTGTCATGGAGATCTACGAAGGAGCACCGGTCGTGATCGGGATCGACGGTTCGCCGGACACTCCGGAAGTGGTCCGGGTAGCCACTCGCGAGGCAGCACTCCGGCATCGGAATCTGCGACTCGTCCGCTGCGTCAGCTGGCCACCGATGGGCTGGAGCACTGCTGCCGGGCCGGCGCTGCGATCCCGCCGGGAAAGCCGGTCGCTGGCCGGTAAGGATTTGGCCGAGGCCGCCGGCCTCGCCCGCCGGCTGGTCCCGGAGGCGGGTGTCGTTTCGGAGATCGTCGACGGCTCCCCGGCCGCACAACTGCTGGCGGTGGCCGACGGCGCCGTGATGCTCCTCGTGGGCGGGCGCTCGGCGAACACCGAGCTCATCACCCGCTGTGCCTGCCCGCTCATCGTCGTGCACGGTCATCAGGACCCGTACGGCCCCGTCGTGGTCGGCGTTGACGGCTCCCCCGGGTGTGCTTCCGCCTTGGACTTCGCCGCGCAGGAGGCATGTCTGCGGAACGTCGAGCTGATCGCGCTGCACACCTGGACGGGCAGCGACGGCACCGAACTGAACGCCGGCCTACCCGTGAGCCGCCAATTCGGGTCCGGTGAGGAGGAGCAGCAGCGAGTGCTCGCCGAGGCGCTCGGTGGAATTGCCGTACATTTCCCGGACCTCGCGGTCCAACGCGTCGTGCGTCGCGGATCCGCGCGCCGGCAGCTGCTCGAACTGTCCTACTCGGCCCAACTGGTCGTCGTCGGCGGCCTGCTGCCGGGCTGGGTCAGCCGCCAACTTCTGCTACGCGCCGGCTGCCCGGCCGCGGTCGTTCATCCCGCGCATGCACTCGGAGCGTGAACCGAGGTGATCCATAGTGTGTCCCACGCGCCGCTGACCGGCACCGCGGGTCACCGAACGACGTCAAGGTAGATGCGACCCGGCAGGAGGCCGCGTCACCGGCAGTGCTGATGGCCACCGGACCCACCGGCTCAAAGAGGCACATCGGCCCTGCCCCAGTTCGCCAATGCGTGGGACCCTCGCGACAAGAGGACCGCCGGCCTCGCGGCCGGCCCAGCTCCGGGAGGCAGAGATGATCGCGCACGTCGGTGATCGAATCGTTGTCAAGGGAATCCATGTGGGCGCGGCCGTGCGGGTCGGCGTCATCACGGCGCTGCGGCACGCCGACGGCACCCCGCCGTACGAGGTGCGGTGGCTGGACGACGGGCACATCGGACTCATCTTCCCGGGCCCGGAGACGCATATCGAGCTGCCCGCCGCGCCACGGTGAAAGGCGGAGGTGGTTCGCCATGAAGTCCCGCGCCGTCGTCGTGGGTACGACCGGTAACGCCGTCAGCACCGCCGTCGTCGATTGGGCAGCCGATGAGGCTCGGTACCGCCGACTGCCGCTGCGCATCGTGCACATCCTCGAATGGGATTCCGGTCAGGCGCCGGAGTCCGGCAGCGGTTCCTACGTCGAGCGGGTGTGGTCCGCAGCCGCCGCGGCGACCAATGCCACGGCGGCGCGGGCCCGGGACATCGCCCCGGGCCTCGAGATCACGGCGGACACCCTGGCCGGACATCCGGCCGGCCGGCTGCTCGAACTTGCCCGGGACGCGGAACTCGTAGTCCTGGGGCACCGGGGCAGCGGCGGTTTCGCCGGTCTCCTACTGGGTTCGGTCAGCCTGCGTGTCGCCGCACACGCGCCGTGCCCGGTGGCGGTCGTCCGTGGCCTCCCGAACCGGGACGGCCCGATCAGCGCCGGCGTCGACGGCTCGCCCGCCACGGCCCAGGTTCTGGAAACGGCCTTCGCCGCCGCGGCCGCGCGCGCGGCACGCCTGGTGGTCGTGCGCGCGTTCGCTCCGGCGATGCAGCCGTGGCCGGCGGAACTGAAGCAGGCCGAGGCCGCTCGACTGGAAGAACAACTCAAATCCGAACGCCAGAGGTTCCCCGGCGTGCCGGTCGAGATCCAGCTGACCCATCGGAGCATCACCTCCGTCCTGGTCAGTGCGTCCGTCGACGCGCAGCTGGTGATCGTGGGGAGCCGTGGCCGGGGCGCCCTGCGCGCGGCTCTGCTCGGGTCCACCGGACGGCACGTGCTGCAGCACGCGCAGTGTCCGGTCCTCGTCGCCCGGCCGCTCTGCTGAACAGGACTTAGGTCCCGAACCTTCGGGCCGTCGGGCTCCTTTGCTCCAGCTGCCAGCCGTGCATCGTCATAGGTACGGATATCGATCGAGGAGGGACATCATGACAACCATCGGCCGGGGCACCGCCGCGCACCTCGAGAAGGTCGAAGCGCCCGGCTCCATGCTCACCCACACTGCCGCGAGGACACTCGCCGTCCTGCGCATCTCCACGGGCTTCGTGTTCCTGTGGGCGTTCTTCGACAAGACCTTCGGCTGGGGCTACGCCACCCCGTCGGCCCGGGCCTGGATCAACGGCGGCTCCCCCACCAAGGGCTTCCTGTCCGGCGTCGAGGTCGGACCCACCTGGCTCCAGGACTTCTTCCACAACATCGCCGGCGCCGGCTGGGCGAACTGGCTGTTCATGCTCGGCCTGCTCGGCATCGGCCTCGCCTTCGTCCTCGGTATCGGCATGCGCATCGCCGCCGGCGCGGGCGTCGCGATGATGGCCCTCATGTGGATCGCCGAATGGCCGCTGGACAAGACCACGGCCGCGGGCGAGCCGAGCGGCTCTACCAACCCGGTCACCGACTACCACTTCATCTACGCCCTCGCCGGCGTGGTCCTGGCCCTGACCTACGCGGGACACACCTGGGGACTCGGCCGCTGGTGGGCTTCCCTGCCCCTCGTGCAGAAGAACCGCTGGCTGATCTGACCGAACTGTCCCGCGCCGCCCGGCCACTACAGGCCGGGCGGCGTGCTTGGCGCATCCGGTTCGGGCCGCAATGCCCTCAGCGCAGGCCTACAGCGGGAGACCGAGCGGATACGGGCGCTGGCCGCCGCCAACGACCCTCGGTATCGCCGGATGCCGGACCGCGATCTCGGAAGGACCGCCCTGTGGCGCCGGCGGCTGACGGGCGCGGCCCAGGCCCTGCGCCGGTCCGAGGAGAAGAACGAGCGGCAGGCCCACACCTACCTGGCCTTCGTGGGCTTCCGGCGCAACGCGAACTCCCCCAGACCAAGCACACGGTTGAGCGGTACGGGTAAGGCCATCATCGGCGGCTGACGCGACGACCGGCGGCACGCTCATCAACTCGGCAGCCGTGGCGGCCCGCGCCTTTGCCCGAGGGACGCCGGCCGGTCCTTCAGCGGCGGGATCGATGGGCTCGCCGTCAGGACGCGGTGATCTCGTCGGCCAGGCCTCGCGCCCAGGCGCGTACGCGGCCGGGGTTGCGGAAGTCGCCGGCATGTCCTTCCCGAGCGAGCTGGCGGGCGACGTGGCCGAGCCAGCCGTGCGCGTCGGTGGTCATCCGGCCGCCGAACGTCTGGTGTTCCCGGGCGCCGAGCTCACGCAGGGCCGTCTCGGCGTGCCGTACCGGCGGCACCGGCCCGGTATCGGCCGAGACGTCCAGCGGCCCACTGCTGAACAGCCAGACCGGGCGGCCGGTGAGCCGCTGCGAGAACCGCTGCACGAATCGGCGTGCGTCGGCGTGCCAGCCGTACGCGTAAAGGGCGGAACCGAGAATCACCGCGTCGTACTCCGCGACGCCAGTGACCTCACCCGCCGGTACGAGACTGACCGTGAGTCCCGCGGCCTGCAGTTCGTCGGCGATCCAGGCGGCGATCTCACCGGTGCCGCCACCGGTGGTGCCGTAGGCGACCAGGACGCGCATAATCCCTCTCCAACTCAGTCGACAAGGAACACAGGGCAGTAGGCGCGCTGGATCACCGACCGTTCCGTCGCTCTTCCAGCACAGCCCTCGATGTCCGGGCTCGGCAAGGGCCGATAGTCACCGGCTGGGTCAGTTCAGCGGATAGACGATCCGCGTGCGGTAGTCGGACTCCCTGGTGTCTCCCGGCCCGGCGACGTACTCCTCCCACATGATCCGCGGTGGTGTCCGGGCGTGGTCGCCGAACCAGTTGGCGAGGAGGGCGTAGGTGGCCGGCAGGGTCGAGTACGGTCCGATGTGCTCGGCGCGGACGACCTGGCCGGCGGGAAGGTGCTCGACGGCGAGCCCGGGTGTTGCCGAGGGCTCGGCGGCGACCGGGAACCCGGCGGTCACGTCGAACACCTGGCTCCGCTCGTGTGAGTAGACGGCGGTCGGCGGGCCGGTGACCGTCGCGCCGATGTGGGCCAGTTCGGCGGCGACGGCCGGAATTGCCCGGCTGAAGAACGCCTCGATCTCCGCCGGGGCGACCCGCCCGCGCCGGCCGGCGACAATCCGGGCGGGTGCGGTGGTGATCTCGATCCGGTCGGTGGCGGTGGCATTCCCGGTGCGCTCGCGGACACGATGTGGCACCACGAGGACGGGACGTGCGGTGTGGTGCAGGGTTGCCATCGCGACGCTGCCGAGCAGGATCTCCCGGATCGCCGATCGGCCCCGGGAGCCGACGACCACCGCGGCCGCCTTGTGCTCGGTGGCCAGCCGGGCGAGCGCGTCGGCCACCGCTCGGCCGCTCGGGTGCCCGGCCAGCTCCTCGGCGGTGAGCGCCTCGTAACCCTCCGGTGCCGGTTGCTCCGGCGCTCCGTCGTGGACCGCGGCGAGAACGAGCCGGCGCCGGCCGAACAACTCCTCCGCGACGGCCAGCGCACGCTGCGCCCCCGGCGAGCCGTCCCAGCCGACCAGAACAGGCCCTGCCGTCAGCGACGCTCGCTCGTTGAGCAGCAACGGGTGCGGCACCACCAGGACCGGTCGGGGCGCGTAGTGCACGGCCATGTCGGAGACGCTGCCGAGCAGGGCGTGGGCGCCGCCGAGACCACGCGAGCCCAGCACGAGCAGATCGGGTTCGAGCTTCTCGGCGAGCTCGGCCAGTTGCATTCCTTCGCCGCCGTAGCCGCGTTCGACCAGCGGTTCGGCTTCCCAGCCAGCCGCCCGGGCCAGCGCGACACCCATGGTGGCGACGCGCATGGACTCGGCGGCGCCCTCCCGCTCCACCGCGGCGACGAAGTCGTCGACTCGCCGCGTGCCGTGCCAGAGACGGCGGCGCAGCGTCTCGTCGGCGAACGGGGGCACCCACAGGTAGGCGATCCGCGCGTGCGCCTGAGGCACCAGTGCGGCGGCCACCTCGATGGCCGCTCCGGCCGCGACGGAACCGTCGTAGCCGACAATGACCTGCAACGATGTCATTTCTTCTCCTCGGGTTCCGGCAGCAGCACCTCGGAGACCGGGCGCCGGGGCGTACGGCCGGCTGGATTGCCGTAGCCCACTCGCAGCACCATTTGCGCGAAGCGGCGGGCGTTCGGGGCCGCCAGGAGGCGGCGGACGGCCGGTATCTCGACCGGCTGACTGATCGGCGTGGTGGACAGGTCCTGCCAGGTCGCGGTGAGCAGCACCCGCTGCAGGGCTTGGCCGGCGCGCAGCCAGTCGGCGCGGTCGTCGCCGTCGGTGGCCAGCACCACGACCGTCGGATAAGGCTCGAATTTCGCGGTCTGGCGGGGCAGCTCGGACAGCTCTCCGAGGTCCCTGATCGGCATCGATTCGAGGGCGTCCCACGGTCCGACCGCCCAGCTCGGCACACCGTCGTGCCGGACCGTGGGGCCGGTCCAGCGGGCGAGCTCCTCCCGGTACCCGGGCCGCTCGCGTAACCGCCGGTCGGCCTCCTGGGCCAGGCCGAGGATCGCGTCGCGTCGATGATGTGCAGGCGGCGCGCCGGATCGGCGTACACCTCGATCCTGGGTCTTTCGATCCGGAACCGCCATGGCTGGCTGTTGTGCAGTGACGGTGCGGCGGCGGCCGTCCGGACGCAGTCGGCGAGGACCTTCCGCGACGGCGGAACGCTGGTGATGGTCATCGCTCCTCCCCACTTCGGGTGGCCTTTGTTCAACCAGACCTCGGTACCGGCCGGATCTTCCAGGGCCGTTGGTCCCGTGGAAGCCGTCCGGTCGGGTCGGTGGACCGTGAGGCCGGGTCCGTCTCCAGTGCCTCGCGGGCGAGACGGCCCAGCCTCCCGGCCATCGATGGCTTCCGGCCCCGCCAGACCGGAGCGGCCGCCGGCTCCTTCATCGAGTGGTGTTCCGCGCGGTTACTGCCGGCGGGGGTTACGGACGCGACTCGATCGGCCGAGCGCGCCGACCAGGTCGACGGCCAGGCAGACGAACAGCGCGATGCCCCAGCTGTTCCACGGTCCCCAGGACGCGACGTCCGGGGTGCCCTGCACGAGCCAGACGATCAACCAGATGACGGTCATGACGGTCTCCTCGGGCGGTTGTCAGTTCGGTCCCTCCGCCGATGGGCGGACGATGTAGACCGGGCATTCGGCGTGGTGCAGCAACTGCAGGCCGGTCGAGCCGAGCAGGGCACCCGCGATGACCCCGCGCCCGCGGCTGCCCACCATCACCAGCTGAGCCTGCTCGGACTGGTTGACCAGTGCGGATGCCACGCTCTCGTGGGTGAGCACCAGCTCGACCGACACATCGGGGAACTTGTCACGCCACGGTGCAAGCTGCTCCTCGAGCCGCGCCCGCTCCTCCGCCTCGGCGACCGGCGTAGGCACGTCGACGGCCTGCAGGCTCGCCATCCACAACGGAAGCGGCGGTAGGTAGGAACGGACGATCCGCAGCGTGCTCCCACGCCGGTCGGCAGCGTCGAACGCCGTCTCCAGCACGAGGTCGGCGGACGGTGAGTCATCGACGCCCGCCACCACCGGGCCGTCGGTGACATCACCCCGGCCGCGAACCACGACGACCGAACATTTGGCGTGGGTGGCCACCCGCTGGCTCACCGAGCCGAGCAGCAGGCTGCCGAAGCCGCCGCGCCCGCGGCTGCCCAGCACGATCAGGCGACTGTTCTCCGAGTCGGCGAGCAGCCGCGGTGCGGGGTTGCCGACTACCAGATCGTCGTCGATCTGCAGACCACGGTCGATCATTCGGGCCTCGTACGCGGCCTTCGCGGTGATCGCCTCGGCCTGACAGCGGGGCAGATCCAGGTAGTCCTGGCTCATGTCGTAGCGGGCCTCACGCCATTCCCAGTCGAAGACGTGGGTGACCCGGAGCGGGAGGTGGAGCCGGTGCGCTTCACGCGCCGCCCACCTCACCGCCGCCGTGCTCCAGTCGGTGCCGTCGGCGCCGACGATGATGGGATTGACTCTCATGACTGCTCCTCTCACGCTCTCTCTTCTGAGCGTGCGCCTTGCCCCTCGGCGAAAGCAGAGCATCGAGTCCTAGTTGGACGGGCTGGAGGTCCCTGACCGCGGATGACGGCTCACGCGGAACCGAAGCCGACACCGGTGCCCAGGTCGGCGGTGTCGTCGATGTTGAAGGAGATCCGGTCGACAACGTCGACCACCCCCGGGACGCGGCGCGCCATGTGCGCAACTCCCCTCGCCGTCGACAACCATTCGACCTCGCCCGTCAGGGTCGCCACTCCCTCGGTGACGGCCGCGGTGATCCCGGAAGCACGACCGTCGAACGCGCCGTGGAGCAGACTCTCCAACTCGGCCCCGATGTCGTCGTCCGGGCGCAGGTGCACCTTGAGCAGGTCACCGCGGGTCACGACCCCGATCAGCCGGCCGAGTTCGTCGGTCACCGGCAGCCGCTTCACCTTCTCGGCATCCATCTTGCGGGCCGCCGCAGCGATCGAGGTGCCGCTGAGCGCCGTGATCGCCGGTGCGCTCATCAGGCCGCCGGCCGTCCGGGCATGTGCCTTCCCCTTCGCTGCCCGGCGGCGCCGGCCGTCGAACAGCCGAGGCTCCTCGTTCCCGGCAAACTCGATCTTCCGGAGAAGATCGGACTCGCTGACCACACCAAGGACGCGGCGGAAGTCGTCCACCACGGGCACGGCGCTGAATCGGTGCTCGACCAGCATGTCCACCATCGACCGGTAGGAGGCGGCTTGGTCCACTGACACGACCGCCTCGGTCATCACGTCGTTAACAGTCCAGCTCTTCATCACGTACCTCCTTTGTCGCCTCACGGTAGGAGGGATTCGGACAGCCGGTGCAGAGTCTTAAGGCCCGAGGTTCCCGAACAGACGCGACCAATGGCCCTGTTCGCCCGGAGCGCGGCGCTCCACGGTGGAGGCGATAGCCAATCGGCGCACGCCCGGAGGGATCGTCATGACACAGCGGTATTTGATCGTGGTGGGAGTGGACGGATCGGACGGCGGACGACGCGCGCTGGACTGGGCAGTCCGAGAGGCCGGCGGCCGCGGTGGGGCCGTCGAGGCCGTCACCGCCTGGTCGTGGGACGGGCTCGAGTTCGGCCCGGTCACCGCGACCAGCCCGCAGGAGGCCGAAGGGCGGGCGACTCGCCTGCTCGACGACGAGGTCCGGGCCTTGGCCGTCCGGTGCGGTTCGCACGTGCCGGTCGCCGCCCGGGTGGTCGAGGGAAGCCCCGGCGAGACCCTGGCTCGCGCCGGCCGCACGGCCGACCTGCTGGTTCTCGGAAGCCACGGGCACAGCCGGATCCGGCACACCGTCCTCGGCTCGGTAAGCGAGGCATGCATCCGCACGGCGACCTGCCCGGTCGTGGTGATTCCGGTTCCGGTCCCGATGCCCGCCGACGCGGACCCGGTCCCCCGGCCGTGACCCGGGACAATGCGAACCGGGACCAGGCCGGGGCCGCCGAGAGAATCCGCGTGGGTCCAACGCCAAGCCGAAAATGAAGGACCAAATACTCTGACGGGTACGGCGGGACAGAGCCACGCTGGTAGGGAGCCCACCGACACTCCGGAATAACGACGACCGGGCCTGATGGACGGCTGATGCGCCCCCACGACCCACGTCGTCAAGACGGCACCGGTTGCTGCAGCCGGGTGCCGGTGGGCCCTCCAGGACGGAGGATCCCATGCGGGCAATCGCCACCATAGAGCCACCCGTGACGTCGGTCGGTAACGCGAGTCCGGTCGTCCTGGCTGCGATCGACGACGACGCCCACTGCGCCGCGGTTCTCGCCTGTTCCAGCGCTGAGGCCGCCCGGCTCGGACTCCCGTTACGGGTGGTGCATGTGTGGAGCGAACGGCACATCGGCAGGTACGGCGCCTCCGGCTGCACCGCGGACAGCGACCGGCTGCTGTCCCGCAGCGTCTACGACAACCTGGCCGCGGACGTGGCAAAGACGGTCGAGCGGCAGATCCTGCACGACGACGACCCGGCGCGAGCTCTCCGCGCACTGAGCCAGACGGCCGCAGTGCTGGTGGTGGGTGCCGGAAGCGGCGACGACATGGGCGAAACCACCCGGCGGCTCGCCGGCCGCACCCGCTGCCGCCTCATCGTTGTCCCGGCCGCGGGAGGCAAGCCGGCATGACCATCTTCCGCAGGATCCTGTGTGCGATCGGCCGGCATTCCGGGCCGTGGTCATTCCCTGCCGCACGCCTCACTACACTCACCCGGGTGACCGTCGAGCTGGTCCTGCTGTCCCGAGTTGCCTACCGCGGCCGGGAGATCACCGGCACCGGGCTGCGGGAGTTGCTCGCGCTGCTGGCCGGTGACCTGCGCTCCGGGTGTAGCACCGCCCGGCTGATCGACGGCCTCTGGCCGGAGCAGCAACCGGAGCACCCGGCCAAGGCCCTGCAGACACTGGTTTCCCGGGTGCGCGCGATGCTCGGCCCGGACGTGCTGGTCAGCACGCCGGCCGGTTACCGCCTGGCGCTGGGCGCGGAGCAGGTCGACGCCGGCGCCGTGCCAATCCTGCTGTCCACGAGCGAACGGGCCGCGCTCGCCGGGGACCACGCGTCGGCGCTGCGGGCGGCCGAGGCCGGGCTGGCGCTCTGCGACGGGGTCACGGACGATCCGCCCGGCGGCCCGTTGTCGGCGCTGCGGGCCGAGATCGGGCCGGCCCGCATCGCCCTGATCCGGGTCCGGGCGCTGGCGCTGTCCCGGCTGGCCCGGCCGGCCGAGGCGATCAAGCCGCTGACCGAACTGGCCGGGCAGCATCCCCGGGACGAGGAGGTGCTGGCCGAGCTGCTGCGCTGTACGGCCGCTCTGGCCGGCCCGGCCGCCGCGCTGACCAGGTACGCCATCTACCGGCAGCAGCTACGGGACGAGTTGGGCAGCGACCCCGGGCCGGCGTTGCGAGCCGTGCACCGCGAACTGTTGCTCAGCGACGCACCGGCCGTGCGGCACGGGGTGCGCCAGGAACCCAACCAGATGCTGGGGCGCGACCGGGACGTCGCCGCGGTGACCGCACTGCTGGGCACCTCCCGAGTGACCTCGATCGTGGGCCCGGGCGGACTGGGCAAGACCCGGCTCGCCCACGCGGTCGCCCGGGACGCGCCGCAGCGGGTGGTCCACTTCGTCGGCCTGGCCGGGGTCACCACCGGCGACGTGACGGGTGAGGTCGCGTCGGCGCTCGGCGTGCGGGAGGCCCCGGGCCGGGCCGCCCAGCGCTCCGGACCGCTCGCCGGCATCCTCGACGCGCTCGGTCCGGGCCCCGCGCTGCTGGTGCTCGACAACTGCGAACACGTCATCGACGCGGCGGCCGAGCTGGTGCGGTCGCTCGTGTCGGCTGGACCGGAACTGCGCGTCCTTACCACCGGCCGCGCCCCGCTGCGCCTCTGGTCGGAGTCGGTCTACCCGTTGCCGGCGCTGGATCCGGCGACGACGGCCGAGCTGTTCGGCCGGCGGGCGCGGGCGATCCGCCCCGACGTCGAACTGCCCGAGGCGGTGGTACGGAAACTGTGCGACCGGCTCGACGGCCTGCCGCTCGCGGTCGAGTTGGCCGCGGCACGCATGTCGATGATGTCCGTCGACGAGGTGGCCCGCCGGCTGGACGACCGGTTCGACCTGCTGCGGGCGCACACCCGGGACTCTCCCCCGCGGCACCGGACGCTGCACGCCGTCATCGACTGGAGCTGGCACCTGCTGGACCCGGCAGCGCAGGAGGCGATGCGCGCCCTGTCGGTGTTCCCCGGCACGTTCTCGGCGGCGGCCGCGCGTCACCTGCTGGGCTCCGAGGCCGTGCTGGAGCAGCTGGTCGAACAGTCGCTGCTGCAGGTCGTCGCGTCCGGCACCCGGTTCCGGATGCTGGAGACGGTCCGGGAGTTCAGTGCCGCCCGGCGGCCCGGCTGGGTGGTCGACGGCTTTCTGGGCTGGGCGCGGGACTTCGCGGCGGACTGGGCGGAGTCGGACCTGGCCGCCGGGCCACCGGCCGTGGCCGCGATCCGGGCCGAGCAGGACAACCTGCTCCAGGCGCTGCGCTACGGCCTGGACCGGGCCGACGGCGAGACCGTCGCCTCGACCGCCGCGCTGCTGGGCAGCCTCTGGATCACCGAGTCGAACTTCACCCGCCTCGCCGGGCTGGCCGCCGACACCGGCTGGGTCCTGTCCCATTTCCGGCCGGGCCCGGCCTTCGTCGAGGCCACCCGCACCGCCGCGGTGTTCAATGCCCTGGCCGGGTTCGTCATGCCGGACCTCAGCCCGCTGCGCTCCCTGGCCACCCTGCGCCGGCTGCCACCGGCCGCACCGGACACCCCGATCCGGGCCGTCCAGCTGGCTCTGTGCGCCCCGAACGCCACCGCACTGCACCGGATGGCGGACAGTGCCGAGCCGCTGCCGGCCTGCGTCGCGAATTACGTGCTCAGCTACCAGTGGGAGCACGTCAACGAGCCGGACCGGGCGCTGTCCGCGGCCCGGCAGATGCTCGTCCGGCTCGGCGACGACCAGCTGCTGCTGCGCGCCCTGGCCCACGGCCGGATCGGCGAGCTGTCCCTGCAGAACGATCCGGGTGAGCCGGCCTTCCGCCACCTGAGCGCGGCCCTGGAGCTCACCACCCGCCTCGGCTGGTCCACCGCGACCCGCGGACGGTGGGCGCTCGCGCTGGCCGACGTGCAGCGCGGGGCGTACGACGAGGCCGAACGGGAACTGGCCGGGGCCGATCAGGGCAGCCCCGACGACCTGACCGGCCTGGAACGGTTCGCGATCGGCGCCCGCGCCCAGATCGCCCTGGGCCGCGGCGACGTCGAGGGTGGTCTGCGCCTCTGGCGGCAGGCGGCCGGCCTCCGGGAGCCGTCCGGCCCCGGGTTCTGGCCGTTCGAGGTCGAAGCGGTCACCGTGATCGCGCACGCCCGGCACGGCCGGGTCGACCTGGTCGAGGACGTCGTGGCCACACTGCCGGGCCTGCTCGCGGCGACCGCGCCGGGCATCCCGGTGCCGGAGTTCCCGGTCTGCGGCACCCTGCTGCTGGCATTGGCCCTGACCGACATCGAGCACGGCGCGACCGCGACGGGCGCCGGCCGGATCGCCCTCGCGCAGCGGTTCGGCGTACTCCGCGGATTTCAGCCCGACCTCTCCCCCGCCCGGGTCCGCGAGCTCGCCGAGAAGGCCGACCGACCGGCGTACGAGAAAGCGGTCGCCTCGTACGCCGGCCTCGACCACGACGGGCTGCGCGCCGCGGTCAGCTCGGATCGCGCCTGAACAGGGCTCGCGCCCACAGATAGCCGGCCAAGGCCAGGACCGCACACCAGGCGACCGCAACCAGCCCGTGCTCGACCGGCGTGCCCAGCAGCAGATCGCGCAATGTGTCGATGACCGGGGTGAACGGCTCGTGGGTGGCGAACCAGCGGACCGGCGCCGACATCGACTCCGGCGGCACGAACGCGCTGGACAGGAACGGCAGCAACTGCACCACAAAGGTGAACGGGGCGGTGCCCTCGGCGGTCTTCGCGGCCAGGCCCACCGCGACCCCCAGCCAGGTGAGAGCCAGCGTCAACAGCGTCAGCAGGCCGGCCGCGGCCAGCCAGCGGCCCGGCCCGGCGGCCGGCCGGAACCCCAGCGCCACCGCAACCCCGACAACCAAAATCGCACTGATGATCGTACGGGCGGTGGAGCCGATCACCTGGCCGGTCAGCACCGAGGCGCGGGAGATCGCCATCACCCGGAACCGGGCGATGATGCCGCTCGTGATGTCCCGGTTCACCGCCAGCGCGGTGGTGGTGGCGCCGTACCCGACGGTCATCAGCAGGATGCCCGGCACCAGGTAGTCGATGTATTCGAAACCGCCCGGCGTCGGGCGGACGCCCTCGTTCAGCGCGCCGCCGAACACCCCGACGAAGATCAGCAGCAGGAACACCGGCAGGGCGATGGTCATCACCACCGTGCTCGGGTTGCGCCGGGTGTGCCGGACGTTGCGGCGCAGCATGGTCAGGGCGTCGCTCATCGGACCGCCTCATCGGTCGCGGCCGGGCGGCCGGTCAGCGCGAAGAAGACATCGTCGAGGTCCGGGGTGTGTACCGAGAGCTCGTCGACCTCGATCCCGGCCTGCTCCAACCGGCCCAGCAGCGCGCGGAGGGCGGGAACGCGGCCGTCGCCCGGCACCTGCAGGGTCAACGCCTCGTCGTCGCGGGACGCTCCGGGGAGCGTGCGGGCGGCCGCGTCCAGCCCGGCCAGGTCGGCGAACCGCAGCCGGACGTGTCCACCCGGGAGGCCGCTCTTGAGTTCCGCCGCCGTACCGGACGCCACCACCCGGCCGTGATCGAGCACGGCGATCCGGTCGGCCAGTTCGTCCGCCTCGTCCAAGTACTGCGTGGTCAGGAAGATGGTGACCCCGCCCGCCACCAGGTCGCGGATGATCTGCCACATCGTGCGGCGACTGCGCGGATCAAGCCCGGTGGTCGGCTCATCCAGGAAGATCACCCGCGGGTCGCCGACCAGCGTCATCGCCAGGTCCAGCCGCCGCCGCATCCCACCGGAGTAGGCCGAAGCCGGCTTCCCGGCCGCCGCCGTCAGCTCGAACCGCTCGAGCAACTCGCCGGCCCGCCGGCGGCCGGTGGCCCGGTCGAGGTGGTTCAGGTCGGCCATCAACGCCAGGTTCTCCGCCCCGGTAAGGAGGTCGTCCACCGCCGAGAACTGCCCGGTGACTCCGATTGACGCCCGGACCGCGTCCGGCTCGGTGACCACGTCGTGCCCCGCCACCCGGACCTGCCCACTGTCAAAACCGATCAGCGTCGACAGGATCCGCACGGCCGTGGTCTTGCCCGCCCCGTTCGGCCCCAGCAGCGAAAACGTCGTCCCGGCCGGAACGTCCAGGTCGATGCCATCGAGCACCACCAGATCACCGAACGACTTGCGCAGCCCAGTCACCGCGATCCCCGAACCCGCGGAAACGCCGGTCATGTCCGCCCCTCTCCCGCCGTGACCACCGTGGCCACGCGTCGAGGAGAGCCTGCGACCGGCCGGCTTCAGGGCGGCTTCAGGACGGTGTCACGGCTACGCCGAGCGGCCGAGCACCGCAGCGGCCTCGGTCGAGGCTTGTGTTCGCTCCAACTCGCGTTGTCGCGAAAGCACCTCGTTTCGGTGTCGCTACTCCCATAGTGAAAGTGGTGTGATCGGCTGCGAGGCGTCGAGGGGAAGAGTCAGGGTGGCGGATTCATGGTCAGCGGCATTGCCTCCGTTGATGGTCGAGGAGAAGGCGAAGGGCAACTGGTTCGGTAATTTGCGCGTCGGCGTCAAGATCACTGCCGCGGTGGCGGTGGCGGTGATCGCCGGACTCGTCGTGGCGGTGCTCGGCCTGGTCGGGATGAGCGTCGCGAACGGCAACGCCAACGACATCTATCAGGAGAACCTGATCCCGTCCGGCGCTTTGGCCAGTGCGCAGGGTTCGTTCGACGACGAGATCTTCGGGCTGAGCATGATGAGCATCGCCACCTCGGCCACGGACACCCAGAAGTCCCGCACGGAGGCTCTCGCGGCGGCCGACCTGGTCGTGGCCGGGGTGAAGAGTTACGCCGATCTGGGCCTGGATCAGCCGCAGGAAGCACCGATCGCCTCGCTGAACTCGGCCCTGACCGCGTTCGACAAGGTCCGCGACGAGCAGCTGATCCCGGCGGCGACAAAGAGTGACAACGACGCCTTCGCCGCGGCCTACGCCACCAGCGCGGCCCCGCTCGTCGACCAGGTCAATACCGCGTTCGACACGCTTACCGCGTTCGAGCAGTCCAGCGCCGCCCAGGCCGCCGACAACACCACCGCCTCCTACCACACCAACCGCCTACTGATGATGATCAGCCTGGTGGTCGGGGTGCTGATCTCCGCCCTGCTCGGCACCATCACCGTCCGGCGCATCACCCGCCCGCTCGGCGAGGTCAACGCGACGCTCGCCCGCGTCGCCGACGGCGACCTCACCGGCACGGTCGCGGTGCGCTCGCGGGACGAGGTGGGCAACATGGCCGGATCGCTGAACCGGGCCACCTCCGGGATGCGCGGCACCATTCAGGCGCTCGGCACCGCCTCGCACTCCCTGGCCGCGGCCGCCGAGGAAATGTCCGCCTCCAGCACCCAGATCGCCGGGACCGCCGAGGAGGCCAGCGCCCAGGCGGCTACCGTCGCCAGCGCGGCCGAGGAGATCCGCCGCAACGTCGACACCGTGTCGGCCGGCTCCGAACAGATGGGCGCCTCCATCCGGGAGATCGCCGAGAACGCCAACCAGGCCGCCGAGGTGGCCGGCCAGGCGGTGAGCATGGCCGAGAGCACCAACCAGACCGTCTCCAAGCTGGGCGACTCCTCGGCCGAGATCGGCAACGTCATCAAGCTGATCACCGCGATCGCCGAGCAGACCAACCTGCTCGCCCTGAACGCCACGATCGAAGCCGCTCGGGCCGGCGAGTTGGGCAAGGGTTTCGCCGTGGTCGCCTCCGAGGTCAAGGACCTCGCCCAGGAAACCGCCCGGGCCACCGAGGACATCAGCACCCGAGTCTCGGCGATCCAGGCCGACACCGGCACCGCGATCACCGCGATCGGCGAGATCAGCGAGGTGATCGCGAAGATCAGCGACTATCAGACCACGATCGCCGCGGCGGTCGAGGAGCAGACCGCCACGACCGGTGAGATGAACCGCGGGGTCGCCGAAGCGGCGTCCGGGGTCAGTGAGGTCGCCACCGGTGTCGATGCGCTGGCTGCCACCACCCGGCTGACCACCGAGAGCGTCGGGGAAACCCAGCGCGCGGCCGAAGAGCTCGCCCGCATGTCCGGTGAGCTGCAAACCATGGTCGGCCGATTCCGGGTCTGAACCATGGCTCAGTCCGCGATCTCACCGGACACGGGTAGCCCGGACGGAGGCGACCAGGCCGAGCGCACGCCGCCAATAGACCCCCGCAATGGAACACGCCTCCACGAACAGACTTGTGTCCGACCGAGGTACGAAGGTTGAGTGAGACCGAGGAGGTAACAGCAGCACCATTTGCCGGGAGGAGTTGAGCACCGATGATCGCCGTCACCCGGCTGGGTGCCGGATTGTCCCTGGCCACGGCACTGGCCGGGCTCGTGGCCGTCGCCACCAGCGTGACCACACCGCCCCGCTCCGGGGCATTCTGCACCGCCGGCTGCGTGACCTATCCGTACACCGACGTGGCCGCCTTCGTACCTCGCGACTACTGGTGGCTCTATCCGCAATCGTTTTTCGTGCTCCTGGCCCTGGTACTGATGCTGTGTCTGCACGCAACGGTGCCACTCGCGGTGCGAACGTTCAGCAGCATCGCGGTTACCCTCGCCGGCATGGCCGCAACGACGTTGCTCGCCGACTACATCATCCAACTGACAGTGCTACAGCCCAGCCTGCACCGCGGCGAGACCACCGGCCTGTCGCTCTTCTCGCAGTACAACCCGCACGGCGTGTTCATCGCCCTGGAAAACCTGGGCTATCTGCTGCTCGGACTGGCGCTGGCGGCCGTCGCCGCGGCGTTCAACGCGCCGATCCTGCTCGAGCGCGGATTGCGATGGGTGTTCCTCGCCGGTGGCGTGCTGACCACGGCTGCGCTACCCATCCTCGGCGTCCTCTACGGCAGCGATCTGGGGTACCGCTACGAGGTAGTCGCCATCATGCTCACCTGGATCACGCTGATCACCAGCGGCATCCTGCTCGCGCGGTGGTTCGGCAGGGCCGCACTTGGACAGGGCATATCCGCCGTGACGTAGTCCTGGTTCACAGCCATTCCTTGAATCCTTCTTTCTCAAACGGGACCGGTACGGGGCTACGCCGACGAGGATTGACGGGAGAGACGAGCGCCAGGAAGGGCACGACCTGGCGCCGCCATCTGCACCCGCTCCGCTACTGCGATGTCCGCATGTGTGGACCAAAGCAACCGATTCTCGGGTTATGGACTCGTGTCTCCGGAGTGCCGGGCGAACGGAGGTTGTTTTGTCGGCAACCAGCTACCGATCGCGTCGCCGGGGACAACGCTTGGTGACAGTGCTGCTCGCGGTGATGTTTTTCGGGCTGTCGGGATATGCCGGTGTGGCGAGCCTGCATCAGGCCGCGCTGGTCCGCTCCGTGGCCGAGGCCGGCAGCGACACCGACGCGTACCAGGAGGCCGCCTATCAGGTGACCCACGAGATGGCACTGCTCCAGGCCGCGATGCGGGAACCGGACGGTGAGGAACGCCGACAGCTGAGAGCGGCGAACGCCCAGGCCGATGCGGCGATGCAGCGAATGGCAGCGGTAGACGCTGAGCATCACCTTTCTGCCTTGGCCCTGGCCGATCAGCATCATCGGCTCGCCCCGATCCTCGCTGGATTCCTCGCCCAACTCGACCGCGACGACACCGGTGCCGCATTCACCACGCTGGAGGTACTGCTCGAGCCCGAGTACCAAGAAATGATCACGCAGATGGCCCAGGAGAAGGACGTACATCTGGCCGAGTACGACCGGCAGCAGAGCGACGCGAAACGTGAGTCGGAGAGATCAGCTCTGGCCGTGGTGATCGTGTTCGTGCTCGGCCTGCTGGTGCTCGCCGGGATTCGCCTCATCGGCCTGGCGCACCGCCGGCAGGTCGAGACGATGGCGGCTACCGACCCGTTGACCGGCCTACCCAACCGCAACGCATTTGCGGCACGTACGGAGCGGGCGTTGATCCGCGGACCAGACGTAACCGTCCTGGTGTTGAACATCGACGGCTTCCGGGACGTCAACGAACAACTCGGCCAGCGTATCGGCGACCTGATTCTGGCTGAGGCCGGCCGCCGGATCAGTTCACAAGTACGTGGCGACGACGTGGTGGCCCGGCTCGGCGGCGACGAATTCGCCGTGCTTCTCGCCGACGACAGCCCGGCCGCGGGCGAGAGCCTCGCCACCCGGTTGTCGGACGAATTCGCCCGTTCGTTCGACGTGGACGAGGTAGTCATCGACCTCGAGGTGAGCATCGGCGCGGCAGTCTCCGAGCCCGGTGACGATGCCACCACCGTGCTGCGGCACGCCGATGCAGCGATGCACGTCGCCAAGCAGGCACACGGCGGATTCCACACCTACCGCGAAGAGTCTCGTCAGGACACGGTGGCGCGCCTGGCGCTGCTCGGTGACCTGCGTCGCGCTCTGGACGACCCTGGCCAGCTCACTCTTCACTACCAGCCCCAGGTCTCGGTGGCCAGCGGAAAGCTGATCGGGGTCGAAGCCCTCGCCCGCTGGCAGCACCCGACGCGAGGTTCGGTCTCGCCGGCCGAGTTCATCCCCGTCCTCGAGGTCTCCAGCCTCATGCACCGTTTCACCACGCAGATGCTCACCAAAGCACTACGACAGGCACGGAACTGGCTGGACGCCGGACACAAGATCACCATGTCGGTCAACATCTCCACCCGCAGCCTGCTCGATGCGACCTTCCCCGGACGGGTAGCGGACCTGCTCACGGAGACCGGTGTACCGGGCCCGCAGTTGTGCATCGAGGTGACCGAATATGCTCTGATGAACGACCCGGACGCCGCAATCCAGTCGCTGCAACGGCTTCGAGACCTGGGCGTCAAGGTGTCGATCGACGACTACGGCACCGGATACTCCTCGATGGCCTATCTGAAGGTGCTGCCGGTCGACGAACTCAAGATCGACCGTTCCTTCGTCAAGGACATCGCCGGCGACGACAGCAGCCGGGCACTGGTCGCCTCCACCGTCGAACTCGGTCACAGCCTCGGCCTGGAAGTAGTGGCCGAGGGCGTCGAGGACGGGGAGTCGGTGGCCGCATTGCAATTGATCGGCTGTGACATCGCCCAGGGCTATCATTTCGCCCGGCCTCTTCCGGCCGAGGAACTGACTGCCCGGATGGCGAGCACTCTGCAAACCAACTGACCGGCCAGCTGCGAAGGTCGCCCAATGATCAGTTGCCTGGAGCGTGGGAGCCGAGGTCACTCGATGTGGTGCTGAAGTTGCCGGTCCACGCTGCCTTTGATCCCGAGTCGCCGATGCGATACGTGCCGTAGACCCCGGCGGCCGCGACCACGCCGGCGACCAGGGCAACCACCACGCTCACGGGCACGGAGCGGGGTGCCAGTAAGGTGCGGCGGTTCGGCGACGCATCCGTAGTGGCGGCAGCCTCACGCTGCCGCCACCAAATGACAAGAGCCAGCGCGGCGATCGGGATCGCGTAGAAGATCGCGGTGTCGCCGAGTTCCGCGTGTTCATGCACCAGGTCGGTGTCAGGTACCCGGCGCTCCAGCCACTCTCCGGCACTGGTTGCCAGCGGCACCAAGGCGACCACGCAGAGGGCAAGAATGGCGTTAGGCCCGGCCAGTCGACGCCGGGCAGCCGGCCATGCTGCGGTCAGCACGAGCAACAGCGCGCTCAGCGGGAGCAGGACGACGACGGCGTGTACGAGCAGGATGTGCGCGGGTAGTCCGTTGACGGTGAACATCTGAACCCCTGTGATCGGGTGGTCAAGGCCGGTTGGCAACGATCAGCGTAGGGACGGCTTTCTTTGAGTTTTCCGATATAACCGGAGCAGGCTGGATGCGTGGACACGGCGAGCACTACCCGCATCCTCGTGGTGGAGGACGACCGCGAGCTGGGCGAACTCCTCCTGCGCCTGTTCCGTGGCGCGGGATACGCCGCTGATCTGGCGCGCGACGGGCAGGCCGGGCTGCACCGGGCGCTGACCCGCCACTACGACGTCCTGGTAGTAGATCGAGGCCTACCGGCGATCGAGGGTCTGGACCTGCTGGCCCGATTGCGCCGCAGCGATGTGCGGGCACCGGCCCTGATCCTGACCGCGCTCGGCACCACCGCGGACCGGGTCGCAGGCCTGGACGGGGGTGCCGAGGACTATGTCGTCAAACCGTTCGAGGTGACGGAGTTGCTGGCCCGGATCCGGGTGCTCCTACGCCGCCCGTCCGGCCGGTCGGCCACGCTGCCGATCGGGGCGGCCGAGTTCGACCTTGTCACGCGCCGGGTCGCGGATGTCACGCTGTCCGGCCGGGAGGCCGACCTGTTGCGCATGCTGGCGGAAGGCCCGGACCGGGTGTTCAGCCGAACCGAGATCGTCGATCGGGTCTTTCCCGACGCCGCATCCGAGACCCTTGTCGACACCTACGTCCACTACTTGCGGCGCAAGCTCGGACCGGGCGTGGTGAGCACGGTGCGCGGGGTCGGCTACCGGCTGGGCACGCTGTGACCGGCAACGACCCGGACCTGCTCCTTCTACGCCGGGCACGCCGCCATCTCGCGGCGCAGAATGTTCTGGCGTTCGCGCTGATCCTGCTACTGGTCGCGGCAGTGGTGGCATATGTGGACGCACGCGGGCAACGTGCGGCCTTGGCGAGCTCGCTGAAACGCACGGCGGCCACCGAGGAGGACGTGGTCGACCCGCCGGGCGGGACCTGGATCTTCACCGTGAACGCGGATGGTCAGCTGTCGTCGACCAGAAATGCGCCGGATGGCTTCCCGGACCGTTCCGCGCTCGATCGGGTCCGGGCCGGTGGTGCCACCGAGACCGCTGCCGTGGACGTCGACGGCACGAACTACCTGGTCGTCACACGGATGCGCGGCACCCGTGCGGTGCAGGTCGTGGGTAGCCTGGCTCGGGAGGAGGGTGAGCGGCACCGCCTTCTGGCTGCTCTCGGCCTGGCCGCGCTGCTCGGTCTGGCCGCCGCGGCCGCTGCGGCGGTGGTGCTGGCCCGGCGGGCCACTGCACCGCTCGGCGATGCCCTGGCCCGGCAGCGACGGTTTGTCGCGGACGCCAGCCACGAGTTACGCACCCCGGTCACGCAGTTGCACACTCGCGTCCAACTCCTGGATCAGGACCTACGAGCCGGCGTGCCGCCGGATCGCATGACGGTGGATGTGCAGCAGTTGCTGATCGGTACCCGTCAGCTCGGTGAGGTGATCGAGGACCTTTTGCTGTCCACCCAGCCGGCGACCGATACCGGCTCGGCCCCTGAGGTCGATCTGGGTGTCGTGGCCGCCGGCGCGGTGGCGGCCTTCGCATGGCGCGCCCGGGACCAGGGCGTCGAACTCGTACTGGACCCGGACCCGGATGGGCCGTCGCTCGTCCGCGGCCGGGAGGCAGCGCTGCGCCGGGTGCTGACCGCCTTGGTCGACAACGCGCTGAGCCACACGGGTGCGGGTGGTCGCGTGACCATCGAACTGCGCACCAGGGACGGCGACCGGCCGATATCGGTGACGGTGCGTGACGACGGCGACGGAATCGATCCGGCCGACGCGGAGCGCATCTTCGAACGGTTCGCCCGTGGCCATGGCGATCAACGTCGCTTCGGGCTCGGGCTGGCGTTGGCACGCGAGGTCGTCGCGGGGCACGGCGGCACCATCGAGGCCTCCGGAGCTCTCGGACGTGGAGCCGAGTTCACTGTCCGGCTGCCGGGAAGCCCGTCATGATCGGGCGAGACTCATGGCGAACTCAAAGCCAGTCCATAGGAAGCGGACCTCGCGTTCTCAGCGACGCGGTCGATGGTAGGACCATGACCGTAAGCACGACCCCGTCCGTCGCACGACCCACCGTGGTGGCGGCCGGCACTCCCCGCCGGACCCCACGTTGGTGGGCTGACGTGGGTGGCGTGGCTGCTGGTCTGAGCCTCCTCGTCGTGACCGCCTTGTGGGTGAGCAACGGCGGTGTCCAGCAGATCGCCGGCGGTGGAGCCGACGCGATCTCCGCGTCCGGCCGACTGACCGGGCTGTGGGCCTCCGACCTGCTACTGCTCCAGGTGTTACTGATGGCCCGCATCCCCCTGGTCGAGCGCGCCTTCGGCCAGGACCGGCTGGCCCGCTGGCACCGCTGGTCCGGTTTCACGTCCTTCTGGCTGATGATCACGCACATCGTGCTGATCACTCTCGGCTACGCGGGTGCCACGCACGCCAACGCGTTCGCCGAATTGTGGGACATGATCTGGACGTACCCGGGGATGCTGCTGGCGACCGCCGGTACGGCGGCGCTGCTCATGGTGGTGATGACCTCGATCCGGATGGCACGGCGCCGCCTGCGTTACGAATCCTGGCACCTGCTTCACCTGTACGCGTACCTGGGCGCCGGCCTGGCTCTGCCGCACCAGCTGTGGACCGGGACGGACTTCATCGCCTCGGCCGCATCAACCGTGTACTGGTGGAGTCTCTACGCCGTGTCGGCCGGCGCGGTCCTGACGTATCGGATCGCGATACCCGCCTGGCGCAGCTGGCGGCACCGGCTGGTGGTCAGCCATATCACCGCTGAAGGCCCGGGCCTGACTTCGGTCTACCTGAGCGGGCACCGCCTCGACCGGCTGCCGGTTCGGGCCGGACAGTTCTTCCAATGGCGGTTCCTGGACGGGTACGGGTGGAGCCGAGCCCACCCGTACTCACTGTCGGCAACTCCGCATGGGCAGATGCTGCGGATCACCGTGAAGGATCTCGGTGACGGAAGCGCACGGGTCGCCTCTCTGCGGCCCGGCACCAGGGCGCTCATCGAGGGGCCTTACGGCAAACTCAGCGGTGAGGTGTACCGCGGTGGTCCGGTCGTGTTGCTGGCCTGCGGGATCGGCATCACGCCACTGCTGGCCCTACTCGGTGACCTGCCGTACTCGCCCGGCCAAGCCACGCTCGTCTACCGGGCGCGCGGCGAGTCCGACATCGCTTTCCGCGACGAGCTCGAATGGTTCGCCGCGAACCGTGGCGTACGCCGGGTGTTTCTCTTCGGCAAGCGGGCGGAACGGCCGTCCTGGTTGCCGGCGGAGTATGCCGACTACGCCGATGCCGACGCCCTGCGCCGGGTCGCGCCCCAGATCGCGATTTCCGACGTCTACATCTGCGGCCCCGATGCTTGGGCCGAAGCTGCCCGCACCGCGGCCCGAGCGGCGGGGACACCGGCCGATCAGGTGCACACCGAACTGTTCTCCTGGTGAGGAAAGGCCGTACGACAATGCGACGCATCACTCTCTGGCTCTTCTCCACCGTTGCCGCGCTGGTTCTGCTCTTCAGTTACCGCACAAGTACCAACAGCGGCCAGGTGTCCGCGGCCACGACGCCCATGACCAGCCCCGCCACCACGCCCACGACCAGCCCTACCTCGCCGGCGAGCACCTCGCCGAGCGCGAGCGCCTCCAGCAGTTCTGGCGGGTCGAGCGGGACGAAGACCTATACCGGTTCGGCAGCCTCCACCCGGTGGGGTGATGTCCAGGTATCGATCACCGTCACCGACGGCAAAATCACCGATGTGCAGGTGCCGGTCTATCCCAGCGAGAACGGCCGGGATCAGGAGATCAACGCCTATGCGCTGCCGATGCTCGTCCAGGAGACACTGGACGCGCAGAGCGCGAAAATCGACACCGTCTCCGGCGCCACCGTCACCAGCGACGGTTACCTCCAGTCGCTGCAGTCAGCTCTCGACGCCGCCCACCTGTCATGACAGCCACCACGCTCGCACAGCGCGCCTGGGTCGAGCAGATCATGGGCCTGCCGGTCAGCATCCATCTGCGCGGTCCCGATCTCACGAGCGAACCGGTTGCGGCGGCCGTGGCGGCGGCCTTCGCCGAACTGCGGCACATCGACGCCGTACTGAGCCCGTACCGCAACGACAGTGATCTGTCCCGGTGGGAGCGCCGCGAACTCAAGCTGGATTCGGCCGACCCGACGCTGGCCGAGGTCGTGTCTCTGTGCGAGGAAGCGATACGGCGCACCGACGGATGGTTCGATCCACGGGGTCTTCCCGACCCACGAACCGGCGAGCCCCGATACGACCCGTCCGGTCTGGTCAAGGGCTGGGCGGTGGAACGTGCCGCCCAGCACCTGGCCGCCCTGGCCGGTTACTCCTGGTGCTTCAACGCCGGAGGTGACGTGCTGGTGCACGCCCCGGCCGCCAGGCCGCGGTGGCGGATCGGTATCGAGCATCCGTTCGACCCGACCCGGATCATGCGCGTCCTTGAGCTGCGCTCCGGCGCCGTCGCTACCTCGGGAAGCACCCATCGCGGATTCCACATCCTCGACCCGCGCACCCGTCGACCCGCGTCGGCCGTCCGGGCGATCTCGGTCACCGGCCCGACCCTGCTCTGGGCCGACGTGTACGCCACCGCGGCAGCTGCTCGTGGTGGCGGTGCTCTGCCTTGGATCCAGAGTCTGCCCGGCTACGACGCGCTCGCCGTCCTACCGTCCGGCTTGGTACGCACCACCAATGGATGGCCGGCGGCCGGCCCGTTGTGATTGCCGTCGGCCGGCTGCGCGTTCTCGCCCGCACCTGACCCGCTCCCAGCGTCCCTGCCGATCGGCCATCCAGCGCATACCGGTCCGGCCGGTGCTCTGCCGCCCGGCCGGTATGCCGATCCGGCGACGCAAGACCGCTTCGACCGGCTCAACGCCCGCGGCCGGCTCGGCCGGGCCGAGGCGGTGAAGGCCTGGAGTTCCCGCTGACCGTCAATCGGCCGAGGTGATCGTCATGAGTACGCCGGCGCCGGGATTGCGGAAGTCGCCGGCCGGGTGTCGTCCCCGCCGGCGGGCAACATCGATCAATCGCTGGTCCGTGTCGCCACGACCGTTCCGTTGTTGAACGGGTTCGCGTCGCTCAACACGGAGCCGACCGCCGTGGCGCCACTGACCTCGATGGCCAGGGTGCTGCTGGAAACCGTCGCGGGCCGGCGGAACGCGAACGTGTACCGGGCGCTGCTGCTCGCCGCCGGCGGCGCGACGCCCACCGTGAAACCGGACTCCGACGGCGAGGTAATGATCGGCGGCCACGCCGAGCCCGCCCGCTCGAGCCCATCGCCCGGGTAGAAGTGCAGCCGAATCTGCCGGGGTGACGTCCCCCAGTCGTGCCGGACGGTGACGGTCACCGTGCCGTCGCCACCGACGCGGGCGCTGTTGTCCTGGATGTCGCGGATCTCCCCGGTCGTGGCGACCACCTGGCCGATCGTGACGATGCGGCCGGCGGAGTCGCGGTCGAACGCGACAACTTGCTTGCTGCCGCCCTCGACCGTGCAGAAGAACTCGGCGACGGTCTC
Source organism: Paractinoplanes tereljensis (assembly GCF_016862435.1). Classification (GTDB taxonomy): domain Bacteria; phylum Actinomycetota; class Actinomycetes; order Mycobacteriales; family Micromonosporaceae; genus Actinoplanes; species Actinoplanes tereljensis. The sequence goes on from NZ_BOMY01000039.1 coordinate 185,912, forward strand.
CTTCGCGCCATCCCGGTCAAGGTCACCATAGACCGCGCCCAACAGGACGATTTTCGTCCCGGTCGGCGGTTTCCCCGACTCCGACGACACCGGCGCGGAGATCTGCACTGCACCGTCGCGGAAGTGCAGCCGTCCGGACGGACCCTGCACGTTGTCGGCGGGCCAGGCCGGGATGATCAGAGCGGAGTTCTTCAGCGTCTCCAGGGAAATCCGCCCATCAGGCGCTCTCGTCACGGGAGATGGCCCACTCCCCGGTGGTAAGTGCCGGATGTCGCCACTGAACCCTACGAATGGCCCCGATGCCGGGTGGCTTGCAACCGCAGGACGTCGGCGACCGGCCGCCGGGGCGTGGCCAGGGCTGGATCCGCGTATCCGATCCGCAGGAGCATCTGGACGTGCAGCCCCGACGAGGGCGCGAGCAACCGGCTTCGCAGGGCGGGGATCTCGACCGGCTGGCTGATCGGCATGGTGGCCAAGTAGTGCGATGTCGCGGTGAGCAGGACCCGCTGCAGGGCCTGGCCGGCCCGGACCCAATCCGGCCAGTGGTCGCCGTTGGTCGCCAGGATCAGGATGCTCGGATCCGGCTCGAACTTCACGTTGCGGCGCGGCAACTTCGTCAGCTCGGCGAAGTCACGGAGTGGCACCGCCGCCGCCCGGCCCGGGCCGGCCGCCCACAGCGGGACACCGTCGTGGTCATTGCCGGTCCACCGGGCCAGTTCCGGCAGATAGCCGGGGTGGTGATGCAGCAGGCGGTCGGCCGATCGGGCCATCGTGAGGATCGCCTTGCGGGCCGGTGGATGCGCCACGGCGAGGAAGGCGCCCTCCCGCTGGGCGGCTTTCCTCAGGTCGTCGAGGACATCGTCCGGCACCGGTACCCGAGCGAACGGGTGCCGATTGGTGTGCCGCCGCTCGATGGCCTCGGCGAGCGCGGTCACCGCCGGGCTGGGTACCGCGGGGTGGCCGACGGTCACGCGAGCCACCAGATCTCCCTGCTCCGGCTCCGGGAAAAGGTGGAGATCGGAGCGGAACCCGGCCTGCCGGATCGCCAGGCGCAGGTTGAGAAGAGCCGCGCCGACGCTGATCAACAGCTCCCGGCCGCTCGGATCCAGCACCAGTAGCCGGCGGCTGGGATCGGCGTAGACGTCGACCTCCATGCCGCGAATGCCGAATTGCCACGGCTGGCTGTTGTGCAGTGAGGGAGCGGCGGTCGCCAGGCGTACGCATTCGGTCAGAGCCCGGCGCAGCGGCCGTTCCGCAGTCCTGGTCATCACCCGTGCCTCCCGCACGCTCAGGCCGGTGACCCGGCGTCGGGCGGAACGGTCAGCGGGTGCCGCTCGTCGTCTCGGGCCGCGATGCCCTCCATCGCCCGCGTGTACTGGCCCCGGCTGATCAGACCGGAACTGAGCCGGGACACGAGCACGCCCTCGAGACTCTCCGGTTCTGTCCCGCCGGCTGATGCGGCCTTCGGCGAGGCTTTCGCCGACTTTCCGGCTTCTCCGCGAGACTTGTCGATGATCGGCCAAACGGCGAACGCAGCGATCATCAGGACCACCGACCAGAACAGCAACAAGAACAACATCGTCTTCACCTCCTGACGCCATGTTCTTGCGCGGAGGTCCTGATCGACAGGGCCCTATGGCCCTGCGTCCCGGGTCGTGCGCTACTTCAGGCCGGTCGGTCAACCGATCGGGACGCACCACTTCATGCAGGTCCCGGACGGTGTGTTGCCGGTGAGGGCGAACGTGCCGCCGCGGCGTTCGGCCCGGTCGCGAAGGTTCGCCGTGCCGCTGCTGCGGGCGGCGCCACCGAGTCCCACGCCGTTGTCGCAGATCCGCACCGTGATCAGCGTGCCGTCCGGCCGGGTATCGACCGCGAGATCGATGTCGGCTCGGCTGGCGCGGGCGTGCCGGGCGACGTTGCTGAGACTCTCCCGCAGGACGGCGATCACGTCGTCGCTGAGGCCGCCCGCATCACCGGAATCGGCCAGGAGGGTGTCGACGGGTCCGCTGAAGCGCAGCGCCGGAGTGAATCCCAGCGTCTCAGCGGCCTCGGTGACCAGATCGAGGATGCGCGCCCGCATCCCCTGGGGCGTCAGGGCCGCGGTCTTCTGGATGGCAAAGATCGTGGTACGGATCTGCGCGATGGTGTCGTCGAGATCGTCGATCACTCCGGCGATACGAGGGATCGCCGGGTGGTTGCCCATGCGGGCGGTGATGCCTTGCAACACCAGCCCGGCCCCGAAGAGCCGCTGAATGATGTGGTCATGCAGATCGGCGGCGATACGATCACGCTCGTTCATGATCGTGATCCGTTCGCGTTCCACGCGGGACTCGGCCAGTTCGAGCGCGACGGACGCCTGGTTCGCGAAGGCAGCCGCCATCTGCAGATCTTCGGGCTGGAACGGCGGACGGCCGGGCAGCCGCGCGACCGTAAGCACTCCCCGGGTCTGGTCCGATCCGATCAACGGAGCGACCAGCACCGGCCCGACATCGACACTGCCGGTAAGAACGGTGGGCGGGAGGCCGTGCCGATCGTGCGCGTCGTCGAGCCGAAGCGCCTCCCCGGTGGAGAACACGCGTCCACACAGCGTGTCGCTGATGTCGCTGCGCAGACCGATCAGACTTTCCGCAGCCCCGGCGGTGGCCGGAGCACCGAATGCGGTCTCGACGGCCAGCGACTCTCGCGCGTCGGCGGGCAGGAGAACGGCGACGAAATCAGCGTCGGCGAGCCGGTAGGCGTGCTCGGCGATCGACGCCAACGGCGAGGAATCGCTGGTCGGGCTGAGCATGTCGCGGGTGATGGTGGCGGTGGCCGCCAGCCAATCGCCGCGTCGCCGGCTGGACTCGTAGTGCCGAGCGTTGTTGATCACCACTGCGGCCGACGCGGCGAGCGCCACGGCAAGCTCCTCGTCGTCGCTGCTGAAGCTGCCGTTGTGGCTGTCGGTGAAGTAGAGATTGCCGAAGACCTCGTCCCGGATGCGGATCGGCACCCCCAGGAAGCTCGTCATCGGTGGATGCCCTGGCGGGAAGCCCGCGGAGAGCACGTGATCGGCGAGGTCGCCGAGCCGGATCGGACGTGGGTCGTGGATGAGCGCGCCGAGAAGGCCCTTGCCCCGAGGCAGCGGACCGATCATGGCGACAGCTTCGGCGGCCATGCCCGTGTGGATGAACTCGGCAAGCCCGCCGTGCCCATCCAGAATGCCGAGCGCGGCATAGCGAGCCCCGACCAGCTCACGCGCGGACACGATGAGGCGCTCGAGGAGTGGACGAAGTTCGATGTCGGTGAGCAATGCCTGATTTGCTCGGAGCAGCCCGCGCAGGCGTCCCTGGGTGGCCATGACCTCCTGCGCACGCCCGACGAGCTGGCTCAGGAGCTGATCGAGCTCCAGGCGAGGCAGGTCGGGGAAGGCGAGTTCCACGTCGGTCCGCTCGGTGCTGCTGTTCTCGTCACCGGAAGTCATGCGGGCCTCCGCGAGTGGGCAGGGATGCAACGGGTGTTGCACGCAACCCCCGTTGCAGGCTTCCACTCCGGCCTTAAGGCCGCAAGACCCTGTTGCGACGGCCGTTTGGTGCCATAGGTATTGCGGTACTGCTGGGATGACGCCCACGAGCGGAAGAGCGCAGACATGACCGATCGCCCCGTTTCCGGCGGCCACTTGGAGGAGCGGTCCGCCGAGGCCCGGGCCGCGCTCGCCGAACTGGTGACCGCACTGGACAAAAGCATGGAAGAGCTGCGGGTTGCTCGCCGTCGCGCCGTCGAGCTCAGTGAGCAGCATGACGCCGGACGGAGCTGGACAGCCATGGTCGCCGCCGAGTCGGGTCCGTTGATCGTCGAGCGCATCACGGTCACGCTCGACACGCTCTCGAGGAGCGGCAGCCGGTGGCGACGTGCTCAGGCACTCGTGCTGCACGCCGAAGGAGTCAGCATCAACCGGATCGCCGCACTGTTCCGGGTGACCCGGCAGCGGATCTCCGCCCTGATCAACGGCGGGACACGGACAGTCGGCGCCGGCCGCTGAGCTGTCATCCGGCCCATCTCGACCCGACGTGTGCTCGAGCACTTGGTGCTGTGGCAGCATCGGTCGGCATGATCGGCCGCATCCACCATGTCGTCCTGGACTGCGCAGACCCGTACGCGCTCGCGCAGTTCTACTCGCAGTTACTCGGTGACCCGATCACCTACGAGAGCACTGACTGGGTCGTCGTCTCGACCAGCAGCCAAGCCTCCGGCCTGGCATTCCAGCTGGCGCCGAACCACAAGCCACCGACCTGGCCGAGCCCCGCAGTTCCGCAGCAGAGCCATCTCGACATCATGGTCGAGGACGTCGCCGCGGCTACCCCACGGGTGCTGTCGCTTGGAGCGACCCATCTCGAACGCGACGTGTTCGCCGACCCGGCCGGCCACACCTTCTGCCTCATCCGCCGTCCCGGCTGGGCCGACCCGATCCCCGATACCCACGGCTGACGTCCCAGGCCAGCGCGTCGAGCACGGCCACCGCGTCATCCGCCATGTCCGCGAGTCGATAGCCGGGCCGCCGCCCAGTCCTTGCGTGAATCGGCCACCGCACGCCCGGACGCGCGGGCGCCGCTGTCCGACGCCGGCATCGTCAGCTACGCCGTTACCGTCCCATTGGCCACCGTCGCCGCGATGTTCCCGCGCGATGGGACCTTCGGCCCTCTTCCGCGGGACCTTGCGCTCTGCCCTCGGACATCGACGATCGCAACGATCGACGAAGGATCGTCAGGGGAGGAAAGTCATGAACACCAGAACCGTCATCGTGGCGACCGACGGCACCGACGACAGTAATGAGGCCGTCGCGTGGGCGGCCCGCGAGTCTGCTGCTCGGCTCGGTCAGTCAGCGACTGGCGACGCATGCCACCTGCCCGGTGGTCGTCGTGCGCGGTGAATCCGGCAGTGACGGCCGACCCGTGACGGCCGGTGTGGACGATTCGCCATCAGCCGAGGCCGTACTCACGGAGGCCTTCGAGGCAGCCCGCAGCCGCGGAGTACCGGTGGGGATCGTGCACTCGTACCTGCCGCCGATTCCGCTCTGGCTGACGCCCGCCGTCAACCCGGGCGACGTCGCGACACCGGAGACCGATGCCTACGAACGCGATCGGCTCGAGGAGCGACTCGCGCCGTGGCGCGGCAAATACCGGGACGTGCCCGTCGAGGTCGTGGTGACCCACGAGAGCATCGCCGCCGCCCTGGTCGAGGCGTCCCGCCGTGCTCAGCTGGTCGTGGTCGGCAGCCGTGGTCACGGCGCGGTGACCGGCGCGCTGCTCGGCTCGACCGGGCTTCAGCTGCTGCACCACGCCCACTGCCCCGTTCTCATCAGCCGGCACGCCGTCGAATCAGGAGCCTGAGATGAACGCCCGAAAGATTATTGTCGGCTACGACCGTTCGGCACCCGCTAAGGCCGCGGCCCGGTGGGCACTCGACGAGGCCGCCCGCACCGGCGCTCTGGTCGAGTTCTTCTTCGCCTACGAATGGCCGGCCTGGGCGCCGGCCACCGCGACCGGCGCCGCTCCCGCTGTCCAGCCGGCCGGCGAGATCGATCGCGCCATCCGGGGAATGCTCGACGAGGCAGTAATCAATGCCCGGCACAGCCATCCCTCGGTCCGCACCACGGTTTCGATCGTGAACGACGGGGCGGCGGCCACGCTCATCGACCGATCACGCGAGGCGAGCCTTGTCGTGCTCGGCAGCCACGGCCACAGCGCCGTCATCGGCCTGCTCGGCTCGGTCAGCGTCGCCGTCAGCGCGTCCGCACACTGCCCCGTCGTCGTGGTCCGCGGCGAGCCGGCCGACGGCGCCCCGGTCGTGGTCGGCGTCGACGGCTCGGCCTCGGGACAGGCGGCTCTCGCATTCGCCACCGGCGAGGCCGTGGCGCGGCACGTCTCGCTGCAGGTGGTCCGCGCCTGGGCGCCGGTGATCGACCCGAGGATCGGCGCGCCCGAGGTCGGCGACGCCGAGATGCACTCGTTCGACGAACTCGTCACCGAGTGGCGGCAGAAGCACCCCGGCCTTGAGATCACCGCAGATGGTCTGCTTCAGCATCCGGCCGCGGCCCTGACCGAGCGCAGCGCTGACGCGCAGCTGCTGGTGGTCGGCACTCGCGGCCGTGGCCCGGTCCGCGGCCTGCTGCTCGGCTCCGTCAGCCAGCACCTGCTGCGCCACGCCACCTGCACCGTGGCCGTGGTCCACGACACCCACGGTTGAGTACGAATTGTTTCGCGCGATCGGTGGTTGTTCCCCTTCCCCAGGCAAAGGCGGAGCTGTTCCGCACGCTCGGTCACCCCTACCGCCATCCACCACGCTCGCCACCTGCACCACCAAGCCGCCGGCACGCCTGCTCCGACGCAGCGGGAAGCCGTCCCCTCGCCCCATCCCGAGGGCCGGCCGGGAGTCTGCACCGCCCCCGCTGACGAGCTGGCTATGACAGGCCGAGGTCCTCTGCCCAGAGCTGAGGAACAGGAACAAGATGAAAATCATGCAGACCAGGTACGAGGCCACGGGCTCATGACCCATCCCGACGAACCGCACTCCGCCGCGGTGGCCGGGCGGCTGAACTGGCTCCGTGCCGGGGTGCTGGGCGCCAACGACGGCATCGTCTCGACCGCGGGCCTCGTCGTCGGGGTGGCCGGTGCGACGCTGGCCACCAGCCCCATCGCCACTGCCGGAGTCGCTGGTCTGGTCGCCGGCGCGGTCTCCATGGCCCTGGGCGAATACGTCTCGGTGAGCAGTCAGCGCGACACCGAGCGCGCCCTGCTGGCCAAGGAACGCGCCGAGCTGGCCGAGTTTCCCGACCAGGAGTTCGATGAGTTGACGGCGTTGTACGCGGCCAAAGGGCTGACCGAGGCCACGGCCCGCCGGGTAGCGGAGGAGCTGACCGCCAAGGACGCCTTCGCGGCCCACGCCGACGTCGAGCTGCGGATCGACCCCGACGCGCTGACCAACCCCTGGCACGCTGCCGGCGCCTCGGCGCTCGCCTTCACCGGCGGCTCGCTTCTCCCGCTGATCGCGATTCTCGTGCCACCGCCGCAGGCCCGAGTAATGGTCACCTTCGCGGTGGTAATCATGGCCCTCGCGCTGACCGGTGCGGTCAGCGCCAAACTCGGTTCGGCCGGCGTCGGGCGGGCGGTCGCGCGACTGGTCGGCGGCGGTGCCCTCGCCATGGCTGTCACCTTCGGCGTCGGCCAGTTGGTCGGCGCCAGTGTGGGCTGACACCTGCCGCCGCTGCGTCGGCGTCCGATGACGACACAGGCCTTTCGACCCTGACTCACCGGACCTATCGCTCATAGCGTGAAGGGTGAGCAAGCAATGAGCTAGGCGTCCAGGAGAGGAAAGTCGCCGTGACCACGGTTGTGTCCGACCTGCAGAAGACCCTTGCCGAACCCGACGAGTCCGACCTCGCCCGCCTGGATGCCTGGTGGCGCGCCGCCAACTACCTGACCATCGGCCAGATCTACCTGCGCGCCAACCCGCTGCTGCGCGAGCCGCTGACGCCCGAGCACGTCAAGCCGCGGCTGCTCGGGCACTGGGGCACCAGCCCCGGCCTGTCCTTCATCTACGCCCACGTCTCACGGCTGATCCGGCACACCGGCCAGGAGGCCATCTACCTGGCCGGGCCCGGTCACGGCGGTCCGGCGCTGGTCGCGGCCGGCTATCTCGAAGGGACCTACAGCGAGGTCTACCCGGAGGTGTCGCAGGACGAGGACGGCATGCTGCGGCTGTTCCGGCAGTTCTCCAGCCCCGGCGGCATTCCCAGCCACGTGTCGGTGACCACGCCCGGTTCCATCCATGAGGGTGGCGAGCTCGGCTACGTCCTGGTGCACGCGTTCGGTGCTGTCATGGACAACCCCGACCTGCTCGCGATCGCCGTGGTCGGCGACGGCGAGGCCGAGACCGGGCCGCTCGAGGGCTCGTGGAAGGGCATCTCGTTCATCAACCCGGAGCGGGACGGCGCGGTACTGCCGATCCTGCACCTCAACGACGGCAAGATCTCCGGACCGACCGTGCTCGGCCGCAAGCACGCCGACGAGGTGCAGGAGTTGCTGCGTGGCCACGGCTACGACGTGATCGAGGTGTCCGGCGACGACCTGCCCGGCATGCACCTCCGCTTCGCCGCAGCACTGGCCCGGTCCTGGGGCCGCATTCGCGAGATCCAGACCGCGGCTCGCAACGGTTCCTGGGACGGCACCCGTCCGGCCTGGCCGCTGATCGTGCTGCGTTCACCGAAGGGCTGGACCGGGCCGGCGCAGGTCGACGGCGTGCAGGTCACCGGCACGTGGCGGTCCCACCAGGTGCCACTGTCCGGCGTCCGGGACAACCCGGCCCACCTGGCAATGCTGGAGACTTGGCTCAGGTCGTACCGTCCGGAGGAGCTCTTCGACGAGGCCGGCACGCCCGTCGACCTGATCCGTGCGCAGGCACCGGGCGGCGACCTGCGGATGAGTGCCAGCCCGCACGCCAACGGCGGCGTGCTCACCCGTGACCTCGACATGCCCGACTTCCGGGAGTACGCCGTCGACGTCACCGCCCCGGGAGTCGCCCGCGCCGAGTCGACCCGCAAGCTCGGCGAGCTGATGCGCGACATCTACCGCCGCAACCCGCAGGACTTCCGGCTGTTCTGCCCGGACGAGACCAACAGCAACCGCCTCGGCGCGGTCTTCGAGGTCTCCGACCGTGCCTTCATGGAACGCGTCATGCCGGATGATGTGAAGCTGAGCCGCGACGGCCGGGTGATGGAGGTTCTCAGCGAACACAACTGCCACGGCTGGCTCGAGGGCTACAACCTGACCGGCCGGCACGGCCTGTTCGCCACCTACGAGGCGTTCGCCATGGTCAGCGCGTCCCAGACGGTGCAGCACGGCAAATGGCTGCAGGAGGCCAAGCACCTGGCGTGGCGGGCGAAGGTGCCCAGCCTCAACGTGCTGCTCACCTCGACGGCGTGGCGCAACGACCACAACGGCTTCTCGCACCAGGGCCCCGGCCTGATCCAGGTCGTCCTCAATCAGCGCGGCGACGTCGCGCGGGTCTATCTCCCGCCGGACGCCAACTGTCTGCTGTCGGTGGCCGACCACTGCTTCCGATCCCGGTCGTACGTCAACCTGATCGTCCAGGACAAGCAGCCCCAATTGCAGTACCTGACGATGGACGAGGCCATCGCCCACTGCACGCGAGGTGCCGGCATCTGGGAGTGGGCCGGAACCGACGACGGCACCATGGACCCTGACATCGTCCTGGCCTGCGCCGGCGACATCGTCACCATGGAGACCGTCGCAGCCGCCCAGATCCTGCGCGACCGCCTGCCCGGCTTCCGGGTCCGCGTGGTCAACGTGGTCGACCTGATGACCCTGATCCGGCCGAAGGATCACCCGCACGGCATGGACGAAACGTTGTTCACCGAGCTGTTCACCGACACCGTCGACGTGGTGTTCGCCTTCCACGGCTACCCCGGCGCGATCCACCAGCTGGTGCACGGCCGGCCCGACGCCGACCGGTTCCGGGTGCGCGGCTTCATCGAGCAGGGCACCACCACGACGCCGTTCGACATGACGGTCCGCAACAAGACGTCCCGCTACCACCTGGTCATGGACGCCATCAACAACGCCAGGCGCCTGCCGCGGGGCGCCGCCGACCTGGTGGCCTGGTGCGAGGCCCAGCTGGCCCGCCACGAAAGCTACATCGCCGAACACCTGGAAGACATGCCAGAGGTTCGGGACTGGTCACTCGACGACCAAGACCGGCGAGTCTGAGCAGGCCACGGCTGGTGGTGCCGGCGCTCCGCCGGCACCACTCGTCGCCGGGCCGAGAGTTCTCACGTGATCACCTGGATGATCTCTTCTGGCCGCAGGCGCGGTGTTCGCGTCTGCATACTGCCGCCCGGGTCGATGGCGGCGAACCAGAAGCTCCTCAGCTACCCGGCTGACGGATTGCGGCGCCCGGATCGGTGCTCTGCTCAAGGGCCGTCCACCACTCCTCCAGCTCATCGACCCGGCTCTGGAGTGCGGCGTTCGCCGCCCGGGCCGTCGCCAGTTCCTCGGTCAGCGCACCGATCGGCCCGGAGGCGGTCAGGGCGTCGAGCCAGCCCGCGACCAGCCGATCCTCAGCGGCAACCCGGCGGAGCGCGGAGGCGACCACCTCCGGTGACAACTCAGCCACGAACTCTGTCGGAAGCGTGAGCAGGCGAGCGACCTCGCCGAGGTTCCGCGCGGCGCTCATCTGGCGCCGAAGGCGCTCGGCGGACGGCACCGCCGGTTCGGCCGGTGTCGCAGCCGCGATCGGCTTGGCGGGAGAAGGAGAGGGCTTCGACACAGGCGCGGGCGTAGGTGCCGGCTCCGGGTCAGGCTCGGCCTCTGACGGGAGTTCGGGAAGGTCGTCCCCCACCCAGGCGTAGGCCAGAGTGTCGCCCTTCTGCCGTCGGACGACATTTGGCCACTTGGGCAGAACCGCCAGCGCGCGGGGCCCGTGCCGGGCCCAGGTCTCGTTCCGGAGACCGAGCTCGGCCAGACCCTCCCGGATCTCTCGCACCTTCAGCGGGACCGACGACTCGGCCAACAGGTGGAGAACCACCGCGAGGGGCTCTTGGGCGAAGACGGCGTGGAACAGCCGGGAGTCGGACAGAGCCAGGAAACGCAGCGAACCCCTCGTCGCGACGTGAACGCCGGCGCCCCGTGGGACAAGCTCTTCCTCATCGGTGTCATCCCACTTAACCTGATAGTTTGTCCCGTCATCCGCGAGGATCGATCCGGCTCGGGTACGGCGTACGCCGAACGAATCGGACACCCGGACAAGACCCTGATCTGCGCTCACGAATGCGACTGTAATGGTTATCGTCGCGGCCGGGGCGCCGGCCGGAGCCAGCCCATCCTGGCCAGGCTCATAAGTCGTGTGCGCCCAGCCCCGTCTTGGCGGAACAACTCTGAGTGGGTGTTTTAGAGGGCTGTCGGACGGCGTGTCCGCGGTGATCTCCGCGATCGCGGCAGGGTCTGCGTGTGGGTCGTCAGCGTGTCTATCCCTCGGACCTGACCGATGAGCAGTGGGAGATCATCGAGCCGATGCTCCCGCTGATCAAAGAGCCGGGAAGGATTCCGAAGCGTCCGTTCCGGGACATCGTGGATGCGATCTTGTACATCGACCGGTCAGGGTGTTCCTGGCGGCAGCTTCCGGTGGACTTCCCGCCCTGGCAGGCGAGGCGAGGGCTTGTGCACCACCGGTCTTCCAAACCCTCATCGGGATCGGCACAGAAGAGGCGCAATACGACTTCGATGCACGAGCGGTGACAGCACTCCTGACCACCCGCATCCTGACACCACCGGCCGCGGCGACTGGCTCGGTCAACCAGGTGTGCGGGTCGGCGGGTTAGGGCTTGGATCTGGTCGTGGAGGCGTAGCTGTGGATCACCCGACGGGAATACCGACGCCGTCGCGTTCGAGCGCCGCGCGTAGCTGGCCGAGAGCTCTACCGACGACCTCCAACTGCGCCAGGTCCATCGTCTCGCCGATCCGCACTGCCAGGTAACGCTCAAAGGTAATCTCGGCAGCATCCGTGAGGTCGGTGCCCGAGGGAGTCAGTTCGAGTAACAGGGAGCGCCCGTCGGCCGGATTCGGCATGCGCCGCACCCATCCCCGGCCCTCAAGCCGGCCGGCGCTCTTACTGGTCGCGCCTACCCCGATGGCGTAAAACTCCGCGAGATCGGCGACACGAGACCCAGGATGGTCTCGTAGGTAACGCAGGAACTCGAACTGGGACGCGACGATGCCGTGGTCCCGGCGCAGCACTTCGTTCAGGTCGTTGTAGAGCCGTGTCTCACAGCGGACGAGGTGGCTGAAGACCGCTGCCAGTGTGATCGATTCCGCACCGGAGAAAGATGCCGCGGCATGTAAATTAGCTTCCACGGCATGCATTTTACGGTGGATGAAAGGCGCAGAACATGAGCAGGCAACAGCGGACGGACCTGGACGCGATACTGCGCAAAAGCATCCAAAGCTTCACGCCCGAGCCGGTCGAGAAGATGCGGGAGAACTTCGCCAGCCTCATGGCGATGTTCCCCGTCCCGCCGGTGCGCACTTCCGACCTGACGCTGGCCGACCGGCGGGCGGTGCTGGTCGAACCGGAGGAAGGCGTGGCCCGCCCGGGCACGATCCTTTACTTCCACGGCGGCTCGTTCGCGCTCGGCTCACCCCAGACGGCAATGGGCCTCACCGCGAGCCTGGTTACCCGGACGGGTATGCGGTCAATCTCGTTCGATTACCGCCTCGCCCCCGAACACCCCTTCCCGGCCGGCATCCACGACTGCCTCGCGGCCTACCGCGCCTTGCTCGACGACGGCGTCGACCCCGGCGCGATCGCTTTCGCCGGCGACTCGGCGGGCGGCGGGCTCACGATCACCACCACGCTCGCGGCCCGCGACGCCGGCCTGCCGCTGCCGGGCGCACTCGTCGCGTTCTCGCCCGGTCTCGACCACACCCGGTCGGGCGGATCGATGGACGCCAAGCAGGGCATCGACCCGTTCTTCACCAAGGAGGGCATGGCGTACACCGGCGCGATGTATCTCGACGGGCAGGAACCGAACCAGGAGCTGGCCGCACCCGCGGTGCTGGCCGACCTGACCGGTTTCCCGCCGATCCTGCTGCAGGTCGGCACGAACGAGCTGCTGCTCGACGACTCTGTCCGACTGGCGCAGCGCGCCCGCGACGCCGAGGTCGACGTCATCCTCGATATCACCGCCGGCGTGCCGCATGTGTTCCAGGCCTTCATCGGCCAGCTTGACGAGGCCGGCTTCGCTCTGGACCGGGCCGCCCTGTTCATCTCACAGCACCTGCACGCCCGCTCATGACGCCGGTCTGCGGTGGTGGTTCGCGGGCCGCCAGCAGTGCTGGACCTTCCGGGGACCATCAGACGTGAAGGCAATCGCCGCCAAGCACTACATCGAAGCCCAGCAGCACCAGGTCGGTAGCGCGCAGGTATACGCGACGATCGATCCCACCAGCGGCAAGGCGCCCCAGGTCGAGGCGCCTTCGCTGAGACTCGCCGAGCAGGAGTTTCGGCATAGTGGCACCTGTCGACTCTCTCGCGATCTCGGCTGCGTGATGCGCGGCGACCCACGTGAATCGCGGGGGTCGCGCATTTTGGGCAGTTTCGCGGCGGAGGCGTCTCGGTCGTCCAGAACAGCCCGGTACATTGGATGCCGCAACTGGGCCCGCCTTGGCCTGCGCAAGCGCGTCAGGGGCGACGGTCAGCACTGAGTGCAGGCCGAGCGGGCCCTGGTCGTACGCGGCGATGCGGTCCAGGTAGGCCTGCACCACCTGCTGGGTGGTGGTCCGGCCGGAGGCCAGGTCGGCCTTCAGCTGGACCACGGTCTTGCCGACGACGTTGTACGGCGACGTCGTCTTCAACGTGGGCTGGGTGACCGGGGCGATCACCGCGCCCGGCAGCGGCTTACTCCGCGAGACGGTGCAGGCCAGGGCGCTGGTGCCGGCCGCCTGGGCGAGCGCCTGCGGGCTGTAGTTGTCCAGCGAGCAGATCTGCGCGGCCGACAGCCCGGCGAAGTCGGGCTTGGCGGTGAGGTCGGCGGCGGTCTGCTGCACGGTGCGCACCTGGGTGCCGGCGGCGGGGGTGCCGCTGCTGTCCGGTGCGTTGCGGGTCTCCGACAGTCCGGTCACGACGAAGTGGGCCACCGACCGGCTCTGGCCGGGCGCGAGCACGATCCGGTTGACCAGGCCGGGGTGGTTGGCCTCGTCGCCGGTCGTGGCGAGCGGGTTGGTGAACGGGTCGCGCAGGAAGTTGCCCGTGCGCTGCAGGGCGCCGGCGTATCCGGGGGTGCCGATGGTGGTCGCGGAGGGCCCGTTGGCGCTGGCCGATCCGGCGCCGGCCGACGGTGTGTACCAGGAGGCCCAGCCGTCCGCGCCGGTGATGCGGGTGTCGCCCGACGAGGTCGAGGCGATGGCGCTCTGGTTGGTGCCGGTGTTGTAGCCCAGCTGTCCGCCGAAGGCGACGTCGATCCCGATCGGCTTGCCGGTGGTGTTGGTGAAGGTGTCGAAGAAGCGGCCGTAGCTGTCCGGCTTGTCGATGGTGAGCTCGCGCTTGACCGCGACGCCGTCGATGACGACCGTGTGCTTGCTGGTTAAGGCGCCGGCGCCGTCGGAGGTGATGCCGAAGCCGCGCAGCAGGGCGCCGTTGAGCATCCCCTTGCCGCCGGAGACGCGCATCCGGAGGCCGCCGTAGCCGAGCAGGGCGCTTGCGGTGGTGCTGCGCACACTTCCGGTGTCCAGGCCCGGGATGGCGGCGTCGTTGACGTTCCACTGGTCGCCCTGGCGGGTTGCGACGCTGGTGTAGGCGAAAACAGGTGCGGTGGTGAGTCCTACCGCGACGGCTGTCGCCGCCGCGGTGAGGGAGAACAGTGCGGTTCTTTTTCGCTTCAAGAGCAGATCCTCAGTACGAGGGCCGGCACCGGATCCGGGATCGGGCGCCGTGCGTGGAGTTGACCGCGAGCCTCGTCGATCGCATTGTGAAAGCTAGAAGCGTCAAGTTTCGTGCTGGTTTCGGATGATATGTCGTTCTTATTGCCGATGGTCACGGTCAACCATGCTCTGAGCAGGGCAAAGACCGGTTCGTCGGGATGCTGCTTGGCACCCGTCTCACCCGGCGTGGGTAAACGTAGATCGACTCGGATCGTCGAGGCAGACTCTGTCAGTACCCCCCAGCCTCAAGAGGCGAAGCTGCGGCTGAACTGCTGGCCGGACAGGACCATCCGCCGGACAGCAGAAAGGCGGTCACGTTCGTACTGCTGGAATGCTTGCGGCACCGTGGCCCGACGGGCGGACAGGGCTCGGGCGATCGCTTCCGCGTCGTCTACGGAGGTCGAGAAGCCGCTGCCGGTCATCGGGGTCGGGACATGGGCCGCATCGCCGCCCAGTGCGAAGCGGCCGTTGACGAGGCGGTCGGGCACGTACTCGGCGATCGGTGTGGCCGCGCACCGTCCGGACCGTGAAGGTGATCTGGCCGCCACCACGGTCTTCGCGGCCAGACAGACCCGCATCGCCTAACTCCAGGGCGAAGGCCAGATCCGGGCGTTCTCCCGGGCGAGCTCGGCGTAGGTGGCGTCGGGGATATCGGTTCCGGTCAGGGAGTGGCACACGACGTCGCCGCGGACGCTGCCCGCCTGACGGAACACCGAGGTACGGGTCCAGCCCCAGCCGAGCCGCCTGCGGCCCGGGGTCTGCGATCCGTCCAGGGCGGGCAGCGGATAGCCCAAGAAGTAGTGCCGTCCACTGGATTCGATGGCGAGCCCTTGGGGCCACGCCCGGACGCGACCCACATCCGCCTCGTCGGCGACGCCGAGCCACGGCACGTAACTGGCGTACCGGGCGTCCGGCTGTCGGGGGCGACCGCGCGGCGCACGACACTGCGATATCCGTCGGCGCCGATCACGGCTCGCCCGGCGAAGGTCCGGCCACCTTCGGTCACGGCCCACGGCGATTGCTCGTCCTGGCCGACGAAGGTGACCCGGGAGTTCTTGTGGACAGTGAGCAGTGGTTCTCGGTTCGCCCCTTCCCACAGCCCCGTGTGCAGGGCGTGCCAGGTCACCATCACCTGCGAGCCGAAGATGCTCCCGGCGATCAGGGCATCGTCGAGAGCACGCCGGGCGTTGTCTTCCCCCACCGCACGAGCGGGCGCCGGTGTTGTAGTACAGCCGCACGAGGGCTTCGTCGCGCAGCGCGGAGAAGTCCTTCTTCTGCCGGATGGAGGTGATGAGTTTCTTCGTCTCGTCGTCGCGCATGACCGGGATGAGTTTTTGCTCGGTCTTGGGCTGCGGCACCCGGTCCATGGGCGACGTCTCGATCTCTTCCTCGCTGACGAGCCATTTGAAGAACTGCTGCAGCGACTTGTGCTTGTTCAAGGCGGTGGCCGCGGAGCGGGTTTCGATCATCCACGCCTGAAAGGTCTCGACGTGCCGCTTCTTCACCGCGGCGGGGTCGAGCGCGGCGGCGGATCCGGCGTATTCGGATTCGTCGGAACGCAGATACCGCGCCAATTGCGCGGCGGCCAGAAGGTAGTTGTAGCGGGTCGTTTCCGGGTGGTTCGCGGCGCGCAGGGTCCGGTCCCAGTCGCGCAGGAGGCTTACCCAGGGGCTGCCGTCGAGGCCGGCGCACAGGGTGTTGAGGTTGAAGAGGGCCATGGTTCGTCACCTGCCGAGTCAAGGGGTCTACAAGCGGCATGCTCGACCCGGCAGAACGTTCCTAGATCACGAAAAAGGGCCTCTGACCTGCAGAGACCCTCTCGCTGTCGGGCTGACAGGATTTGAACCTGCGACCCCTTGACCCCCAGCATTTAGAGGGCCCAGCGACGTGCTAAAGAACGTTTTACCAGGTCACTGAAAAGTATACTCGGCCGAGTAAAGGGGTCTGCGGACCCGGCACCTTTACTCACTCCTTCAGCGTAGCTGACCTGGCCTTTTGCCTCCGCGCTTCTGCCAGATCGATTCCACGGTCCATCCTGCGCAACAACATTCCATGGACCGCGTCCCCATGAGCCGTCAACCGAGCCGGCGATAGGCCGTCGTTGGCCTCACGTGCGTTGTGGATGGCCTTGAATCGTCTGGTAAGCCAGGTGCACGGGCGCTGGCCTACTCGTCCGACCGTCCCAAGCAAGTGGGTGGCCGCACAGGCGAGCGCTCATGGCTCCAAGCTGCACTGCAGTGAAGGCGCCGCGGTCGACGATGACGAACTCGGTGCAAGTCATGGCATGCCAAGGGGTACGCATTGTTTTGTTGTCTTCTGAGATTTCGAACCGGGTCTTGCGATGCCCCAGTCTGACGCCGCGGTCGAGAGCTTTGTCGGTTCGCGACCTGTTGATCAGATAGAACGTATCGGATGTTGCTCCCGCCAATTGGTAGAGCCGTTCACTTGCTGACACGAGACCATCTCCCGCGTTTGCGCGAGCGGTAAGAGCGCGTACAGGTTGAGGTAGCTTCCCATCGGTGGGCGCATTAACCCGTACGAGAGATATATCGCGACCCGGCATGGCCAGATGCGGAAGGTCCCCAGCCTTTCTGCTGGAAAGATTCTTGTTAGTAAGGCCGCGCCAAAGTGGGAATCGCTCGGAGCTGTCGACGTAAATCACGATAGGCATGTCGTCAAAGCGAGTACGGAGCTGCTGGAGAGCACGTTCGGCGTAGTCCCGGGCTTGAGAGGCTCGCGCGCCTGGATCAGCTTGATCGAAACGGGTGAGATCTGTGGCGTGATGAGCGGTGATTGCGTTGCTGAGGCTGCTCCATCCGCGTGCGTCAGGGTGATAGCCGAGCATCTGCCAGGGTTGGTCCGACCCATCGGTGACGAGTGCGGCGAGGCTGATCATGCGTTTGGCTGGTCGGTTCTGTTCGCGGGTGTAGACGCCGACGATGACGCAGGGACCCGGTTGCAGTGGGCGCTCGAAGACGCGTGTCGGGGTCGTGGCGGTGATGCCGGCTGCGCGGAGGAGGTCTCGGATGGCGCCGTTGGCGGGGTAGTCGGTGGCGTCCGGCTTTCCGGTGGAGGCGGCGTCGAAGAATTGGGTGACGATCTGCTTGGCGGCCATCGCTGTGCGGATCTGTGGTTTGGGATCCTCGGCCGAGCTCTTGGTGGCGGCTCTCGATTTGCTGGTCTGCACGAGGGCCATGTGAGTGCCGGCCGAAGGGCGTTGTGCCGTCGTTGCGTCGATCAGTTCTGCCCGGTTTCGGGGAGGACCCGGTTCCAGGAGCACGTGGTTGGTGGCGCTGAGGAACTTGATCGTGAGTTTGCCGTCGATCACCGCTGCGGTCGGCGTATCGAGTGCTGCTGGTGTCAGACCAAGGACGTCGGTGAGCGCCTTTTGGGCGCGGGCGCGTTGGATGTCGTCGGCGTAGACGACTGTTAGGTGCAGTGGTGCGGGCGCCGTACTGATGGTGGCGGACAGGGAGGTTGCGGTCGATGTGGGGGCGGTTGAGTTGATGTTGCCGATCTTGGTTCTCTGCAGGATGAGGGACTCGGTGCCCAGTCGTTGCGTGGCGTGTTCGAGGAGCGCGTCGAGGAACTTGCGGCCTGGGCCGGAGGCGATCGGATGGCGATCGGGTGTGGTGGCGTGCCGGGCGCGCAGTCGTGGTTTCGGAGATTGCAAGTCCGCTGGGGTGAAGTGCTCGGGGATGCCGTTGATGGTGAACGAGTCAGCGAGTGCGGGCAGCTGTCCGGCGATGAGGTTGAGGTTGCGTTCGCGGTCGTAGCGGTGCTTGGCCACGAGGAGGGGTCCGTGTCCGTCCGGTGCGATCCAGAGGCTGCGGGCGTTGCCGGGGAAGCCGGTGGTGGAGCTGATGTGGGCGTCGAGATTGAGCAGGATGCCGGGGTAGCCGGGAAGGGTGATGGGGGTCAGGCTGACGTAGTGGATGCCTTGTTCTGCGCGTGGTTGGTCCACCGGTAGTGGGTGGTCGTAGGCGACGAGGTTGCCGGTGGTGTCGGGTCGTAGGTTCAGCAGTGTGCCGTCAGGGAGCCGCATTTGACCTTTGAGCAGCTCGATGGTGCTCCAGGTGGCGATGTCGAAGACCCATGCGGGGATGTCTTGTTGTTTTGCCTCGTCGCCGGGCTGGAGGTACTTGGTGACTTTGATGGTGCGTGATCGGGTCTGGCTGACCATGGGGCCGAGCAGGTTGTCGAAGGATGCCTGGTAGCGCTGGGCGAGAAGCCGTTCGAAGGTGCTGAAGAGCTTGGCGACGGTCGTGATGGGGATCTTCTTGCGCATGAGGAGCAGGGCGCCGGGGCCGTCGGTGTTCTTGCGGATCGTGGCGTAGTCCTTTGATACGTAGCGCAGTGCGTCGGTGAGGTCGCGGTAGGGCAGTTGTGCGGGTTCGCGGGTGTAGCGGCGGGTGAGGTCTTGCCAGGTGTCGTTGACCTCGGCGGTGATGTCGTAGGCGTGGACAGGTCCTGCCATGACGTCGGTGTAGGGAAAGGCGAGGGTGTGCATTATCGAGTCCTGTCGCTGATACCGGCGAAAGTGAGGAAGGCGTCAAGGGTGTGGCCGTAGATGGCGGTGACGTGTTCGAGTACGCCGGTGTCGTACCAGTCCTGGTACAGGGCGCGGATCAGCGTGGGGAAGTCGCTTCCTGGTGCTGCGCCGCCGCGGTGGAAGGCGTTGTCCACCAGGTGCAGGGTGGTGTCGGTACCGCCTCGGCGAGCTCGGCCAGCGAGTTGAATGAGGTCGGCGAGGATGTCAGCGAAGATCGCGGTCCGGACGTTGGCGGGGAGCCTGCCGAAGGCTGGGTTGGAGCGGTTGATCTGCTCGAGGTGCTTCGCTGCGGTGTCGTGGCGGTAGTCGAGTTCGCGGCGCGGGTCGGTGCTGGGTTGGCGGTCGCGGCGGGCGCGGGCGCCGGTGTGGGCGACGAGGGCGGCGGGCTCGTCGATGAGTTTGAGGGGGCGCACGCAAACCCAGATGGAGTCCAGGGCTGAGCGGCGGCCGACGACGATGTTGAGGCCGCGGGCGACGCGGGCGAAGGGTGAAATCAGTACGTCGCGGCCGGTATCGGGGAAGGTACGTAGGCGTGTTGCGGGTAGTGCGATGACGTCGTCGGGTATTTGGAGGTGGTGAGCCTGGGCGGCGGGTACGGCGACGGCGATGCGGTTGCGTTGTGCGCCGCCGTTGATGAGTCCGCGTGCGAGGTCAACGGCTTGTTCGTAGGAGTTGGTGACGAGCAGGACTCGTGCGCGTGAGCGGCGGTCGGGGTCGGGGTGCTGGTGCAGGGTTTCGAGTCGTGGTTCGAGTAGTTGTTCCCACAAGCCGGCGCCGATGCTGTCGAGCAGTTCGCGTTTGCGGTTGCGTGCGGCGCCGGAGATGGTGATGCCACGGTTCGTGATGCGGTCGTTGATGGAGGCGTTGCTGACTGTCAGGGGGCCGGTGCCGGTGTTGGCGTCGTCGGGATAGTGGCCGATGACTTGTCCGTAGACGTGATTGGTCGGGGCGCCGGGCAGGTAGGCCGTGGCCGAGAGGCCGAGGACGATGCGCGGGTGTCCGGTGAGTGCCGCGGCGGTGGTGCTGCCGAGGTCTGCTGTGTAGGCGTGAGGGTCGCCGGAGAGGATTTCGGCGTTGAGGCGCCGGTCGCTGGGATCGTTGGGGTCGCCGGTCACGGCGAAGCCGAACACTGCTCGCCCCATGGGGCCTTCCGGGGTGGCCTGCCAGGTGGATCCGCGGTCGAGGGCTGCTTCAACGTCGTCGGCCAGGCGCATGCCGCTGTCTCGCATGAGTGGTAGGAGGTGTTCGAGTTCGGCGAGACCTTGCTGGAGGTCGCCGAGGAAGGCCCGGCGCAGCAGCAGGTGGGCGGTCTGCAGGTGGTCTAACGGCGGACGTTCGAAGTCGTCGGCTTCGCTCGTGGTCTCGTTGGTGCTTTCACTCGCGTTGAGTGCGGCGATGGCCACGACGGCGTCGAGGACGTCTTGTCGGCGCTGATCCATGCGGTCGGCGTCGGGGTGGTCGGAGACGACCAGACGCAGCTGGCGCCGTAGAAGGGACCAGCCTTCGGGCATGACGTCAGGCTCGGTGACGGTGAACAGGGACCGGAATTGTTCGAGCTGGTCGTCACTGGGGCGTTCTTCGTTCTCGTCGAGGCCGAAGAGGCGGCAGGCGAGCAGGTTGTCCCAGCGGCGCGGTAGGTGCAGTCGGGCGTTGCGGAAGCCGAGCGGGTCCTGGGGGTCGATGAAGTTGTTGACGACCGCGGTGAGGTACCGCTCGGAGAGGAATTCTAGGCGGCTGATGGCGCGCTGGAAGTCGAGCTCGAGGTCTGCCGGCACGTGCCGGGAGTGGACCTGTTCTTTGCGTTGGTCATCGAGCTTGGCCAGGAGCAGGGGCCGGGTCTCGCGGCTGGCCAGTACGAGGGTGCGTCCCGACAGGGCCACAGCGTGGGCCTGGAAGGCGTCGACCTCATCGATGACGACGACGTCGGCTCGGCGCAGGAGGAACTGCTGGGCGCTGACGCGGCCGTGTGTCGCGTCGTCGAAGGCGGTGGGAATCGGAACGGAGCCCTGCTGGAAGTACGCGTGGTTGGTAACGATGATCTTGGCTGTGCCTGCGGCTCGCCGCCAGGGCTCCCATTTTTCGCAGACGCCGATGAGGGGGCAGCGGTGACGGCCGTCTTCGCCGATCCTTTGCAGGTCGGTGCATGGTTCTTGTCCGGGCTGCCAGGGAGCGCCTTCGTCGTTGGGTAGCAGGCAGGAGTAGCCGAGTTCGTTCCAGGTCCAGCGGGCGCGCGCTGAGTCGGTGGGGGCGTCGTTGCTGCGGCGTTCGGCGACGTCAATGAGCCGGCGAGATGACAGGAGAGCGGCCACACCATGGTCGAGGTCCAAAGCTTGGAGGTCCGCGCGGATGTCGGCGACGAGCTCCAGTGTGCTTTCGACATCGGGGGTGAGAAGCAAGACGGTGTGACCGGCCTGTGCCCAATGTGTCGCCGCCACCCTGGTCAGGACGCTTTTGCCGGAGCCTGTCGGGGCGATCATGGTCTGCAGCGGACCGGCCAGCAGGTTCAGCGTGGAGATCGGTTGGCCGCACGGGTCACACAGGTGTCTGGTGAAGGAGTCCAGGGAATCGGCGAGGCTGAAGGTGTCGTCACCGCTACGACTCTTGTCGATGCGTGAGGCCAGGGCGCGCAGGTCGTCGAGGTCGATTGTCAGTTGTTGTGGGGCGGCTGCGGGTTGGACGGGGACGGGCGGGTACGAGTTCGTCAAGATCGGGATCCGGTAGGTGTTGCGGCGGAACTCGTCGCGGTTCGCTCCGGGTAGGAACACTGAGGATGTGTATGTCTCCCCCGGTTCGGCTTGCGGCGGCACCGGCATAGGTGTGGCCGCATTTTCCAATTCTTCGACCGCCTGAGCGATGAGGTCGTTGACCGGAACGCCGTCGCGTACACGGAGCAGATCCCCCAGTGGGTCGTATCGGGGTGAGCGGTTGTTGCGCATGTGTGCATCGAAGCTGATTCGGAAGCCGCCTTCGGTGGCCAGGCGGCGAGGGCGTAGCGCTATCAGCCGGTCGATTGCGGCGAGGTGCTCGGTGGCCAGGTCGTCGCGCCAGCGTTCCCAGACGCCGAGCTGACCCGAGAGCAGGTAGCGGGCGTCCTGCGGGTCGACGGCAGGACTGCCGTCGTAGGTTTCTCGTGGCAGCAGCATCTCGGCGAGCCCGAGAGCCAGCCGCAGAGATGGCGTGGTCAGGTGGCGCACGGTGGCGGCACGAGATCGTTGAGGCGTCGTCACGTCAGGCGGCTTTCTGGACGAGTTTGAGGAAGCTGGAAGAGGTGTACGCGATTCGCCGGCGGGTGTTGAGGCCGGCTCGGAGTCTCTCGTTGAGCACTTGGAGCTGATCGGCGCGATGGTCGGGTACGACGATCAGTAGGTCGGAGTCGGTCAGAGTTCCGCGCTTGAGAAGTTCGTTGGCCAGTCGGGCGGCGTCGGCGTAGTCCTTGACGTCGACCCGCCATGGCTTCCGGCGCGATGCTGCGCTGACGTGCAGGTCGTACCGGTCGGTGTAGGGCCACAGGGTTGCCGTGACACCGGGGATCTGCTCGAGTAGCTGGTGCAGACGGACTTCTTCGCAGCCTGGGATCGTGGAGTAGCGCCACACCGGTTGCACTAGGCAGGCATGCCCATCGACCGGAGCTGCGGTGATGATCCCCGGTCCGCCGAGGTCGGCAGCCCGCGCCTTATTCCAGGCGCCGACACTAGGCAGACGCCGACGGGACAGGCGCACGGTCACAGCACCTACCGCCTTGGCATGAGGCGGGTACATGCAGGACACCCTGCCGAGTTGGAAGCGCATCGGGTAGCGGCAGACAGGGCAGCCGAACCAATACTTCTCCCCTTCGTGGGCGAATTGTGCGTGGCCGGGGATTTCAATGACCAGGCCTTCTCGGGGTAGGCCTGCGAGTTTGATCGCGTCGATGACGTCTGACATCTCACCTGCGGAATTGTCGATCACAGTCCGTCGCGCGTTTCGGTAGCCGGCTTCGCTGCCGGTCGCCAGCAGCTGACCGTAGAGCCAGCCCTGGACCTTCTCGGCGCTCAGGCGCGGCATAGACCAGGAGGCGACATCGGTAGCCGATAGCGAAGGAGCCAGATTCTCCATGAGCAGGTCCGCGGCGGTTGCGCTGAGTCGCCCGTCCTCGACGAGGGCGGCATCGTCGCAGGGCTGTCGCAGTGATGGTGGGAGCAGCTCGGCCAGTGGGCCGGTGAGCCTGTCGACGAAGGCGGCCAGCGGCAGAAAGGGTTCTCCGTGAGCCAAGTGGGCCAGGGCAACGGGACCATGTAGCTCTGCCATCATGCGCCAGCGTGCACCGATCGATTCGGGCTGCATCCAGAGACTTGCTGCCTGAGTCACGGCGGTCACGGTCTCATCGCGACCGAACCGGCGCGCGGCTTCCATCATGAAGGCTCCTCATCTACGACGGGTGAAGGGTGCTAGATCAACGCGACGAGTGATCGGACACGGCGTGCGATGCCGACCCGGGGAGTCAACTACCGACCTGATCGGCCGTCACTCAGCCCAAGCTGACGGTGTACCGCAAAAAACTAAAGCATGAGTGCTAGGATTTTGCACGCAGCTAAAGAGAAGGAGATTTCGGTGGCGAAGGCGCAGCCGGCCCGATGGGCCGTGTCGAGATTTGGCCGTGACGTTGCGACGCAGCTCATGCACGCCATTCCCGCTGCCATCAACACCGCGGTCGGCCGGCAGATGGACGGCCACCAAACCGTGAAGCTACGAACCCGCCACGCCTTCGGCGGTGCATGGCCAGCGCGCTACGAAGAACTCGCAGAACACCTACGCGACGTACCGGGCTGCCAGATCGTCAGACCATCTGGCATGAGCTTCGAGATTGCCCTGGTCAACAACATCGCCCTGTTGCCGGTCGAGTACGCCAAGGACCTCAAGACTGCACACGACAGCCCCCGCGCGCTGAGAGCGATCAACAAGACAACCCTGGAACTCGCCAAGCAGTTCGGACCGGCACCGACCAACGTCCAGCTCACCCTCGACTCGACCGACGCACAGCCGGAGCAACCGCATACGGACATCCTTCGCGGCCTGGAACCAGACGGTATCGTGATCATTTACTACGCCGCCCACGAGCGGCAGGGCCTGCTCAACATCGGATGGGGGGAGATCAGCGTGAACGCCGACGGCATACCCCAATGGGTGACCTCGCAGCCACTGCAAGTTCCCTCCGCTCCGGCCATCACCGGCTTGCGCGTGCTGGTCGATCCTTCCGCAGCACGGTCCGCGCCGCGCTTCGATCAAGCACGGCTTGACAGTCCCACGTTGAGACCGCGTACCCCAGGCCAGCAGGTCGCCCCACCTGGCGACCAACCACATGCCGAGCAGCCGCGACACCATGCGCAAGACTGACGAACCTGACGCCCTGTTTCCTGCGACGAGCGTCACGCCGACGTCATCCGGCGGGTCGCCGACCGCCGTCTCCAGGAACTTCGACCCAGCGCGACTCACTCAGGCACGACAGCTTGCGGGCCTAACCAAAAAACAGGTCGCCGACCTTGTCGGCGTCAGCGCAGCAGCTATCGGACAGTACGAGTCCGGGACCCGACCCGGACCCGACGTCCTCACCGCACTCGCGGAGCAGCTCGGCTACCCGACGACGTTCTTCCAGATCGGACGTCCATACGCGCGTCTCGACTCGTCGGCGGCGCACTTTCGGCACCTGCGAGAAACCCGCGCCTACCAGCGCGCTAAGGCCGTCTCCTTCACTGAGCAGATGTGGGAACTCACCTACGCCCTCGAGCAGCGCGTGGAGCTGCCGCACATCGACCTACCAGGGTTCGCCGGCGGCGAGATCACACCGGGCTCAAGCCTGCCGGCAGACCCCGTTCAGGCCGCGCGTGCGCTACGCCAGCATTGGAAGCTCGGCTCCGGTCCGGTGTCGCACCTGTCACGCACACTGGAGATCCGGGGAATCGTCGTCGTCCATGCCCCGGCTGACGGCGACTTCAAGACGGTCGACGCGTTCTCCACATCGCGGCTTCCCCGGCCGTTCGTCATCGTCAGCCGCGACCGCACCACCGATGTCTACCGGCACCGATTCACCACCGCGCATGAACTCGGCCACCTCGTGCTGCACTCAGATGCGCTCCCGGGCGACACGCAACACGAACGTGAAGCCGACGCATTCGCCGCGGAATTCTTGACCCCCCGTGACAGCATCGTGCCCGAGCTGCCCACACGTATCGACCTCGCCGCGTTCGCCGAGTTGCAGCGAACGTGGGGCGCCTCCATGCAAAGTCTTATCTACCGGTGCCGCGAGGTGGGTCTGTTCTCAGACACCACCGCCACCCGTGCATACCAGCGCCTCAATACGGCCAAGTCCAAGCCCGAACCCGTCGAGGGCTTCCCCGGAGAGCAACCCACCCTTCTACGGAAGGCCTTCGACCTCGCCTCCGACTACGGCCTGAGCATCGTTGAACTTGCCGATGAACTGCACTGGCCCCTCCCCCGTCTGCGACTGATTCTGGGGATGCAAGATCACCGGCCGGCCCTTGATGTCATCCGCGGGGGTAGGCACGATACGACAGATGGACCAACCGGTCCCCAGTCGTCGGCACGACGCCTTGCCGTCGCGTCAGGGCAGGACGGCGCTTCGCGGGATTAGCCCCAAGACGAGATCGAGCTGGCTCACTTCCGGACAGACTTGAAGACGGAGTCGTCTCAGGAGGCGGGCAGCCGGAACTGCAGGCGCATACTGCGGCCAGCTACGCGGTAGAACTCGAAGCCGCCGGCCGCCAGTGGATTTTGCAAGATGTACAGACGGCGTCGCGCTGGGTCGAGGGCGTTCGTGACGAAGGCTATGAGGTACTCCTCGTCGGCAGCGAGGGCTTGGGCCCGTCGGACCTCGGACTCGCCGAGCGCGATCTGCGGGATGGCGTCGCTGGTTGCCTTGACCTCGATAAGGATGCGCTTTTCTGGGAGGTTGACCTCGAAGTCGTAACCAAGGCGGTCATCGCCGTTCTCGGGGAACTGCGTGCGGCGGTAGCCGGATTTCCATGTGGTCTCGGGTGGGTAGCCGAACTGATGCTCGATCCATTCGCCGACCAGTAGTTCGCCGGCGAGCCCTACCCGCGAAGTTACCTCCGGCGCCATCGTTGTGTACGACCAGCCGCCGCCGGAAGCAGTGTGGTGCTGGCCGGTGTTGCCGGGCGGCGCGGGCGGCAGGCTGACAGGCTGGGCCGGCGTTGCGAGTACCTCAGCGGGAAGGGCAGCGCGGACGGCGTCGACGAATGCTTGAGTTTCCTCAGCATCATGGCCGAACTTCTTGGTTCCGTACGTGGTGACCACAGACGCCTGGCGCTGCTGTTCGGTGGCCTGATTCAGGCGTTGGCGGGCATTCGTCAGATCCTGTTCGGTGAGCTCCAGCAACGAGGACTGCTGCGGCATGGTTTCGGGCCATTGGTGGTGAGCGTGCAGCCACTTGATCACGTGGGACTGGGTGAGACGGTGAAAATCCATACTGCCGTCGGTTTCCATTGCGGCGGCGACGATCTCGGGTGCGCCGGGTCGACGGGTGCTGTGGGTCGAGGAACGGTATGCCCAGGCTTCCACCATGGTGCGGAGTGTCGCTGTCGCGCGGATGGCGGTGCGCTGGCCGGCTTCTCTGAGCTCTTGGACGGACGGTAGGTGGGTAGGCGAAGTAAGGGTGTCGGGGCAGACGTGGTCGAGCCAATCTGCGACTCGCTTATGGAGCAGTGGTTCGGCGAGGTCCCAAAATTGGTCGAGCCATTGTGGGTCAGGTTGCAAACCTGGTAGGTCCCGAAGACGCAGGTATTCGGTTAGGGGAGCGCCGCGTTCGGCCACAGGGAGGTGCCGGTCGCGTAGCTGGTCCTGAATGTGGAGGCGATGCTGCTGGAGGTAGGCCGTGAACTGCCGGGCGTGTCCTTCTCGGTTGTGCAGTGCAGGCAGGCCGAGGGCGCGGTAGCCGGCGTTAGCCGTGGCGAGGTTGATGCCCAGCTTCTCGATCGTGATGTGCGGGTCATCCTGGTCGGCGAGGGCGAGGATCGTATCGGTGTCGACACCGCGGTCTGTCAGCCAGGCTCGTAGTTCGTCGCGACCGTCGAAAGGTGCTTTGCGGTCGCGTAGCTGCTCGGCGATGTCGGTGTTGACGACGGCAAGAACGGCGACGACAGCCGAGTGGTCAGAGATGTGACCAGGGCCATCGAGCACGAGCGCCTGCAGATCTTCGGTCGTGACACGTAGGGCCTGCGCGATGTCAGCAGCTGTGGGTGTCTGGCTGGCGCAGAGCCGCTGCAGGTCGATGAGCGCCAGCTCCAGCGAACGTTCGATGTGGGGAAAACCGGAAAGTTGGGCGAGGGCGCCGCAGGCTGCCTGCAGCAGCATCCAGCGGTCAGTGCCGGAGGCTGCGATGATGCGTGGTTTGCCGTCAGCTTCCAACAGGAAAGATCGAGGGGCGTTTCCGGCACCCACAGGGTGCCCACCGACGCTGGCGACGATTGACTCCGCGGCGGCGATCTCGGTTTGGCCAAGCCGACGGTCGGCGAGGGCGAGTTGCTGGCTGCTGACGTTCACGAACGAGTTCTGCTGAAACTCCACGGTTCCGAGCAGGAGGGTGTGCAGCCATTGACCGGCGAGTTCGTCAAGGCGCTGGAAGGTCAGGTCAGCCACGGGCTGACCATCGGCAATGACGTCGATGGTGACCGCAGAGGTTGGCACAAGCCGTCTCGGTCCGAGCTGTTGTAGCTGTTGGTGGGCGCGGGCGGCGAGCTTGCGGTTCCTGATCGCGAGCATCGCGCTCGGTGTTTGTCCGAGGAGCCGTTCTTGGGTGACGCCGGCCTCGTCGCAGACGTACACCGGATCGCCTTTGCTGTTCAGGTCGGTCACTTCTAGCTGGGCTTGGCGGGTGACGATGATCCGGTGCGGGGGTTCGGCCGCAGGGTCGAGGTGCTCCCACGCCTGTTCATACGCTTTGCGAACACTCGGCGGAATCGAGCCGCTGCCCGGTGTGCGGTGCCGAGCTACCAGGTCGGTGAGTTCGCCGAGTCGGCTCCTGGCGGTGGCTCGGTCATCCCAGAATCGGACGCCGATGAGGGCCAGCCGTGTCAATACGCGAGGTGTCGCCAACACTCTCAACGTCTGCGGTGGGGCAGGCAGGTAGTCGGGGGTTTCGGCGGCGCGCAGCCACCAGGCTCGTGCGGGTGAGGCCAGGGTCAGCTGTGTGCGGTCCCTGGGTGTGGTTTGCGGGATCCAATCGGAGGCAGCCAGGAATGCTGTCAGGAAGGTTGGCCACGCTGGTCGTGTGTGGTCGCCGTCACGGGCGAAGGAGAACTGCAGCGCCGCGTCGGGCCACGAATCGAGCCCTCGCAGAATCAGTTCGGCATATAGCTGGCGCGCCCGAGCCGAGAACCTTCCCCAGTCACGCTGGCCGGAAAGGAACGCGACGCTAGTAGTCGGACGGTAGCGCACGGTGTGGTGCAACGGCCCGCGGCGGGGCCACTTCGCAGCGACCTCGCGCCAGCGGCGCTGGTCGTCGGTCGACACCAGAGCTGATCCCAGTTGGCCTACGGTCAGAGGGTTCGCGACCTGTGACCCCGTGATCACCAGTGCGGTCGCGGAGAGCCACCTCGGGGATATTCCGTGCCGCACGCCTGCCGATTCCAGGAAGGACCGCCAGGGCTCTACGGCGATGTCGCCCAGATTGGCGGGCTCGATGGTTGCGTTGCCGAGCTGTCGGATTTCGTCGGAGGCATCTCGCGCAGCGGCGACCAGCTGAGTGAGGCGGATGTCGGTTTCGGCGGCGGGGCCGCCCCAGCCGCGTCCGAATGTTGCGGTGTTCGCTGGCCGCCACCCCGATTCTGTCGGGACCCAAAGGGCTGCTTCATGAATGGCTGTGGGGCTGCCATCGCGCGACGCGCGATGCCACAACTCCGACGCAAACTCCAGACACCGACGCAAGGCATCGGTTCCATCCGGCCCGATCGCCTTCATGGCTGAGCCGATAAGGCTGAGCACCGTGTGGGTCCGGTATTCGCGTACGAGGTTCTTCGACTCCAGCCAGACCCGGCCCCGCCGCTGGCGCCCTTCAGCCGTCAGCCAGGGAATGCCGGAGAGCATGAACGCCAGCCGCGTCTGCACCGCGGGCGGCGGTACAGGTGCCGCAGTCTCCTTATCGTCTGCCGATCGGATGAATACGCTCTGTTCGCCGTTCGGCGCCAATAGGCGCCCGCTGTCATCGATGAGGATCCGGCGGGTCCGCACAACCTTCTCGTCGAGCCGCTCACTTTCGAGGTCGTCGTAGAAATTGGCCCACGTCTCTGGTGCCGGCGGTCGGCTTGCCAGCACCTGCGCGACCGCCTCGGCGAAACCGGCGATTTCTGTCGCGCTGGGTTCCAGGGGAATCCCCAGGTCGCGGGCCACGGTGGATGTTCGGCTCTTTCGCCACGTGTGCAAGGCAGGGTCGACGATCGGGGTGCTTCTCGCCTCGGCGACCGCGACCGCGGTCAGGACAGTGCCGCGGCCCGCCCATAACTTCGCGTCCACGAGGCTGGCCCGGCCGCGGTCAGTGCCAAGCACAGGCACCAGAGGGAGCCTGGTCAGGTCGACGTCGATCTCGTCGAAGGCCTTCCGCAACCGCGGCAGGTGGGATCTCGTCCAGCAGACGAGGTCGAGCCCGACGTCGCCCGGCAGACTTGAGGGGTCGGCGACAGCTGCAGCGCAGAGGCGGGCTACCTCAGTCAGCAGCAGGTCATTGAGAGGCACTGATGTCAGGAGGTTCTGACGGTCAAGTTGCGCGAAGAATGGTGCATTGACGAACGCCGGCATCAGCACTGGTGCCGCCGCGCCCATCGGCAGGAAGGTATAGAGCCTGCCGTGTTCCAGAGGCTGTCGTAGTGGGACCGCGACGCACACAGTTGCGTTGCCCTTCCAACGCTCCCATCCGGCGTTCAAACCGTCGTCGAGCCGGCTTTGTCGGATGACTCGAATCATCTGGGCTTCAGCCACAGTGCGGTGCAGCACCAGGTAGGTGCCACCGTCGACAGTTACTTCCTCGACCGTAGGAGCAATCTGCCGGCTGGAACGTGTCAGCGGCGTCGTTTCTTCGACCCCAGCGGCCGAACGAGTGCGCACCGCGATCCGGCGGACTCGCTCGAGGAATAGATTGAACGGCACGTCGGATGACGTGATCTCGGCGAGCTGCCGCCGGGCTTGACGCAGCGCCGTCTGGGACCGCAGGGCCAGCCGTATCACCGTTGCGAAACCGTCGCGCTCGAACTCGGCGACGCGAGCCGGGATCTCGTCGGTAGGGACGGTGACCTTGAGCGAGGACACGTTGGCACGCAGGGCCTCGCCCAGGTCGGGCTGGTTGGGGTCGATCCGGGCGGCGAGCGTGTCGAAGTCGCCCGGTCGAGCGAAACGAAAACAGAACCCGTCGAAAACCAACGAATCCGCGGTAGCGCGGCTGTAGACCTCCGGGCTGGCTGACAACTGCAGCACGCTCTTGAAACCGACACCCTTGTTACCAATGCCCTGGTCGGGTCGCTTGCTACTCATCGCGATGCGGCACATCGAGTCGAAGTCATCCGGCGTCACTGGCTGGCCGCCGTTGGCTACGTAGAGGACTCCGAACTCGCACTCATCCTCGGCGAGCAGGAACTCAATCCGGCCGTCGCCACGGTCCACCGGATGCGCATCATGGCCATTCTGCAGGAGCTCGACGACCGTACGCCCGTCGTAGTCCGCCGCGATGACGCCCTGGATGAACTCCTTCTGCTCCCGCGTCGCAGGCTGTCCCAGCCGCACGCCTTCCAGATACAGCTTCGCGATGCTGTCGGCCTGCTGTACAACCCGATCCCGGAAGCCACCCACCGACTCAGACTGTCATAGTCACTCAGACCCCGTGTGGCCGATCCGGGCGTGCCGGCAGCTGGGTCGAGCAGTCCTACCGTCTTTCCCGTCGGCGTTCGATCCACCGCTGTCGCGGCGGCCTCGGTGCCAACGGAATGACCTCAGATCGGTGAGCCGAGCAACTCATAGATTTCCTCGTCACCAGCGCGCTCAGAATTGGCCCGTTATGCCGACTCTCTCAAGATGCGGTCTTGGGCTTTCAGATGATGCTGCAGGCTAACGATCTTGCCGTCTCCTCCTCGCAGCGAATGTCCCAATACATCGCTCACATCGATGGAGTTAGCTGCGGCGGGCTTCTTCGTGTGGTCGGCCACGATAGGGACCAAAACCTCCAGTTGATGAGCAAGGATCTCGACCGGTCCAGGAGAGCTACGAATACGTCCACCGATCGGCACGGTCCGAATTCTGTCCGCTATCTCGTGCGGTAACTCCCGGTCGTATTTGCACGCTGAGACCGGCGTTCTGTTCGGGCGGGAGAAGGCGCTCGGTGGAGACGGCAGCGGAAAGCAACGCTGGCTCAGCGCTCAGAGCTGCCGCAATGGCCAGCACGGTGAAGTAGCCCGGCTCGACGACATTGCCGCTTTCGATCTTACGCAGAGTTGCAATGCCGATGCCGGCCCTACGGGCGACCTCACCCTGAGTCAAACCCTGCGCAATCCGCACGGTCCGTAGGCGTGTAGCCAGCAGACCGGCCTGCGGCCGGTACCGACTGTTCTCGCGTCGCGCGCGTCCTACTGTCATGTCACATCCAGGTGATAAATTTTTATCGGTAGTAGCGTACCGCTGCCGCCGGTTTGATGCCTGGCGTGTCTCTGTGCCGTCTAGACGATGCGCGCCAGTAGCTGGTTCAGGCAGACTCGAACCAGTAGTTCTTGTGTTGGTGTGGGCTTGTCAGGCTTAGGGGGTGGGGTGGGGTGGCTACGGCCGATCAAGTCAAGGCGCTGGTGAGCAGCCACGGCGAGGGCGATGACCGCCGCTTCTACTCCGTGGCCCTGCAGGTGGCCGCGAAAGCAGCCCGCAGCGGTCACAGCACCTTCGCACAGGAGCTTCGCAATCTCGTTGACACGCAACGCAGCGAACGTGGGAGCGGCGGACGATCTTCTGGTGTGCCCGTGCCGGTGGCGCGACCGCGCGGTGAGTTGGCCGAGTTACTTACGGTCGGATACCCTGAGACTCGCCTGGCCGATCTTGCCGTGGCGCACGATCTCCGGGAACGTCTTGACCGGGTTGTGCTCGAGCAGCGGCAGCAGGACCGGCTGCGGGCGCACGGCTTTGAGCCACTGCGCCGGCTGCTGCTTACCGGCCCGCCGGGCACAGGCAAAACGATGACTGCCCGCGCCCTTGCCGGCGAGTTACGCCTTCCACTGTTCTCGATCCGCCTCGATGGGCTGATTACCAAGTTGATGGGTGAGACGGCGGCAAAGCTACGTCTCGTGTTCGACGCGGTAGCCGAGACACGGGGGGTTTACCTGTTCGACGAGGTTGACGCGCTGGCCGGTGAACGCGCTAGCGGTAACGATGTCGGCGAGATCCGGCGTGTGTTGAACTCGTTTCTTCAATTTCTCGAGCAGCACGAGTCGCAGAGTCTGCTCGTGGCCGCGTCGAATCATCCACAGCTGCTGGACCGGGCTCTGTTCCGCCGTTTCGACCTAGTGGTGGAGTACCCGCTGCCGACGCCGGAGGTCGTCCGGTCGGTGATCAGTAGCCGCCTAACTTCGATGGTCTCAGATCGTTGGCCTTGGAACGCGGTGGAAGATGCTGCGGTCGGCCTTAGCCAGTCAGAGATCACCATCGCGTGTGAATTTGCCGCGAAGGCGACGATCCTTTCGGACGAGACGACAGTTTCCAGCGCGGCGGTGATTGCCGCCTTACGCGATCGACGTAGAGCATTGGACGGCAACGACTGAGCATGGCCGAACGCAACCGAACGCACATATTTGTCCAGCAGCCAGCCGCCGCCGAGCGCTACACGCCGCAAGGCCCTGGCGGCGGGGGCGGGCCAGTTGCCGCGCCGGCCAACAGGCAGGCGCATGTGCGACATCTTGAGCGACAGTTCGCCAACGTGGAGAGCCAGGCCGCCGTTCGACGTTCCCGGCCATCCACGGTGGTGGTGGACGGGGCGGTCGACGGCATCCATCTGACCTTCGAGAGCTTCCCCGGCATCGAGCTCGCCCTCGAGTCGCTGGACTCCCAACGCGGACGGGTTCACCCCGAGCTGCTATCCGTCCACGAGCAGCAGAATCCTGCAGGGACGGTTGCCGTCGCCACAGTCTTCGTCCCGGACGGCACGCTCGCCAACTTCACGCGCCGGCTGGAGGAGTACGCCGAAACCGTCGCCGAGACAAAGCCGAAGCACGCCAACCTCGTGGACCGGATCGCCGCAGTACGGCTTGCTTCAGTCCGTGCGCTGTGGACGGACGCACCCGAAGACTGCCCGGCACCAGGAGTGACAGCATGGTGGGAGGTTTGGCTGCGCCGGCGCGACGGCCAGGAGGTCAACCGATTCAAACAGCTCGCCGCTCAACTGCAGCTGCGCACCGGCGAGCAAACGCTGGGCTTTGATGAACGCACAGTAGTGATGGTCGAGGCCACCTCAGAGAATTTAACGGTTGCCCTCGATGTTCTCGACGACATCGCCGAGCTACGCCAGCCACGTGAAGCCCCCGAGATTCTTGACGGCGCTACACCGCCGGACCAAGTCGAATGGGTAGACCAACTGGCCGACCGTCTGACGCCTGCAGATGCGGATGCGCCAGCCGTGTGCATCCTCGACACTGGCGTGCAGCACGAACATCCATTGCTGTCGGGCTCGTTAGACGCCGACGACTGCCAGGTCAGCGATCCCGCCTGGTCTCCGAATGACCGAGCCGGGCACGGCACGATGATGGCGGGGCTCGCACTCTACAGAGACGTGGGTCAGGCGCTCGTGAGCGCCGCACCGCTCACACTGAGGCACCGGCTCGAATCGGTGAAAGTATTTGCCCCTGAGTCTCGGGCCAGTTCCCCGGCGTTGTACGGGGCTGTTACCGCAACGGCCGTCAGCCTCGCCGAAATTCAGGCGCCCCAAAGGACGAGGGTGTTCTCTCTCGCCGTCACAGCACCTCCCACCTCAGACGATCTTGAAAGTGCCAGCCGGTCGACGGGCCAGCCCTCATCGTGGTCGTCGTCAGTCGACGCTCTTGCTGCCGGCCGCAGCATCGATATCGACGACAACGGGCTTGTCTACCTCGACGAACCTGATCCTGCAGCCCATCGACTGTTCGTCATCTCCGCCGGCAACGTCAGCTCCCGGCACTGGGACATCGACCATCTCGCTCGTAGCGACCTGCAGCCCGTCCACGACCCCGCGCAAGCCTGGAACGCGCTCACGGTAGGCGCTTTCACCAACCGCGATGTGCTCAATGGTTCTGAGCCTTCTTGGCGGGGCTGGTCGCCGGTAGCGCCCCGCGGCGAGTTGTCGCCGCACAGCACCACCTCTGTGCTTTTCGGGCAAGCCTGGCCAGTCAAGCCTGACATCGTCCTTGAAGGCGGCAATATCGCCCGATCCCCCGCCGGGACCGACTTCGACACACCGCCACATCTGCAGCTGCTCACGACCCGTCGCCGTGAACTCGACAATCGCCTGCTCACCGTCACCTGCGCTACAAGCGCCGCGGCCGCACAAGCGGCGCATCTTGCCGCCGGGATCGCCGCCGATCACCCGAACATGTGGCCGGAGACCGTACGGGCTCTCGCGGTCCATTCCGCTGAGTGGACCCCGGCGATGCTCAAGCAATTCGGTCGACGGAACCGGACGCAGACGCTGGCGTTGCTGCGCCGCTACGGCATGGGTGTGCCAGATCTTCGCCGAGCGACACGCAGCGCCACCGACGCGCTCACGCTGGTCGCCCAGGACACTATCCATCCGTTCGAACAGGGACGCATGCGGGAAATGCACCTACATGACCTCCCCTGGCCTGCCGACGCGCTCGAGCAGCTCGGCGAAACACCCGTCCGGCTCCGCGTGACGTTGTCCTACTTCATCGAACCGAACCCCGCCAGCCGCGGCTGGAAACGCCGGTACAGCTATGCGTCGCACCTGCTTAGGTTCGATGTCCGTCGCGCACACGAGTCCCTCGACGAATTCCGCAAACGCCTCAACAAGCAGGCCCTCGCAGAGGAAGAGAGCCGCCCGGTCAGCGCAGCCGACGACGGCTGGAGCCTGGGCTCCAAAGCACGGAACACGGGATCGCTGCACACGGACATCTGGCGCGGCCCTGCCGTCGACCTCGCAAGCCGCGGCGCTATCGCGATCTTCCCGGTCAGCGGCTGGTGGAAGCAGAACAAGGCTCGCGACCGCAGCGACCAGGGAGCGCGCTACGCGCTCGTCGTCTCCATCGAGACGCCTGGACTGGAAGTCGATGTTTGGACTCCGGTGGCCCAGCAAGTGGGCGTCCCAGTGGCTATTCAAACGTAAGGTCGGGCCTTTGGTGAACGCGAACTCGTTGCTCTGACTGCCACGCGCCCTGTTCGAGGCAAAGACCTCTGCGGCACTGTCCGATTCCCCGGCCACGACCGTCGTTTGAAGCAGGCCGACCGCGTGGTGGCTGACGGCCATGACCTGCATTCCACCGGCGCGCTGCTGGACACCGCCCCCGCACCTCCGGCTAAGGCGGCCGGAGCTAACGGCCACCAAGGGGACTATCCGATGCGTCGTCGCACCGTGCTCGCCACGCTATCGGCCAGCCTGCTCACCGGGCCCTATCACGCCCTCGTACTGCCCGGCCAGCCTCCACCGCCGCGCAAGCGCTCGGTACCACCGCCCAGTACCGGCAGGCGCGCACGTTGTTCGACGCGGGCCAACTCGCCCAGCCGGTCGACGGCGTTGTAAGCGCGGGGAGGCATCGAGGGCGGTCGGCATCACGGTCGGGGTCAGTTAGCGATGACGCCTACGGCGACGAGGACAAGCAGGAGGATCATTCCGGCGAGCAGCAGCGAGCCGCAGCCGCTGCCGTCGGCAGGGGCGGATTGGCTTGCGGTGACGGTGCGATCGTGGCTGCGGACGTAGGTGCCGTCGTCGCGGTAGTGGGCGCGGACCCGGGTGGTGGCGTCGGGTGTTCTGGGGGTGGTGCGTCGGGTGTGTGGGCGGACTGCCGTTTCGTCGGTAGTGGCCCCGGACGTGGGTCATGATCGCCTTTCTGTAATCAACTTGTTACTTTCCGTCCAGAATGGTTGCACCTACCCCTGACAAGAACCCAGGCACAAAGAAGATTCGATCAATGCATTTGCGGCTTCTAGCGCGATCCTCGCCGTTTCGTCACTCTGTGCTGGCGCCTGCGAGCCGCCAAGTCCCTATCGGCGGGTTCCGCGGTCGGGTTTGAGCGGCGTCTCCTGTCGGCAGCGTGCGGGACGCCCCTTCGGTCCTACTGCGCCGGTCGGGGCGTAGCACCGCCAGAACCAGTCTTGTCGGACGGTGCGGTGCAGCACGAGGGTGGTGGAGCCGCAGGCACCGCATCGTGGCGGTACGGCGATGGCGCGGGCCTGTTCATGGTCGAGTAGTTTGCGGGCGAAGTGTTCGCCCTCCATCACGAGCATGACTTCGCGGCTGTTGCTCTGTGACAGGGCGTTGAGGCTGCCAAACAGCACGATGCGTTCGTCGATGACGATGATCTTCTGGTGCAGCTTGAACACTTCCACCGTGGCCGGTACGACCGTGCGCAGGGCGGTGACGTGCTGTTGGGATGCGGGTGTTCCTTGGGTCTGGTCACTGGGATCGCGGACGAAGACGACCGTCTTGACGCCGCGGCTGGCTGCGTCGGCGATCGCCGGCAGAATCTTCTTGAGCCGGTTGGTGGTCCAGGCGGCCCAGATCCACAGGCTGTGCTGGGCCGATTGGAGGTAGCCGGCGAAGGTTTCGTAGAACTGGCGCTCGTCCTGGATCGCGGTGATGCGCACGTGTTGGGCAAGGATGTCCGCGAGGTCTTGGCCGACCGCACCCAGGCTGGTCTGCCGTCGGGTGTCGCGCGGGTCGGGTGGCAGGCCGAGTAGGAGCCGGGCGGGGACGGTCCGCATGGTGTTGCCGAGTGCGGCGATCGCGGCGAGGGCGGTGCCGGGTGCGGCGTCGATGATGAGGTTGCGGCTGCCGATCAGGTAGAGGCGGTGGCGGGTGCGGGTGACCGCGACAGTGAACAGTCGCATGCCCTCGCGGCCGAAGGCGCCGTCGTGGGGGCCAGCGGCGGCCATCCACCGCGGTAGGGTGCCGTCTTCGACGAGGTCGAAGACGACGATGTCGAACTGGCGGCCTTGGAAGCGGTGGGCGGTACCGACGTCGGTGGGGTTGTTGTCATCGTGTTCACGGTCGCGGAAGGCTTCGAGGGTTGCTTCGGCCTGGTGTCTGTAGGGGGTGATGATGCCGACGTCCTCGCCTTGGCCGCGGTGGTAATCGGCGAGGACCCGGGCGATGAGCACGCCGATCGGCCACCACCCGGTCCTGGGTCCGGTCGGCCGGACCTCGGCGAGGTCGTCGATGCCGTCGGTGTCGATCAGGACGATTTCGGGGTCGTCGGGGTCGTGGTCGCGGATCTCGTCGCCGGCGGTGAGTTGCCCGTCGTAGGCGATGGTGTTGGCCAGGCCCATGATCTGCGGTCCGAAGCGGTGCTGGATGTCCAGGGTGGTGCAGCCGGGGTGGGCGCGGGCGTCTGCGGCGACGGTGATGCCGGTCAGGGCGAAGACGTCGCGGAACAGCCAGCGGCGTACGTCAGGGTCCTTGGACTTGGTGATCGGGCCGGTGATCACGGCGCCGAGTTGCAGGAAGTCGCCGAGCAGGACTGCGGTGGTGCGGGCGCGGGAGACGGCGAGCAGGACTTCGGGCAGGGTGGCGGCGCCAACCTCGTCGATGAGGACCGCGTCGTAGGGGCCGTCGAGCAGGGTTTTGCTGGTTCGCATCCGCGCGAGGGTGGTGGCTACGACGGTCGCTTGTTTGATCAGTTCGGTCTCGGCATCGCGGCGCAGCCGGTCGAACTCGTCCTGAACGTCGGCGTACTGCTGTTCGAGGTGTTGCCTGCCGGTTTCGGCGGTGGCGGCCTCGGCGCGCATGATCAGCAGTTGCTCGTGCCGGCGTGGCAGGTCGTCTCGATCGGCGCGTTCGACGGACGCGCGTTCGCCGGCGGTGGGCCGCGGCGTGGCCTCGGCGGCGTTCAGTTCGGTTTGCGCCGCACGAAGGCGTTGGTCGAGGCCGGTCTTCTGGTCGGCGATCGTGCGGCGGTAAGCCCGTGCGCGCGCCAGCCCGGCATGCCGCTGGGAGATCTGTTCATCGGTGTAGCGCACCCTGGGGCGCAGCTCGGCGATCTGATCGTCGGTCGATATGCGGACGCGGTCAAGGAGCTGGCGGTTGTGCCGGTCGCGGCGCTCGGCTTCCTCGGCGAGGTCGCGCTGGTTGTGTGCGCTGGTCTCGAGAGCGGTGATGGTGCTGCGGTTGCGCCAGCGCTGCAGCCTGGTGCCGGCCATGGCGGCGCGTAGTTCGGCGGTAAGGCGGTCGGCTTCGGCGCGGGCGGTCATGGCCGTGATGCCGATCTGGTCGGCTGCCGCCTGGGCGTTCGTCCAGTCGCGGTTCAGGTCGGCGATGCGGCCGAGCGCGTGGACGGTGTCGGCGGTGTCCGCGACCGCCGCCTCGGCGGTGGCGATCAGCTCGTCGGCGCGGGTCAGTTCTACCTGGCAAGCTTTGTGCCCGCGGTTCACCTGGTCCAGGACGGCGGTGAGATGCGGGATCTCGTCGGTCGTGGTGATCAGCGTGCGGAGTCGGGTGTGTTCGGCCGGGTCGAATCCGGCCAGGGTGGCTTCGGCGGCGATGAGGTCGTCGCTGAGGCGGCGAAGAGCAAGCAGCTGCTGGGCGAAGTTGTCGCGGCGGTGTTCGACCGCGATGAGCCGGCTGCGGACGAGGTGGGTCAAGGACACCTGCGGGTCGGCGGCTATCGCGCGCAGGTGGGGTGCTCCGACGCGTACGAGTTCGCCCAGTCGACGTTTGCGGTGGCGCAAGACGCCTAGCAGGGCGTTGTCGACGGCCACGTTCGTGGCCGAGACCAGCAACACCCTTTTGCCAGCCGCGGCCAAATCGCTGATGGCCTCGCTGAGCACCCAGGTTTTGCCGGTGCCCGGCGGCCCCCAAACCAGCCGAACCCCGGGCGCCAGACAGGAGGCGTACGCCTGACGCTGTGCTGGCGAGAACCCGGCGGTCTTCGGCGGATCGGGCGGGGCGGCTGCGAGCCGGCCGGCGACCAGATCGTGGGCCAGACTGGTATCGCCGATGGCGCGCAGGCCGTCGCGCAGCTGGCTCAGCAGATAGGCCGCCGACTGGCGTTGCCGCCACAGATGGGCATCGGTCAGATCAACGAATTCGGCGACTCGTACACGAAGCCGGCGGCCGTCATAGATGACGTCCAAGGGAGTGTGGCCTTGGCCGGGCTGGGGAGGGTTGCGGCCGGCCAGGCGCAGCCCTTCGGCCCGGTCGGGGTCGAAGGTGGAGGATCGGAGATCGACGGTGTACCAGCCGGCTTCCGCTTCTTGGCGGGCAACGCCGACAAGGGTAAGACCAGGACGGCCGGGACGGCGTTGGCTGTCGCCGGTGTCGCCGCCCTCGGCCTGGAGCCAGGCCTCGACCGCTGCGCCTACTTCGTCTCGCCAGTCAGGCAGGGCACACCTCCAGGCACACGAACCCAGGCCACGACAGATAGTAATCGGTCAACCACTCATAGATATAGGATGCTGTCGATGTTGCGACGGATGACTTGACCGGTCCGACGGCGCAGTCCCGGGAATAGCTCTGATCGCATACGTCACCGCCGCTCGGCCGTCCTAGGATCCTGCCCTGTCTGATGAACCAGCCGATCGAGGACTGACGCCCTTACGAGGTACACCCCGGGCCCATGAAAAGGGCACCCCTCCCCCATGGCATCTATCACATTGCGTAAGGCATCGTTCTGCGTCCGCTGGCAAGCGGGCCGCGCCGGCCCGCGGCACTCCTGCACGTTTCGCGGGCCGTCGATGGACATGGCGCTCGCAGCGAAGTTGCTGGCCGAGTCCCGGCATCATCGGATCACCGGCAGCGAGGTCAAGGCCGCGCTCGATCCCAAGATGATCATTGCGCCTCCTCTCCCGTCGATGACTCCGACGTTGCGGGACTGGGTCGAACGGTGGCTCGCCCTCAAGATCGATGTGGCCGCGTCGACGCATGCCGAGTACACCCGGCTGCTGCACCATCGGGTGATCGGCGACCTCGGTGGCCTGTACGTCGACCAGATTTCTCGCTTCGATCACCTGGATCCGTGGAAGGCGAGCCTGTCGAAGGATTTGGCGGCGGCGAGTGTCCACAAGTACTGGGCTGTGCTGTGCATGGTGATGCGCGACGTGGTGCCGCACTACCGGCCGGACAATCCTCTCGACCGGCCGCCGGGTCAGCGTGGTAACGGCTTGCCGAAGCTAACGCCGTACCGGGCGTATTTCCTGACCACCGAGGAAGCGCAGATTCTGCTGGATGCCTGTCCGGAGCAGGTCCGCCCTTTGATCCAAGCGGCTCTGGGTACGGGGATGCGCCTGGGTGAGCTGTTGGGCCTGCGGGTGGGATCAGTGCACCTGGACGGGCCGCTGCCCACGGTTCGCGTGGAGCAGACCTTGCAGGGTGATGGGAGCTTCGCCGAGCCGAAGACCGATGCCTCGCGGCGGTCGATCACGCTGACCGGTGGCCTCGCCGAGTTGTTCGCGGGCCTGGTGCATCGGCGGCGGCGCAGCGATCTGGTGTTTGCCGCCCCGAGGCACGGCCCGTGGAACGCCAACAATCTGCGGCAGCGGTTCTGGTATCCCGCTCTCGCCGCGGCGCAGCGCTGCCCTGAGCATCCGCCGGCGTCGTCGGGTCGTGCCGATCGGGCTGCCGCGTCGATCTGTGACTGTTCGACGTACCTGTACCAGCGGCCTCGTTTTCATGATCTGCGGCATTCGCATGTAGCGTTCTTGATCGACGCTGACTGGGACTTTTACGCCATTCAGCGGCGCCTTGGCCATGCCTCGATCAAAACCACGTTCGACATTTACGGGCATCTTCTGGGCTACGGCGATGAGCAGCACCTGTCCCAGCTGGAGCTGCGGCTGCCTACGGTGGCAGCGGCTTCCATGGGTTGTGGGCCGCGGTAGTTCGATCAGGTGCAAGCCAGCTGGTCGCCGGGTGATCCGGCGGATGCCGATGGTGTCGGGCATGGCCAGCGCCGCCTCCCGCAGCGCGTGTGGAGAGGCGTTGGACCGATGAAACTTCCCGGTCGCGGCGCTGTGTTTTCCCGATGACCGTTAAGCCGGCTGATTAGTCCAGAATCGGCCCTTCGTTTGTGGCTCGCCGCAACCCGGCCGTATTGTCGGTTCTTCCGCAGCAAGAACGGCAGCCGTTTAGTGGTTTGGCCGGCGGGAGCGTCGCGGTCAATGCCGTTACAGGCAGGCCGTCGCGGTGGTAAATCGCCGTGCCGGGGACTGCGGCGCGTCGCGCAGGGGCCGTATGGTGGCGGCGTCTGCTATGAGTTGATCTTGGACGGTGGCGGAAACTTGTCGGTGGGTGCCGCGATGATGGCGCGGTTGGTGACCCTCGTCGGGAGGTAATCCCCTATGCCGAATCCACCGCGGCTGTGGTGGCAGGACATCGATCCGGTTGTGTGGCGGTGTTTCGGTCAGCCGGAGGATCTGGCTCGCGAGCGCAACACCGCGGTGCTGGCGGCGTTGGAGGAACTGGCGACCCGGGCGCCGATGTCGACGCCCGCCGAGGTCAGCGCGCAGATGCGTGAGGTCGGTTTCCGTGATCCGGTGAGCGAGGCCGAGCTGCGGGCGGTGCTGGAGTATCTGACCAGTGCGCATCTGGTCGAGCCGTTCCGCGACTACGCGGCGCTCAATGCGGGCTTGGATGCGGTGGTCCGCCGTCAGGAGGCGTGGGCGCTGACCAAGATCGGCCGGGCAGTGGTGGCCGCGGTCCGGAGCGCCGTCGTGGATTCGCGGCGGGCGTTGCAGTTGCCGAGCCGGTTGCTCGACAGCGTCGAACGTACGATCCGCGATCTGCTCGATCATCTGTCGTCTGATGCCGGGCTTCTGCCCACTGATCTTGACGATGTGCGGACGCGGTTGGAGGAGATCCAGCGGGTCACCGCCGATTTCTATGCCGCGTTGGCGCAGATGGTGCAGTCGGATGT
Source organism: Paractinoplanes tereljensis (assembly GCF_016862435.1). Taxonomy (GTDB): domain Bacteria; phylum Actinomycetota; class Actinomycetes; order Mycobacteriales; family Micromonosporaceae; genus Actinoplanes; species Actinoplanes tereljensis. Next base: position 228,016 of record NZ_BOMY01000039.1, read on the forward strand.
CACCGACAATCTGCTGTTCGGGGAGAACCGTGACCGTGTGGTGGAGGCGCTGCGGCAGTTCCCGCGCGAGTACGGGCGTGCATTGCGGCGGGTCGAGTCCGCGTTGAACGATCTCGAGATCGCCGGGTATCGGCCGCTGGTGGAAGCCGCTGCTGGGCACGCCGGTCTGCTGGATGTCCGGGATCAGCAGAACTGGATCGACGAGCGGGTACGGCGGCTGTCGGACCTGGCCGCCTGGTTCGCCCCGTCGGGTTCGGTGCAGCGGCTGATCTCGTCGGCGGCCGGTGCGGTGCATACGCTGCTGGTCGCGATCGACCGGCGGTATACGGCGTTGCGGCGTGGCTCGGACCTGGCCGCTGACTTCCGGGAACTCGCCTACAGTTTGTACGCCCAGCCTGACGACGATGCCGCTCGCCGGGTGTATGCGGCGGCTTTCGGTCAGTGGCCCGCGGTGCATGCGGTCGTCGGAACCGTTGAGGAGGATGTCGCGCATTCCGCCACGGCGGCGGCAGGTGTCAGCCGGCATCAGGTGGAGGTGGTGCTGCGCGAGCACGAGCGGGTCGGGCGGGTCAGTGGTCGTCCGCGCAAGGTGCCCGACTCCGCGGGGGCACGGGCGGCCGCGCTGGCGAAGGCGGCTGCTGCGGCGGCAGACCGGCGGCGTTTCGCCGCGTTGCTGGCGACCGGCGGTGAGGTGCCGTTGAGTCATTTCGCGGGGTTGGAGACGCCGGCGCTAGTGATTCTGCTCGGTGCGATCGAAGTGGCCCGCAACGCGACCGATGCGACAACCGGTTACGGGGAGGCTCAGGCTGAGGGAGCCAATGTCGTCGTGCGGGTGCGGCTGGGCCGTCCGGATGTCCATGTGCCGGTCCGTTTCGCGGAGGGTGTTCTGGTGGCGCCGGAGCTTTTCGTCCTGGTCACCGCGACCGACGCCGGTGACGGCAGTGCCGTTGCCGTTGAACGGGGGGCGGCGTGACGCCTCGGCTGCTCGATCCCGACCTTGCCGACGCTGCGCGTCATCTGATCCTGACGTGCCGGATCTCATCAAGCGAGGATCCGATCCGCTACCGGGCGGTGCTGCGCCACCGCCGGGAGATCACCGACTTCTTCCGTACGGAACTGGGGTGGGGCCTGCACATCCATGACGTCGGCGGGACGGTGCGGCTACACAAGCGCCGTGACGATGTGCCCGGCGACCGTGGACCGCGGTTGCAGCGCCGCAGTGGTCGCGGTGATCTGGCCCCGACGCCGGTTCTGGTACTGGCCGCGCTGGTCTGTGAGCAGCTGTGGCGGCGCCCGCGGATCAGCTTGCGGGAGTTGCTGCAGTCGGTGGCGCAGGTGTGCGCCGCGGAGGCGGGCACGGGCCGGCTTCCAGCGTTTCGGATCGTGGCCGCCGACGGGGTCAGCAAACGCGAGGCCCAGGCGGCGCGGGAGAACATCGTCGATGCGATCAAACTGCTACGGGCCGACGGGGAAATCCACGTGGACGCGGACCTGGAGCGTGCGGTCGCCGATGAGAACGCGGAGGTGTTCATCACCGCTGACCGTGACGCGCTGGCCAACAAGTTCGCGTCGTTGTCACCGACGCTGCTGTCGTTGAGCAGCCGACCGGCCGGGCAACACGTCGCCACGCTGACGGCGGCGTCACTGCCGGATGCCGAGCCCGAGGCCGTTGCCCAGCGGCAGGCCAGTGTGGAAGGCCGGCGTCTCGCCGCGCTGCGGCGGGTGGTCGACGACCCGGCCGCAGACCCAGGCGACGACCCGAATCCGGTCGGCTACCTCGCATCGCTGGCCGGGCGCGAGCGGGCGCTCACCGTGGCCGCATCGCTCGGGCTGGTCGCGACCGTGCGCCGTGACTGGTGGGAGGTCACCGACCCGACCGGAACCGCGTCCGACGTCGACTTCCCGCAGGGCCGTAAGACCGAACGGCAAGCCGCCCTGGCGTTGCTTTCCCACCTTCCCGATCATGGCGCCGATCAGGTAAGCGAGGACGAGATCGTCGCCCTGTTCGCACAGATCCGCCACGGCATGCCTCGGTGGGCAGCAGGCTACGCCGACCGTCTTGACGCTCTGGCCCGCGCGGCGGCAGCGGAACTCGTCGCCGTCGGACTACTGCGGATCACCGGCGAGCCGGGCATCTGGCAGATCACCCCGGGGGTAAATCTGTGGCGGGTACGCGCCCGGCAGGGGCAACCCGGGCGTCCCGGCCGGCACCGCACGGAAAACGAAGCAGACGTCGAGGAGGACGATCGGTCGTGAGCCTCATTGCGCACCAAGGCCGCCGCCCGATAACGGACTGGGTCGACGGGCCCGGCAGCACCGGCCGCTGGCAGCCAACCCGTGCCGGGGCGGTGAACTCGTGGGCGTGGACCGACGAGACGCTGATGTTCGCCGACGGGTGGCTCGCACTGGCCGGCCCGAACGGATCCGGTAAGTCGTTGACAGCCTCGATGCTGGTCACCGTGCTGATCGACGGGGAGGTGTCGCAGAAGGCGCTGTCGGTCTCCGGTGAGGCGGTGGGCACGCTGCTGGACCGGCACACCGACCGGAACGCGAAAGAGGACCGGACCGGGGCGTGGTGGCTGGAGTACGGCTACCGCGACGAGACCGGCGAGGTCCGCTACTGCACGACCGGGTTGTGGCTGCGCTCGCAGAGCGGCAACTTACAGAAAGCGTTCTTCGTGACACCGGGACGCGTCGGCGTCGACCTGTTCCTGCAACGGGACCGCGATCCGGTCGCGATCGAGGGCCTCGCCGAGCAGCTGGCCGCCGCCGGCGGGACTCTGTTCACCTCCCATGATCGTCTCGCCGGGAAGGCCCGCGAGTTCGGTGAGGTCGCCGACGAGGCCCAATACCGGGAGGCGATCCGCACCAGATTGTTCGCCCCGCTGGATCCGGTGCAGTTCGATGCGCTCGTCGGGGTGCTGCGCAGCCTGCGCAGCGTCCGTACGGCGGAGGCGATCTCGCCGAATCAGATGCGCGCGGTGCTGACCGAGGCCCTTCCGGCTTTGGATCCGCGGGCGTTGCAGTTCATCGCCGACACCATGGAACGCATCGCCGATCTCGAAGAACAGCTGAAACGGGCCAGGGCGGAGATCCGTCAGCTGCAGCAGTCGGAGCAGCAGTATCAGCGGTACATCGATGCGGTCGTCGCGGAGGAGGCCGGGCGGCTGGCTCACGCCCAGACGGTCTTCGACGGCCACGCCCGCGAGGCACGTTTTGCGGAGCAGCTGCGTGACACTGCGGAGGCCGAAGCCACGCGGGTCGCGCAGCGACGCGCCGAGTTGCGTGGCGAGATCGCCGCTGTCCGGGGCCGGCTGCAAGCGGCGGAGGACGCGATCCGTGAACACGCCGGTGCTGAACTTCCCCACCTGGAGCAGCGTTTGATCGATCTGCGCCGGCGGCAGGGGGAGCTGGAGCAGGCTGCAGAGGATCTACGCGCCGAGTCGCACGAAGCCGAGCAGGTGGCCCTGGACTCGGCCGGGCAGGCCCGCAGCAGCCGGCAGCACCTGGCCGGGATCACCATCCGGCTGCAGGCGACCGCCGGCGAGGTCGGCGCGCACGCCGTCGTCGATCACCTCGCCGAGGTCAGCGAGCAGGTCACGTCGTACGACGACCTGGACACGGCGGCACCGAACGTGGACGTGACACGCGTCAGCGAGACGCCGCGTGGTTGGATCGAGACTCGCATGGAGCGGCTGACCGGCATCGACGCGGCGTTGCACCACCACGACGTGGCCCAGGCCCAGCAGCGGACCGAGGCCGGATACCTGCGCACCGCGGAGAACGACGCCGATCAGGCCGCCGACCGTGCCGGGGACGCCACCGCCGACCGGCGCCAGGCCGAGGAGGCTTTCCTCGACGAACTGCACCAGTGGGACGGGCGGCGCACCCAGCTGCCTGCCGTCCCGGCGCAGCTCACCGTCGAGGCTGTGGATCGGATCGACCCCGGCCGGCTGGTGGACTGGCTACATCAGGCGGCAACCGGCACCCGCGACCGGATCGCCCTGGCCGCGCGAGAACAGGACGTCGTGCACCGGACCCGCGCCGTCCGCGACGCCGAAACCCTGGTCGTTCGCGCGAAGAACAACGCTGAGGAAGCCGACCGCCTGGCCGGTGAGGCCCAGCGCGCCCTGGACGACACGGTCCAGCAGGCCGAGGACGACCACGCGGCCGCCGATGAGCAGGCCCGGCTTGCCCATACGGAGCACGACACCGCCGCCGAGGCGGCCCACGCCATCACCACCGCGGCCGAGCAGGCACTGGAAGAAGGCCGCTCGGCCGCAACCCGGGCGGCGGCCGACTGGGCGTTACAGGTGTCCGGGTGGCGAGCCGGCCTCGTTCACCTGGACGGGCAGGCTGTCACGCTGCCGGAGGATCCGGACGCCATCGACCTGCGGCAGCCGTTCGTCGCGGTGGAACGGGCCCACTCCGCGGCGGTCACCTCCCTTCAGCGCCGCATCGCCGACGCCGAGGCGGCCGTGGCCGCAGCAGAGGAGCATGTCGCCGGGATCAGCGGCGAGCTCGCCTCGGCCCGGCAGCAGCTGCCCGTACCGAAGGCCCCACCGTGGCGATCACCGCGAGAACCCGAGCGCGGTGTGCCGTTGTGGGCGGCGGTCGCCTTCGCCGAGCACGTCACCGACGGGCAGGCCGACCTCGTCGAGGGTGCGCTGCTGACCGCGGGCCTGCTCGACGCGCTGATCACCGCCGACGGCTTGATCGGCGATGGGGACCTGATGCTCACCGGCGACCACCCCGTAGCCGGGCGCAGCCTCGCGGATCTTCTCGTCCCCGAACCCGGCTCCGGCGCGAACCCCGAGCAGGTCGCCGCGCTGCTGGCCGCCATCCCTTTGGACGGTGCAGGCAGCGACCTGCGCCTCGGCCGGCTGCGCACCGGTGCGCTGGTCGCCTCGGCCCCGCGCGACTACCGGGCCACGTTCATCGGGCACACGGCCCGTGAACGGGCCCGCCTCGCCCTGGTCGCCGACCTCGAACAGCAGCTGGCCGAAGCCCAGGCCGACCTCGATGCGGCCCGCCAGCAGGTTGCCGGCCTCGAGGCCGCTGTCCGTGCCGCCGCCGCGGAGCGCGACGCCTTCCCGCCAGCCACCCCGGTCGCGCAGGCCCGCGAGCACGTCGGCCGGCTGGACCTGGCCCTGGCGCAAGCCCGGCAACACACCACCCAGGCCCTGGCTACTGCCGCGACACGCCTGACCGCACTGTTGGCCGACGTCACGGCCGCTCACACCGCCATCGACCGGCGCGTCGAGCAAGCTCGCCAGCACCAGCAGATCCGCGCCGGCGAACTCCAGCGGGCCCGCCAGGCCGAAGCCGACGCCGGCGAAGCCCTCACCGACGCGGGTGAAGAGCTGGCCGATGCTCTTGCCGCACGTGACGATGCCCGGACAGCGCAGAACCAGTGCGCCGCCGAAGAGCGAGACTTCCCCGACCTTGAGGAGCTGCGGCACACCGCCGTGCAGGAAGACGCCGCGGCCCGAGACGCCGAAACCTCCCGCGCCGCGCTCGCTGAGCACCGGCGCCGGCACCAGCAGGCCAGCGACCAGGTCCGGCGCACCCTGCGCGAGCTCAACGCCGCCGCTACCCTGCCCGACGGTGCGCTGCTGCCGACCGACCAGGACGCTCTCGCACGCCACCGTAGTCTCGTGTCCACCCTCGGGCAGCAGGTCGACGCGTGGCACAGCGCTGGACAGCGAACCCTCGACCTGCTCACCGCGGCGGGCCGGAGCCATCAGGGCGCCGTGCGGATCGCCGTCCGATTCCGCAAAGCGGTCGCTGACGCCGACACGGCGACACTCGACGCCGACCAGTTGGATGCCCAGGTTCAGCAGACCCGGGAGCTGTACGGTGCGGAATACGCTCAGCTGCGCCAGGCCAAGGAAACCCTCGCCGGTGAACTGACCGCCAAGCAGGTCGAGGACTCCGCGCTGGAGAAAGAGTTCCGGGAGCACGACAACGCCGCGGTGGCCGCCATCACCACGCTGAAAGGGATCGCCCCGCGACGCGTGGAGGCCGAACAGCACCGTACCGCCTGCTACGACCGCGTCGGCCTGCTCGTCACCCATCAGTTCGCCGCCCTGCCGGAAGCCCTGGCCCGCGACAGCGACGATCGGCCGGCGAACCTGACCGCCGCCCTGGCCTGGGCGCGGCAGATCCTCGCCGACAAACCCGCCACCACCGCCCGCCTGGACACCCTTAAGACCAGCCGCGAACGCGCCCAGAAGCAGCTGGAAACCACCGTGCGGTCGGTCAACCAGGCTCTGGCCGTCTTCGACCAGCAGTTGGACAGCACGACCCTGGAGGGCACCGAATGGCGGCGTATCACCCTGGCCGCGCCGAACGCTGCCGTCGGCGAGGACCTGCGCCAGGCTGCCGAAACGCTGCGGGCCACTGCCGAAGGACTCGAAGGCGACCTGCGCCACGACATCAAGGCCACCCTGAAGACGTCGATGTTCACCCAGCTGCGCCGCGACATCCAAACCCGCCGGGAAGCCGCCCAGGACCTCGTGCGCCGCATCCGTGAGACGCTGACCAACGTGCGCACCGGCGTCGCCCGAGTCGGAGTCCAGGTCGACTGGAAAGTCCGCGACGACGACAACTCCCATCAAATGGTCACCCTGCTGGGAGCACCACCGTCCGACGAGGTCTTCGACCAGATGTATGAAATTCTGCGCGAACGGATGGAAGACGCCGACGACGAGACCTGGGCCGAGCGGGTCGCCCACACCTTCGACTACCGCTCCTGGCACCAGTGGGAGATCAGCGTCACCCACTCAAGCTTCGGCGCCGACCAGTTCAAACCGGTCAACGCACGATCCAACCCGCTCAAGGGCCTGTCCACCGGCGAATCCCGGCTCGCCACCATGCTGCCGCTGCTGGCTGCCGCCTGGTCGATGTACTCCGGCGACACCTACAAGGGTCCACGCCTGCTGTCGATCGACGAGATCGACGCCGCGTTCGACGACAAGAACTTGCGCCAGGTCCTCGCCCTGCTGCGCACCTGGAACTTCGACGTGCTGGCCACCACCCCGACCCTCGCCCCGCTGATCAAACGGGAAGCCCAACACGTCGTCATCCACGAACTGGTCACCGACGGCAAGCACCGCGTCTCCGTCCCGTGGCTGTGGCACGGCAGCGGCGAACCCACTCCCCTGACCCTCGCCGCACCCGCCGACACGGACGAGCGGTAGCCGATGCCCGCCGACCTCACCTACCTCGCCGAAGACTCCGACCTCCTGCCGCTGCGGAAAGCCGTACACGCCCGGCTGTGCGCCGGCGGCACCCCCGAGGCGATTAACACCGTTCGGGTCGCCGAGCTGAACCCCGCCGGCATCGCGCAACTGCGGACCTGGCTGGACACCTCGACGCGACGGCGCCGCGGCACCTCGGCCGTCACGACCTCCGGCCACCTCGCCACTATTCCGCTGCGCGAGCTCCTCGCCGTCCTGGATCTCACCCCCGAAATGCTCACCGGTCTGGTCGAAAAAGCCGTCGGTGAACCCGTCGTCGACCGCAGCAGCACCGCATTGGCCGCCTCAGCCCGCCGCGAACAGCTCTGGCAGTACGCCGCCGAGCAGCTTCCCAACCTGCCCGCGTTACTCGCCCGGATGCGCGCCACCGGCGTCGGCGAAGACGCTACGCAGATCCGTTACAGCATCACCGCGCTCGCCGCCGCCCTACGACGTCTTCCGGCGCGGCCGCCGACACCGCTGGCCAAACTGGCCCACGACGTCACCGGTGACCCGCACTACTTCGACCTCACCACGCTCGCTGGGCTACGCCTGGTCGCGGCGGTCGCCGAACGCGACGGCCAGCCTGAGCCCGGCCGGCCTGACCTGATCCGCGCCCTGCTGGCCCGTCACGGGGTCATCGCCGACCGGCTGTCGGCCACCGTCCTGGTCTTCAACCTCCAGGTCAGTGGCGACGGCCCGATCGACCGCCGGTTACGCGACGCGCGTACGCCCGTTGCGCTGACGCTGCTGGACCTGCTGGAGCACCCGCCCGTGCTCGCCCCGCAAACGCTGACTGTCGTGGAAAACCCCTCAGTGCTGGAAGTGGCCTTCAGCACCGATGCGCGACTCCCGCTGGCCTGCACCAGCGGCCAGCTACGCGCCATCGACCACGTCCTGTTCCAGCTGGCCGTCGACCACGGCATTCACCTGCGTTATGCCGGCGACATCGATCCCTCCGGCCAGCAGATCGCCGCGGTCGTGGCAGCGACCTACGGCGCCGAGCTCATCGCGATGGACGACGCCACCGCAGCCGCGGCACGACAGCATCCCGCCTCTGTTCCCTCGCCCATGCGTCGCCCCGGCCTCCAACCGGTTTTCCAGGAACACGACGCGCTGTTGGACAGCATCCTTCGAACCCCGCCGACGCCGCCTGGCCTGGAGTAGCTCCCGTTGCCGGGAGCCGTCAGGACCACCCGCATCCGCCATCGGCAGGAGGGCCAGTCGGCAGATGTCTCCATCAAACTCGGGGCAGAACACTGTCCGGGTATCGGTGGCCGGGTTGTGCTGCTACCGGCCCGGTGAACGATCTCGGCTGATCTACCGCACACTGCTCTATCGCGGGCGCAAAGGCGAACCGAAAGGGCTCCGCGAGCCCGACCTCTTCGGGCTCCTCGACGCCGCTCACCAGCAGCTACTAGCACCGATCGTGCTGGCCTGGGACAGGCTGTCGCTGCACAAGACACCCACGATCCGGGCGGCAATCGCCGCCCGGCCATGGCTGCGCGTCTACCTGCTTCCCGCCTACCCGCCCGAGCTCAACCCGGTAGAGAAGGTCTGGTCGACGGTGAAAGGCAGCCTGGCCAACCTGGCCGTCGCCGTGAAGAATCGGCTCAGCCGCATGCAATACCGGCCTAACCTGATCGACGGCTTCTTCACCGGAACAGGTCTCTCACCACCGACACCATCCAGACCCCGAAAGGTGTCTAGCGGCGATTGGCAGGGGGCTCGTTGGCATCGTTCACCCAACCACCTACGACCTGAAGATCGGCCGCAAGCGCGTTCACCGTCCGACAGGCGTGCTCCTTGTCGTGCGTGGTTCCACACGCGCAGGTCCAAGTGCCGTTGGTGAGCAGGTCGATCATTCGACTAAGAACTTTTCGTGTGTACATTGCGGCCGAGCCGCTGACCGTCACGTTCTGGCCAGGCCCCCCCGCGCAATGCCACGCCGACGCCGACGATCGCGTCGGCCCCATCGGTGGAGATGCCCAACGCGTCGGCCCGGGATTGAGGATCCTCCACCCTATTTGTGGCGATTTTCATGACCATGCCGAGTGCCGCGACGACGCGGCCAGCTTCGGCAGAACTCAAGCTGATCGAGTCGGCGGTCTCCGCTACCTCGATGTGGACGGCGTTGGCCTCGGCCAGAGCGGCGGCAAGGTTGTCGACGAGCCCGGGCTGTAGATAGGTGTCCAGGAACGTGCGCGGCTTGATACCTAGCTGGTTCGAGAGCTCATCGATCTGGGCGGCGAGGACGTCCTCGGCCTCCGCACCCATCAGCGTCACCCCCTTCTCGGCACACCGTTCCCGCAGGTCAGCAGCTAGCGCTTGAAACTTCTTGGTGTTGCGAATGTCGGCCATCGGTCCATTTGAATCCACGCCGGCATGAGGTTTTCGCCGGGCCAGCCAGCTACACAGCGGACCGTTCCTCTCATAGTGGCGGGGCTGGCCAGCGACGAGACAGCACGGGGCGCCAACGGCGGCCAGCCTCGCGAGTGTGGAGGACATGACGGCGTCGGCTATGACGACTGTTGCGGCAGCGAGTTCTATCTCGGCGGCGGCAAGGGCCACGGCGGCTGCACCGTCAGCAGCGAGCGCGACGCCGGCCCGGAGTTGCTGACGCCTTCGACGGGGTGCAGGCGACGGGCCTCGCCGCTGACGGCGAACGAGTCGGCGGTGCTGGTGGCGACGCCCCACGCCGGTCGGGTGACGTCCCGCATCCGATAGAACCACGAGCTACCGCTCATAGCCGATACTGAGCAGCCATGCCCCTCGCACAAGGAACGTTCGACCGCGTCGCCGGACGGTTCGAGCGACTGTGACCCACTATCGATCTCCTGTCACACGCGTTCGCCGATGCCGAGGCGGGCTTGGGTCCGCTGGGCCCGCTCGGCGGCGGCGTTGGCACCGTAGCGGCGTGCCATCTCCTCGGACGACCAACCGAGCACCATCATCAGATCGCCGGTGTCACCGCCGGCCAGTCTCCATTCGTGGGCAAAACTGTGCCGCCACCGGTGCGCATACACCCCGGAGAGGCCAGCCTTCTCCCCGATCCGCTTGAGGCGAATCTTGATACCGCTCGACTTCAGCGGCCGGGTGCCACGGTCGGCGATCCAGAGTTCTTTCACCTCGGCGATCCCGTCGCGCCGATTACGTGCCCGCAGGTAGCGGGTCAGGATCCGCGCCGTCCTGGAGCCGAAGCGGACTCGGCGTTCCTTATCCCCCTTGCCGTGCAACACCACCGAGTTGGTGTCCAGGTCCAGGTCGGCGACCAGCAGGCAGCCGATCTCCGACAAGCGGGCACCGGTGTTGTAATACATTCGCACCAACGCCTGGTCCCGTAGCTGCAGGAACGAGTTTCCCCGGCAGACTCCAAGGATCTCCTGCGTCTCGGCGTCGCTGATCACCGGGATGAGCTTCTGGCCGACGTTCGGCAGCGGCACACCCTCGATCGGCGAACGCTCTATTTCCTCTTCCTGCAGCAGCCAGCGGAAGAACTGCTGCAACGACTTGTACTTGTTCACCGCGGTCGCCGGCGACCGGGTCTCGATCATCCAGGCTTGGAACGCGACGACCTGCCGCCGGGTTACCAGGCGCGGATCGAGCGCCGGCCCGGAGCCCGGCAACTCGTCCACGAGATAGGCCGCCAGCTGACAAGCAGCCAGCACATAGCCGTACCGGGTCGACTCCGGGTGATTCGCGGCCCGCAGAAATCGTTCCCAGTCGATGAGAAGGTCTCTCCAGAGGTCGCTCTGAATGTTCGCCAGTAACTTCGCGATTCCTGTCATGCCGACCTGCCGAGTCAAGGGGTCAACGCAGTCCGTCCGAGTACCCGAGTCAAGGGGTCATAGGACTGCCTTCGAGTTAAAGGGTCGTTGAGCGGCGTGCTCGCTTCAAGACCCGTAGCCCTCCCGAGGGACAAGCCCGTGACCTGCATAAACGCCAAAAGGTCTGAAACAAACAGGACGAGTCAAGTGGTCTGAAAACTCGGCCAGATCAAGTCCGACTGCGGAGAAACCCTGCCCTGAGCTGCTCAAACTCCAACAAAAGTCCATTGCGGAGGAATCTCACGCTGACCGAGTCAAGTGGTCCAGGACGGCCATGCATCAAGCGACATAAATGAAAGAGGGTCTTCACATGGCCTCTGGCCTGCGAAAACCCTCTAAACTGTCGGGCTGACAGGATTTGAACCTGCGACCCCTTGACCCCCAGGACATAAAAGGCTCAGCGACGTGCTCAACAACGTTTTACCAGGTCACCGAAAAGCCTACCAGGGCGAGTAAAGGTGTCGCTACCAACCAGCTCCCGGTGAATCCATCATAACGCTCCTACCAGCGGTTTCGCTGCCCAGGTTCCCTCAAAGGTGCCCTCGCGGACGTTTGCCAGTGCTTTATCGGTCCGCCAGCAGGCTGACTGATACCAACGAGCGGCGTGCTAAGCCATCGGCGAATCGACCCCTTGACTCGGCAGCAGACTCCCCCGCGACTAATCCTTCTTCGGAGGAGACTCCGTCCGCGATTTCCATCGCGACATAATCGCTTTGTAGACCATTCCTCAGGAACCTCTCCTACTCGAATTCCGTTAGCACTCAACTTGGCCGGGGCAGTGCCACCGACCACAT
>NZ_BOMY01000040.1 GCF_016862435.1 Paractinoplanes tereljensis
CATCGCCGCGTTGGATCAGGTTCAGGAACGCAGCGGTCAACGGTTCGCAATCCCAGAACAAATCAGCATCGAGGAGCGCGGCGACCTTCTGCTGGCTGCTCAACTCCTCGCCGGCGAACGGGTGCGGATTCCCGGTTCCAGCCTCATCATCATCTTGGAGCCTCCAGCTTTCGAGGCCTTCCTGGAGGGAGCACACGACGCTACCGGCGGAGTCGACGTGGAAGGACCTCGCTACGTCGTCCACTGCGGCCCGCACCAAATACTGCTCGGCCGCGTCAAGGTACTGGCCCCCGTTGCCCGGTTGACCAACCTCGACGAAGTGCGAGCCGCCGAGGGCACTGGAGTTAGCGTCAAGGCCCACTATCAGCTGCCCGACGAGACCGGCTACTTCCTCCAACTCCTGCCCAGCGACTACCTCACCATAGCCAATTGCTGAACATATCAGCGCATCATCCAGGGTCTTCGCCCTGCAAACGAATCAATCCGAGCCCACAGCTCCGGGTGGCGCTGAATTACGCGCAACGGGCGCCAGCTGCCAGGTTTCGGAGGACACGCAGGAACTCTCGGGTCGGGTCAACGCCAATCAAGTTCGATGCACGGTAGAGCAGGCTTATCGCAGTGAGCACCTCTCGGAAATCATCGGTCAAGATTGATACGAACTGGGCGGCAATCCGACCTATACGAATCTCCGCCATGCTCTTGTCGCGAACCGCACGTGGCGCCATACGGCTGGAAACACGCTGAGCACAGTCCACGCATCCCACGACAACTCAGACTGAATGCTCAAGAAGAGGGCCGATCGGTCAACTAGGCTTTCGCACCGAGGTCACCCGCGGTCCAGCAGATACACCCGTCAGGCGTAAACGCTTCCCTCATCCCCCACCTGCCAATGCCTCGGCTCGCTAACGACTCCAGCAATACGGGCAATCACCTCACGAGATGACCTCGACAGTGAATCCAGCATACTCGAGCGCCTTGATCGTTTCCTCCAAAATCTCGCTTGCCGGCAGAGGGGTGCCCATAGGGATCGAATCGGAGTAGATCACCAATGACATTGGCGGGTGCAGCATCTCGGAGTCAATTTCAATAGCCACTCCATTTACATGATAACGAAGACCTGCGCGCCCAAGTATTTCCAGCGTCCGCCCAGAAGAGCTCGCGATCAGGTTCGGACCGGGCTGCGAGAATTGATACATAGTTACCAGGTTTCCTAATCGACAATGTGATACTGAATTTTGACGCCGTTTTCACGAAGGATTTTATACTCGACGTTAGCCCAGAAGCTATTCACTGAGGTGCCCGCACTCACCTGGAATACATGGGCCACCCCCTTGGCCCCTTGTGCGAATTCAGTCGATCCCTTCTCCCACAGCGGCCAAGCCTCCTCCCAGGAAAGACCGGCTGCGGCTGATTGCACATCGCGACCAGCCGGACTCATTTCCATAGTGATCCCACCGTTTTCTCTCGCCCACTTCTCCGCGGCATCTCTCGCCTTCCGTCCACCAGACCAGAATATCCGGGCGTCTTCCTCGGTTTCAGCGTCACCACGTGCCGATGGCTCCGAACCACAGTCCCAGGCGGTTGCCCTGGGGCTTTGGCCGTCGCGTTTGAGGCCGGCGACCGTGCAGCCGTCCTCTTCCCAGTAGACGTGTTGGGGGTTAGGGACGGTGTTGCTGTCCGAGCCCTCCTGCGGCGCTTTGGCGCTGTCGCGCACGTCGGGTTCAGCCTCGGTGGCCTGCCCAGCCTGACCGGTCGCTTCGACCGGGCCGTTAGAGCGGGTGGGCACTGTCTCCGTGGGTTTCTTCGGCGCATTGGCCGGGGTGCAGGACAGGCTGTCGGATGCCGCCAGGGCATACCCGGCACCGACGATGGTGATGATGCCCGCGGCGACGAGCGCTCCTGTGCCCCAGACCGGTGCCGTGGCGACGGCACCGACCAGCAGCACACCGCCGGCAGCGTATCCCCACGCCGAAGACGTGAGCCAGCTGCTGCCTCCCCCGTTGGAGCTGCCGCGGGACGCGGTCGACGACTGGACCCGGTCACGCTGGTTGTCGTACGCGTTGTCACGCCCAGCCCGGTTGCCGTTGGCGTAGCCGTTGCTGCCGTGAGAGCCACCGCCGCTACCGTGCGAGCCGCCGCTGCCGTGGGAGCCGCCGCCGGAGCCTGCGTTGGATCCGCCGCCCGAACCGCCGCCACCACCATTGCCGCGGGGTTGGGTGCGTTCGAGGTCTCGGGCCCTCTCCTCGGACAGCTGGCGCAACTTGTCGGCCGCCGCCTTGGCCAGCTGGTACCAGCGGTCGCCAGCCGCTGCCGCCGCAGCCTGCGACGCCTTCGCCTTCGCGGCGGTCTGCAGGTTGGCGCTGCACGCGTCGTGACCGCTGGGGTCGCTGTTACCGAGCGGGTCGTCGTTGCCGTAGGCATACGGGTTCGCGTTGACCGCCGGGACAGGCTGATTCTGTTGACTGTCGGCGCTGGTGAAGCCCCCGGTGGCCGGGTTGTACCAGCGGGACGCGGCGTTGACGAAGCTGGTGGCCGGGTCGGTCCATCCGCCCTGGAAGCCCAGGTCGGACCGGGTGCCGCTACCGGCCAGGACGTTGCCGTATGGGTCGTAGCTGGCAGAGCTGGTCAGGCTGGAGCCGGTGGCGGTGAAGGTGCCGGTGACGTCGCCGTGGCGGTCGACGTTGAGGAAGACCCCGGCACTGTTGATTCTGGCGGAGAGCAGGTCACCATCGGCGGTACGGCCGAACGTCTGCGTCCCATCAAAGGACACCTGGTTGGAAAGGTCGCCGTAGCTCAGGGATCGACTCGTACCACCTGCGCTGACCGTGGTGAGCCGGCCCAGCGCGTCGTACCCGTAGCTCGTGGCGCCGTTGGTGATCTGCTGGTCGTACGCGTCCGAGGTGATCGCGGTCGTGGTGCCACCGGCGGTGATCGCTGCGGTGGTGCCCCGGCCGGTGTAGCTGAACCCGGTCGTGGTGCTGCCGTTGGTCGCCGAGGTGACCTGTGACCGGGCGTTGTAGGTGTACGTGGCCGGGCCGGCCCGGGTCCGGTTACCCGCCGGGTCGTACGAGTACGGCGTAGTCGCCGAGCCCGCGGTCCAGGTGGACAGGCGGCCGGCGTCGTCGTACGTGTAGGTGTTGCTGCCCGCCCCCGCGACCCCACTGGTCGTCTTCGAGGTGACATGCCCGGCCGGGTCGTAGCCGTAGGTGACTGACGCCTGCACCGCCCCAGCCGGGTTCTTCAGCACGTCGGCAGTGAGTTGATGCAGGTCGTCGTAGCCGTAGGCGCGGCTCGGGCCGCCGGAGCCGTAGGCGACCGTGCTGGGCTGGCCGACCTTGTTGTAGCCGACGGATATGTCGGCGCCGGTCAGCGGATCGTGCTGGCTGGTCTGCCGGCCGGCGAGGTCGTAGCCGTAGGTGGTGGTGCCGCCCGAGTCGGCCTGTGTGGTGAGCTGCCCGGCCGCGTCGTAGCCGAAGGTGGTGTTCCAGCCGGGCATGCTCGAGGTCAGCAGGAGGCCCCGGTCGTCGTAGCTGAACCGTTCGGTGCCGTTGGCGCCGGTCGCGGTGAGCAGCCGGTCGGCGGCGTCGTAGGTGTAGGCGCGGTCGGTGGTGACGGCTTCGGCGCCGGTGCCGGACTGTTGCGTGAGCCGCCCGGTGTCGTCGTAGGTGTTGGTGACCGTCACGTTGCCGGGCCGGGTGCTGCTGACCAGCCGGCCGGCGACGTCGTAGCGCTGCCAGGTGGTGCGGTCGGCCGCCACGGTCTGCCCGGCGACTGCCGGCACCACGGTGGATTCGAGCTGCCCGAGCGGGTTGTACGTGTAGGTGGTGGCGTTGGTGTTCGGGTCGGTGTAACGGGTGGTGTGGCTGTCCGCGTCGTACCCGAAGGAGGTGTTGATGGTCTGACCGGTGGCGCCGGGCTGGCTCTGGCTGGTGTTGCGGTTCAGCGCGTCCCAGGTCGCCGTGGTTGTCTTGCTGCGTGGGTCGGTCGCGGAGGTCCGGTTGCCCGCGGCGTCGTAGCCGAAGGTGTAGCTGCGCAGCGTGGTGCCGGCCGCGTTCTGGTCGGTGATCGTGTTGAGTCGGCCGGCCTGGTCGTAGCTGCCGATCGTGGCGGTGCCGTCCGCGGCGGTCTGCTTCAGCAGTTGGTCGGCCAGGTTGTACGTGTAGCCGGTGGTGTTGCCGAGTGGGTCGGTCTCGCTGGTCACCCGGTTGAGGTGGTCGAAACTCCGCTTGCTCACGTGCCCGAGTGGGTCGGTGATGGTGGCGAGGTTTCCGGCCATGTCGTAGCCGTACCTGCTGGTGTACGCCGCGGTGGTCGTGCCGCGCACGATCTGGGTCGAGGTCAGGATCTGGCCGAGGTTGTTGTATGTGGACTCGGTGCGGCCGCCGGAGGCGTCCGTCTGGGACAGGGGCTCGCCGATGGTGTCGTACGAGGTGCGAGTGGTTCGGCCGTCCTGTTGTGTCTGGCTGACCTGGTTGCCGAGTTGGTCGTAGCCGTACCCGATGTCCTTACCGCGCGGGTCGGTGACCTTGGTCAGCTGGCCCAGCCGGTCGTAGGCGTACCGGACGACCGGAGTGACCGCGGCGGTGGCACCGGGCGGGGTGTACGCCGGCCACGCGGTCGCCCGCAGCAGGCCGCCGGCGTCGTACGTGTTGGTGGTGATCTTCCCGGTCGCGCTCTGCAGTTCGGCCGACTCGCCGAATGTGTTGTACCCGGTCAGCGTCGTGGCGGCGGCCATCGCTGCGGTGCCGCCGACGTTCTCGGTCGATACCGGCGGCGTGGTCACCCCGACCTGCTGGCCGGCCTCGTCATACCGGTAGGTGGTGGTATAGGCGGCGGCGGTTGCGCCCGAGGCGTTCCCGCGCGGGTCGGTCTGCGACATCACCAGGTTGCGCTGGTCGTATGTCATGCTCGTGGTCAGCGTCGCTGACCCGTTGGTTACCGCCTGCGACGTCAGCCGACCGACCGCGTCGTACTGGAATGCCAGGTTCCGGGTATCGGCGCCGCCGGTAACCGTCTGGGTGAGCACGTTGTCGCCAGGGTCGTACGTCTGGCTCACTGCGATGTTGGCGCCGGACGGGTCGGTTACGGCCCTCGTGACCCGGTTCGCCGCGTCGACTGTCCACTGGCTCTGCCTGGTGCAGCCCGCCGCTGCGGTCCACCAATCGCACTCGGCGACCTTGTTACCAGCGGCGTCGTAGGTGAACCTGGCAGTGACGACCGCGTCCGGCGTTCCCGCTGCCTCGGTGACCGACTGCAACAGGTTGTCGTCGAAGTAGGTGTACGCCGATGTGCGGCCCATCGTGTCGGTGACCGAAGCCAGGCGCCCGCCCGGGTCGTAAGCGCGGGATTCGAGCACCAGGTCGGTGGGCGCGGCCGGCGCGGCCGGATCGCCGGTCCAGCCTTGCAGCGTCGTGGTCTGCAGTTCGCCGACCGCGGAATAGCCGAACCGGTAGGCCAAGCCGTCGGGTGCAGTTCGACCGGTGTTGCGGCCGAACGTGTCGTAGCTGTAGCTGGTGCGATTGCCAAGAGCGTCGGTCACTGACTCGATTTGGCCGCCGGCGCCATAGGCGTAGTTGGCGGAGCGGGTGGCGTCGAGTCCGGTCTGTCCCTCGACCGGGGCCTTGCGGGTGTTGATGCAGCAAGGATCGTCCGGGCTTAGGTACACCTCGTCGTAGGTCTGTCCCCAGTCGGCGGTGGTCTGTGAGGTGACGTT
This sequence comes from Paractinoplanes tereljensis, assembly GCF_016862435.1. Taxonomy (GTDB): domain Bacteria; phylum Actinomycetota; class Actinomycetes; order Mycobacteriales; family Micromonosporaceae; genus Actinoplanes; species Actinoplanes tereljensis. The sequence goes on from NZ_BOMY01000040.1 coordinate 5,714, forward strand.
TCCGTCGGGGTCGTAGGCGATCGTTGTGGCCGCGGTGTGCAGCTTGCCTGTCACCGCGTCCGTGGTGGCCGGCTCGACCTTGCGCGTGAGTCGGCCCAAATCGTCGTAGGTGAATTCGGTGGTCAGCCCGTCCGGGTAGGCGTCCGACTTCACCGACATCTTGGTGATGTAGTACCGATAGATGTCGATGTCGTACTGGGTTACTCGGCCGGACGGCTCGTTTACACCGCCGAGAGCGCCGTAGGTGGTGTATTGGTAGGACTTCTTGGCGCCGCGCGGGTCAGTCACGGCGGCGATCAGGCCGGCGGGCGTGTAGCCCGGGCGGCCGACAGCCGGTGTCGTCGCGGTCGTGTACTCGTACGTCGTGGTGCGCCCGTTCGGCGACTCCGCAGTCGGCGGCGTGACGATCGTGGCGATGTCACCCGTGTCGGTCCAGGTGTAGGCGTTCCGGTATGCAGTGTTGGAGGTGCCGCTGCTACCGGCGCGCCCGTCGGCGGAGAACAAGACTTTGCCGTTGCGGGGGTCGACCGGGTTGCTGTCGTTCCAGTAGTAAGCGAACGAGCTGGTCTGGCAGGAGCTGGCGGTCTGGCAGGTGGTCTGCTGAAGCGGGTTGCCGTGGTTGTCGAAGACACGCGTCTGGCTGTGACCGTTGGGGTCGGTGATGCCGACCCGGTTGCCGAGCATGTCGTAGGTGAAGCTGGTGGTCTGGCCGAGCGCGTTGGTGGCCGCGGTGGTGCGCATTCCGTTTCCGGGGTCCATCGCGATCACGGAGGTCTTTGACCCCGGGTCGGTGACTGTCACCCCGGTGACTGGCATGGGGCTCATCGCCGAGCCCTTGGCCTGGTAGAGGTAGGCGGCAGCACCTGGGGTGATCGCTTCGACGTCGAGGGCGTAGAGCGCGGCCTGGGCAATCTGGCCCTTGAAGTAGCCGTGTGGGTTGCCCTGCTGCGCTGCGGGCCAGACGTTGGTATAGCCGGCGCCGATGGTGGTGTTCCGCATGTTCCACCCGGTGGTGTACCCGGCGATCGATGTGCCGGAGCGGGTGGCTTGCCGGACGCCGTCGATCCAGAGTGCCTGGCTGGTTCCGGAGGCGTTCAGGAGCACCATGTGCCACTGGCCGTCGTTGACGGCGGAGGTGGAGGTCATCGGGTTGAGCTGGTTGTCCCAGAACTGGCCGTGGACCTTGCCGTCGGTGCCGATGTACAGCGCAGGCGTGTAGTTGCCGGCCGTTGGCGTGCCGATCGGATCGCGCTGGTAGGAGAACAGAGTGCCGCCGGCGGTAGTGGTGCGGAACCATAGCGCGACCGACGCGCTGCCGGTGGAGTCGTCGGCTGCCCCGGCCGGTAGGGACAGGTAGGAGGACGTGCCGTCGAACGACCCAGCAGGATCGCCCGTATCACCGAAGACGCCCGGCGTTCCGAGGACAACGTTGCTGTAGACGCCGTCGCGCGTTCCATCCGCCGTGGCGTTCATGCCCAGCAGGTTGCGGGCGACGACCCCCGAGTCCTCGTTCATCGGATAGCCGTAGCTCGGCCGGGTGCTGAGCACGGCACCGCGGTAATAGTTGGTCGAGCCGGTCGTGACCGGTGCCCCGAACCGGTAGGTGCCGCCGTCGCCGGTGGTGACCGCGGTGACCCGATCGGTCAGCGCGTCGTAGGTGAGCGCGGCGCTGGTCCGGCCGGAGGGCAGCTTGCTGCTGACCAGTTCCCGGGCCGCCACCGTGCCGGCCGCGTACTCCTGCTGCACCGCTGGCAGGCCAAGCGGTTTCTGCAGCGCGAAAACTTCCTGGATCTGTCCGTTGAACCAACCCAGTGGGTTGTCGCTGGGTGCGGCGGGCCAGCGGGCGAGTTGTCCGGCCCCGACGGAGACGTATGGCTGGCTCGATGCCGGAACCGCGATCGTGCCGGCGGAGAGGGTCGCCACCTGGGCGCCGTCGAGGAACAATGCCTGGTCACTCCCGTGGCCCGAAAGGACGGCCTGGTGCCACTTGCCGTCGTTCACCGCGGCCGGCGAGACCATCGGGTTGACGTCGCTGTTCCAGAACTCCCCGCGCAGCTTCCCGTCCGTGCCTATATACAACGCCGGGGTGTAGTTCTCGCCCGTAGCGACACCGCCGGGCGTCGACTGGTAGCTGAACAGGCATCCGCCCGCTTGCGTTGTCTTGAACCACATGCCCACGGTCAGGTTGCTGCCATCCATCAGGTGATCCGGCAGCGCCACCTTCGAATTGGTCCCGTTGAACGACGCCGAGGTGGCCGGGGAGCCGGCCAGCGCGCCGGGTTGCCCGAGCGTGACGTTGGTCAGTGCCGCGTCGTAGGAACCAGCATTCACCGCGACCTGGTCAACGGCGCGGGTAGAACCGGCCGCGTCGGTCAGTCGCCAGTACGCGAGCGGGTTGGAGTCGAGCACCATCGACGACAGGTGCGAGCCTGAGTTCGCGCCCGTGTTGTAGGAGTAGCTGGTGCATGCGGTCGCGGACGTGGGTGGGCAGACGCTGGTCAGGTTGTTCGCCGAGTCGTAGCCGTAGGTCCAGTCCCGACGCCGGTGGTCGTTCAACTGCCGGACGGAAACCTTGGTGACATGGGGAACCAGGACCGTCGCTCCGGACGCGGTGGTCACCTGTCCCAGGGCCCAGTCGAACCAAAGCCCTTTGTCGTACGGGAGTTCGCCGGAGAACCGCGTCAACGCTGATTGCACGGTGGACGGGAGTTGGTACTTCCGGCTTACGCCGTCCGGGCCGATGAGGTCAAAGGCCGCCGTGCGAATCTGGATGTTGTATTCGTGCTGGTCGAAGATCCCGGTCAGACGTTTGTACGACTGGCCGGTTACCGGGTCCGTGGTGGTTCCGGCGAACTCGTAGCGCAGTCCGGATGGGTCCTTGAGGTAGTGATAGGTCGAGTCCTTGGTGAGCAGTTGCCGGCTGCCAGGGGGTGCGGTGTATGAGCCGTCCGCATTGACGCCGAAACGCTCCTGCTGCCCGTTCGGCATGACCACGACCACGCTGCCGGAGCCGTCCTCGTCCGGGACCAACCGCGAGTCCAGCAGGCTCGACCAGCCGGCCCCGAACATGTTGGATAGGTTCGGGTCGATGCTGTTGTAGGTCCGGCGGATCTCGTTGGCCGGGCCGACCAGCCGTTGCGTGACCGCGTCGACCACCTGGGTGGAGTAGTTGCCGGCCGCCGGGTTGACTCCGCTGACCGTCGCGTCGGCCGAGGCGGCACCGAGGTGGCTGGTCAGCAACGGCTGAGCGGGTGACGGCACGCTGAAGTAGCCCGGCTGCGACCAGGCCGAGGCCTTGTTTCCATCGCTGACCTGCGCCTGCCAGTAATAGGTCCTGCCCCAGGAAAGCTTCCCGGCCGGTACGACCCAGCGCGACGAGGCCGTGGAGCCGGAGGTAGCCAGCACGGTCGCCGACCCACTGGCGTACAGATTGAACGTGTAGCTGAGCGCGGTGCCGGGGTAGGCGTCGACATCGTGCGCGGTCATGTACAGCGTCGGCGTCAGTGTGTACTGCGTCGAATTGTTGTATGGGAAGAGCGAATCCATGACCGGCGCGTTGTTGACCACGTCCAGCGCGTAGCACGACTGCGGGATGCCGAGGCCGGAGAAGTATTGGCCGTTGTGCACCATGTCCCAGCACACCTGGTATGTGTTGCCCGGCGCCAACGCTGGAAGCGTCGCCGTTACCGTAGCCGACTTGTTCGGCGTCACGGTGCCCGGCATCGACGTCAAATAGTTCGAGGTCGAATACAGTGTCCGCACCCCGTTGGCCACCGTGTAGATCTGATAGCCGAGCTGGTAGCCGTTGGTCGGGGTCCATGTCGCCGAGCCCTCGTTCTGCACGGTGACGGTGGCCCAGCCGGTCTTGTTGTTCCACGGAGACGTGTAGAGCGTCTCGGCATACGAGGCGCCGGCGCCGTCCGCCGCATACTCGATCGACAGGTAGGCGTCGTCCGGGTTGAACTCCTTGTAGGCCAGGTCCTCGTACGGCGCGGTGATCGCCAGGCCGTTGTTCGCCGACCAGCCGTGCGCCCAGTTCGTGAAGGTGCGCGCGGAAAGTGGGACCACGCCCCACAGCCGGCCCTGCGAACAGTTGACCCCGCCGGTCCAAGACGCGCTGCCGATACTGGCCCCGGTTGATGGGCCGGGGAAGCTCTTCAGGGTGGCCGGGTTCCACGAGCCAGTGACCGGCGCGACGCTCACGGTGTTCGTGGAGCAGGCGCCCGAGTACTCCGTATCCAGGTACAGCTTGGCGCTGATCACATACGCGTTGGCGAACTGGGTGGCGAACCCGTCGAACTTCAGGAACGAGTTGTATTTGACGCCCTGCTTCGAGCCGACGTATAGCGCGTTGTCGCCGCTGTGGTTCTGCTCAGCATCGGACCCAACGTAGGTGCTGTCGCTCGCGGTCCGCTGCCCGGTGGGGTTCGTCACCGCCAGCGTCGACGCGCGGATCTCCGCCTTGAGCACGGGACTGGCGTGCAAGCCCGATCCCGAATTCGTGGCCTTGTGGGCGACAATCTTTGGTGCGTACTCCGCAACGGCGCCCTTCGGGCGCTTGGCCCTGGTCGCCGGCGCGGCCTTGGCACCCGCACCCGCGTCGGTGGCCGAGAGGGGTACGGCGTGAGCCTTACCGGCCGCGGTGCCCTGAGCCTGCCGCGGCGTCGCCGGAGTCGACTGCGGTCCGGTCGGCGACGGTGCCGCGATGGCCTGCGTTGGCGTCAATGCGGCCGTGAGCGCAAGCGCCAAAGCCGCCGAAAGACACACCCGTCCCATGCGCTTGGTGAACACGCGACCCACTCCCCGTTCGGCCGAATGCCAATGCGATCGCTTCGCCAGATCCACTCTGGACGCGGAGTTACCTTCTCATTACGAGATTGATAGAAGTAGATGGTTACCAGTGAGTTGGGTCACATTGCATACGTGCCGATCATGCCTACTGTCCTCGCGTGCAACTTCTCATCGGACTGGCGGCTCTCGCCCTGGCCATCCCCCCGACACCCCCCAATCAGCAGTGGGCTCTGGACGCACGGCACTTCGACGCCGCCCGTCTGTGGTCGCTGAGCACCGGCCGGGATGTCACCGTGGCGGTCGTGGACACCGGTGTTGACGCGCACCATCCCGACCTCGCCGGCCGGGTGCGAGCGGGCGCCGACTTCACCGGCGACGCCTCCGACGGCCGAGTCGATCGCTCTTCGAACGGGCACGGCACGTCGGTCGCCGGCATCATCGCCGGCTCCGGCACCGGTCCGGACCACATCAACGGCCTGGCGCCCGACGCCACAATTCTCCCGGTACGCATTTCCGACACGCTCGCCGGCGATCCCGCCGCCGTCGCGCAGGGCATCTACTACGCGGCCACCCATGGCGCCACGGTCATCAACGTGTCCATCTGCACGACCGTCCCAGATCCGCAGATCCGCAGTGCCGTCGATGACGCCCTTCGACGCGACATCGTGGTCATTGCAGCGGCCGGCAACGACGGCCTCACCGCTAATCCGCCCCAGTTCCCAGCAGCGCTACCCGGTGTCGTCGCCGTGGCAGCCTCCGATACCGCCGGCAACCGGTGGCCGAAGAGCGAATCCGGTCCGTACCTCGGACTGACCGCCCCCGGGGTGGACATCTACACGGCCGGCATCCAGGGCAGCCACCAGCAGTCGACCGGAACCAGCTTCGCCGCACCACACGTGGCGGCCACCGCCGCGCTGCTGCGCTCGCGGTATCCCCAGGAGAACGCGAGTCAGATCATCGGTCGGCTCACCGCCACCGCGCGCCACGCCGACACGGGACGCAGCGCACAATGGGGCTTCGGCATCATCGACCCGTACCGGGCGCTCACCGCACCGCCGGGGTCGCCCACCGCCAGCAATCCCCTGCTTCAGCCGCTCGCCGACACAAAGCCACCCGCCTCCGGTCCCGCCGGACGCCCAGCGTGGATCTGGCCGACTGTCGGCGCTGCCATCGCAGTTGCCGCCGCGTCGACGGTATTCGCAGTCAGGCGCCGACGTGGCGCGCGATCCAAGCGCTGAGGTCCGCATCATCACTCAGCACCTCGACATTGTCGCCCGCCTGCACCTTCCCGACGACCAAAAAACGCTGCTGCTTCGCCTTCGCCGCTACCTCCGTCGCTGCCGGGACCAACACCGCATCGGCAACGACGACCACGTCGCACCCGACCCCAACCAGACCGTTGAAGTACGGGCCCGCCGAGCCCGAGGCCGGCGCCACGAAGCTCTGAGCGTTAACCCGCCCACCAGCCGCAGCATCCTGAAGTTCAGCCCAAGCTCTTTTCGAGGAGGCCGACCCGCCGGAGGTACTGACCAGACAGGCTCGGAAGTTGCCGGCCACATTGTTCACTGGCGCCACCGGCTCCGGACCGGAATCGTCGCGGAGAACGACCACAGCAACAGCGCCGACGGCGATCACCGCCACGGCACCTCCGACGAAGGCCGCAACACGACTCATACGCACGCGCGCCAACGTATCCCGCCGCAACCACCCCGCTCGACCCAGCAACAGAATTCTTCGCAGCCACCAGGGCCGGACGTCGGCGCAACTCAACCTTGATCGGCCCCGGACACGCTAAACCCCACGAGGTCATTCACGTTTAGGCGTGACACCACGTGGGGTTCTCTGCATTCCGGCTATGGCTAGCGATGGGCGTTCCGCCCGGGATGATGGCTGGCGGCCACGCCGGCGACCGGACACCGGGAACGGCAGCGCCAACTGCACCGGCTCACGGGCCGGTGCTTCGTCTTCCTCAGGATCGACGGGTTCCTCCTTGGGATCGGCGGACACGGTTGGCCGTTCGCGTTCCTCGACGGCTTCGGCGCCGAGCAGATCGTCTTCCATTGGCTCCTGGACAGCGGCTTCGATCGTGATGCCTCTGGCACCGCACACGATGACCAGGTCGTTGACCCGCAGGAAGCCAGCGAAGTCGTCGGGCGCCTCGAAGAAGGCGAAGTCTTGGCGCGACGAACGGGCCATGCGGAACAGACCCGACCATCGCCAGCGCCCCCTACCAGCAGATCCTCGCCGTTCTCACCGCGAATCCGGCAGGGATGAGAGCCAAGGACGTCTGCCTCGCCGTCGGCGTCGACCCCACCCCGAAACACGTCGAAGGCGCCCGCGCACGACTCAAACGCATGGTCACTCGCAAGATCCTGACCGAGGACGAACCGGGCATATTCACCCTCATTCCGAAACGGACCTAACGTTTCCTACCGCCCTCTGAAACCTACCTGTCTGCTCCTTCGTGAACAGCTGGTCAACGACGTCCTGTCGGCGCTGATGCAGCGCACGCCTGCGGGACGGGGCAACGCATCGACCGGAGACGCTTTAACATCACCGCCAGATGATCATCCATTGTGTCTTCGCTGTTAAGGCGGCAGACATTGTGGAGAGGTGGAGGGAGCGTTATGAACAGCAGGACCAAGCGCATGGTCAAGCGCATTGCCGGTGGTGCTGCCGCTGTCGTCCTGAGCGTCACGTCCGGGCTGGTGGCTACCACGTCACCGGCTCAGGCGGCCGCCGACTGCGACGAGAGCATCTACATCCGCAACGGTGACGGCAGCGGCAAGTTCACCCGGACCGGGACGTTGGAAGCCGGGCCGTACGGCGCTTGTGACGACCGCAAGACGCTCGCCAAGGGCGCCAAGTTCTGGATCCACTGCTCGTGGCCGAACGACTACGGCAACCTCTGGTACTACGTGCGTCTCGAAGGCACCAGCACTTATGGCTGGGTATGGGAGGGCGACGTCTCCGTCAGCTACACCGACGACAACAACGACGGCATCCTGACGATCTACTCCTGCGGTTGATGACGTGCCGAACCGGCTCGGGTGCTTCCCGGGCCGGTTCCGCGCCGGAGTGATCATCCAGTGTTCTGTTCGCTTGGCAGGTAGAGGGGAACCCAAGCAGGCAGAACCCGTGATGTGACTGATCCTCATCTTTCACGCCATCGAGTGATCACCATCTAGCGCGAACCCGGAGAACGATCTCCAAACGCATCCAACGCATAGATCAAGTCAAACAGTTCGTAACCGCCCTCTCATATCAGAGGCACTCGGCGATGTCTCGTCGTAATACGTGGCAACCTAGCCGACCGGCGTGAGCCTCGCGGTCTGGCCGCTCAGGGCCGCTGCTGTTTATTGCGGTAGTGCGCTAAGGCCGGATCCAGCTAGTTTCGCCGCATGAACACTCGCTTCCAGCGGGTGTGCTGGACTCCGGGGATCAAGTCCCCCTCCGGACACAAAAATCCAGCGTATTCGCTGTTTCCAGGTGGCGAGTGGTCAGAGGCATCTGACCACTCGCTTTTTGCATCCCTAGCGCTCTCTGAGCCGCCTCCTGCTGGATCTTGGCGGCGGTCATGAGCCTCATCGGCCCCATCGCTCCGGTAATTCCGTCGTCGCCCAAACGGGTTCAACGGGTCACGAGTAAGCCGACGAAACCGCCTCTCGCTGCGCGCGCCCCGGACACGGGCACGGCTCCCCTCTGCAGCATCGCGGCCGTGGACCGCAGCGGACGGCTTATCGCTGTCGAGATCCTGGCCGCGCTCGGCTGGCGACCCGGAGTCCGCCTCGACGCTCGGGCCAGAGCCGGGCTCGTGCTAGTGACAGCCGACGAACAGGGCACCTTCGTCCTCCGGCGTCGCGACGAACTCCGGCTGCCGGCCACCGTTCGCCATTGGTCCGGACTGACCACCGGCTGCCGCGTCCTCCTGGTCGCGGAGCCCGAGTCCGAACGTCTCGTCATCCACCCGCCGGCCGCCCTCGGCGCCATGCTGCGCGAGTTCCACCAGGAAAAGCTCGGCGGTGATGCCACATGAGCCCGTCGATTACCCCACCAGCCGCGGCCGACGTCGAAGCAGCAAGGATGCTGCTGGAACGGCTCGGCGTCTCCCCTAGCGGGCGATGGAGCGGGCGGCACGTGAGGCCGGGGTCACGCTCTGGTGCGTAGTACGCGCCAACGGCCCGGTCCGCCGTTCAGACGCCGCCGAGCTGTTCACGTTCACCTACCTGCCCTTCGAGCAGCTCCTGGAACATGCTGCCGGGCTGATCCTGCACGGCGGACAGGGCAGCGCACTGGCCGCCCTGCGGTACGGCGTGCCGTCGCTCGCCATACCCGGCCGCCACTACGAGCGCCGCTACAACTCCGAGCGGATCGCCGCGCTGGGCGCCGGACTGCACGGTCAGCTGACCGATCTGCGCACCGGACGGCTGACCACGATCCTGGCGCAGATGCTGGCCGGTGGGTCGATGGCCGAGAACGCCCGCCGGGCCGGGACAAGCACGCCGGCGGGCAGGCCGGAACCGGTCGCCGCCTCGTCAGGGAGCCGATGAACCTCGCGCCTGCTCCTGCGCCAGTACGGCATCCAGGTCGTCGAGGCGGCGCAGGCCCTGCAACGGCCGACGCAACCGGTGATTACCGCTGAGCTGCGGCTCGTGGCGGGCGAGGAAGGCCCAGTAACCGGCGGTGTAGGGGCAGGCGTTCGCGCCGAGGCGGACCTTCGGGTCGTACCGGCAACCGCGGCAGTAGTCGCTCATCCGGTTGAGATAGGAGCCGCCGGCGGCGTACGGCTTGCTGCTCATCCGGCCGCCGTCGGCGTACTGGCTCATACCGATCACATTGGCCGTCATCACCCACTCGTACCCGTCGACGAAGCAGCGGTGGAACCAGTCGGCCACCGCGGCGGGGCTCCAGCCGCGCTGCATCGCGTAGTTGCCGAGCACCATCAGCCGGGGAATATGGTGCACCCAACCCCGGTCACGGACCCCGGCCAGCACGCCGGACAGGCAGCGCGCTTCGACCGCGTCGGCGTCGAGGTCGGCGAACCACGCCGGCAACTCCCGGTGGGCCTGCAGTTCGTCGGCGGCGCGATAGTGCGGCCCGAAATACCAGTACAGATGCCAGACGAAGTCGCGCCACCCGAGGATCTGCCGGATGAAGCCCTCCGCGCCGGCCAGCGGCGCGTTCCCGTCCCGATAGGCCCTCTCGGCCTGCTCGATCACTTCGAGCGGATCCAGCAATCCGAGATTGATCGCCGGACTGAGCAGGCTGTGCGCCATCCACGGGTCAGCGGCGAGCATCGCGTCCTCGCGCGGCCCGAACTCCGGCAGGCGGTGGTCGACGAAGTGCCGCAGCCGGGCCAACGCCTCCGCCCGGGTCGCCGGGAACAACCGTGGCCCGTCCGCACCGACGAAGACGATGCCGTCCTCCCGTTCCCAGCGGTCGAGATCGGCCCGGACCTGATCGTCTATCTCGTCCTCGACGATCGCCGGCGGTTCCGGCACACCGAGCCGAGCGCTGCCGCGCGGCGGCGGCTCCCGGTTGTCGGCATCGAGATTCCACCGGCCGCCCACCGGTTCGGCGCCCTCCATCAGCACGTCGTGATGCCGGCGGGCGTACCGGTAGAAGTCCTCCAACCGCAGATGGTCACGCCCGTCCGCCCAGGTGACGAAGTCCTGCGGCGTCGTGATGAAGCCGCGCGGTGGCAGCATCCGGACGTCCGGCAGCCGCCGGACCAGGTCCCGTGCCGCGCGGGAGGTCGGGTGGCAGACGGTGACCGGTTCGTCGACCGCCTCCGCGTACGTCCGCGCCTGCACCAGCCGGACGTCCCCCTCCTGGGCTCGGTGCCGTAGCGCGGACAGCACGAGGTGGGCCTTCTGCCGGTGAAAAGCGCGCCGGCGGAAGACCGCCTTCGACTCCACCAGCAGCACGGGTTGGCGGGGCGAGTCAAGGAAGTGCGGCCCCAACTGGTCGGCGAACAGCCAGCGACGTCTCATCCGGAACATGCTGCCGCACGGTCCGCGAATCGCCACGGAAAACCCGGTTCACCAGCCCTTCGGGCCGGAGCCACGGCAACGCTGGATCGCCTCGGTAACGAGGTTCGAGCGGTACTGACCTGCCTCTGCGCCCGCCCTGAGTCTCATCTATGTAACTACTTCGATTGCTGGCTGGCGGGGTCCAGGCGCATCCACATACTGAGTTGGTCACTTGTCCAACCCAGCCGAGGCTCGAGGCGGAAGGTGCCGATGATTCGCCGGATTCCGCCCGGGCAACGCCGGGACGAACTTGTCGCCGCCGCCATCCGGGTGATCGCTCGCAGCGGTGTCGCCAAGACGACCACCCGGGCCGTCGTTGCTGAGGCCGGTATGCCGCTCGGCGCCTTTCACTACATCTTCGGCAGCCACGACGAACTCATGCGCGCCGTCATCGAGACGGTGACGGACGACGAACGGTTGGTGGCCGAGGCCGCCTCGATCGACGCGACCTCCGTCGAGGCGGCGATCCTCAGCGGCCTCAACGCGTACATCGATCTCCTGGTTGCCGAGCCGGAGCGGGAACTCGCCCTGCTGGAACTCGGGCTGTTCGCCCGGCGCCAGAGCGCGGACGGTCTGATGCGCAGCCAGTGGCAGACCTACTTCGAGACCGCCGCGGGGTTGCTGCAATACGCGGCCGTCCTCACCGGGACCCGGTGGGCGTCTCCGCTCGACGAACTCGCGCGCACCCTGATCGCCGTCGTCGACGGCATCACCATCGGCTGGCTCGCCGACCACGACACCGCCGCCGCCCGGCGTACCGCGGCCTTCGTCGCCGTGGCCTTCGCCGCCCACTCCCGGCCCGCCTCATCCCCCACCTGGAGCTGAACCATGCGAATCCGATCCCGCGGCGCCGCGGCGCTCGCCATAACCACCCTCCTCGCCCTCGTCCTCGCACCGCTCAGCGCCGCCGCGGCCGGCACCGAGACACCCGCGGTCGATCTCGACGGCGGGTGTTACAAGCTGCGCGTGACCACGACCGGCACGACCGCCGGCTCCGCCAACTACATCCAGAAGGCGAGCGTCGGTTACGGGACCCGCGGCACGATCGACACCGCCGAGCCGATCTCGTTCGAGGCCACCCAGCTCGGCCGCTACCGCCTGTACGACACCACCGGCGGCATCCTCTATCTGAGCATCCTCTCGTACGTGTGGGCCGGCACGTCCTACGGCGACCGCGCCGACTGGACGATCGCGCTGGGCCCGGCCGGATACCGGATACGGTCGACGCTCACCGGCCAGCTGATCGGCAGCGTCTCCGGGCAGCTCACCACCTCCGACGCCTCGTTCACGCTGGTCCCCGCGACCGGCTGCAACCAGCCCTACGAGGTGGGCACCGGCCTGGTGAGCGCGGCGACCGCGCCCGCGGTCAACAGCGACGGCACGCTCAACGGCTTCATCGACGCGCACGCCCACCCGATGGCCAGCGCCGGCTTCGGTGGCAACTTCATCTGCGGCGAGCCGTTCGCCGCGGGCGGCCCACAGGTGGCGCTGGCCGGCTGCCCGTCGCACGCGGCCGGCGCCGGCGCGCTCTTCGAGGCGATCATCGGCGGCACCGACCTGTTCGGCGGCGACGACGGCTGGCCCACCTTCACCGACTGGCCGACCACCAAGAGCATGCTGCACGAGCAGTCCTACTACAAAGGCATCGAGCGGGCCTGGCAGGGCGGTATGCGGGTGCTCAACACCCTGCTGGTCGCCAACCGGGTGATCTGCGATCTCTACCCGAGCCGGGTCACCACCTGCGACGAGATGGACCAGATCCGGGCCCAGGCCGCCCTGCTGCGCGACACGCAGGACTACATCGACGCGCAGAACGGCGGGCCCGGCAAGGGCTGGTTCCGGATCGCGAAGACCCCGGCCGAGGTGCGGGCGATCGCCGCGCAGGGCAAGCTCGCGGTGACGATCGGCGTGGAGAACTCGGAGCTGTTCGGCTGCCGGGAGATCAACGGCGTGGCGCAGTGCACCGAGGCCGGCATCGACGCGGGCCTCGACGAGCTGCAGGCGATCGGCGTGAGCGGCGTCTACCCGGTGCACAAGTTCGACAACGCGTTCGGCGGCACCCGCTTCGACTCGGGCCTGACCGGCGCCGCCATCAACATCGGCCAGCTGATCAGCAGCGGCCACTGGTGGACGGCGACCAGCTGCACCGGCCCGCACGACAACGAGCAGCCGATCACCAGCGACGAGATCGCCGGCCTGCTCACCCAGGTCACCGGGCTGCCGGCCGGTACGGTCGCGCCGGTCTACCCGACCGGCCCGATCTGCAACACGCGCGGCCTGACCACGCTCGGCGCGTCCCTGGTCAACAAGCTGATGGACCGCGGCATGATCATCCACATCGACCACATGGGGGTGAAGACCGCGCAGGCCGTCCTCGACATCACCGAGAAGGTCGGCTACACCGGCGTGGCCGCGGTGCACAACTGGTCGGACCGGTCGATGACGGCCCGGGTCGCCAAGGACGGTGGTTTCGTCGCCGGGTACGCCTACTCGGCGTCGGACGCCGGTAACAACATGCCTGACTTCCTCTCCGAATGGCGTGCCAACCGCGCGGCCGCCGGCCCGAGCGTGCTGACTACGTACGGCCTCGGGTCGGACGTCAACGGCCTGGCCGAACAGCCGGGCGCCCGGCTCGATGCGGGGACCAAGCCGCTCGCGTACCCGTTCACGGCACCGAACGGCGCGGTGTTCGGTAAACAGGTATTCGGTCAGCGCACCTGGGATCTGAACACCGACGGGGTCGCCCAGTACGGCCTCTACGCCGACTGGATCACGGACGTGCTCCAGTACGCCGGCTCCGACGGCGCCGAACTCAAGCGTGAGTTCATGAGCGGAGCCGAGGCGTACGTGCGGATGTGGGAGAAATCGATCGCCTGGCAACGCTGAACGCAACCTCCGGGCGCTGTGCCGTCACACGGCGGAGCGCCCCGACCCGGGCCGGCGATGGCGGCGGCTCGTTACCTGCCGGGTAACGAGCCGCTGAGCTGCGCCGAGGTTGGCCTACCAGGTAATCGGCAGGGTGGACAGGTGCTGGGTCAGGGTGGCGGCGAGGATCTGGTGGTCGTGCTGCGATGGGTGCCAGTCACAGCCGAGGAGATCCAACCCGAGGGCGTTGTTGTCGTAGTACAGCGAAGACACTCGGGCGTCACCATTGTCGTTGCGCGTCTTGACGATCTGCTGGATCGAGTCAGCGAGTGCGGTGGTGAGGTACGACAGGTCGGGGTAAGTGAGCACGATCTCGGTACCGGCGCCGTAGCGGGCCCGCAGCTTGTCGATGAACGCCAGGTAGGCGGCCCGGTAGTCAGCGGCCAACTCGTCGAAGTTCGCCCACTTCTCGCCGGCGTTGGGCGCGGTGGAGAAGTCGTTGATGCCGAGACCGATCACCACGACCTGCGGCTTCCAGGTGCTCGGGACCGGCCACACCGTGCTGTTCCATAGGGCCTGCAGGTCGGTGTCGTAGTAGGTACGGAAGGTGGTGTCCGGAGTCTGGCCGTTGTAGTTGCGCACCATGCCCATGCCGGACCAGGCGTTGATCTGGTAGTCGGCGTTCAGGCCACGCGCGGTGAGCGCGCCGAACGCGGCGTCGGCGTTGGAGTTCCGGGTGACGCCGGTGCTGGCGCAGTCGCGCGAGGTGGACATGTCGCCGTAGCCCGCGGTCCAGGAGTCGCCGATGAACTCGATCTGCCGGCTGCGCGCGGCCGGCTTGACCAGGATCGCACCTCCGGCGGCGGAGACGAGCCCGCCGAACTCACCCGCAGCCCACGGGCTTTCGGTGCGCTTCGCAAGCCGTACGGTGTGGTCGCCGTTCGCCAGATCCTTGACCCAGTAAGTGATCTGTCCCGGTGCCACCAGGGTGGCGACCGTGGTGCCGTCGACCGCGACGACGTAGTCATTGTTGGAGTCGTTGATGACAAGGCCCACGCCGGTGCCGCGAAAGCGGCCCTCGAAGTATGTGCCGGGCCAGGTGTACTGCACGCCCGCATCAGTCGTCTTGAGCCGGCCCACCGTATGGACCTGGTCCAGGACGCTTACCGCTGGGCCCGGCGTGGTCGATGCCGTCGGGCTGGCGCTGGGGCTGGCGCTCGAGCCGGTTGGGGTGGGAATCACGCTGCCGGTGCAGGCGATACCGTTGAGCGTGAAAGCGGTGGGTACCGGGTTCGAGGTGCCGTTCACGGTGGCACCGAAGCCGAATGACGTGGTGGCCCCGGTGGCGATACTGCCGTTCCAGCTTGCGTTCGCCACGGTGACAAGCGCACCGGACTGGTTCACGGTGCCGTTCCATAGCTGTGTGACCTGCTGCCCGGCGGTGAACGACCAGGCCAACTGCCAACTGGTGAGCGGAGTGCCGAGGTTGGCAACGTCGACGTTCGCGACGAAGCCGCCGGTCCACTGGCTCTGCACGGTATAGCTGACCCGGCAGCCGGCGGCGGCCTGCGCGGCGAAAGCGTTCGCAAGGACGGCACCCGCGGCGACGGTCAGAGTGGCGACAACGACGACGGCCGAACGGGACCGAAGACGAGACGGTCGCATCTGTGCTCCTTCCCAGGCGGTCTCGGTCCGGCCGGGGGACTGGAGCGTCCCGGCCGGAGTCCGATCAGGCCACCAAAGATAGATGATGGTAAATCGATGAGTGATTACAGGTAAGGGCTTTGGGTCAGCAGGTGGGCCTTGAAGCCTTCGCCGATGCCGGGTTCCGGTGTGCCGGCCCAGTCCTTGATGAGCACGGCGCCGGTGGTGCAGCCCCAGGGATTCCAGGTCCAGGCCAGGTATCCCATTTCGTGCTCGTCGGCCCAGTCCACCAGCCGTTGCATGTAGTCGAAGGCGCAGTTGTCCTGGCCGAACTCACCCACGACCACCGGCACCTGCTGCGCCAGCGGGGCGACCTGACTGTCCCAGCAGGATTCGGTCGCGCAGGCGTTGAAGCTGTACGCGTGCCACGACGCGGCGATGTTGTTCAGCGGGTCGACCGGCTTGTACGCCAGCCATTCCCGGAGATCGTTGGCCCACTCCAGGCCGCCGACCATGAGCATGTTGGTGGCCCCGGTGGCGCGGACCGCGTCGACCAGGTCCTGCGTGCCGGCGGTCTCGTAGGGCAGGCCGGTACAGGTGCCGCCGTCGCGCAGACACTGCCACCCGAGGGTCTTGTCCCATTCGGCGGGCATATCCGGGTAGGGCTCATTGAAGAGGTCGAAGACGACCGCGTCGTTGCCCTTGAAGGCATTGGCGACGCCGGTCCAGAACTGCGGGGCGTACTGCGCGTCGGGCATCGGCTTCTGGCAGGTGGCGTGCTCGTCCTTGCAGTGCCAGTCTGGGCTGTTGGTGTAGGCGCCCCACGTCCAGTGCAGATCGACGATCACGTTGATGCCGTTGGCGACCAGCAGATTCACGTAATCCTTGACTCCCTGCTGGTAGCTGGCGCCGCTGGGCGTCCCGTTGAGACCGAGCCAGCATTCCTCGTTCAGCGGGATGCGTACGGTGCTGATGTTCCAGGCCTTCATCGCGTCGACGGATGCCTGGTCGACCGGGCCGGCGTCCCAAAGCCCTTTGCCCTGCACGCAGGCGAACTCGCCGCTGGAGCGGCTCACTCCGAGCAGCCGGTACGCGCGGCCGTCCGCGGTGACGATCGTGTTACCGGATACCTTGAGCTCCGGAGCGGGTCCACTGGCCGGCGGACTGCTCGGCGGGGTACTAGGCGGGACAGATGGAGGATTCGACGTCGGTGGAATCACGGAACCGGTGCATGCGGTGCCGTTGAGTGAGAAGGAGGCTGGAACCGGATTGGTGCCGCTCCACGCCCCGGTGAAACCGATCGATGTGGACGCCCCGGTGCCGAGCGACCCGTTCCAGCTCGCGCTTGCCGCCGTGACCCGGGCCCCGGACTGAGCCCAGGTTGCACTCCAGCCCTGGATGACCTTCTGGGCGGCGCCCGGGAAATCGAACGCGAGCGTCCAGCCCGTGACCGCCGAGCCGAGGTTGATGATGCCGACGTTCGCGGTGAACCCGCCGGGCCATTGGCTCTGCACCGCGTAGGTCACCGAACACCCCGTGTCCGCCGCCGCGGCCGGAGGCGCGACCGAGGCTATGGCGCCGGCCATAAGCGCGGCAGCGGCGCCCAAGGCCAGCCAACTATGACGAGATCTCATAGTCTGATCTCCTAAATCTCCAGGGGAACGTCGCGAGGCAACGGCATGGGAGCGCTCCCAAACCTTATTTAGGCAATCTATCGAAGTCAATGCCTTGCGGGCGCTGGAGGCGGTTCGATCGTTCGGCCCGATGGCGTGCCAGAAAGGGCTTCTGGTGGCACAAAGTAAGCTGGCCAGCAAAAGTGAATGTGCTCCGTCCAGGAGGGTGCATGTCGATCAGCACGCTGTGGGGCAATAGGCCGAAGACCCGCGGGGTGGTGTTCGACTTGATCCGGGCGGCGCGCACCATAAGCCGGCCGGCTCCCCCAGCTGCTCCAGGTGCCCGAGCCCCTCGACGGCGACGCCATCGACCTGGAGGGAAACCGGCCGGAGATCGTCCAAACCGGCTTCTCGGACACCGCCGACACCACCGCGCTCTGGGCACCCGGCCTGCGGTTACTGGTCGCCGGTGACGTCGCCTACCGCGGCCTACCTGTGTGCCTTCAACGCCCTCGCGGAGCAGATGACCACGGCCGAGCAACTGTACGGCGCCATGCTCGAGCGATACCGAACCGCGCCAATCCCGGCTCACTGTGGAGCGGAGCCAAGAGGACAAAACCCGCCCACCCGGAGTAGCCCTGACCACTGCCGAATCCCCACCGCGCTACGGGTAGCTCCGCAGCGATGAGGGGTGTTCTTACGCGACGGTGCTCGACGCATCAGGAAGGAACCGTCAGCCGCCGGGAAATAGGGCATCATGCCTTCCAGAGCAGTCATCGCCAGGACTTCCGCTTCATCAGGCTCGGCGAGGATGCTGCCCTCCGCGCGACTTCCTTCCGCTCCGCCGCCGCTCTCGCAGCCGTGTTTCCGCATTCGGGATCTGGGCCCGCGCTACCGCGCTGACCGACATGTGCCGCCGCGAGTTCCTGCAGTTTTGCGCAACCGAGGCCGGGCTGGGCTCACAACGATGCTCCGGTCCGCGAAAGCGGACCGGAGCATGGCCGGGCGGTGGTCAGCGCTTGCCGCGCCTGGCTGCTGTCTTTTCCGTACGGGCGCCCTCGGTGAGCAGCGTGCCGTCCGGGGTCTCCAGGTGGGCGCGGACGAACCAGTGGAACTGCTCCAGCTTGCCGGTCTGCCCGATCAGTAGATCCTGGGTGACCGGGTCGGCTTCCTCGGTCTTCTCGATCGCCTCCCGGAAGGCCTCGAGCACACCGGTGTAGACCAGATCGAGGGCACCCAGGTGGGCGTTCGTGTCGGCCCGGCCGATCGAGTAGTCATCCCAGGTGCGCTGGGCGACCAGGGCGCCGGGCGTGCCGACCGGCGATCCGCCGAGCGTGGCGATCCGCTCGGCCAGGTCGTCGACCATCAGCCGCACCGCGTCGACCTGTGGGTCGAGCATCGTGTGGACCGCGATGAAGTGCGGGCCCACGACGTTCCAGTGCACGTGCTTGAGGGTGAGCGCGCAGGGTCGGCTGGTCGCTGGCGGCGGGTCCGTGCACGACCGCGCCGTCAGTCAGGCGGAACACGCTGCCGTGCCACGGGCAGACCACGCAGGCATCCGCCCCCGAACCGGTCACCTCGCCCTCGCCGAGCGGGGCCGTCTCGTGGCCGCAGCGTTCGATCAGCGCCGAGACCCGGTCACCCTGCCGGTAGACCAGGATCGACACATCACCGACCGTACGGACGACAGGACGACCGTCCGGCAGCGAGGCGAGCGAACCGATCTCGGTCCAGTCCTCCGGAACCCGCACGATCTCCGGCGCGGCCTGATTGACGGCGGCTTCCTGCCCGGCGGGCCGCCGCCCATCATTCACCTTTCGGCGTCATCTCATGAGTCCAGCTCGGCCAGAATTGCGTCGGCCGCTTTGCGGTCGAGGGCGACCCGCACCAGCGCCGACATCAGCGGCGCCAGCAGATCCGGCGTGGTCAGCGCGGCCAGCTCGGCCGCCGAGGACGGCAGCTGCAGCAGTCGCGCACCGTCGATGACCTTGCTGTCGGCGTACGGTGCGACGTCGGGCCAGACGGCCTGCACCTCGCGCAGGAAGATGCCCGCCCCGGTCGGACCGATGCCGGGAAACTCGACCAGCCGCTTCCGCAGCCCGCCGGCGTCACCGGCCGCCTCGTCGTGCAGCCGGCGCAGGTCACCGTGCCAGCGATCCAGGCACAGCCGGGCGCCATCGCCGAGCATGGTCGACGTCTTGAAGTCATACCGGCGGTAGTGACCACGGCCCAGCGCGTCAACCCGGTCCTGCCAGCTCGCGTCCAGCATCGCGAGCGGCGAACGGAAACCGGCGGCGAACAGCTCTCGAGCGGCCGCCACTGCCACCGTCGCACTGATCCGGGCGCTCAGCAGCGTCACCAGCACGAGCAGCTGGTACAGCGGACCGGGTTCGTCGGCAAGCCGCACCCCGGATTCACCGGCGAAGGTGCGGCCCTGCTGCTCCAACAGGACCGCCACGGTACGCCGGGCCGCTCTCGCTCCCGGGATCATTCCAGCCTCGTCGGTGGCCGACGGTGCAGGAGGCAGAATTCGTTGCCTTCGGGGTCGGCGAGCACGGTGAAACCCTCGTCGCCCTTCTGCCCGACGTCGGCGTGGGTCGCGCCCAGCGCGAGCAGCCGGGCCACCTCGGCCCGCACGTCCCCGTCGGCGGCGACCAGATCGGGGTGATCACGGTTCTTGCCGGCCTTGGGCGCGATGGTGGGCTGCAGCCAGACGCTGAGCCCGCCACCGGCCGGCCACAGGTGGGCGTCGCCGTCGTCGCCCCGTTCGATGCGATAGCCGAGCGCCGCCGACCAGAACGCGGCCATCCGATCGATATCCCGCACATCCAGGGTCCACTGGGCGAATTGACTCACCATGGCTAGCAGTTGACCGCCCGCCGACCGGCTAAACATCAGCCGGCCGGCCGCGAAACGGCTTTGGGACGCGTTCATCGACGCTCTGATGGGTCTCGCCGAGCTACCGCCCGAGTCCTGCGTACCCGAACTGGCCGATGCCATGCGCTACCAGCGAGGCGTCATCGTCGGACGGACCGCGCCGCTACGTCAGAGCCCGCTCGCCCGCATATCCGACCAGGCTTCCAGGAAGGGCTTTCGGCGTTACGGCGGGGCGCCGATGAGGGACACATCGCCGGGCCCGTTGTCGAACGGCTGGATCTCGTGGTCTTCCGTGCGCCTTCTGGGAGCCGGGGGATGCCAAAGGTGTGCGGATCCGCCTCGCGCAGGTGATAGAGGGAGCGGTGCGCCGCGAATTCCCGGAACTGCGGCAGGCTGGCCCGGCCGCGCAAGTATTTCGACAGCGACGGACCATCGTTCTGTTCGGTCATCGCCACCAGCGTGCGTGCCATCGACGCGGCGCTCAGATCGGCGGGCGCGGCATCGTGATGCGGTGCGGCCAACGAGCGCAGGGCGGCCTCGAACCGGTCCTCGGCGACAGTACGTAGCCGGATCAAGCCAGGCTGCCACTCCCAGGCGTCGTCGACCCCGTCCCACCCGCGGTACGCCAGCTCGTACAGGACGAAGAGAGTGAGCTGCAGATCTTCGTCTGTCAGCCAAGCGGTCTCCGCGCCGTCGAAGCCGTCCGCGATCGCTGGATCGAGATCATGCGGAGCACGACCGAGAGCGGCGATCGCAGCCGCGGAGACCGGGCCACGAGGAACAGGTAACTTCATGGGCAAAAGGTGCCCCGGCAGATCACGATCAAACGGCTGACCTGTAGAAACACGCCCATGTCCGTACGCCGAAGTGGGGTCTGCTCTTCGGTGTGCCCTTTCTGACAACCGTCGCATCGGACGCTCTGCGGCGCGAACCGGTCGGTTCGGGACCCGGTAGCGCCGTATGCGTTAGGCCGGTGCGGCGGCGGGTAGACGTTCGCCTGTTCCTCATCCACAGGGGACGGCTGACCCGGGAAAGGCATGGCATGTCGATCGCGAACAACACGTACTTCGACGATTGCCCTCGAGTGCGCCACATGATGGAACTGCCCCTGCGGGGCGGCCGACCAGGACGAGCCGGAACGAGATCCTCGCCGACCTACCCGACGAAGCGGTAGTCGTGGTGGCACGCCCGGATCGAGACGGTGCGAGCTGTTCACCGCTGGCCGACGTCCAGCAGTGCTGGTACCTCCCCCGCTCTGGTGAATACCTTCCGATCGGACGGGATGCCGACGGCAACGTTCACGAGCCGGGCGCCAACGACCTCTACGCCCTCCTCTTCCAGCCTGTCGCGTAATAAAATCTCCTTCGCCGCACATAGATTTTCTGGTCTGGCGCCCGAGAAAAGCTATCTCCTCTTTCAGAGATTGGGCTTGCGGCCGAGCTGGGGCGGTGGTAGAAAATCTCTTGTCGCTGCTGCTCCTCGCGGTGATGGACCACCACGGGAGCACGCTGCGGCCTCGGCGAGTCTGATCTTCAGCCGAGCGCCACGTGTCCGCCGGACAGGCCGGCGGACCTCTCGAGGAGGTTGATTCCAGTGGTGCTGACTTTCGATCCCTTCCGTGAGTTCGACCGCCTTGCCGGGCAGCTGCTCGGCAACGGTGCAGCCGTCCCAGGCGGCACCACCCTGGCGATGCCGATGGACCTCTACCGCTCCGGTGAGCACTTCGTGGTGCACTGCGACCTCGCCGGCGTCGACCCCGGTTCCGTGCAGATCGACGTCGACAACCGTGTCCTGACCATCCGGGCCGAGCGCTCCCCGCGCACCGACGACGACGTGCAGTGGGTCCGCCGCGAACGGCCGACCGGCACCTTCGAACGGCGGCTGACCCTCGCCGACGGCCTCGACGCCGACCGGATCACCGCGACCTGGCAGGACGGCGTACTGACCCTGACCATCCCGGTCGCGGAAGCGGCCAAGCCCCGCCGCATCGAAATCAGCACCAGCGGCGATCGCCCGGTGGTCGAGGGTTCCGACGCGGCCGCGATCTCACCCGCCTGATCCTGCCCGCAGCCGATCAGCCGGCAGGTCCGGGTCGGGCGGAGAGGTTCTCCCGCCCAACCCGGATGGCTGTCCCAGAACGGCAGAACGCGCATGCGTAGGTGTCTCGGCGGAGGGCACACACCCAGCACACTGGGACGCGGTTCGCGACAGTGACCCGGTCAGGCCCCGGACGGTATGCAAACTCCGTCCGGGGCTGACCTGTGTCTGACAATTCGGCCGGGCATACGCTGCTCGGAGTTGATTCGGCCTGCGGGTCGGGATTCGCCGTGGGGGCGGCCGGGCACATAGGCGACGATGGGGTTTGCACGAGAGAGCGGGCCAGGACGGACGCAAGGCCGACCTGGTCGAAACGATCACGTCGGCCGCGACGCACACCGTGCTGGGCGCCGAGCACGCCGGGCTGAGGGTGGTGCGAGGCCGCCGGGAGTTCGACTTCATGGTGCAGGTGCAGACCGACCCGCACCGCATGCCGATCGAGAACGCCGCGGTGAAGTGGCCGGAAAGGCTTTCGCCGTACGCCACGGTGGCCCGCCTCCGCCTGCCGCCGCAGACGTTCGACAGTCCCGAGCAGCTCGCGTTCGCGGACGTACTGCGCTACAACCCGTGGCATTGCATGCCCGAGCACAAGCCCCTGGGGAACTCGAACCGAGCGCGCCGGGCGATGTACCTGGAGCTGGCCGAGCTGCGCCAGCAGATGAACGGCGTCCCCCACCGCGAGCTGACCGGCAAGGAGGCATTCACCAGCTGACCGCCACGCTCGGGCGTCAGCGCCGTCCGGGTTCTCGCTCCACGGTGGACTTCGGATCGACGCGGGGAATGTCGCGCGGCGCCGGCACGGGTTCGCCGTGCCGATCGAGGTAGCGGACCGGCTTGCGGCCGATGTCCTGGTCCACACTCCGGTAGGTCACTCGCAGCGCGGCCACCGCGTCCGCGAAGAAGCCGACCGCCGGCGAGTGCAGGACGCCCGCCTCGACGGACTCCACGCGCGCCTCCGGCGCCTCCGGCGGTTTCCACCCGCGGTACGCCAGCGCCGCCAGCAGCCGGGCCTCCTCGGCGACCGGGGGTGGGACGACGGGCCAGTGAATCTCCAGCCGGCCTATCCGCCCCTCGGCCGTCAACTCGATCTGCGCGTACGACGACCAGACCGGCGTGCCGTCGAGGGCCCGGCCGAACACGGCGGTCTTGCGCAGAAGCTCGGACTCCTCTACCCGGAACTCCTCGTCCGACACGCGTTGCGCCGTGGCGCCGAACTCGGGCGAGACCCAGGAGCGGGCGATCTCGGCGCGGGGAACTCCGGCGGCGTCCAGTGTGGCCGCCGCCCTGGTCAGCAGCTCGTCGTCCGGGCCCGTCCAGGTGCCGAGTTCGGCGCCGGACCCATATCGTGCGTCGGTGGCGAAGATCGTCAGGCTGTCGTGCCGGCGGCTGAAGACGAGCGTTCCGGCGCGCAGCCCGGCAACGGTGGCGGCGCTGGCGAACTCGGCGTCACCGCCGAACTCGAACCCCGCGATGTCCATCGCCGCGTTTCCCAGGGCGGCCTCCTGGAGGCCCGCCAGGGCCTCCAGCCGCGGATCAACCGCAGGCATCGCACACCTCCTCCACGTTCATGCGGTACGCCACCGCCAGGCGAACCAATTGGGGACCGGGTCCGGGCGGCCGTCGGTGATGCGCTCGTTCTCCCGGCGGTCGATCGCCTCGTCCCGATCCCGGCCGGCGGCGATCACGACGGCGGAGCAGCCGGACTGGACGTCGATCGTGCCGGTGTGCATCCAGGCGTTGCCGACGCTCTCCTGCGGAAACAGCCACTCCAGCCAGCCCGGTAGGCCGGCCGTACGCGCGGCGAACTGGGATCCCCGATTCGAGCTGTCCAGCGTGTCCTGGCTGTTGGTGCCCGAGTTGCCGGTGGCCACGTGCAGCCCGCGGAACACCGGGAACCAGTCGTTGCTGATCGATATCAGGTCCATCGGGCACGATGCGTCGAGAAAGAGGAACTGGAGATTGCCGGGTGCGTTTCCCCATCGCGACTGGAGTCCGATGTTCACCCGGTTGGGCTTGCCGAAATTGCCGCACACGAGCAGGAAGTCGGGGCTGGTGGCAGTCGGCTGACTCTGACAGATGCCATGGCCGGTGAAGAAGTAGATGTCCGGCAGTTCCGAACCCCCGCTGGGATCGTTGTCACCTCCGTCCCGGAAGTCCGATCCCCAGACATCGCCGTTCTCCCAGGTGGTGACGGCAGCATGACCGGCCAGCTCGTACCAGGCCCGGAATGCCCTCGCCTCGTCGATCGTCAACGGAAGATCCGGACCACCGCAGCGTTTGCGAACGTAGTCGCGTACCGCACCCGTGGAGAATCGCACGATCGCCTCCTCGTTGATCGCCTAGCGGACTACCGGGCACAGCTCGTACTGATCGACGGCCTGCTGGATCCGCAGCAACATCGCTTCGGCCTCCGGGCGTACCTCAGCCGTTTTGCGGTTTATCGGGCCCCAGTGCTTTCGCCGGTTCCGCAGCGCTATCGCGGCGAATTCGGCGGCGAAGGCGGGACATTCCTTGCTGAGGCGCTGGAATTCCCGGCCGTCGCCACTGCCGAAGTTCTCCAGATCCGCATCGCTGCAGCGCACCCCATCGCGGAACACCTCCAGGAAGCCGGCGGGGTGGGCGAGATACTGCCGGAAGAGCGGCGGCAGCAGGCGGCTCGCCCCTCGGGCGTTGAAGCTCGTCTGGAACAGGCCGGCCTCGGCGGTGTCCGCGCTGAGGTTGTGCGCCGACCGATCCCGCCCGGTGCAGTACCGGCCTCCGCTCTCCCGCATTCCCAACCCGGTCAGTAGGACGAACAGGTGGCGTAACGTGTCGGCCCCGGCGGTGTCGTTGGCCAGTCCCACGGCACGGAATTCCGCCGCGTAGTGCGCCAGCGCGTCCACCTCGCCGTTTCCGGTGTCGGCCTTCGCCATTTCGGCGGCGCCGGCGTCGCCCGCCTTCAGCTTGCAGTAGACCCGCGCGTAGGTGAGCGCCATGCCTTTGAGGTAGCCCTTCGGGGCGACGCCGCGGTCGTGCCAGCGGTAGCGGGCGATTTCCGCGTCCGTGGCGATCTGGAGGATCCGGCCGGGTGCGGTGACCGGCGCGCCGGCCTTGACCAAGGCTTGGCGCAACGCCGCCCGGGTCGCCGCATCGAGGTCGGGGCCGGCGCTCAGCCGTCGTTCGGACTTGAACGCGGCCAGGGCGTCGGTGGTCGCCGCGTCCAGCGAGCCGAGCTGTCCGAAGAGCGACTGGTGTTTGAGTTCTTCGAGGGCCCGCTGCGCCAGCGCGATTTGGGTCCTCGCGTCGAGCGCGCTACCCGGGCCGAGGTGGTACTTCGTGCGGAAGCGTTCCAGGGCGGCGCGCGTGTTGCGGCCCAGAGTGTCGTCCTCGGCGAGCCGTTCGCCCTCGGCGACGTTGAGCACGCGCTGCGCGAAACCCACCAGCCCGGTCGGCGGCTGCGCCGCGGCGGGCTGGACCCGCACCCCCGTACCGTCCGGTGCCGGCAACCCATGGTCCTGCAGGAACAGGAGGTAGCGCGTCGGGTTGAGCAGTTGCGGCGGCGGTGTCGCCTCCGCCTTCAGCCAGCGTGCGTTCTTGGTGGTGCCGGCGACGTACGTCTCGAAATGCAACATCGCCGTGTCGCCGACGAACCCGACCGGTTGGCCGGCGGCCACCCGCATGCCGACCTTGAGTCCGGTTCTGGACAGCGAGTCGGGGGTGAGTTCGCCGTAGTTCACCACGATTCCCGACCCGTCGTGCTCGATCAGGAGCGCGCGCGTGAGCTGGCCCGTGCTCGCCGGAAGGAAGTTCTGCCAGCCGACGATCACCCCGGCCTCGCAGGCCACGACCACGTCGTTGATGGTGGCCGGGAGATCGATTCCGACGTGGTAGCGGGTTGTGCCGCGGGCGGCCAGGAAGACCGCACCCCAGTTTCCGTGCAGGCGGGTCCCGGTGGCACTGCCGTACGCGTAGGCGACGATCCGGGCCTGTCCGCCGGTGAACCGCACCGGCCAGTAGCTGCCCGAGGGCGGTGCCGGCGCGAAGGGGATCGGCCGGCCGGGTGGCACCGGCAGCGGGCTCCGATCGGGGGCCGATGCCTCCGGCTGCCAATCGGAGTACGCCTCCGTCGTCCCGTCGTTCCCGTACTCTTCGGCGCCCGCCTCTTCAAGAT
>NZ_BOMY01000041.1 GCF_016862435.1 Paractinoplanes tereljensis
TCGCCCTCGAACAGCGAGTCGCCCTCGAACAGCGAGTCGCCCTCGAACAGCGAGTCGCCCTCGAACAGCAGGTCGCCCTCGAGTAGGCCGCCGCCGTCCGGTACAGCGTCGGCGGGCGGTGTGAGCAGGGCGGGGAGTCTTGCCGCAGGCAGGGCGCAGTGGCCCTCGGCGGCCTGGATGACGGTCAGCCGTCCCCCTCTGCGTTCGTAGAGCGCATCGCCTCGTCGCCAGGTCGTCGGCCCGGTCGGTAGCCGGCCCCCCGGGCGGTAGATGACGGTGACCTTGAGCGCCGGGTTGGCGTGCAGCCAGTTCATCCATGCCTCGACGTCCGGCGGACCATAGGTGGAGTCCAACGCCCACACCTCCGCGAGCCGGGCGAGGGCGCCCTGCTGCATCTGCGGGTCGGCGTGCAGCTGAGCCAGCGGCTCCAGCACGTCGTAGGCACGCGAATGCCCGGCCACCACAAGGTTGCGCAGGGCGGGCGTGCTGCGCGACTGAACCCGGCCCACCTCGGCCAGAACCTCGGCGATCAGGCCGTTCATCGTGGCGGGCCGGCCCAGTGCG
The DNA here is from genome assembly GCF_016862435.1 of Paractinoplanes tereljensis. Classification (GTDB taxonomy): domain Bacteria; phylum Actinomycetota; class Actinomycetes; order Mycobacteriales; family Micromonosporaceae; genus Actinoplanes; species Actinoplanes tereljensis. The sequence goes on from NZ_BOMY01000041.1 coordinate 565, forward strand.
TGCCAGCGCCGCCGGGCCGGCCCGAACGCCCGTTCCCCGCCGGTGTCGGCCCAGTTGAGGTACGGCACGGCCAGCACGACCGGCCGGCCCGAGCCGGTCACCGCATCACCCAGCCGGAACGGTGCCTCCGTGACGAACCCCGCCGGTACTTTCCGCGGCCGAGGACATCCGTGCAGCAGCCCATGGGCGAACACGAGCACGTCGACCTCGTCCACGCCGATCGCGGCGGGCGGGCAGAACACGGCCACCTGCGTCGGGAGGCTCTTGGCGCCGAACGTCCAGAGCCGGCCGCCCGCGTACGGGCTCGACGGTGCCTGGCCCACACCGCCCGCGCCGGCCCGGCCCGGTCCGCGTGCCCGCTGATAGTTCTTGATCTCGGCGACCCAGGCATCGCTGACGTTGCCGTACTTCCAGGCTTCGGCAGTCCCGCGCACGTCGATGTGGGCGAAGGTGGCGGCGAGTCCGATACCGATGCCCGGGCCGTACGCGTCGATGGCCGCCCTGGCTATTTCGAGCCCGTTCATGCCCGGGATGGTGATGTCCGCCGCCCGTCCGCCGCAGTGCTGACTCGCGGTGGGTTCGGACCCGCGCTGCCGGTAGACGTCCCGGTTGCGTTTCCACGAGCGATAGCCCGAGGTGATGTGGACGGATCGGCCGACGTGCTCGCGCAGCCGTTGCAGGCACTCCACGAGCTTCGGGTCGATGCGTGCCAGGTCGGCGGAGACCCCGCCCGAGGTGGTGAGTTCGCGCACGGTGAAGTTCGCCGACAGCTTCTTGTGCTTGTTCGCCGGTCCGGTGTCGAGCAGCGGGTTTCCCGATCTGGTCGGGTCCCAGAACTCCTGGTCCTTGCCCTCCGGCTGGCCCGGCACCGTGCGCAGCGACTCGCCGCTGGGAAAGACCACCTCGGTTCCCGACGGGCCGCCGGCCGCCGACTCCGGCATTACCTCGCCGGCCGTCGTCCCGGACGGGGGCCGCAGGCCACCGGCGAGTTCCGAGGGCGTGACGTTGATCTGGAAGTGCATGGTGTCCTTGATGGTGTGCCAGCGGCCTCCCCAGGCGAACACCTGGTGCCCGTCGACCGTCCGGATGGCCTCCACGGCGGCGATCTGGGCGGGGGTGAAGCTGGTGTCGGCGCGGCCGTCGCGGACGTCCCGGCACCGTTCCGCCTTGGTGGCCGCGGGCGAGAACCGGACCGCCCGCCCGCCCGGCGTCGCCCGGTTCACGTTGCAGACCGGCCGGGCATGGTCGATGTCGATCGCGATCCCGCAGGCGTGCAGCGACCGGGTCCGCCGGCCGCTGATGTCGCGGGGGTTGTAGACCCAAGCCCGGTGCGGCTGATAGCCGGCGCTGCCGAGGGCCTGCTCGAACGCGCGCCAGGCGTCGACGGTCTCGGGGTTGACCGGGGTGTCCCATCCGAACAAGCGAAGCGTCCGCATCTTCGGCCCGGCGTTCTCGTAGTCCCGCCAGGCCGTCCGCAACTGCGCCGTCCGCAGAATCGGCGGGCGGGCGGCCGGCGCCACCTCGAGTTCCCGGTCGCCGACGTCCCGGCCCGGGTCGTGGGCCTCGTCGGCGACCGCCTCGTAGAGGGCGTGGCGAGCGAACTCCTCGGCTTCGAACAGGTCGTCGGACTCGTAACCGGACTCCGGCTCGGGGGATGACTCCAAGTAGGACTCGTCCTCTTCCTCGAATTCCCGGTCCGGTTCCGTTTCGGCCTGCGCGGGCGCGAACGGCGACTCCAACCGGCCGGCGCGGAACGCGTCAGCCGAGGCCTCACGGTCGGGTGGGTACGCGGGCCACGACGGCGGCAACACCTCCGCCTCCGACGACGCGTCCGGGGGTGCCTCGCCGGCGAACGGAGACTCCGCCAAGCCGGCATCCGAGAACCAGGTGCCGCTCATCTCGCCGCCTCAGGTTCGGTGGCCGTTGGTGGACGCCGCGGCCAGCGCCGGCGGTCCCGGAGCCGGGGTCGGCACCCGCAGCGGCTGAGCCGGTGGCCGCGGCGCCGCGGGTACGCCCGAGGCGTACGGCATGGTGGTCTTGATGCGGGTGCCGGTGGCCGACTGCCAGAGGTCGATGATCCGATTGACCTCGATGTTCAGCGTGGTCGGCGGCCCGTTGGGCACGTTGGGCAGGTACAGCGACTCCGGGGCCGCGCCGGGGTTGAACAGGCCCAGCTCGATTCCCCACAGCAACGAGGACATCGGCTCGGCGAGCTCGAACAGCTCCCGGGAACGCGGCGCCGGCGTCATACCGACCCGCTCACCGAGTTTGGCCAGTCGTTCGGCCGGGCTGGTGGCGGTGGCCTGCAGGTCCTGCACCAGCGGTGTGTCGAATTCGACGGTGAGGTGGCACAGGCTCAGGCCGGCCACGAAAGACAGTTCCTCGCGGGCGAGAAGCCCACCCTGCCGGCGGTTGCCCAGCATGTCGTCGAGGGCCTCGGCCAGCAGACCGACGTACTGCGCGTCGGTGGCGTTCGCACCGACCTGGTTGGCCTTGTTCTCGAAGCCGGTCCAGACCTGGGTGAACAGCTCGTTCAGGCGAGAGGCGAAAGCCGTGTTGACGCCGTTGCCGACGTCGGCTTTCCAGCAGGGTCCGGACGCGCCGCCGGCGCAACCGCAGGATGCCGACATCGGGTGCGGCAGATCAAAGGCGAACATCCGCCAGTACGCGTTGCGGCGCCGGCAGTCGCCGTCTCTGCGCAGGCTGCTGTGGAGGCCGGCGATCGAGAAGTTCGGCTGGGCGCGGAAGAGCAACTCCTCCATGACCCGCGCCCACTGCAAGGTCTCCGGTCGCAGCCGGCCGAGCGTCTCACCGCGCACGATCCGAGTGAGGATCTTGGCCAGGATCTCGTAGATGCCGGTGCTCTCGACCAGGTACGCGTAGATGAGGTGGTCCCACAGCAGCGGCGTGTTCTGCCGGCCGGGGGGTGTGAAGTCACCCGGCCGAGCGAGGTTGACGCCGGGCTCGAGGGTCTTCAGCAGAGCCTCCGGCATGTCGAAGTCCGCGATCACCGTCGGGCTGCCGAGCTGTGCGAGGGCCGGGGTGGTGCCGATGACCGGAACGTTCGGCGCCGCCGCCCACGCCGTCTCCAGCCACCGGCTCAGTTGCAAGGGGTGAACCAGAAAGAGGTCGGACGGGGACGCGAACTTGGCAGCGAGATGGCGGTACATGGTCACTCTCCGGAGAAGTCGATGGTCGCCAGGAGGGATGGGCCGAACGCCAGAAACCTGCCGTCGCAATCGAAGACCTCGACGCGCGAGATGGACATGTCCTGCGTGATCTCATCCAGGTTCAGACGGTTGACGGTGGGGTCCGCGATGACGCGTTCGGCCACCGGGCCCGACGACGGGGTGCCGGGGCTCTCGACGATCGCGTAGGTCGCTGACACCGGCAGGGGGTTGTCGACCACGATGTCGGTCTTGTCGCGGTGCATGCTCAGGCCGTGCGGCGCTCCAGCTCGGCCCAGCACGCCGCGCAGAACGTCGTAGTCCCGGGCGGCCCGGGACCGGACCGGGTCCGGCACCGGGCCGGTGGGGTGGGCGAGCGCCCGGGTGCCGTTCCCCTGGCCCGAGTCGATCGCGGAACCGATCGTCTCCAGCGCGGCGACCAGACGGGCGGCTAGGTCGGCGTCGAGGGCGATCGTCGAGGGCGTCGAACCCCCGGTCGATTTGTTGGTGGCCATGGTGGCTCCTCCGGCGTTGTTCAGGCCGCGGTGGTCCGCGCGAGCACGGGTGACGTGTCGGGTTGTCGCAGGCCGCCCAGGGCGGCGACCCACTCGCGCAAGGTGCGCCAGTGCACGGGGGCGTTGCCCGGGTCGTCCAGGGCGCGACCGACGAGCCAGGCGAGGATCCGCACCGGGTCCTTGCGGGCCAGGTAGCTGGACGTGAGCAGCGACGGCCCGGCCCGGCGGGCCAGCTCTCCCAGCGCCGCCGGCGCGGCCCGCCGGGGATCGGCCACCGCGCAGAACGGTCGGCCCTGGAAGGCCTGCATCGGCCGTCGGGTGCAGACGTCGACCAGGTCGCCCAGCGCGCCGATGCTGAGCCGGGCCAGCCGGGCTCCGTCGGAATCGTCCGGCCTGCTCAGATGCCGTTCGGTCCAGGTGCGGGCCATGCCGTCCCACGGTCCCGGCCCGAACCACACCCGGCAGAGCGCGGCGTTGAAGAGCACCCGGACCAGCGGGAAGGGATGCGGGTCACCGGGGATGATCCGCAGCACCGCGTCGGTCGGGCCGTCGACGACGTTGGCCAGCGCCGGCACCGGCGACCACCCGCACAGCGCGATGGCATGCACGTCGGCGGCCACCTCACCGGCCCAGCTTCGCCAGAGGGCGGCCAGCTCGACCGACCGCCCGGCCAGCACGGAGTCGAGCGCGTCCGCCAGCTCGGCAGTCCACCCGGTGAGGTGGGCGAACTGGTGGCCGGTCTCGTGGAACAGCGACGTCGGATGCGGCAGCGAGTGCCAGGTGAGCTTGATCGCCGCCGCGGGCGACGGATTGGCGTGATCCCAGAGGCGTACGCCGGCCCGCAGGATCGCGGCGCCGGCACCGGCGTCGAGGTAGCAGAGCACGGGCGGGCTGTCGATGCCGAGCGGCCGGAGCAGTCCCTCCAGGCCTTCGGCGGCGAGCGTGTCGAAGCCACGCAGCAGTGCGGCGAGGGCGGGGTTGCTCCGGGTGGCCACCGCGTCGCCGTAGAAACCCAGGATGGCCTCCGCCTGGAAGTACCGGCGACGGAGCCGCAGGACGCGATCGCGCAGGTCGCGGGGATCGTCCCGGCCCGCGGCCGCCGCCACCAGCTCGGCCGCCTCCAGCCGGAGCCCGGTGACGATCGCGGCCAGCCGGTCCCGCACCTGTAGTCGCAGGTACTGCTCCAGGCCGTCCCAGGCGACGGGGGAGGCCACGATGTCGAGGTCCGCCATCGCGTCCACCGCGTACCGCCAGTGCGCGAGTTCCGCGGTGAGCTGATCGCCGCGGTCAGTCACGATGCCGGCCCGGGCGCACGGTGAGGTTGGGTGCGTCCGGCCGGCCGGCGGCCAGCGCCGCCCGGTCCGCGAATCCGAACTCGAACGTGAGGGTGAGACCCTCGGCGGGGTCCCGGGCGGCCGCGGCCAGGGCGGGCGCCAGCGATCGCAGTTGCTGGGCGACGGCGACCACCATCCGCTCGCCGACGGCGGCGGCCAGCGTCTGCGTCTGCTCGGCGGTGAGCGCCACGTCCGGGGTGCGTTGCGCCTGGCGCGCGATCCGCGCTGGCAGCGACTGCTTGGCGAGGCCGAGGATGAGCGACCGGAACCCGGTCACGATCCGGACGTCGGCGCCCTGCGCCAGCAGTTCCGTGAGCCGATGCGCGGCGCGCTCGCTGAGGCGCAGATGCACCCGCAACACCGGGCGGGGACCGGTGAGCACAAGCACCACCACCGCGCGCTTGAACTGGCGCGGGTGCCGCCAGCCGCGCCCGGGCACCACCCGGAAGTAGCGGCGGCCGACGCCGTACCCGGCTCGCCCGACGCCGGGCTGGCCGAGCAGCAGTGCCGCCGTGCCCGGCGTGAGGAGCTCGAACTCGCTCGTGTCGGCCCGATCCTCGGACGCGGCGAGCTGGCCGAGATGGGTGCCGGGGAGCGCCTCGTAGAGGTGCACCTCCGCCTCGGCCGGCCAGCCGGCGGTTCCCTCGTCGAGGAAACGCTGCTCGAGCGTGCCGCCGTCGGCAAGCACGACGGCCCGTGCGACGTTGCGGCTGATCCGGACGGGGAACGTCCGCGAGCACTTGCGGTAGCGGTAACGCCGGCCGGGGCCGCGAGGCATCATCACCCACACCGCCGACTCGCCGTCGATCTCGTTCGTGTCGAGGTCCGCGCGAAGCAACTCGGCCGGCAGATGACGCGCGGCGGCCTCACCGAACGCCTCCTGCAGCTCGGCACGCACCCGCAGCGGCTCCGCCAGTGACTCCGCCGGCAACTCGCCGACGGCCCGGATCGTGTCCTCCAGCATGGATACCAGTGCTTCGGCGCCGAGCCGCCCGTCCGTGGCGGACTCCGCCTCCAGGCGCAACAGCGCCAGTCCCTTGTCGGCGATGGCGCGCGAGAGCACCTTGGTGGCGTCCGGGCCGACCCGGCCCTTGATCAGCTCGGCCAGTGGCCGAGCGATCAGCCCGACGACCCGGTCCCGGCCGATCACCCGGATCCCGGCGCGGATCAGCGGAAGGGCAGCCATCACGGCGGGAATGAACTGTTCCACCTCGGTGGTCAGCACCGAGCCGGTCTCGGCCGCGGCGAGCTGCTCGGTGAGGGTGGCGCGGGCGGCGTCCAAGCCGGCCACCGCGGACCGGCCGTCCTCCTCGACGGTGACCTGCGCCTCGGCGGTCAGCCGGCTGGTCGCCGGCTGGTCGCCGCCGAGGACGGCCTCGGCGAGGTGGGCGTCGAAGAGCTCGGCGAGCGCGGCGCCGGCGGTGGGTTCCGCGCCGGCGGCCGGGTCGGCGGCACCCGCGGGTACGGGTTCGGTGGCGGCCGCCGCCGGAGCTGTCGGGGCGGTGGGAAGGGTGATGCCGAAGCTCGCGGCCAGTGCCGCCGCGTCATTGCGCATATTCTCCGGCAGCAGGTTCAGTGCCTTGCGGAGAACCCAGTTCAGCAGCGCGGGAACGATCCGCCGCAGCGCGCCGACCAGCGGCCCGAGCACCAGGCGGCCGGCGAAGGCGACACCGCGCTTGGCCAGCTTGGCCGCGCCCTTGAGCAGCGAGCCGGCCTTGCGGGCCAGGGCACCGAAGAAGTTCTCCCCGTCGAGGCGGGGCCCGGCCTCGGCGAGAAGCTCGGCGAGGGCCGCGTCCACCTCGCCGTCGGTCAGCGACTCTGGCGTCCGGGCCGCGAAGTGCTGTTCGACGTGCTCCAGCATCCGGTCGGCCTCGGCGGCGAGCTCGGCCATCCAGTTCTGCACCTCACCCGTCGCCAGATAACCGGTGGCCTCGGACGACCAGGTGCCGGCCGACGTCAGGTGCCGGCCGGCGGCCTCGTCGACCAGGTCCTGCACGGCCTCGTCGAAGCCCTCGTCGGTCAGCTCACTCACCAGCGCGCCGAAGGCCTCGTCCGCCTCCGACCGGCCGCTGCCGAGCAGCCCGTCGGCGAACGGGCTGGACACCAGCCCCATCGGGCCCTGCTCGCCGGAGCGGTAGTCGGCGGCTTCGGCGATGCCCGGGGCATCCATCGAGCGCGCACCGCCGACGAAGGGCGACGACGACGTCTCGGTTGCCGGCACGTCGGGGTAGGTCAGGTTCGAGTGCCCGTTCATAAACGCCTCCTGAACAGTCCGGCCGACCGTACGGAGGCAGCGTCCCCGCCACCGTCAACGTCGCGTCAGCCGTACGTCTGCGCTGTCGTCAACGGCCACCGTCTTCGCCCGGCGGACCCGCCAGTTCCGCGAGCAGCGCCTCGACCACCGCGGCCGCCTGCTTCGCGCCGACGACGACCCATTGCCGCCGGGCGCCGTCGGACACCAGGATGCGGACGCGTACGCCGTCGTGCTCCAGCCATCCACGCAGGACGATGACCCGGTTCCCGGACTCCACGCGTTCAGTCTCCGCACCGGCGTGCCAGGCAGCGTCAACGTCGTGTCGGGCCCATGACAGCGGCGTTGACGCGCGCGCACACGGAGCACAAGCATCGTCGGTGAAGTCTCGGGCGCCATGTGACCAGGGGGAGGCGCCGATGTCACGGACAAAAAACGCGGCTGGCCCCGAAGCGATGCCGGACCGGCCGCGGATCTCCTTACTGGGCGGCTTCAGCCTGCAGGTCGCCGATCGGCCGGTGGCGCTGCCGGTCCAGGCCTCGCGGGTGCTCGCCTACCTGTGCCTCGACCGGTTGAGCCGGCCGGCCTGCGCCCGCCGTCAGCTCGCCGAGCGACTCTGGTCCGACGTGATCGCCGAACGTGCGCGAGCCAGCCTCCGGACGGCGCTGTGGCGGATCCGGCGGGCGGACCCCCACATACTGCTCGTCGGCCGCGAGTGGGTCCGGCTGGACGACGTCGTGGACGTCGACGTGCACCGCGGCCGGGCGCAGGCGACCCGGCTGCTCTCCGACGATCCCGACCTGCGCCCGGCGGACGCCCAGGTCACCACGCTGGTCGGTGACCTGCTTCCGGGGTGGGACGAGGACTGGCTGCTGCTCGAACGCGAGCGAATCCGGCAGCTGCAGATGCATGCGCTGGAGGCGCTGGCCGGCCGGCTCTGCCGGACCGGCTGCTACCTACAGGCGATCGACGTGGCGTACGCCGTCATCGAGGCCGAGCCGCTGCGCGAATCGGGACACTCCGCCTTGATCGACGTTTATCTGGCCGAGGGCAACGTGGCACAGGCGTATCAGCAGTTCGATCGCTACGCCACGGTGCTGCGCGACGAACTCGGCCTGCGGCCCTCACCCGCGTTGCTCGCCCGGGTCAGCCCCTCCGCTCCGGATGCCCGCCGAGCCCAGCTCCACCGGGCATGATCACCGGTTGACCGCCAAGGTACTCACACCGGTCCGCGCATTCGGCGGCCGTTGCCGTTCAGGCGCGCGGGGCCAGCCGGATGCCGTTGCCAAGGCGAAGGGCGTGGCGGAGCTCCACCGACTTCTGCCGCTCCAGCAGCGGCTGGCCGGCGACCTCGAGCGCGCCGCTGAAGTCGGCCGCGCCGATCCGGACGCGGGTGAGCCGGCCCGCCTCGACCACCGCCAGCAGGCCGCGCACCGCGATGTCCAGCTGGACGTGCACGGCCACCGTGGCGACCGCCAGGTTTGCCACCTGGATCTCGACGCCGGGATCCTGCTCGAACGTGACGCTGTGGGTGGCCAGCGGGACCACCTGCTCCGCCGGATCGTCCAGGCTGGCCTCGGCCGCCGCGCACAGTGCGGCGTGCTTGGTCCAGGCGGACCGGAAGATGTCGGTGACGTCCATCTCCAGCACCCCGGCGGCCACCTTGCCGGCCTCGCCGAGCACGGCGTCCTTGGCGGCGCCGGGCATCCGGCCCAGCCGGCCGCGCACCTCGTCCGCGGCCGCACCGGAGCGGAGGGCCGCACCGAGCGCGGTCGCCGCGTCCGCGGGGCTGTCGAAGAAGATGCTGCGAACCGTGGTGCTCTCGTCGGTCATGGTGGCTCCTCCCGGAGGGTTGCCCGGGGACTGCCGCCGATCGGGGACAACCGGATCACCGGATGCGGCTCCCGGGTAGGTGCACCGAGGTCGGTGCGGAACAGTCCGGCGTCCGGCAGCGGCCGGACGTCCACGTCGTCCGGCAGCTCGGCGGATCGAGCTCGACGTTGCTTCCATCGCTCCCGCACGCGGCTCCCGACCGCGCGGTACGCGACGAAGCCGACCAGCGCCACGGCGCCGAGGGTGATGCGGCCGCCGAAGCCGGCCAGCTTGCCCCAGAAGGACGGGCCGGCGGTCGGCATCACCTCGAGCCGGGTGAACCCGTCGGCCGTACCGGGACCGGCCCGGTCGTACGCGACATTCCACAACACCGCCCCGGTGCCGGCCGGCGCCTTCTCCGGCACCGTCACGTCGGCCACCCAGCCCTGCCCGGTGTCGCGGCAGCTTGCCATCGAAGCCCCCACGCTGAACCCCGCCTCGCACCCGGTGATGGTCACCCCGTCGTCCAGGGCGCTCTGGGTAACCGCGACGTGCTCGCCGGGCTTCGCCTTCGGCGGCGTCACCTGCACCCGGAAGGCCGGTTGCAGCCGGGTACCCGGCTCCGACACCCGATAGGCGATCGTGCCGGCCTCCCGGCCGGCGTGCCCGGTGGTGTCGCTCCAGGTGACGTGCCAGTCGAGCGGCTGGTCGCCGGGGCCGGCCGAGGTGGGCACCAACGGCCGGGCCGTCCACGCCCCGCCGCCGGCGCCGGAGCAGCCCGGGCCGGCCACGCCGCGGAAACCGGCGGTGCAGCCGGTGATCGTGACGCCCGGGGTGAGCGGCGCGACCGAAACGGTCACCGCCGTCCCGGGCGCGGCGGTCTCCGGGTCGGACGTCGCCACGAACGTCGGCGGCCGCGGGTCGGCGTCCCGCGGCGGCGTGAACTGCCGCACCGGATCTCCCGGCGGATTCCCGGGCGGACCGACCGGCGCGTCTCCGCCGGCGCGCGCCCGGACGGTGAACACGAACGCGCCCGAGTCGGCGATCGGCCGGCCGCCGGCCGTGATCGACGCCGCTCCCCAGCGCAGCAGGGTCGGCCCCGGCGGGGCGTTCGGCGGCACGTGCGTACGGGCGAACCAGCGTCGCGGCGACTTCTGGCAGATGCCGCCGGGGTCGTTCGGGAAGAACGCCAGGCATTCGACGATCGACACCCCGGGGCGCAGCGCGGCGAAGCTGAGCACGACCTCGTCGCCGGGGTACGCCTCCGCCGGCTGGACGGTCACCGCCAGCTCCGAGGTTTGTGCCTCGACCAGCAGGCGCAGCTCGCCCGTCGCCGTGGGCGCCGGGTCCGTCGGTTCGCCGGGTCGGGTACTGGAGTAGGTCAGGTCCCACGGAATCGTGAGCCTCGTGCCCGACGGCGTGTCCGGCGGGATCATCACGACCGCTACATCGGAGCTACCGCACGCGGAGCGGTCGCCGAGCGTGAGTCCACAGCCGGTGATGGTCACGCCGGGGGTGAGGCTGCGGAACGTCGCGATGAACGGCTGCCCGGGCCCGAGCGTGTCGGCCTGCCCGCGCACGTCGAACTCGGCCGGCGGCAACGGGCGGATCTTGACGCCGATGTTCCCTCCGGTCGAGTGCCCGAAGCCCCGCGGACCCGATTCGGCGTACCAATGCAGCGCGACGCTGCTGCCGGGGAGGGCGTTCCCCGGCACCGTGATCTGCGCCTGCGAGACGTCCGTCTCCGTCGGGCAGGCCGCCTTCACCGGCTCGTCGATGCCGCAGTCGCCGATGCCGACACCGGTGCCGACCGGGGTGAAGGTGACGGTTACCAGGTCGCCGGGCTCGGCCTCGACGTGGTCGGCGGCCGCGCGGACACCGTTGACGGTGAAGGGAATCTCGTCGCCCATGTGCTCGCCGTCCGGGCTGGGACTGGCCGGTGGCCCGTACTCCATCTCCCACCTGAGCCCGGTCGGCCCGGGCGGCAGATCGGGCACGTCGATCACGGCGTGGTGTTTCCCGTCGCAGTCGGCCTTCTTGTCCTCGGCCGCCGCCCAGTACAGGCGGCAGTCGACCACGTTGTACTGGGAGTTGGCGAAGTACACGTTGACCTGATCGCCCGGCCAGCCCGCGGTGATGCGGACCAAGGGCTTGAACGGCGCCGGGTCGGCATGAGCCGGCAGCAGGGCGATCACCATCGCCAGGGCGCAGAGCGCTCGGCGGGCGATCGTCGTGCGGGCAGCCAGGATGGGCACATCACTCAACGTCGCGCCGTGGCCGCGGGGCGTCAACGGATTTAACGGCCTTGTCGATGATTCGACAGGCTGCCGGACGATTGTCCCGGCCCGAGGGGGCGCCGTCGGTTTGGCCCTGTCCAGCCGATTCATCGTAAATATCACGCATCATCCACAAGTTTCAATGCCGCGCCAAGGCCCAGCTGATCGTCGTGGTGGTCCGAACCCAACCCGCTGGCCGCCTCGCGCGCCTGATGCGAGAATCAGCCGGTGGGTATCAACCAGAGGCTGGCCCGGACCGGGGACATGGCTGACCGGATTCCGGCCTGGGATGAGTTCGCCGGTCCGCAGAGCGGTGTCGTCGAACTACCGAATCGCCTTTGCTGGTCTGGTGCGCCGGACTTCGACGTGGAGAACCCGCCACGGCGCTTGACGCTGTAGACGACGCTGATCGGTGATGGTCAGCGTGCCGACCTGGCCCGGTGGATCAATCGTGACCTTCTCATCGGGGACTGGCCGAAGATCCGGATGCTGACCGCCGGTGTGCTCGTGCGGGCGTGGGAGAGCCTGCTGCCCGAGCTGGCTACGGCCTGACCTGCGTAGCCTCGAACGGCTCGGAGCGGCACATCTGCCTGACTTCTCGCTGCGAGAGCTGCTGTTCAAACTCGACGGACTGGCCTTCCTCGACGACAGCACATTCAGTGAGCCTTTTCCAACCTGATCATGCAGGTCAGGCCGGTGTGTATGTCCCGGTGATCGATGCTCGAAGATCTGTTCGCCTGATACGACCTCGTTTCACAAACGCCACCGAAGATCAGGGCGATCCCCCGCCAGTCGTGGAGCACGCCAGCGATGCAATCAGAGTCCGGAATCGTCAACGGTACGAACAGAAGCCACGAAAGCATCGGTACGGCGTTGAAGGCATCCCCAGGATCTGGGCGCGAGGTCGCCGGTCCATGCACCAGGAGAGGTGGACGGACCGGCGGGCCTTGCTGGAGGTGTCAGAGCTTTCCGGTGCCGGCGCCGGCCGTGACGGTGGCCTTCACGGTGTTGTTGGCCTCCGGGGTGTACGAGTACGGGATCGCGGCCACGCTGCCGGGGTTGCGGGTTTCCTCCGTACCTGAATTGACCTTGTAGTTGTTGAGGACCTTCAGGTTGCCCGGGTCGGATTCGGCGACGGTGGTGATCGTGGGCTTGGCGACGTTCTCGAAATAGTTGCGCTCCACGAAGACGCCGGCGTTCATGGCCGAGCCCACGCCGTACGATCCGATGTTGCTGTAGTAGTTGTTGAGGACGTGGACCGGGTTGCCGAAACGCACCCGCGGGTGGCGCTGGTTGGTGCCGTCGAACCAGTTGTGCACGTAGGTGACCCGCAGATGCCCGATGTCCTGGGCGCCGTTGGCGTCGTCGTGTCCGAGCAGCATCGACTTGTCGTGGTCGTGCAGGTGGTTCCAGGAGACGGTGATGAAGTCGGAACCGCGTTTGATGTCGATCAGCCCGTCGTAACCGTTCGACAGATCGTTGTGGTCGATCCACACGTTGGTGGTGCCGGACTGCACGTTGATCGAGTCGTCACTGGCGTTCTTGAACACCAGGTTCCGGATGATGACGTTCTTGACGCCGGAGAGGTTGAGTCCGCCGCCGGTGATGCCGGAGCTGGCGCCGGAACCGAGGACGGTCTTGTTCGAGGCGACGGTGTACATCCCGGCGATGGTGATCATCCCGGAGATCTTCACGGTCTGCGAGGTGGTGGAGGTCAGCGCGGTCTTGAGCGCGGCCGCGGTGGTCACGGTCACGACGGTGCCCTTGGCGCCGCCGGCGGTGCCGCCGTTGAGGCCGGCGAAGCCGACCGGGCTGGATTCGGCCGCGGACGCGTCGAGCTGGCCGACGGCGAGGAGGGTGCCGGCCGCGAGGACGGCCGCGGAGGCGGCGGCGACGGCGAGGACGCGGCGCCGGGGGGATGTTCCGGACATGGGGGTGTCCTTCAGTAGGGGGCGGTGGTGGGCCAGACGATCTTGCTGTCGGGGATGTTCATGTTGGTGAGCTGTTTGAACACCTCGGTGGGCAGGATGCCCTGGCTCTGCAGCGCGGTGCCGATCAGCCGGGCTACCTCGATCGCGCCGTGGGCCTGGAAGTGCGTGTTGTCCTCGACGCCGGTCGGGTAGTTGGCGCTCTGCCCGGCGGCCAGGAACAGGAAGCACGTCTTGGTTCCCTCGACGCCAAGCCGGCTCCACAGCGCCAGGCTGGACGCGCTGAGGTCGACCAGCGGCACTGCCTTCGCCGTGGCCAGCTGGCGCATCGCGGCCGGGTAGGCGCCGTGCGAGGTGGTGGCCACGCCGGCACTGGTGAACCGGCGGCGCTCGACCGGGGTGATCAGGACGGGCTTGGCGCCCTTGGCCCGGGCCTTGTCGATGTACTGGCTGAGGTACGACTTGTAGGTCGTCGACGGCTCGGTGTAGCGGGTCGGGTCGTCGACCTTCTCGTCGTTGTGGCCGAACGAGATCAGCAGGTAGTCGCCGCTCTTGATCAGGCCCAGGATGTGGTCGAGCCGGCCCAGGTCGATGAAGCTCTTGGAGCTGGCGCCGGACTTGGCCACGTTGACCACTGTGGCGTCGGGCGTCAGGAACAGCTGCAGCGCCTGCCCCCACCCGGTTCTCGGCTTGTACCCGGTGACGTACGTCGACGCCGTCGAGTCACCGGCCACGTACACCTTCACGGCGGTCGCGGCCGACGCCGGCAGCTCGCCGAAGGCAGCGGCGGTCACCCCGGCCAGGCCGGCCGCCAGCACGAATCTGCGGGTGGCCATCAGCGGGCGGGGTCGGTGTCGGGGACGGCCGGGAGCGGCCGCCTTCTTTTTCTGATCCCGGACATGTCCAGGTTCCTTTCGCATCGTCGGATGGCGGCGGCTCCCCCGGCCGAGGATGAGCCGGGGAGGACGCCTTTTCGGATACGTATTGGTAGATGCCGGTCGATGTCGCCGACAACCGGAAGTGGGCCCGGAATCTCGGTGGCGAGCAGCGGGCCGTACTTTGTTACAGACTATTACTAATCGATGACCAGGAAGTCAAGGCCGTCGATGGATGAGTCGGCGGGATGTGTTTATCCTGCTGACGGATCACGAGCTGGGAGAGGCGGTCGAGCCGTGCGTATCGAGCCGGCGGTGTTACGTCTCGGGGACCGGACCGTCGCCGAGTACGTGTGGTGCCCGGAGCTGCCGGCCGCCGCCGCACCACGTCCCTACCTGCATCCGGTACGGACGATGGCCGGCACCGTGGTCACCGCGCTGAAGCCGACCTCGCACCTGCACCACCTCGGCGCGAGCATCGCGGTGGCGGACATCGACGGCCACAACTTCTGGGGCAGCCGGACGTTCGTCGAGGGCCACGGGCCGGCCTGGCTGAACAACCACGGCACGCAGGAACACGTCCGCTGGGCGCAGCGCACGCCGAGCCGGCTGCGGCACTCGCTGCGCTGGTTGTCGATCGATCGCGAGCAGCTGCTGACCGAGCGGCGCACCTGGTCGGCCCGGCCGGTTGATGCCGGCGTGTGGGCGCTCACCTGCGAGTTCGACCTGACCAACAGCACCGCGCGCACCCTGCGGATCCAGAGTCCGGCCGCGGTGGGCCGGGCCGGGGCGGGGTTCGGCGGGTTCTTCTGGCGGGCGCCCTCCGGGCCGGGCGAGTGCCGGGTCGCGGCCACCTCCGGCGACAGCACCGATGCCATCCACGGCTCCCGATCCCCATGGCTCGCGGTGTCCGCCCCGGCCGGCGAACAGAGCTGGTGGACCCTGGTCTTCATCGCCGCGTCCCCACAGACCCGGGACGACCGGTGGTTCCTGCGCACCCGGGACTACATCGGCGTGGGTTCGGCGCTGTCGTGGGAGTCGCCGCTGATGCTCCCGCCGGACGCCACGCTGCGCCGCCGGATCGTCGTCGCCGTGGCGGACGGCCTGCTGCCGCCGGACCGGGCGGCCGCGCTCGCCGCGGAGCTCGCGACGTGACAATGCCCGTACGCCGCGCCGGATCCGACTTCGTGGCGCCGGCCCGGCAGGAGCACGTCCGCGCCCACAATCTCGGCCTGCTCCTGCAACGGATCGCCGCCGACGCGACCCCGGTCTCCCGGATCGAACTGGCCCGCGCCACCGGCCTGGCCCGGCCCACCATCTCCCGCCTGGTCGACGACCTGCTGACCGGTGGCCTGATCACCGAGGTCGGCCCGGACCGCTCGCGCAGCGCCGGCCGGCCCCCGATCGGGTTGACGTTGTCCCGGACCGGACCGGCCGGGCTCGGCCTGGACATGCGCACCGGCAGCCTGACCGCGTGCATCGTCGACTTCACCGGAGCGGTACGCCACCTGGAGTTCGCCCCGCGCACCCACCCGGTCACCGCACCGGAGCAGACCATCGACGACCTGGCCGCGATCGCGAAGAACGCCATCGGCACCGCGGCCGCCCAGGGGCTCACCGTCGCCGGTGTCACCCTCGCCGTCCCGGGGCCGGTGCAGGACCGCAGCCGGGTCCGCTTCGCGCCGGCCATCGGCTGGCGCGACTTCGACGCCGGCGCCCGCCTGCGGGCCGCGCTGGGATCGGACGAGGTGGCCGTCGCCGTCGACAACGAGGCCGGCCTGGCCGCTCTCGCCGAGTGGCACGCGAGCGACAGGCAACTGCGCAACTTCGTCTGCCTGTTCGGCGACTTCGAGCTGGGCGCGGGCATCGTCCTGGACGGCGAACTGCTGCGCGGGGCCCGCGGCTGGAGCGGCGAACTCGGGCACGTCACGGTGGAGCCCGACGGCTCGACCTGCGCCTGCGGCGCCAAAGGCTGCCTGCAGGAGTACGCCGGTCTGGCGGCGATCCTCGCCGCCGTACCCGACGCCGAGCAGCGGTCCGGTGCGCTGTCGCACCAGACCCCGGCGGTCACCATCGGCGTGCTGGCCGACCGGTTGCCGGAGGTCCGCGCCGCGCTCGCCCGAGCCGGCACCGCACTGGGCATCTCGGTCGGCGCGCTGATCAACCTGATCGACGTCGACACCGTCCTGCTCGACGGCAGCTACTCGCTGCTCGCGACCTGGCTGACCGACGAGATCCAGACCCAGATCCGCGACCGGGTGCTGACCGCCCGGTGGTCGCCGGTCGAGGTGCGGGCGGCGCCGATCGGCCCGGACGCCGCGGTGATCGGCGCCGCCCTCACCGTCGTCGACGACGTACGCCGGGACCCGTCCACCTGGATCACCCGTCCCCGGAGCTGAGGCCGGCCCGGCCGGGAGCCATTCGTCCGGACCGGCCTCAGCGGACTCAGCCGATCGGGTTCCAGCCGTCGGTGCCGGCCAGGTACTTCTGCGGGGTGTAGTTGGCCGCCTGCGCGTCGGTCAGCTGGGCGCGGTTGCTGTTGACGGTCGCGCCCGAGCCGGTGTTCTTGTATTCGTAGAACCGGGCGTTCTGCCAGGTGTTTGTGGACATGTCGGTCCACGGCTGGGCGATCTTGATGGTGGCGCTCAGCGACGACTCCCGGAAGGTGACCTGGGCGGCGGCGCCCCACGGCCGGCCGAGGTAGGTGAGGTTGGTGGGCAGGCCGGTGATCGTCGACTTGTAGATCAGGAAGCCGTACGTCTGGGTCGACGGCGTGTTGGCCGCCGTGAGGTAGCCGCCGGTGCTGCGCTTCTCGTAGATCTGGCAGGCGTTGAAGACCGCCTGGCCGTTGCCGTAGATGAAGTCGACGGTGCCCTCGATGTAGGAGTTCGCGATGTACGCCCTAGCGCTGTTGTAGATCAGCAGCGTGTCCTGGTCGGCGGTGATCCGTACGTTCTTGAGGACTGCTTTGTCCCCGTACAGTGCCAAAGCGAGGGCCTGCGAAGCGGCCACCGTCTCGTCGTAGTCGTTGTTGAAGGTCAGATTGGTGGCATTGAATTCCTTGGCCTGTACGTAGACGGTGGCCGAGCCGGTGGTCCCGGCGGTCGAGGCGGGTTTGTTGTTGACGATCACCGTGGCCGACGGCGCCGACCCGAGGCCCTGGAAGGTGATGAACGGCTTGGTCGACGGGATGACCACGCTCTCCCGGTAGGTACCGGCCTTGATGGTGATGGTCCGCCGGGTGGTGTTGCCGGCCGGCACCGCGTCGACCGCGGCCTGCACGGTGGTGTAGCTGCCGGTGCCGTCCTTGGCGACCGTGGGCTTGGTGCCGGTGGTCGGTGACGTCGTCGGCGCGGTGGGGCCGGAGACGTAGTTGAACGACCACTGCATCCGGGCGATGTCGGAGCAGGTCTCCTCGACGATCGGGTTGTTCCCCGCGGTCGACCCGTCCTTGTCGCTGATGCACAGGCCGCTCGCGACACTCTTGATCTGGTACTTGCCGGCGGCCGCGGCCGACGCGGTGAACGTCCACAGCTGGTTGTTCTTGGTGGCGTCGCCGCAGCTGTACTGCTGCAGCTGGGTGCCCGAGGTGGTGGACGAGCTGGGCACGTCGATGCACTTGGTGCTGTTGCCGTTGACGAGCTGGAACTGCCCGGAGTTCTGCGCGGTCACCGTCCATTGATGGTTGGTGGCCGCGGCGTTGCACGCGGTCTGGATCAGCAGGGCGCTGCTCGCGGTGGAGGCACCGGTGACGTCGACGCACTTGCCGCTGGCCCCGGACGCCAGGGTGTAGACGCCGGTCGCCACCGGGGCGGTGGCGGCGGCCGACGGCAGGGCCGCATAACCGATCAGGAGGGCCGGGACGGTCAGCACCACGGCGGCGAGGCGCAACCGGAACTTGGTTCTCGTGGATCCGGACACTGCGGGTCCTTTCTGCCACCGCGGGTGCACCGGGGCACGGCGCGGCTTCCGACGCGAGGACGGCGGAGAAGTCGCGGAGTGGCACGCCCGCAGGCGGCGAGACATATGGGAACGGAAATGCATCGTTGGTGGTCGATGCGCCGCCAGGCTATGCGGGCCTCAACCATTACGTCAACTGGTGTTACAAATAGGTTCGGCGGCGCTCACCCGACCTGGCTGACGGAAGTTCCCGCCACGGCCGCCAGTGATCCGTACCGGCCAGGTAGGTCCCGATGGTGAAGTCCGCCGCGGCGGCCGGGTCGAGCTGGGGGCGGTTCTCGCTGACGGCGGCGCCCGGGCCGGTGTTGCGGTATTCGAAGAACCGGGCCTGCTGCCAGGGGAAGCCGCTCATGTCGGTCCACGGCGGGTCGGCGATCTGCGGGCCGAGCCAGGAGTCACGGATGACCACCTGGGCGATGGCGCGCAGGTCGCCGCCCGGATGCCACGGCCGGCCCAGGTGGACGCTGCCCGCGGCGGCGTCGCTGGTGAACCGGCTGTGCGTGAACAGGAAGCCGTACGGGTTGTCGTCGCTGGTGCTGGCGGCGGTGGTCCAGCCGTTGTTGGCCGGCGTGCCCCGGTCGCTGGAGAAGATCTCGCAGCCGTCGAAGACCGCGGTGCCCCGGCCGTAGATGAAGTCGACGTCGCCCTCGATGTAACAGTCGTGCAGGTAGGTGCGGCTCACCCGGTCGCGGTTGGGGCTGTCGGCCTTGTAGGTGTCCTGGTCGGCGACGAAGCGGGTGCGGTCGAAGATCGCCCGGTCGCCGACCGTGCGGACGGCGAGGGCCTGGCTCGGCGTGACCGACTCGTCGTAGGAGTTGGCCAGCGTCAGGTTACGTACCGTCACGTCGTCGCCCAGCGTGGTGAACGTCGGGCTGCCGGCCGAGCCGTAGGTGCCGCCGTAGAACTTCTCGCCACCGGCCGGGAGGTCGTAGGTGATCACCACGTCGGACGGGTTCCGGCCGGCGCCGACGAGGGTCACCCCGGCCATGTCCTCCCAGACGCGGACAACTTCGCGATAGACGCCCGGCTTGAGCACGATGACCCGAGGGTGCGCGCCAAGCGCGCCCATCAGGCTGGCGTAATCGCCGCTGCCGTCCAGCGCCACCGTGACGACCCGGGCCGGCGGCCGGTGCGAGGCCGGTTGAGGTCCTGCTCCGGCGCGGACGATCGCCGGCACCCGGTCCGCCGGATCCAGCGCGAACGGGTAGAACGTGGCCGGATCGAACGCGGCGCCGGCGATGTCCCGGCGGCCGCTCGAGCCGTCGAAGACGTTGCCGGTCTGCACCAGTTCCGACGCGGCGTCCTTGGCCACGAGCGGATCGTTGACGTGGTCGAAGTAGGAGTTCTGGACGACCACCTTGGCCGCGTTGCGGCTCATCGTGCCGTACTGGCCGACGTCCTGCAGATAGTTGTTGTAGAGGTGCGCGGCGGCGGCGTTGTCGATGCTCCAGTTGCGCTGGAACGTGTTGCGGATCCAGTTGTGGTGCGCTGTCACGTGGGTGATCACGTTGGTGGTCCAGCCGAGGCCGAGCGCCTTGTTGGTGTCGGCGATGACGTTCCACGACACGGTCACGAAGTCGCAGTCCTTGCGGGTGTCGATCGCGCCGTCGCCGACCCGCTCGATGGTGTTGTGGTCGATCCAGATGTGGTGCGAGGTGTCGATCCGGATGCCGTCGTTGTCGTTTGTCGACTCCTTGCCGTCCCAGTCGCCCGGCAGATACGAGTCGCGGATGGTCAGGTTGCGCACGACGACGTTGTGCTGCTGATTGATGTAGAAGCCGCCGCCGACGATCTCCGCGCCCGGGCCGGCACCGACGATGGTCTTGTCCGACCCGACTTTGATCATGTCGCCGAACGGCGTCACGGCGATCGATCCGCGCACCCGGACGACGAGCGGTTCGGCCGCGGCGGCGTACGTCCGCAGGTCGTCGAGCGTGGTCGCGGTGACCGTCCGGCCGCCCGCCCCGCCGGTGGTGGTGGCGAGCCCGGCACCGGCGACCGCCGCGAAGCCGTCGACGGTGGCCGCCCTTTCAAAGCCGACGGCCGGGGAAGCGGGCGCGAGGATGGTGGCAGCGACAACCGCGGCCACGAGCAGGCGCGGCCCGATCATGACGCGCTCCCCGCGCCGTACTCGAGTGCACCGATGTCGGCGGCGCCGTTGTAGAGGGCGCCGCCGGTGTAGTCGACACCGCCGTTGCCGCTGATCGCCAGGCCGGTGTTGATGGCCGGCGAGCCGGCGGTCAGCGCGTAGGCCAGCGCCGTCTTCAGTTGGGGTCCGCTCGCCGCGGTGCCGTACGGGCCGGTCACCCCCGGGTTGACGAACTTCGGATCGCCCGTCCTCGCGCTGGTGTCGGTCGACGGGATGGTCAGCGTGCCCGCGTAGAGGTTGTTCTGGTACGTGATCGTGCTGCTGGCCGTGAGCACGGCGTTGGCCTTGGTGGAGTGGTAGATGTTGTTACGGATCGTGTACTTCGCGGTCAGCGAGGTGCCGTAGCCGTACGTCAGATAGCCGCTGACGTTGTTGTAGATCGTGTTGTTGTAGATGTCGGCGACCGCGGCCTTGTCCGAGTGCAGGTAGATCGGGTAACGGGTGTTGCTCTTGATGATGTTGTACCGGACGGTCACGCTGCCGAACGCGAACTGGCAGAGCAGGATGCCGTCGCCGTTGTCGTGCACGAAGTTGTACTGGACCAGGATGTTGGTGGTGGCCTTGTCCGGGTCGATGCCGTTGTAGTCGGCGCCGCCGGCCTTCTTGGACGTCTGGTAGATCTCGTTGTGCTCCACCGTGACGTTGTCGGCGAAGTACGCCTCGATGCCCGAGGTGCCGGCCTTGTAGACGGTGTTCCCGGTGATCAGCGCACCCCGGACGTCGGTGAGATAGACACCGTTGCAGCCGTACGCGGTGTTCGCCTGGGAGATGTAGTTGTTCCGGATCACCACGTTGGTGTGCGGCCGGAAGTTCGCGTCACTCACCGACGCGCGGTTGCCCCAGCCGGTAGCGGTGGCCCCCGTGGCGTCACCGCTGTACTGCTTGACGACAATCCCGGCGAACGACGTGTCGGAGATCGTCGAGTTCTGCACGGCGAGGTCGTTGAGGATGGTCGGCGTGCTGCCGGGGGCGGTGATCGAGGCGACGGTCGTGTCGAAGACTATGCCCCCGGTCTTCTTCGAGTTGTCCCAGCCGGTCTGGAAGGTGACGCCGGGTGCGTTGCCCGCGGCGTCGCCGCCGATCCAGTTGACCTGGCCGGTCACGTCGTGCACGTAGACGCCGTCGACGTACAGGTGATTGAGGGTGGTGCCGTTGTCGCCGTCGATGTGGATGCCGCGCAGGTCCTTCAGGTTCGCCCCGGCCGTGCCGGTGGCCGGCGCCGTGTTGGTGACCTCGAGGTTGCGGATCTCCCAGTACTGCTGGTTGTGCAGCTTCACGGTCGAGCCGACCTTCCCGGCCCCGTCGATCCGCGGGCGCGCGCCGGTGCCGTACGACGAGAGGACGATCGGGCTCCCGGTCACACCCGAGCCCTTCGGCCAGACGTAGCCGGACCAGACCTGCCCGGCCTTCAGCAGGATCTGGTCGCCGGCCTTGAACGTCGTGACGGTGAGCTTGCCCAGCGACTTCCAGGGCGCCGCCGAACTCGTGCCGGCATTCGCGTCGTTCCCGCCGGTGGCGTCCAGATAGTAGGTCGTCCCGGTGGCCGCCAGACCCGGTGTGGCCACCGAAACGGCAAGGACGCCGATGGTCACCACGACGGCGCCCAGGGCACCCCATCGTCGGCTGTTCACGAGCACGCTCCTCTCGAGGGATTCACCCCGTAGATGTCTATCGATGGTGTTTGACAACAGAAAGGCGCGCGCCTGCGCCGGCCGCCACCAGTCCCGGGACGGCCCGCGCCGGGTCGATGCGGGTGTGCAGGGTGGGTGCCCAGCCGACGTCGGGGCTCAGGTCCGGGTCGTTCGCGGCGTTGTAGGCGGCGAGAACGTCGACCGGCCGGCCGTTGACCAGCGTGCCGCTCTCGTGGATCGCGGTGCCGCTGGACACCCAGATGATGGTGGCGGCGGTGAACGGCGCGGCGAGCTGGAACGCGTTGTTCTCGGCGTACAGCTTGGACTCGATGCCGATGCCCCACGAGTACAGGTAGCCCGAGCCGGCGGTGGAGCGGTACAGGTTGTTGTAGACGTGCACCTGGCCGAACCGGACCCGCGGGCCTCGCTGCACGAGGTCCGTGATCTCGCTGTGGTGCATGGTGACGCGGATCTTGCCCCGGTCGGCGAGGACGGTGTCGCCGTTGCCCCACAGCATGCCCTTGTCGTGCCCGGAGAACCTGCTCCAGGAGATGGTGACCAGGTCGCTCTGCCGGGCGATGTCGAGCAGGCCGTCGTGGCGCAGCAGATGCTGGCCGAAGACCAGCGGCTCGGCCGCGTCCGGGTGATCGCCGTCGTCGATGCTCACGTGGTCGATCCAGACGTGCGAGGTGTGGCTGAGGGCCAGGTTGTCCCACTCGGTCTTCCAGGCGTCGCCGTTCCATCCCGGGAAGCAGGTGTACGCGTCATGCAGCGCCAGGTTGCGCAGGATGACGTTGTGCACCGACTCCAGCTCCAGCTGGGCCCCGGTGATGCTGGAATGCGGCAGTCCGACGATGGTGGTGTTCGACCCGACCAGGATCTTGACGCTTCGGCCCTGGTTGGCGTTGGAGGCCTTGCGGGCGTCTTCGAGGGGCCCGGTCGGCGCACCGGTCCAGACCGCCGGGTCGTACGCCTCAAGGTAGGCGCCGAGGTCCCAGCCGGGTGCGGCGTAGTCGGCGCAGTCCAGCGGGTTGCCGGCGGCGTCGACGTTGGCGTCGAAGCGTCCCGCCACGTAGACGATCTTCGGCTCGTCACCGGCCACGGCCGCGGCGAGTTCGTTGCGGTCGCGCACCAACCAGACGTGTTCGGCGGTGGCGGCCGACCCGCCGGTGACTCCCCCGTCGGCCGATCCCCAACCGTCGCGGGGCCCGAGGACCTCGCGCCCGATGTCGTGGCGCGGATCCGCGGCCCGCGCCGGGGCGGGTGCGATCCCGCCGGCCAGCAATCCCGCGATCAGCAGTACGGCTCGAATCCTCAGGCGCGCCATTCTCGTGTCCTCCTGACCTGACTGTCGAGGAAGGGCGCGACCAGGCCGGCCACCGCCCTCGCCCCGTTGTCCACGAAGTGGGTGTTGTCCTCGATGCCGTCCGGGTACCTCGGATACGTCGAGGCCGGGACGTGCAGGAAGTACTTCCTGGTGCCGGCCGGCCCCTCGGCGTTCCACAGCCGGGTGCTGGCCGCGGTCAGGTCGAACAGCGGCACGCTCCGGTCGGCGGCGAGGCCGATCATCGCGGCCGGGTACTTCCCATGGCTGGGCTCGATGGTCCCGGCGGTGTCGAAGTGACGGCGTTCGACCGGCGTGATCAGCACCGGGCTCGCTCCCCTGGCTCGCGCCTGGTCGACGTAGCGCGCCAGATGCTCCGGGTAGGTCGTGGCCGGCTCGGTGTACCGGGCCGGGTCCTCGGCCTTCGCGTCGTTGTGCCCGAAGGAGATGACCAGGCAGTCGCCCGCCGTGATCCGGCCCAGGATCTCATCGAGCAGGCCCAGGCCGATGAAACTCTTCGAACTCGCGCCGGGCCGGGCGACGTTCTCGACCTCGGCGTCGATGAGCTCCCCGAGGACCTGACCCCAGCCGGACTGGGGTGCCGCTTCGGCGGTGTACGTGGCGGCGGTGGAGTCACCGGCGATGTAGACGGTCACTGCGGTTCCCCTCCACGTCGGCCAGAGACAACGAAGTCTGTCGATGTCCGGCCACGTTATGCGAACCGCCGAGTTAAGGCAACTGGTGTAACAAATATCCGGTCGACGGTCGGCCTCGCCCCTGATCACGACCCCGGCGGGCCTTACCATGCCGACGGCTACCGGCCCGCGCTGTCAATGGCGTTGCGAGCGCCGACCGGCTTCGGCTTGGTGCTGGAGGCGCTTGTTCGCCTGTGCGCTTGCTGCGGTGAGGCGCGCCACGAACGCGGTTGCCTGACGAAGCTCCTCGGCGCTGGTGTTCTGCAGGACCTCGGCGATCTCGGCGCCCGCCGCGGCCAGGAACGCGCGGGCCTGTTCGCGAGCACCCGGCTCGGGCCGTAACGTGACGCGGCGCCGGTCGGCGTGTTCCCGGCTGCGGCGAACGTGACCCGCCGTCTCGAGCCGGTTGAGCAGCACGGTGGTGGCACCGGAGGTCATCCCGATCTGCCGGGAGAGATCGGCCGGCGTCAACGGCTGGTCGGCTTCGGCCGCCCAGATGATGTGCCCGAGCGCGTTCGCGTCCGAGTTCGGCAGACTCATCCACGCGGCCAGGTGCTGGTTGAGCTCGGCGAAGCTGACGGCCCAGTCCCGAAGTTGCTGCATCGCGGCCGTCTGTTCCGGCGACCAGTCGACCGTCAACGGATCTACGCTCACTGCCATCTTCCTTCACTCTGTAGTAGCTTCACTGTAAAGCATGACGGGAGCCGTCGTGCCCAGGAAGATCGGACAGACTATGACACCGCCTCGTGCAGTGATCTCCGGAGCCAGCATCGCCGGGCTCTCGGTTGCGTTCTGGCTGCGACGCACCGGTTGGAACGTGACCGTCATCGAACGCGCCCCGAGCTTCCGCGACGGCGGCCAGAACGTCGACATTCGCGGCGTCGCCCGCGAGATCCTCGACCGGATGGGCCTGTTCGACGCCGTCAAGGCCCAGAACACCACCGAGACCGGCACGGTGTTCGTCAACGCCACCGGCGAGGTACGCGCCGAGCTGCCCTCCGACGGCCCGAACGGCGCCACCGCCGAACTCGAGGTGCTCCGCGGCGACCTCGCCCGCACCATCCTCGACAACCTCCCCGAGGGAGTGACGTTCCGCTACGGCGACACCATCGAGGAGGTAACCGACGGCCCCGACGGCATCACCCTCACCACCGCCTCGGGCCGCTCTCTCGACGCGGACATGCTGGTCATTGCCGAAGGCGTACGCTCAACGACCCGCGACCGCCTCTTCGGCGCCGAGGTCGACCGCCGCGAACTGGGCATCACCATGGTCTTCGGCACCATCCCGCGCACAGCCGGCGATGACGACCGGTGGCGCTGGTACAACGCGGTCGGCGGACGCCAGATCCACCTGCGGCCCGACAACCACGGCACCACCCGCGCGATCCTCTCCTACGCCCGCGGCGACGACCTCACCCGCCTCGACCGGCCCGAAGCCCTGGCAAAAGTCCGGGAACGGTACGCCGACGCCGGTTGGGAGGCACCGCGCATCCTGGACGCGTTCGACACCTCCGACGACGTCTACATCGACCAACTCACCCAGATCCGCATGACCACCTGGCACCGCGGCCGAGTTGTCCTGGCCGGCGACGCCGGCTGGTGCGTCACCCCCATGGGCGGCGGAGGCGCCTCACTCGCCCTCACCAGCGGCTACGTCCTCGCCGCCTACCTCGCACAGGAACCCGGCAACCTGGAAACAGCCCTCACCGCGTACGAGAAATGGATGCGCCCGCTGGTCGACGACGTCCAGCACCTCCCCCGCGGACTCGAACACTTCGCCTACCCACAAACCCGATTCGGGCTGGCACTGCGCAGCCAGGTCGACCGGATCATGACCTCGCGTTTGCTCGCACCCCTGACCGCCAGGCTCACCCAGGTCGCCGAGACCAACCAGACCCTCCCGCAGATCCAGGTCGCAAACGTATGAGCCCGGCCATCGAGAGCTACGGACCTGCGTCCGA
This sequence comes from Paractinoplanes tereljensis, assembly GCF_016862435.1. Taxonomy (GTDB): domain Bacteria; phylum Actinomycetota; class Actinomycetes; order Mycobacteriales; family Micromonosporaceae; genus Actinoplanes; species Actinoplanes tereljensis. The sequence goes on from NZ_BOMY01000041.1 coordinate 26,443, forward strand.
GGCCATCGACGCCCACACGGTGGGCGTCGAGGCCGCCCTCGCCGGGCATGAATTGGTACTGCGCAGGCTCAACGCTGGAGAAGCCACGACACGACAGCCCGATGCATCTTCGAGCTTTGCTTCTCACAGACGCGCCGCGAGTTCTCATCGATCGAATGACCAGAGCCGAACCACCGCCCTGGCACGCAGTCAACCCGTACTGCCCAGTGGACCCTTTCCGTTCGGCTTAGGCAGTTCGTCGTCCCAGCCATCGCCGTCTGCGGTCAGCTGAGAGGCTCGCTCCTCGCCGTCGGAGCGGAACCGTCTGCCTACGCTGATCACTTCGTCCGGCCGCATAAGGTTCTTGTCCGCCAGGTACTTGGCGCGTTCCCAGTCCCGGTTTTCGGAGTCCACGTCGTACTGGTGCTGCTGGGCCTGAACCTCGGCGGTCATCCTGATCGCACCCTCGATGTCTCCCGGATTGTTCTCCAGGTGCATCGCGATCAGGTCCTGCAGGCTCCTCGGGCGGCCGGCCAGCGCCTCCCGCTCACGGTCCGTCTGCTCCAGGCGGCCACTCTGTTCGATGAGGGCGAGGAGATTCTGGCGACGGGCCTCTTCAGCTTCCCGCTGGTGCTCCGCGGTTCGCGCCCGGTTCTCCAGCCTCGCCGCCTGCTCCCGGCGCAGGAGTCCGGCGGCCTCCGGGTCCGGATCCAGCCGGACCCGGCACCCGTATAGCTCGATGCAGCCCCCGACCGTGGCGGGGAGCCGGAACCGCTGGTTGACCGCGTCTTCGGCCTCCCGGACCTCGTCCACCCCGAACTTCGCGGTGACCCCGTGCAACAGCGGAGTGACGTAACCGGCCACCACAGCGATCCCGTTCTCGATGTTGCGACGGACAACCTCGATCGGATCGACGACCCGGAAGCCGACGTTCACCTCGGCTGGGAAGCGGTAGATGCCGCCCTGGGCGGGTGGCGCCGACCGGCGAAGGTGATAGCGGTGGTGATGGTCGCTCACGTCGACCTCGTAACGGTGCCGGAAGCGGCGGTTCCTGAGCTGCTCACCCCACGAGAGAGGCCGGCCGCCTTCCAGCATCTCGGCGCAACCGTCGGCCGTGGTGTAGACGATCGCGACGCTCGGCGGCCGGGAACGTTGTGCAGGCCCGTCGAATGCGGACACGTGGTCGCGCCGGAGAATCAGCGGAACTTCCATGGTGGTGTTCACCTCTCAATGCGCTCATGCGCCAGTACAGCCTGCGTAGCCGCGGCGACCTTCGGCATGGGAGTCAGACCGCCTTCGTCGCCCCACTTGCGGGCTTGACGCTCGATTGCCGAGCCTGCCCAACGGTCCGCCTCCGCGACCGCGCGGATGAGCCGGGCGAAAGCCGCTAGGACCGAGGGGTCGGACTCGGCGTCTCTCGCCCAAGAACGCAGCACCGTTTCGGCGTAGTAGATGTAGTCGCCACCCGCCAACATCCTGGCCCAGAGGAGGGAGAGCGGCCGGCGCAGATAATCGTGTTCTTGGGCGAGGAGCAACAGGGTCGGCCACCGGATGAGTTCGCCCTGTTCTCCGGGCACCTCGGTCGTCACGGTGTTGGCGACACGCAGGAAGATCAACTGCGCGCCGGCGACGCGGCGGGAGTCGAGCAGGCCGCGTTGCAGCACGTCGTACATAACGGGAGCGATCGTCTCGACCTCCTGAACCAGGAGGTTGGCAAAGGCCATGCCGACACTTCGGCGCACGTCCGGATCGTCGACTGCGGCGAGACGCTCCAGCGACCGGACCGGTGCGGCAAGATCCGCGTGTCCGAGCCGGTTGCCGAGCGCGAGTGCCGCGGTGCATCGTGCTCCGACCCCTTCCGAGCGGTAGAGGAGCTCTACGAACGCGGCGATCGCGGGCTGCAGCGCCGCCGACCGCGCCGCCACTCGCAGGACGTCCGCGACCGCCTCGTGCCGTTGGCTGTTACCGCTGGTTGCCCAGCCCAGCAATAGTCTGCGTCGTACGTAGTCGAAGCCGAAGGTGGCAAGCACGCCGACCGCGACACCGGCGCGGACCCGGACCTGCTCGGAGGACGCGACGACCAGCTCGCCCAGCCAGTCGAGCAGGTGCCCTTGAATCCGGTAGCCCTTCCAGGCCCGAGCAACAATTCGCGCTGAGTAACTGGTGTCGCGATAGGACACTGCGGTGGCGGGCACGTAGCCGGTGTCGGTACGTACCTTGGTATCGATCACCCGTGCCTGAAGCATCCGCCACAGCCGGTCCGGGGAGGTGCGGAAGGGGTTGTGGTGGAGGTCCTCCACCCGCAGCGTCCGGTCCGGGGCCAGTACGACCGGACCGCCGCTGGACAATCGCTCGCGTAGACGGCTCGCGGCGTCGGCCACATCCTCCAGCGGCAATCCGTCCAGCACGGCCAGCGCGATGGCGAAGCTCCACAGCTCCAGATCGTCGAGATTGTCGAACCAGGTATCGAATTCATCGGCGTGCCGGCGCAGCAACATACTTTTGATCTTGAGCGCGTCGACCGGGTCACCCGCTCGGCTCAGGAGCCTCGCCAGATCGGCCGTCACCTGACAGGTTATTCCTTCGCGTTCGAGCGTGTCCGTGATCAGCCCGGCCACGTCGGGCTCCGCCAGTGTTACTGCCGCTCGAGCCTCATCGTCCAGCCAATGGCCAAGATGTCGCCGGAGGATCTCCCGCAACGGCGGTGCGGACGGGAGAGTCATTTCGTATTGCAGCAGACCGCTGTCCCCCAGCGGGGAGTCCTGGGCCATGGTGATGACGAGACGCGCATCAGCAGCCTTGAGCGCCGCCTCCAGGCTGTTGACAAGATAGGCGTTAAGCTGAGCCGACTTCTCCGGGAGACAGAGCAGGAATCCCGCCCCGCGCGTCACTCGCCCGTGGGTCAGCTGCTCGGCCATCTTCTCCAGGTCGATGTGCGGGTCCAGGCTGTAGATGACGGTCGTCTCCACCGTCTGGAGGAGCCGAATGGCCATGGTGGAGCGGCCCTGTCCCACCGTGCCGCGCAGCAGCACCGTCCGTCGGTCACGGAAGTCGAGCCGGTAGCCGGTCCACCCGTCGGGCTCGACGAAGGCGAGACGGGCAACCTCCTCCAGAGTCGGCGACAACGGCCGAAGCGTCGTCGTCTGCCCGCTCGACAACTGGACGACGATCTTGTCACCGCTGACCGCGTCGCCGGCGATACGTTGCTGCGCGTCGCGAACCGAGCGGTACCGGTCTGACGCGGAGCCGGATCGGTCTTCCTCCAGCCCTTCAGCGGCCTTTGCCGGCGCCTCCGACGCGTTGTCACCACCGGCCGTGTCCGCCGTGCCGCCGCTCTCACCCGCGTTGCCGTGGCCGTCCGCGCCGCTGTCAGCCCCGCCGCTCGAGGACTCGTCGGACGCGGGCGCCCCATCGAGCTTCTCATCCGCGCTCACTGATGACCCTGCTCTCGGCTGGGTGAATGCTTGTCACCCCGCACGTAGTCACCGGCGATCTGGTTCTCGATGATCGAGTCGTAGTTGTTGAAGTGCACGCCGGCACCAGTGGGCGGCGTCGGCGTCGGCTTTGACGCGAGCCGCAGGCCGGGCGGCGACGAATAGCCCGGCACGTGCACCCATGACCGAGGCATGCCATCGTCGGAGGGCACCGGAAGGTAGGTAGCGGGGTCAGCCAGCTCAGGGTGGGTCCGCACATGCGCGTCGTAGAAATCGTTGGGGATGACCAAGACGAGGCCCGCACCGGTCGCACGGCGGCGCACAGCGGTCACGGCCGGTTGTGCCAGGAGCCGGGTCAGCTGGTCGCGCGGGTCCACGCCACGCGTTGTGGCGCTCTGTACGCCAACCAGCACCCGTAGCGGGGCGCCGTCTGGTGCGGAGCGCGTTGACAGGGCGTGTTCCATTGACGACAGGAACCCGGACACCACTCGGATCGGCTCTACGGTGGACGGGAATTCCGCGATCAGCCCGAACACCCGGCGAATGATCTCGACAGCGGGCAGGCCGGCATCAGAAGCCGCCAAGGTCACCGCCTCGCTCAGCCCAGACAAGTCCGCCTCGTGACCGGCAGGCTGCAAGACCATCACCGTTCCGGGCACTGACGTATCGGAGACGATCGACGCGATCTCGTCGATCAGTTGCGGAATGTCACGTTGCATCCCCCGGGTTCGCAACCGCCACCGCTGCCGATGCGCGAGGTCGGCAATGCCGCTCGGCAGATCCGACACCTTGAGGTCAGGCACGTCGCCGACCAAGACCGGTACAACGGCGATCCCCATGGTGAGGGCCCATTCAATCTCCCGGCGAACGAAATCATCCGGGTCGTCCACGCGCCGCCTGCCGTGCTCATCGGCGGCCAGCCACCGGGCTCCGCAGACCACCATCAGCACAGAGCTCTTGGCGAGTCTGCCCCACAGCTGGGGACGGAAGTCCACCCCGAGCCCGATCGAACGGTTGTCGCGGAAGACACGGTCCCGCCCGAAGCGCTCGCAGAGTTTCTCGTCGAGCAGGACGGCAACGCCAGGCTCGTCGTCGCTCCGATAATTGACAAAGATGTCCCCCACAAGCATTCCTCACCGTGATTGGTACGACGTTGATCGCAACGTGTCGGACGCGCGAAGCAATCGTTTCGAGGTCCCCGCCGGTCAACAAGGGATTCCTGGTGCCATGGCAAACGGGCAACGGGAAACGGCCACGCCTCACTCGACGGCGTTCGTCATCGGTGAATCGAAAGTCTGTAAAGGGTTCGCGCTGCCGACGACGGCGATGATGGGCTGCGGGTGACTCCCAAACCGAATTGTCGAAATTTGGACTTCAGGTTTGGGCCTCGTGCAGGCGGAGCAACATGCGCGCAGCCGCAGGCTGTGCGTGTCGACGGCGCAGGACCCCGCCTAGACGGTGCAGATCGGCGGCGATCGTGGACGAGCGCAGCACCGCCTGGTCGTCCAGCACCCCGTCCGCCACCGCGCAGGCCTCTTCCACTTGGTCCGAGGCCGCCAGAGCGAGGGCGCGCCGGGCGGCGAATCGCGCTCGCGCCCGTAAGGCATGCGGCGGCGTTCGCCGCACCGTCTCGTCCAGCATGGTGGCCGCGCCGGACGCGTCGCCCAGGTCGTACAGCGACCAGCCGGCAGCCGCCTGCGTGAGGTCGTCGACGTGGGTGCAGCCGATGATCGGCGCCTGCTTGCGTGGCGGGTCGGCCGCCAATAGCGTGCGAGCCGCGTCGAGCGCCCGGAGACAGTCGTCGCGCCGGTGCGCCAGGGCGTGTCCCTGAGCTTCCCGCTGCGCCCCCAGGCCTCGAATCCGAGGGCGGGATCCGCTGTGCTGAGCTTGCTGGGCCAGTTTGACAGTTTCCGACGCGTCGCCTCGGTACATCGCGATCAGCGCGCGACGGACCATCGCATACCCGGCCATTCCCTCGTTCCCCGCCGCGCCGGCGTAACGCACAGCCTGGTCGGTCCACCACAGCGCGCCAGCGTCGTCACCCGCTTCCTGCGCCATCCAGCCCGTGAATTCGGCGTAATCGGCGACGAGCGCCAAAGCGCGCCTGCGGTCGCTGCCGCTGTACCGGCCGGCGAGCAGGCTGAGGCTGTGCGCGTGAGCGGTCAGGATTGGGATCACCAACCTCGCGTCGACCTGCTGCCCGAGTGCGCGGAGCTGTTGGAACCAGCAGCTGAAGGTCTCCAGCGGCGACGAATTGACCAGAAGTGGTCCGGCGGTCGAATCTGCCGGGTCGCCCAGCCCGGCCGCGCTCAACAGACCGGTGGCAAGCAATTCACGACGGGTGGCCATCAGAAAGCGCATGCGTTCAGGCGAATTCAGGTTGAACACCAGCACCTCGATCTTGTTGCCGTCGACCAGGCGATTTCGCGCTCGGTCGCCTCCGCCTGCCACCATTGCGTCGCCATCGGCCAGCGAGATCAAGGCGCCGTCACATCCGAGGGCCCTGTCACACAGCCGGGCAAGATCTTCACTCGGCCCTTTGACGGCGTTCTCCACTTTGCTGAGGTGCCCCTTGCTGTAGTGGACAATCCGGGCAAGAGCATCCAGCGACAGACCCGCCTCCACGCGCCTCCGGCGCAGCTCGATACCGAACAGTCTGCCGATCTGCCCCACGAAAATCACCGCGTTTCCCGTTGTCGGCCTTACGCCATCGTGGGTGCATCGACGGGGATCGTCATCCCGAGGTAGTCGTCAGATCAAGGACAGTCGCTCGCTGAGCACTGCAAGCGCGGTCTGACAGGAGGCGGGCTACCACCCCCCTCTGCAGCGCGACCTGCACCGCCTGGGCGTCACGGTCCAGATGCCTGCGTCGAAGGTGACCGGATCATGACTGCAGGGCCGTCACCAGGGTGAACGTGAGCAGCAGGGTCAGCCAGTAGAACGCTTCCCGGCGGATCAGGAACCAGGCCGCCGCGGTCGCGGCGAGAAGGAAGGCGAAGACCACCGCGACCGTACGGGGTGCTACCCCGAAGATCTCGATGAGGTTGTCCGCGACCAGCGTGCCGAAGACGCTGACCAGCACCACGACCAGCCAGTGCAGCCACCGGACGTACCGGTCCACCGAGAGCTGGACCACCATCATCACGGCAAGCACCGTCGTGGTGAGCATGGTGGTGATGCCTAAACCGAGCACGGCTCGCAGTGCGTCGGTCACCGGCTCCCCCACCGCGGCCGCCACCACCAGGAGGATCCAGAAGAGGACGGTGGCCCTCGGCGTCTTGCTGGTCATGGTGGCACCCTCGCAGCGACTCGCTAAGAGATCGCTGAACGCCGGGCGTACAGCACCGCCGATCGTGACGCCGGCCCGCGACCCATGTCTGTTGCCGTTGCTCCACCATGCCGACCACCTTGCGACGGTCGAGCTGAAGGGGGGCTGAAGTCAGCCGGCGATGCGGTACCCCGCTCCGCGGACGGTCTCGATCGCGGCGGCGCCGATCTTCTTGCGCAGGTAGCCGATGTAGACCTCGACGATGTTCGGGTCGCCGCTGAAGTTGGCGTCCCACACGCTCTCCAGGATCGCCATCTTGGTCATCGCCTGCCCTCGGTGGCGCATCAGGAACTCCAGCATCGCGAACTCCCGCGGCGTCACCGCGACCGGCTCGCCCGCCCGGGCCACCCGCCGCTCCCCCGGGTCCAGGGTGAGATCGCCGGCCGACAGCACCGCCGGCCGCTCGGGCGCACCCCGCCGGATCAGCGCGCGCAGCCGGGCGATAAGCACCACGAACGAGAACGGCTTGGTCAGGTAGTCGTCGGCACCGAGATCGAGCGCGTCGGCCTGGTCGTACTCGCCGTCCTTGGCGGTCAGCATCAGGATCGGCGTCCAGACCTCGCGTTTGCGCAGCGTGCGGCACACCTCGTAACCGCTGAGGCCGGGCAGCATGATGTCCAGCACCACCACGTCGTACACCCCGTGCGGCTGCTCGGTGGCCTGCCACAGGCCGTCCACGCCGTCGTGCACGACATCCACCGCGAAGCCGGCCTCGACCAGCCCGTCCCGGATCGTCTCGGCCAGGCTGATCTCGTCCTCCACCACCAGAACACGCATGTGTCCACCCTGCCCGGTCCGGGGCTGAAAATGCGCTGAAGATCGCCACCGGGTCACCCTCGGCGCGGATACCGTGACGGCCATGCTGGGTTTCCTGCGCCGCCGGCGCGGCGAACGCCTGCGGCGCCGGCTCGGCGTACGCCTGCGGTCCGCGCTCGCCGCGGCCGTCGTGGTGGCCGTCGCGTCGCTGCTGGCCGGCGGCGTGCTGCTGGTCGCCGTGCGCGGCACCCTGCTCGACAACATCAACACCGCCGCCACCGACCGGTCCGCGCAGGTCACCGCGGCGGTCAAGGCCGGCTCCGACCTCACCACGCTGCTGCGCCCGACCGCCCGGGAGCGGACCGTCGTCCAGGTCCTCGACGCCTCCGGCCAGGTGGAATCGGCCTCGGACGCGCTGACCGGGCAAGGCCCGATCTCCGCGCTGCGCCCGGCCGACGGCCGCCGGGTCCGGGAAAGACACCATTTGCCGGGTACGGCGGACGAACCGTTCCAGATCGTCGCGGAGGGTGTCAGCACCGCCTCGGGCACCAAGACCGTGCTGGTCGCGGAGTCGCTGGACACCGTCGACGACGGCACCGAAGCCATCCTCATCGCACTGCTGCTCGGCCTGCCGATGCTCGCGGTGGTGGTCGGGTTCGCCACCTTCCTGTTCGTCGGGCGCACCCTGCTGCCGGTCGAGGCGATGAGCCGGCAGGCCGCCCTGATCACCTCGCGCAATCTGCACCAACGACTGCCGGTGCCGTCCGCCGACGACGAGATCGCCACGCTGGCCGCCACCATGAACACCATGCTCGACCGGATCGAGGCCGCCTCCGACGCCCAGCGCCGGTTCGTCGGCGACGCCAGCCACGAGCTGCGCAGCCCGCTCGCCACCGTGCAGGCCAACGCCGACCTGCTCACCGGCGCCGACCTGCCGGAGCAGGCAGTCCGCTCGATCGGCCGGATCCGCACCGAGAGCGCCCGGATGGCCCGCCTGGTCGAGGATCTCCTGCTGCTCGCCCGGATGGACGACGTCGGCCTGCGCAGCCGGCAGCAGGACGTCGACCTCGACGATCTGGTCTACACCGAGCAGGAACGCCTGGCCCTGGAACACCCTTCGCTCCAGGTACGGGCGACCGTCGAACCGGTGCGCATCACCGGCGACGCCGACGCGCTGCTGCGGGTGGTGCGCAACCTGATCGACAACTCGGCCCGGCACGCCGTTTCCACCGTCACGATCAACGTCAACAGCCGCGACGGGTACGCCGAAACAGTGATCGGCAACGACGGCCCGCCGATCCCGGCCGCCGACCGGGACCGGATCTTCGACCGGTTCGTCCGCCTCGACGACAGCCGGGCCCGCTCCGGCGGCGGCACCGGTCTCGGCCTGGCCATCGCGCGCGACATCGTCGCCGCCCACGGGGGCACGCTCACCGTCGACGACCTCGATGCCGGCGCGGCCATGCGGATTCGGCTGCCGCTTCCGGTGTCGTGACACAGACCCGCCGTTCGGCCCGGATATCCTGGCCGAGGAGGTCAGCGACAGTGACGAGCAAGGACGGCAGGCGACCGCCTGGAGGCCTGGAGGCCGCGGTCATGGGAGTACTGTGGGCCGCCGACGCCCCGATCACGGCGACGGAGGTGCAACAGGAACTCGGCGGTGACCTGGCCTACAACACCGTGCAGACCATCCTGTCCCGGCTGCACGACAAGAACGCCGTCGAACGGAACCGCACCGGGCGCCGGCACTCCTACTGGCCCACCCGGGACGCCGCCGCCGAGGCCGCGTCGCAGATGCAGGCCGCCCTGGCCGATCGACCGGACCGGCTGGCGGTGCTCCAACTGTTCGCCGCGTCCCTGGCGGACTCCGACGCCGCGCTGCTGCGCCAGGTGCTGGCCGACGGCGAACGGCCGCACCCCTAGCTCCAGATGTCCGGCAGGCCGGCGCGGCGCTGGGCGAAGCCGGTGAGCGGCAGACCGTCGGCAGCCGGCGATAGTCCGCCGGGAACGCGGTGTACGGCTGATTCGCCGTCGCCGGCACGTTGCTGAAGTTCACCCACGGGTTGTGCCGCCACACGTAACCCTGATCGGCGCAGCCCTGCCACCCGGCCTGCGGCAGGTCCTCCGAGTAGCCGGCGAAGGTGTGGCCGGCGTCGAGCAGCTGGCGGCCGAGGTTCGGCCGGGCGCCGAGATCGTGCGGGCAGTTGTTGTCGGTGACGGGACGGCCGCGCTTACGGCGTACGCCATGGGGCTGGAACCGATCACGGCGACCACCGCGGCAGCAAGCAACGCTCGCATTTTTGTCTCCCTCTGTCCGGTTACTCCTACATCTTGTAGGAGTAACCGGATTCAGTCGCGGGAGAAACGCCGGGAGCGCAGCAGTTCCACGCCGATCGGGATCACCGACAGGACCACGATGCCGATCAGGATGAACTCGATGTTCGACTTCACGAACGCGATCTGGCCGAGGAAGTAGCCGAGGACCGTCACGCCACTGCCCCAGAGGGTGCCGCCGATCAGGTTGTAGATCAGGAACGTGCGGTAGTGCATGTGGCTCGCCCCGGCCACGATCGGGGTGAACGTCCGCACGATCGGCACGAACCGGGCCAGCACGATCGAGCGGGCGCCGTACTTGGCGAAGAACTCCCGGGCCTTCGTGAGGTTCTCCTGTTTGAACAGGCGCGAGTCGGGGCGGCGGAACAACGCCGGCCCGAACCGGCGCCCGAAGAAGTAGCCGAACTGGTCCCCGGCCACCGCGGCCACCGACACCAGCAGGCACATCAGCCACAGCGGCTGGTGCAGGTAGGTGCCGTCGGCCACCAGCAGCCCGGCCGTGAACAACAGCGAGTCACCCGGCAGGAAGAAGCCGATCAGCAGGCCGGACTCGGCGAAGACGATGGCGAGGATGCCGATCAGGCCGAACGTCGAGATCAGCCGCTCCGGGTCGAGAAACGACGGGCCCAGCGCGGACGTCATCAAAAGGGAATTCCTCTCCATCGGCACCGCGGCTCACATGCCCGGCCTGAGGGCACGTAAACCTACATGCTGTAGGAGAGTACTTGACAAGCTCCTACATTCTGTAGGAGCTTCACCGAAGTCAGGCAAGCCTCACCAACTTCGGGAGTACGCACGTGGGCGGCGCCTTCTTCGCCAGTTATCTCATCGGGCTTCGCGACGGACTCGAGGCGGCGCTCGTCGTCTCGATCCTGGTCACCGTGCTCGCCCGGGCCGGCCGCGGGGACGGACTGCTGCCACTGTGGGCCGGGGTCGCCGCCGCTGTCGTGTGCGCCGCGGCGCTCGGGGTGGTGCTCACCTACGTGGCGACGTCACTGCTGTCCGGCGTACGCCTCGAATTGTTCGAAGCCGTCACGTCGCTGATCGCCGTCACCATGGTCACCTGGATGATCTTTTGGATGCGCAGCAGCGCGCGCACCATCAAATCCGAGATGACCGGAAAGCTCACCACGGCCCTCGGGCTGGGTAGGGCGGCGGTGGCCGGCCTGGCCTTCATCGCGGTGATCCGCGAGGGCGTCGAGATGGTCCTGCTGGTCTTCGCGGCCGCGCAGGCCGCCAGCGAGACCGTGGCGCCGCTGCTCGGCATGATCGCCGGGGTGGTGACCGCGGTGCTGCTCGGCTGGCTGATGTACGCGGCGGTGGCCCGGGTCAACCTCGGCCGGCTGTTCACCTGGACCGGCGCCCTGCTGGTGCTGGTCGCGGCCGGGATCATCAAGTACGCCGTGCACGGCTTCCAGGTGGCCGGCCTGCTGCCCGGCTCGACCACCGTCGCCTACGACATGTCCGGCGTCATCGAGCCCACCTCCTGGTACGGCACCCTGCTGGCCGCGACGATCAACATCACGGCCTCGGCCACCGTCCTGGAGGTCACCGCCTGGCTGGCGTACGCCGCCATTGTCCTGGTCCTGTTCTTCCGGCCCGCACCGAAACGCACCCCGGCTACCGCCTGACCTCGCTCAACCGCCCGGCGGCGCGACCGATACGGGGGTCATGCGTGCCCACCATGCCCTGCTCGGCCTCGCCGCCGTCGCGACCCTGAGCGGTTGCGCGACCGCCGCCACGACCACCACGACGGCGACCGCCGCGCCCGCCGCGTCGGTGAGCGGGTCGCCCAGCCCGGCCCGGGTGATCACGATCGCGATCCCCAAGGCCACCTCGGCCGCGCCCGCCCTCACGAACACCGGCACGTCCTGGATGCCGATCCTGACCTCGCTGTCCGCGTACGGGCAGTGGCTGCTGGCCAACCCCAACCCGGCCCTGGTCAGCAACATCGCCACCCCCGGGTGCGCGGTCGCGAACCTGCTCACCCAGCAGATCAACGGGCTGCTGAGCAGCAACGCGTACGTCCGGACGTCGCCGGCCGTGTTCACCAGCGTGCTCGGCCCCTCGCCCGCGCCCGGCCCGCAGGCGGTGATGGACGTGATCGCCTCCCGGCCGGCCGAGCCGGTGCTCAGCCGCACGGGCGCGAAGGTCATCAGCACGTTCAACGCCTACCCGCAGTCGACGCTCCAGGTCACCCTCGACCTGGGCGCCGACAAGCGGTGGCGGTTCTGCTCGGTGCAGGCGGCCACCGACGAGGGCTCGACCGACGACCCCTCGGTGCCGCTGATCTAACGGGCGACCACGCCGGTTTAGCGGGCGACCACGCCGGCGACCCTGCTGATCGGCTCGGACACCGCGTTGATCACGTCGGACAGTTCCTTCAGGTCGGCCTTCGACAGGTCGGTGTGCAGGCGGTAGCCGTCGCCGGCGCGGTGTTTGGCCAGGGCCGCGTCGACCGCCGTGAAGCCGGTGTCGATCTGCTTCACCAGGTCGGGGGCGCGTTCCTGGAGGACCGGGCGCAGCGCGGCGATCGCCGCCTTCGAACCCTCGACGTTGGCCGCGAAGTCCCACAGGTCGGTGTGCGAGTAGCGGTCCTCCTCGCCGGTGATCTTGCCGGTGGCCACCTCGTCGAGCAGCGACTTGGCCCCGTCGGCCAGGTTGAGCGGGGACAGCGTCGCGGTGTCGGCCCTGGTGGCGATCTCGGCGACGTCGGCGACGAGGCGGTCGGCGATCGGGCCGTCCTTCGCGACGTCCTTGGTGGACCAGAGGTCGCGTTCGAGGCGGTGGTAGCCGGTGAACTCGGCACCGGGCTCGACCGCGTCCTCGCGGCCGTCGATCTTCGGGTCGAGGTCACCGAAGATCGACGCGACCGGTTCGATCCGCTCCCAGTAGGTGCGGGCCACCGGGTAGAGCGCCTTGGCCTTGGCGAGGTCGCCGGCCTTGACCGCGGCGGCGAACTCGCCGGTCTTCTGCCGCAGGCCGGCGCTCTCGGTGCTTACGAATCTCTTATCCGGGCACCGTCACCGCACTTAGGAACCGGGCGCAGGCTGATTCCCGCCGACCGGGCAATGACCGGTACGAGAGGGTAGGTCCATGCGAGTACTGGTGGTTGACGACGACACCGCGGTCCGTGATTCGCTCGCGCGCACGCTGCGCTTCGAGGGACACGACGTCGAGACGGCGGCCGACGGCGGCGCGGCGCTGGAGGCCGTGCGCGGCAACCCGCCCGACGCGGTGATCCTCGACGTCAGCATGCCGGTGCTGGACGGGCTGGAGACCTGCCGGCGGCTGCGCGCCGACGGCATCCTCGTGCCGGTCCTGATGCTCACCGCCCGCGACGGCGTCGGCGACCGGGTCTCCGGCCTGGACGCCGGAGCCGACGACTACCTGGTCAAACCGTTCGCCCTGCAGGAGCTCCTGGCCCGGCTGCGGGCGTTGCTGCGCCGTTCGCTGATCACCGCGGCGCCCGCACCCGACCTGCTCAGCTACGCCGACCTGCGGCTGGACCCGAACACCCGGGAGGTCTGGCGCGGTTCCCGGCCGCTGCGCCTGACCCGCACCGAGTTCGGCATCCTCGAAGCGTTCCTGCGGCACCCGAAGCAGGCGCTCACCCGGACCGTGCTGTTCGAGCAGGTCTGGGGCTACGACTTCGGCGAGGACTCCAACAGCATCGCGGTGTACCTCGGCTACCTGCGCCGCAAGCTGGAGGCCGAGGGCGAGCCGCGACTGCTGCACACCGTGCGCGGCGTCGGTTTCGTGCTGCGCGAGGAGCCGTGGTGAGTGCCTGGTGGCGCCGGCGGACCCTGCACAGCCGGGTGGCGCTGCTGGTCACCGCCGCGGTCTCGGCCGCGCTGGTCGCCCTGTCGGTCGGCGCCTGGCTCGCGGTGGCCGAGATCCAGCACCATCAGACCCAGTCGCAGCTGACCGCGGACGCCAGCGCGATCGCCGCCCAGCCCGACCAGTGGCTGTCCGCCGGTGGCACCCTCCCCGACCCCGGGCAGGGTCACGGCGACGGGCACGGACCGCATCAGCTCGGCCCGCGATGGCAGATCCTCGACCGCACCGGCGCGGTCATCAGCGACACCAGCACTCCCCTGCCGGTCACCGCCCGCGCCCGCCAGATCGCGGCCGGCGGCAAGCGCTCCGCCGAGGAGAAGGTCGGTGATTACCTGATGCTCACCGTGCCGGCCACCGGCGGTGGCGCCGTTCAGGTCGCGATCAGCCAGGAACAGGACGACGACGTACTGCAGCTCTTCGGCGCGCTGCTCGCGGCCGGCTGCCTGCTCGGCGCGGCCGGTGCGGCCCTGCTCGGCCGGCTGGTCGCCCGGTCCGGGCTGGCCCCGGTGCAGCAGCTGACGGCGGCGGTGGAGAACGTCACCGTCACCATGGACCTCGAACAACACCTGGCCGTCGAGGGCACCGACGAGGTCGCCCGGCTCGGCACCAGCGTCAACACCCTCCTCGAGGCCATCGATGCCGCGCGGCAGGCCCAGCGGACCCTGATCGAGGACGCCAGTCACGAGCTGCGCACGCCGCTCACCAGCATCCGCACCAACATCGAGCTGCTGCTGACCGTCGAACGCAACCCGGACCTCGCCCATCGACTGCCGCCCGAGGAACGCGAGAACCTGCTCGCGGACCTCGACGCCCAGATCCGCGAACTGGCCACCCTGACCACCGAACTGGTCGAGCTGGCCCGGGCCGAATCCACCCGGGAGGACCCCGAGGAGGTGGACCTGGCGGAGGTGACCGAGGCGGCGATCAACCGGGTACGGATGCGCGCGCCCGGCCTGACCTTCGACGCCGACCTGCACCCGAGCACCGTGCACGGCCGCCCCGGCGAACTGGAACGCATGATCGTCAATGTGCTCGACAACGCCGCCAAGTTCAGTCCGCCGGCCACGACCGTACACATCAGGTTGTCGGCCGGCGACGACAGCGGAACCTGCACGCTCACCGTGGCCGACCGCGGCCCGGGCATCGATGCGGCCGATCGGCCGCATGTCTTCGGGCGCTTCTATCGCGCGACCGCGGCCCGTTCCATGCCCGGCTCCGGACTCGGCCTCGCCATCGTGGCGCAGACCGCCGCCCAGCACGGCGGCACCGTCACAGCCGAACCCAACACCCCGAACGGAACCGTCGTCACGATCCGGCTGCCGCGGCCGGCCTACCGGTGACACCGTTTGCGGTGCTGGTGGGCAAACGGTGTGAAGACCCCGAAAGTGGTCTTCAGCCAGATTTCAGGATCACCACCTCATCGTGGTGATCCTGAAGGCCGCCGCCGGCGGCCCGGGTCACTGACAGGAGACACGATGGGGTACGCCCGCGGCTGGCTCACCAAGGTTCCGGCGATCACCGCCACCTTCTGGGTCATCAAGGTGTTGTCGACGACGGTGGGCGAAACCTTCGCCGACTACCTGACGGTGAACGTGGGCCTCGGCCCGCTGGTCACCGACGCCGTGATGATCACGGTGCTGGCCGTCGCGCTCTTCATCCAGCTCAGGACTCGTCGCTACACCCCGTGGATCTACTGGCTGTGCGTGGTGCTGGTCAGCATCGTCGGCACCCAGATCACCGACTTCCTCACCGACACCCTGGGTGTCAGCCTGTACGTGAGCACCACGCTCTTCGCGGTCGTCCTCGCCGTGGTGTTCTTCGCCTGGTACCGCCAGGAGGGCACCCTCGCGATCGCCTCGATCGACACGCGGCGGCGTGAGGCCTTCTACTGGGGCGCGATCCTCACCACGTTCGCGCTCGGCACCGCCGCCGGTGACCTGGCCACCGAAGCGCTCAGCCTCGGCTTCCGGAACGGCACACTGATCTTCGCCGGGCTCATCCTGCTCACCTGGATCGCCCAGCGCGCCGGGGCCGGCCTGGTGCTGACCTTCTGGATCGCGTACGTCCTGACCCGCCCGCTCGGCGCCTCCCTGGGCGACCTGCTCACCCAGTCCACGGACTTCGGCGGCCTCAACCTCGGCGCCAGCACCACCAGCCTGCTGTTCTTCGGCGTCATCCTGATCCTGGTCGCCCGCGAGCAGATCCTGGCCAACCGGCACGGAGTGGCCGTCAAGGGCGACGGCCCGCTCGGCGGACGCCGCGCCGACTACTCCTGGGCGGCCGCCGGAGCGCTGGCGATCGCACTCGCCGGGGTGGGCCTGAGCACGCTGCACAGCACCCCGGCCGGCACCGCGGTCACCGCCGCCGACCGCACCACCGTCAAGCAGGCGCACCCCGCCACCCAGCTGGGCGATCTGACCAAGTTCGCCACCATCACCGCCGACCTGCAGTCCAAGGTCGCCGCCAACGACCTGGCCGGCGGCAAGACCCGGGTCAAGGACCTGGAGGTCAGCTGGGACGACGCCGAGGCCGGCCTGAAGCCGCGCGACTCCGCCAAGTGGCATGTGCTCGACGGCGAGATCGACGCGGTGCTGACCTCGCTGCGGGCCGCAAACCCCAGCCAGGCCGACTGCGCCGGCAGCCTGACCGCACTCACCACGACCCTGAACCAGTACGACGGCGTCTGACCGCTGGTGTCGCGCGGGGCTGAAGGCAGGCTGAAGAAACGTTCAAGCGACGCGGTCGTGAGTGCGCAGCTGCTGCAGCCAGCGAAGAGTCGCCTTCGCCACCTCGGTGTCGAAGGCACTTCGCGCCTCGGCCGGCGTGGTGACTCCAGCCCGGCGCGCAACGCGCGGGCGACGCCCCTCGAACCTGGTCAGGCAGGACTCGACGACGGCCTCGAAGGTGGCGCGATCGGTCGCCGCCAGGGCGATCAGCACCCGGGCCACGAGGTCCTCGACCGCTTCCTCCGGGCCGACGTCAACGATCCACGATCGTTGCCGGTGCCGGCCGGCCTCGGTGATCGACCACACCCGCTTCGCCCCGTGGGACAGGACCTGATCCGTGTAGACGTGGCCGACGCGCTGCAGGCGGACCAGCGCCACCTCCACCCGCCGGACGTCGAGCCGGTGGGCCGCGCCCAGGGCCTCGGCATGCCGCTGGCGCAACTCGTACGCGCTTGCGGGCCGGTCACCCAGCATGACCAGGAGAATGTCACCCAGAGTGGCGCTCACCGCGAGGCACGCCTCCCCTCTCCTACAAGATGTAGAAGGTAACACGCGGTCAGCTCGGCGCCGACCTTGCGCACGGCGAACCTCGGTCGAAGCTGTAGCGCGCCTCGATGGTGAAGGTGCCGGCGGCCGGGGCCACCAGTTCGGTCCACTCGCCGTTCTGGGTGAGGCACGCCCGCGGGGTGGCATCGTCGTCGACACCGTCGATCGCCAGCCACGGTGACCAGGCCACCCGCAGCAGTGTGGAGCCGGCCCCGGGCAGGTGGACCGTGACGGCCGCCGAGCCGACATAGGTCACGGTCGCGGGCGCGGACGCCAGCGGCGTGGAGTCCTGCACCCGGTACACCTGCCAGTCCGGGTCCGACCACACCAGCGACATCCACGGCTGACCGGCGGTGATGATCCGCGCCTCGGCGACCCCGGCACTGTCCGGCTCGGCGGTGGGCAGCACGACGTATCCGACGCTCCAGTCCTGCAGCCACCGCCGATAGGAGCCGGCGGTGAGCGTGCCGTCGTAGAACAGCGGGTTTCGCTCGACGTCCGCCTGCCGGTTCCACCCACGGGCCAGGTTGACGTGGGGTGCGATGCCGAACGCCTCCCAGTGCGTGCGCAGCGGCACCACCTCGACCCGGCCCTGCTCGGCGCCGAGGTTGCGCAGCTCGCGGATCAGCGGTTCGGCATCGGCGACGGTGGCCGCCACCGGCGCCGTCTTGACGTAGTCGGCGACCGGCTGCAGCGCCGTCCAGGCCACCAGCCCGGCGGCCGCCACGTACGTCATCGTCGCCCACCGGACTCCGGGACCACGCTCGGCGATGACGCTGATCATGATGGCCGCGCCGGCCAGCAGCGCGAGCCGTTCGACGTTGCTGCCGATCGGGGTGGGAATCGCCCAGCACAGGACGACACCGGCGAAGTACACCCAGGCCCCGGCCCGTACCGTCCGCCAGGCCGGCGGTGCCAGCACCGCGACCGCCACCGCGGAACCGGCGGTGACCAGCGCGGCGTACCAGGGAAACGGTTGCACTCCGGAGAACGGGAACAGCAGCGAGGTCGCCCCGATCACCAGCGGCGGGCCCGCGGCGAGCAGGTAGGCATGCCGCCGCCGACCGGTCAGGAACAGCGCCGCCGCCAGCACCTCGACGAACAGGCCGGCGACCGGGCTGCACAGGGTGGCCACCGTGCCGAGCACCGCCGCGAGCACCGGCCGGGGCCGGCGACCATCGGCGCCGGGCAGCAGGAAGAGGGCCGCCATCAGGGCGAACACCACGCCCAGCAGGTAGGTGACCCGGCCGGCGGCCAGATTGCCCCACACCGCGACCGCCAGCCCGAGGGCCGGCCAGAGCGGCCGGCGAACCCCGGACCGACTCAGCAGCAGGCCACCGACCACCGCGCCGGCCGTTCCGGCCAGAACCCCGGTGGTCCGAACACCGAACAGGGCCATGACGTACGGCGAGACGATGCTGTACGAAGCCGGGTGAATCCCGCCGTACCAGGACAGGTTGTACGCCGATCCCGGATGTTGCCGGATGAAACTGGTCCAGGCGTACTGGGCGGCGAGATCGCCGGCGTTGCGAGCCAGCCAAACTCCCCACAGGACACTCAGCACCCCGCCGAGCAGCCCGGCCAGCACGGCCGGGACGTCCCACCGGCGCGCGAGCAGAAATCGGATGGCTGAACCCACGCGGCGCAGGCTATTGGATCAAACCCAGGGAAACGCTGAGAGCCCCCCTCCCCGACGCTTGAGAATACTCACTGATCAACTCAACAGATTTGCGTTGATCTATCTTGTTCGGCTTTCTATCGTGAGGCCGAACGGGGGTAAGTCGATGTCGATCGAAGTTCACCTACTCGGTCCGGTGGAGTTACAGGGAGACGACGGTCCGGTTCAGCCGGGCCCGGCGAAACGGCGGGCGATCCTCGCCGCGCTTGCTCTGGAAGTCAATCGGCCGGTCACCTTGGACCGGCTCGTCGGTCTGCTCTGGGCCGGGCAGGCGCCCGCGTCCGCGGTCGCGAACATCCGTAACCACGTCGCGGCCCTGCGCGGCACGCTCGGCGACCGCATCGTCTCGCGGCCGAGCGCGTACCAGTTGAATCTGGAGCCGCATGAGCTGGACGTGGCGCAGTTCCGGCGGCTCGCGGCACAGGGCCGCGACGCGCTGGCCCGCGGCGAGCCGGCCGGGGCCGAACCGGACCTGGCGGCGGCCCTGCGGCTGTGGCGCGGGCCGGCCGGGCTCGGGCTGTCCGGCGGGGCCGAGCTGGACGTCCTGATCGCCGGGCTGGAAACCGACCGGCTGCGGGTGGTCGAGGATCTCGCAGACGTGCGCCTGACCCTCGGGTACACCGATGAGCTGGTCCCGGCGCTGCGCGATCACCTCACCGCCCACCCGCTGCGGGAACGGGCCTGGGCTCAGCTGATGCTGGCGCACTACCGCTCCAGCGATCTCGGTGCCGCCCTCGCCGCCTACCGCCAGGCGCAGGCCGCCCTGCAGAGCCAGCTCGGTGTCGAGCCGGGCAGCGCGCTGACCGGCCTGCACGTGGCGATGCTGGACCGCGCGCCACAGCTCGACCTGCTGGTCCGGCCGCCCGCCGGCCGCAGCCAGGCCGGCGGCCTCGAGGTGCCTCGCGAGCTTCCACCGGACCCGGCGCTGTTCACCGGGCGGGCCGGCGAACTGGCCGCGGTGCTGGCCGCCGCCCGGCCGGCACCGGGCCGGCGGGCGCCGGCCGTCGTGGTGGTGCACGGGCCGCCCGGCAGCGGCAAGACCGCGCTTGTCACCCGGGCCGGGCACCGGCTGGCGCACGCCTTCCCGGACGGGCAGGTCTTCACCGAGGCCGGCCCCGATGTCTCCGCGGCCGACCTGATGGCCCGGGTGTTACGGGCGTTCGGCGTCCCGGCCGCCGAGGTACCGGAGCACGTGGACGAGCGGATCGGCCGGTACCGGTCGCTGCTCGCGGCGCGCCGGGTGCTGATCGTGGTGCACGGCGCGGCCTGCGCCGGGCAGGTGCGGCCGCTGGTCCCGGGTTCGGCCGGATCCGCGCTGCTGGTGACCAGCCGATGTCCGCTGCCGATGCCGGAAGGCGTGCCGCACGTCGAACTGCGGGTCCGGCACCACTGATGCCCGGAAACGGTGAAGCCCGAGGCGACCAGCGCCTCGGGCTTCACCGTGGTTACGGGTTGGGTACCGGACCGGGTTGTGGGTTCGGCACGGTCGGAGCCGGCGGGGGCATGCTCGACGGCGGGGACATGTTGGGTGTGAACAGGCGGTAGAAGGACCGGAACTTGGTGCCTCGCGACCTGGTCAGCAGCTGGCCGCCGAGTTCGACCCGGTTGCCGAGCTCGGCGTTGCAGATGTACATGCACACGGCCCGGTTGGCGCCGCCCTCGACGATCACCTGGGTGTCGCCGAGGCTGCCGATGATGGTCTCCTCGGCGTGCTGCCCGGAGTCCTTCGGGTTGGTGACGAACTCGATCTCGATCTCGTTGCCGTAGACCGCCCGGATCTTGTCCTCCCAGCCGGCCGGCATGGTCGCCTCGGCGTCGTCGGGCTGAGCCACCGCCACCTTGATCTTGTAGGTGTTGGTCTCCGAGTCCCACACCTTGATCACCGAGGTGGTGCTGTTCTTGGCGAGGTACGGGCGCCGGGAGTCGTTCAGCTCCGTGGCCAGGTCGGCGGCCTGCTCGGCACCCTCCTCGGTGCCGTGGATGCCGGCCTGGTCGGCCTTGTCGTCGGCGCTGAGCTCGCCGTCGTCGGTGGCGATCGACCAGATCATCCAGCCGATTCCGCCGAGGGCCAGGGTCACACCAGCGACTATCGCCAGCTCGACCGCCGCCGCGGCCGCCGCCGCGAGCACGGCCTCGACGAGTCCGGCGATGATCGGAGCCGGGACGTCGGTGTGCCCGTTCAGCTCCACCCGGTTGATCGGGTTACCGCCGGCGAAGGCGTACCGGTTGCCGGTCCACGGGTCGAGCCCGAGGTTCATGTCGGCCAGGGCACCGTTGTAGCTGTCCCGGGTCTGGAACCGGTTCAGGCCCGGGTTGTAGTCCCGGAAACCCATGTCGTAGGTGCCCGCCTGCTGGTCCCAGCGCTTGGCGTTGAACCGGTAGACGTTGTAGGCCTCCTTGGTCGGGTCGGCGGCGTCCGGCTTGTCGATCCCGGTGAACTCGGCGTCGGCGTTCCGGCCGTACGCGGTGTAGCCGTACGTGGCCTTGGTGTTGCCGCTCTGGTCGGTCAGCTGGTCGACGTCGGAGTGCGCGTTGTACCCGTAGTAGTCGGTCTCGGTCGACCCGTTGTCGCCGTAGGTGATCTGGGAGAGCCGCTCCCCCCACGGCGAGTACTGATAGGACTTCTCGACGGTGCCGGCGACCTCCTCCTCGAGGACGTCACCGCCCAGGCCCAGGTAGTTGAAGACGGTGGTCTTGGCCTTGGATGTGCCGACGTCGGTGCTCTTCGACGAGGTCCGGTCCATCGGGTCGTAGGTGTACTTCGTGGTCGACGTTCCGCTGCCGTCGTTGCGCCGGTTCTGCACGATGTGGTCGAAACCGTCGTAGGTGTTGCGCTCGACGACCTGACCACCCGAGGTGACCGTGTCGAGCCGGCCGTACGGGTCGTAGTTGTACTTGGCGGTGGCCCCACCGGCCGTCGAGGTGAGCAGCCGGTTCCGGTCGTACCGGAAGGTGGTTTGAAGGCCGTTGACCGTCTGGTCTATGACGTTGTTGTTGGCGTCGTGGACGTAGGTCTCGGTGGCCGGATGGTCGCCGGTCTTGGTGACCTTGGCGATCCGGTCCTGCGGGTCGTAGTTGTAGTCGGTGCTGCTGGAGAGGTACGCCGCGTTGTTGTCGGCGTTCATCTTCTTGGCGACCTCGCGGGACCGGTTGCCGTTCAGGTCGTAGTCGAGCGTCGACTCCGAGACGAGCGTGCCGTTCGGCTTCTTCTCGGCCTGCGACTTGAGCAGCCCGTCGAGGAAGTACGTGTAGTCGACCGTGTTCCCGTTGCCCTTGACCTCCTTCAGCCGAGCGCCGTCGTCGGCGTACGTGAAGGTGGTGTTCTTCGCCGTGGTGTCCGTGGCGGACTTGCCGTTCGTCACCTTGGCCAGCTGGTCACGAGCGTCGTACTCGTACTTCGCGAACTGCTTGTCGTGCGTGGTGGTGACCGCCGCACCGTTCTCGTTGTAGGTGAACGAGCTGGTGTTGACCGTCGTGCCGGACTTCGACTCGACCACCTTGGCGACCTGGTTCAGGCCGGTGTACTCGACGGTGTAGGCGTCGGCCCGGGCGGCCGACGAGGCATCGGCGATCTTCGTGAGGTTGCCGTTGGCGTCGTAGGTGTAGGAGTAGTCGCGCTTCTCGGCGTCGATGTCGGTGGCGTTGTTGCGCACCAGCTTCACCGCGTCGGCGACCACGATGCCGCCGGCCTTGTCGGTGAGGGTCACCGCGTGCGTGTTGTCCTCGGCGAACTTGTAGCTGCCGAGGCTGACCCAGCCACCCGAGCCGGTGGTCTGGTTGACGGTGCGGGTGGCCGTCCCGTCGGCGTGGCTGATCGTGAAGGTGGCGTCGGTGGCCGCACCGGAGACGTTCGGGTAGCGGGTGAACACCTCGTAGGTGCCGTCCAGCGGGACGTTGAGCTGCCAGCTGAACGCGTTGGTGCCGGTGCCGGCGGCGTGGGTCGCGTAGTCCGCGCCGTACTTGCCGGTCGCGGTCTCCCCCGTCGGCCAGTCGCCGGTGGCGGTGGTGTTGCTGAAGTCGGCGTTGTCGACCAGCACGACCTGGTTGCCGACCGGCACACCGTCGTCGGTCCGCGCCTTGAGTTTGCCGTCCGGGTAGTACGACCAGCCCATCGTGCGGCTGGACGAGCCACCCGCGGCCGTGACGGTGCGAGCGGCCTGCTGACCGAGCGCGTCGTAGTCGTACGTCGTCGTGATGTCCAGCGGGTCGGTGCTGGACTTGTTCCACCCGTTGTCGAAGTAGGTGTAGTCGGCGTCGTTGCGGACCTTCTGCCCGTTCGACGGCGGCGAGCTCGACTTCGTCAGCCGGCCGGCCGCGTCGTAGGTGTAGAGGGTTTTGTCCGGCGTGTTGTAGCGGGAGTCGTCCTTGTCGTACGCCGACTGGGTCTCCTTCACCCGGTTCAGCGCGTCGTAGACGCTGACCTCGGCGAAGTCGTCCGGATCGTCGGTGGTGGCGACACCGCGCGGGGTGATCATCCGGGTCCGGTTGCCGGCCTTGTCGTACTCGTAGCGCATCGTGCGGTAGGTGATCGTGCCGCTGTCGTTGCGGTACGGCACCTTCATCTCGACCGTGTTGCCGCGCACGTCCCGGGTGACCCGGGTGGTGTTGCCGAGCGCGTCGGTCGCGGCCGAGACCAGGCCGTCCCGGTCGAACTCCGAGGTGCTCGTCTTGCCCAGCGCGTCGGTGGTGCTGATCCGCCGGTGCGCCTTGTCGTAGGCGTACTTGGTGGTGTAGTCGGTGGTGTCGCTGGTGGCGTTCTTGCGCGGGTCGACCACCGTGACGACGTTGCCGACGTTGTCGTACGCGTAACTGATCTTCTGGCCCAGCGCGTTGACCACCGAGGTCTGCTGGTAGATCTCGTCGTAGCCGACGGTCGTCGTGTAGTCCCCCACCGTGGAGGTCAGGTTGCCCTTCGGCTCGGTGGTGGTGAGCAGGTTGCCGACCTTGTCGTAGGTGTACGACTCGGTGCTCACCGGGTCCGACTCGACGTCCTTCGGCGCGGTGGCCGACTTCAGCTGGTCGGCGGCGTCGTAGACCGCGGTGGCCACCGCGCCGTTGGCCGCCGTGTCCTTGGTGATGTTGTCGTTGGTGTCGTAGACCGGAGCCGGCGTGGTGATGAACACGCCGTTCGCCTGGTCCTTCGGGACCTTCTGCTCGAGCGGCCGGCCGAACACGTCGTACGTCAGGGTGGTGGCCTTGCCCAGCGGGTCGGTGACCTTGACGGTGTTGCCGCGGATGTCGTACCCGTACTTCGTGCTGTTGGTCAGGGCGTCGGTGATCGTCTGCGGGAAGCCGTTGGCGTCGTAGGCGCTGTACCCGGTGAGGTTGCCGTTCGGGTCGGTGGAGGTCAGCGGCTGACCCCACGTGTCGTACGTGGTCTTGGTGACCGCGCCGGACGGATCGGTGACGGTCGCGATGTCACCGGCGGTGGTGTAGCTGACCTGGTACTTGCGGCCCTCCGGGGAGGTCTTCGTGGCCACCTCGGCCACATAACCGCCGAGCTGGGTGAAGTAGGTCAGAACCGTGCCCGCGGTGCCGTTCGCGACGGCGACGGCGTCCTTCTTCTCGGTCGGGTACCCGGTCTTGGCGTCGTATTTCCAGGTGGAGACGGCGCCGTTGGCCTCGGTCAGCGACACCACGTTGTGGTCGTCGTCCCAGCCGAGCTTGGTGACCTGGCCCTTCGCGTTGACGGTCTGGAAGGCCCGCCCGTACCCGTCGTGGTAGTAGGTGGATTTGTGGTTCTCGGCGTCGGTGACGGTGGCCTCGGCGTTGCCGCCCTTGACGTAGCCGAACTTGGTCACGCCGCCCAGCCGGTCGGTGTACGACTTGGTCCGCCACTCCGGGTTCTTGTCGTCCCCGGCCGCCGAGTAGGTGTAGGCCACGTCGGTGGCGTTGCCCCGCGGGTCGGTGACCTTGACCAGCTTGACGTTCTTGTTGCCCTGGGTCCGGTCGTACTGGAACTTGAACGTCTTCGACGCGCCGTTGGTCGAGCCGGCGCCGTCCACCAGCTCGCCGAGCAGACCCTTCTCGGTGTACGTGAAGGTCAGCTTCCGGCCGCTGACGTCGGTGATCGACCGGACGTGGTCGATGATCCGCGGGTTGCTCAGCCGGGTCGCCGACTTCCGCGTCCAGGTGTCGCCGTCGATGTAGTCGTAGGAGTCACCCTTGCCGAAGTAGTCGAGCGTGATGGTCTGCCGGCCGGCCGGGTCGGTGACGTACCGCAGGAACTTCTCCGGCGAGTTGTCGCACCTACGCTCCTCGTAGGTGAACGTCATCGTGTTGCCGTTCTTGTCCACCGTGGCGGTCAGGTAGCCGTCGCAGTCGTAGAAGAACTGCGTGCGGTCCGGCCGGGTCAGCGACCAGGCCCGCGGCTCCTGGGCGTTCCGCTTGCAGCTGACCCCGGCCTTCTGCTGCAGGTAGAGGTGCACGCCCTTGGGGCTCACCCAGGTGCCGGTCTTCTCGTCGAGGGTGAACCAGTGGCTGGTGCCGTCACCGTCGGTGAAGGTCACCCGCTTCGCCTTGGAGAAGCTCGGGTGGAAGTCCAGCGGGCTGCCCAGCCGCATCATCGACGAGGTCTGCAGCGACCAGCCGTACCCGGCGACCGCGTCGCTGGAGTCGAGCGAGTTGTAGGCCAGCCGGACGAAGCTGGACAGGCCCCGGCCCGGGTTGGCGAACGCGTTGTACTGCCAGACCGTGTTGCCGGAGTACAGGTTGTTCATCAGGCTGCTGCCGGCGCCGGTGTTCTTGCCGGCGTAGGAGTAGAAGTTCTCCAGGCCGAGCTGGTCCGACGTGGGCTCGACCACCGGGAAGTGGTGTGACAGCGGCGCGATCGAGGCGAGCTGCGACAGCGTCTGCCCGGTGGTCTTGTTCTTCAGCTCCCAGCTGATCGTGTAATCGGTCTTCAGGTTGCCCTCGGTCGTCGAGGGCGGCGTCGTCACGGTGGCGGTCAGGTCGGCGGTGCCGCCGGACGGCACGTCGGCCGGCAGCGCGGTGACCTCGGTCGAGCCGGTGACCGCCTCACCGTCCTCCCTGGTCCAGGCGTACGACAGCTGCCAGTCGGCGGCCGTCCAGGTGTCGGCGGTGGGGTTGGAGACCGACACCGGGGTGGTGAAGGTGGTCGCCGGCGGCGCACCGTCGGGCAGCTCCGGTGCGTAGTAGGTCGACTCCGGGGTCTGCTCCAGGTAGGTGACCTCCAGCGTCGGGCGCAGCAGCGGCTCCTGGGCCTCCGCCGACAGCAGCATCGCCCGGGCCGTCTGGTTCACCTCGTCGCGCTGCTTGAGCAGCAGGCCGAAGTTGGCCGCCGGGGTGGTCACCCAGTTCTTGGCGGCCGCGGTGACGTTCCAGGTCGCCCACTCCGGGTCGTTGGTGAAGCTGTTGCTGGCGGACAGGGCGGTGCCGTTGTAGTCACCGCCCGGCGTGCTCCAGGCGGTGGTGCCGTCGCTGGTGTTCCAGGTCGCCTTGGTCTGATCGAACGCCTTGGTCAGGGTGTGCACGTCGACGTTCTCGTCGGTGTCGGTGCCCGGGTAGAGCGCGACGTTCCACATCCGCAGCTGCGCGTCGGTCACCCGGGCGTTGGCCGGGATGTCGGCGACCGGGAACTTGACCAGGCCGCGGGTGTCGCCGTAGACCGTCGAGTTGTTGCCCGGCGAGACGTACGGGTCACCGGCGTAGGTGTCGACGTTGACCGCGGGCTGGGCCGCCGACAGCGTCGTGTCGGTCACCCCGGACCGGAAGATCCTGGTGACGTTCCCGGCCTTGGGCAGCATGGCCGGCACGGTCGGGCCTGGGATCAGCTGCCCGTCGGTGGTCTTGACCACGACCATGTAGTAGAAGAACTTGCGCTTCATCGGGTCGGTCTCGGCCGCCGCGGTCGGCTCGGCCGTGGTGTCCTGGTAGGACGTGGTGCCGGCCGGCAGCGGTGCGACGAGGGTGGCCGCGGACGGCGTCCAGGTCTGGTAGACGCTGCGGTGCACCTGGTACTCGGCGATGTCGGTGCCGGTGTAGGCCGGCCAGTCCAGCAGCGCACCGGTCGCGGTGACCGTGGTCGGCGGGTTGACCGTCACCCCCGGCTTGCCGTACGTCACCACGAGCTTCGGCAGGTTGGCGTCGCGCCGGTCGTTGTTGTAGGCGTACTCCGACGCCTCGAAGATCGCGCCGCCCCGGTTGAGCGTCTCGTCGATCGCCTTGACCATCAGGCCGTTGTTCGGCTGGGCACCGTTCACCCAGTCCTGCACCGCGCTGCGCACCGGGAACGAGGTCCAGACGCTCGACTTCGACGCCTGCTTGACCACGCCGTTCTTGGTGAACCGGACCGCGTCGGCGATCACCGCCTTGCTGGCCACGTCGCCGAGCACCACCTTGCCGGTGGTGCCGGCCACGAACGGGTGCACGCCCAGGGACTTCCAGGCACCGTCGGCGACCGGCGTGGTCTGATCGACGGTGTAGGCCTTCGACCCACCGTTGAAATAGACGGTGTACGGCGCGTTCGCGGCCCGGTCCGACTCGCCGACGTAGTGCACCTCGACCAGGTAGTCCCCGGCCTCGGTGATCGTCGGGACGTACGAGTACGTGCTGCCGGTGGCCGCGTCGTTGTTGACCCGGTAGTCGTTACCGACCGCCTTCGCGATCAGCGCCGTGTTCGTCGACGCCGTCCAGGTCCCGGACGCGGCGGTGTTGCTGTCCCCGTCGTCGACGGTCACCGTGTTGGCCGCCGGGGTGGCCGAGTAAGCGCTGTTGGTGGTCGCCCAGGTCGCCCCGGCCTCGGTCCACGCCGCGGTGATCGGGCGGGCCTCCAGAGGTACGTCGTTGGCCGACGGGGCAATCGACTGGTCGTAGTACAGCTGCAGCTGGGCGTCGTCGATCGCGGTGCCGGCCGGGATCGAGCCGGTGTCGAACTTCACCAGCGACCGCCAGATGCCGGCCGTGTCGGTGCCGGCCTTCAACTGGTAGCCGGAGCCGTAGTTGGTGGTCGCGGCGGCCGAGGAGATCTGCGTCTCGACCGCGTCGGTCGGCACCGGCTGCACCCGGATCGTCGGGTCCACCACGACCGGGTACTTACGGGCCGGATCGGCCAGCCAGGCCGCGTCCGCGGTCACCGTGACCGTCGAACCGGACACTGTCTGAGTCACCTTGGTGCTGGTGCCGGCGGCACTGTCGTACATGTACGGCGCCGGCATGGTCAGCACGCTCGCGCCGGCCGCGCTGCGGAACACGATCGACCCGTCCGGCTGAGGCACCGCGGTCAAACCCTGGGTGTCCAGCGAGAACGCGTACGAGGCCGGGCCCTTCGGGGCCTGCTTGAGGACGATCTTCTCCTTCAGCTCGGTCGAGCTGACCTCGTAGACCAGGTCCGCGCCGCCGACCAGCCCCGGATAGGTGACCGTCGAACCCTTGACGACCGGCTTCACCGTTGCGGCCCCGCCGAGGCCCAGCTCGATCGACCGGCCGTCCTTCTCGAACCGCACCAGATTGCCGGTGGTGTCGCCGAACAGACTGGTGAACGAGTTCGCCGAGCTGCCCTGCACCCAGCCGGCCCGGCCGGTCGCCTTGACGGTCGTGTCGATCGGCCGGAACTTGCCGTCGGCGCCGCGGTAGTTCACCGGCACCGCGGAGATCTCGGACTGCAACCGGCCGTCCGACAGGGCGAAGACCCGGCCGTTCGCGGTCCGTCTCGACGCCACCTCCCGGACCCGTTTCGCCGCCGCCCACTTCCTACCGGCGGGCATCGACTCGCTCAGCGCCAGACCGGCACTGATCGGCTCCACCTTCGGCCTCGGATCCGCGCCGACCAGGTTCGCGGCGGCGCCGCGCACCCGATCCAGCAGACTTTCGGTGTTCTCCGGCTGGGCGGCGTCGTCCCGGGTTACGCCGACCACAGCTGAGCCGGCCACCAGAGACAATGTCAGCGCCGCGATGAGCAGCCCCCGCGTTCTTCCCATCGACTTTTCTGCCCTTCGTTTACCGAAATGCGTCGCTGGGAAGATACGAAGGTTTTATATACGTCGACGCATATTGCAGATACATCAGCGACTATGTCTGCCGCCGCCGGGTTCTGCGCCGAACACCCCCATGGCATGATCGATGCCGTGAAAGTTGCCGGGTACGAGGAATTTCCGCTGACCGACGGTGCCCCGTTCATGGCCGATCCGCTGTTCTGGCCGACCTACCTGTCGGCGCTGATCGCGCCCACCGACGATGAGCTGGTAACCGCCGCGTTCGGGGTCGCGGCCGCCGACTGCTACGCCTATTACGACCGGCTGACCGACCCGGAAACCTGGCCGGTCCTGCGTCTCGGGCTGCGCGACGAACACGAGATCGACATCGTCTTCTACAACGAGCCCGGCGAGTACGGCGTCGACTTCCTGCTGTGCCGCTCCGGCGGCGAGAACCCCGTCGAGCTGGCCACCCTGGGCGGTCACGAGCTGCGTCCCGGCCTGAGCTGGCCCGAGCTGATCACCGCCGCCGGCACGACCGAGCCGAACACCCGGCTACTGCTGCTGATGCCCGCCTTCGGCGACCTGGACCTACCCCCGGATGCGGCGGCAACGGTGACCGCCGCACTGGAATCCGTCGGCGCAGGCGCCGGAGCCGCCGACCTGGCCGCCTACATGCTGCGCAAGCCCCCATGGTGGCCACACTGGCGCCGAACCACCGACGGAGCCCTGGTCAGCGACGGCCGCTACAGCCGCCGCAACCCCGACGGCCCCGCCGCCCTACCGGCCCCCGACCTCCTGACGATCTCCACCGCCCTCGCATGAGCGTTGATCCGGTAGCGCACAACCGGGTCGCCTGGGACCGGGAGGTCGAGCAGGGCAACGAGTGGACCCGGCCGATCTCCGCCGAGACGGTCGCCCGGGCGCGGGCCGGCGACTGGTCGATCGTGCTCATCGGCCACCGGCCGGTCGACCGCTCCTGGTTCCCCGCCGACCTGGCCGGCTCGGACGTGCTGTGCCTGGCCTCCGGCGGCGGCCAGCAGGGCCCGACGCTCGCCGCAGCCGGCGCCCGGGTCACCGTGCTGGGCGGCCCGCTCGCCGCGGGCTTCCTCCTCACCGCCTTCGAGGAGGCACCACGCCACGCCGACGCCACCGCAGGTGGGCTGCCCGGCTACTTCGCCACCCGCGCTGTCAAACCATCGGGGTCGCGAGAATCAAAACCCTTTGCCGGTACGGGCAACACCGTCGACAACCGCAATTAACCCCCGACCGCCGCCACCGCGCGACCAGCGTGCAACACCGGCACGTGCCGCGTCTTTCGCGCTACCGACCACCCATCCCGCGGGGGCTTTGCTTTGCTCACCAATACGCGCTGCTCTGCGCACCTCCGGTAAGCGCGCGAGTTCAGGCCCGTTTCAGGCCGGCCGCACACCATGGGAACCGGGCGCCGGCGACGCCAACGCCGCCGCCGGAACCGGCGATTCCCGCATGACGGCCGCCGCGCCCGGTTCCCGCGCCGGTGTCCCGCGTCGCGGAGCCCGGTCCTGCTTTGTGGACAGTGCCGCCAGCGCATAAGACGCTCCCTGCCGGCCCGCCTGGCGCTTACCCGAAGTGCGCAGAGCAGCGCGTATAGGTAAGCAGTGCAAAGTGCCGAGCAGGTTGGTGTCTATGCTGGTCGGCGGGGTGGGTGGGGGTTGGGGTCTTGGGTCGGGACCGCCCGGGGCGGGCGCGCGGAGGGTGAGTCCCGCCCGGCGGGACCGAGTGCCACGGGAGTGGTCCGGCGCGTACGGAAAAGGGATCTTTCTTTTTGGGCTGAAGCCGCCAGACCGCGAGCGCGAAAGGTGTCTAGCATGGGGCCCTGGCCGGGCGGTTCGGGGGAAACCACATGACCGAGTTCTATGTAGACGCTCAGGGTTTGAACGGGCTGTACAACCAGCTGGTGCGCGCGTCGCAGGACGCGTCCGACACCGTTGACTACACCAAGCAGCACTGTGCGCTCTCGATCACCGCTGAGGGCTACCTGATGATCATGCTGGGGCCGCACGCCACGGCGTACGCGAACATGGTCAAGGCGATCCGCAAGCTCGAGGAACTCGCGCAGGGCACCGGCACCCAGATCAACCTCGCCCAGCGCGACTACGCCCGCACGGACGCCTCAGCCGCGGCCCGGCTGGACGCCGGCTATCCCGGCGCCACCGATCCGGGCCTGTTCTCGCACGGCCGGACCGATCTGTGGCCGCAGACGTCCCGGGCGGCCTTCGCCGACGTCACCGAACCCACCACCGCGTTGCGCAGCCCGGAGTACGCGACCGAGGTGGTGATGTGGTCGATCAACCCGCTCGCCGACCTGATCAGCCCGTCCGCGTGGTTGCGGCAGGTGAGCATCTGGCTGTTCAGCTACGACCCGTTCGAGGCGTGGGCCAAGCAGTTCAGCGGCGACTGGGACGCCTACGTGCACTGCGCCGTCGCCTGGCAGTACATCGGCGCGGCCTGCGAGAACATCGGCCGCAACCTGATCGCCGGGGCCGGCGACGTGCCGGCCGTGTGGCGGGGCAACGCCGCCGAGGGCGAACAGGAATACCAGCTCAACCTCGGCACCGCGGCGATCGCCCTGAAGACCGCCTGCGACCAGTACAACGACCTCTACAACCAGGCCGCCGAGGCCACCAAGAACCTGTTCGAGGTGGTCAGTGGGCTGATGAGCCAGCTCATCGACGTCCTGATCATCGTCAACGTCGCCGGCGCGGTCGGCACCGCGACGATCGAGACCGGCGTCGGCCCGGTGATCGGCTACAGCGTGGCCGCCTTCTACATCTGGCAGGCCTACAAACTCTACGAAGAGATCTCCAAGTTCTTCGGCACCGCCGACAACGTCATCAAGGCCCTCGCCGGCACCGTCGAATCGGTCCAGGCCAAACTGGCCGTCGACGACCTGCCCGACACCAAGCCCTACCACCACCCCGCCGGCTACTGAAGGGACGACCATGAACGGTGACATCACCGAACAGCCCCTGGCCAAGGCGGTGCTGAAACACCTGGCCGGCACCCGCGGCAGCAGCGACCCACTCGGCTCGTTCGCCCGCACGGTGCTCAGCGGTGAGGCCACCCTGCGCGGCGCGGCCAACTTCCCCTGGCACAGCGACGCCCTCGCCACCGCGGCCGCCAAAGCCCAACAGGAACAACAAAAAATGACCCCAGAACAACGAGCCGAGTACGACCGTACGGCCCAGCAGTTGCGCGAGAACCAGGACCAGCCGTGAAGACCGCGCACCGGCTCCGCCTGGCCGCCCCGCTGATCGGCCTGACCGGACTCACCTTCGGTGCCGCCCTGATCGGCGCCGTCGGCCTGTGGGACGACTACACCGGCGGCGAGCGCGCCATCACCGCGTTCCTGTGCCTGATGACCGGCCTGACCCTCGGCCTCAGCGTCTGGATCGCCGCCGACCGGCGCGTCGAAAGCGTGCCATGGTGGCGGATCGCCACGATCGCCGGTCTCCTGCTCCTGGCCTGCGGCGTTGCCCTGGTCCGGCGTGCTCTGGTCCTCGACGGCCTGTAGGAACCGGGGTCATCCGGGTCGCGCGATCCGCCCCCGAAGGGGCATAGTGTCGCGCGGCGCCATCGATCGATGTCGTCCTCCTCGGCGAAGGTGGTTGGAAGTGACGACGCGCATAGGTGTCCGATGGGCCCGGGCCGCCGCATTGATAACGCTGGCCGGGGGCACTCTCGCGGTGTCCGCCGGGGCGCCCGCGATGGCCGCTCCGGAGACCGTGAGAATCCTGAGCGTGTCGGCGGAGAACGTGCAGCCCGGCGAGACGGTGCGCGTGCAGTTCCGCGTCACCAACACCGGGAGCGGCTCCGAAACGGCGATCGTGGTGGTCGGCGGGGGCCTGCGCTGCACCGACGGATGCCGGGCCGAGCCCAAGCTGGCACCGGGCGCGAGCCAGACCTTCGACGCGACGCTCGTCGCCCCCGACGCGGCCCCGGGCGAGACCATCGGCCTCAACATCTCGATCGGCGTACGGCTCGGCGGGCAGAACAGCTTCGCCTACCAGATGGTCTACGTCCACGGGCCGGGCGCGGGCGCGTCGACGCCCGGCGCGGACAAGCCGGCCACGGGCGTCAGCCGGGTCTCCGGCCGGGTCCGCGACGCCGACGGGAAGGCGATCCCCGGCGTGGGCCTGACCATCCGGGACAGCGCCGGACACGAATACCGGACGACAAGCGACCGCAGCGGCCAGTTCTCGATCACGTCGAGCGCCGCCAAGACGATCACCGCCGGCACCATCACGGTGGACGCGGCCATGGACGGCTACCGCACCGCCCGCAAAACCGTCCGGGGCACCGACGGCAAGGCCGCGACCGTGCGGCTGACCCTGTCCGCCGTGGCCACCCCCACCACGACGCCGCCGACATCCGCCGCGGCGGCAAGCCCGCTCACCGCCGCGGCCGACGCCCCCGGCACGGTGCCGCCCACCCTCCAGGCCGTCAGCGACGACAGCAGCAGTTCGCCGCTGTTCTTCGCCCTGGGCGGCGTGCTGGTCGCGGCCGGCCTGAGCGCGCTCGCCCTGTTGGCGATCCGCCGGCGGAAGGCACCGCACGAGCCGGCCGAGGCAATGGCGCCGGCCGGCGGATACTCGGCCGACGCCCCGACCGCGATCCTGCGCACCGGTCCGGCCGGCATCCAGCCGAACCGCCACCGAGGGTAACGGCGCAGACATCTGGGGTCATTGGCCGGCTGGGACCTGGTCATGGGGCTGGCGATCGCGGCCGCGTCCCGGCACGTGCTGTTGCGGCTGATCGCGGTCACCCTGCCGGTGGCCATGGTGATCACCGTGCTGTGCACCGCGAACCACTACCTCGTCGACGCGATCGCCGGGGCAACGCTGACCGCCCTGTGCTGGCTGGTCGTCGGATCGGTGCGCCGAGCCGGCCCGGTGGAACCGCGGCCGGTGGAGAACGTCGAGCGGGCGCCGGCCCTGGCGGCCGGCGCTGAGCTCAGCGGACCAGCGAGGGCAGCCATTCGGAGAAGGCCGGTACGTACGCCAGCAGCAGAATGGTCGCGAACATGACGGCCATGAACGGCAGCATCGGGCGGATCAGGTCGACCACCCGGATCTTGGCCAGGCCGGTGACGATGAAGCTGGCCGAACCGAGCGGTGGGGTGACCAGGGAGATGCCGAACACCGCCAGGCTGAAGATGGCGAAGTGCAGCTCGCCCATCCCGGCCTGGGCGGCCAGCGGCAGGAACAGCGGGATCAGTACGACCAGGGCGGGGATGCCGTCGAGCAGGGCGCCGAGAATCCAGAACAGGACCATGAGGATGGTGACGAAGACCAGGTAGTTGCCGGTGAATTGGCTGGTCCACTCGGCCAGTTCGTCGCCGACCTGGTCGTAGGCGAGCATGAAGGCGAGCAGTTGCGCGACCCCGACCAGGGACAGCACCACACCGCTGATGCGACCGGCGTTGACCAGGATGGTCTGCCAGTCGGATCGGGACACGCTGCGGTAGCCGACCGCCAGCAGCGCGGCGTAGAGAACGGCGACCGCGGCGGCCTCGGTGGCGGTGAAGATGCCGGCCAGGATGCCACCGAGAATGATCACCGGGGCGCCGAGCGGCAGCATCGCCGACACCGCAGCCCGGCCGAGCGCTTTCGCGGTGACCTCGACCCGTTCACCGGTCGGCTCGACGTACTTGGCATAGACGTAGATGACCACGCCCTTGGCCAGCGCAACGACGGCCGCCGGGATGAGCGCCGCGAGGAACAGGTCGCGGATCGAGATCTGCGCGACCGTGCCCAGCACGATCATGGTGATCGAGGGTGGGATGAGGATGCCGGTGCCGGACGCGGCGGCCACGATGGCCGCGGCCCAGGGCCGCCGGTACCCGGCCTTGGCCATCGGCGGGATCATGGTGGCGCCGATGGCCGCGGCGTCGGCGTTGACCGAGCCGGAGAGACCGGAGAAGAGCATGGTGGACGCGACCACGCTCATCCCCAGACCGCCGGGCAGCCAGCCGACCAGCATGGTGACGAACCGGACCAGGCGTTCGGCGGCTCCGGAGCGGTGCAGGATCTCGCCGGTGAGCACGAACAGCGGGATGGCCAGCAGCGTGAAACTGTCCAGGCCGTGATAGACCGACTGCGCCGCCGCGGACAGGGGCAGGCCGTCCCACCAGGCCTGGGCCAGTCCGACCGTGCCCAGGGCGGCCACCACCGGGACGCCGATCAGGATGAGCGCGACAATGCCCAGGAAGCCGGCGGCGAGGGTCACACGCCACCTCCGACCATTTCGACGTCGTCGCTGACCTCGTCGGGCAGCGGCTGCGGCGCGATGAGTTCGACGACCGCGTGCAGCACGCCGAGCGCCGAACCGAGCGGGATGGCCAGCAGGATGGTCCACAGCGGAAGCCCGGCCGGAGTGGTCACGTCCCGCTGCTCGAGGATGTATTGGACGGTGCCGACGCCGAGCGCGACCAGGACGCCGCCGAGGAAGACGAGTTCGACCGAGCGGACGACGCGCCGGCCGCGGCCGGACAGCCGGCGTTCGTACAGGTTCAGGGTGACGTGGGCGTTGTCCCGCACCCCGATCGCGAAGCCGACGAACGCCACGTAGAGCAGCAGCCCGGTGGCCACCTCGGTGGACCACGACAGCGGTTGCGACAACGCGTACCGGAAGAGGACCTGGGCGAGGATCACCGCGACGATCGCGATGAGCAGGAGCCCGATGAGGATGTTCTCGGCGAGCGTGACCACCCGCAGTGCCGCTCTCATGCGACCGGAAGAAGCTTCATCAGGTCGCCGAACGTCGGCCGGTACTTGTCGAACACCGGTTTCAGGGCGGTCTGCATGGAGGCCACGTCGACGTCATCGTTGGACGTGGCCCCGGCGTCCTGTGCCTTCTTCACGAAGATGTCGGTCTGCGCGTTCCACAGCTCGCGTTCGTGATCCTGGGTCAGCTTGCCCGCCTGGACCAGCGCGTCCTGCACGTCGGCCGGCTGGTCGGCGAAGAACTTCTTGCTGACCATGAGCACGTCGACGCCTAGTTGGTGACGCGTCCAGGACCAGTGCTTCGCCTCCTCGACCTGCTTGCTGGAGACGTAGTAGATCGGGTTGTTCTCGGCGCCATCGATCACTCCCTGCTGCAGCGCCGAGTAGATCTCGGTGGCCGGCAACGGGGTGGCCTGCGCGCCGAGGGCGTTGAACGAATCGACGGTAACCGGGTTCTGCGGCACCCGGAGACGCAGGCCCTTGAGGTCGGCGGCAGCGTGTACCGGCCGCTTGGTGTTGTAGACGTTGCGGGTGCCGGTGTAGAACCACGACAGTACGGTCAGGCCGACGCCGTCCAGAATCTTCTTGCACTCGTCCCCGAGCGGGCCGGCCAGGGCGGTGAAGCCGTCCTCCGGTTTCGGGAACGCGTACGGCAGGGAGAGCACGCCGAGCCGCTTGTCGAACGCGGTGAGGTTACTGAACAGCGACTTCGACATCTGCAGGGTGCCGCTGCGGACTTGCTCGTTCATCCGGTTCGAGTCGCCCAGGGTGGCGTTCGGGAAGACCTTCACCTCGTATTTGCCGCCGGTCAGCGACTTCACCTGATCGCCGAACCAGCGTTCCGCCGCGATCTCCGGGTTGTCCTCGGCCACGTCGTCGCCGAGCCGGATCGTGGTGGCGCCACTGCCACCGCCACCGCTCCGGGGACGGCTGCAAGCGCTCAGACCGGCGGCCGTGACGGCCAACGAGAGCGACAGCACGCTTCGTCTGTTCATCGAACTCTCCCCACACTCTGTCTACATATGTGGACGGCGTCCTGCATAAGGAATTGAAGGCCAAAGTAGAGACTCGCGTCGATCCGGTCAAGCACAAGCACGTTGGCGTTATCCAGGCCATCGCCCGAGGGCCGCGTGTTCACATATGTGGATGCCGAGCACATGCTGAGCAAATCCGCCGTACGCCCTGGGTCGGGGGTTTGCATTTATTTGCATCGATTGACCTGATCGGTGGGCAGTCGTAGGGTTCGGGTTCTCCCCGACCGGTACCGGCGTATGGCGATGCTCCGCGATCCACCGTCACGAGGCATCGGCCGGCGTAATGCGACGGCGGTACCGCGAGTCCCGCTTCCGCACGACCGAGGAGATCCACCGTGTCCAGAATTGTGAAATGGTCGGCCGCGCTCGCCGTGGTCGTCAGCGGCACCGCCGCCATCGTCGGCGTGACCGCACTGTCCTCCGCGGCCGCCACCACACTGACCGTCGCGGCCGACGGCACCGGCCAGTACAAGACCGTGCAGGCCGCGGTCAACGCGGTCGCCGCCAACAACTCCAGCCGGGCCACCATCAACATCAAGGCCGGCACCTACCGGGAGATCGTCACCATCCCGTCCAACAAGCCGTACATCACGCTGAACGGCACCGGCTCCGGCCCGAGCAACGTGGTGATCGTCAACAACCGCAGCAATGCCGGCGGTTACGGCACCTTCGGCAGCGCCACGGTGACGGTCAACGCGAAGGAGTTCGTCGCGACCAACCTGACCTTCTCCAACGACTACGGCACCGGCAGCCAGGCCGTCGCGATCAACATGAACGGCGACAAGGGCATCTACAAGAACGTCCGGTTCCTCGGTAACCAGGACACCCTGCTGGCCAACACCCAACGGCAATACATCGCCAACTCGTACGTCGAGGGCACCGTCGACTTCATCTTCGGCGACGCCACCGCGGTCTTCAACGCGACGTCGATCTACGAGAAGCGCTCCACCGGCGGCCCGATCACGGCGGCCCGGACGCCGTCCGGCAACACCTACGGCTTCCTGATCTACAAATCCACGATCACCGGCGCGACGAACAACACCACCCAGCTCGGCCGCCCGTGGGGCGCGTCCGCTCAGGTGCTGTTCCGTGAGTCGTCGCTCAGCGCGACCATCGCGACCGCGCAGCCGTGGATCGACATGTCCAGCAACTCCTGGAAGAACGCCCGTTTCTACGAGTACAAGAACACCGGCTCGGGCGCGACCACCAACAGCAACCGGAAGCAGATGAGCGACTCGACGGCCGCCAGCTACACCCCGCAGAAATACCTGGCCGGATCGGACGGCTGGAACCCGGTCGGCTGATGTTGGACCGGCCGTGCTTTCCTCAGCGCATGAGGGAATGGGTACGGCCGGGGCCGACGGCCGAGCAGCGCCGGGCCGATCTCTGGATCGGCCTCGGCGTGGCCGCCGTGGCCGTGTTCAACGTCTTCGTCACGCGCAGCGCGGGCGTGCTGGCCAGTGCGGATGCTCCCGGTGTCGCCGAGGTGCTGGTGCTGCTGGCCGGCGGGGCCACCAACGCCGAGATCGCGGCCGCCCTGCACCTCGGCGAGACCACCGTGAAGACGCACGTGAGCCGGGTGCTGATGAAGCTCGGCACCCGGGACCGCACGCAGGCCGTCGTGCTCGCGTACGAGCTGGGGGTGGTCCGGCCCGGCTTGTAAGGTCCTCCGCAAGGAGGACCCCGGGTGGTCCTCCCCCGGCCGGACGACGCGCCCGGTCCGCCCCGCCTACGTTGATCACATGACCACCACCGTGCTCGACGTCGGGGCCGTCGACCGGTCGTTCGGTGACCGGCAGGTCCTCAAGGACGTGTCCTTCTCCGTGGCGGCCGGGCGCCTCACCGGTTTCGTCGGCGCCAACGGCGCCGGCAAGACCACCACCATGCGCATCATCCTGGGCGTGCTCGCCGCCGACTCGGGCACCGTGACCTGGCGCGGCGTGCCGGTCACCCGGGAGGCCCGGCAGCGCTTCGGGTACATGCCGGAGGAACGCGGGCTCTACCCCAAGATGACCGTTGCCGACCAGGTGGTCTACCTGGCCCGCCTGCACGGGCTGAGCGCCGCCGACGCGCGCCGGCGTACCACCGCCCTGCTGGACCGCTTGGAGTTGGGCCCGCGGGCCGGCGACCAGGTGGAGAAGCTGTCGCTCGGCAACCAGCAGCGGGTGCAGATCGCCGCCGCGCTGGTGCACGACCCGGAGCTGCTCGTCCTGGACGAGCCGTTCTCCGGCCTGGACCCGCTCGCCGCCGACTCGGTGGTCACCGTGCTGCGTGAGCGGGCCGCCGCCGGCGCCGCGGTGCTCTTCTCCAGCCACCAGCTGGAACTCGTCGAGCGCCTCTGCGACGACCTGGTGATCATCGCGGACGGCACCATCCGGGCCGCCGGCTCCCGCGACGAACTGCGCGGACAGCACACCCTGGCCCGGTACGCGATCGAGGTCGAGGCCGACGCCGGCTGGCTGCGCGACGAGCCCGGCGTCACGATCGTCGACCTGGACGGCGCACACGCGGTCCTGGAGCTCGCCCCCGGCACCGACGACCAGCACATACTCCGGGCCGCACTGGCCCACGGCCCGGTCCGCTCGTTCGGGCCGGTACGCCCCTCGCTCGCCGAGATCTTCCGAGAGGTGATCAAGTGACCACGTTCGCCGCCGCCCGGCTGGTCCTCGGCCGCGAGATCCGGGCCAAGCTGCGGGACAAGGCGTTCCTGTTCAGCACCGTCTCGTTCCTGTTCATCATCATCGCGTCGATTGCCATCCCGACCCTGATCGGCGGCGGTGCCACCAAGGTCGCGGCGGTCGACAGCGCCGCCGGTGCGGCGCTGCGGCAGGCCGGGTTCGAGATCGTGGAGGTCCCGGACGCGGCCGCCGCCGAGCGGCTGGTCCGCGACGGCGACGTGGAGGCGGCCGTCGTCGCCGGGCCACGCGTGATCGCCCTGGACGAGCAGCCGGACGAGGTGGTGAAGGCGCTCAGCACGGCGCCCGAGGTGCAGTTGCTCGACGAGCTCCCGTACAACCGGGCACTGGCGATCATCGTGCCGCTGGCCATCGCGATGCTCTGCTACCTCACCTCGCTCCTGTTCGGTCTGCAGATCGCGCAGAGCGTGGTCGAGGAGAAGGCGACCCGGATCGTGGAGATCCTGGTCTCCAGCGTGTCGCCGCGGGCCCTGCTGGCCGGCAAGGTCGGCGCCATGTCCATCCTGGCCTTCGCCCAGATCGCGCTGCTGGCGGTGGTGACCGTGGTGGGGCTGAAGGTGACCGGCACCGACGCCGGCCTGCTCGACGTGATAGCGCCGGCGCTCGGCTGGTTCCTGCCGTTCTTCGTGCTCGGCTTCGTCATGCTGGCCACCATCTGGGCCGCGGTGGGCGCGCTCGCCGCCCGGATGGAGGATCTCGGCAGCACCTCCGGGACCGCGCAGATGATCGTGCTCATCCCGTTCTTCGCGGTGATCTTCCTGCGCGACAACCCGGCCGCGCTGACGGCGCTTTCCTACTTCCCGCTCTCCTCGCCGATGGCCATGCCCATCCGGATCTTCCAGCAGGACGCGGCGGGCTGGGAACCGTTCCTGGCGCTGGCGATCGTCGCGGTCACGGCCGCCCTGTTGCTCGGCGTCGGCGCCCGGATCTACGAGGGCTCGCTGCTGCGCACCAACACCCGGACCTCGATCCTGGCGGCCTGGAAGACCCGCCCGACGGCCGGCTGAGCCGGCTCAGCCGGCCGAGCCGGCTCAGCCTCAAAAGCGCACATTGGCGACGCCCGTCACAGATCCTATATTTCCGGCATTTGGGGCGGCACGGTTGAGGATACTTTTCGCGTCCGGATCAGCCGTCGTGAAGAGGATGCCCCAGCGTTGCCGCAGTCGCCGATCGCGATCGTCGCCGCGAGCCTCGTGCTCTGCGCGGTGACCGCGGCGCTGCTGCGCCACAAGGTCAAGCCGGTCGTCGAGGCGGCGGCCCGGACCCTGCTCGACCGGGTGCGACCGCATCTACCGGCCGGGCTGCGCCGGGTGGCCCGCCGGTGGTACGAGCGGATCGACCCCGCCAACGCCCGCACGGTCCTGGTGGCGGCGATCGCGGCCGGCATCGCCTGGTTCACGGCCGACACGCTGCATCTGGTCGGTGCGGTCACCGCCTCGATCACGGCGATCCTGTCGGTGCACCTGAGTTCGCACGCCTCGGTACGGGACGGCACCCGGCGTCTGGTCGGCACCCTCGCCGGAGTCGGCTTCGCGGTGAGCGTGTGGGGTGTTTTCGGTCCGAGCCCGATGTCGATCGCCCTGATCGCCGGGTGCGGGCTGATTGTCGGCCGGCTGCTGCGCCTGGGCGACGGCGCGGTCACCGTGCCGGTGACCTCGCTGGGCGTACTCGTCGCCGGCGGCGCCGTCACCGGCACCGTCGCCTGGGAACGGGTCGGGGCGACCGGGCTGGGCATCGTGGTCGGCATCATCCTGTCACCGCTGGTCGGCGGGATGACCCCGCTGGAACGGGCACACGGCAAGCTGGCGTACCTGTCCACCGAGATCGCCCGCCTGCTCGGCGACCTAGGGGCCGGCGCGGCCCGCGGTTACGGCCGGGACCAGGCCACCCAGTGGCTGGCGCGGTCGCGGGCGCTCGGCGAGACCCTGGGCGAGGCGGTCGACGCCGTGGAGGACCTCGACCGGCAGGCCCGCTGGTCGCTCACCACCCCGATCGCCGAGGTGGCCCCCGTGCATCACACGTTCCGCGTCCTGGAGCACGGGGTGCAGCAGGTCAACTCGGTGGCCCGGTCGATGTTCGACGCCGCCGCGACCCCGAACCACCCCGGCGTACCGGACGAGATCGGCCCGCTGCTGGAGGCCGCCTCGGAGGCCTTCGCCGCCCACGCCTCCTTGGAGACCGACCCGGACGCCGACCCCACCCAGGACGCCGACAGCCTAGAAGAACTGCTCGACGACCTGCGCGAGGTCCGCCGCCAGACGCTGCACAAGATGCGCACCCGAATAGACGACACCGGCGTGCTGGTCCTGACCGGCTCGATCATTACCAACATCGACCGCATGACAGGCTCCCTGGAACGCTCAGCCCCGGCCCTCACCGTCGGCGCCCGAGAGACGGGCCCAGGCATCCCAGCGGTCTCGGAGGTCGTACCGGTAGTCCGCAGCTTCTGGGAGAAGGCCGTGGTCCCAAAGCCCGACCCAGACACCCCCAGCCGCCGACCAGACCGCTAGCCCCTCTGTCCTCGCCGGCAGGCTGGTCCTTCTCGTTCGAGTACGTGGCTTCATTCGCGAGACTGGGGCTCTTGGCGCGACATCCGCAGTCACCGTCCTTACAGGCGATCATGAACGACCCGTCGTGCTGGGTGCGCTGATCTGCCGATGTGAGTGCGCCCGGCAGGGCCGGGCGATAAGTCATTCTTGGCCCCCGGAAGAATCGGACCCCACACTCCCGCATAACGCCCTGTCGGAGGCGACGCTTCTCCACCAATTCTTTCACGTGCGGATCATTCCCTCCATTTCCTGGGAATCGCACCGGATAATTCAGCGGCGCATGCCGGCAGTGGCCGCGGCGGGCCCCTGGCGGCAGGCCGGCCGCGGCTGGTGATCCTGCGGTGTCGCGGCCGACCAGCCTCGCGGGCCGAGCGGCAACCGGACCCGAGCCGTGCGACAGCGCCGAACAGCTGAGGCTGCCCACCGTGTCCCATCCACCCACCCTGGCTGACCGGTCCGCTCCGGCGCACCGGCTCAACGCCGGCCGTATCGCCCACAGGGCTTGCATCGCGCACCCGGTCGGCCCGGATGGCGGGGCAGACCCGCGGCTCTGCGGCCTGCCGCCCAGACCCGGCCTGAGCAGCAGCATCTTCCTCGTGCGAAGACTCGGACCGGGCGGCAGCATCAGCCCGATGGCCGGCCGACTGCTCGCCGCCCGGCGACAGGTCGTTGTCGGTCGCAGCACCATGGCTGGGCGTCGCGGGTGACGGCTGCTGAAGGCAGGTCGCCTCCTCCGGCCAGATCAACGGCGGAACAGCCTCAAAATCATCGTGCAGACCCAACTCGCCGCACTCACGGGAGCAACCATCCGAACGGCATCGCTTCAACGCGTAACGGCGAACGAGTCCCCACCGCCGCTGCGGTGCCCGATCACGGCGGAATTCGTCGCCGGCCGGTGAATAGTTCCGTGCTTTTGTGCGGTCTCGCAGCGCAGTAGTTGTGGACCGATCGAATAGCTGAAGCTGCTGGTACCGCATGCCTATATTCTCGCGCGCTCGAATCGCGGCCGCTAAGAGTCGATCATGCCAATCCCGGAAATCATCGGCACCGAGAAAATAGGTTGCGTGACCAATCAACGAAACAGTTAGCCGCCGGTACGAGACCAGGAGTCCGAGTGCCGGTCGGAGCAACCGGATCGCTGGGATGCACGGACGCCAGCACCGTCTCGGCGAGTGGTCAATCTGCTGGGGGCGAACGACGAGGCCCCCGTAGCGCAGTCGATCACACCTTCCTGGTACGCAACACCGTCATCCCCAGGGGCGATCGAAGACGTAGCCCCAGAAATTGTCCGCACCACTCGTCAGAATCGGATCTCGCTGGATGAGGCGTCGCATCACAGTCTCTGCCCGTTTCATAGACTGTCGCTCTGGAATATCGGAGTTTTGTTGGGGCGATGATCCAGCTACTTTGTCGAGAAAGTAGTAGAAGAGCGCCAGAGTGGTGTTGACCGGGAGCCCGCCGCCGTCCCCGAACACCTGCCAGACACCACCATCGGCAGCACTAAGACCGAAGTATCCACACCCGCAGCGGAGATCGATGAACGGCTCGTGCTGATGTTCCTCAACCACCTCCCTGCCGAGGATGTAGAACGGCGGATACAACGGTTCCCCTGCCTCTTGAGGGCATCTCGCAAAGAAGGAATCCCATGCAGGCAGGCCAACCTCCGACAGGAGGATCCTTGCCTCGTCGTCCACGCGCCAGCCACCCACGGTGGCGTCATCAAGCTGTTCGACGATGCCACCGTCGGACCACCGGGCCATTTCCGCCCGCCAAGCCGATGGCGCCTTGCCTAGTACCTTCGCCACGACATCACTCTATGCGCGCGTCGGCAGCTGCCGTTCCCCGGCCGGAGATGATTTGGCATCCGCTTCTGCTGCGGACAAGGCGCGTCCTGCCTCTCAGCGCCATCACAGATTGTGAGCGAGGGACCAAGGACGGCCCGTACGGGGTCCCCACCTCGGCGTATTCGTCGCCTGCCGCCGACTGTCGGTCAGCTCGCCCGCGTCCACCACGTCGTACCCGATGGATTCGATGAATGCGGTTGCCGCCGCCTTCGGCTGCGGAGTCCGAGCATGGCGCCCAGGAGACAACGCAGCAGCTCACTCGAAGTGAGCGACTTGCTGTCAAGGTCCGGAATGGGCCCGTCACGCTCGGGCCGTTATTGCCGTCAGCCAGCGGGGAAGTAGTGGCCGTTGTCCAGGTCGGTGAGCAGGTCGGGCTGAGTGGGTTTCCAGCCGAGGGTCTGGCGGGTGATTTGGTTGGACGCCGGGTAGGTCTGCGTGACGATGTTCGCGAGGAAGCCGAAGTAGCCCGGCAGGACCAGTTCGTCCAGCGGGACGCTCACGGCGGGCAGGCCCAGACGGCTGCCGATGGCCTCGGCGATCTCGCGGAACGGGAGGCCCTCGTCCTGCACCGCGTGCCAGTACCGGCCGGCCGGGCCCTCCTCCAGCGCCAGGCGGAACAGGGAAGCCACATCGCGGATGTGCACGGCGTTCCAGCGGTTCGTGCCGTCTCCGGGGTAGCCGGCGAAGCCCTTCTCCTTCGCGAGCGCGATCAGCGCCGG
Organism: Paractinoplanes tereljensis; assembly: GCF_016862435.1. Taxonomy (GTDB): domain Bacteria; phylum Actinomycetota; class Actinomycetes; order Mycobacteriales; family Micromonosporaceae; genus Actinoplanes; species Actinoplanes tereljensis. The sequence goes on from NZ_BOMY01000041.1 coordinate 70,605, forward strand.
GAGGAAGCCGGCCCGATCGGTCGTGTCGTGCGCGATGTTGGCGATCCGCACGATCGACGAGCGCACTCCCCGCTCGGCGAGGCCGATCACGGTGGTCTCCACGACGTTACGAGCGCGCAGGGTGCCGTTGTGCTCGTCGCCGCTGGGCAGGGCCGGGTCCTGCTCGGTGGCCGTCCGGCCCAGGAAGCCCTGCCCGGGCGAGCCGATGCTCCCCGCCGCGACCAGTGGCTTTCCGGTGCCCGCCAGGGCCTCGCCGTACGCCAGCATGATCGGGACCTCGGCGGCGGCCACGGCCTGGATCCCGCCGGAGAAGAGCAGGTCCTGCCGGTGCGCGACGTGGATGACGCCGTCGGCGGCCGCGGCCGCCTCCTTGAGCCCGTCGAGATCCTCGAGGTCGCCGCGACGCACCTTCGCGCCGAGCGCGGACAGCGCCGCCGCGGCCGTGTCCGACCGGGCCAGGCCGGTGACCTCGTGCCCGGCGGCGATGAGTTCGGGGACGATGTGCGAACCGGAATGGCCGGTCCCGCCAGTGACGAAAACGCGCATGCTGCTGTTCCTTATCAGTGCTGCTGCTCAGTGAAAATTGCTGACGCCGAGGGCGAAATTGAAGTCGCCTGCGCTGTGCCGGGCCAGGCTGACCATCAGCAGGCCCGTCCCTTCCAGCCAATGCGCCATGTCCAGTCCGCCGGCATCCAGCGGGCGTAGCCCCAGGCTCTCGATGAACGCCGACACGCTCGCCTTGGCCTGCGCGTCGTCGCCGGCGAAGAGCACGTCCAGCCGGCGGCCCGGGGTCAGGACGTGGCCGAAGACGGTGTTGAACGCCTTCACGACGTGCGCGCTCGCCGGGGCGGCCGTGGCGATCTCCTGCGCGGCGGACGTGCCGTCGGAGGTGGTCAGCCCGCTCGCGTCGGCCTTCATGGGGTTGGTGATGTCGACGATGACCTTGCCGGCCAGCGCGTTCCCGTACCGGGCGACGACCGGTACGGCGGCGGCGTTCGGCACGGCGAGGATGACGATGTCGCCGGCCGGGGCGGTGCCGAATGTCCCGGCCGTGGCGCCGCCGCCGAGCGCGGCGGCCAGGTCCTTGGCTTTGGCCGCGTCGCGGCCGACGACCTCCACGGTGTGGCCGCTCCCGACCGCGCGGGCGGCGATAGCGCGGCCCATTCCGCCCAGGCCGATAATGCTGATACTGCTCACGGATTTCCTGCTTTCCGGCGCGCTGATTCTCTTTATGGAATTCGAGAATGCCATTGGCCGGAATTAGTGTCCAAGACCTATTTCAGTGATCGCGATACCCTGAAGACATCGCCGTACCGGGAGGCCGCATGGACCTGGACCTGCGCAAGCTGCGCTACTTCGTCGCCGTCGCCGATCGGCTGCACTTCGGCCGCGCCGCCGAGGACCTGCACATCGCGCAGCCGGTGCTCAGCCGGCAGATCCGCGCGCTGGAACACGATCTGGGCACCCCGCTGCTGATCCGGGACAGCCACGGCGTGGCGCTGACCGACGCCGGCCGGCAGTTGCTCACCGACGCCGGCCCGCTGCTGGCCTCCGCGCACGCGGTCCGCCGCCGGGTAACCGCAGCCGCGGGCGGCAGCCGGCGGCTGATGGTCGGCTTCCGGGCGGGCATCACGGTCACCCCGGCGGTGCAGCGGTTCGCCACCCGGCATCCGGACGTCGTCGTCGACATGCAGCGCATCGAGTCCGACGACCAGGCCGCCATGCTGCTCGACGGCCGCATCGACATCGGCTACGTGCGGCTGCCGATCGACGAGACCGGGCTGCGGGTCACCCCGCTCTACACCGAGCCCTGGGTGGCGGTGCTGCCCACCGGCCACCGATTCGCCGGCAAGGAGCGGATCACCGAGGCCGACCTGGCCGGCGAGCCACTGCTCTGGCCTCCCGACCCCGGCACACAGCCCACCAAACACCCGCACCCCAACGCCGGATACCTGGTACGCGGGGTGGACGAAACGCTCGAACATGTCGCGGCCGGCCGGGGCATCTCGTTCCTGGCCCGCTCGGCCGCCGTGTTCTATTCACACCCGGAAGTCAGCTACGTGCCCGTCCCAGACCTGGCACCCGACCAGGTGTGCCTCGCGGTGGCGGCCGCACGGACCTCCTCGGTGGTCAGCGACTTCCTCGCCGCGGCGCACGCGACCGCCGAGATCACCGCCGAATGCGGGAACGACGAAATGTGGCAGCTCGCCCGCGACGCCGCTTCCTAGCGCCTGGTCCGGTCCTCCGGCGGGCCAATATATCGATCAACAACGATCCCACATGAAAACCGCAGGGACGGCGCGCGACGCTACCTCCACTTTGGAACATAGGGGGAACCGTGCACCTACCCAAGCACCGCTTCTATCGAGCATTCGTCCCGGCGGTCGCGTTGGCGACCGCGATGGCACAGAGCGTCTTCGTCCTGCCCGCACGGGCCGAGGCCACGCCGACGGTCCCGACGGCCACCACCGCCACGACTGCCACCCCGCCGCAGGTCCGGGACGACCTGGCGGCGGCCCGCATCACCGCGCGTGCCACCGGCCGGCCCGTCGAGGTCCTTCGCGAACGCACCGACGCGACGCAGGTTCTCGCGAATCCGGACGGAACGCTGACCATGGCGACGTCGGCCCGCCCGACCCGGGTGCGGCGCGGCGACGGCACGTGGGCTTCGATCGATACCACGCTCGCAGCCTCCGGGGACCGGGTCCGGCCGGCGGCCACGACCGTGGACATGACGTTCTCGCGGGGCGGGACCGGGGCGCTGGTGACCATCGCGTATCGCGGCGTGACGCTGGAGGTCCGGCCGCCGGCGCCGTTCGGGGCGCTGCCCGAGCCGGTGCTGGCCGGTGACAGCGCCACCTACCCGGAGGTGCTTCCCGGCGTCGACCTGCGGCTCACCGCGGACGGCCAGGGTTACTCCGAGGTGCTTGTCGTCAAGAACGCCGGGGCCGCCGCCGACCCCCGCCTGGCGAAGATCACCTTTCCGGTCTCGGTGACCGGCGGCGCGCTGACCGCCGACGCCCACGGCAACCTGCGGGTCCACGACAAGGCGCGGAAGCCGGTCTTCACCGGGGCCAAGCCGAGCATGTGGGACTCCTCCCCCGCGCGCCGCACGTCCTCCCTCCGAACCGCAATCGCTAAGAAGGCGCTCAGCATCACGCCGGACCGGGCGCTTCTCACCGATCCGGCCGCGGTCTACCCGATGTACATCGACCCGGGCGTGACCGTGGACACCGCGGCCTGGTCGCTGCTGGAGTCCGACGACCCGGACACGGCGTACTTCAACACCTCGTCGCAGGCGACGGTCGGTACCTACAACGACGGCGAGAGCATCTTCCGCTCGCTCTTCGGGATGGGCACGAACCCGCTGAACGGCACCCACGTCCTGTCGGCGTCGTTCCGGATCCACCAGACCGGCGCCTGGGACTGCGATGCGACGCCGTTCGAGCTCTGGTCGACGTCGGCGATCTCCTCGGCGACGACCTGGAACAACCAGCCGGCCTGGAACTCGCTGCTGGGCACCCAATCGTCGGGCGCGGGTGGCGACGCCTGCCCGGCCGCGGACGTCACCTTCCCGGTCACCTCGGCCGTCCAGGCCGCCGCCGACGCCGGCTCGTCGAGGACCTGGCTGGGGATCCGGGTGAATGCCGCGCACGAGTCCGACGTCGAGTACTACAAGCAGTTCGACAACAACCCGGTGCTGGACGTCACCTACAACACCAAGCCGACGCAGCCGCGCGGCCTGACCCTCTCGAACTGCTACATCAACTGCACGGACCCGCGGAAGATCTCGTCGGCCACGCCGCAGTTCTCGGCCATCGTCAAGGACGGCGACGCCGGGCAGCGGGTGCAGACCGAATTCCAGGTACGCCAGGGCAGCACCGTGATCACCAGCGGCCTGTCGGACTCGGGCACGAACGGCTCCTGGGTCTACTGGACACCCGCCACCGCGCTGACCGACGGCCAGTCGTACGCCGTACGCGTGCGGGGTTTTGACGGGGTTGACTATTCGGCGTGGTCGGCCGACGCCACCTTCAGCGTGGACACCACCGCCCCGGCCGCCGCCACGGTGACCAGCACCGACTATCCGTCCGGCGGGTGGTCGAAGGGCGCCGACCAGGCCGGCTCGTTCACGCTCGGCACGAGCAGCGACTTCGAGGGCTTCGTCTACGGGCTCGACCAGAACCCGCCGGCCACCGAGGTCCGCGCGATCTCCGGGGCGGCCACCGTCTCGCTGGCCCCCGACAGGGACGGCGCGCACACCCTCTACGTGCGCTCGCGGGACGCCGCCGGCAACTACGGGCCGCTGACCACGTACGCGTTCAACGCCGGCCAGGCCGCGCTCACCCTGCCGGTCAAGGGCCAACTGGTCACCGGCTCGACGGGGGTGCAGGCGGCAGCGCCGGCCACGGTCACCGGTTACACCCTGCAGTGGCGGCGTTCGGAGACCGACACCTGGGCGAACGTCCCGGTCACGGAGGTGAACGGGGCGACCTGGCCGCAGTCCCGGGAGTCGGGCACGTTCCCCAGGCTGACCTGGGACGTCGCGAAAACCGTCAACGACGCCGAGGCCGGCCCGACGGCGATCGACGGTCCCGTGCAGGCGCGGGTGCTGGCCTCGGACGGCTCGGGCGCCGCTTCCTCGCCGGTCAACTTCACGCTCGACCAGACCGCCGCGAACGCGGGTACCGCGGACGTCGGCGCGGGCACGGTCAACCTCATCACCGGCAACCTGGCCGTCTCCGCCACCGACGTGAGCGTCAACTCGTACGGCTCGGACCTCACCTTCGGACGCACGTTCAACTCCCGGCAGGCCGCCACCGCCGACCCGTCCGGCATGTTCGGTGCCGGCTGGATCAGCACCGCCGCGGTAAGGGCCGCCCAATCCGACTACACCGGGCTCGCGGTGACCGGATCGGTGGTCCAGGTCGGCCTGGCCGACGGAAACTCGATCGGCTTCACCGCCCGCAGCGGCGGCGGATACCACCCTCAGCTCGGCTACGAGACGATGACCCTCACCCACCCCGACGCGAACACCTATCGGCTCGCCGACCTCGACGGCAACGTCACCCGGTTCACCCTTCCGACCGGCTCGGCCGCCTGGAAGCCCACCGCGATCGACGTGCCCGGCAACGCGCAGACCACCACGACCTCGTACGAGACGGTGACCGCCGGCTCGACGACGGTGACCCGGCCGACCCGGATCCTCGCGCCGGTGCCGGCCGGGGTGACCTGCGGCGCCAGCACGTCCGGACTGGTCAAGGGCTGCCGGGCGTTGACCTTCACGTACGCGACGGCGACCACCGCGACCAGCAGCGTCGCCGGTGACTACGCCGGCCGGGTCGCGCAGGTCAGTCTCGTCGCCTGGGACCCCGACCTGGCCACTCCGGCGATGCGCACCGTGCCGGTCGCGAAGTACGCCTATGACAGCACCGGCCGGCTCGTGTCCGGGTGGGACCCGCGCCTGGACCACGACTCGGGTCAGCACCTGGCCGTGACGTACGCGTACGCCGGCGACGGGATCCTGACCACCGTCACCCCGGTCGCGCAGGAGCCGTGGCAGCTCAGCTACACCACGATTCCCGGCGACCCCGGCGCGGGCCGCCTCCACCAGGTCAGCCGTTCCGCCCTGGCGGCGGGCACCGCCACCACGAGCGTCGTCTACCAGGTGCCCACCAGCGGCAGCGGCGCGCCGTACGACCTGTCCGCCGCCCAGACCGGCCGGTGGGGGCAGGCCGACGCGCCGACCCAGGCCACCGCGGTCTTCGGCCCGGACCAGGTGCCGGACGGCAATCCGAGCGACGGCACCATGCCGACGTCCTGGACCCGCGCCGCCCTCACCTACATGGATCACTCGGGACAGGTGGTCAACACCGTCGAGCCGGGCGGCCACACCACCACCATCTGGCAGGACGCGACCGGGAACGTCGTACGGTCGCTGACCGCCGCGAACCGGGACCGCGCGCTGAACGCCGGCACGACGGACACGGCCGTGGACGAGGCGGCGTTCGCCGAGCGGCTCGCCACCGTCAACCGCTTCGAGGCGGGCGGGCGCCGGCTGCGGGAGACCTTCGGGCCGGAGCACGACACCGCGGTCCCGGACGGGTCCGGCGGGTGGGTCGAGCGGCGGGCCCGGACGCACACGGTCTACACGTACGACGAGGGTGCGCCCACCACCGGCACCTACGACCTGGTGACCACCGAGGTCACCGGCGCCCGCCTCGCCGACGGCTCCGATGTGGACACGCGCACGACGAAGACCGGCTACGACTGGACGCTGCTCGCACCGACGTCGGTGACCACCGATCCGAGCGGCCTGAGCCTGACGACCCGGATGACGTACGACGCGACGACCGGGTTGCGGACCTCGACGACCGACCCGGCCGGCGGCACCACGACCAACACGCCGCGCACCACCCAGACGATCTACTACTCGACCGCGGCCAACTCCACCTACAGCGAATGCGGCAACCACGCCGAATGGGCCAACCTGCCGTGCCTGGTCCGGGCCGGCGGCGACCCCTCGTCCGGCGCGGCGATCCCGGTCACCCGGATCACGTACGGCCTCTACCACCAGCCCGCCGTGGTGACCGAGCGCACGTCGTCCGGCACGACGCTGCGCACCAGCACGACGACCTACGACGCGGCCGCCCGGCCGGTGACCGTCGCTCAGACGGCGAGCACCGGAACCGCGGTGCCGACCACGAGAAGCGTCTACGACGCGTCGACCGGGCAATTGTCGGAGACCCAGTCGCTCTCCGGGACGACGGTCACCGCCAAGCTCAGCCGCTTCTACGACGCGCTGGGCCGCACCACCAGCTACGTCGATGCCGACAACAACACCACCACCACGACGTACGACGTGGACTCCCGGGTCGCCACGGTCAATGACGGCAAGGGTACGCAGACGCGCGGCTACGACGACCGTGGTCTGGTCGCCTCCGTGGCCGACTCCCAGGCGGGCAGTTTCACGGCCGGGTACGACGCCGACGGCAACCTGATCTCCACGGCGATGCCGAACACGCTGACCGTGACGACCGGCCGCGACGAGACCGGCACCGCGACGACCCAGTCGACCACCGCGCCGGGGTGCACGCCGGCCACCGACTGCATCGACATCGACGAGCAGGTCAGCACCACCGCGCACGGTCAGTGGGCCACCCACTCCACCGATCTGTCCGGCCAGCAGTACACGTACGACAGGGCCGGCCGGCTCACCAACACCCAGGACTACTCCCAGCCGATCTCCGGCTACGCCGGCTGCACGACCCGGTCGTACGGCTTCGACGCCGCCAGCAACCGGACCAGCTTCAAGAGCTACGGGCCGGCCGACGGCGGCGAATGCCAGACCACCACGCCGACGACGTCCCGGACCATGACGTACAACACCGCCGACCGGGCCACCACCAGCGGATACACGTACGACTCGCTCGGCCGCACGACCACCGTGCCGTCGGTCGAGACGTCCAGCCGGTCCGGGGACCTGACCGCCAGCTACTACACCAACGATCTGGTCCGCAGCATCACCCAGAGCGGATCCACCACGACGTACGCGCTGGATGTCAACCTGCGGCGGGTGCGGTCCTCGACCACCGGCACCGAGCACTACGGCGACGACTCCGACTCGCCGTCGTGGAGTTCGTCCGGTGAAGCCTGGACCCGCTACATCGACGGGCCGGACGGGCTGCTGGCGTACACCTACTCGTCCAGCGGCGACCTCCGGATGCGGATCACCAACCTGCACGGCGATGTCCTCGGCATGGCCACCGGAAACAGCACACCCGAGATCCTGGCCACCTTCGAGACCGACGAGTACGGCGTAGCGCGCGATGCCGCGGACATCGGCGACGTTCGCTACGGGTACCTCGGCCAGCACCAGCGCGCCTCGGACAACCCGGCCGGCGTCACGCTGATGGGCGTGCGCCTCTACAACCCGTCGAGCGGTCGCTTCACCTCGGTCGACCCGGTGCCGGGCGGAAGCGCCAACGACTACGACTACTGCAACGCGGATTCGGTGAATTGTTCCGACACCAGCGGACTGATGTCATGCCGCTCCACCATGAAGCGGACCGGTTCGATCCTGCACCGGAAATACGCCCTCGACATGACCTGCAAGATGAGCCACAAAGAAATTACCTATATCGTGGCCGGGCTGGCGATCGGGGGCATCGTCATCGGGGCCATCGGCGGGCTCGTGGGCGGGTGGTCCGCGCCGGTCTGGGTCGTGGCCGGCGCCGTGGTCAGCATCGCGGGAATCGTCATCGGGGCGGTCTATACCGCGCACTGCACGAGAAACCGAGGAATCACGATAAACGTGAAAACCACGCTCGGACAGTACGCCGGAGCCAGGGTCTCCCTTCGATGCACGTAAGCACGCGGATTTGCGGAGCGGGCACGGGGTACCGTGCCCGCTCCGCCCGCAGCGCCGTACCCGACTACCGAAAGCCAGCACAGGGTGACACGCAGCGGCGACACGCCGAACACGACATCTGGTGTTGTCGTTTCGACCCGACACCCATATATGGTGTTGTCCGCAGCTGGTTCGGTCGTCCTTTTCGGAGGGCGGCCGAGGCAACAGGGAACCCGGTGTGAATCCGGGACTGCCCCGCAGCGGTAAGTGGGAACGAAAGCCGTCAACGAAGCACTGGGCGTTTTAACGCCTGGGAAGCGACGGCCGGTAGGAACAAGCAGGATGCCCGCGAGTCCGAAGACCTGCCAGCGCGCCGTGCACCAACCAGGGTGCACGGCGGTCGGAAGCCGCGCGGGACGGCTGACGCCAGGGAACCGGACCAGCATCAGGTCCGATGGCGTCCTCCTGCGCGCGTAGGCATTTTGGGGGGACGCGGGAGATGCAGGTGCGTAAGCGCAACGGCGACCTGGAGACGGTCGACGTCAACAAGATCGTCAAGGCGGTCGAGCGGTGGGTCGCCGACCTCGACGAGGTCGACCCGCTGCGGGTCGCGACCAAGACGATCAGCGGGCTGTACGACGGTGCCACCACGGCTGAGCTGGACAAACTGTCTATCCAGACGGCGGCCGAGCTGATCGGCGAGGAGCCGCAGTATTCGAAGCTGGCCGCGCGGCTGCTCGCCGCGTACGTGGACAAGGAAGTCCGCCAGCAGGAAGTGGCGAGCTTCAGCCAGTCGATCCGGTACGCCCACCAGCAGGGCCTGATCGGCGACCAGACGGCCGCGTTCGTGCGCCGCAACGCCCGCAAGCTGGACGACGCCATCGACCTCGACGGTGACCTGCGGTTCGAGTACTTCGGCCTGCGGACCGTCGCGGACCGCTACCTGCTGCGCCACCCGCAGAGCCGGCTGGTCGTGGAAACCCCGCAGTACTGGCTGCTGCGCGTCGCCTGCGGCCTGTCGCAGACCCCGGCCGAGGCGATCGGCTTCTACCGGCTGATGTCGAGCCTGGCCTATCTGCCCAGCTCACCCACCCTGTTCAACTCCGGAACCGCGCACACCCAGATGTCGTCGTGCTTCCTGGTCGACTCGCCGAAGGACGAGCTCGACTCGATCTACGAGCGGTACCACCAGGTCGCGAAGCTGTCGAAGTTCTCCGGCGGCATCGGCATCTCCTGGTCGCGGGTGCGGGGCCGGGGCGCGCTGATCCGCGGCACCAACGGCAAATCCAACGGCATCGTGCCGTTCCTCAAGACGCTCGACGCGGGCGTGGCGGCGGTCAACCAGGGCGGCCGGCGCAAGGGCGCGGCCTGCGTCTACCTGGAGCCGTGGCACCCGGACGTCGAGGAGTTCCTGGAGTTGCGCGACAACACCGGCGAGGACTCCCGCCGTACCCATAATTTGAATCTGGCCAACTGGATCCCGGACGAATTCATGCGCCGGGTCGAGGCCGACGGCGACTGGTCGCTGATCGACCCGTCCGACGCCCCGCAGCTGCCGGACCTGTTCGGTGAGGCGTTCGACGAGGCTTACCGCCGGGCCGAGAAAAAGGCTGTCAAAACCATCAAGGCCCGCGATCTGTACGGGCGGATGATGCGCACGCTGGCCCAGACCGGCAATGGCTGGATGACGTTCAAGGATCCGTCCAACCGGCTGTCGAACCAGACCGGCGCGCCGGGCAACACGATCCACCTGTCGAACCTGTGCACCGAGATCCTCGAGGTGAACTCCGACGACGAGACCGCGGTGTGCAACCTCGGCTCGATCAACCTCGGCGCCCACCTGGACGGCAACGGCGTCGACTGGCCGAAGCTGCGCGAGACGGTGCGCACCGCGGTGGTCTTCCTGGACCGGGTCATCGACATCAACTACTACCCGTCGCAGCAGGCCGCGACGTCGAACCCGCGCTGGCGGCCGGTCGGCCTCGGGCTGATGGGTCTGCAGGACGCGTTCTTCCTGCTCGGGCTGCCGTTCGACTCCGACGCGGCGAAGGAGCTGTCCACCCGCGTACAGGAGGAGATCTTCCTGACCGCGCTGGAATCGTCGGTCGCCCTGGCCGAGCAGTTCGGCCCGCATCCGGCCTACCCGGAAACCCGCGCGGCCAATGGCGACCTGCACCACGAGCTGTGGGGTGCGACGCCGGCGCAGACCGAGCGGTGGGCGGCCCTTCGTCAGAACATCAAGAAGCACGGCCTGCGCAACTCGCTGATGATCGCGATCGCCCCGACCGCGACCATCGCGTCGATCGCCGGCTGCTACGAGTGCATCGAGCCGCAGGTGTCCAACCTGTTCAAGCGCGAGACGATGTCCGGCGAATTCATGCAGATCAACACCTATCTGGTACGCGAGTTGAAGGCGCGCGGCCTGTGGACCGCGCCGATCCGTGAGCAGATCAAGCGGGCCGAAGGGTCGGTGCAGGGCATCGCCGAGCTGCCCGAGGACGTCCGTGAGTTGTTCCGCACCGCCTGGGAGCTGCCACAGAAGGCGCTGATCGACCTGGCCGCCGCCCGGGCGCCGTACATCGACCAGTCGCAGTCGCTGAACCTGTTCCTGAGCGCGCCGACCATCGGCAAGCTCTCCTCGATGTACCTGTACGCGTGGAAGGCCGGCCTGAAGACGTCGTACTACCTGCGCTCGCGCCCCGCGACCCGCATCCAGCAGGCCACCGTCGCCATCGCGCCCGTCGCGGCCGTCTCGGACGACGAAGCGCTGGCCTGCTCCCTGGAAAACCCCGAATCATGTGAGGCCTGCCAGTGACCACCATTCCCGCCCCCCGCAACGAGATCCGGCACCAGATGCTGCTCGACCCCGGCATGGACCTGACGCTGCGGCCGATGCGGTACCCGCACTTCTTCGACCGGTTCAAGGACGCCATCAAGAACACCTGGACCGTGGAGGAGGTCGACCTGCACTCCGACCTCGCCGACCTGGCCAAGCTCTCCCCGGCCGAGCAGCACCTGGTCGGCCGGCTGGTGGCGTTCTTCGCCACCGGCGACACCATCGTCGCGAACAACCTCGTGCTCAACCTCTACCAGCACGTCAACTCGCCCGAGGGCCGGCTCTATCTGTCCCGGCAGCTGTTCGAGGAGGCCGTGCACGTCCAGTTCTATCTGAACCTGCTCGACACCTACGTGCCGAACGAGCAGGAGCGGTTCGAGGCGTTCGCGGCGGTCGAGAACATCCCGTCGATCGCCCGGAAGGCCGAGTTCTGCTTCAAGTGGATCGACTCGATCTATTCGCTCCGGGAGCTGCGCAGCCGCGAGGACCGCCGGGCGTTCCTGCTCAACGTGATCTGCTTCGCCGCCTGCATCGAGGGCCTGTTCTTCTACGGCGCCTTCGCGTACGTGTACTTCCTGCGCTCCCGCGGCGTGCTGCAGGGCCTGGCGTCCGGCACCAACTGGGTGTTCCGCGACGAGAGCATGCACATGGCGTTCGCGTTCGACGTCGTCGACACCGTCCGGCAGGAAGAGCCCGACCTGTTCGACGCCGAGATGGAGCAGCAGGTCCGCGACATGCTGGCCGAGGCCGTCGAGTGCGAGGTGCAGTTCGCCGAGGACCTGCTCACCCAGGGCGTCTCCGGCATGTCCCTGGCCGACATGCGCGAATACCTGCAGCACGTGGCCGACCGCCGCTTGCAGGTGCTCGGCATCGACCCGATGTACGGCAGCAAGAACCCGTTCGCGTTCATGGAGCTGCAGGACGTACAGGAGCTGTCGAACTTCTTCGAACGCCGGGTCTCGGCCTACCAGGTCGGCGTAACCGGCAGCGTCAGCTTCGACGACGACTTCTGACGGTCGCGCTCAGCGCTGGTCCACCGCGTACGGAATGACGGTGTGCCGGTTCTCGTCGACCACCAGGCGGCCGGCCGCCGGGGGCCGGGCGCGCTGGGCGCAGTCGCGGCGTTCGCAGATGCGGCAGCCCAGGCCGATCGGGGTGGCGGCGCGGGGGTCGTCGAGGGCGAGGCCGTCGCTGTAGACCAGCCGGTGAGCATGGCGCAGTTCGCAGCCGAGCGCGACGGCGAACGTGCTGCGCGGGCTGTGGTGGCCGCGGCCGCCGTGCTCGATGGTGCGGGCCAGCCAGAAGTAACGCTTGCCGTCGGGCATCTCGGCGACCTGGGTGAGGATCCGGCCGGGCGAGCTGAACGCCTCGTAGATGATCCACAGCGGGCAGGTGCCGCCGAGCCGGGAGAAGTGGAAGTCGGTGGCGGACTGCCGCTTGGAGATGTTGCCGGCCCGGTCGACGCGCAGGAACGAGAACGGCACCCCGCGCCGGGTGGGCCGTTGCATGGTGCTCAGCCGGTGGCAGGCGGCCTCGAAGCTGACCCCGTAGCGCCCGGCGAGAAGTTCCACGTCGTACCGCAGCTGTTCGGCGGTGGCGTGGAAATCGCCGTACGGCATCAGCAGCGCGCCGGCGTAGTAACTGCCGAGCCCGATGCGGGCCAGTTCGGCGGACTCCCCCGCGCCGGCCGCCAGCTCGCTGATCAGCTCGCCGTGGGCGAGGAACCCCAGCTGGGTGGCGAGCTGGAAGGCCCGCTGGCCGTCGGTGTAGTTGGCCGACAGGGACAGCACCCGGGTCTGCGGGTCGAACCGGCGCGTCTCGCCACTGCCCGGCGCGAGGTCGGCGACCCGGATCCCGAACTGCCGCAACAGGTACGCACCGAGGGTCTCGGCGGCGCGGCCGGGAGTGAGGCGCAGCTCGGCGGCGAGGTGCTCGGCGGCGGTGTCCAGCGCGTCGAAGTGGTTGTAGTTCTCGTAGAAGAAGTCGCGGACGGTGTCGTGCTGCTCGCCCATGCCCGGCGGCAGCCCGGCCGGACCGGCCAGGGCGGCGACCCGGGCGGCCGCGTCCCGGTAGCGCTGGTGCAGGGCGACCAGGGCGCGGGCCGCGGCGGGATGGTCGCGGACCAGATCGATGGCCTCGACCGGGTCGACGGTCACGCCGCTTGCTTCGTCGGCGAGGGCGGCCCGCACGTCGGCGCCGAGCCGTTCCACATCGGTGTCGGCGAAGAACTCGGGATCGACGCCGAGCACCTCGGCCAGGCCGAGCAGGACCGGCGCGGTCAGGGTGCGCTGATTGTTCTCGATCTGGTTGAGATAGCTGGTCGAGATGTCCAGGCGGCGGGCCAGGTCGGCCTGGGTGAGGCCGTGCTCGCGGCGTAGCCGGCGCAGTTTGCCGTGCGCGTACAGCTTGGCCGACATCGTGCGAATATAACACTCACAAAGTTTGCAAAGTTCGCAGTTTCCCCGGCACCGAAGTGAAAAGTACGCGTCGGCGTGCGCCGGTCCGCAGTGCTTTACTCAGCGGTAGTTAGCCTCAAAAAGGTCCGCGCCAGGCGGACGGGAGGAGCATCGTGACAACGTCGGCGGTTTTCCCCGCGGCCACCGCGGAACAGTGGCGCCGCCTGGCCCTGGCCGCCCTGCGCAAGTCCGGCGCGGCCGCCGAGACCGCCACCCCGGACCAGGTGGACGACCTGCTCGCGTCGGTCACCTACGACGGGCTGCGGATCGCGGCGCTGCACACCGCGGCCGACCTGCCCGGCGAATTCCGGTACGTCCGGGAGGCTCGCGCCGCCGGCGGCTGGGACATCCGCCAGCACCACGCCGGTCCGGAGCCGGGCGAGATCCGCGAAGCGGTGCTCGGTGACCTCGAGAACGGGGTGACCTCGCTGTGGCTGGCGGTCGGCGGCCACTCACTGCCGCCGGCCGCCCTGCCCGAAGCCCTCGACGGCGTATTCCTCGACCTCGCCGGGGTGGTTCTCGACCCGGGACCGGAGTTCGTCGCGGCCGCCGACGCGTGGTTCGCGCTGCTCGCCGCCCGGGGCGTCGATCCCCGGCAGGCCACCGGCGGGCTGGGCGCCGACCCGCTCGGCTGGGTGGCCGGCACCGGTGACGCGGCCGGTCTCGCCGGGGCCCTGCGCGACGCCGCCGGCCTGGCCGGGCGGTGCGTGGCCGAGGCGCCGGGGCTGCGGGCGGTCACCGTGGACGCGACCGTCTATCACGAGGCGGGCGGCTCGGACGCCGAGGAGCTCGGCTGCGCCGCGGCCGCCGGAGTCGCCTACTTGCGGGCCCTCACCGACGCCGGCCTGCCGATCGAGGCGGCCCTGGGACAGCTCGAATTCCGGTACGCCGCCACCGCCGACCAGTTCGCCACCATCGCGAAGCTGCGGGCCGCGCGGCGGATCTGGGCCCAGGTCGCCGAGATGTGCGGGGCCCCGGACGCCGGCGGGCAGCGCCAGCACGCGGTGACCTCGGCGGCGATGATGACCGCCCGCGACCCGTGGGTGAACCTGCTGCGGACCACGCTCGCCTCCTTCGCCGCCGGGGTCGGTGGCGCGGACGCGGTGACCGTGCTGCCGTTCGACCACCGTCTCGGCCGGCCGGACGCGTTCGCCCGGCGCCTGGCCCGCAACACCCAGATCCTGCTGGTCGAGGAGGCCAATGTGGCCCGGGTCGTCGACCCGGCCGGCGGCTCCTGGTACGTGGAGCGGTACACCGAGGACCTGGCGCACGCCGCGTGGGACGTCTTCACCGGCATCGAGCAGGCCGGCGGGCTGGCCGCCGCGCTGCGCTCCGGCCTGGTCGCCGACCGGATCGCGAGCACCTGGGAGCGCCGCGAGGCCAACATCGCGCATCGCCGCGACCCGATCACCGGGGTCAGCGAGTTCCCCAACCTCGGCGAGGAACTCCCCCGCCGCCGGCCCGCCCCGGATCGGCCGGGTGGCGGCCTGCCCCGGCGCCGCTACGCGGAAGCGTTCGAAGCGTTGCGCGACCGCAGCGACGCGCACCTGCTCGCTACCGGCAGCCGGCCGACCGTCACCCTGGCCACCCTCGGCTCGGCGGCCGCGTCCGGGCCACGGGTCACGTTCGCGACCAACCTGTTCGCGGCCGGCGGCATCGCGGTCACCACCGACCCCGGTTCCGCCGTGGTGTGCCTGTGCGGCCCCGACAAGGCGTACGCCCAGGAGGCCGCAACCACCGCCGTAGCCGCAAGGGAGGCGGGCGCGCAGCGCGTACTGCTGGCCGGTCGCGGCGATTATCCCGGCGTCGACGGGTACGTCCATGCCGGCGGCGACGCCGTCGCCGCGCTCACCACCGTCCTGGCCGACCTCGGAGTGCAGCCATGATCCCCGACTTCTCCACCGCGAAACTGACCGATCCGGCGCCCGGCCCGGCCGGGCCGCTCAGCACCGGGCCGGCCTGGGAGACGCCCGAGGGCATCACGGTGCCGTCGCTGTACACCGCCGCCGATCTGGCCGGCCTCGACTTCCTGGACACCTATCCGGGCATCGCGCCGTACCTGCGTGGTCCCTACCCGACCATGTACGTCAACCAGCCGTGGACCATCCGGCAGTACGCGGGTTTCTCCACCGCCGAGGAGTCCAACGCGTTCTACCGCCGCAACCTGGCGGCCGGGCAGAAGGGCCTGTCGGTCGCGTTCGACCTGCCCACCCACCGCGGCTACGACTCCGACCACCCCCGGGTCACCGGGGACGTCGGGATGGCCGGGGTCGCGATCGACTCCATCTACGACATGCGGCAGCTGTTCGACGGCATCCCACTGGACCGGATGAGCGTCTCGATGACCATGAACGGCGCGGTGCTCCCGGTGCTCGCGTTGTACATCGTCGCCGGTGAGGAGCAGGGCGTCGCGCCGGAGCAGCTGTCCGGCACGATCCAGAACGACATCCTCAAGGAGTTCATGGTCCGCAACACCTACATCTATCCGCCGGCGCCGTCGATGCGGATCATCTCCGACATCTTCGCGTTCACCTCGCAGCGGATGCCGCGCTTCAACTCGATCTCCATCTCCGGGTACCACATCCAGGAGGCCGGCGCGACGGCCGACCTGGAGCTCGCCTACACCCTGGCCGACGGCGTCGAATACCTGCGGGCCGGCCGCGACGCCGGACTGGACATCGACGCGTTCGCGCCGCGGCTGTCGTTCTTCTGGGCCATCGGGATGAACTTCTTCATGGAGGTCGCCAAGCTGCGGGCCGGCCGGCTGCTCTGGGCCAGGCTGGTCCGCGAGTTCGGGCCGAAGGATCCCCGTTCGCTGAGCCTGCGCGCGCACTGCCAGACCTCCGGCTGGTCGCTGACCGCCCAGGACGTCTACAACAACGTCATGCGCACCTGCGTCGAGGCGATGGCCGCCACCCAGGGCCACACCCAGTCGCTGCACACCAACGCCCTGGACGAGGCCCTCGCCCTGCCCACCGACTTCTCCGCCCGGATCGCCCGCAACACTCAGCTGCTGCTGCAGCAGGAGTCCGGCACCACCCGGGTCGTCGACCCGTGGGGCGGCAGCGCGTACGTCGAGCGCCTCACCCACGACCTGGCCGCCCGCGCCTGGGAGCACATCACCGAGGTCGAGGCGGCCGGCGGGATGGCCCGGGCCATCGACGAGGGCATCCCCAAGATGCGCATCGAGGAGGCGGCCGCCCGCACCCAGGCCCGAATCGACTCCGGGCGGCAGCCGGTGATCGGCGTCAACAAGTACCGCCCGGCCGTCGACGAGCCGATCGACGTGCTCAAGGTGGACAACGCCGCCGTCCGCGCCAGCCAGATCGAGAAACTGCGGCGGCTGCGCGCCGACCGCGACGAGGCCGCCTGCCAGGCCGCCCTCGACGCCCTCACCGAGGCCGCCGGCCGCGACGGCAACCTCCTCGAACGGGCCGTCGACGCGGCCCGGGCCAAGGCCACCGTCGGGGAGATCTCCGACGCGCTGGAAAAGGTGTACGGGCGGCACACCGCCCGCATCCGTACGATCTCCGGGGTGTACGGCAGGGAGGCCGGTCAGGTGACAAACATCGAGCGGGCCCGCGCCGTGGCCGCCGCGTTCGCCGAGGCCGAAGGCCGCCAGCCCCGCATCCTGGTGGCCAAGATGGGTCAGGACGGCCACGACCGCGGCCAGAAGGTGGTCGCCACCGCGTTCGCCGACCTCGGCTTCGACGTCGACGTCGGCCCGCTGTTCGCCACCCCCGCCGAGGTCGCCCGGCAGGCCATCGAGGCCGACGTGCACATCGTCGGCGTCAACTCGCTCGCCGCCGGCCACCTGACCCTGGTGCCGGCGCTGCGCGACGAGCTCGCCGCCCAGGGCCGCCCGGACATCATGATCATCGCGGGTGGGGTGATCCCGCCGCAGGACTACGACGCCCTGCGCGCGGCCGGCGCGGCGGCCATCTTCGCGCCGGGCACCGTGCTGGCCGACGCCGCGCTGGAGCTGCTCGCCGACCTGTCCGCCCAGCTCGGCCACCCCGCCCCGGCGTGAGTCCCGACCTTCCGGCGATGGCCGCCGGGGTGCGTGACCGCGCCCCGGCCTGGATCGCCCGCGCCATCACCCTGGTCGAATCCACCCGCGCCGACCACCAGGCCGACGCTCAGCGGCTGCTGGCCATGCTCACCCCCGATGCCGGGCGCTCGCACCGGATCGGCATCAGCGGGGTCCCCGGCGTCGGCAAGTCCACCTTCATCGACGCGTTCGGCAGCGACCTCACCGCCGCCGGCCACCGGGTCGCGGTCCTCGCCGTGGACCCGTCGTCCACCCGCAGCCGCGGCAGCATCCTCGGCGACAAGACCCGGATGGCCCGCCTGGCCGCCGACCCGGACGCGTACATCCGGCCGTCGCCCACCGCCGGCACCCTCGGCGGCGTCGCCAAGGCCACCCGCGAGGCCATCGTCGTGGTGGAGGCGGCCGGCTACGACGTCGTGGTGGTCGAGACCGTCGGCGTCGGACAGTCCGAGACCGCGGTCGCGGACATGGTCGACTCGTTCCTGCTGCTCGCGCTGGCCCGCACCGGCGACCAGTTGCAGGGCATCAAGAAGGGCATCCTGGAGCTCGCCGACGTCATCGCCGTCAACAAGGCCGACGGCCCGCACGAGGCCGAGGCGAAACGCGCCGCCCGCGAACTGTCCGGCGCCCTGCGCCTGCTGCGCGGCGGCGACGAGACATCGTGGGTGACGCCGGTCCTGACCTGCAGCGGCGCCGAGGGCACCGGGGTGGCCGAGGTGTGGGCGCAGCTCACCGCCCACCGCGCCGGCCTGGACTCGAGCGGCGAACTCGCCGAACGCCGCAGCCGCCAGCAGGTCGGCTGGATGTGGGCGCTGGCCCGCGACGCCGTCCTCGGCCGCTTCCTGACCAACCCCGCCGTCCGCTCAGCCGCCGGCCCCGCCGAGGAGCAGATCCGAGCCGGCACGCTGACCCCGGCCCAGGCCGCGGAACACCTCCTCGCCGCCTACGACGCCCGGCTCAAGGGTGGCTGAGCTCAGGCGGCGGCCTGGTGGTCGCCTTGGAGCATCGCCGTGATGGCGCTGGCCGGCAGCGGGCGGGCGAAGTGGAAGCCCTGGGCGTGGTGGTAGCCGAGTTCGAACAGGCGGTGTGCCTGGTCGGCGGTTTCGACGCCCTCGGCGACGGTTCGCAGGCCCATGGTGTCGGCGATGCCGACCAGGGCGGTGACGATGGCTTCCTGCTGCGGGGTGCCGCCCAGGCCGTCGACGAACGATTTGTCGATCTTGATGGCGTGTACCGGGCAGGTGCGCAGCAAGCCGAGCGAGGAGTGCCCGGTGCCGAAGTCGTCCAGGGAGATGCTGACGCCCAGCTGGGCGAGGGCGTTCACGGTGGCCAGGGCCCGGCCGCCGCCGAAGACGGCGGTCTCGGTGATCTCGATGGTGAGCTGGTCCGCCGGGATGTCGTACCGCGCCAGGGCGTCCGCCACCACCTGCGGGAGGCCGGGATCGAGCAGTTGCCGGGCGGACACGTTGACGGCCACCGACCGCAGCACCTCGGCGCCGGGCCGGCTCCGCCAGTCGGCGGTCTGCGCGCACACCGTGTCGATGATCCATTCGCCGAGCTCGACGATCAGTCCGGTGTCCTCGGCGACCGGGATGAAGTGTTCGGGTGAGACCACCTGGCCATCCGGCCGGACCCATCGGATCAGTGCCTCCACGGCGACCATCCGGCCGTGCGGCAGTTCGACGATCGGCTGGTACCGCATCTGGAACTCGCCGGCCGCCATCGCCCGGCGCAGGTCGGCGGCCAGGGTCGCCTGCTGGGTCAGTTGCCGTTCCAGGGACGCGTCGTAGCGGACCAGGCGGCCACCGGCGGTGGTCATCGCTTCCCGCAGCGCGATCTCGGCCTGCCGGTACACGTCGGCGGAACCGTCGTCGGCGCGGTCCGCGACGCCGATGGACGCGTCGACCAGGACCTCGTGGCCGGCGGCGTGCAACGGCTCGGTGCCGGCGGCCAGCAGCCGGTCGAGCACGGAGACCGCCGGCGCCTCGGCCAGCAGGAGCCCGAACTCGTCACCGCCGAGACGGGCCACCACCGACTCCTCACCGGCCAGCCGGGTGAGCCGCCGGCCGTACGCGATGAGCAACGCGTCGGCGGCGTCGGATCCCAGCCCGTCGTTCAGAGCCCGGAAGTCCTTGAGGTCGATCAGCACCACGGTGCACGGGCCGGCGGTGGCGGCGACGGCGGCCGTGAAGTGCCGGCGGTTGACCAGCCCGGTGAGGTCGTCGTGCATGGCCAACTGCCCGACCGTGCGCAACAGGGTGGCGTTCTCGGCGAGGGCGAGGGCCTGCCGGGCGACCACCAGCACCAGCAGCACCGTCATCCCGGCCACCTCGACCATCGCCAGCCGGCCGGTGCGGACGAAGACGGACACCAGCGAAACACAGGTCACCACGGTGGCGACAAGCGGCACCGCGGTGCCGCGTACCGATACCACCAGAGGCATCGTCAGCGCGCGACGCGGGCGGCTCCGGGTGAGATGGCGGTGCTGCGCGTGCGCGGCGAGCGTGCCGAACAGGCCGACGAACGGCAGCACCGCGGCGCTGCCGTTGAGGTACGGCCAGGGGCTCAGCGCGGACATCAGGACCGTGGACAACGGCCCGGCCAGCCCGATCGGCGCCAGCCACCACAGGGCGACCGGGGGCACCGGACTACCGCGCGAGGCCATGATCTTGACGACGACCACGACGCCCGCGACCGCGATCGCCATCATCGCGATGTTCAGCCACCACGCCGAGGCGCTGACCCCGAACCGGTCGACGAACCAGCCGGTGTACTGCGATCCGGCGATCCCGGCGGTCACCGCCACCACCGCCACGTCGAGCACGGCGGTGGTCAGTTGCCGCCAGCTGCGGCCGCCGGCCGGCAGCCGCAACATCGCGGTGATGGCCAGGATCGTGCCCACCACATAGAGCAGGAGGGTACGGGCGCCGATCGGCGGCATCCCGGTGTAGGAGGTGGTGACGACCTCGAAGGTCTGGCTCAGCCCCGCCACCAGCACGAAGCCCATGGCCACCGCCAGGCGCCGCCAGAAGACCAGCAGCACCCCGCCGGCCAGCACCGCGCCGCTGCGGAAGGAAGCGACCGCGACCGCCACCCCACCGGTGGCCGACAACCACACCAGCAACTTCGGGAAGGCGGTGTGGGTGCCCAGCACGATCAGCAGGATCTGCGCGGCCGCCAGCACGACAGCGACCGGTACGAACCAGGCCCGCCACCGCTGCGCCGTCCGAGCCACCTCGCCTCCTCGCGCCAGGCCCACCGTCAACCCTCGATAGATCGGCAGACACGACACCAACCTGAACGAGCCGACAAACCGGGCACCGAGGGGTCAGCGCCCCGGTTCGGCCGCTAGCTCGCGCAGCGCGGCCAGGACCGCGCGCACCGCGGCCCGGTGCAGGCTCTCCGGGCGGGCGAGAACGTCGATGTGCCGGCCGGCCGGCAGGTCGGCCAGTGGCCGCAGCACCACGCCGGGGTCGGGCCGGCTGGTGTAGCCGGGCAGCAGCGCGAGCCCGCCGCCGGCGGCCACGATCGCGGCCACCACGGTGAACTCGTTGACCCGGTGGACGATCTCGAGGGGCCGGCCGGCGGCCGGCGCGATCGCGGTCAGGACACCCTCCAGCGGGAATCCCTCGCGGACGCAGATCCACGGCTCGGCGCCGACGTCGGCGGCGGTGAGCGCGGTCCTCGCGGCCAGCCGGTGACCTGCGGGCATCGCGACGTACAGCGGCTCGTAGACCAGCGGCACCACCGTGAGCCGGTCGGCCGGCCAGGGCGGGCTGTGCGCCAGCCGGTGCGCCAGCACCAGGTCGTAGTCGGCGACCAGGGCCGGGAAGCCGGCCTGCGGCACGTCCTCGTCCGAGAACCGCACCGGCGGCAGGCCGGCCCGGCCGAGCAGCGGGCCGAAATAGGTGGCCCCGGCGCTGTGGAAGGCGGCCACCGTGACCGGCGCGGCCGGGTCGTCGAGGTAGGCGTCCACCGCCCGGCCGGCCCGGTCGAGCGCGGTGGAGACCTCGATCGCCGCGGCGGCCAGGGCCCGGCCGGCCTCGGTCAGCACGAGACGACGGCCGCGGCGCTCGGTCAGCGGCACCCGCGCCGAGCGTTGCAGCGACCGCAGCTGCTGGGAGACCGCCGACGGCGTGATGTGCATCGCCCGGGCGACGGCGGCGAGGCTGCCCCGGTCGCCGAGTTCCCTGAGCAGGCGCAGGTGGTGCAGATCCATTAGGTCTGACTACACCATGAGGTGAGCAGCACGCATCTTGTCTTCACGATAGACCGGCGCCAGGCTGCGCTCATGTCGATACGTCGCAGTGACCTGTTGCTGCTGGCCGTGGCGGTGGTGTGGGGCAGCAGCTATCTGACCGCCCGCACCCTGGTCCTGGCCGGTGGGGTGCTGGCCGTGCTGGCGCTGCGCTTCGTCATCTCGGCGGTCGCACTGGCGCCCGCCATGATCGTGCGGCGGCCGACCCGGGCCGAGTTGTCGGTCGGGGCGCTGCTGGGCCTCACCCAGGCGTCGGTGCTGGTGCTGGAGACGTACGGGGTGTCGATGACCAGCGCGACCAACGCCGGGGTGCTGATCAGCCTGACGATCCTGCTGACGCCGGCGCTGGAGGGCGCCGTGCAGCGGCGGTGGCTGCCGGGCCGGTTCTTCGTGTCCGCGGCGGTGGCGGTGACCGGCGTGATCCTGCTCGTCGCCGGCCCGGGCCTGCGCGCACCGACGGCCGGTGACGCGCTGATGCTTGCCGCGGCCGTCGTCCGCGCCGCCCACGTCACCCTGTCCGGCCGGCTGACGACCGGCCGGCCGTACGACACGGTGACGCTCACCTGGCTGCAGACCGTCGTCGGCGCGGTCCTGTTCACGCTGGTCGCGGCGCCCGCCCTGCCGTCGGCGGTGCGGGCCTTCGAGCCGGGACACTGGCTCGGCCTGCTGTACCTCGCGCTGGGCTGCAGCGTGTTCGCGTTCCTGGTGCAATTGTGGGCGATCCGCCGCACCTCGGCGGCGCGCGCCAGCCTGCTGCTGGGCACCGAACCGGTGTGGGCCGTGCTGATCGGGGTGGGCATCGCCGGCGAGCACCTGACCGCGGTCGGCGTGGCCGGGATCGCGCTCGTGCTCGCCGGCACCTACTACGGGCAGCGCGTCGAGGCCGCCCATCGCGCGCTGGTCCCGGTCTGAGCCGACCGGGACCAGCGACGCGGTTGTTACTGCCGCAGGGCCGTGGCGGCCGGAGTCCAGGTGGACTCGTCGGCGACGTCGGCCACCTTGATCGAGCCGGCGATCTTCTGCAGCTCCGAGGACGGCAGGTTCGCACCCGTGCCCTCGGCGCTGACCTGAACCTGCACCTTGCCGTCGGCGCTCCACACGTTGCAGAAGCCGCCGGCGTAGCACTTGGCCTTGCCGGCCTGCGCCTTCTGGTTGGAGTTGTGGCTGGGCGTGACGTAGATGCTGAAGCTGTTCTCGACGAAGCCGTCGGAGTTCTCGAACGGCTGGCCCAGGCCGGTGGTGGCCGGGGCCGGCTTCGCGTAGGTCGCCCCACCGAAGTCACCGTCGCGCGCCGCGGCGATGCCGTTCAGGCCGGGCAGGGCGTGGATGCCGATCTGCACCGGCTGGTACCCGCTCGGCACGTAACCCACGGTGAACGGCAGCGCGGCCGGCTTCGGCGTGCTCGGCTTCAGGCCGGCGACCAAGGTGCTCAGGTTCGCGAACGACGGGTCGTTGTCATCGCTGGAGACCGACGTCACCGCGGCCCACGCCTTGTCGGCGTACTCCCAGGCGAACGCCTTGTTGCCCGGGTCGGCCGGGTTCTTCGGGTCGAGGCCGACCGGCAGCGTCGCCTGCACCGCCTTGTGCCCGTCCACGACCAGCGCCTTACCCCCCTTGATCTTGGACGGGTCGAACGCACCCGGCCGGTAGACGGTCAGGTAGGCGTACAGCGTCGGTTTCCGCTTCCCGTCCTTGCCCGGCGGGGTGATCTCGCTCGCCGGGACCGACTTGTCGTTGGTGGTCCGGCCGTCCTCGTAGATCGAGGCGATCTGATAGGCGGTGGACGCCACGATGGGGTTCTGCACGTGGAACTTACCCACGTCGTACCCCTGGAAGGTGAAGGTGAACGGCTCGGCCGCGACCCACTGGGCCTCGGCGGCCTTCGACGGCGCCGCGGCAGTCGTGGTGGCCGCTGCGGTCGTGCCGTCCTTCTGCTCGACGCCGGACGACCGCAGGACGAACGCGCCCGCCACCGCGACGAGGACCAGGCCGGCCGCCCCGGCCGAGGCGAACCCGGTCCGGCGGCGGCGCTGTGCCCGCCGCCCGGCGGCGACGATGTCGTCGGCCGTCCGGAGCATCGGTGGCTCGTCCGCGGTCACCGCGTCCACCAGGTCATGCAACTGCATTGGTCCACCCCTCGGTCGCTTCCCCAGAAAGATTGATGCGTTCGGCGGTCAGCAGCTCGCGGAGCTTGGCCAGCCCCCGCGAGGTCTGGCTCTTCGCGGTCCCGACCGTGCAGTTCAGGACGCCGGCCGTGTCCTCCAGGCTCAGGCCCAGGTAGTGCCGGAGAATGACCGCCGCCCGCTGACGGGCCGGCACGGCATAGAGCGCCGCCCGGATGTGCAGTCGCTCGTCGGTCGCGCCGGCCGGATCGGTCAGCGGACGGTCCGGCATGGCGTCGCCGGCCGACCGCTCCCGCCGCCAGGGGCGACGGGTCTCGTCGATCGCCGCCCGGTAGACCATGGTCTTGGCGTACAGATCGGGCCGCTCCAGGCTGCGCCAGCGCGGGTACAGCTTGATCAGCGCGTTGGCCACGGCGTCCTCCGCCGCGTGCCAGTCCCCGCAGGTCAGATAAGCCAGCTTGCGCAGTGACGGCATCTGGAACGTCACGAACTCACGAAACGCTTGCTCGTCTTCGGCCTTCAAATCGGCTGCCTCCCTAGTGACGGAGGTAGAACGGTGGCGACCCCGCCGGATGTTGCACGGCCCGGCGAAGTAGTCGGGCGGTCACACTGGGGCATGGCCGCGGTGATCGAGGAGCGGCAATACGGTACGGCCTCTTCTTGACCTTGTGAACAGCGTTGACGCACCCCGCGAAGACTTCCTAAGACCCCTTGACGAAGGGGTAGGCGAACCCTACGCTTTGCGCAATTTACCTGGTGTTAACAATCACACCAGTCTATGAAACATGCGGAAGGGGGCCGTTTTGGCGATGCAGCTGGACGCACGGCGGGCCCGCCCGGCTACGGGTATTCCGGCCGAGAAGAAGCACTCTCGGCTCCGGCGGATCGGGCACAGCAAGACGTTGATCATCATGTGCCTGCCGGCGATCCTGTTCTTCCTGGTGTTCGCCTACGCTCCCTTGCCGGGCTCGTGGATCGCATTCACCAACTTCAACTACCACGACGGCATCTTCGGCAGCCCGTTCGTCGGCCTGCGGAACTTCGAGTTCCTGGTGAAGTCGGGCCAGCTCTGGAAGCTGACCCGCAACACGCTGCTCTACAACCTGGCCTTCATCGTGCTGGGCAACATCGTCCAGATCGCGCTGGCCGTCATGCTCAACGAGATCCGCTCGAAGTACTTCAAGAAGGTCAGCCAGGCGCTGCTGTTCCTGCCGTACTTCATCTCCGTGGTGCTGGTCGGCGTGATCGCGTTCAACCTGCTGAACTACGACACCGGGGCGATCAACACGCTGATCGAGAAGACCGGCGGCGACCCGATCAAGATCTACTCCGAGGCCGGGCTGTGGCCGATCATCATCATTCTGTTCCACCTGTGGCAGAGCACGGGGTACGGCTCGATCGTCTACTTCGCGGCGATCCTGAGCATCGACACCTCGCTGTTCGAGGCGGCCGCGATCGACGGGGCCTCGGCCTGGCAGCGCACCCGGTACGTCATCCTGCCCAGCCTCAAGCCGACCTTCTTCATCCTGCTGCTGTTCTCGCTCGGCGGGATCATGAAGGGCAACTTCGGGCTGTTCTGGAACCTGGTCGGTAACAACGCGACCGTCTACGACACCACCGACATCATCGAGACCTCGGTCTATCGAATGATCATCAGCCAGAACAACTTCACGACCTCGACGGCGGTGGGCCTCTACCAGTCCCTGTTCGGCTTCGCCCTGGTCATGTTGTGCAACTGGATCGTGCGAAGGGTCAACGAGGACTATGCGCTCTTCTAAGGACGCCGATCCCAGTGACCTCGCGCTGCGGGGCGTCTCCTATCTCGTGGTCACGATCTTCACGATCTTCTGCCTGCTGCCGTTCGTGCTGATCGTGTCGGCCTCGGTCTCCGACGAGAACGAGATCGTTCAGCACGGTTTCAGCCTGCTGCCGCGCGGTTTCTCGCTGGAGGCCTACGAGTTCATCGCCCGGTCGCCGCGGCAGCTGATCGGCTCCTACGTCGTCACCGTCACGATGACGGTGTTCGGCACCGCGATCGGCCTTCTCATCATCGCGATGACCGGCTATGCACTGCAGCGCAAGGACTTCCCGCTCCGCAACGGCATCTCCTTCTTCATCTACTTCACCACCCTGTTCTCGGCCGGTCTCGCCCCCACCTATCTGTGGGTGGCACGGGAGCTCGGCCTGAAGGGCAACTACCTCGCGGTGTTCCTGCAACTGCTCATGACGCCGTGGCTGATCATCCTGATGAAGAACTTCGTCCGGTCGGTACCGGCCGAGATCACCGAGTCGGGAAAGGTCGACGGCGCCGGCGACTTCCGGATCTTCCTGCGGCTCGTGCTCCCGATGATGAAGCCGGCGCTCGCCACCACGGGACTGTTCCTGGCGCTCGGTTACTGGAACGAGTGGTATCTCTCGTCGCTCTATCTGGGCAGCACCGTCGAGTTCAAGCCACTGCAGTACTACCTCTACAACGTCATCAATACGGCGAACGCGCTGAAGAGCTCCATGGCCGGCAACAACGTCTCGGTCACCGAGCTACCGACCAACACCCTGAAGATGGCCAGCGCCGTGCTCGCGACCGGCCCGATAGTCCTGCTCTACCCCTTCGTACAGCGATATTTCGTCAGTGGAATCACGGTCGGAGCCGTAAAAGGCTAGGGCTAGAAGGAGATCGCGTTGAGAAAAACAATTGCGGCGTTCGCCGCCTTGACCCTTGCACTCGGTACGACAACCGCCTGCTCCGACTCGGAGGACTCGGGCAAACCTGCCAAGATCACGATGCTGGTGCTCGGTGACAAGCCCAGCAACGGGCGGCTCGAGGCGATGCTCAAGGTGCTCAACCCGCGCCTCACCGAGCAGGCGAACGCCACGCTCGAACTGCATTACATCGAATGGGCCGACTGGCAGACGCAGTACAACGTCCAGCTGCTGTCCGGCGACAGCAGCATGGACCTGATCACGACCGCCACCGACTGGCTGTTCGCCTGGGAAAATGCCCAGAAGGGCGCGTTCCTGCCGCTCTCCGACGACATTCTGAAGAAGAACGCCCCGAAGACCTGGGCACAGGTCGACGCGAAGGGCGACTGGGACCTCACCAAGCTCGACGACGGCCAGATCTACTTCATCCCCGAGGACAATTACACCCAGTGGACGAACCACGGTTTCATGTACCGGGGTGACTGGGCCAAGGCGGCCGGCATCCCGGACGCGACGATCACCAAGTTCGAGCAGTTCACGCAGTACTTCACCTGGGTCAAGAAGAACAAGCCCAAGGCCTACCCGTGGGACGTCGCGAAGCAGAACGAGGCCGCACTGACCGGCTATCTGCAGGGGCACAGCGACTGGGTCACCCTGCAGGAGGTCTCGACCAGCAGCTATTACCCGTTCCAGGTCGACAACTCCGGCGCCGCCCCGAAGGTCACGTCCTGGTACTACAACAGCGACCAATTGCTGGCCGCGGCCACCGAGGCGAAACAGTGGAACGACCTCGGCGTCTGGCGCGAGGACGCGCTGAACTACGACGGCAATACCCGCGAGGAGATGTACGCGGGGCTGTCCGGCGCCGAGCAGCACCACACCCAGACGTTCGTGACCCAGGTCGTCGACACCATGACGAAGAAGCAGCCCGGCTCCGACCCCAAGATGTTCTATTGGGGCCGGGAGAACGGCAACGTCTACCGCGACATCAAGACGCACGGCGCGATGGCGGTGTCGGCCAATTCCAAACACCCCGACAAGGCCCTGCAGGTGTACGACCTGATCCGTAACGACAAGACGGATTACGACCTGCTGAACTTCGGTATCGAGGGCACCGACTACGTGCTGACCGGGGGCAAGCTCGACCGCCCGAAGGGCTGGGACATCTCGACGGACGCCCTGGACTCCAATTTCTGGGCCGGCCGGATGGACGAGTTCGAGCCGGACAAGGTCACCGACGCGCCGAACAAGGCCGACATCTACAAGGGCCTCGACTCGGTGGCGAAGGTCTATCCGTTCTCGACGCTGCGGGTGAAGAAGGACCAGATCGACCCGACCCTCACCGCGGTCGGCGGGGTGCTCTCCCAGTACATCCCGCAGCTGCAGTACGGCAAGGCCAAGGACCCGGCCGCCACCATCGCCGAGATGCGCAAGAAGCTCAAGGACGCCGGTTTCGAGGACGCCCTCAAGTCCATTCAGGCCGACATGGACGAGTGGAGCAAGACCCACAAGGCCAAATGATGTTCGCACTCGATTCGCCGCTCGTGCGGTTCCTCAACCGGTTCGCCGATCTGATGATCCTGAACCTGCTGTTCCTGGTCACCGCACTACCCATCGTCACGCTCGGCGCCGCTCTCACGGCGCTGAGCGGGACGGCGATGCGGCTGGCCCGGGGCGAGAGCGAGTCGGTGACCGGCGACTACCTGCGCGCCCTGCGCCGTGACCTGCGGCCGGGCATGCTCCTCGGCCTGGTGGTCGCCGGGCTCGGCCTGGTGCTCGCGGCGTGGTGGACGGTGATCGGCGGGCTCGCCGTACCCGGCCTGGTCCGGATCTTGCTCTATGCCGTCTGCGGCGTCCTGGCCTTCCGCCTCACCGTCGTCGCGCTTTTTGCCTTTCCCTATCTGGCCACGTTCGACGACGGCCTGCGCACCGTGCTGCGCAACGCGCGGCTGATGTCCGTCCGGCACGCCTTCGCCTCGCTGGCGCTGCTGATGGTCACCGGTCTGCCGGTCGTCGTCACCGTCTTCTACCCGCAGGTCGTGGTGTTCGGGCTGCTCTGGTTCCTGTTCGGCTTCGCGGGCGTCGCGTACCTGGCCGGGATCGTGCTGACCGGGGTCTTCGCCACCTACGCGCCCAAGCTCGCCCTGTCCTGACCCTTCCGACCGAAGGTTCCTCGCCTGTGCGTACCTCCCCCATCCGTCAGTGGTCCTTCCTCCTCGCCGATGAGCCGGACGCCTGGGCCAAAGGCTTCGACGATTCCGCCTGGCGCCCGGTCGTCGTGCCGCACGACTGGAGTGTCGAGCACGACTTCGACCCGTCCTGTTCGAGCGGCACCGGCTACCTTCCCGGCGGAGTGGGCTGGTACCGCGGCCACCTCTCGCCGGCCGCTCTCGGCCTCACTCCGGGACAGCGGCTCCGGCTGGTCTTCCACGGCGTCTACAAGAACGCCGACGTCTGGGTGAACGGCTACCACCTCGGTTCGCGGCCGTCCGGCTGGGCGCGTTTCTCGTTCGACCTCACCGAGATTCTCGGCTACGCGCCCGACGACGACCTCGTGGTCGCGGTCCGCGTCGACCGGACCGAGGTGTCCGATTCCCGCTGGTACAACGGCTCCGGCCTGACCCGGCCGGTGGACCTGGAGGTCACCGAGGCCGTCCACCTGGCCGAACACGGCACCACCGTGGCTTTTCAAAAGGCCGAAGCGACAGTACGGGTACGGCAGACCGTAGTGAACGACTCCGGCGAGGACACGACCGTCACGATCGACCACGAGTTGCGTTCGCTGACGTCGGATCGGGTCCAGCGGTTCACGTCGGAAGTCAGCGTGCCGGCCGGGGCGACCCGCGAGGTCGAGACGGCCGAACGCGTCGACGAACCGGAACTCTGGTCGGCCGAACACCCGCATCTGTACCGGCTGACCACCGTGCTCGGGCCCGGCGGCGACACGTCCGAGCTGGTCGTCGGCTTGCGGAGCAT
Organism: Paractinoplanes tereljensis; assembly: GCF_016862435.1. GTDB lineage: Bacteria > Actinomycetota > Actinomycetes > Mycobacteriales > Micromonosporaceae > Actinoplanes > Actinoplanes tereljensis. The sequence goes on from NZ_BOMY01000041.1 coordinate 100,355, forward strand.
CCGCTTCGACCCCGAGCACGGGTTCTTCGTCAACGACGAGCCGCAAACGCTGAAGGGTGTCTGCCTGCACGAGGACGCGGGCGTGCTCGGCACGGCGGTGCCCGCGGCGGTCTGGGCGCGGCGCCTGCTCGCCCTGAAGGCGATGGGCGCCAACGCCGTCCGGATGGCGCACAACCCGCACTCCCCCGAGCTCTACTCGCTCTGCGACACCCTCGGCTTCTACGTGATCGACGAGGCGTTCGACGAGTGGGAGAACCCGAAGAACAAGTGGTGGCAGGGGCACAACGTCTACCCGCCCCGGCACGAGGGACCGGCGACCAGCTTCCCGGCCTGGCACGCCGCCGACCTGACCGCGATGGTCGAGGCCCATCGGCACCACCCGTCGGTCATCGCGTGGAGCATCGGCAACGAGGTCGATTACCCCAACGACCCGTACGCCAGCCCGCTGTTCGCCGAGATGACCGGCAACAACGACGCGTCCAAGCCGGCCGCCGAGCGGGTCTACGATCCGGCCCGGCCGGACATGCGCCGGCTGACGACGATCGCGGCCCGGCTGATCGACCTGGTGCGGGCCGCGGATCCGACCCGGCCGGTGACGCTCGCGGCCGCGTTCCCCGAGCTGTCGAGCGTGACCGGGCTCCTGGAGGGACTCGATCTGGTCGGTTACAACTACAAGGAGCAGCTGTACGAGGATGACCACGCCCGCTTCCCGGGGCAGCCGCTGGTCGGCTCCGAGACCGGGCACTCGTATGAGGCGTGGCGGCACGTGGCCGAGAAGGACTACGTCGCGGGCCAGTTCCTGTGGACCGGGATCGACTACCTCGGCGAGGCGCGCGGCTGGCCGGTGCACGGCTCGCCGGCCGGCCTGCTCACCACGGCCGGCTTCGACAAACCGGCCTACCACCTGCGCCGGTCCTGGTGGTCCGCCGAGCCGATGGTCTACCTCGTCACCGGCGCGCTCTCCCGGCGATGGGACCACGAGCCCGGCGAAGAGGTCGAGGTGATCTGCTTCGCGAACACCGAGGAACTGGTCCTGACCTGCGGCGACGAGGAGTTCCCGCTGACCTTCGACGACACCGCCGGGTGGTGGCGCGCGACCGTGCCGTACCGGGAGGAGCCGTTGACCCTTGTGGGGCGTACGCGCGAAGTCTCGGTTTTTGATGCTCTTGGATCTCGCGGCAAAGCCGCGTCCATCGACGCCCAGATGTGGAACCTCCCGGCCGGATTGGCTCCCGCCGACGTGATCCAGGTCGAGGTCACCCTGCGCGACGGGGACGGGAACCTCGCCGCCGACGACCGGCTGGTCACCGCCGAGGTGTCCGGCGGCGTCCTGCTCGGTCTGGACAACGGCGACCTGGCCGACCCGACGCCCTACTCGCAGCCTTCGCGGTGCACCCATGACGGCCGGTTGATCGTCTACGTGCGCGGCGACTCGTCAACGGTTCTGACGCTGAGTGCACCCGGCGTTGCCGACGTCCGCCTCGACCACTCCGAATGGAGATGACCATGCGTTCTCTGATCCGGGCGGTGGCGCTCGGCGCGCTCGCCTCCCTCATGCTGGCCGGCACGGCCCACGCGAAACCTCCGTCGCCCGGGGGAACCAGCGACTTCCGCGGAGTCAACTGGGCCGATCCCCGGGACAACTACGCGAGCGACGCGGTGGTGCCGAGCGGCCTGTCCACCGCCGACGACTACCGCACCGTCTATCGCGTCACCACCCGCATGGTCGGCGACTTCCGCCGGAACCTCGGCGCCAACACGCTGCGCCTGCCGATCAACCCGGCCAGCGTGGGCACCGCCTGGTGGCGCTCCTACCGGGCGGCGATCGATGCCGCCACCGCGGCCGGCGACAAGGTCATCCTCAGTTACTGGGAGGCCGACACCAGCAAGGACGGGCTGATCGACGACGTCGCCGCCTGGGACCGGATGTGGGACACGGTGGTCCGGGAGTACGGCCGCAACCCGCGGGTCTACTTCGAGGCGATGAACGAGCCGCACGGCTACACCCTCGACCAGTGGGTGGCGGTCAACACCGGCTTCATCGCCCGGCACCGGTCGGTGCCCCGCGGCCGCGTCGTGGTCAGCGGCACCGGCTACAACGACAACGTGACCGGGGTCGGCGCAGCGCCGGAACTCCGCGGCACCCTGCTGTCGCTGCACTTCTACGGCTTCTGGGCGAGCGACACCGAGAAGTCGGCGTGGCTGGCCAACCTGACGCCGCGGATCGGCTCGTACGGGTATCGCACGATCATCGACGAGGCCGGCGCGCCGATGACGATCGGCTTGAACTACGGCGCCCACAACGGCAACACCTCGACGGCGTACTTCGCCGCGCTCACCGAGACCGCGCGCGCTCAGCACATGGGCATCGTCTACTGGCCCGGCCTGCGCTTCGGCGACTCGTACTCGATCACCTCGGTCGGCGCCGACGGTCATCTGGTGAACAACAGCGCGTCCGGCGTCGCCCAGCTGCGCTGGGGCTGGGGGTTCGGCACCACCGAGCCGGCCAACGACGACCCGGCCGCGCCCCCGGGCGAGCCTCTGGTCAACCTGGCCTCCGGCCGCTGCGTGGACGTGCCCGGTTTCAGCACCACCGACGGCACGGCGCTCGGCATCTGGGACTGCAACGGCGGCGGCAACCAGTCGTTCAACGCCTCGCCGACCGGGGAGCTCACCGTCTACGGCAGCAAGTGCGTGACCGCCGGCAACCCGGTGACCATCGGCGCCTGCACCGGCGCGGACACCCAGCAGTGGACATTCACCGCGGAGCAGACCGTGACCAGCGGGGCCTCGCTCTGCCTGGACGCACCGGACGGCAGCGCGGTGGTGGTCGCCCCCTGCTCCGGCACGGCCACGCAGACCTGGGCCCGCGTTCCGACTCCTTAGGATCAGGATCATGAAACGCACCTCTCGCGATATCCGGGTCGCCAACCGTTTCGAGGTGCTTCGGCGCATCCTCGCGGACGGCCCGGTGTCGCGGCAGGAGGTGGCCGCCGACACCGCCCTGAGCCTCGCCACCGTGTCCAACCTCGTCGGCGAGCTGCTCCAGGCCGGGCTGCTCGAGGAGGTTGGCTACCAGGACTCCGGCGGCGGGCGGCCGCGCGCCCTGGTCACCGCACGCCGGTCCGGCGGCTTCCTGGCCGGGGTCGACGTCGCCGAGACGTACGTGCATGTCGAGCTGTTCGACACCGGGCTGCAGGTGCTGGCCAGCGTGGAGGAGCCGCTCGACCCGCGCGACGAGAGCAGCCCGGCGCAGGTCGTCGCGCACATCGTGTCCAGCCTGCGAGCGGTGACCGCCCGGGCCGAGGTCGGCTTCGACCAGCTGCTGGGGGTCGGGGTGAGCGTGCCCGGCCAGGTCGACCGGGACGGCGGCGTGTCGATCTTCGCGCCCAACTGGGACTGGCACGACGTGCCCCTGCGGGACCAGCTGGCGGCGCACCTGAACGTGCCGCTCTACCTGGACAACCCGCTGCGCGCCGGGGTGCTGGCCGAGCTCTGGTTCGGGGCCGGCCGCGGCCACGACGACGTGGCCGTGCTGACCCTGGGCACCGGGGTCGGCGCGGGACTGGCCTTCCACGGGCAGCTCCACCGGGGCGCGACAAACAGCGCCGGCGAGTGGGGCCACACCAACCTGGTGATGGACGGGCGCCCGTGCCGGTGCGGCAGCCGGGGCTGCGTCGAGGCGTACATCGGGGCGCCCGGCATCATGGCGCAGCTGCGGGAGATCGCGCCGGACAGCCCGCTGCTGCACCCCGACGACCAGACCGCCACCATCAGCGCCCTGGCCGACGCCCACCGGGCCGGCGACCCGGTGGCCGTGGCGGTGCTGGACGAGACCGCCCGCTACCTGGCGGTGGCCATCGCCGATCTGATCAACATCGTGAACCCCGAGGTGGTCGTGCTCTCCAGCTGGGTGGCGGCCAAGCTCGGCGAGCCGTTGCTGACCGGGGCGCGGGCCCGGCTGGGCCAGCACGCCCTCAGTCGTCCGCTGACCCACACCGAGATCACCCTGTGCCGGATCAACGGCAACCCGGTCAGCCTCGGTGCGGCGACGTTCGCCCTGGAGGGGCACCTCGCCGCGATCGGCGTCACCCGGCGATGACTTTCCACTTCCCGGCCGGGCCGGTCTTCCTGCTGGACTCCGACGACGGCGGCCGGTACGTGCTTCCCTTGCTTCCGGCCTTGCTTCCGGCCTTGCTTCCGGGCGACAGCGCTACCGGACGGGGCCGCTGCTGGGTGCTGCCGCCGGAACCGGATTCCGCCGAACCCGCCTGGATGATCACCGCCGACGGCCCGATCACGGTCCGATACTCCGGCGGGATCGTCGTGGACGCCCCCGGCGGCACGCTCACCGCGCATCGGGCCCGGCCGCACGCCGACGTCGACGGCCACGAGTTCACCCTGGACTTTCCGGGCGCCGAGCCCCTCGCCGACGCGCTGGCCGGCTTCTACTGGGGCACGATCCTGCCGTGCGTGGTCGAGCGCACCCGGGCCAAGGACTACCCGGACGCCGACGGCTACGTGCTCAGCACGCTGGCCGACACGTACGCCGGCACCTACCCGGACGTCGACCACGAATTCCAGATCAAGGGCCGGCTCGCCGCCGGTAGCCGGGTGGACCTGGACGTCGTGCGCCGGATGATCGAAATGCAGTTGATCTTGATGCGGGAGGATCCGGCCCAGCTCTGGCGCGACCCGTGCGCGGTGCAGCCCGGCGGCGAGCGCGAGTACCACGTGCGGCGCAACAGCCTGGACGGCACTGCGAACGCGGTGATGTTCCTGGTCACCGGCAACGTCGAGGTGCTCGAGTCGATCTGGTTGTACGTCGCGCGCACCAAGGATCTGGCCTGGCTGCGCGCGCACATCGAGGACATCGAGGGCGCGGCGTCGTGCATCGAGGACTGCATCGATCCGCTCGGGCGGCTCTGGTCCGACGTCTACTACGAGGACCAGGTCATCAAGGACGGCCGGGAAACCATGGCCGCGTCGCTGGCCGCCCGCTCGTTCTCGTTGCTGGGCTCGCTGGAAACGATGCTCGGCCGAAGCGACCGATACTCCGCTCTGGCGGAACGGCTCGCCGCCACCATCGCGCAGCCGCTGCCGACCGGGTACTGGGATCCGGCGGCGGGCCGATTCGTCGGCTGGGTGGACCGCTCCGGCGTCGTGCACGACCACATCCACCTGCTCGCGAACGTGCTGCCGGTGCTGTTCGGCCAGGCTGGGGTTGTGCAGGCGGAGAGCGTGGCCGCCCTGGTCGACCGGGAACGTGAGGAGTTCCAGCGGTTCCCCACGTTTCTGGCCGCGCGGATCGCCGAATACACCGACAGCGAGATCGGCGACGGCGGGCCCTACGACCTGTGCGCGGCCGGCCGCTATTGGTGCTGGGACGCGGCGTACTGGTCGTGGCGCCGCGACGGCCGCATGTTGCTCGACCAGCTGGGCGCGGTTGCCCGGCAGAGCGCCGCCGACGGGTACGTGATGGGCGAGCGCTACGACCGCACCTTCCGGCTCGATCTCGGCCCGGCACCCCAGGTGGTGCGGGTCGCCGCGGGCGGAGAGGTCACGGTTCCCCGATGATCGACACACCTTTCTCGCGGCGCGGCTCCTACTTCGCGGTGTCGGCGCTCCCGGACGGCGTCTACCTGCGCACGGTCCGCGGCGACGCCCGGAATCGGGAGCTCCTGCGCCTCGGCGCCGGCATTTCTTCGGTACGCCCCGGCCGGCTCACGCTGACCGACGGCACCGAGGTGGCTCTCGCCGGCAGCGGCCGCGCCCTGATCCGGACCACCGGCCCGCCGGCCCTCGACATCCAGGTGCGCGACCAGTACGACGTGGTCGTCGAGGAGAGCCCGGTCGCGTGGCGGTTCGTCGCCGCGGGCGCCAACCGCAACTACCGGATCCGTCTTGCTCATGGCACCGCCCGGTTGGACGCGACCTGGGACGGCGAACGCACCACCCGGGCCCGGCTGCTGGTCACCGGGCCGGCGTTGGTGGTCGTCGACGAGTACGGCAGCGCCGCCCCGGCCGGCCCGGTCGAGGATTTCGATGCCGTGGCGGCTTCCGCCGACGAGGACTTCACCGCCTGGCTGGAGAAGCACGGCGGTTCTCATCGGCTCGCGGCCTTCGTCACCTGGGCGGCGATGGTGCCGGCCGGTGGGCTGCTGCGCCGCGAATCGATGCTGATGTCCAAGAACCGGATGACCAACATCTGGAGCTGGGACCACTGCTTCAACGCGATGGCCCTGTGGCGCGACCCGGCGGGCGCCGCCGACCAGATCCGCACCCTGTTCGACCACCAGGACGAGCACGGTTGCCTGCCCGACTACGTCAACGACGCCGTGGCGGAACGCAACTTCGTGAAGCCGCCGGTGCACGGCTGGGCCATCGCCTGGCTGATGGACCGGGACGGGCTGCCCGACGACGCGATCGCCGCCCTGTACGAACCGCTCGGCCGGTGGACCGACTGGTGGTTCGAGCACCGGGTCTACGGTGGCGACGGGATCCCCTCGTACAACCACGGCAACGACTCCGGGTGGGACAACGCCACCGTGTTCGCCGCCGGGGTGCCGGTGCAGAGCCCCGACCTGCTCGCCTTCCTGAGCCTGCAGATGGCCGCCCTCGCCCGCATCGCCGACCGCCTCGGCCGGCCGGACGACGCCCGGCGCTGGTCGGACCGGGCCGCGGCGACCCGGCGCACGATGTCGGAGCGATTCTGGGTCGGCGGCCGGTTCGTCGCCCGGCACACCGTCTCGCAGCGGGTCATCGAGTCGGACAGCCTGCTCACCCTGATGCCGCTGGTGCTCGGCGACCTGCTGCCGCCGGATCAGTTCGAAGCCTCCGTGCAGCGGCTGCTCGACGGCGGCTACCTGACCGAGCACGGCCCGGCCACCGAGCCCCCGCACAGCCCCGACTACGTCGCCGACGGTTACTGGCGCGGCCCGATCTGGGCGCCCACGACCCTGCTGCTCGTCGACGGTCTGCGCCGGGGCGGCCGCGCCGACCTGGCCGACGACATCACCCGGCGTTTCCTGGCCACCTGCAGCGCCGCCGGCATGGCCGAGAACTTCGACGCGCTCACCGGCGCCGGCCTGCGCGACCCCAGCATGACCTGGACGGCGTCGGTGTTCCTGGTGCTGTCCGTTTGAGAGTTCGACCTTCGCGGGGCAGTATGCATCGGGTGCAGCGTTCCCGCTACGTCGTCCTAGCCCCCGCCCTGGCCTTTGCCGCCCTGCTCGCCGGGTGCGGCCCCGACGCCGACAAGACGCCGTCGGCCGCCTCGTGGGTGAGCGCGGCCCCATCCGTCTCGCCGTCGTCCTCACCCTCCGCGTCCGCTTCCCCATCCGCCGCTTTGTCGCCGAGCGCCACCGCCGCGGCGCTCGACTGGTCGGCGAATACCAAGAAGCTGAACGCGGCGCTGGCCAAGGTGCCCGGTTCCTTCTCGGTGGCCGTGCTGGACAAGAAGACCGGCCAGAAGTACGCCTACCGCGGCACCGTCAGCTTCGACACCGCGAGCATCGTGAAGGCGCAGATCCTCGCCTGCATGCTGCTGCACGACCAGGCCGCCGGCCACGCCCCGACCTCGGGCGAGATGGCACTGGCCAAGCCGATGATCCGGCTGAGCGACAACAACGCGGCGTCCAGCCTGTTCCAGCACGTCGGCGGCCGCTCCGCGGTGACGGCCTGCAACCGCAAGCTGGGCCTGACCCACACCGCGGTCAACAGCCGGTGGGGCCTGACCAAGACCACCGCCAACGACCAGATCCGCCTGCTGAGCGAGTTCGTAGACACCGCCGGCCCGCTGAACGCAGCCTCCCGCAAGACGATCTACACCCTGATGAGCACGGTCTCCGAGGCGCAGGACTGGGGCGTCCCGTCGGTAGCCACCTCCGGCGAGACTGCAACGGTGAAGAACGGCTGGGACACCCGCTCCGCCGACGGCGGCCTGTGGGCCATCAACACGATAGGCCGGGTAACCGACGACGACGTAAACGTCTCGATAGCCGTCCTCTCCCACGACAACCAATCCATGTCGTCCGGCGTAACCCTGGTCCAGAAGGTAGCCAAACTGACCCGCCAAACCCTCGGCTACTGAAATCCCCCAGTACGCGATCGGGCCGCAGGCCGCTGATCGGTCTCCGGGCGGTAATGTCGCAAATATCCAAAAGCTCCGGGTGGTAGGTGCGGGCGCGGCCGAGCTATCACGTCTCCGCCCCTCCTAAGATTGGTCTTGCATAAGGTGAGCGAGGGGAGGTCGGCGATGGCCTATGAGGCGATGACGCTTGCTGGGCTTGCCCGTCATCTCTCCCGCCAGCCGGACGAGAAGATCCAGTGGAAACACGTCTGGGAGTTTCTCGAGGAGTACCGGTGGGAGCTGGCTGAGAGGCGAGCTGAACTCCTGGCCGAGGAACCGCCGCCGACCGGAGACCCGCGATGGGACGCTCTCCTCGGGGCGCTGGCCGAACATCTCGCATCCGAGGTTGACTGCGCTCCGCCCGACTGGACGCGGTCGCGGGTCCTGGCGACTCCATGGTTCCCCTCGTCGCTGCCGTCCAAGCGAATGGAAGCTCTCGTCTGGGCGCCGGCGGCATTCCGCAAGCACGGCGTATATCTCTCCGCGCATGACCTGGAAGCCGCGTGAGCGACGACGGACTACTCGGCCGGGCCGAGCTGGAACGCGCCTTCACCGCACTCGGAGATCGTCTGGTCCGCCGAGGTGTCGTCGCCGACCTGTTCATCGTCGGCGGAGCGGCCATGGCACTCGCCTACGACTCACAACGCGTGACCCGAGACGTCGACGCCACCTTCGTCCCGCACGGCGTGGTCCTGGAAGAGGCCCGCAACGTGGCAGAGGCTATGGGCTTACCGCCGTGGTGGCTCAACGAGCAGGCCAGCGCCTACGTCTCCACCCAGAAAGACCCGGGCAAACGCGAAGTCTTCGACCACCCCGGCATCAGGGTGATGGCCGCCTCGCCGGAACATGTCTTCGCCATGAAAGCCTTCGCCGCCCGCAGCCGTGACGAAGAAGATCTGCGTGCCCTGGCCGCCATCATCGGGATAACCACGATCGACGCGGCCCTCGAACTCTGCACACAATTCTTCCCGAGCGAGCAACTTGGCGTCAGATCACGAGCCATGCTCGAGGACTTGTTCGCCTGAAGGCAGCGACGCTGCGAGCCTGCCTGCAGGTTCTGTGTGCGTCAAAAGACGTACGCGAAGGGCTGGTTGTCGTCTCTAGCGTTCTTGGTATGCGGAAACCAGTCATCTTCATCCATGGCCTCTGGCTGCACGCGTCGTCGTGGCTGCCCTGGATCGATCTGTTCGCCGAGCGGGGCTACGAGCCCTCGGCCCCGGGCTGGCCCGGTGACGCCGGCACCGTCGAGGAGACCCGGGCCAACCCGGACGCGGTCGCCGGTCACGGCATCGACGACGTCGTCGCCCACTTCGCCGGCATCTTCGAGTCGCTGCCGGTCAAGCCGATCGTGATCGGTCACTCGTTCGGCGGCATGATCGCCCAGAAGCTGCTCGGTCTCGATCTGGCGGCGGCCGCCGTGGCCATCGACGCCGCCCAGATCAAGGGTGTGCTGCCGCTTCCGTTGTCGACGCTGCGGTCGGGCTTCCCGATTCTCAGCAACCCGGCGAACGGCAGCCGGGCCGTCTCGCTGACGGCCGAGCAGTTCCGGTACGCCTTCGGCAACGCGATCCCCGAAGCGGAGTCCCAACAGCTGTACGACCGCTGGTCCATTCCGGCGCCGGGCAAGCCGCTGTTCGAGGCGGCCGCCGCCAACTTCAACCCGCACTCCCCGGCCAAGGTCGACACCGCCAACGAGTCCCGTGGCCCGCTGCTGCTGATGGCCGGCGGCAAGGACCACACCGTGCCGGAGACCATCGTGCGGGCCACCCTCAAGCAGTACCGCCACTCGCACGCGGTCACCGACATCGTCGACTTCCCCGACAAGGCGCACTCGCTGACCATCGACGCCGGCTGGCGCGAGGTCGCGGAGACCGCGCTGACCTGGTTGAAGGAGCAGGGCCTGTAATCACATTCCGGAAGTGAGCAGAGCCTCGGCGAGACCGGCCCGGGAGCGTACCCCGACCTTCGGAAAGATGCGGTAGAGATGGGTGCTGACCGTCCGTGGAGAGACATAGAGCTGCCGGGCGATCTCCTGGTTGCTCAGTCCGCGGGCGGCCAGCTGGGCGATCTGCAGCTCCTGGGCGGTCAGCTGCCCGGTGCGGTCCTCGCCGCGGTTGACCGTCTCGCCGGTGGCCCGCAGCTCGCGGCGGGCCCGCTCGGCCCACGGGGCCACGCCGAGGGCGGTCAGGGTCTCCCACGCCGCCCGCAACACCGGCCGTGCCTCGGCGGGGCGGCGCTGACGCCGCAGCCACTCGCCGAGGGCGAGCTGAATCCGGGCGCGCTCGAACGGCCACCCCGCGAGATCGGCCTTGAGCGCGTCGCGGAAGTCCTGCTCCGGGTCGGTGGCCAGCAACGCCTGGGCGTAGCTCAGATGCACGGTCAGCACCGGCCACGGCGCGGAGGCGGCCAGCGACCGGCACTCCTGCACGATCAGATCCAGCTCCGGCAGGCGTTCGGCCAGGCGGCCCGCCTCGGCCAGGTGGGCGAGAGCAACCAATCGGACGTACGGATGGTAGGCCTCGTCCTGCGGATCGAAGATCCGGCGCAATTGCTCGTACGCGTCCAGGGGTTTACCGTCCGCGAGCATCGCGACCCCCCGCACCATCGTGATCACCGACTGGAACGGGTGCCGGCCGCCGGAGTGCAGGGCCTGATCGGCCTGATCGGCGTGGGCGGTGGCGGCCGTGACGTCGCCGCGCAACGCCTCGGCCAGACCGAGGCAGAGCTTCGCGCTGATCGCCCCGACGAAGTCCTTGACCTCGAGCGAGAGCCGTTGCGCCTCCTCCCCCGCGACCACGGCCAGCCGTACCTCGCCGGAGTGCGCCGCGATCCACGCCTGCGATTTCAGCGCGAACAACAGCGTGTTGAAGTGACCGTTGAACCGCGAGCCGGCGATGGCGTCCGCCAGCAGCAACGCGGCCGAGGGGTGATCGCCGATCGCGGTCGCGGCCTCGCCCAGCTCGAACAGCCGATCGGGCCGGCTCGGCGGCGCCGCCACCTTCTCGGCCAGTCGTTCCACGAGCTGCGCCGCCCGCTCGGTGGGCGCGTTGTGCGCGAGCACCCGGATCAGGCGCGGGTCGTCGGCCGGGATCGCCAGCCGCTCGATCAGCGCGAGGATGTCGGCCCGGCGCTCCGGTGGCGGCGGATCCCACCAGTTGCGCAGGGCGAACAGGGTGAGGGCGTCCAGGGCGAGCTCGTCGTCGCCCTCGTCGATGATCCGCTCGACCACGTCGAACAACCGGGCGTGCCGGGTCTGGCCGGACCAGCCCTCACCGAGGACGGCCTCGCGTATCCACAGGAACCGGACCTGCTGGCTCGCGTCCAGCTCGTACCCGGCGATCGTCCGGAGCAGGTTTTCGCTGCGGCGCCGGTCGCCCATCTTCATGGCCGTGGTGACGGCCCACATCAACCGATCCACCCGGACATGCGGGTCCTCGGTCAGCTCGGCGGCACGCTGCCAGGCCACGACGGCGGTGTCGATGGCGCCGCCCCGCCCGGCTCGTCCGGCCAGCTCGGCCATCCGCCGACCCAGTTCCTCGTCGATGCCCAGGGTGGCCGCGGCCCGGTGCCAGGTGTTCCGGTCGCCGTCGGCCGGCAGCACCCGGGCCAGGGCGGCGTGCGCGGCGAGGCGCTCGGCCTCGGTCGCCGCCTGTCGAACCGCCGAGCGGATCAGCGGGTGCCGGAACTGCACGCTGACCCCGTCGCTGGTGAGCAGGCCCGCGTTCAGCGCGGGTTGCAGGGTTTCGGTCGTGGCCGGGCCGGCGGCCGACAGCACCTCGTCGAGCCGGTCATCGTCGTCGACCGCCGCCACCAGCAGCAGCGACCGGGTGGGCGCCGGCAAACCGGCCACCACCGTCGCATACGTACGCTCGAGCCGGGCGGTCAGCGGCAACGAGCCGGGCGGCGCGTGCTGATCCAGCTCGCCGGCCGTGCCCGACAGCTCGATCAGGCCCAGCGGGTTCCCGCCGGCCTCCGCGATCACCCGGTGGCGCAGGGCCGGAGACAGATCGGCGGCGACCCGGTCGAGCAGCGAGGCGACCGCGTCCGCCGGCAGCGGGCCCACCTCGACCTCGGCCAGGCCGGCGCCGGCCAGCCGGGCCGCGGCTTCCTCGCCCTCCCGCACCGCCACCAGCAGGATCAACGGCTCGTCCGCGAGCCGGCGCCCGACGAACGCCAGCGCCTGCCAGCTCTGCCGATCGATCCACTGCGCGTCGTCCACCACCAGGCAGATCGGCCGGGCCGAGGCGGCCGAGCTCAGCAGCTCCAGCGCCGCCAGCCCCACGGTGTGTGGTTCACCGTCCGTGATCGTGTCCCGGCTCAGCGGCGCCAGCAGCTGCCGGAGCGCCACGAACGGCAGGCGCGTCTCGGCCTGCACGCCGGTCACCGACAGGACCCGGATCTCCTGCTCCTCCGCGAGCTCCCGGGCCGTACGCAGCAGTGCGCTCTTGCCCATGCCCGGCGCCCCGCGCAACACCAGCGCGTCGCCCGCGGAATCGGACACCCGGGCCAGTACCGACGTGATCCGACCCAGCTCGGCATCCCGTCCGAACAGCACTTCCTCCAAGATCCCCACCCCCAGCCGGCCCAGCCTCGCACATCCGTCCCGAGCCGGCTCGGATGAGCATCACGGACGTACTGTGCCGAGCTGCTTGACGTTTCGTAGCAGCGGCTCCGACTCGACCCGCTGCACACCGTCCAGCGAGCCCAGCTTCTCGGTCAGGTACCGGTAGAACGCCGGCATGTCCCGGCAGATCGCCAAGGCCTGCACATTCGTCGGCCCGGTGATGGCCGCCGCGTAGACGATCTCCTCGTGCTCGCGAAGCGCCGCACCGACCGCCGCCAGCCGGGACGGGGCAACCGTCAGCCACAGCAGGACCGCGGCGCGGAATCCGTACATCTCCGGTTTGCTCTCCACGTCGGTGTAGAGCGAGCCGGACTCGAACAGCTCCTGCATCCGGCGGCGGGCGGTCGACTCCGGCCAGCCGGTCGTGGCCGCCAGCTCCGCGTAGCTGAGCCGCCCGTCCCGGGCGAGCGCCTCCAGCAGCGGCGCGTCCGCGGGGGTGAGACGCGCCGCCGGCCGAGCACCGCCCGGCGCCGCCCAGACCGGGGTCAGCGCCTCGATCTGCTCGGCGGTCAGCGCGTCGTCGTGCAGGTCCGGGCCGACCGCCTGACCGGCGAACTGGTGGACCACGCAGTGCGCGCTGACCGAGGTCACCCGCGGGGTCCGGGGCAGCTTCTGCAGCAGCAGGGTCTCCCGGTCGGCCGAGGCGGGCACTCGCACGGTGCAGGCGATCTCGGTGCCACCCGAGGTGATCGACACCCAGCCGGTGTCCGGGCGGCGGGCCAGGGCCCCGGCGATCGGCAACGCCGAGTCGGGGGCGGGCGCGGTCAACGGGGTGGCCGCGGCGGCCGGCCCGCTCGCCGGCGGCCTGCTCACCGAGCACCTCAGCTGGCGCTGGGTGTTCCTGGTCAACCTGCCGATCTGCCTGATCGCGATCTGGTTCACGGTGCGCGGGGTGCGCGAGTCCCGGGCGCCGGCCGGTGGCCGCCTCGACCTGCCCGGCACGATCAGCTTCACCGTGGCGGCGGCCGCCGTGACGTACGGCCTGATCCGCGGCGGCGAGGCCGGCTGGACCGACGGTGTCACCCTGGCCGCGTTCGCCGCCGGGCTGGTCGCGCTGGCCGGGTTCCTTGTCGTCGAAGTCCGCTCGGACCACCCGATGCTCGACCTGACCCTGTTCCGCCGGGTGCCGTTCACCGTACTGATCGTCGCCGCGTTCCTCGCCCAGGCCGCCGCGTTCGCCTACCTGCCGTTCAGCACCGTCTGGCTGCAGCAGGTGCTCGGCAACGGCCCGGTCGACGCCGGCCTGTACGGCGCCCTCCCCTCGGCCGCCGCCGCCCTGCTCGTCGGCGCTTCCGCCGGCCGGTACCTGCAGCGGATCGCCCCGCGCTGGACCGTCGGCATCGGCCTGCTCCTGATCGCCGCCGGTAACCTGATGCAGGCCCGGATCGGCACGGACAGCACCGGCTCGGTCCTGATCCCCGGACTGATCGTGGCCGGTCTCGGCATCGGCTGCGTGCTGCCCGCCAACGCCTCGGCGGTGCTGGCCGAGGTGCCGCGCGAACGCAGCGGGATGGCCGGCGGGGCACTCAACACGTTCCGCCAGCTCGGGCTCGCATTCGGCATCGCGGTCTTCGGGACCGTCTTCACCAACCGGATCGCCGACGGGCACGGCACGCCGGCCGCGGTCGCCGACGGGTTGAACACGACCCTGCTGATCGCCTCCGGAACCGCCCTGGCCGCCGCGATCCTGGTGCTCGTCCTGCTCCGCAAGCCCGCCGCCGTACCCGCGTCTTCCTGAAGAAGATGAAAATCACTTCCAGTAGGATTGCCAGCGCGGCTCGCCTCACCCTACGGTTCTTAACGGATTTGAAAACCGTTCCCAGTACGAACCTAAGGGTGATCTTGTGTTCACACAGCGAAAAACCGTGGGCGCGCTGTCGCTGGTCCTGGCGCTCTCCGCCTGCGGCTCGTCGGGCTCCGGCGATGCGGCGAGCGGCAGCAAGGCGACGACGCTGTCCGTGGTCGCCTCGACCAATGTCTACGGCGACATCGTCAAACAGATCGCCGGCGACCGGGTGACCGTCACCTCGATCATCAGCGACCCGGCGGCCGATCCGCACTCCTACGAGGCCGACACCCGCACCCAGCTCGAGCTGTCCAAGGCCGACGTGGTCATCGAGAACGGCGGTGGCTACGACGACTTCGTCGACACGATGCTCAAGGCGGCCGGTAACAGCGACGCCAAGGTGATCGACGTCGTCGACATCTCCGGCCGGAAAGCCCCGGCCGGAGGTGAGCTGAACGAGCACGTCTGGTACGACTTCCCCAGCGTCGAGAAACTGGTCACCGAGCTGGTGACGGTGCTGTCGGCGAAGGACCCGGCCGACGCGGCCGTCTTCAGCTCGGGCGCCGCCACGTTCACCAAGAAGCTCCAGGAACTGGAGTCCACCGAGGCGTCGATCAAGGCCGCACACGCCGGCGCGGGCGTGGCGATCACCGAGCCGGTCCCGGTGTACCTGCTGGAGGCGAGCGGGCTGGTCAACAAGACGCCGGAGGAGTTCAGCGAGGCGATCGAGGAGGGCACCGACGTACCGGCGGCGGTCCTGGCCGAGACCCTGGCCCTGTTCTCGCAGAAGAAGGTCAGCGTGCTGGCCTACAACGAGCAGACCTCGGGGCCGGAGACCGAGAAGGTGCTGGCCGCGGCGAAGAGCAACAACATCGCGGTCGTTCCGGTGACCGAGACGCTGCCGGCCGGCCAGGACTACCTGAGCTGGATGGGCGGCAACCTCGCGGCGCTCCAGTCGGCGCTCGGCTGAGCCCGATGACCCCGATCCTCGCGATAGACGACGCCACCCTGAACTACGGCTCCCGGCGGCTGTGGTCGCATCTGGACCTGACCGTGCGGCCGGGTGAGTTCGTGGCGGTGCTCGGCGCGAACGGGTCGGGCAAGACCAGCCTGCTCCGCGTCCTGCTCGGCCGGCAACGCCTGACCAGCGGCACGGTCACCATCGCCGGGCGGCCGGCGCACCGCGGCAGCAAGGACATCGGTTACGTACCGCAGCAGCGGCGGATCGACACGCTCACCCCGCTGCGCGCCCGCGACCTGGTCGGGCTGGGCCTGGACGGTCACCGCTGGGGACTCAACCTCCCCGGCGGCGGCCGCCGGCGGCGCATCGACGCCGTTCTCGGCAAGGTCGGTGCCGACGCGTACGCCGATCGCCCGGTCTGGTTGCTCTCCGGCGGTGAGCAGCAGCGCGTACGCATCGCGCAGGCCCTGGTCGCCGAGCCCGCGCTGCTGCTCTGCGACGAGCCACTGCTCTCCCTCGACCCACGCAGCCAGCAGGAGGTCACCGCGCTGGTCGACGAGCGCCGCCGGGCCGAAGGCACCGCGGTCCTGTTCGTCACCCATGAGATCAACCCCGTCCTGCCGTACGCGGACCGCGTGCTCTGGCTCGCGGACGGCCGATTCCGGATCGGGACGGTCGACGAGGTACTCACCTCCGAGGTGCTCAGCGAGATGTACCGGACCCAGGTCGACGTGATCCGCACCGGCGACCGCGTCCTGGTCGCCGGCCTCCCCGACCCGGCGCACTTCTCGTGACCGGCTTCTGGCACCAGATCTTCAACTTCGCCGACTACCGCGAATTGCTCGCCCTCGTGCACAACTCGCTCATCGCCGGGGCCGCGCTCGGCGTGGTCGGCGGCCTGATCAGCACCTTCGTGATGATGCGCGACCTGCCCTTCGCGGTGCACGGGATCAGTGAGCTGTCCTTCGCCGGCGCGTCCGGCGCCCTGTTGCTCGGCGTGAACGTGGTCGCCGGCTCCCTGGCCGGCTCGCTGCTGGCCGCGCTGGTCATCGGCGCGCTGGGCAGCCGGGCCCGCGACCGCAACTCCATCATCGGCGTACTCATGCCGTTCGGTCTCGGTCTCGGGGTGTTGTTCCTGGCCCTCTACAAGGGCCGCTCGGCGAACAAGTTCGGCCTGCTCACCGGCCAGATCGTCGCCGTCGACACGCCCCAGCTGACCTGGCTGCTGGGGACCTCGGCCCTGGTGCTCGCTGCCCTGGTGGTGATCTGGCGCCCGCTGACCTTCGCCAGCACCGATCCCGAGGTAGCGGCCGCGCGTGGCGTGCCGGTGGGCCTGCTCTCCCCGGTGTTCATGATCCTGCTCGGGCTCACCGTGGCGATGTCCGTACAGATCGTCGGCGCTCTTCTGGTTCTCAGCATCATCTGCACCCCGGCCGCCGCCGCGATGCGCGTCACCGCCGCCCCGCGCCTGGTCACGCTGCTGAGCGTGCTGTTCGCGGTCTGCTCGATGGTCGGCGGCATCCTGCTCGCGCTGGGCAGCAGCATCCCGATCAGCCCGTACGTCACCACCATCTCGTTCGTCATCTACCTGACCTGCCGAGTCATCGGCCGGGCCCGGCGGCTTGACTCTCCAATTGGAAATGGGTATCACTTTCGTCAAAGAATCCGACGAATAGGGCAACCCGCATGAAGATCGCGTTTGTTGGCAAGGGCGGCGCCGGTAAGACCACCCTGGCCGCGCTGTTCAGCCGCTACCTGGCGGCCGAGGGAAACACCGTGCTGGCTCTCGATGCCGACATCAACCAGAACCTCGCCGTGGCACTCGGCGCCGACCCGGCCGAGCCGGCCGCCCGGCCGGCCCTCGGCGAGAGCCTCCCGGAGATCAAGGAGTACCTGCGCGGCCATAACCCGCGGATCAGCTCCGGCTCCTCGATGGTCAAGACCACCCCGCCCGGCCGCGGCTCCCGGCTGCTGCGGATCACCGAGGACAACCCGATCTGGCGGCGCTGCGTCCACCTGGCCGGCGGGGTACGAACCGCGGGCACCGGCGCCTTCGCCGAGTCCGACCTCGGTGTCGCCTGCTACCACTCCAAGGTGGGCGCGGTCGAGCTGATCCTCAACCACCTGGTCGACGCCGACAACGAGTACGTGGTGGTGGACATGACCGCGGGCGCTGACGCGTTCGCCTCCGGCCTGTTCACCCGCTTCGACCACACGTTCATCGTCTGCGAGCCGACCGTCCGCGGCGTCGGGGTCTACCAGCAGTACCTGGACTACTCGGCCGGACACCGGGTGGCGATCTCGGTGATCGGCAACAAGGTCACCGACGCCACCGACGAGGCCTTCCTCCGCCAGCACGTCGGCACCGACCTCCGGGCCAGCATGTCGGTCTCCCGGCACGTCCGAGCGGCCGAGCAGGGCCGCCCCCGCGACATCCACGAGCTCGAACCGGAGAACCGCGCGGTGCTCGACGCGATGCGCCACACCGTGGACGCGTCGGCGCGCGACTGGCGGCGGTTCCACGCCCAGGCCGTCGAGTTCCACCTGCGCAACGCGGAGGCCTGGGCCAACGAGGCGACCGGCGAGAACCTGGCGAATCAGGTCGACCCGGAGTTCGCCCTCTCCTTATAACGAAAACCACGTTTAGTAACGACCGCAAGAAACTGCCCACTCTCACCCGGGGCCGGGCTTCCGGAACTAGCTTTTGCCCGGAAAGAAAGATCCCTTTTCCGTACGCGCCGGACCGCTCCCGTGGCACTCGGTCCCGGCAGGTGCGGCTCACCCTCCGCGCGCCGGCCCCGGGCGGTCCCGACCCAAGACCCCAACCGCCACCCGCAAAGCAAAGCCCCGGCGGGAGGGGTGTCCGGTTGCGCGAGAGTCGCGGCACGCGCCGGTGTGGCACGCCGGCCGCGCGGTGGCGGCGGTCGGGGGTAGTTGCGGTTGTCGACGGTGTCGCCCGTACCGGAAAGGTCTGTTTCTTGGGATCCTGATCCTGAAACGCCTAGGCGCAGTCGGTGCAGTGGCCGAAGATCTCGATGGTGTGGCCGACGTCGGTGAAGCCGTGTTCGGCGGCGACCCGGTCGGCCCACTTCTCCACGGCCGGGCCGGCGACCTCGACGGTCTTGCCGCAGCGGCGGCAGACCAGGTGATGGTGGTGCGTCCCGCCGCACAGCCGGAACAGCTGCTCGCCGCCGGGCAGCCGGGTCGAGTCGGCCTCACCGGCGTCGACCAGCAGCTGCAGGGTGCGGTAGACAGTGGTCAACCCGACCTTGGCGCCGCGCTCGCGCAGCATCTGGTGCAGCTGCTGCGCGCTGTGCGAGCTGTCCGTGTCCCGCAGCAGCGCGAGCACCTCGCCGCGCTGGCGGGTGCTACGAGTGGTGTTCGGGATCGTGGTCACGGCGCCAATTATGCACCTCTACGCATGTGCTCATCTCGCAACTAGACGATAATTACTGGAAACGATTACCGTTCCGGTTCTCAGGAACGGAGTCTTCATGAACGAGGCCGCCCTGGAGCGGGCGGTGATCGCGTTACGCGGCATGGCGTACGAGCACCGGCTGCACATCCTCCTGCTGCTGCGCGAGGGTGAGCAGACACCGACGTCGCTGGCCCACGCCGTGCCGGCCGAAGCCACCGCCATCGCGCACCACCTCCGGTCGCTGCGGGACGCCCGGCTGATCGTGCGACGACGCCACGGCCGGCAGATGTTCTACTCGCTGCACAGCGAGGCGATCGGGCGGTTCGTCACCGAGATCTACCGGCACGCCGAGGAGGCCGGGGCACGTCGCGCCCCGGCCTCGGATCAGTTCTAGCCGGCCTTGCGGGTCAGCCAGGTGGTGGCGGGCTTAAGGACCAATTGGGTGCCGTCGGCCTTGGCCTTGACCTGGTAACCGTCGGAGAACAGCCGGGAGCCGAGCCAATTGAAATCGTCCCGCACCGGGTTGCGCGGGGTGTAGGAGACGAAGTTGGCGGCGTCGTCGGTGCTGCCGCTGCCGTCGTAGCGCGCGACCGCCGGGTACGGGAAGACCGGACGGGTCCGGTCGACCGTGCCGCCGGTGCTGTGCGACGCGATGATCTTCGCGGGCGCCCGGCCGCTCTCGGTCCAGGCCATCACCGGGGTGAGCACGTCGAAGACGTTCGGGCCCTCGCCGCCGCCGCAGTGCGCGACGCCGGGGAAGAGGAACAGCTTGGCGAAGCTGTCGACGGCGTTGCGGCCCAGCGTCTTCTGCAGGGCGTCCCAGTATTCGAGGGTGCCCTGCGGGGAGATGTGCTGGTCCTCCCAGCCGTGCCAGAGCAGCAGTTTCCCGCCGGTCCGGCGGAACGTCGACAGGTCGGGGTCCATCGCGGACAGATAGCTCGACGACTGCACCGTGTCCCAGAACCCCTGCGCGGTCAGCTTGAGGTCCTTGAGCTGCCAGTTCGCGTTGACGTAGTTGGTGAAGCCGAGGTACCGGGCGAACGCGAGCACGAAGTTCTCGCTGCCCACGTGGGCTCCCTGCGCGGCCGGGACGAACAGCGACCAGTCCAGCTCCGAGCCCCACTCGTGCGAGATCGCCGGCTCCAGCCGGTCGCCCTTGTCGGTCACGGCACCGTTGTGCAGCCGCCGGACCACGCCGGCTTCGGCCGGACTCAGGCAGGTCGAGGCGTCCTGCGCTTTCTTACAGACCAGGGTGTACGGGTTGAAGTCGCACACCCGGGGGTCGCCGAGCAGCCCGTCCTGAACTCCGTCCAGCCTGTCGCACGCGGCCAGCACCGCGCTGTGGATCAGCGGCAGCTTGGCCGCCAGCAGGATGTAGTTGCCGTTGTCGTCGAGGTTGGTCAGCACGTTCCACGCGTGGTGGTAGGTGTTCTGCACGACCATGTTGTTGGCCGGCGCACCGGCGGCGATGCCGTCGAAGTCGCCCGGATAGCGCTGCGCCTCCATCAGCGCCTCGCGCCCGCCGTCGGAGCAGCCGGTGAAGTACGAGAAGGCCGGCTTGTGCGCGTAGAACCTCCCGATGATCGCCTTGGCCACCTGCGACGTGACGTGCACGCCCCGATAGGCGAAGTCGATCTGCGCCTGCGGGTTGTTCGCCGCCCACGAGCCGTCGTTCTGCCCCTGGTGGCCCATGTCGGTGGTGGCCACCGCGACCTGGCCGGCGACGACCGGCGGGCAGTTGGCCGCCTGCCCGAAGTTGATGTTGGAGCTGCCGCACTCGCCGCCGCATCCGGTCTGCACGTACCGCTGGGTCCAGCCGGCGGTGGGCAGCCGGAGCACGATCGTGTTGGCCGGCGCGATGGTGCCGCGCACCTCGCAGTACGGCGCGGCACCGGTGGTCACCAGGGTCGCCGAGGTGATGGTGACCGGTGCGTCGGTGGCCCGGCTGAGGTCGAGCCCGGTCACCGATGAGCAGTCGATGACCGGGCTGAGGGCGGCCAGATCGCGCAGGCCGTCCGCGGTGACTCGCGGGTGGGCGCTGGCTACGCCGCCGGCCGTGGCCAGGGCCGCCACCACGGCCACGGCCAGAGCCGCGCTGAAGAGGGATTTCCGGGATCGCAGGAACTCGTACATGGACGGCTGCCTCCTCGGCAGGTCGCAGTGCATCAAGCGCGCTACGGCCGGGTTACAGCCGCGTTCCGGATGTTAGCGAGATTGTTAACGATCCGGAAGACGATTCCGTCCACAACGGCCCCTCGGCCGCAATCTAAGCTTTCGCGAATCGTCCCCTCAGCCGTTGCAGATCTCGATCATGTCGGTGCGGGGCACGACCTTGACGCGCTTGCGGCCGTGCGGTGCGCCGAGCGCGATCTCGTGCTCGTCCAGCAGCTGCCAGCCGGCCCAGTTCGTCGCGCGCACACCGCGATTGGCCAGGTGGGCCAGGATCGCCTCCAGGTCGCGCTCGGGCGCGACCGGCAGCTTCGCCTCGTCGGCCACGATGCTGGCGACCGTCTCCCCGGCGTCGCCCTTGGTGTGGCCGATCAGGCCGACCGGGCCGCGCTTGATCCAGCCGGTGACGTACATGCCCGGAAGGTGGTCGCCGTCGAGGTCCAGGATGCGGCCCGCGGTGTGCGGGATGGTCCCGGTCGTGGTGTCGAACGGCAGGTCCGGCAGTGCCTGGCTGAGGTAGCCGACGGCCCGGTACACGGCCTGCACCGGCCAGTCGGTGAACTCGCCGGTGCCACGCACCCAGCCGTCCCCGGTCAGTTCCTGGGTCTCGGTGCGCAGCCCGGCCACCCGGCCGTCGCCGAGCACCTCCACCGGAGACTGCAGGAAGTGCAGGTGCAGCCGGCGAGGCCGGTCGCGAGGGTCGCGTACGGCCCAGTTCTGCAGAATGTCGACGCACATCTTCACGTGCCGCGTCGCGCGCATCGCGGCGAGGCTGCCCTCGTCGAACTCGATGCCCTCCGGGTGCACGATCACCTCGACGTTCGGTGACGCGTCGAGCTCGCGCAGCTCCATCGGGGTGAACTTCACCTGCGCCGGGCCGCGCCGGGAGAACAGGTGCACGTCGGTGACCGGGCTGTCCTTCAGGTGCCGGTACACGTTGTCCGGGATCTCGGTCTCGAGGAGCTCATCGGCGGTCTTGGCGAGGATTCGGGCCACGTCGACGGCCACGTTGCCGGCGCCGATCACCGCGACCTCGGTGGCCTCGAGCGGCCACTCCCGGGGCACGTCCGGGTGCCCGTTGTACCAGGACGCGAAGTCGGCGGCCCCGAAGCTGCCGGCCAGCTCGATGCCCGGGATGTCGAGCGGCCGGTCCTTCTCGGCACCGGTGGCGATGATGGTGGCGTCGTAGAACCGCTGCAACTCGTCCTGCTTGACGTCCACCCCGTACTCGACGTTGCCGATGAACCGGATGCGCGGATTGTTCAGCACCCGGTACAGGGCGTTGACCACCTCTTTGATCCGCGGGTGGTCCGGCGCCACGCCGTAGCGGATCAGGCCGTACGGCGTCGGCAGCCGATCGAAGATGTCGACCGTCACCGCCTCCGAGGTCTTGATCAGGTGGTCGGCGGCGTAGATGCCGGCCGGCCCGGTTCCGATGACGGCAACCCGCAGCGGGCGTTCCATGGTCGCGTTCCTCACTCGATCGACAACGTCAGCCTCGCGATCATAGTTAGGCATGCCTTACCTAATTTGAGGCGCACGTCACATCTGCGGGAAAAGTGACGACTTCGACGCTCGCCCACCGCGGGCTCCGTTCGTGAAAACTTTTCTCAGAAGAATGTCGCCTTGGACGTCGGATCCCTTTAGGATCAGCACCGCGCATCGCCCGGATACATTGAAGGGGATACATCGCTGTGGAGAACCCTTCACGGGTCCGACCCCACGTGTTCAGAACGCATGAGGAATCGTCCGTACCGCAACCTCCCTCATTCGGCTCCGGCTCCCACCGATCTGTTCCGGCGGCCGACTCGATGGATTGGCGACCGACCGGCGAAAGACTTCGGCGCAACGGGATCGGTCTCCTGATTTCGGTGCTCGCCGTCGCCGCCGTGATCGCAGTCCTGGTATCGACCAAAGACCCGGTCACCCGCCCGCAGGTCCCGCCGGTCGCCGACGTCCTGCCCAGTTGGCCCAGCGGTCCGGTCCGGGTAGAGCCGGCGCCGACCCAGCCCAGCGCGATCGTGGCGGATCTGCCGCAAGTGACTGGTCAAGCGGTAGTTCCGGAGGACACTTCGCGGCCGGCCCGCACCACGACCGCGCGCCGCACCTCGGCGCCCGCGCAGAACGCGACCGCCTACCGCACCACCCAGGCCGAGGAGTTCGACGAGCAGAACGGCATCACCGTCGAAGCCGACCAGACCGGCCCGGGCCGGCACGTCGGATTCATCACCACCGGCGATTGGGTGCGATACGACAACGTCGGTTTCACCGATGTGCCCGCGACCACGTTGCTGATCAGCGCCTCCAACTGGGCCGCGAACAACGGAACCGGCGAGGTCGAACTACATCTGGACAACCGGTCATCGGCCCCGATCGGCACAATGACGATTCCCAACAACGCCGACTGGTTCACGTTCACCGCCTATTCGATGAAAATCCAGCCGACGACCGGCGTGCACACCGTCTACCTGACCTTTACCAGTAAACAAACCGAAGAATTCGGCAACGTCGACTGGTTCCGTTTCCAGCATTGATCTGATATCGGAGATAACCCTTGTCCAGAAGCTCAGTGATTCTGGTCGCTGCCCTGGCTCTCACCGCCGGCACCGCCCTGACCCCGGTCGCGGCGGCCGCCGCCACGGCGACCGTCCAGTACGTCGCGCTCGGCGACTCCTACTCGGCGGGCGTCGGCACCCCCGACGAGTCCGGCTCCTGCGGCCGCAGCCCCAGCAGCTATCCCTCCCTGTGGGCGGTCAACCACCCCGCCGCCGTCCTGCACTTCGCCGCCTGCGGTGGCGCCACCACCGACAGCGTGCGCACCTCGCAGCTGGGTGACCTCGACGCCGGCACCACCGTCGTCAGCATCACCGCCGGCGGCAACGACGTGGGCTTCTCCCCCACCCTGTCGGTGTGCACGGCCGGCAGCGACGACGCCTGCCGCCAGCAGGTCGCCTCGGCCCGCGCCGCGACGACCAGCGTGCTGCCCGGCAAGCTCGACGCCACCTACCAGGCGATCCGCGCGAAGGCCCCGAACGCCCGGCTCGTCGTGCTCGGTTACCCCCGCCTGTTCAACCCGGCGGTGACCTGCCCGACCGGCGGCCTGAGCACGGTCAAGCAGAACCTGCTGAACGCGGCCGCCGACGACCTGAACGCGGTCATCCGCACCCGCGCGACCGCAGCCGGCGCCACCTTCACCGACGTGACCACCCTGTTCACCGGCCACGAGATCTGCACCGCGGTCGCGTGGATCAACAACGTGTCCCCGGCCCGGCCGTCCGACTCGTACCACCCGAACGGCGGCGGCTACGCCCAGGCGTACCTCCCGCTGTTCACCGCCGCCGCCGGCATCGGCGTCTGAATTCGTTACTGGGCCTGGAGCACGTCGGCAACCCCGCCGGTGGTCCATCCGCTTTCCAGGACGGCCAGGCCCTCGGCGACGGCAGCGCCGCCGAGGCTGGCCGGCCTTGCGCCGGCGACGGTGGCCGCGAGCCGATGCGCCGCACCGACCGGGCCGGCCGGCTGTGCCACTGGATCCTCGAGATCCACCTGGTCAACCGCGAACGCGGCTTCGGCGGCTTCTACGAGGAACTCCTCGACCTGGCCTGACCCGGCCACCCGATGAGGTGACGTTCGAAGACATCCCGCTCGGCGAGCACGTAGTCCGCGTCGCCGAGGTAGAGGACGTGATGCCCGGCGGCGAGGTGGCCGGCGTAGGCCTCCTCGCCGGCGGCGGCCCGGGCCCGCATGAAGTCGACGACGGTGTGCAACCGGGCGGCCACGGCGTCGATCAGCCCGGCCCGGCCGGCGTCGTCGAGTCCGTAGCGGTCGCAGAATATGCGCAGGCGGGCGGCCTGTTCTTCGGTCGTGCTCCCGGCCGCCTCCACGGTGCCCGGGGCGCTCATCGGCACCCACCGGTACGCGGCGTAGGCGACGTCCGACAGGCGCGGTCCGGGCCGCGCGTGGTCGAAGTCGATGATGCCGGCCACCCGGTTGCCGTCGAGCACGCAGTTGTGCGGCGCGTAGTCGCCGTGACAGATGACCTCGACCGGCTCGGCGGCGGGGATCTGCCAGCCGTCGCGGGGCGCCGTGCGCGCGTACTCGGCGGTGGCATCGTGGTACGCCCGCAGCAGTTCGGCCGCGCTCTCCAGCGCCTCGGGTGAGGCCGCCGCCGGGGTGGCCGGGTAGTTCGACACCTCACCCGGCAAGAAGTCGAGGACCTCGAATCCGTCGCCGGTGATCTCGAGCACCCGCGGCACGCCGCGGAAGCCCCGGGCGGCCAGCATCCGGAGCAGCCCGTGCACGCGCGGCGACCAGGGTCCGGTCGGCCGGCGCACCGTGTCACCGATCCGGATGACCTCGTTGACCCCGCCGGCCAGCACCTCGTAATCCGCCATCTACGTCGCCCCCTCGTCCTCGTCCCGCCCGCCATATTGCCTTGACCGGTACCCGGGGGGTTCACAGTTCCTCGACCCGCAGGTCCGGGCCGCGCAGTCGGCCTGGGGGTTCGTCGACGACGCGGCCGCCGCCCTGATCGACGAGGAGACCGGCCGATCGTCGCGAAACAGCAAACCTTTGCAAACTTCAGCCGGTTTGCAGTCATCAAAGCGCCGTTGACAACGGTGCAACCGATTGCAATATTCTCGATCGTCGATGCTTCATTTCGCCGATCGAGGGGGCTGGTCACGATCGCCACCAACGCCGCGGAACGCCTCCGGCCACTCGGGGAGGCGGACCCGGGCCGGGAGGTCCTGCCGGTCCGGATCCTCCAGGTCGGCGCCGGTAACTTCCTGCGCGGTTTCGCCGACTGGATGGTGCAGCGGGCCAACGACGCGGGCGTCCTGCGGCACGGCATCGCGGTCATGAAGGCCACCCCGCGGCCCGAACTGGTCACCGGGCGGCTCACCGAGCAGGCCGGGATGTTCCACGTCGTGCTCGACGGCGTTCGCGACGGCCGCCCGTTCAGCGAGACGACCCTGGTGACGGCGGTGCAGTCGGTCGTCGACGCGTACCGGGAGTGGGACCTCTGCCGTGATCTGATGCGCGAGGAAACGCTGAGTCTGGTCATCTCCAACACCACCGACGCCGGCATCGTCTACACGCCCGACGACCTCAGCGCCGCGCCACCCGCCTCGTTCCCCGCCAAGATGACCGCACTGCTGCACGAACGCTGGAGCCACTTCGCCGGCGACCCCCGGCGAGGCCTGTCGTTCCTGCCCTGCGAGCTCATCGAGGACAACGGTGCGACGCTGCGTTCCCTGGTGGTGCGGCATGCCCGCGAGGCGGCGCTCGCCCCGCAGTTCGTCGACTGGGTCACCGAGCACTGCCGCTTCTACGACACCATCGTCGACCGGATCGTGCCGGGCCTGCCCGAGCCCGAAGCCGCCGAACTCCGCGCGTCGCTGGGCTTCGACGACCGGCTGATCGTCCGCGGCGAGCACTACGCCGACTGGGCGATCGCCGGCGGACCGGCGATCCGCGACGAGTTCCCGCTCGACCGGGCCGGCCTGCCGGTGCGGTTCATGCCCGACATCCGGCCCTACCGCGAGCGCAAGGTCCGCATCCTGAACGGCACGCACACCGCGATGGCGGCCGTCGGCCCGCTGCTGGGCTGCCACACCGTGCGCGACGCCGTGCAGCATCCGGCGGTCGGCGCCTACCTGCACCACCTGCTGCAGGACGAGGTGCTGCCGTCGCTGCCGTCCGAGGACCCGGAGGAACTACGGCAGTACACCACCGCCATCCTCGACCGCTTCCGCAATCCCGCGCTGCACCACCTCCTGGCCGATATCCGGCTCAACGCACTGGCCAAGTGGCGCACCAGAAACCTGCCGGTGGTTCTCGACGCCTGGTCGCAGGGACGGCGAGCCGACCTCGGCATCTTCGCCTTCGCCTGTCTGCTGACCAGCTACGCGGGCGCCTTCGGCGAGATGCCAGTCCGCGACGACGAAACGCTCGTGGCCGGCTTGCGGTCCGGATTCGACGCCACCCACCCCGACCGGTGGATCGCGGACTTCATCGCGTCGCTCGACTGGCCCGAACTGAGCGACACCGCAACGGCAGCCCGCCTCACCGCGGAAACCGGTGCCCACGTCCGCGCACTGCTCGCAAACGAGCCTGCCCACGCCCTGCAGACGCTGCTGGCCGGCCACGAAGCCAAGTCGCCCTGACAGCCATTTTCCGAAGGCTGGGCGCGGGGCCGCTTTGCGATCCAAAACGACAATCCCTTTTCCGTACGCGCCGACTCAGTCCCGTGGCACTCGGTCCCGCTTGGCGCGACTCACCCTCCGCGCGCCCGCTACGGGCGGGCCCGGCCCCACCGCCAGGCGGCCTCCGGCCGCCGGCCGACCCCGGATGTCCGGTTGCGCGAGAGGCGCGGCACGCGCCGGTGTTGCACGGTGGTCGCGCGGTGGCGGCGGTCGGGTGTGGTTGCGGTTGTGGGCGGCGCAGCCCGTACTGATAAAGGTCAGCCTCTGGTCCGTAGGACCGCGAAGTCGAAGCGTTCGACCAAGTCGGTGCCGGACGGTGGCGGGCTTGGTCGATCTGGATTCGGGCGGCGCAGGTAATAGACCTTTCCGGTCAGCCAGGAGAGAACGTCGCCGATCGGCTCGTATTGTCGGCCGGTGCTGCCGAGCAGGACCGGCTGGCCCTCGTTCTCGTTTCTCGGGCGGCTGTGGCCGACCTGCCAATCGACGCCCGGGGCGGCCCGGCGGACGGTCTCGGCGAGATACCAGGCGACCGCGTCCAGCATGCGCAGCGACTCGTCCGACCAGTTGTGTGGCGCCAGCATGGCGGTGCGGCCGAACCACATCGGGAGGTCGGCGTCGCGGGGCCGGCGGAGTGTCGAGCCGTTCTCCAGGACGATCCGGTCCTTGGGTGCGTCGTCGGGGCGCAGCTGCAGGAAGCCGACCGCCCACTCCCAGAGCGGACCGAGGCTCGCCCGCGAGAAGTCCCGCGTGACCGGTGCGCCGGCCAGCCGGGCCAGCCGCTGGTCGCCGGCGGCCAGGTAGCGGCGCAGGTAGTCCTCATCGGACTCGGCGGGCGGGACCTGACCGGGGCCGCGCGAACCCGGCGCGATCAGGTCGAGGACCGCGTTGAGCGAGGCTCCGGTCAGGTCCCGTTCCTCGACCACGAACCGGGCGCCGTGCCGCCGGGCCAGCTCCTGCAGCAGGTCCACCACCCGGGCCAGTTCGGCGCGGTAGACGCCCGGTGGCCGTTTCGGGTATGCGTCGGCGACCGAGACGACGATCTCGCGCACCCCGTCACGGCCGGCCGAGACGGACCACTGCGTGCTGGCCCGCTCGCCCTCCCAGACGAGCTCGGCGAACTCGCCCCGGGCGACGCCCTCGGTCAGATCCTCGTCGTCGTCCCCGAACAGCCGGCCGAGCACCGCGACCGTGGCCGCCCGGCTCAGCTCGGCACCGGACGGGACGACGCCCATGTCCAGGCTCATGCGACGGCAGAATACCGTCTAGAGTGGACGGATGTTGGGTGTCGTCGCGAGCGCGCTCGGTGGTCCTGAAGTGTTGCGGGTGGCGGAGTTGCCCGAGCCCGAAGCGGGGCCCGGGCAGGTGCTCGTGCGCACGCGGGCGGTGTGTGTGCACCCGGCCGACGTGGCAGCCACCACCGGAATGATCCCCGGTGGGCCGGTGCCGCCGCCGTTCCTGCCGGGCTGGGACATCGCCGGCGAAGTCGCCGCGGTCGGCCCCGGCACGACCGAGTTCCGGGTCGGTGACCGCGTCGTCGGGATGATCCCGTGGTACCTGACGCGGGGCGCCCCCGGCGGCTACGCCGAGTTCGTGGCGGCCGACGCGGGCTGGCTGGTGCCGCTGCCCGACGAGCTCGACTTCGTGTCCGCGGCGACGGTGCCGCTCAACGCCCAGACCGCACACCAGGGCCTGGCCCTGATCTCGCCGGTCGGCCGCCTTCTGGTCACCGGTGCCAGTGGGAGTGTCGGCGGCTTCGTCACCCAGCTGGCCGTTCGGGCCGGCTACCACGTCCTGGCCCAGGCGAGCCACGACGACGAGGAATGGGTGCGCGGTCTCGGCGCCCACGAAGTCATTCCCCGCTCGGCCGATCTGGCCCCGGTGGCCGCGGTGTTCGACGCGGTCCCCCTGGGCGAGGCGGCGGCCGCCGCCGTCGAGGACGGCGGAGTCGTGGTCGCCACCCGGCCCACGCCGCCGATCATTCCCGCCCGAGGTGTGCGCCAGGAGGTGCAACTCATCCACCTCGACCGCGAACTGCTGGCCGATCTGGTGGGACAGGTGGCATCGGGACGGCTACGCACCCGGGTGGCGGCCACCCTGCCGTTGGCCGAGGCAGCCGAGGCGCACCGGCGAGTCTTGGCCGGCGGCCTGCGCGGCAAGCTCGTGCTGACCTTGAGCTGAGCAACGGATGGCGCCGGACGGTCAGCCGGGCTGCCCGGACAGCGTCGGTACGCGTGGGGCGGGCGGAAGCCGGGTCGCGGGGATGTCCGCGGTGATCCGGGCCGGCCGGAAGCCCTTGACGATCAGGTAGACGCCCAGCGAGAACTCCCACACCCCGATCGGGATGGTCAGCAGGCCCGACTGCGTCGACACCTGGTCCCAGAAGCCGAACAGCGTGGCGATCGCCGACGTGGCGAGCAACGGCGCCGCGATCAAACCAAGGACAGGCAGGATCCGGGGTACGAGTCGGGAGCGGTACAGCAGGGTGCCCAGCAGGACGGCGTTCACGGCCGGGATGAAGCCCTGTCCGAGCAGGAACGTCCAGGTGTGCAGCCCCGCCAGGGCCTGTCCGGTAACCAGGGCGTCCGCGCCGGCTCCGGCCTGCCGGACGGTCACGAAGGTCATCACGATCACGACCCCGGAGAAGATGGTGGCGGCTTCCAGGACCCGGGCGCCGACGAGACCGAGCGCCATCGCGTGGTTCTGCCGCTTGACCACCGGGTACAACGCGACCGCCGTGCCGATACCGGCCAGGGCCACGATCATCTCCAGGACGACGCCCCAGATCACGCCGGTGTCCGGGCCCGGGCCGACGACGAAGTTCGGGTCGCGGATCGGCGCGTACAGGCCGAGGGTCGGCACCGAGACGAAGCTGAGCAGATAGCAGATGCCGGCCGCGAGCGCCGTCTTCCGCAAGGGAGTCATCGGTGCTCGCCGGGCCGGCGGCGGCCGGATGTCGGTGGTGGCCATGTCGGTTTCCCTCCCGATCGGATGGCGTTCGTTGCCGACGCCTGCGGGTGACCCTACGCCGCCGGAACCGGCCCACTGGATGTCGTTTATGCAGCTCAGGGTCGTATACCGGCACCGCGGAGGCAACGCCGATCACCCGCCAGGTTCTTACCGAACGGTGACGGCGGAGTCGTGGTCGAACGGGCCGGTGTGCCGTCCCGGAGCGCGTACGTGCGCTAACGGGGCGGTGCCCGGCGGGGACGCGGCGAGGCGCGCTAGGCGATGCCGGAACAGCGGCCGGTAGAGGTAGCCGGCGACCGCGGTCAGGAACGCCGTCATCAGAGCCGACCCCACGACGACGGTGGCCGAGGAATCCGGGTCGTCGCGTGCGGCCATGGTGATCGCCATCCCGGTGACCGAGGCCCCGATCAGGCTGTAGGCGCCAACCATCGCGTAGATCGGTTTGCGCGCCCAGGGCCGGTGGCGCAGTGCTCCGATGCCGACGGCGAGCGCGACCGGGGCGACGACGGCCAGCGCGGCGGCGTCGCCCCCGATGATCTGGTTCAGGGTCGTCGGGGAGGTGCGGTAACGAATTACCCCGGACACGAACGGCCCCAGCACTGCGACGGCTGCCACCGCCGCGCCGAGCAGCACCAATCCGGCGCCGAGCAGGCGGTTCCGATCCTGATCGGCTACCTGCATCTAGGCGAGCCAGGTGTTGCGCCGCACCAGCGGGATGGCCGCCCACCGGCGGCCGAGTCCCCAGGTGGTTCCGGCGCCGAGCAGGGCCAGTAGAACCAGGACTGCCGCGTAGACGAGGTGGTCGTCCATGAACGGATTGGATTCCGGCGGCAGGACCGCGGTCCACATGAGTACGGTCAGCAGCGCCCCGGCGGCCGCGGCCATCCACATGCCGATGCCGAGGATCAGCGCGACGCCGATGCCGAGCAGGGCGGCCATGAACAGCACGTCGACGACGACGTTGCCGGCGATCGAGTGGTAGAGACCGGCGAACGGTCCGCTGGCGGCTTTGCCGAGGAACCCGGCGGTGGGGCTGCCGCCGTCCAGCCAGGCGTTCGCGGCGGGAGTGCCGCGCCCGAGGCCGAACAGTTTGTCGAGGAACGCCCACAGGAAGATCCAGCCCAGGGCGAGGCGGATGCCGGCGAGAAGGTACCGCGTCGCGGTGGCCTTGCGCCCGGTCACCGGGGAGGCGTTCTCCGGTACGGCGGCGGTGCCGGCCTGGTGCCGCCCGCCTCGTTCCAGCGGTTGTGTGGTGGTCAAGCGTGGGGATTCGTGACCGTTGGCGATGTTGACCATCGCACTCACATTCCTTCAGTTGCTCATGACGCATGTTCCGCAGCGCGTCCAGCGCGTCAACGGACGGAGGTGCCGCCTGCGCGAGATTTCTGCACGGCTGGGAGACCGCGTCAGCCGCAGCAGGATCCGTGATCGGTCGCAGATGTCGGAGGCGGTGGCGGGCTCAACAGCCACCGGGGTCCCGGGCGACGTGTTCACCGTACGCGCATTTCACCGTTCCTGCCGGGCGGCGCCCACCCGGCCGGCGGGTATGTCGTTTATGCAGCTCAGGATCGGATAACGGCACCACGGACGCGACGCCGATCACGCGTAGAGTCGACGGCGATAGGCCTGTTCACCCTTACGGTGACCCGCGATCCAGACCCCGTCGCTATGCCGTTGCACTGCACGGAGACGACAAATCGTCCCCGGGCAGCTGCCCCAGCCCCCGGTAGCGCACCATGTTCCGCCAAGGCGCTGGGAGACACTGTGGCCGCCGAACACCGTCCCGCCCGCCTGCCGATGGACCCGCGGTGAGCGGCACGGAGCGTCGGAACCCGGTCCGGCCGCTGCAGTCGCCGTACCTGCTCACCGCCGCGACCGACCGCCTCGGAGTGGGAATCACCATCAGCGGCGACGCGAGCACCGCCGTCATCGAGCTGACGGCGCACGGGCCATGGCTACCGCATCTTGGCGATCAGATAACCGCCCACCTGCGACTGTGCGTTGCCGGACCGTCCACCGCGATCATCATCGATCTGCAACACCTCGACGATCCGTACGCGGTCAGCATGCCGTTCTGGCTGGCAGCCTGGCGGCAGGCCAGACTCGAGCCGTCCCCGGTGCACCTGACGTTCTGCCTGCCCGCCACCACAGCGCTCAGTCGCCGGCTCCGCAATTTCCAAGGACCACAGCCCCGCGTGTGCGCCGACGTACCGGAAGCACGAATAGCGATCGCCGAGCGGATCTCACGCGCCGACCGGCTTCAGGTCCGCCTGACGCCCCAGCCGGCCTCCGTACGCGCCGCCCGCGGTCTCGTCACCCAGGCCTGCCACGCCTGGCAGCTTCCACAGTTGCTGCCCGACAGCGCTCTGATCATGTCGGAGTTCGCCGCCAACGCGGTGGAACACGCCCGCACCGACTTCATCGCCACCGTGCGACGCAGCGGCACCGGGCTGCACGTGGCCGTCCGGGACGGTGCCGCCCGCTTCCCCCAGCCGAGCCGGCCCCCGCTCTCCCACCCGCAGCCGAGTTCGCCGCTCGAACGGGGGCGCGGGCTGCGGCTGGTGCACGCGGTGGCCGACGCGTGGGGCGCCATGCCGACGCGCGGCGGCAAGGTCGTGTGGGCAACAGTGAATCACTTCCCTGCTCAGGTTCTTACCGATCGGTGACGTCATCGGGGCTGCCCCGTCCGGTGGAGCCCGTCGGCCGTATCGGGACACGTCGGCTCAGCACAGCCGCCACGTCGTCCACCGAGGAGCCTGAATGAAGGTCACCGATCGTCAACGCCGGCTGGTCCGGTCCCGGGCCGCGCGGGTCACCGTCGCCGCGGCCGTTCTCGCCGCCTGCGGCGCGCTCACCGTCACGTTCGTCAGCGGCGGCGGGCGGGACAGCGCCGCCGCGGCCACCGACCTGAGCCAGTACGTCGCCATCGCCAAGGTGGCGCCCAACGTGACGGCTCCCCCGGTCCGTCGTGGTGCCTCCACCGGACGGTTCACCGTCGACTGCGGAACCAACGGCAACGGCAAGTTCAGCCCGGACAACCCGGTCGCCCAGCCCGGCATCGTCAACGGCGCCGAGCACCTGCACGACTTCGTCGGCAATCTCGCCATCACCGCGAACACCTCCGACGCCGACCTCGCCAAGGCGGGTACGACCTGCCGCAACGGTGACCGGTCATCGTATTTCTGGCCGGTGGTGCGGATCGACGACGCCGTTCGCCCGGACGCGGCCGGCGTCGGCCAGGCCGTCCGGTCCACGGTGCCGACGGTGAGCTGCCCCCGGGTCG
This sequence comes from Paractinoplanes tereljensis, assembly GCF_016862435.1. Classification (GTDB taxonomy): domain Bacteria; phylum Actinomycetota; class Actinomycetes; order Mycobacteriales; family Micromonosporaceae; genus Actinoplanes; species Actinoplanes tereljensis. The sequence goes on from NZ_BOMY01000041.1 coordinate 133,900, forward strand.
CCGACCGGCTCCCCGCGATCCCGGCGCAGGTGAAGAGCGCCGTGGATGCTCAGCTGCGGGCGCTGTCGCAGCCACGGGAAAACGCCGAGCGGCGGCTTGCCGGCCTGCGCGGACGCCTCGACACCACCGCCAACTCGTCGGTGCTCGAGACGCTCCGTCTGCAGCGCGCCGCGCACCTGCGGCGGATCGGTGAGCTCATCACCGCGGCCGGTGGGAAACGACCGGCGAACCTGGTCGGCCTGGCCGAGTGCGACCTCAGCTACGACGCCCTGCACGCGCTCACCCACACGCGGGACACGACCCCGGCCGCTGAGCTGACGGTTCGGTGCCCCAGCACCCGGGACAAGCTGCCGGGTGTTCCCGCGGCTGCTCTGGCCGAGGTGGACGCGGGCCTGGCCGAGCTCGACCGGCAGCAGTCGGAGGCCGACGAACGTCTGGTGGATGCTCGCGGGCAGGCCGATCCCGACTTCGCCCGCAACGCCGTCCTCGGGCCGCTCGCCGCCCGGCGGGCCGCGACACTCGATCGGATCGCCATCGCCATCGGCCGTAACGGCACCCGGCCGCAGGGTCTCGATTCCCTCGCGGCGTGCAGTCTGAGCCGGGCCGCCACGCCGGCGCCGTCCGCCTCGCCGACCACTTCCGCGTTGCCCGAGCCGCAAGGCCGCGATCTGGAGCTGCCGAACAACACCGGCGGCATCGTCCGTCCCGCCACCGTGCGCATCGAGTACCGCGGCAACCCGACCGGCAAGGTGGTGGCGATGCCGAAATTCCTGCGCGAGCTCACCGGCGACGCGAAGCCGACCAGCCGGGGACCGGCGAACGCCCGCGCCACCTGGACCTGCTCGGGCTTCACCGACCGGCTGACCGACAAGTATCCGATCTGCCCGCGCGGGAGCCGGGTGACCCGGGTGCAGGACTTCCCCGGCTGCTGGGACGGTGTCAACATCGACAGCGCCAACCACCGCGCCCACGTCGCGTTCGCCGACCGGACCACCGGTGCCTGCCCGGCCGGCTTCAAGGCCATCCCGCAACTGCGCATCACCATCGCGTACGACATCGCGCGCGACGATCAGGTCAACGGCCGGTACGCGCTGGACTCGTTCCCCGAGGAGAACCACAACCCGTTCTCCGACCACAACGACTTCATCAACGTCAACTCCACCGGGCAGATGAAGCGGATCACGGCCTGCCTCAACACCGGCCGGCAGTGCTCCTGACCAGCTCCGGGCCGGGATCAGCGGTGGCGGCGGCTCCGGACCGCCGCCACCGCCACCGCGGCCCAGATCACGGCGTACGCCTCGAGCAGGCCACGCCCGTAGTGCAGCGGCAGCAGGGACGGGTTGTCGGCGGCTCGGCCACGGGCGAGCACCAGCGGGACCGCCACGACCGTCACAGCCAGGCTCGCCAGCAGCCCGGCCCGGACGAAAGCCCGCTGCCGCACCGGGACGAGCCGGCCGATCAACGCGCCGGCACCGATGGCGATCGGCAGCAGGACAGCGTCGTGCGCGACGAGCACGCCGATCAGGAACACCAGGGCCCCGCCCTTGACGTCGGCGTCGGTGAGCGCGCCGGTCACGGCGTACGTCATGACGAGCGCACCGATCACGATGAGCGCTCGCCGCGCGGTTTTCACGACGCGCTCCGCGCGGTGATCCGGGCGACCCACTTGGTCTGCAGCACCCCGGGACGGTTCGGGGCGATCAGCCGGGCCGGGTATCCGTGGTCGGGATGCAGCGGCTCGCCGCCCAGCCGCAGGGCGATGAGCGTGAACGGGTCGCGGACGTGTGGCGGCGGCACGGTCGTGGCGCGGTACCGGCCGCGGGTCTCGAGGGACTCCACGTATGCCTCGACGTCGTCCGGGTCGACACCGGCGAGGGCGACCAGGTCGCGCAGCCGGACCCCGGTCCAGGTGCCGGTGGAACTCCAGCCTTCGACGCAGCTGATCGGCAGCACGACGGTGTGCTGCGGGAGGGCGGCGAGGTCGGTCAGGGTAAGGCTTTCGGTCCGGGACGGGCCGATCACGGTCAGCCGGTAGGCCGGGTCGAACAGGGCGTCCCGGACGCCGGCGGCACCCGCGGTCTTGTTCACCGGCACGTGCTGCGGCCCGGAGCGCGGCCGGCGCGGGGCGAGCACCGCCACCGGTGCGAGTGGAGCGACGGTCTGCCCGACGGTGGCCAGGGTGATGACCCCGGCGGCGGCGCCGATGGTGCCGAGCAGGCCCCGCCGGCTGAGCGTTCCCGGGCCGGTGCGGTCCGGGGTGGGCCGGGTGAGCGCCGGCCGGATGATCGGGAGCTTCACCCCGATGTGGGTCAGCAGGGCGCCGATCGCCAGCCAGGCCGACCAGTAGTGGCCGGCGGTGAAGAAGAACGGCATCGGCCCGTACCAGTGGGCGATGTTGAGGATGCCGCTGACGAGCTGGAACAGCGCGGCGGCGACCAGGACGGCGATGCTCGCGCGTTCGATCGCGTGGACGACACTGCGCGCGGGCGGCCAGCCGAACAGCCGCGGGTAGACCGACCAGAGCTTCGCGCCGAGCAGCGGCACCGACGCCAGCCCGGTCGCCACGTGCGTGCCCTGGGTGACGCGGTACAGGTTGACCGGCCGGGCCGGCCAGCTGAACCAGAACGGCGGATGCTGGATGAAGTGGCTGATCAGGCCGGTGACGAAGCAGATCGTGAAGGCGACCCCGAGCGCGGCGCCGAGCAGGCTGGTGAGCCGCGGCGAGCGCAGCTTCGAGTCGAAGGCGCCGCGGCGCCACGGTCCGCGGCGCAGGGCTGCCGGTGGTGGCGGCAGTGGCGCGTTGAGCCAGGCGAGGCCGCGCCGGGCCCGGGCGATCAGGCCGGCAGCAACGTCGCGAACCATCGGTTCGCCTCCGTCCAGGTGGTCAGGATCCGCAGCGCGCCGGACGCGGCGATCGCGGGCAGGTCGGCGACGGCCAGGACGGCCCAGGGAAACGGTTCGCTCGCGGCGCCGTCGCCGATGCTGAGGCGGGCCTTCCCGGACCAGCTCGTGGCGCCGGGCGGGGCCAGCTCGACGTGCAGGCGGCCGTCGGCGGCCAGCAGTTCCCGGCAGCGGCGCAGCAGGCGGTGCGGGTCGCCGCCGATGCCGATGTTGCCATCGGCGAGCAGCAGGTGCCGCCACCGGCCGTGCCCGGGCACGGCGGCGAAGACGTCGCGGCGCAGGACGGCCGCGCCACGAGCGCGGGCCAGGCGGACGGCGGCGGCGCTGACGTCGATGCCGAGCGCGGGATGCCCGCGCTGGTTGAGGGCATAGGTGAGCCGGCCCGGGCCGCAGCCGATGTCGAGCGTCGGACCGGAGCAGCGGTCCAGCAGGCGGCCGTCGCCGGGCAGATGGCTGCGGCACCACGCGGCGGCGTCGACCCGCTGCTCGGCCCCGGTGCGAGAGTGGAGGGTCAGAACGGCCGGTGATCCGCCGGCGGCACGGGACAGGGCAGCATCGAAGACGGCCAGGGCGGTCATGCCGGGACCAGTTCCGGTACGGCGGCCGCGAAGCGGCTGCCGGGCGGGCAGAGCGCGGCGACGGCGTACGCGTCCGGGGCCGTGTCGACATCGGTGAGCACCGGCAACGCCGTCACCCGCAGCCCGCGGGCGGTCAGCGCGGCCAGGGTCAGCACACCGGTGTCCGAAGTGGACATCGGCACGTCCCGCAAGACCTGGGCGTGGGCCGGATCGCGCAGGCCGAGCGCCCACCAGCCGCCGTCCGCAGCCAGGCCGAGCACCGCGTCGGCGCCGTCCGCGACCAGCCGGGCGGCCGCGTCGCCGAGCAGAGCGGGACCGGCCTGCGGGGTGTCCATCCCGATCAGCAGGCTGGCCGTGCCGGGAACGGCGGTGTCGGCGTACGCGTGGGCGAGGCGTTCGCCGAGCGGACCACCGCGCTGAACCACCCGGCCCCAGCCCGGCGGTGCCGGGAGATCGCCGTCGACGACGAGGATCCGCGCGGCGGCCGGCGTCGCGGCGACGGCGTCCAGGGTGTCGGCCAGGGCCGCGGCGGCGAGCCGGGCCGCCTGCCGGGGCGTGCACGGTGGACACAGCCGCGTCTTGACCCGGCCCGCCACCGGCGTCTTGGCCAGGACCAGAATTTGTACGCTCATCGGGCCAGCACCGCGCTCATGTCGCGGATCGCCCGGGCGGTTCCCCGTACCGTGCCGGTGACCTTGGACTTCGTCCCGGCGGCCCGCGGGTGGTAGGCGACGTCGACCTCGGCCACCGACCATCCGGCGCGGGCGGCGGCGACGAGCAGTTCGAGCGGGTAACCGAACCGGCGGTCGCGCAGGCCGAGCGACAGCATGTCGTCGCGCCGGGCCGCGCGCATCGGGCCGATGTCGTGCACGTTCAGCCCGGTGCTGCGGCGCAGTCGCCGGGCCAGCACGGCGTTGCCGAGCCGGGCGTGCGGCGGCCAGGCGCCGCGGGTGGTCGGCCGGCGGCGGCCGAGGGCGAGCCGCACGGTGCCGGCCCGTACCGGATCGGCGACCAGCGGCAACTGGGCCGGGTCGAAGGAGCCGTCGGCGTCCATCACGCAGACCACCCCGTCGGCCGGGTCGGCCGCGACGATCCCGGCGTGCACGGCCGCGCCGTAGCCGGGCTGCGGAACGGTGACGACCGTGGCGCCGAGGCTGCGGGCCAGCTCGGCCGAACCGTCGGTGGAGCCGTTGTCGGCGACGATCGCCCGGTAGCCGGCGGGTAGCCGGCCGAGCAGCCACGCCAGGGCGGGAGCCTCGTTGAGGCAGGGAAGTACGACGTCGGTCATGAACGCCGAACGTAGCCTCGCCCGAGGGCCGCGATCGCCGGTTCGGGATTACGGCTCCCTTACGTCGCCGGCAGTTCTTACGAACCGCTGACGTGCTGCTCAGGGACCATGTTCGCGGGCCGGCCGGCGGCTACGGTCGGCGGCGTGACCCACGTACTCGTGACCGGCGGCGCCGGTTTCATCGGCTCCCAGGTGACCGCCGCCCTGCTCGCCGCCGGGCATCAGGTGCGGGTGCTCGACTGCGCCCACCCGGCCGCGCATTCCGGCCCGCCGCCGGGCGACGTCCACGGTGTACCGGTGCTGCGGGCCGACGTCCGCGACCGGGCCGCGGTGGCCGGCGCGCTGCACGAGGTCGACGCCGTGGTGCATCAGGCCGCGATGGTCGGGATGGGCGTCGATCTGGACGACCTGCCGGAGTACGTGGGCTGCAACGACCTCGGGACCGCGGTGCTGCTCGCCGAGATGGCCCGCCGGGGTGTGCACCGGCTGGTGCTGGCCAGCTCGATGGTCGTGTACGGCGAAGGTGCCTACACCTGCCCGGAGCACGGCTCGACCCGGCCCGCCGCCCGCCAGGTCGCCGCCCTGGCCGCCGGCCGTTTCGAGCCGGCCTGCCCGGCCTGCGGACGGGACCTCACCCCGGTGCTGGTCGACGAGGACGCCGCCCTCGACCCGCGCAGCGTGTACGCCGCCACCAAGCTCGCCCAGGAACATCTGAGCGCGGCCTGGGCCCGGCAGACCGGCGGATCGGTGGCCGCGCTGCGCTACCACAACGTGTACGGGCCGGGCATGCCGAAGGACACCCCGTACAGCGGGGTCGCCGCGATCTTCCGGTCGGCGCTGGAGGCGGGCCGGGCCCCGCGGGTGTTCGAGGACGGCGGCCAGCGACGAGACTTCGTGCACGTGTCCGACGTGGCCCGGGCCAACCTGGCCGCCCTGGACGCGACGGCCGGCCGCCCGGCCGGCTTCCGCGCCTACAACGTCGCGTCCGGCCGGCCCGCCACCGTCGGCGAGATGGCGGCCGCGCTGGCCGAGGCGTTCGGCGGGCTCCGGCCGGTGGTGACCGGCGAGTTCCGGCTGGGCGACGTCCGGCACATCACCGCCTCGTCCGCCCGGGCCACCGCCGAGCTGGGCTTCACGGCCGCGACCGACCTGCGCACCGGGGTGGCCGAGTTCGCGACGGCGGCGCTGCGGGGATGACGGTCCGCCGGGTGCCGCGAGCAGACCTGGCCGCGGCCGGAGCGGCCCTCGGGCTCGTCGCGCTGGCCGGCCTGGCGGGAGCGGCCCTCTACCTGGCCGGGCGGCCGGTGCACGCGAGTTCGGCCCCGTTCACCGGGCGCTGGCTGCCGCACCTCGGTCCGGGTACCCCGCTGGCGCTCGGGGTGGCCGTCCTGGTGGTCCGGACGGGTCCACGGCTGGCCGCCACCCTGCCCTGGCGGCGGCTGCTCGCCGCCGCCTACCTCACCGCGGTCGGCTGGATCCTCGCGCTCGCCCTGGTGGACGGCTGGCAGCGGGGCGTCGCCGGCCGGCTCACCACCCGGCACGAATACCTCAGCGAGGTCGGCGGGGTCACCGGCGTGCACGCCATGCTGCGCGGGTTCACCGGCCGCATCCTCGACTTCCAGCCCGACTCGTGGACCACCCACGTCGCCGGGCACCCGCCCGGCGCGTTCCTGGTCTTCATCGCCCTTGACCGGATCGGCCTCGGCGGGGGTGGGTGGGCGGCGATCACCTGCGTCGCGGCCGGAGCGCTGTGCGCGGTGGCCGTGCCGGTGACGCTCCGGGCCCTCGGCGACGAGGCCGCGGCCCGCGCCGCCGTCCCGTTCCTGGTGCTGTTCCCCGGCGCGGTGTGGATCGGGGTGTCCGCCGACGGTCTGTTCGCCGGGGTCACCACGAGCGGTCTGGCGCTGCTCGCGGTCGGTCTGACCCGGCGGAACCTGGTGGCGACCACGGCGGCCGGCCTGCTGCTCGGCGGTGCCCTCTACCTGTCGTACGGCCTGGTCCTGATCGGCGTGCCCGCGCTGGCCGTCATCGTTCTCGCCGCGCGGGTCCGGCCCCTGACCGTGCTGCCACTGGGCGCCGCGCTGGCCGGCGTCGCAGCCGTGGTGGCGGCGTTCACCGCGGCCGGCTTCTGGTGGCCGGCCGGCTACCACCTGGTCACCATCCGGTACTACCAGGGGATCGCGCGGGTCCGCCCGTACGCGTACTGGATCTGGGGTGATCTTGCTCTTGTTGTTGTCTCGGCCGGACCGGCCGCCGCCGTGATCGTCCGGCGTGCGGCCCTGGCCGGCCGCAGGCTGCACCCGGCCGTGCTGCTGCCCGCCGCGGGGTTGATCGCCATGCTGGCCGCCGACCTGTCCGGGTACAGCAAGGCTGAGGTCGAGCGGATCTGGCTGCCGTTCGCGGTCTGGCTGATGGCCGGCGCCGCGCTGCTCCCGGCGCCCGGCCGCCGCTTCTGGCTCGTCGGGCAGGCCGCGGTCGCGCTGCTGGTCAACCATCTGCTGCTGACCACCTGGTAGGGAACCGTAAGGACTTCACAAGGTGGTTCGGGGCCGGCCTTCGGTAGCGTCGGGACGTGGCCCATGTTCTCGTCGTCGACGACGACCCGACCGTCAGCGACGTCGTCCGGCGGTACCTCGAACAGGACGGCTGCCGCGTGCGGCTCGCCGCCGACGGCCTCGCCGCCCTCGCGGCCGTCGAGGAGGACCAGCCTGACCTGGTCGTTCTCGATCTGATGATGCCCGGCCTGGACGGCCTCGAGGTCTGCCGCCGGCTGCGGCATCGCCGGCCCGACCTGCCGGTGGTGATGCTCACCGCGCTGGGCGAGGAGGCCGACCGGGTGGTGGGTCTGGAGGTCGGCGCCGACGACTACGTCACCAAGCCGTTCTCGCCCCGGGAGCTGGTCCTGCGGGTCCGCTCGGTGCTGCGCCGCAGCACCCCCGCGGCCGAGCCGGCCCTGCTGGTCGACGGTGACCTCACCGCCGACACCGGCCGGCGGATCGCCCGGCTCGGCGACCGGCCGCTGGCGTTGACCGTCCGCGAGTTCGACCTGCTGGTCTTCCTGCTGCGGAACCCGGCCCGGGCCTGGTCCCGGGCCGAACTGCTGGAACAGGTGTGGGGCTGGCAGTTCGGCGACCAGTCGACCGTCACCGTGCACGTCCGCCGGCTGCGCGAGAAGATCGAGGCGGATCCGGCGGAACCGCGGCGCATCCTGACCGCCTGGGGCGTCGGCTACCGCTACGAGCGTGCGCATGACTGACCTGCTGCTCATCGCCCTGTACGCGCTGCTCTCCGGTGGTGCGGTGGGGGCGGCCGGGATGCTGGTGCTGCGCCGCCTGGCCGGCCGGTCGATCACCGTGCACGTCTGCGTGCTGCTCGTGGTCACCGTCGCCGCTGTGGTGGCCGGGGTCGTCACGGTGGCCACGGCGATGTTCCTGTCCGCGCACGACCTGCAGGTCGTACTGCTCACCGTGACCGCCTCGGCGGCGGTCAGCCTGGCCGTCGGCGTCACCTTCGGCCGGCGCCTGGCCGCGGCGGCGGTGTGGTCGGCGCAGGCCCGCGACCGGGAGCGCCGGCTGGAGGCGGGGCGCCGCGAGCTGGTGGCCTGGGTGTCGCACGACCTGCGGACGCCGCTGGCCGGACTGCGCGCCATGGCGGAGGCCCTGGAGGACGAGGTGGTGGCGGACCGGGCGGCCGTCGCCGATTACCACCACCGGATCCGGGTCGAGACCGACCGGATGACCCGGCTGGTCGACGACCTGTTCGAGCTGTCCCGGATCAACGCGGGAGCGCTGCATCTCGCCCTCGCCCAGGTGCCGCTGGGCGACGTCGTCTCGGACGCCATCGCCGCCACCGCGCCGCTGGCCGCCCATCGCCGGATCCGCCTGGTGGCCGCCGAATCCGGCTGGCCGACGGTGCTGGCCAGCGAGCCGGAGCTGGCCCGGGTGGTCACCAACCTGCTGGTCAACTCGGTGCGTTACACCCCGCCCGACGGCTCGGTGCACATCGAGGCCGGCCACGACGACGAGAACGCCTGGCTCGCCGTCACCGACACCTGCGGCGGCATCCCCGAGGACGACCTGCCCCGCGTGTTCGACGTGGCGTTCCGCGGATCGCGGGCCCGCACCCCGGCGCCGGCCCCGACCGCAACGGCCGGCGGCGGCCTCGGTCTCGCCATCGTCCGCGGGCTGGTCGAGGCACACGGCGGCCAGGTACGCGTCGACAACACCGGCAACGGTTGCCGCTTCGTCGTCCACCTACCCGGCGCACCGGGCCCGCTCCCCCGGCACCGCGCCGGCTCCATCGCCTGACCCGATCAGCCGCCGACCTTGCCCTGCAGTGCGTCGGTGAGCCGGGCGGCCTGCGCCGGGGTGATCTCGCCGTCGTGGCTCCACGCCTCGGTCACCACCTTGCGGAACTCCGCGCTGAACTCGGTGTAGTGCGGGGTGAGCGGCCGCGGCCGGGCTCGCCGGATTGCCTCCAGCAGGGTGGTCGCGTACGGGAACTTGGTCGTGACGTTCTCATCGCGATAGACGATTTCGCGGGTCGCGGCCAGCCCGCCGTGTTCGAAGAGGATCTGCTGGCTGCGCTCGCCGGTGAGGAACTCGATAAGGGCCTGCGCGGCGCGCGGTTCACCGCTGTTGCGGGTGACGGCGAGGTTCTGGCCGCCGAGCACGCTCGTCTTGCCGGGGACGGTGGTCACCTCGTACTGAAAGGTCTTTGCGGAAAGGTCCCGATAGGCGACCGGCCAGTTGCGCATCGCCAGGACGCGCCCGTCGCCGAACGCGTTCATGCTCTTCTTCTCGTCGAAGGTTCGCGAGTCGGGCAGGATCACCGGGTGGCTGCTCGACTGCAGGCCGTCGGAGAGACGGCGCAGACCGCGCTCGGCGGCATCCGAGTCGATGACCACCTTGCCGTTGTCGTCGACCACGTCGCCGCCGGCCGACCAGATGGCCTCCAGCGCGGTGACGGTGAGGATCTCCGAATTGGGGTCGAGCTGGGCGGCGTACCCGGCCTCCATCCTGGGTTCCAGCTTCGCCTCGAACGCCTCGGTGCTGTCGCTCACCACGTCGTCCCAGGTGGTCGGCTGCTCGGGCCAGACCTTTCCGTCGCGTTTGAAGGTGCGGTAATAGAGCAGGCCGGCGTCGGTGTTGAACGGCAACGCGTACGGAATGTCGTTGTATTTGCAGGTGCGCAGCGGCTCCTCGAGGAAGCCGGTGAGGTCGGCGTCGGGCAGGGCGCGGATGCGGCCGGACGCCGCGAACTCGGTGGTCCAGGTGACGTCGAGGTTGAGAATGTCGACGTCGGCCGGGGCGTCCAGCATTTCGCCGTGCGCCTTCGCCGGGTCCCGGTTGACCGGCTTGATGCTCGCGTGGTTGGTGTCGCCGTGCATGAAGTTCCACTGGTCCAGCAGACGTTGCCGCTGCCCGTCCTGGCTCTCGTCGACGCTGCTCATGATGACCAGTTCGCCGGGCTCCAGGCCGTCGTCGTCAGCCACCAGTTTCGGTACGACCACGGCGATGGCGAGACCGGCGACAAGGCCGGCGGCCGCGCCGGCGATCAGGCCGGCCCGCCCGCGCCGGGCCTGGATCCAGGGCCAGATCCTCACAGCACCGCCTCGAAGATGGTGTTCAACGGTTCCGCCACCGAGCCGCGTTCGGCCTCGAGACACTTCCCGGCGGTGGCGGTGGTGATCGTCCGGAGGACCGGGGCGGCACAACCGGTGGTGCCCATCGCGATCGCGAACACTCGTACTCCTTTGTTCTCGACGGCGGCCCGGAACTGTCCGGTGTCCAGCGCGCTGGCGTTGTCGTCCTCGCCGTCGGTCAGCAGGATCACGGCGGTCACCCGGTCGACGGTGCTGGGACCGACCTGTTTGGTCGCGCCCGCCACCGCGGCGTAGAGCGGCGCCGGCCCGCCCGGCTTGATCCGGTTCAGGGCCGGACCGGCGCCCGGCTTGCGGACGGTGGTGCCCTGGAACGCCCAGACGCCCAGTTCGGTGCGGCTGCCCAGGCCCTTGGCGGCGTGGTTCACGTCGCGGGCCGCGACCCCCCACAGTGATCCGCCGGGCCCGCCGGTGCCCATCGAGCCGGAGGCGTCGATCGCGATCAGCATCCGCCCGTAACGGTGTGCCTGCTGGTAGGTGACCCGGACGTTCTTCATCAGGTCGACCGAGACGATCGCCGGCTTCGGATCGACATCCGGCTGGATGCCGTACTGCGGGTTCAGCGTCGCCCCGGGCGGCCGGAGGCCGGTCGCCACCAGCGCGGCCTTCCCGGCCGGCTCCGCCAGCCAGGCGGCGAACCGGGCCGCCGCCCGGGTGCGCCGCTCGCTCGTCTGCGGCCAGTCGAACTGCACCGCCTGGCGATCCAACACCGGGGTGTTCGCGGCGTAGACCGCGCTCAGCCGGGCCGGCGGCCCGCAGACCGACTCGTGGTTGTAGCGGGCGACGTCCTGCTCGGTCACCACGTAGGCGGTCCGCTCGCGCAGGCCGCCGGTGGCGCACAGCAGGGCGGTGGCGTCCGAGTCCAGGGTGAACTTCCCCCGGTCGAGCGACTGGTCGAAGAAGCGCTCGGCCCGCTTCGCCACGACGTCGGCCTTCTCCTTGTTGCGGGGCTGATAGAGCGCGATGCGGGCGAGCGCGCCCACCGAGGTGGACGGGTCCGGCATCGCCACGGACCACTCACGTTCGCGCAGGTCGTCGATCAGCACCGGCCATGCGGTGCCGCCGTACGGTCCGATCTCGACCCCCGCGGCCAGCACCACCGGCGTGGACGCGATGGTGCTCGTCGCGGCGACCGGCAGGTTCCGTCCCGCTCTCGTCGCGTCGGCGGTGGCCTGCCGCACCTCCCCCGACCAGTCCGCCAGCCACACATCCGGAGCGGGCCCGATCCGTACGTGTTCGGCATCGCCCCACCCCGCGGCCATCGCCGCGTTGATCTCCGGCGCGGTGGCCGAGTAGACGAGCAGCCGCGACTCCGGGCACCCGAAGTTGCCGGCCGCGGTGTCCCGTTCGTACGCCTGGGCCAGCTCGCGGGCCGGTTCCAGGCTGCCGGTCGGCGCCAGGACGCTGACGATCGCGCTGGTCGGGCAGGTCGCCAGCAGCACCCGGGCGCCCGCGCCGGCGGTGAGCGCCAGACCGCCCAGCAGCGCCGTCAACGCGAACGCGGTCACCCCGAGGAACGGAACCCGGAGCCGGCGCAGCGGACGCCACCGGGACCGGACCGCGACCTGGGTGATCCAGTGCGCGGCCGGACCGGCGGTGACCAGCGCGACCAGGGCCGCCGTGGCCACCAGCAGGAGCACGCCCCACCATTGCTGGAGCACCTCGGCGCGGACCCCGACCGGCAGCCAACTGCCCCGGCCGTGGCTCACCACCGGCGCGGCCACCGCCCCGGCGAGCACCGTGGACAGCACGATCGGCACCCGGATCCGGCGCCGCGGCGGCCGCAGTGTCGCCCGGCGCGGCGGTTCGCCCTCGCCGTGGTACGCCGGATTGTCGGCCAGCACGAACTGGTCGGCGACGCCGATCACCCGCCGCCGCGGCTGCGGGTATCCCGCCGCCGACAGGACCCGGTCCAGGTACGCGTACATCGAGTCCAGGGTGATCTCCGGCCCGCCGGCCGGATCTCCGCTTTCCAGCAGCTTGATCAGCTCACCGCTGAAGGCGGTGTGCCGCGCGCCCGGCGGGGCGATCGACGCCTCGTCCCCGGCCGAGGTCAGGACGTACGCTCCTTTGATCCCCGTCCGCTGCTCGATGTCGTCGGCGGAACCGAGGTTGCCCACCGCGATGCCGGAGTAGCAGCAATCGAGGATTACGATCTTCAGCGCGGCCGGACTCTCCCGCACGTATCGCCGGACCGTCGCGTACGACAATGTCGTGTGCCCGATCGATTCCTGCCGCGGGTCGCTCTCGGCCGCCGCGAGGTGCAGCGTCCCCTCCGCATCGACCATGCCGTGCCCGACGTAGTAGACGATCAGCACCTCGTCGGCCCGGTGGGTGGCCGTGGTGATCGCGGCACCGAGCTCGGACAGGTTCTTGGGGTCGATCAGCACGGTGGGCTTCCGCGCGCCGCACCGCTCGGTCAGCACCTCGGCCAGGTCGGTCAGGGTGGTCTTGACGGACGGGATGTTGGCCAGCCGGGAGCCGCGCTTATGCGTACCGGTGCCGCAGAGCAGGACCTCGGCTCGCGACAGGTACCGATGCCGGCGGCGGCCGTTGGCCGCCTCCGGGCTGGAGACCCCCGTCTCGTCCAGCAAGACCCTCCTGCCGAGCCTCAGTCCCGGGCGCCGAGCTGGGCCGCGAGATCTCCGATCATGACGCTGAGCTGATCGGCGTCGACAGCGCGGATCCGCTTGCCGTCGACCTCGATGGTGGTGCCGTCCGCCCCGGTGATCTTGAGCGTCAGGTCGGTGGTGCGGTGCCGCAACCACGAGACCACCGCACCGGCCAGCGCGGTGATCGCGCCGCCCGAACCGGCCGCCACGACCAGCGCGTCGCTCAGCGATCCCATCTCACCGGGCTGCGGATCGGCCTCGCGCAGATCGACCGGTCCACTGAGGTTCCGGACGTCGAGCATCCACCGCCGCAACGATCGAAGAGCGTCCCCCGAAAGATCAGTTCCGAAGATCAAGTACGTCGATCCCTCAGGCATCACGGCACTTTAACAGAAGCGCGTAACGTCCCGGACACACTGTGTGTGCGCATGATCGGCAGCAGGTGCGCGTTGTGCGAGGCGGCCAGCCCGATGAGCGGCCGCCGGCTGGTGATCAGCACCAGCTGCCGGTCGAGTTCGGCAGCAGCGGGCTGGTGCGGCCGCGGTCCGCCATCCGGGCGACAAGATCCAACAAAAGATCCAGCTCACGCGTACGCCCTACCCGCAGCACCTGCTTCTGCGCATCCTGCAGCTCTCGCCCCGGATCGATACCGAGCTCGTCGGCGAGGCGCTCCCGGATCGCCCGGTACACCGCCAGCGCCTCGGCCTGATGCCCGGCGGCGGCCAGGACTCGCACCAGGGCGGCGTGGACGAGTTCGTGGAACGCGTTCATCCCGGCCGCGAGCCGCAGCGGCCCCAGCACCGCGGCCGGCCGGCCCTGGCTGACCGCCAGCGCCGCGCCGGCCACGACCGCGTCGAAGAACTCCTGGTCGACGCCCGCGAAGGTGGACGCGGCCGTCCCGCTGTCGGCCAGGGCGCCGCCCGCCGGTCCCTGGCCGAGCCGGAGCGCATCGGCGTACCGGTCGAGCGCCTCGTCCGACCGGTCGGCGCCGGCCACGAGCCGCCGGAATTCCCGCAGGTCGAGCGTGGCCGAGCCGGCCACGAACCGGTAGCCGCCGCCGTGCCGCAGCAGGTACGACCCCTGGGCGCGGGGCGGCAGTTCGGGCTCGAGGAGCCGGCGCAGGGCGCCGACGTACTTGTGGATGACGTTCGCCGCGGTGGCCGGCGCGCCGGGCCCCCAGACCAGGTCGATCAGGTCGGCCATGCTGGTCGGGTTGCCCTCCCGGACCAGCAGGACAGCGAGCAGACAGCGCTGCTGGCGGGCGCCGGGGTCCAGTTCGAGGTCGCCTCGCCAGAGCCGCAGCGGGCCCATGACCTGTAGACGCAACGCCGTGGTCCCCATCCGCGCATTCAGCCACGACCTTGTGGAACCGGACTGACCGGCCGCTGACCGATCAGCCGGCCGCGGCTCGCTGGACGAAGAGGTAGGCCCCGCGGTCGGCCGAAAGGGCGGCACCGCCGGGGTCGAGCCGGGCCCGCAGCAGCCGGATCAGCCCTTCGGAGTAACGCTGCCCATACTGGTCGAGCGCCTGTTCGGCCCGCTCCAGAGCGGCCTCGGCCTCGGCCGGCCGCCCGGCCGCGAGGCGCATCTCGGCGAGCGCGCCGTACCAGGTCACGATGGAGGATCGGGGCGGGTCGAGCAGCCGCGCCTCGATGATCCGCTCGAGTTCGGCCGCGGCGCCGTCCGGGTCGTGCCCGGTCAGGGCCAGCGCCCAGAGCCGGGCCAGCCGCTGGTACGTCCCGAGGAACTCGAAGGTGAGATCGGGATCGACCGCGATGCCCCGGTCCGCGGCGGACAGCGCCCATCCGGATTCACCGGCCAGCGTGGCCGAGATGGCGGCGAACGTGGCCCAGAAGGTGATCGCGTACGGGTCGTCGCCGGCGTCGGCCTCCATCGTGTCGAACAGCTCCCGGGCGGCCGGGACGTCCCCGTGCAGCGTGGTCACCAGCCCCAGCATCCCGGCCGAGAGCAGCCCGAGATCGCGCAGGAGCGGGGCATCGGTGCGCCGGGCCGAGCCCGCCGGGGTCGTGCGGACCGACCGGGTCAGGTAGCGCAGCGCTTCCCCGATGTCGCCGATCTCCCACTGGTGGATCCCCCAGGCGAGCCAGCCGTACGCCCGCACGACCGGGTCGGCGGACTGTTCGCCCTGCTGGCGCAGCCGCCCGGCCAGCCGCCCGCTGAGCTCGATCCGCAGGCCCTGGGAGTAACCGGTCCAGCGGGTGAACAGGAAGCTGGTGGCCTCCAGTTCCCGGCCGAGGCCACGGGCCAGTTCCTCGGAGCGTTCCAGGATGTCGGGCGGGGCACCGACGTACCCGGCCTGCATCCCGAGGACCATGGTGAGCTGCGAGAGGGCCGCCAGTTCCGGCTCGGCCAGACCGGCCGTACGGGCGACCTGGACCGCGGACCGCAGATGCCGTTCGGCGACGTCGAAGGCCGCCTTGACCGCCGCCCGGCGGCCCGCGCGCAGCAGCGCGGCCGCGGTGCGGGCGGGGTCGGCCAGCGGGCCGGCCGCCCACAGGTGGTGGGCGAGCCGCTCGGCCACCGACTCGCCCTCGAGGTCGGTGCGCTCGAGGGCGTCCGCGACCCGCAGGTGCATCCGCGGCGCCCAGCCCGGCGGCGTGCTCCGGGCGATCGACTCGCGGATCAGGTCGTGCGCGAAACGCAGCGAGAACGGATTGCCGGGCGCCGGGCCGAGCAGCCCGAGCGCCTCGGCCGGTTCCAGGCGGTGCAGGCAGGCCGGGACGTCCACCTCGGCGACCTGGGCGAGCAGGCTCACCTCGACCTCCCGCCCGACCAGGGCCGCGACCCGCAGCAGGTCACGGGTGGTGTCGTCGAGGCCGGTCATCCGATCGTGCACGACGTCCCGGACGGTGGTGGGCACCCGGGTGAGAGCCCCGGTGTCGGCGAACAGGCGGGACAGCTCCCGGACGAAGAACGGATTGCCACCGGTACGGGCGTGGATGCTGCGGGTGGCGTCGGCGGGCGGCGTCCGGCCGATCTCCCGGCGGACCAGCTCGGTGACCTCGTCGGTGCCGAGCGGGCCGAGCAGCAGGCGGCGGTGCCCGGCCAGGCGGCTGGCGCCGGCCAGAGTGCGGGTGAGGTCGGCGCCGGGCAGCGGTGCGTGTGACCGCAGGGCGCCCACCAGCGTGACCCCGGCGGGCAGCCGGGCCGCGAGGTGACCGAACAGCTGCAACGAGGCGAGGTCGGCCCATTGGAGGTCGTCGACGACAAGCACCAGCCGGCGCGGCGAGGCGGCTCGGGCGACGAGCTCGACCATCCGCTCGAACAGCCGGAACTGGGCGCCGGTGTCCGGTCGCAGCGGCGCGTCGAGAGCGGCATCGCCCCGCGCGACCAGGCGGCCGAGCTCCCCGGCCAGCCACTCCCCCTGGGTGTCACCCGGCAGGCCGGCCAGGATCGCGCCGACCGCCTCCACCCACGGCCACATCGAGGGGGTGCCCTCGCCCTCCAGGCAGTGCCCCCAGACCACCAGCGCACCGCGGCCCGCCGCCTCGGCGGCGGCCTCCTCCAGCAGGCGGGTCTTGCCGACCCCGGGCTCGCCCTCCACCACGACCAGCCCGGTGCCGCCGGCGAAGGCCCAGTCGATCCCCCGGCGCAGCACGGCCAGTTCCTCGGTCCGGCCTACTAAGCCACCGGCCGGGCCGAGCAGATTCTGGCGCGCCGCTTGCAGGGCGGGGCCGGGATCGATCCCGAGTTCACCGACCAGCCGGGCCTGCACCGCGTCGGCCAGCGCCAGCGCCTCGGCCTGCTGCCCGGCGGCGCTGAGCGCGGAGATCAGGGCCGCCTGCACCGGTTCGTGCAACGGTGCCATCGAGGCCGCCAGCCGCAGCGGGCCCAGTATCCGATGCGCCTGGCCCTGCCCGATCGCGAGCTCGGTCGCCGCCGTGCAGGCGGTGAAGAACTCCTGGTCGAGGGCGGCGAAGATGGGGGAACCGTCGCCGGCCGGGCCGCGCCACAGCTGCAGGGCTTCCACATAGGAGTCGAGGTGACCGGCCGCCACCAGCTCCCGGAACGCGATGAGGTCCAGCACGTCCCGGTCGGCGACGAACCGGTAGCCGTTGCCGTGCAGCCGAAGGTACGAACCGGCGGCCCGGGCCGGCAGCCGCGGTTCGAGGAGCCGGCGCAGGACGCTGATGTGCTTCTGGATGACGTTCCCGGCGGTGGCCGGGGCGGCCTCGCCCCAGATGAGGTCGATCAGCTCGCTCACACTGATCGGCTGACCGGCCCGGGCCAGCAACACGCTCAGCAGGAACGCCTGCTGACGAGGCCCGGGGTCGATCTCGGCGCCGTCGCGCCAGATCTGCAACGGGCCCAGGATCGCGAGGCGCGGGGAGCTGTTCCCCATGCCCATGCCACGAACCTTACGGTAAGCCGGCCAGGAACTCCTCGGCCCGGTCCGCGAACAGGTGCGCCTCCCGCTCGGCCGACAGCGCCCGGGCCCGCTCGGCGGCGGCCCGCACGACCTCGGCGGGCTCACCCCGGGCCTGCAGCAACCGCGCCCGCAGCAGCAGAATCAGGCCCTCCGCGTAGCGCTGCCGGTAGGCGTCGAGGAAATGGCCGGCCCGCTCCAGGGACACGCTCGCGTCCTCGAGCCGGCCGGCCGCCATCTGCATCTCGGCCAGCAACCCGTGCCAGGTGGCGACGCAGGTGCGGACCGGGTCCAGCAGGTTCGCGTCGATCAGCCGCCGCGCCTCGGCCACCGCTGCGGCGGGATCGCGGCCGGTGACCGCCCGCGCCCAGCACCGGGCCAGCCGCTGGTAGTTGCCGAGGAAGACGAACGAGAAGTCGGGGTCGGTGGCGATCCCGCGTTCGGCCACCCGCAGCGCCCAGGCCGGGTCGCCGGCGATCGCGGCGGTGCGGGCGGACAGCGAGGACCACACCGTGATCGCGTACGGGTCGTCGGCGGCCGCCTCGGCCCGGTCGAACATCGCTCGCGCCTCGCCGACCCGGCCGTGCAGCGCGGTCGTCTCGGCGAGCATGCCGTCCATCAGCAGCTCGACGTCGTGCCGGACCGGGTCCTCGTCACGAGCGGCGTGCATCAGCTGACTCGACCGGGTGAGGTAGCGGAACGACTCGCCGATGTTGCCGACGTGCCACTGATGCAGCCCCCAGGCGCGCAGGCCGTACGTGCGTACCGTCGGATCCTCGGAGATCTGGCCCTGGTCGAGCAGGCGGCGGGCCACCTGCCCGCTGCGATCCAGTTCGATCAGCGTGGCGTGCACCAGCCAGCGGGAGAACAGGAAGCCGGTGGCCTCGCGTTCGAGGCCGAGGCCGTGGGCCAGCTGCTCGGCCCGTTCCAGCACGTCGCGGGTGGCGGCACCGTAGCGCGACTGCATGCCGACCGCCGCGGTGAGCGCCAGAGCGGTCAGCTCCAGCTCAGGCCGGCCGGCGGTGCGGGCGATCCCGGCCGCCGACCGCAGGTGTCGTTCGGCGGCCTGCACCGCGGATTTGGCGGCGGCGCGGCGCCCGGCGTGGATCAGCGCGGTGGCGGTCCGGACCGGGTCGGCCAGCGGGCCGGCCGCCCACAGGTGATGGGCGAGCCGCTCGGCGGTCGAGTCGTCGCCCGGCCCGGCCTGGTCGAGGGCGTCCGCGATCCGCAGGTGCAGCTCGGGGACCTGGGGCCGGGGCGTCGAGCCGATGACCGACTCGCGGACCAGGTCGTGGGCGAACCGGACCGCGAACGGGTTGCCCGGCGCCGGTCCCAGCAGGCCGAGCGCCTCCACCGGTTCGAGCCGGTGCAGACAGGTCTCCAGGTCCAGGCCGGCGACCCGGGCGAGGAGGCTGAGCTCGATGTCGCGGCCGATCAGCGCCGCGATCTGCAGCAGCCCCCGAGCATCATCGTCGAGGCCGGCCATCCGATCGCGCACGACGTCCCGGACGGTGGTGGGCACCCGGGTGAGGACACCGGTGTCGGCGAACAACCGGGACAGTTCCCGGACGAAGAACGGATTGCCGGCCGTACGCGCGTGAATGCTCCGGGCAGCATCATGGCCGGGATCCTGGCCGGTCTCCCGCCGGACCAGCTCGGCCACCTCGTCCGGGTTGAGCGGTCCGAGCCGGAGCCGGCACAGTCCCGGCACCCGGCTCGCGGTGGCCAGCAGCCGGGTCACCTCCGATCCGGGCACCGGCGCGACCGTGCGCAGCGTGCCGATCAGCACGGTGCCGCCCGGCAGCCGGGTCACCAGGTGCGCGAACAGGTGCAGCGAGGCCAGGTCGGCCCACTGCAGGTCGTCGATCACCAGCACCCGCGGCCGCTGCGCCGACGCCTCGCCGACCACCCCGGCGACCCGTTCGAACAGCCGGAACTGGCTGTCGTCGGCCGGCATCATCGGCCCGGCGAGACCGTCGCCGCGGGCCTCCACCAGCCGGCCCAGCTCCCCGGCGAGCCACCGCTCCCGGGCCGGCTCGGGCAGGCTGTCCAGGATCGCGCCGATCACCCGCACCCAGGGCCACATCGACGGGGTGCCGCCGCCCGCGAAGCAGTCGCCCCGCACGACGTGCGCGCCGCGCCGGCCGGCCTCGGCGACCGCCTCCTCCACCAGCCGGGTCTTGCCCACCCCCGGTTCGCCCTCGACCACCGCGAGCCCGGTGCCGCCGGCCAGGCCCGACTCGATCACCTGCCGCAGCGCGGCCAGCTCCTCGACCCGCCCGACCAGTGCGACCGACCCCGGCCCCGGTTCATGCATGGGTGGATGGTCGCAGCGTCGAGTGGAGAACTACTTGATCGTGGCCAGGAACTCGGTGGCCCGCCGGGCGAACAGGTGGGCCTCCCGCTCGGCGGACAGCGCCCGGGCCCGCTCGGCGGCCGCCCGGACCGTCGCGGCGGGCTCGCCCCGGGCGTGCCGCAGACGTGCCCGCAGCAGGAGCAGCAGCCCTTCGGCGTAGCGCTGGCCGTGCGCCTCGAGGAAGTGCTCGGCGCGGTCGAGGGCCGCGGTGGCCTCGTCGAGCCGGCCGGCCGTCAGCCACATCTCGGCGAGCAGCCCGTACCAGGTGTGCAGGTTCGACCGGGGCGGGTCCAGCAGTCGCTCGCTGATGATCTTCGCAGCGGAGGCCGCGGCAGCGGCATCGGCCGAGGCCCAGCATCTCGCAAGCCGCAGATAGGTTCCGAAGAAGGTGTACGAGAACCCCGGATCGGCCGCGATCCCCCGCTCGGCGGCGGCCCGGGCCCACGACCGATCGCCGGCCATCGCGGCGGTCCGGGCAGCGAAGCTGGCGGCCACGGTGATCGCGTACGGGTCGTCGCCGGCCTCGGCCGCCAGGGCGTCGAGCATCGCCCGCGCCGTCGGCAGGTCACCGTGCAGCGCGGTCGTCTCGGCCAGCATCCCGGCCGACATCAGCCGCAGGTCGTACCGCAGCGGCTCGGCACCCCGGTCGTCCCGGATGACCCGGCTCATCTGGTTGAGGTGCCGGACGGCCTCGCCCACGTTGCCGAGGTCCCACTGGTGGATGCCCCAGGCGTGCAGCCCGTAGGCGCGCACGACCGGGTCGGCGGACGCGTTGCCCTGCTCGAACAGCTGGCCGGCCAACCGGCCGCTCACCTGGAGTTCGACGGCCTGCGAATGGGCCGCCCGGCGGGAGAAGAGCAGGTCGGTGGCCTCCCGCTCGCGGCCCAGCACGCGGGCGAGGTGCTCGGCCCGGCGCAGCATCTCGGGCGCCGAGGAGTGGTAGCCCGCGCTCATCCCGGCCACCGCGGTGAGCCTGGTCAACGCGGCCAGCTCCACCTCGGCGAGGCCGGCCGTGCGGGCCACCCGCGCGGCCGAATTGAGGTGCCGCGCGGCGGCCTCCAGCGCGGACTTGGCCGCGGCCTGATCGGCCGCCCGCAACAGAGCAGCGGCGGTCCGGGCCGGATCGGCCAGCGGACCGGCCGACCAGAGGTGATGCGCAAGACGTTCCGCTGCCGCGCTGCCCGGGCCGGTCCGCTCCAGGGCATCCGCGATCCGCAGATGCAGGTGGTTCGCGCCCGGCGACGGCGTGGTACCGGCGATCGCCTCCCGGACCAGGTCGTGCGGGAAACGCAGCGTATCGCCGGCAAGGTCGAGCAGCCCACGGGCCGTCAGTGGTTCGACCGGCACGTCGACGCCGAGCACCCCGGCGAGCAGGGCCGGATCGACGTCGCGGCCGATGAACGCGGCGACCTGCAGCAGCTCCCGGGCCTGGTCGTCGAGCCCGTCCATCCGGTCCCGGACGACATCCCGCACCGACGCGGGAACCTCCGCCGACCCGCTCACGGCCGGGAAACGGGCCAGCTCCCGGACGAAGAACGGATTTCCGGCTGTACGGGCGTGAATGCCCCGCACCACGGCCGCACCGGGCTCCTCGCCGGTCTCCGCGCGGAGCAGATCGGTCACCTCGGCCGGGGTCAGCGGCCCGAGCCGGATGCGGCGGCGACCGGGCACCCGCTCGATCGACGCGAGCGCCCGCCGAAGGTCGGATCCGGGCACCGGGGCCCGGTCCCGGAACGCGCCGACCAGCACGGTCCGGCCGGGCAGCCGGGTCGCGAGGTGGGTGAACAACTCCAGCGACGCGACGTCCGCCCACTGCAGGTCGTCCAGGATCAGCAGGACCGGGCCGGCCGCCGCGAATACCGCGACGACCTGGTCGAACAGCCGGGACCGACGGCCCTGGTCGGGCGGCGCGGGGTCATCGTCGTAGGACGCGACGAGACGGCGCAGCTCGCCTGCGGGCAGATCGTCGACGAGGACCGGCAGGGCCTGCGTCCAGGGCCACATCGACGGCGTCCCGGCACCGTCGAGGCAACGGCCCCAGACCGTGCGGACACCACGTTGCCCGGCCGCCGAGGCCATCTCCTCCAGCAGCCGGGTCTTTCCGCTGCCCGGCTCTCCCTCGACCAGGACGAGCCCAGGGGCGGATTCGACCGTCCGGCGCAGCATCGCCAGCTCGGCGGCCCGGCCGACGAAGACACCGGCCGCGTGCGCGCCCGGTGCCGGCTCCGGTGCTGGGGAGGCCAGCACCTGCCGGTGCGCCCGCCGGATCGCGGGGCCGGGCTCGACGCCGAGCTCCTCGACCAGCCGCCGGCGTACCGCGTGGAAGACCGACAGCGCCTCGGACTGCTGCCCCGACGCCCCCAGCGTCGCGATCAGGCCGGCGTGCACCGGCTCGTGCAACGGCGCCATCGCCGCCGCCAGCCGCAGGGCCGGCAGCACCGGCTCCGGGCGGCCCAGGGCACCCGCGATCTCCGCCGCCGCCACGCAGGCGTCCAGGAACTCGCGGTCCAGCGCCGCGAAGATGGCGGCCACCGCCGTATCGCTCCGGAGCCCGTCGCCGGCCGGGCCGTGCCACAGGTTCAGGCCCCGCGCGTACGCGTCGAGGGCCGCATCCGGTTCGCCGCCGGCCAGGGCCGCCGCGGCGGTGCCGACCAGCTCGCGGAAGGCGGCCAGGTCCAGGACCTCGGGCCCGGCCTCGATCAGATAGCCGCTGCCCTTGCGGATCAGGTAGGAACCCGCCGCCCGCGCCGGAAGCCCCGGCTGCAGAACCCGGCGCAGCGCACCGACGTACCGCTGCAGGGCGTTCACCGCGGTCACCGGCGGGTCGTGCTGCCAGATCAGGTCGACGAGTTCGGCGATGCTCGTCGCCCGGCCCGGCCGGGCCAGCAGCAGCGCGAGCAGGTGCGCCTGATGCCGCGGCGGGATGGGAATCTCGACGCCGTCCTGCCAGATCCGCAGCGGACCGAGAATCCACAGGGAGGTGGCGATGCCGGCACACTCCTCAGATCAACTTCCAGATCAACTTCAAGATCAACGGGCCCATGGTACGTCCATCGCACCCGATCAACTTCTGAGTACGGTATTTGTCCACTCCGGATCCCTACCGTCCAGCTCATGAAAACCATCCACGTACGGCAGCTGGTTGCCGCAACCGCGGCCGCCGCGTTGCTGTCCGCCCTGTTGCCGGCGGCCGCGCAGGCCGCTCCCGATCCGCAGGGCATCGTCGCGTTCGACGCCCGGACCGGCGCGGTCCGGCAGATCGCCACGCTCGACGGCTTCCTCACCGCCGCCAGCAGCGCCGCCCCGGAGAAGGTCGCCCGCGACTATCTCGCCGCGCACCGGACCGTCTTCGGCCCCGGCGCGGCCGGCCTGGCCGGCCTCCGGCTCCGCAAGGACTACCTCGACATCGAGGGCACGCACCACCTGAGCTTCACCCAGAACGTCGACGGCGTGGAGGTCGTCGGCAGCGGCGTGAAGGTGCACATCGCCCAGGACGGCCGGATCATCGCGGTCGACGGCTCCCCGCAGGCCGGCCTGCCCGCCTCGATCGCGTCCTTTTCGGCGGCCGGCTTGCCCGCCTCGGTCGGCGACGGCCAGACCCGTCAGGTCATCTACGGCACTCGACTGGCGTGGGAGGTGATCGACATGGACGAGGGGCAGCTCAGCGTGGTGGACGCGGCCGACGGCACGGTCCTGTTCGGCAAGAGCCTCACCGCCAACGACCACGCCCAGACCTGGGAGAACTACCCGGGCGCGCCAGCCGGCGGCACCCAGCACACCGTGCGGCTGCCGGTGACCGGGCCGGCCCTGACCGGCAACGCCGCGCACGTCTACTCCGACGTCAACGACGACGACGTGGCGCAGGAGTCCGAGGAGGTCCGGCCGAGCGGCCGGGGCAGCTTCGACTTCCCGTTCGTCGACTTCACCGCCCAGGTCGGCGCGCCCTGCTCGGCGCAGCGGCAGTGTTCGTGGAATCCGGCGGTGCCGAACTCCTGGCAGGTCAACCGGGCCCAGAACGCCACCCAGCTCTACTACTACCTGAACACCTGGCACGACCACCTGAACGCCGCCCCGATCGGATTCACCCGCCGGGCCGGCAACTTCGAGGCGGTCGACGGTGACGCGGTCGTCGGCCAGTCGATGGACGGCGCGAACACGGCGGACGGCCTGCCCGACGCCGACCACGACAACAACGCCAACATGACGACGGCCCCGGACGGCATCGCGCCGCGCATGCAGATGTACCTGTTCCAGCGGTCCGCGTCGGTGCTGGCCGGCAACTCCGGTGACGCCGCCGACATCGTCTTCCACGAGTACACCCACGGGCTTTCCGAGCGGCTGGTCGTCGACGCCGCCGGCAACAGCGCGCTGATCAGCGCCCAGGCTCGGGCGATGGGCGAGGCCTGGGGCGACTGGTACGGCCTGGACTACCTGGTCGACAAGAAGTTCGAGCAGGACGACACCGTCGACGGCGACGTCCGCGAGGGCGACTACATCCTGGCCGGGCGCTCGGTGCGCAGCGAGCCGATCGACTGCCCGGTGGCCAGCACCGAGCCGGTCTGCGCGGGCACCCCCGCCGCCGGGGTGGGCGGCTACACCTACGGCGACTACGGCAAGATCCGCTCGTCCGGTGGCCCGGAGATCCACGCCGACGGCGAGATCTGGGCGCAGACGCTCTGGGACCTGCGCAAGACGATCGGCAGCTGGCAGGCGCGCTCGCTGGTGACCCGGGCGATGGAGCTGGCCCCGGCCGACCCGTCGTACCTGGACATGCGCAACGCGATCCTGCTGGCCGACCGGGTGGTGAACCACGGCCACGGTCAGGACCGGATCTGGCAGGTGTTCGCCGCCCGCGGCATGGGCTTCCATGCGAGCACCGAGGGTGCCGCGGACACCGCACCGACCGAGGACTTCACCCTGCCGCCGACCAAATAAGCCGAAGGCCGGCTCACCAATTGGTGAGCCGGCCTTCAACGCAATGAATCAGAACTTCGCGGACGACGCCCGGTTGTCCTGGAGTTCGCCCTCGAAGTAGCCGAAGTTCCACGCCTGGCCGGGGAGAATGCTGGTGAGCCGGCCGGCCTTGTACTTGTTGAAGTCGCCGTGCTCGTAGAAGTAGATGGTCTTACCGGTCAGGTTGATCGCCGAGTCGGCCGAGTCGTTCAGGTTGTTCCCGTTGGTGTACGTGTAGTCCCGGAAATCCCGAGCCGAGCCGGTGTACTTCCCGCTGGCCGGGCTGAGCTCCGGCAGGACGGCGACACTGCCGGTGAGGTTCAGGTTCTCGTAGATGCAGACGTAGCCCTGCTTGCAGACCCACGCGGCCTCGGCCGGCGACGTCACGGCCAGGGCCGCGGAAACCGTCAGCGCGGTCGCGGCCAGGCCACCGAGAACAGTACTTCTTTTCATCAAGCTTCCCCGATTCACATGGGTTTCCATATTGCCGCCGAAAACGTATCTCGCGCCACTTGACGACAACTGGAAACGCATGTCAGTCGATATCAAGTGCCGAATTGACTATTGCTGTTCACTCGACAGCCGAATTGAATGCACGCGGGTTATCCATCATGGACGAATGCCACTTCGCAAGATCATTGTCCCGTTGACCGCAGCCGCCGCCGTACTGGCCGTGACCGCCACCGCGGCCGTCCTGAAGGCGCCGGCCACCTCCCCGCCGGCTTCCCCGCAGAGGCTTCTCGCCCAGCACGGGCCGGGTGCCGCCATCATGATCGCCGCCCACCGCGGCTACTGGCGGGGCGCCCCGGAGAACTCGCTCGGGGCGATCACCCAGGCCGTCACGCACGGCGCGCAGATCGTCGAGATCGACGTGCAGCGCACCAGCGACGGCGAACTCGTGCTGATGCACGACGACACGGTCAACCGCACCACCAACGGCACCGGACGGGTCGCCGACCAGACACTCGCCCAGATCAAGGCGCTGCGACTGCGGGCCGGGCTCGGCGGCGGGCAGGCCCCGGTCACCGACGTCACCGTGCCGACGCTGCGCGAGGCCATGCAGGCCGTCCAGCGCACCGGCACGATCATCAACCTGGACAAGGCCTGGGGTTACCGGGACCAGATCTACGACCTGCTTGTCGAACTCGGTCAGCTCGACCAGGGGCTGTTCAAGGGAAGCGCGCCGGTCGCCGAGGTCACCGCGTTCCTCGACCGGGATCCACGGATCCTCTACAGCCACGTGGTCGACGACGGCAACGCCGGGGACATCGGCGCCTTCCCTGGCCGCAAGCCGCAGGCGTACGAGCTGATCTTTGATCGTTTGACCGACCCACAGATCCAGCCGGCGGCGGTGGTCAAGGCCCGGACCACCAGCCGGGTTTGGATCAACACCATGTGGTACGGGCTGGCTGCCGGATACACCGACGAGGCTTCCCTGCGGGACCCGGCGCTCGGCTGGGGTTCGGTGGTCGGGCGGCACGGGGCCGACATGATCCAGACCGACAACGAGGACCTGCTCGGCGAGTGGCTGAAGGCTCGTGCACGCGGGCAGCAGTGGCCGGTCGTGCCCGAGGGAACCGTGCGGGTGCAGGCCGAGGACTACTCGACGGCGGGCAAGGGAGTCGGGTACTACGACACCGACGACACCAACAGCGGCGGCGCCGCCCGTAAGTACGAGGGTGTCGACGTCGGTGACAACGCGGGCGCGATCGTGGTGGGCTGGATCCGGCCGGGCGAATGGATTCGGTACGACGTGACCGTGCCGCGCACCGGCGACTACCGGATCACCGCCCGGGTCTCCTCGCCGTACAAGCCGGCCGGCCGCTTCACCCTCGACTTCGGCGCCCAGGGGGTCACGGCCCCGGTCGACGTGCTCACCACCACGTCGCACGACGCGTTCACCGACCAGGTGGTGGCCGAGAAGCGGCTCAGCCGGGGCACGCTGAGCTTCGTGCTGCGCATCGACCCGGCGGCGTACCAGAACTTCAACATCGACTACTTCGAACTCCGGCGTCCCTGACGCCGTCCGGCCGCCGTCCGTTGTGGACGGCGGCCGGATTGCCGGTCAGCCGGTCAGCCCGCGAAGTCCAGGGTCTGCAAGCCGGTGTAGCCGCCGGACGCGACGAGCTTGCCGTTGTCGACGTTGAGGATGCCGAAGGCGCCGCGCAGCTCGAACTGGCCGGAGTCGCCGGCCGGGACCACCTGCCAGGTCTGCGACGCCTTGCCGGCCTGGCACGTCTCCAGCTTCAGCGCCGTGCCCGCGGTGTCCGCCACGCAGGAGCCGGCGCCGGTGTCCTCGTTCCAGAACGGGGGCTTGATGGTGACCCGGTTCTTGGCGGACACCGCAGCCGGCTTCAGCGACATCATCGTCGAGTCGGTCCGGGTGGTGCCGGTGAAGTCGACGACGCCGTTCTTGCCGACCTGCAGGTAGCGGTCCAGGCCGTCGTCGGCGACGTCAATGATCATGCCGACCTCGACGTCGATGCCGAGGGACTTGAGCTGCGACAGGTCCGACTCGGCGCCGGGCTTCGCCGTGGTGGGCTTGGCGGTCGCCGGCTTGGTCGTCGCGGTCTTCGTCGGGGCCGCTGTCGTCGTACTCGTCGGCTCGGGTTCCGGGGTTGTCGTGGCCGGCAGCGCTGCCGGGGCCGACGCGGAGGTCGCGGCGGCCTCCGCCGGTGTGTCGTCCTCGCCGCAGGCGGCGAGCGCGGCGGTCAGGACGCTGATCGCGCCGAGGGCGAAGATGCGGGCGAACCGGGATCCTTCCATCAGGGCGGTCAGTCCTCCACGTGCGCGGCCGCGGCCAGGATCGCCTCGACGGTGACCTCCGGGTGCGACACCAGCGACAGGTGCGAGGCCGCAACGTCGAGGATCTTCGAGCCGGCCCGCTCGGCCATCGACCGCTGGGTGGCGGCCGGGATGACCCGGTCGTCGGTGCCCACGACGGCCCAGCTGGGCAGGGTCCGCCACGCCGCCTCGGCCGACGGGGCGGCGTTGGCGCTCAACGTGATCGGCCGCTGACCGGCGACGACCAGCCAGCCCTCGTCCTCGGACAGGTCCGGCGCGAACGACGTGAAAACGGTCTCCGGCTTCAGGAACGCCTCGGCGTCGCCCTCCGGGGCGCCCGGGTAGCCGCCGATGTCGAGAACCGTCGTCGGGTCCGGAACGTCCAGGCTCGAGCCCGACCCGCCCAGGATCCCGAAGATGCTCTCACCCTCGGCCGGGATGAACGCGTTGACGTAGACCAGCGCCCGCACGTCCCCCGCGCTCGCGGCGGCGTTGCTGATGACGACCCCGCCGTAGGAGTGCCCGACCAGCACCACCGGCCCACTGGTCCGCTGCGCCACGAACGACGACAGGTACGCGGCGTCGGACGCCACGCCCCGCAGCGGGTTCGGCGGCGCCAGCACCGAGAAGCCCTGGTCACGCAGCGCCGAGATGACCTGGTTCCAGCTGGACGCGTCGGCCCAGGCGCCGTGCACCAGAACGATCGTAGGCTTTGCCATTCGCTTGCCCCCTGTTGTGTCAGTGCCCGGACCGCCGTGCGATCCGATGCCACAACAGTGATCGTGTCCGTACCCTCTGGAGATTTTGTGAACAGCCAGTGCAGAGCGGTCGTCGTTGACCGCGCCGCGTCCGGGCCTCAGCTGATCAGGGCGTCCGTGTAGAGCTCGGCGACCGAGGCCGGGTCGGCCAGTTCGGGGCCGATCGCGGTCAGG
This sequence comes from Paractinoplanes tereljensis, assembly GCF_016862435.1. GTDB lineage: Bacteria > Actinomycetota > Actinomycetes > Mycobacteriales > Micromonosporaceae > Actinoplanes > Actinoplanes tereljensis. The sequence goes on from NZ_BOMY01000041.1 coordinate 162,353, forward strand.
CCGAAGTCGACGACCTCGGCGCCCAGGTCGCTCAGCAGCCGGGCCAGGGAGGCCTCGGCGACGTCGGCCTGCGCCTGCATCTCGGCGGTGACGACCGGAATGGCGAGCACTCCGGCCAGGGCGTTGGCCGGCAATTGATCGAGCAGCACCTTGAGCACGCCGGAGTACGTGCTGCGGTACGTCGGGGTCGCCACGATCAGCAGCGTGGCGTCCTGCACTTCGAGCAGAGCCTCTCCGGTGGCACCATCGCCACAAACCAGCAGGCCCGGCCCCAACTGGGAAACATCGACCACCACCAGCCTGGTGGCACCCCGGCTCATCGCAATCCGCTCGCCCAGCGCTCTGGCCAGCTGCAACGTCCTCGAACCGGGGTTGGGATGGCCGGAAACGACTACCACATCTGACATACGGCCTACCCTCCGATCGCTACGATCTCCCGACATCATCACGCCGGAGGGCGACGAAAGCTATCGGTACATTCATCAATTACGCTACGTAATCACCCGCGCGAGGGAGCGGTGGGGTCGGCTTGTCGGCGACGATCTCGTAGACCAGGTCGGTGGTGATCGAGCCGATCCGGGCCAGGTCCGAGGTGATCGCCTCGAGGTCCTTCATGCCGGTGGCGACGATCTCCATCAGGTAGCAGGACTCGCCGGTGACCCGCAGGCAGCGCACGATCTGCGGGCGCCGGTCCAGCACCGAGGCGACCTTGTCGTAGAGCGAGCCGTGCACCTTCATCCGGACCACCGCGCGCAGCGGGTAGCCCAGGGCCTCGGCGTCGACCCGGGCGGCGTACGCGGTGATGGTCCGATTCTGTTCGAGCCCGCGCAGCCGGGCCCGCGTCGCCGAGACGCTCAGCTGGATGGCGTCGGCCAGTTCGGCGAGGGTCGCCCGGCCGTCCCGCTGCACCGCCGTCAGCAGCGCATGATCGACAGCATCCAGGTCGCGGACCGGGCCCTCGTTCGTCATCCGGCAATATTGCCGCAGATGCGGCGGCGGCAGGCGGTTGATTCCGCAAAAGTGAGCTGCCGTACGGGCCGATCGCGCTCAAGACTGGAAGCCATGACCCGCTTCTACTTCGTTGACGTGTTCGCGGACCGGCCGCTGACCGGCAACCCGCTGGCGCTCGTGCCCGACGCCGACGACCTGACCGTGCCGCAGATGCAGGCGATCGCGCGCGAGTTCAACCAGTCCGAGACCACCTTCCTGCTGCGGCCCGAGGAGGACGGCGTCGACTGGCGGCTGCGGTCGTACACCCCGGCCGGCGTCGAGGTCGACGGCGCCGGGCACAACGCCCTGGGCGCCTGGTTGTGGCTGGCCGAGCAGGGACTCACCGGCGACCGGCCGGCCGTGACGATGCGCCAGCGGATCGGCGCCGAGGTGCTCGCGGTCGAGATCCTGCGCGCGCCCGGCCGGCCGATCCGGATCGTCATGGACCAGGGTGCCCCGAGCTTCGGCAAGCAGGTCACCGACGACGAGCGGCTGACCGCCGCGCTCGGACTCGAACCGCGGCACCTCTCCCCCGACGCCGTCGCCCAGGTCGTGTCGACCGGCGTCGCGCATCTGCTCGTCCCGCTGGCCACCCGCGAGGCGGTCGACGCGGCGGTGGCGCAGAGCCGCGACCTGGCCGCGATCCTGGCCGAGTCCGGTGGCGAGGGCTGCTATCTCTACACGACCGCCGGCGACGACGAGGCGGCCGCGTACACCCGCTTCTTCAACCCCACCGTAGGGATCGCCGAGGACCCGGCGACCGGTACGGCGGCGGGGCCGCTCGCCGTCGCCCTGGTGCGCTCGGGCCGGGTGCCGGCCGGCGAACCCGTCCTGATCGAGCAGGGCCACCACCTCGGACGCCCCAGCCGCATCCGGGTCGACGTGACCGGCGACCGGGTGCGACTGTCCGGCTCGGGCCTGGTCACCGCGCACGGAGAGCTCCGGCTGGCATGAACGCCGCCGACGAGAAACTCCTGGCGATCGCGATCGATCTGGCCGCCGACGCAGCCGCCCAGGGCGAGCTGCCGTACGGGTCGCTGCTGGCCGACCCCGACGGCACGGTCCTGCAACGCGCCCACAACACCGTGGTCAGCAGCGGCGACATCACCGCCCACCCCGAACTGAAGCTGGCTCGGCTGGCGGCGGCGACCTACCCGCCGGAGCGGTGCGCGACCATCGTGATGTACACCAGCTGCCAGCCGTGCGCGATGTGCGCAGAGGTCATCGCCCGAGCGGGTCTGCGCCGCGTCGTGTTCGCGCTGAGCTCCGAGCAGCTGAGCGCCCTGCGGCCACCGGGCCTGGCCCCGGCCACCTCCGCCGACGTCACGTTCGACGGCCCGGCGCTGACCGGCCGCGCGAGCGAACTGATCCGCGCCCACTACCGTTAGCCGTCTCGTCTCGCCGGAGGAGTTTCTGTGCCGACCGCTGTCATCACGGGTGGGACCGACGGCATCGGCCGCGCGCTCGCCCACACCTATCTCGATCGGGGCCACGACGTCGTGGTCATCGGCACCAGCGCCGAGAAGGGCAAGGACTTCCTGGCGTACGCGGATGGCAGCGGAGCCGGCGCACGAGCGCAGTTCCTGCCGGCCGATCTGAGCCGGGTGGCCGAGAACCACCGCGTCGTCGACCAGATCACCGAGCGGTACCCGGCGCTCGACGTTCTGGTCCTGGGCGCGCGCTTCCATCGCTCGACGCGGGCCGAAACCGCGGACGGCCTGGAGAGCAACTTCGCCCTGTTCTACCTGAGCCGCTACCTGCTCAGCCACGGGCTGGCCGATCTGCTGGGCCGGGCCGAGCAGCCCGTGGTGCTCAACTTCGGCGGCGCGGGCCGCACCGGCCCGGTCCGCTGGGACGACCTGCAGCTGACCCGGAACTACCCCGGCACCGGCGCCCTCGGCCACAGCGGCGCCCTGTGCGATCTGCTCGGCGTCCACTTCGCCGGGGTCCACCCCGGCATCGCTTACGTTCTGAACCATCCCGGCGTCGTCGCCACCAGCTTCGCCGGCGAATACGACGCCGCCACCGCGACCGCCGTCCAAGGTCTGCGGGCGTCCGGCAAACCGGTCGCCGAGGCCGTCGCGCAGATCCTGCCCTTCCTCGACGCGCCGACCGCCGGGCTCACCGCGGTGCTGGAGGGCACCCGGGTCGCCACCGACACGCCGGCGTTCGACCCCGCCGACGCCGCGCGTCTCCACCAGCTCACCGAGGCGCTCCTGACCGGCGAGCCCGGTCAGGAGCGGTAGACGGCGGTGGGTCAGTCGGTTACGTGGGCGGCGGCGGCCAGGATCGTGTCGATGACCACCTGGGGGTGGGAGACCAGCGAGACGTGCGAGCCCTCCACCTCGGTGGTCTTGGCGCCGGCCCGCTCGGCCTGGGAACGCTTGACGCCCGGCGGGATCACCTTGTCCTCGGTGCCGATGACGGCCCAGCTCGGCAGGTTCTTCCAGGCCGGGGCGGCCGACGGGGTGGTGTTGGCGCTCAGGGTGATCGGTCGCTGGCCGGCCGCGATCAGCCAGCGGTCGGCCTCGGGCAGGTCCTGGGCGAAGAAGTTGTGCACGGTGTCCGGCTTGAGGAACGCCTCCGCGTCGCCCTCGGGGCTGCCCGGGTAACCGACGATGTCCAGCACCGTGGTCGGGTCGGGCACATCGAGCGCCGACCCCGAACCGCCCAGGATCTGGAAGACGAACTCGCCCTCGTCGGGGATGAACGCGTCGACGTAGACCAGGGCGCGCACGTCACCGCCGCCGGTGGTGTTGCTGATGACGAAGCCGCCGTACGAGTGGCCGACCAGCACCACCGGGCCGGTCGTGCGCTGGGCCAGGAAGGACGAGATGTAGGCCGCGTCGGTTGCCGGGCCGCGCAGCAGGTTGGGTGGGGCGAGGACGGTGTAGCCCTGCCTTTGCAGTCCGGACGCGACCGCGTTCCAGCTGGACGCGTCGGCCCAGGCCCCGTGCACGAGAACGATCGTCGGTTTCGCCATGTCTGTCTCCTCAGGTGTCGTCGATCCCGACGCTACCCGGCAGGACGCATCATGCCTATAGGATTTATATGAATAAGGCCGACTCGCGCGCACCCTGACCCTCAGGCGTCGCGGGCCAGGGTGCGCGGCACGTCGCGGCGCAGGGCGAGAGCGGTGGGCAGCACCGTGGCGGCCAGCGTCAGGACCAGACTCGCACCCGTCACCGCCGCGACGGCGGCCAGGCCGAACGACGGTGCCGTGTCCACCGCCGCGGCACCGGCCAGGGCGGTGACCGCGACCGCGACCAGGCCGAGCAGGGCCGCCGTCAGCACGTAGATGACCGCCTCGGCGGCGGCCGCGGCCAGCACCGTTGCCGGGGTGCCGCCGGCCGCCAGGAGCAGGGCGAACTCGCGCTCCCGGCGGCCGCTGCCCATGAAGACGGTGGCGGCCGCGCCGAGCAGGGACAGCAGCAGCGGGCCGCCGAGCAGCAGCGCCACCGAGCCGGCACCGGGCGAGTCGCCGCCGGAGACCGTGGCGTCCGCCGCGTACAGGCCGCCGGCCAGCGCGATCGCCACCGTGATCGGGCTGATCGCGGCGGTGCTGCGGGCGATGTGGTGGGCGGTGCTGTTGCGGGCCAGGAACCAGGCGCCGGACAGCGTGACCGGCACGACGCCGGTCCAGCCGCGCAGCAGCGGGGCGAGATAGAGCGGGCCGAACGCCGCGAGGACCCCGGCGGTGAGCGGGCCGACAAAGGTGAGCGGGGCGGTCAGCCGGTCCGGGTCGCGGCCGGGCAGGCTCACCACGATCGCCGCGGTGATCGCCAGGGTGGCCAGGCCGGTGACCCAGCGGCCCGCGCTCATCGACCGGTCGGGCAGTTCCGGCTCGCGCAGTGACCGGATCGGCGGGGTGCGGCTGGCCCGGCCGGCGCTGCGGGCGCCGCCGAGCGTCACCACCAGCACGACCACGGCGATCACCGGCACCGCCTCGCGGGCGTCGAACCGCACGTCCACGTCGCTGAGGGCCAGGCGCCACAGCGGGCCGAGGGCCGGCGACGCCGCCACGCAGCCGGCCGCCGCGCCGAGCACGGCGACCAGGGCGAGCTGGGTGGTGACCACGGCCCGGACCCGGCCGGGGGCCACGCCGGCGAGCTGCCAGAGGGCGTAACCGCGCTGCTGCAGGGCGACCGTGAGGTTGGCGACCGTCCCGGTCACGATCAGCGCCGTGATCACGGTCAACAGCAGGATCGTGCCGGCCAGGCCGTACAGGGCAAGGGCTTGATCTCCGCCGACCGCGATCGCGGTCTGGAAACCGGAACCCACCACCGCGCCGACCGCGCCGGTCGCCGCGGCGACCAGAAGGGCACCGAGCCAGACGCGTACGTTTCCGGCGAGGTCACCGAGGATCAGTTCGAGCACGTCAGTCCCCCATCGCCGCGAAGATCCCGGCCGCCGTCGGGCGGGCCAGCTCGCGGTGCAGGGCGCCGTCGCGCAGCACCAGCACCCGGTCGGCGCGGGCCGCGGCCTGCAGGTCGTGGGTGACCATGACCACCGACCGGCCGTCGGCCACGACCTTGCCCAGCAGGTCCAGCACCTGGACGCCGGCGGCGGTGTCGAGCGCGCCGGTCGGCTCGTCGGCGAAGACCACGTCGGGCCGCAGGGCCAGGGCCCGGGCGATCGCCACCCGCTGCTGCTGGCCGCCGGACAGGGCCGACGGCCGCGCGGCGGCCCGGTCGGCCAGGCCCACCTCGGCCAGGGCCCGGTCGACGTCGGCGGCGCTGATACCGCGCCGGGCCAGCCGGGCGGGCAGGGCGACGTTGTCCCGGGCGGACAGCGACGGGATCAGGTTGTACGACTGGAAGACGAACCCGAGGTGGTCGCGGCGCAGCCGGGCCAGCGCCGACCGGCTGAGCGGCCCGATCGGCGTGCCGAGGATCCGCACGCTGCCGGAGGTGGCCGGTTCCAGGCCGGACATGCAGTAGAGCAGCGTCGACTTGCCCGAGCCGCTCGGGCCGACGATGGCCACGAACTCCCCCGGCGCCACGGCCAGGCTGACATCGCGTAGCACCGGCGTGTCGCCGAACGATTTACTGAGCCGGTCCACCTCGATGATCATGAAGCCAGGCTATTCGACCGACCCGGGGTGCAGCATCAGGCGGTGTTCGCTGCCGTTCTCGGTGCTCATGACGACTACCGAACCGCCCTCGAACCGGCAGCGGGTGACCGCGGCATCGCCGTCGAACGCCGCGATCCAGGCCGTCGTGGCGAGGTCGAAGACCTCCAGCCGGCTGCTGCCGATGGCGAGCAGGCCGCGCAGCCGTGCGCCCTTGGCCAGCCGGGCCGCGCCGATCGCCACCGACCGGGCATCGGGGACAACGCGGTCGACCACGACCTGGGCACCGGGTAGCCGCCACACCCGTACCCGGGAATCGTCCGTCCTGGCGACGGCGAAGCGCCCGTCCACCGACACCCGCAGGATGGGCGCGGGCGCCGGGAGCGAGACGGGGCGGCCGAACGACCCCGGCGGGCCGACGGTCCAGTGCCACAACCGGCCGTCCCGGGTCGACCACCAGGCGCGTCCGCCGTCCGGGGCGAATCCGACGGTGGCGTTCGCCGGCAGCGGCCACCGGACGACCGGATCGGCCTCGCCGACCCGCCACAGGCCCACGAACCGCTCGGGTGCCAGGGCCAGCAGGTGGCCGCCGTCCGGAGTGAACCGCGGATCCACCGGCCCGACAGCCTTCGGGTTCTCGGCACCGGTCGCCGTGTCCCAGGTGCCGACATGGTCCTCCCCCGCGCACAGGATCATCCGGTCGTCGGCGGAGAAGGCCAGCGGGCCGGGCCCGGTCAGGGCGCACGACCAGCGTTCGATGCCGGTGGCGACCTCGTACACCGCGAGTCTCGGGTCTCCTTCGGTGGCGAGGACCGCGGCGAGCAGTTCGCCGCGGTGGGAAAGCGCCGGTGGCACTCGGCACCGGCCGGTCACGATCTCCGGCGACCGGTCCTGCAGGTCGCGGTCGACGACCCGGAAGCCGACCGGCTCGTCCTCGTCATCGTCGTTCCGGGAGCCGTAGCGGGTCGGCCAGATCCGCCACCAACCGGTGGGCGGCTCGAGCGTGCCGACGTCGATGACCGGCGGAGCGGGCGCCTGGCTCGATCCGGCGTGGTGCACCCCGCGCCACGTCTCGCGGGACCGCCGGTCGTCGGCTTCGGAGTTGGAACCGCTACCCCAAAGGGCGCGGGGATCGAGCCCGCCCGCCGGCGGGGTCAGGTCCCAGACGCGGAGGGTGCCGTCCCCGCCGGCCGTGATGACCCGCCGCCCGTCGGGGGTCACGGCCATCTGTTGAACCCGGTGGCCGGTGGTGGACACGACCTTCCGGGGGCCGCCTTTTTCCCCCTGCAGGATCAGGCGACCGGCGTCGTCGGCGCTGAGGACATCGCCATCGCCGGTCACGGCCAGCGAGGTGATCTTGTGGTAGCCGTGTCCGCCGAGCTGGCCGACCTGGTGACGCGCGTCGAAGTCCCAGACCTTGATCCGGCCTTCCCAGTCGGCGGACAGCGCCCGGCGGCCGTCGTGGGTCATCGCCACCGCGGAGACCCAGCTGTCCCGGCCCTGGCCGAGTTCCGCGACCTGCTCGCCCGATTCGAGGTCCATCAGGGACACGAAGTCGTACACCCCGCCGATGATCGCCCGCCGGGCGTCGGCCGAGATCGCGATGACGGTGGTCGCGCGACTGCCGGAGGCGATCGTCGAGAGCTGCTCGCCGGTGGCGAAGTCCCACAGCACCGCCGGGCCGTTCGTGCCGGAGATCAGGCGGGTCCCGTCCGGGGTCAGGACGAGCGTCCGCCACGGCCGGGGCCCCTGCCAGCGCCGAACCAGCGCCCCGCTCGCCAGGTCCCAGACGTCGATGCTCCCGTCCGCGGAACCGCTTACCGCCTGGCGCCCGTTCGGGGTCACCACGAGTGCGTTCACCTCGCCGTGCCCGACCGGGATGATGAACCGTTCGACCTGCCGGTCGAGATCCCAGACGCGTACGGTGCCGTCGGCCGACGCCGAGACGCCCAGCGTGCCATCCGGCGTGACCCCCACCGCCCGAACCTCCTGGGCGTGACCGGCGAGCGTCGCGATCAGGTCACCACCCGGTGCGGCCAGCGTCCGGCCGGCGGGCTGCAGCGACGAGCCCGGACCGGCCGTGCCCGCCTGGGCCAGCAGCCGGTCGATCAGCGGGTTGCCGCCTTGCTCGACGCGGCCGCGCAGCTGACCCGCGAACTGCGCGGGATCACGGCTCAGGATGTGCGCGACGAGGCGCAGGAAGGCACGCAGCGTCGACAGCGCGCCGGTCGCCTCCACGCCGAGGTCCCGGCGGTCGGCCGCCTCCAGCGCGAGGTCGAGGTCGTCGATGACCTCCTGCGGTCCCCACCCGCGCAGTCGCGCGTCGAGGAAGGCGAAGTCGACCACCGTGCCGACGAACTGGTCCCATCGGCGGGCGTGGGCCAGACTCCACGGAAGCTCGGTCAGACGCCGGCGGTCCGGCCGGGATGCGAAGTAGTCGGCCAGCGAGCCGTACCGGTCGGTCCGCACCAGGTCCGCCACGGCCACGTCGGCCAGCTGCCGGTGGAAGAAGCCGAGCGTGGCGGTTCCGTCGGTGTCCCGGGTGGTGAGGTACGGCTCCAGGTCATCGAACAACCGTGACCACACGACATCCGGCACCCGATCGGTCACCGGTGATTTCGGAAACCGTCGTCGCAGGTCGGCCCGCACCACGTCGTCGGCGGACAGGACGTCGAGCAGTTCGTCCTCGGTCATTCCGTGGCGCGCGGCGGCCAAGTAGCCGAGCGCACGTTCGGTGAGGACGCGTCCGTGCCGGGTCTCCGCGGCCAGCCGCTCGACCATCAACCGGATCAGGACCCGCGGATCATCGGCGAGCTCGGTCCCCGGTTCGAACGACCGCCAGCGGCGGGCCTCCTCGAAAGCCAGCCGCAGCTGCAACGGCAGGCCGCCGCGTGCGAAGCTCGCCAGCACCGCGTCGCGTTGATCCGGCTGGAGTGTGCGACCGTCCGCTCGCAGCCACTCGTCGAGGGCGGCGGCTCCACTCGGGACGGGCAGCGGCGCCAGCCGGACGATGGCCGACGCCGGTTGCCGGCCCTGCAGCACGTCGGTGACCGCGCCTGGGGCCGCGGACACGACCATCCGTACTCCCGGGGGCAACTCGTGCGGCAGCCAGGCCAGGGTCCGCGCGGCGTCGGTGCCCGCGAGCTGGTCGAGGGCGTCGATGAACACGACGAGTGGACGGTCCGCGGACGCCCGGGCCAGCTGCTCGGGAAACCAGCCGGTGAGGTCGCGCGGCCCGGCCGGCGGGTCGACGACGACCCCGAAGAGGGCGGCGACCTCCGCGCCGATGCCGCCCAGCAGCCGGACCCCGGAGGTCGACGCGGCGGTCGCGCCGACGAACCGGTGCACAACGTTCGGTTGCCCGCCGGCCTCGACCGCGGCGCGGGCCATCAGCGCCGATTTGCCGGAACCGAAGTCGCCGAGCACGGCCAGCGGCGCCGGCTCGGTGCTGCCGAGGTAGGCGGCGATCCGGGCGAGCTCCGACGCCCGGCCGGCCACGACCGCGGCGCGCTCGTCGCGGAATCCGGCGTGCGCGTCGCGCTCCACCTCCCGCGGCGAGCGCGAGTCGTCGCGCGCGCACGCGGCCCGGATGATGCCGCCGAGGTGCCGCCACACCGCGTCGCACACCGTGGTCGGCTGGTCGTCCCGGTCGAGCAGCGGCAGGCAGTCCTCGAGCTGTTCAGGAAGGTCGCCGAGGTGCTCGGTGCCCGGGCCGCCGGACGACCAGACCGCTGTGATGTCGCGGGCGTTGCCCCGGAGATGCCCACGCAGCCGGGACCTCAGGTCCTCGACCAGCCGCGCCGCGTCGGCGTCGATCGAGCCGTCGGCGGCCAGGTCGAGGTAGGCGGACGCGGGACCGGCCGCCCGCGGCAGCCCGTCGATGCGGCGCAGCAGGCACAGCACGTGTTCGTCCGCGTCGGGCACCGTCAGCGCACCGTCTTCGATCTCGCGCTCGGTGGCCGAGGTGAGGTAGCGCGCGGACCGGCCCGGCGGCCACCGCAGGCGGGCGACCGCATCCCGCAGCAGGCGAGCGAGCAGGGGTTCGGCGGCCCCACGTTGCAGCAGGTAATGCGGCGGAACCGCGTTGTCGTCGCGCCGATAGCAGGTGCGCAGGAACTCGCGGTCGGCCGGGTCAGCGATCGCGGCCTCGAGAACGGGGAAGTCCTCGATCGGGATGTCCGGCGGCAGCGGCCGCCAGCCGTAACGCTCGCCCGCCAGGATCAGGAAGTTCGGCCGGGGCGTCAGCTGCTGGCAGCGCCGCACCTCACGCAGGCAGATCGCCAGGGTCTGCTGATCGTCGCCGGCCTCCTGGCTGATGCCCCACCGCAGATCGACGGCCTGAAACCGGGCGCCTGCGGCCGCGCAGAGCTCACGCAGCCGCGGAAAGACGAACGTCTGCAGTGCATGCCGCTCGGCCTGCAGGTCAGCGAAGGTGGAGCTGACGAACAGCCGGAACACCCGCGACATGGGCACCAATGCAGTCTGGCACTCGACCGGAGAGCCGGCGAGATGCCGCAGGGCAGACCGCCCTGCGGCATCGTCCGGTGGCGATCAGCTGACGGTCAGGGCGGTGTCGTCGATGACGAAGGACGTCTTCAGCGACGAGTCCTCCACGCCGGTGAACTTCAGGGTGATGGTCTGGCCGGCGTACGCGGCCAGGTCGTACGAGCGCAGGGTGTACGCGCTGGCGTTGAGGTTGGAGAACACCTGCAACGTGGTGGTGCCGACCTGCACCGTCAGCTTGTCGTACTGGCTGGTGGTGGTCGTCTCGGAGGTGCTGATCTTCAGGTAGAAGGACAGCGCGTAGGAGGTGCAGCCGGTCGGCAGGGTCACTGCCTGGGACAGGGTGTCGGTGTGGGTCGAGCCGTAGCCGTCGAGCCACGCGTCGCGGGTGCCGGTTCGCGGCGCCCCGTCGCCGGTGTTCGCGCCGATGACGCCGCTCGAACCGGTCCACGAGGTGGTGGCGTTCTCGAAGCCGGGGTCGCCGAGCTTCTGGCCGGCGCTGGTGCACCCGCCGCCGGTGCCGTTGACGGTAAGCGTGTACGAGGCGGTGTGGGTCGCCGTGCCGGTTCCGGTCACCGTGATGGTGTACGAACCGGCCGCGGCGGCCGTGGTGGTCGCGATGGTCAGGGTCGACGATCCGCCGGAGGTGACCGACGTCGGGCTGAAGCTCACCGTCACCCCGGACGGGGCGCCGGAGCTGGTCAGCGCGACAGTCTGCGCGCTGCCGGAGGTGGTCGCGGTGCTCACCGTGGCGGTGGCCGACGAGCCGGGGGTCACCGCGCCGGTGCTCGGGCTCAGCGACACCGAGAAGTCGTTGGCCGTCGTCGTACCCGTGGTGAGGGTCCAGACGGAGTACAGCTCGGCGTTGGCCCAGCGGCCCAGCGAGGTGGCGTTGATGTTGGACGGATAGGAGTCGCAGGCCTTGTGGTAGCAGGGGTCGTAGGCCGCGCCGGCCGTGCCGCCCCACTTGGTCACCTGGGCGCTGGTCTTGGTGTAACTGGCCCCGGTGGAGTTGATCGACGACGGGATGCCGGCGGCGCGGAACGAGTCGTCGTCACTGCAGCACTCGGTCGACGTCTCGGTGGCCACGCTGATCGAGGTGAAGTACTCCCGCAGCTTCACGGCGACGGCGTCGGTGCCGGTCACGAAGTAGCCGCCGTTGGTGGAAGCGATCATGTCGAACGTACCGTAGGCCTTGATCGCGGTTTTTTGAGCGCTGGTAAGCGAGTTGACGTAGAACTTGGAGCCGATCAGACCCTGCTCCTCGCCGCCCCACCAGCCGAACCGGACGTGGTTGGTCATGGTCGGGTTGTTCGCGGCCAGAGTGAGCGCGGCCTCCAGGAGCGAGGCCGTGCCGGAGCCGTCGTCGTTGATGCCCGGCCCGGCCGACACGCTGTCGGAGTGGGCGCCGAACATGTAGGTGTTGCTGGTGTTGCCGCCCGGCCAGTCGGCGATGATGTTCTTCGCCGAGCCGCCGGTGCAGGTGGTGCAGGTCTGCACGGTGACGGTGAAGCCGGCCGCCTGCAGCTTCTGCTGCAGATAGGTCGTCGTCGCGGTGTGGCCGGCCGTGCCGGTCGCCCGGTTGCCATTGTTGGCGGTGGCGATGGTCTGCAGCTGCTGCAGGTGGGTTTGGACGTTGGCGAGGCTGACGGCCGGCGGAGCGGCCAGCAGGGCAGCGCTGAGAGCCGGCAGGGATGAGCCGGACGGCCGGACACCGGGCGAGGCCGCCGCCGGCAGGGCGCTGAGCGCCACCGTCACCGCGGCGAAAACAGCTACGGCAGGTCCTGCCGTCACCGTTCTGAGTCTCATGGGGGCTCCTAGGGTCGAGGCCGTTTCACGGGTGGCCGTTTCACGGCTGGCCGTAGGAGAACAGGAAGGTGCCTGCAGGCACAAGATATCGAAACATCTATATTAATTAGCCATCTAATCAAGGAACGAAGACCAGCCGGTCGCCGGTCTCGGTGCTCCACTCCTGGCCGATCCGGGCGAGGGGTACGGCGCGGGCCGGCACCTCGATCGTCCCGGAGGCCAGCGCCGCGGCCAGTTCCGGCAGCTCGGCCAGGAAATCGCGTGGCGTGACCGAGCCGATCCCGCTGCCGATGAGCTGCAGCCGGGCGGCGCGCAGGGCGATCGACGGGACGGCCGCGAGCTCCCCGGCGATCGATCCAATCTGGATCCAGGTCAGCGGGACGGCCCGGTCGGCGCGGGCGGTGAGCAGCGGGAGCATGGCCCGGGCGGACGGGTCGCCCCAGACGTAGTCGAGCACGACATCGACGTCGGCGGCCCGGTCGATCCGGTCGAAGGTGATCGTCTCGTCCGCGCCGAGAGCAGTCAGCGCGGCCAGCCGGGTGGCATCGCGCCCGGCGGCGATCACCCGGGCGGCGCCGAACAGCTTGGCGATCCGGATCGCCATCCGGCCCGCACTGCCGGTGGCGCCCAGGATCAGTACGCGCTGCCCGGCCCGGAAATCGATGCGCCGGCGCAGGGCGACCCAGGAGGACATCGCGGGGTTCATCCCGGCGGCGATCGTCACCGGGTCGGCCCCGTCGGGCAGCGGGATGCTGCGCCGCACGTCGATCACCGTGCGGTCGGCGAACGTGCCGAGGTTCGTGTCGTCGAGCGCGGCGTAGCGCAGATTGCCCGCCGGGTCACGGACCACGGCGTCGACGCCCGGGACGAGCGGGAAGGCGCCGGTGCTGCTGTAGTGCGTGCCGTTCGCCTTGGCCCGGGTGAGGTGGTGCAGGCCGGCGGCCAGCACGTCGACCACCACCTCATGGTCGGCGGTGGCGGCCGGCTCGGGGTGTTCGCGGTAGACCGGCGCGGTGTCGAACGAGGTGAGGACGGCGGCGTGCATGGGATACCTCCGAGGGATAGGTGGGATTACCAACTAAAACTAGAATGGTTGGGAATCCCACCTATGTCAACTAGGATGGCGGCATGACTTCCGACGCCGTGGTGGATGCGCTGGTCCGCAGCACTTTCCAGGTGATGGGCGTGCTGACCCGGATCGGCGCCGCCAACGACCTGTCGCTGACCCAGCTGCGGGTGCTCGGCATCCTGCGCGACCGCCGGGCCCGGGTGACCGACCTGGCGCTGTTCCTGGGCGTGGACAAGTCCTCGATGTCCGGCCTGATCGACCGCGCGGAGCGGCGCGGCCTGCTCGCCCGCGACAAGAACCCCGACGACCGCCGCGCGCTGGACGTCTTCCTGACCCCGGCCGGCCTCGAGCTGACCGAACGCCTTTACGCCGAGGCCCGCGAGGCGCTTGAGCCCGCGACCCGGCAGTTGGACTCGGAGCAGCAGCAGAACCTGGTCACCCTGCTCGAACCGATCCTGATCGGCTCCGCCGGCCCCGGCCCCCTGAAGCCGAGCCGGTGACGTCAGACGTGGGGGACGGCGCCGACGGCGAACGGGTTGAAGCCCCAGACCGGTGGGCCGGAGCGCGGGACGATGAAGGCGTACCAGTCGTCGCCCAGCGAATCGAAGACGGCGTCGCGGGCGGTGTCGCCCAGGCGGGGTGACGGCTTCACGCTCGGGGTGCAGTGCAGCAGGCCGGAGAACGAGGACATGCCGCTGTCGTCGGTCACGTAGGCGACGCAGCCGTCGTGGGTCCAGACGGCCGAGAAGTGATACAGGCCTACGCTTCCCGGCTGCCGCTCCAAAGCCGGACGGTACAGCGGAAACAGGAGCTTGCCGGGGACGCCCGAGCAGGCCAGCACCATCGTCACGACCGACACCGCCGGCAGGATCGACCGGACCAGCCAGGAGCGGCCGGTCAGGGACACCGCCCAAACCACGGCGGCCACCGTCCACAGCAGCATGGCCAGCCGCAACCAGGTCAGGTAGCCGCCCGGCAGCACCACCGCGTACAGCAGGGTGACCGCCGCCACCAGGGACAGGGCGATCGGCCACCAGGTGCGGGCTGGGCTCACGCCGACACGCTACAAAGACCGGGCAATGCCGCCGGGGTATGGCCTGGATCACAGCTGGGGAGCCAACCGGAACGGGTCTCGTGCGTCCCTCCATGCGACAGTGCTTCACCGACCGTCCTGGAGTTTTGATGCGTAAACCCATCCGTACCCTCGCGATCGTCGCCGGCGCCGTGGCCGTCGTTGCCATCGGTGGGGTGACCGCGGCGGCGGCCTTCGCCGACGACGCCACCCCCGCGCCGGTGCCGACCGCGACCGCGTCCCCGGCGCCGGCACCGAGCGGGTCGACGGCGCCGACCGCTACCGCCTCCGCCGCGCCCACTCCGAGCCGGTCGATGGAGCCGACCGCTACCGCCGCGCCGGTGCCGGCGCCGTCCTCGACGTCGTCCCCGAAACCCCGGCCCTCCGGCTCGAAGCCGGCACAAACCGCCGCGCCCGTGCCGACGCTCTCCGGCTCGAAGCCCGCGCCGACCGCTGCGCCGGTGCCGAGCCCCTCGGCCACTGCTGTTTCCTGAGTCCTCGGGTGCCGGCCGGGAACCCGCGGCCGGCACCCCGGCACTCCCACCCCTACTTCGAGGCGTTCCTTGAGCTTTGTGCTTCCCCTACCGATCACGCTGCCGCGCTGGATGCGGAGAGCAATCTCCGGGCCGGCCGCGGCGGTGCCGGCGGCCGCGCCCGCGATCAGTGAGCTGTACCGGCAACGCCGGCTGCCGCTGGTTCGGATGGCCGTGCTCATGGTTGACGACCCGCAGACGGCGGAGGACATCGTGCAGGACGTCTTCACCCGCTTCTACCGGCGGTATCGCGCCGACCTGAGCGCGGTGGCCGACCCGGACGCGTACCTGATCTCGGGGGTGATGAACGCGGCCCGGTCGGTGCTGCGCCGCCGGCAGATCGCCCGCGCCTACCTGCCGCCGCGGCGGGATCCGGTGCCGGCCGCCGAGGAACTGGCCCTGCTCGGGGCGGACAACCTCGAGGTGATCGGCGCGCTGGGGCGGCTGACCGCCCGGCAGCGGCAGATCGTCGTGCTGCGCTACTGGTCGGAGATGTCCGAGCGGGAGATCGCCGCCACCCTGCGCATCTCGGCCGGAACCGTCAAGTCGACCGCGCACCGCGCCCTGCGGGTGCTGCGCGCCCAGTTGGGGGAGAAATGAGCGACACCGACCTGGAACGGCGGCTGCGCCGGGCCCTCGCCGCCCGGTCGGCCGCGGTCACCGCCCAGGACCTGCGGCCCGCGGCCGATCCGGTCCGCGCCGAGCGCCGTGGGGTGGTCAGCCGCTGGTGGTTGCCGCTGGCGGCCGGTCTCGCCGCGGCGGCCGTGTCGATCGCCGCTTTCGTCCTGCTGCGCCCCACCGACTCGGTTCCGCCGCCGCTGCCGCCGGCCGCCTCGCCGAGCCCGGAACCGGAACCGACGGCGACGGCGACGGCGAGCCCGTCCCCCACCGCCACCTCGAGCCAGGCCGCTCCCATCCCCAGCAGTTCGACGAGGCCACCCTCCGGGAGTCCCACGACGACGGGACCGGCCTCCGGGAGCCCCACGACGACGGGACCGGTCTCCAGAGGTCCCACGACGGCCGGACCGGCCTCGGGAAGCCCCACGGCGGCCGGACCGGCCAGCCGCTAAGCGACCCGCGACGGGCGCCGATGGGTGAACGTAGGCGCGCGCGTAGGAGAGGGGACGCCGGTGGCTGACACCGACCCGCTGACCGGGGTGGCGGACCGGGCATCGTTCATCCGCCGGCTCGGCGAGGCCGCGAAAGGCTTCGAGCGTGGCCATCCACCCGCCGTGGTCGTCGTCGACCTGGACGACTTCGCGGGCATCAACGACGTGCTCGGCTACGAGGTCGGCGACCACATCCTGAACGCCGTGGCGGTCGCGCTGCGGGACGCTGTCCGCCCGCAGGACACCGTGGGCCGGCTCGGTGGCGACCAGTTCGCCGTGCTGGCGACCGACATCAGCCCCGACGACCTGGACGCCGTGGTGGAGCGGATCCGGGTCACGCTGGCCAGTCCGGTCCCGGCCAACGGCACCCCTGTCTCGGCGCGGGCCGGCATCGGGGTGGCGCACGGCTCCCCCGGGGATTCTGGCACGGGCCTGCTGAGCAAGGCCGATATCGCGCTGCGTACGGCCAAAGCGGCCGGACGCGCTCGCCCGGCGTACTTCCAATCGGGTATGCGGGTCCGGGCTCTGGACCAGGCCGCGCTGGTCGCCGGGCTGCACGAGGCGGTCGCCGGTGGCCAGATGGAGCTGGTCTACCAGCCGATCGTCCGGCTCGAGGACAACGGGCTGACCGGCCTGGAGGCGCTCGCCCGGTGGCGGCACCCGGAACGCGGCCCGATCATGCCGGGCGACTTCATCCCGGTCGCCGAGCGCAGCGGGCTCATCGTGCCGCTCGGCCGGTGGATGCTGGAGCAGGTCTGCCGCGAGCGGGATCCGGAATGGCCGGAGACGTACGTGAACATCTCCGCCCACCAGCTGCGCGAACCCGGCTTCGCGGCCACCGTGCGGTCGCTGGTCACCGAGCCCGAGCGGCTGATCGTCGAGGTCACCGAGGACGCCCTGACCGAGGAGAGCATCGTGCGCACCCTGCGGGAGGTGCGCGATCTCGGCGTACGCATCTCGCTTGACGACTTCGGCGCCGGACCGGCGTCCCTGCCCGCGCTGGCCACCGCGCCGTTCGACATCATCAAGCTGCACGGCTCGATGACCGAGCGCATCATCACGTCACCCCGGCAGGCCGCGGTGGCCCGGTCGGTGGCTCAGCTCGCCGACGAGCTCGGCGTGGTGGCGATCGCGAAAGCGGTGGAGAGCGAGGCCCAGGCCCGGATGCTGTACGAACTCGGCTACCAGCAGGGCATGGGGTTCCACTACGCGGTCCCCCAGCCCGCCACCGCCATCCCGCTCTTCCTCTCCGACGCGGCCCTGCTCACCCCACTGACCTGACCTCGGCGCGGGAGGTCCTCGGCACGGCGGCCAGGGCGGCGGCCGCGACCAGGCAGACGGCGGCGGTGGCCGCGAAGACGCTGCCGTATCCATGGGTCGCGGTGTGGATCGCGGCGGCGGCGAGGGGTGCGGTGGCTTTGGCGACGGTCATCGGGACGACGAGAACGGCCGCGATGGTGGCGTACCGGCGGGTGTCGTAGCGGTCGGCCAGCAGCACGGGTTTGGCGATGCTGCCGACACCGAAACCGATGCCGAAACCGATCACTCCGGCGATGGCGGGGACGGTGCCGCGGCCGGTCAGCGGCAGGGCGGCCGCGGCAACGCCCTGCACGGCGAAGATCGCCGCGACGACGGTCGTGGTGCGGAATCGGCGTTGCAGGCCGGTGGTGACCAGCCGGCCGGTGACCGACAGGACGCCGAATAGCCCCGCCGTGGTGGCGGCGAAGGCCGGCGAGTGGCCCCAGGTGATCAGCGCGGCGACCGTGTGGACGGCGACGACGGCGATGGCTGCGGTGTTGGCGGTGAAGGCGAGTGCGAGAAGCCAGAAACCGCGGTCGGCGAGCACTGCCCGTACCCGTACGGGGGCAGGGTTTTGCGGTTTGGGAAGGCGCGGCGCGCCGCGCAGGACCACCGCGTGCAGGGGAACGGTGACCAGCATCTGAAGGCCGGCCAGGACGAGCAGCGCGATGCGCCAGCCGTGCTGGTCGACGAGCCAGCCGGTGAGCGGCAGGAAGATGGTGCTGGCGAAGCCGGCGACGACGGTGAGAGCGAGCAGGGCGGACGGCCGGCGGGCCGGGGTGTGCCAGGCGATGATGACGGCGAAGGCGGCCTCGTAGAGGCAGGCCGCCGAGGCGATGCCGATGCCGATCTGTACGGCGTAGAGCTGCCACAGGCTGTCGATGCGCGACCAGGCGACGAGCAGGAGTGCGCCGGCGGCGGATCCGGCGGTCATCAGGGCCCGGCCGCCGTGCCGGTCAAGCCACCTTCCGACGGGTACGGCGAGGGCGGCGGAAGCGAGCACCGAGGCGGTGAAGCTGCCGGTGACCGCGGTGGTGGAGGCGTTCAGGTCCCGGGCAACCGGGATGAGGAAGACGGCGAAGGCGTAGTAGAGGGTCCCGTAGCCGACGGTTTGGGTGACGGCGAGCGCGGCCACGATCGCCGTGGCGCGCACCCCGTCAGCTGCCGCAGCAGCCGCCGGTGTTCTCGGCGGTGATGCTGTCCGCGTCGAGGGGCACGTTGCTGGAGCAGACGCCGGTTTCGGGCAGGTCGAGCTGGACGTCGCGAGCCGCCTCCCAGTCGCCGGCGAGGGCGGCGACGACCGAGCGGGCCTGTTCCGAGCCGGTGGCCATCAGGAAGGTCGGGGCGCGGCCGTAGGACTTGGCGCCGATGGCGTAGTAGCCGGGCTCGGGGTGGGTGAGCTCGTCGACGCCGTGCGGTGGGACAGTGCCGCAGGAGTGCTCGTTCGGGTCGATCAGCGGGGCCAGGGCGCGGGTCGAGCCCATGATCGGGTCGAGGTCCAGGCGCAGCTCGGACACGATGCCGTGGTCGGGCCGGAAGCCGGTGGCCGACACGATCCGGTCCACCGTGACGCTGCGGGTGCCGTCGGAGACCTCGACGCCGTCCGGGCCGGCCGTGACCGCCTGCACGCTGAAGCCGGTGAGCAGGGTGATCGCGCCGGATTCGACGTGTTCGCGCAGCCGGGTGCCGAGCAGGCCGCGGGCGGGCAGGGCATCAGCGCTCTCGCCGCCGTAGGTGCGTGCGGGTGCGGCGGCCCGGATGGCCCAGGTGACCGTGGTTCCGGGCAGGTCGGTGAGGTAGAGCAGGGTGTTGGCGGCCGAGTGACCGGCGCCGACCACCAGGACGCGCTGACCCTCGAACCGGTCGCGGTCTCGGCCGAGGACGTCGGGCAGGGCGCTCTCGACGTACGCCTGGGCCTCGGTTTCGCCATGGGCGGGGATGCCGGCGGCGCCGAGCACGTTGGGGTTGTCCCAGGTGCCGGAGGCGTCGATGACCGCGCAGGCCAGCAGGTCCTCGCCGGTGGTCAGGCGGAGGAGGAACGGGGCGTCGGCGCGGCCGGCGCTGCGCAGGCGGTCGAGGCCCTGTCTGGTCACGGCGGCGACCCGGGCGCCGTAGCGGATGTGCGGTTTGAGGGCGGGCAGGTCGGCGAGCGGCTGCAGGTAGTCGGCGGCGAGCTGGGTGCCGGTGGGCAGCTTGTCGTCATCGGGGCGCACCCAACCGGCGTCGGTGAGCAGCCGTGCGGCGGCCGGGTCGATGTTGTAGCGCCAGGGCGAGAAGAGCCGCACGTGTCCCCATCGCCGCACGGCGGAGGCCGGCTCGTCGCCGGCTTCCAGGACGATGAAGGCGATGCCGCGTTCGGCGAGGTGGGCGGCGGCGGCCAGGCCTACGGGGCCGGCTCCGATGACGGCGATGGGCAGCTGGGGCATGTGGGGCTCCTAGGTGATTTTCGGGCTGCGGCGTTCGATGAAGACGACGTCGCGCCAGCGGTTGCCTTGGGTGACGTGCCGGCCGACCCGCTCGCGGACGCCGATGGTGCGGAAGCCGGCGGCGTGGTGCAGGGCGAGGCTGGCGGTGTTCTCCGGGAAGATCCCGGATTGGATGGTCCAGACGCCGGCCGCCTCGGTGGCGGCGATCAGCACGTCGAGCAGGGCCCGGCCGACGCCCCGGCCCTGGGTGGCGGGATCGACGTAGACGGAGTGCTCGACCACCCCGGCGTAGACGGCGCGGGCGGACACCGCGGAGGCGGCCACCCAGCCGACCACGGCATCCGCGTCGTCGACGGCGACGAATCGGTGGCCCGGCAGCTTCCCGGCATCGAACGCCGGCCAGCTGGGCGCGGTGTGCTCGAAGCTCGCGTGCCCGCTGTCCAGCCCGGCCTGATAGATCGCCAGAACAGCGTCGGCGTCGGCGGCCTCCATCGGGCGGATGTTCATGGCACCTCCTCGGCGCGGCCGATTTCGACATGTGTCGAACTCGATCGGTGTCGAAGCCGACACTTGCACGCGGTTTCGACATCTGTCAACCTCGACGCATGTCGAAATCAGCCGCGCCGGGCGCCGTCGCCGACCCGAACACGGCGGCCTGCTGTGCGCCACTGGCGCAGAGCCGGATGCCCAAGGAGGCGGCGGGCAGCCTGTCGCAGGCCTTCAAGGCGCTCGGTGACCCGATCCGCCTGCAGCTGATGTCGATGATCGCCTCCGCCGAGGGCGGGGAGATCTGCGTCTGCGATCTGACGCCGGCGTTCGAGATCTCCGGGACGACGATCTCCCACCACCTGAAGGTGCTCAAGGAGTCCGGCCTGGTCACCGCCGAACGGCGGGCCAGCTGGGTCTACTACCGCGCCCGGCCGGACCTGATGCGCCGGCTGTCCGCACTGCTCGACCCCGACGCGGCTTGACGTCACGATAAAGCTCAGCGAGTATTGCCTCAATGAACGCTGAGGCTTCTTCCCTACAGGCTCGGGCGCGGGTCCATGCCGCGCTCGGTGACCCGGCGCGGCTCGCGATCGTCGACGCGCTCACCCTGGGCGACGCTTCGCCCGGCGAGATCGGCCAGGCGCTCGCGATGCCGACCAACCTGGTCGCGCACCACCTCAAGGTCCTGCAGGACGCCGGGCTCATCGTCCGCACCCGCTCCGAAGGCGACCGGCGCCGCACCTACCTGCGTCTGCAGCCGGAGGTGCTGGCCTCGCTGACCCCGCCACCGCTGCGCGACGCGGAACGCGTCGTGTTCGTCTGCACGCACAACTCCGCCCGCTCGCAGCTGGCAGCCGCCCTGTGGCGCGATCGGGTCGGCGGGACGGTCGCCTCGGCCGGCACCCATCCGGCCGATCGCGTCCACCCCCGCGCCATCAAGGTCGCCCACCGGCACGGCCTGGAACTCGACCCCACCGGCACCGCGAACGTCACCGACGTCGTGCACGCCGGAGATCTGGTGATCGCCGTCTGCGACAACGCGCACGAAGACCTCACCGGCCCGGTCCGGCCTCGCCTGCACTGGTCCGTGCCCGACCCGGCCCGGGTCGACACCGACGCCGCGTTCGAACGCGCCTACACCGACATAGCCGGCCGCATCGACCGCATTGCCTCATCCGTCTGAGCGACCGGAGTCACCGACCCATGCACCCCATCGCACTCTGGCGCCGCCTGCTGGCCGAGTTCGCCGGCACCGCGCTGCTCGTCACCGCCGTCGTCGGCTCCGGCATCATGGCGGCCACCCTCTCGCCGGACGACGTCGGCCTGCAGCTCCTGGAAAACTCGGTCGCCACCGCGTTCGCGCTCGGCGCACTCATCCTGACCTTCGGCCCGGTCTCCGGGGCACACTTCAACCCGGTCGTCTCGGCCGCCGACTGGTTCCTCGGCCGGCGCACCCGCACCGGGCTGACCGGCACCGACCTGGCCGGGTACGCCGCCGCGCAGACCGCCGGAGCGATCGCCGGTTCGATCCTGGCCAACCTGATGTTCGACCTGGCCCCGGTGACCTTCTCCACCAAGGAGCGCACCGCCGGGCACCTGTGGCTGGGCGAGGTCGTCGCCACCGCCGGGCTGCTTCTGCTGATCTTCGCGCTGGCCCGCTCCGGCCGGGCCGCGGTCGCGCCAGCCGCGGTCGGCGGCTACATCGGCGCCGCCTACTGGTTCACCTCGTCGACCAGCTTCGCGAACCCGGCCGTGACCGTCGGCCGCGCGT
Source organism: Paractinoplanes tereljensis (assembly GCF_016862435.1). Lineage (GTDB taxonomy): Bacteria > Actinomycetota > Actinomycetes > Mycobacteriales > Micromonosporaceae > Actinoplanes > Actinoplanes tereljensis. Next base: position 184,494 of record NZ_BOMY01000041.1, read on the forward strand.
TCACCGACACCTTCGCCGGCATCGCGCCCGCCTCGGTCGCCGGCTTCGTCGTCGCGCAGGTCGTGGGCCTGTTCCTCGGGATCGGCCTGCTGCTCGCCCTCTATCCGACCGCCGTCCAGAGTGTGCCCACCGAAAGGCTCAGCTCATGAGTGACAAGCCCAGCGTCCTGTTCGTCTGCGTGCACAACGCCGGCCGCTCCCAGATGGCCGCCGGCTGGCTGCGCCACCTCGCCGGCGACCGGGTCGAGGTCCGCTCGGCCGGCTCCGCCCCCGGCAAGACCATCAACCCGGCCGCGGTCGAGGCGATGGCCGAGGTCGGCATCGACATCACCGACCAGACCCCGAAACTGCTCGAGTACGAGACGGCGCAGGACTCCGACGTCATCATCACCATGGGCTGCGGCGACGCCTGCCCGGTCTTCCCCGGCAAGCGCTACGAGGACTGGAAGCTCGACGACCCGGCCGGTAAAGGAGTCGAGGCCGTCCGCCCGATCCGCGACGAGATCAAAATCCGAATCGAAGCTCTGCTGTACGACCTGATCCCGGCCGGCAAGTCGTGAATCCCGGCCGGCGTCAGACGACGGGCGTGCTCAGCGAGGGCCGGCAGCGGGTGCTCCTTCGGCGATGAGCGGGTCGGTGGCGATGGTGGCGAACGGGATCGGGCAGCACGGTTCGCCGGCGCAGGTGACCAGGTCGTCGCAGCCGGCGGCGACCGCGGCGCGCAGGGTCGAGGCGATCACCTCGAGGTCGGCGATCTTCGTCTGCACCTCGGCGAGTTTGAGCCGGGCTCGTTCCCGCAGGCCGGAGTCATGGCCGTCGTGCCGGTGGCCGCCGGCCGCGAGCAGGTCCGCGACCTCGTCGAGGGTGAAGCCGAGCCGCTGCGCCGCCTTGATCACCCTCAGGATGGTGACCGCCTCGGCCGGGTAGAGCCGGTGACCGCCGAGACTGCGTTCCGGCTCCGCCAGCAGGCCGCGCCGCTCGTAGTAGCGCAGCGTCTGCAGGTTGACCCCGGCCGCGCCGGCCACCTGACTGCTGCGCAACCCGCTCACGAGCCGATCCCGGCCGCGGCCCGCCGGGCGAGAGCGTCGAGGACTTCGACGTGCGCGGCCGGCACCTCGACGTCCAGCCGCAGCGACTGGTCGCCCAGGTGGAAGCCGAAGGAGAAGAACGAGCAGCACTCACTTTCCCGGCTGGTCAGATCCCGGGCAACGGCCTCGGCCGCCGGGTCGAGATCCCAGCGCAAGGCCGTCGCCGACAGCCTCTGCTGCCCGCGTAGAGCGGTGGCGAACAGGTCATCGAACTCCGCCAGCCGCAGCGGCCGCTCGACGGTCGGCAGGGTGCACGCCTCGGGCGCCCACCCGAAGCCTCCGGTGGTGGTCATGCCAGGACGGTAACCCTGTACCCAGGTACCGGATGCAAGCCCAAACGGGCTAGACGTTGCGGCGGTACTGGCCGCCTACCTCGAAGAAGGCGTCGGTTATCTGGCCCAGGGTGCAGTGGCGGACGGTGTCCATCAGGGCTTCGAAGACGTTGCAGCCCGTGCTGGCCGCCTGCTTCAGACGGTCGAGGGCGGCTGGGGCCTCGGTGGCGTGGCGGGCCTTGAAGTCGGCCAGGCGGTCCAGTTGGGACTGCTTTTCGGGCTCGGTCGCTCGGGCCAGCTCCATGCCCTCCGCGGGGCCGGCGGAGCCGGCGTCGGTGTCGTTGCGGAAGGTGTTGACGCCGATGATGGGCAGCGTGCCGTCGTGTTTGCGCTGTTCGTAGAGCATTGACTCGTCCTGGATGCGGCCTCGCTGGTAGCCGGTCTCCATCGCGCCCAGCACGCCGCCTCGGTCGGAGATGCGGTCGAACTCGTCCAGGACGGCCTGTTCGACCAGGTCGGTCAGCTGGTCGACGATGTAGGAGCCCTGCAGCGCGTTCTCGGTGGCGGCCAGGCCCCACTCGGCGTCGATGATCATCTGGATGGCGAGGGCACGGCGTACCGACTGCGGGGTGGGGGTGGTTACCGCCTCGTCGTACGCGTTGGTGTGCAGGCTGTTGGCGTTGTCGTAGATGGCGCAGAGCGCCTGCAGGGTGGTCCGGATGTCGTTGAAGTCCATCTCCTGGGCGTGCAGCGACCGGCCGGAGGTCTGCACGTGGTACTTCAGCTTCTGGGAGCGTTCGTCGGCGCCGTAGAGCTCGCGCATCGCGATCGCCCAGATCCGGCGGGCGACCCGGCCGATGACGGTGTATTCGGCGTCCATGCCGTTGGAGAAGAAGAACGACAGGTTGGGCGCGAAGTCGTTCACGTCCATGCCGCGGGCGCGGTACGCCTCCACATACGTCAAACCGTTCGCCAGCGTGAACGCCAGCTGGCTGATCGGGTTGGCCCCGGCCTCGGCGATGTGGTAGCCGCTGATGCTGACCGAGTAGAAGTTGCGGACCCGGTGGGCGATGAACCATTCCTGGATGTCGGCCATGCAGCGCAGCGCGAACTCGGTGGAGAAGATGCAGGTGTTCTGGCCCTGATCCTCCTTGAGGATGTCGGCCTGCACGGTGCCGCGCACGGTGGACAGCGTGCGGGCGACGACCTTCTCGCGGGGCTCGTCGGGGTTGGCCGCGAGCTGCTGGTCGATGGCGGCGTTGAGGAACATGGCGAGGATCGTCGGGGCCGGCCCGTTGATCGTCATGGAGACCGAGGTCTTCGGGTCGCAGAGGTCGAAACCCGCGTACAGCTCGCGCATGTCGTCCAGGGTCGCGATCGACACGCCCGAGGTGCCGACCTTGCCGTAGACGTCCGGCCGGGGGTCGGGATCGCGCCCGTACAGCGTCACCGAGTCGAACGCGGTGGACAGGCGGGTGGCCGGCTGGCCGGCGCTGAGCAGGTGGAAGCGCCGGTTGGTGCGGAACGCGTCGCCCTCGCCCGCGAACATCCGCGCGGGAGCCTCGCCGGTGCGCTTGAGTGGGAAGACCCCGGCCGCGAACGGGAACAGGCCGGGCAGGTTTTCCGCGCGCAGGAAGCGGACCAGTTCGCCGTCGTCGCCGTCGCGCGGCAGGGCCACCCGCGGGATGACGCTGCCGGACAGGGTCTGCCGGGTCAGCGGGGTGCGAATCTCGTTGTCCCGGACCCGGTAGACCAGCTCGGTGCCGGAATAGGCCTCGCGAGTGGCCGGCCACCCGGCGAGCAGTTCGCGGACCTCGCCGGACAGCTCCCCCTCGGTCGCCGCCAGCAGCTGCGCGACGGCCTCGTCGTCCGGCAGCAGTTCGTGAGTGGTCGCCAGGTGCTGCCGGCGCCGGGCCAGGGCCACCTGCTCCGCCGTGGTGGCGTGGTAGCGCCGGACCGTGTCGGCCACCTCGGACAGATAACGCTCACGGCCCCGAGGCAGCACCGACGTCAGCCCGGTCGAGACCCGCCCGGAAACCAACGGCAGAACACCAGGAAAAGGCTCCATCCCGTACGCGTACAAAAGGTCCTTGATCTGGTGGTAAAGGCTTGTCACGCCATCGTCCGCGAAGCGGGCGGCGCTGGTGCCGAAGACCGGCATGTCCTCCCACGGGGTGCCGAACTGTTCGCGGTTGCGCACCAACTGCCGGGCGACGTCGCGGCGGGCGTCCTCACCACCGCGGCGCTCGAACTTGTTGATCGCGACGACGTCGGCCAGCTCCAGCATGTCGATCTTCTCGAGCTGGCTGGCCGAGCCGAACTCCGGGGTCATCACGTAGAGCGACACCGCCGAGTAGGACGTGATGGCCGCGTCGCCCTGGCCGATGCCGGGCGTCTCGACGATCACCAGGTCGTTTCCGGCGGCCTTGCAGGCGGCGATGACGTCACCGAGGTGCTCGGGCACCGTGCCGTCCCGCCGCCGGGTGGCGAGCGAGCGGAAGTAGACGACGCCGGGGGCGATGCTGTTCATCCGGATGCGGTCGCCGAGCAGCGCGCCGTTGCCGCGCCGCCGGGTCGGGTCGATCGCGATCACCGCCACCCGCAGCTTGTCCTCGCAGTCGCGGCGCAGCCGCCGGATGAGCTCGTCGGTGAGCGACGACTTACCCGAACCGCCGGTGCCGGTGATGCCGAGCACCGGCACGTTGCGGCCGGCGGCGGCCTCGCCCACCGCGGCGGCCAGGGCCGAGCTGCCGCCGGCCTGCAGGACCGTGATCGCCCGGGCCAGCGCGGTCTCGTCGCCGGCCAGCAGCGCCGGCACGTCGACCGGCTGGCGCGACACGTCGACGTCGCACTCGCGGATCAAGACGTTGATCATCGCGGGCAGGCCGAGCTGCTGGCCGTCCTGCGGGCTGAAGATGCGCACGCCGCGCTCGGCCAGGGCGGCGATCTCGCCCGGCACGATGGTGCCACCCCCGCCGCCGTAGACCCGCACGTGCCCGGCACCGCGCTCGGCCAGGCGGTCGACCAGATAGCCGAAGTATTCGACGTGGCCGCCCTGGTAGGACGAGAGGGCGACGCCCTGCGCGTCCTCCTGGACGACGGCGGTGACGACGTCTTCGACGCTGCGGTCGTGGCCGAGGTGCACGACCTCGGCACCCTGGGCCTGCAGCAGCCGCCGCATGACGTTGATGGCGGCGTCGTGGCCGTCGAAGAGGCTCGCCGCCGTCACGAAGCGGACGGGCCGGGCCGGCACGTGGAGCGTCATGGCGAAAATACTAGGACGTCCGACTATCGGACGTCCATCTATTCGGCGTGCCGTTACGATGACCTGCGTGCCGACCGCCGACCGCCGACCCGACCCGATCGCGGAAGCGCGCCGGCTCTGGTCCGAGCACGGCTGGGAGCACGCCGCCGACGGGATGGCCGCGATCACCTCGCTCATGCGCGCCCAGCGGATCGCGCTGGCCCGGGTCGAGGCCGTGCTCAAGCCGCACGCGATCACCTTTGCCCGCTACGAGCTGCTGATGCTGCTGTACTTCAGTCGTCGCGGCTCGCTGCCGATGGCCCTGATCAGCGAACGCCTCCAGGTGCACCCCACCAGCGTCACCAACGCGGTCGACCGGCTGCAGGCGGCCGGCCTGGTGCAGCGGTTGATGCACCCCGAGGACCGGCGCGCGACCATCATCGAGCTGCTCCCGCCCGGCCGCAAGCTCGCCGAGGCTGCCACCGCCGACCTCAACAGCCAGGTGTTCGGCGCGCCCTGGATCACTCCCGCGGCGGTCACCACCCTGGTCGACGTGATCACCGAGATCCGGCACGACACCGGCGACTTCTGATCAGCTGACGTCGGACATCTGGCGGAGGTAGGAACCGTCGCTGAAGATCTTGTCGACCGTGGCCGCGACCGCGGTGGCGGTGGCGTCGGTGCTGGCCTGGCGGGTCAGGACGGCGTCGATGTTGGCCTGGTTGACCGCCAGGCCGGGGATGTAATACCAGCCCTTCGGCAGGTCCTTGCCGTCCTTCGCGTGCTGCGCCTGCAGCCGGCCGGCGACCTCGCCCTTCACGAAGTGCTCCGGTGACACCAGCGCCAGCTCGCCGGCCTTCACCGCGGCCAGCGACTTCGGGTCCAGGTCGAAGGCCCCGGCCACCCAGGTGGCCTTGGCCTTGCGCTTGATCGCGGCCAGGTTCCAGCCGTCGGCGTCGCCGGTGCCCAGGAAGGCGATCGCGTCCTTGTTCACCGTGGTGAGCGTCTGCCAGGCGGCCAGGTTGGCGGAGGTCTCCTGCTTGGTGTCGAACGGGCCGACCACCGTCACCCCGGGCAGCTTCGCGGTCAGTTCGTCCCGGATGCCCTTGGCCCGGCGGTCGAGCACCTTCACGCCGGGCGCGGACGTACCGAGGATGATTTTGCCTTTGGCGTTGGCGGGAAGCTTCGCGATCGCCTCGCCGGCCAGCATCTTGCCGAGCTGGTAGTTGTCGTTGCCGACGTACAGCTTGACGTTCGACGCGGCCAGCGGCGGGTTGTCCACCACGATCAGCGGGATGTCGTCGCCGACTGCCTCGGCCATCGGCTGGGTGAAGATCTCCGGGGACAGCGTGAAGACCGAGATGCCGTCCTTCACCCGGGCCCGGAGGTCCTGGAACATCTTCAGCTCGCCCTGGCCGTCGACGATGTCCGGGCCGACCACCTCGCTGGTGACTCCGCCGACCCGGGCCACCCCGGCGGTGAAGCCGGCGCCCATCTGGATCGAGAAGCTCAGCTGGGTATTGGCCACCACGAACGCCACATGGGGTGCGTCGCTGCCGGCCGCGCTCTTCGCGCAACCGCCCTGCGAGATGGCGAGGAGCAGGACGGTAATGGCGCAGATAATCCGAAATTTCATGTCAGCCTGATTATGAATGGCTCAAGCTACTACCGAACGTGAATCCTCATTCCAGCCGGGGGGACGCCGGAGTGATCGCCAAGGCAGTCCGGAGCAAGGTGATGGCCCGCGCCGCCGTCATCGGACTCACCCTCGGCGTCACCGCCCTCGCCGCGCTGGCCGGCTACAGCATCAACGGCAACGTCGAAACCACCCGGCACGTACGGGAAACCGGCATGCAGAGCGACCAGTGGGGCGCCCTCACCCTGAACGTCAGCATCGAGTACGAGATGCTCGGCGACTACCTGCGGGCCAGCAGCGACGTCGGCCGCCAGCCCCTGCTGTCGGCGATGGGCTCGGCCACCGGCAACGTCAACTGGCTGGCCGAGAACGGCGACGAGACCGACCGGGAGGAAGCCGCCGACGTCGCCGACTCGTACGCCGCCTACACCGAGACCCTGCACGAACTGGTGGCGGCCGACGGCCGGGGCGACCTGGCGACCGTGGACGCCCTCGCCCAGCAGGCCAACTTGGCCGCGTCGACGCTGCGCAAGACCACCATCGCCCAGGTCGCCCGCAAGCGCCTGGACATGGACCAGTACCTGCTGGACGTGGACGAGCGCAACAACAAGGCGCTGGTGGCCGCCGGTGCGATCGTCGCCGTCGACATGATGCTGCTGGTGCTGTGCGCCTTCGTGATGATCGGCCACCAGCGGCGGATCGAACGGCAGGCGCAGGAGAGCCGGTACCGCGCCGGGCACGACGGGCTCACCGGGCTCGCCAACCGCTCGCTGCTGGCCGAGCACGTCGAGCGGACGCTGAAACAGGCCGCGCGCCAGAACGCCCCGGTCGGTCTGCTGCTGCTCGACCTCAACAAGTTCAAGGAGGTCAACGACACCCTCGGCCACCACGCCGGCGACCTGCTGCTCACCGAGGTGGCAAGCCGGCTTTCCAGCGCGGTCCGGGAGTCGGACATCGTGGCCCGGCTGGGCGGCGACGAGTTCGCCGTGCTGCTGCCCAGCGTCGGCTCGGCCGAGGGCTGCCTGGAACTGGCCCGGCGGGTGCTGGACGCGGTGCAGGGACCGGCTGAGCTGGACGGGGTGCGGGTCGACATCAGCGGCAGCATCGGCGCCGCCGTCTACCCGCTGCACAGCGCGAACTCGGCCGAGCTGCTGCAGCACGCCGACATCGCGATGTACACCGCCAAACGGAGCCGCTCGGGCACCGCGATCTACGACGCTGAGACGGACAGCCACCGCTCGGAACAGCTCGGCGTGATCGGCGAGCTGAACCGGGCCATCGCCGAGGACGAGCTGGTGCTGCACTATCAGCCCAAGGTCGCGACCGGCACCGGCGAGCTCGTCGGGGTCGAGGCCCTGGTGCGCTGGCAGCACCCGGACCGCGGCCTGCTGCCGCCGAGCGAGTTCATCCCGCAGGCCGAGGACGACGAGATCATCGTGGCGCTCACCGACGCCGTCCTGGAGATGGCGCTGGTCCAGCACCGGAGCTGGCGGGAGGCCGGCGCCGAACTACCGGTGGCGGTCAACATCGCGGCCGGCGGCCTCTACGACAATGCGTTCCCGGACCGGGTGGCGGCGGCGCTGGCCCGCCACGCCGTACCGGGGGCCATGCTCACCCTGGAGATCACCGAGACGTCGATCATCAGCGACCCGGCCGAGGTCCAGGCGATCCTGGACCGCCTGCGGGACCTGGGCGTGAAGCTGTCGATCGACGACTTCGGCACCGGTTACTCGTCGATGGCGTACCTGCAGACCATGCCGCTGACCGAGTTGAAGATCGACCGCCGGTTCATCCGCAGCGTGCACGAGTCGGCCAGCGACGAGGCGATCGTGCGGGCGATCCTGCAGCTGGCCGCCGCGCTGAACCTCAAGGTCGTCGCCGAGGGCGTGGAGAGCGCGGCCGCCCTGGCCGTTCTGGAGACCATGGGCTGCTCGTACGCGCAGGGCTACCACATGTCCCGGCCGATGCCGGCCGACGAGGTACTCCCCTGGGCGGCCGGCCGGATCCGGGTGCCGGTGGGTTCCTGACCAGGCCTGCACAATGGCCGGATGAGCCAACCCGATTCCTTCGACGCCGTACTGTTCGACTGCGACGGGGTCCTGGTCGACTCCGAGAGCATCACGAACGGGGTTCTCCGGTCGATGCTGCACGAACTCGGCTGGCAGATCAGCGCGGACGACTGCTTCCGCCTGTTCGTCGGCCGGGCGCTGCGCGACGAGACCGCGATCATCACCGCGCACACCGGCTTCGTGGTCACCGACGACTGGCTGCTCGACTTCCGGGACCGCCGCAACGCGGCCCTGACCGCCTCGCTGGAGCCGATCCCCGGCGCGGTGGCCGCGGTCCACGAGATCAACGCCCGGCTGGCCGGCATGATCGCCTGCGCCAGCGGCGCCGACCTCGGCAAGGTGCGGTTGCAGCTGCACAAGGTCGGCCTGGACCAGGTCTTCGCCGGCAAGATGTTCAGCGGCATGGACCAGCCGCACAGCAAGCCGGCCCCCGATGTCTACCTGGCCGCGGCGGCACACCTGGGCATCGACCCGGCCCGGGCGGCCGTGGTCGAGGACACCGTTCCGGGCGTGACCGCGGGCGTGGCGGCCGGCGCGACCGTCTTCGGCTTCTGCCCGCCCGGCAGCCCCGCCCACCACCCGCCGAAGGCGCTGCTGGACGCCGGCGCCACCCATATATTCAGGTCGATGCACGACCTGCCCACATTTTTCCGATTTAAACCAGTTGGTCCAACTTTGTGAGAGGGTCAGGCCGGACGCGTCCAGCCGAGGACGCGACATCGGGCCGTGGAGGCACCGCCATGACACTCGACTCCGTTCTCTCCCGCCGCGCTCTGCTGATCGGCGCCGGGCTCACCGCCGGCGCCGGGGCCGGCCTGCTGAGGTCCGCTCCCGCGCTGGCCAAGGCTCCCGTGTTCAGCGCCTACCACGGGGTCTCCGGCGCGACCCACCAGCAGCGCTTCGACAGCCTGAGCCAGCAGGGCTACCGGATGGTCTCGGTCAGCGTCTACGGCGACCGGTTCAATCCGCTCTACGCCGCGGTCTGGGTGCAGCGCGGCGGACCGGCCTGGGCCGCCCTGCACGGCCTCGACGCCGCCGGGTACCAGGCGAGGTTCAACCAGCTCGCCGCGGACGGATACGTCGCGATCCGGGTGAGCGCCACCGGCAGCCGGGCCAACCCGGTGTTCGCCGCCATCTTCGAGAAGCGCCCGCCGGGCACCTGGAAGGCCCGGCACGGCCTGACCGACGGCCCCGCCACCACCCCGGGGACGCTGGCCAACCTGATGAGCTGGGCCCGCAGCAACAACTGCATCCCCACCTCGCTGACGATCTACGGCGGCCCGGCCGACCGCTCCTATGCCGCCACCTGCGTGCCGAACCCGGCTCAGGTCGGCTGGCGGGCACACGCGATGGGCAACTCCGGCGATTACCAGGGTTGGTTCGACCGCTACAACGGGCTGGGGATGCGGCCCACGGTGGTCGACGCGTCCGACGACCTGCAGTACGCGGCGATCTTCACCAACGACAACATCGGCGCCTGGGTGGCCCGGCACGACCAGACGTCCGCGCAGTACCAGGCCGAGTTCGACACCCAGGCGGGCCAAGGCCGCTACCCGATCTCGGTGCAGGGTGGCGGCCTCGGCGCGGGCATCCGGTACGCATCGGTCTTCGCCGGCGTCTGAGGCCCCTCAGAGCCGGGCTCAGAGCCGGGCTCAGAGCCGGGCGAACTCCTCCGAAGTCAGCTCGATGTCGCCGGCCGCCAGGTTCTCCTCCAGATGGGCCACCGACGAGGTGCCCGGGATGGGCAGGATCACCGGGGAGCGGTGCAGCAGCCACGCCAGCGCGAGCTGGTTGACCGACACGCCGTGCCGGGCCGCCGACGCGGCCAGGGCGGTGTCGGCCATCCCGGTGCCGGCCAGCGGGAACCACGGGAGGAAGGCGATCTTCTCCTGCTCCGCGTAGGCGAGCACGTCGTCCGCCGTACGATTGGTGAGGTTGTAAAGATTTTGAATTGAAGCGATCGGGGTCACCGCCTGAGCGGCCCGGATCTGCTCGACGGTGACCTCGGACAGGCCGATGTGCCGCACCTTGCCCTCGCGCCGCAGGTCGGCCAGCGTGCCGACCTGGTCCTCGATCGGCACCTGCGGGTCGACGCGGTGCAGCTGGAGCAGGTCGATGCGCTCCAGGCCGAGCGTGCGCAGGCTCAGCTCGGTCTGCTGGCGCAGGTACTCCGGGCGGCCGACCGGCACCCACTCGCCCGGGCGGGGACGGGTCAGGCCGACCTTGGTGGCGATCACCAGGTTCTCCGGATAGGGGTGCAGGGCACGGCGGATCAGGTCGTCGGTGACGAGTGGCCCGTACGCGTCTGCGGTGTCGATGAGCGTGACGCCGCGCTCGACCGCCCGGCGCAGCACGGCGATCGCGTTGTCCGGGTCGGCCGGGAATCCGAAGACGCCGGGGCCGGTGAGCTGCATGACGCCGTAGCCGAGACGGCCGACGGTCAGGTCGCCGCCGATGGTGAAGGTTGACATGCGTCCCACCGTGCGTCCGGGGCATGCCGGTCGCCCAGACCCGGCTTTTGGTACCCCTGGCAGGGTCAGGAAACCCGCCCGATGGCGACGCATACTTGCCTCATGACGACGCCGAAGATCGCCGGCACCCTCGGCGAGTTCCTGCAGTGGCACCGCGCCCGGGTCACCCCCGAACAGGCCGGCCTTCACCTGTACGGGGATCGGCGCCGCGTCGACGGCCTGCGGCGCGAGGAACTGGCGATGCTGGCCGGGGTCAGCTCGTCCTACTACACCCGGCTCGAACAGGGGCAGTCCCGCAACGCGTCCCCGCAGGTGCTCGACGCGCTGGCCGCGGCGCTGCGGCTGGACGAGACCGCGCGGATGCACCTGCACCGCCTCGGCACCGACGGCGCCGGCCCGCGTCGTGTCCGGCGGCCCGCGGTCGAGAAGCCCGAGCCCGGGTTGCTGGAGCTGCTGAACGCGCTGGCGACGGTGCCGGCGATGGTGGTCGGCGCCCGTAAGGACGTACTCGCCTGGAATCCGCTCGGGCACGCCCTGTTCGCCGGGCACCTCCCGGCCGACGCCCCGGCGTCGCCGGCGGCCCGGCCGAACATCGCCAAGCTGGTCTTCCTCGACCCGGAGACGCGCGAGCTGTTCGCCGACTGGGACGCCAAGGCCCGCGCCGACGTCGGCTGCCTGCGGCTGTTCGCCGGCCAGTTCCCGGACGACCCGGCCCTGGCCGAACTGGTCGGCGCCCTGGCGGTGGCGAGCCCGGAGTTCGCCGCGCTGTGGGCCGACCACCGGGTGACCGCCTGCACCTCGTCGATCCTCGAGCTGCGGCACCCGCTGGTGGGCCGGATCACCGTCACCGAACAGGGCCTGAGCACCGCCGACCCGATCGGCCAGCGCCTGGTGACATACACGGCCCCGGCCGGCTCCCCCTCCGCCGAGGCCCTGACTCTGCTGGCCCAACTGGTCGGCGACGCCGCGAGGATTGAGTACTCACCACTCAGGACATGAGGGTGGGGGTTGCTTAGGTTCGCCGGCATGACGTTATCTCGGGCCGCGCTGGCGGCCCTGACCTGCGGTGGCCTTCTGCTCTCGACCGTCCTCGCGGCGCCGGCCCGGGCCGATGACGGGCGGCGCTACGAACTGTCCGATCTGCGGGTGTGTGACCTGTCCGCCTGCTACCTCGCGCTGGCCGTGGTGGACTCCGACGGTGACGGCACGGCCGACGCCGATGAGATCGCGCTCGGCACCGATCCGCTCGACGCGAGCAGCCGGCCGCCGCTGAAGCTGGTGCTGGACGCGACCCTCGACGGGAAGCTGCCCACCTACGAGCTCGGGTTCGGCACCTGGGGTGTGTTCCCGGAGGAGTTCGTCAAGGGCCTGGAGAAGAAGTGGTACGCGGGTGGCGGGTCGGGGCTGCCGTCCGAGGTCTTCGGGATCCCCACCCGCAAGGACACCTTCGCGCTGGCCGGGATCGACGCGGGGCTGCTCAAGGACGCCGGCATCGACCTGCCGTGGATCAACGGGCTGTCCTTCGGCCTGGCCGACCTCACCGGGTCCGGCAAGGATATGAAGATCGACCTCGGCCGGTTCAACCCCAGCTGGTACGGCGCATACGAGAACCCGACCGCGCTGTGGGAATCCGACCACGGCGGCGTGGTGGATTCGGACTCCGACGAAACGAGAACGGCCAACAAGTACGTCGACGGAACCTACTCGATCACCAAGCCTGACTCGGCTGGGTGCGAGGACACCTGCATCAGCAGAACAACCACCGAGTACTACGACCCGGAACTGAACACGATCGGGTCGTCGACCGACGAGACATACATCGGCCTGGACATGAAAAAACACCACGTCCAGACGCTGCGGGACAAGGACGGGACCATCCTGAAGCAGGTCGAGCTGCAGGAGCACGACGGCGCGTCCCGCAATGACGTCACCGATACCAGGGCCACCGGGAAGTCGAAGGAACACACGGATACGACGTCCGGCAAGGACGGCCAGGACACCTCGAGCACCACCCGGCAGAAGTGCGACGCCAACGGCGAGAACTGCACCGACGGGATGACCACCGGTGACGACTACACCGGTCCGGCGCTTCCGGGCACGGCCTGGCTCTCGCACAAGGAGGCCGCCGCCGCGATGGCCAAGCTGCTCACCGCGAAGGGCACGACGGTCACCCCGGTCCAGTTCGCCCCGTCCGTGATCGGCGTGCTGACCGACGACGACGTCAACGACCTCCTGCGCCGCCGGGACCTGATCTCGCTGTTCTCGGGCGACGACCTCAGCGCCAACGTCGGAGCGATAGTCATCGGGGGCGGCTGGAACGAAGCCGACCCGGAGACCCGCCCCGACCTGCCCAACCCGCTCGACGGCGCGACCGGCAGCGGCGCCTGCACCTCCGACGGCGTCAAATGCTGAGCTCACTCCGCGAGGTGATCCCGAGCTTCGCGTAGGCGCGGGACAGATGGTTCTCCACCGTCCGTACTGACAGGACCAGCCGCGCGGCGATCTCGGCGTTGTTCGCCCCGCCCGCCGCGAGCTCGGCGACGAGGCGTTCGCGGGCAGTCAGCGGATCGGTGGGTGTGGGTGCCCCGGCCAGTGGCGGCGTGGCCGGGTCACCCACCTCGTGCGCGAACTCCGCGGCCCGGCGCCGGGCCGCGGCCGCGACCCGGCCGGAGGCGCACCGGGCGGCCATCGCGGCGGCCTCGGCCGCGTACAGCGGCGAGCCGGCGGCCCGGAACGCGGCCGCGGCTTCCAGCAGAATCTCGGAACTGGCCCGGTCCAGCCCGGTGGCCAGGGACAGCCGCGCCACCCCGATCGGCGAGTCCACGGCGAGCGCGGTCAGCCGGGCGAGCACCCCGGCGCCGTCGTGCATCCGCAGGCGCTCGTGCAGGATCCAGGACTCGGCCGCCACCGCCCGTTCCCGCGCGGCCTGGGCCTGACCCTGCCGCAGCGCGTCGCGGGCCTCGGCGTGCCGGCCCTCGGCGTACGCGGCCCAGCCCAGGGCGATCGGCACGGTGTGCCGCAGGAACCCCAGACCCGCCTCCGGCGACCGCAGGTGCGCCACCCACGCCGGATCCGGGGCCAGGCCGCGGCAGCCGTACGACACGGCCAGCACGCTCAGGCTGACCCGGGTGCAGTCGGTCATCCCGGCGGCCGCCGCCGTCACCAGGCTGCGCCGGGCCCAGCGAGCCGCGTCGTCCAGGTGCCCGGCCTGCAGGCGAGCCGCGCCGACGCAGACGGCGGCCCAGGCCCGCTCGAAGACGACCCCGTCGGCCCGGGCGCCCTCGTAGGCCCGTTCGGCCGCGCGGGCCGCGTCGTCGAGCCGGCCGTGCTCGCGCAGCGCGTGGCTCGCGTACACCAGAAGTTTGTCGCGGGTGCCGGCATCGGCCTCCGGGCCGGCGCCGGTGACCCGGTCGAGCAGTTCCTCGACGACGGCGACCGCCTCGCCGGTCCGGCCGATGTGGGCCAGCGCATTGCTGCGGCTGGTCGCCAGCATGGCCCGGACCGGCAGCGGCAGCCGGGCGCCGTCGCCGATCACCGCGGCGATGGCGAGGGCCTCGTCCGGGAACCCGGCGTAGGCCAGGGCGTCCGCCTCGGCCACCGCGAACAGGGCGCCGACCGGTGCCCCGGCCGGATACCGGGCGGACTGCTGCCGCAGCACCTCCCGGGCGGCCGGCAGGTCGTAGCGGCCCCAGAGGACCACCTTGTGCAGGGTCACCGCGAGCAGGGCGGAGTCCGGGCCGGGCGGGGTGCGGTCCAGCGCGTCACGCAGGACGGTCACCGCCTCGTCGGCCCGCCCGGTCTCCCAGAGGGTGACCGCGAGAACCAGGGCGGCACCCGGAATGGCCCCGAGACACGCCCGGGCCAGCCGTTCCGCGATGTCGGTGGCACCGCCGGCCGCCGCGACCCGGGCCGCCGCCAGCAGCCGCTCCGGTTCCACGGCTTCACCGGCGTCCAGGCTCAGCACGGTGCACCGGACGTGGTCGTGCGGGGCGAGCGTGCGGGCGACCGCGAGGTGCTCGCGGAGCACCGCCCGCCGCCGGGCCGGCGACAGCCCGTCCCACAGCACCTCGGCGAAGAGCGGGTGCACGAACCGCGCGGTCTCCCCCGCCCAGACCGCGATCCCGTGGGCGACCAGGCGCTCGGTTCCGGCGTGGTGCCCGGCCAGCTCGACCTCGCCGTCGGTGGCCCGGCCGGTGGCGGCCAGGAAGCGGGCGGCGGCGACCGCGTCGTCGGGCAGGCCTTCCAGCCGGGTCGGCAGGAGGCTGCGCAGCCCGGTCGGGACCGGCAGCGGCCCGGCGGCGTGCCAGCCGACCGCCGAGCGATGCAGCGCGCCGGAACGCCGCGCGCCGTCCAGCAGCTGGGTGACGAACAGGGCGTTGCCGCCGGTGCGGCGCCACACGTCGTCGACCACCCCGGCGTCGACCGGGCCGTCCAGCAGGGCGTCGACCAGTTCCTCGGTGGACGCCCGGTCGAACGCCGCGACCGGCAGGAGCACGGTGCTGGGCGAGGCCGCGAGCTCGGCCACCGCCGGCGGCACCCGGCCGTCGACGGTCCGCACGGTGCCGACCAGGGTGCGTCCGGCGTCGCGGGCGACCCGGACCGCGACGGCCAGCGAGACCTCGTCGCACCCGTCCAGGTCGTCGACCGCGAGCACCGCGCCGGCCGGGACCGCGTCGAGCACCTGGGCGACCATCTTGGCCAGTGACGTCGTGGCCGGGTCGAGCAGGTGGGCCAGGGCGGCCAGCGGGACGTGCGCCAGGCCCCGGGTGCCCCAGGCGCGGACGGCCGGCAGCGCGGTGGACACGGCGTCGAGCAGGCGGGTCTTGCCCACCCCGGCCTCGCCGGTCACCAGGACCACATCCGTCCGTGGATCGCGCACCGCGGCGAGGACGTCGCCGAACTCCCGCGTCCGGCCGATCATCGTCATGCCGGGATCATCTCGCATCGGGGCCGCTCCATCGCGGTACGCCCCAAGACATTGACGGATGTGAAATGGTTTGATCATGCGGACGTTCCTGTGTGGACTCGTTACTGCGGTCCTGGTCGCGACGAACCCGGTCCCCGCCGTCGCGGCGGCGGGAAAGCAGCCCGCCGCGGCGGCAGCGGCGGGGAATCAGCCGTACGCCTCGTATTGGCACCCGAACGGCATCCTGTCCTGGGACCCGGCCACCGACCCGGACGCCCGCTTCAACCGCTCCCGGGTTCCGCTTGCCGCCCGTACCTCTGATCCGGCCCTTAAAGCCAACGCCGGCGCCCGGGCCGGCGAAGGCCGGATCGCCTCCCTGGTCTCCTTCGCGCCGACGTCGAACAATCCGTCGCAGGGTGCGCTCGACCCGAACTACTACGCGTTCCCCTACTGGCAGTACATCGACTCGCTGGTCTTCTGGGGTGGCTCGGCCGGCGAGGGCCTGATCCTGGCCCCG
Organism: Paractinoplanes tereljensis; assembly: GCF_016862435.1. GTDB lineage: Bacteria > Actinomycetota > Actinomycetes > Mycobacteriales > Micromonosporaceae > Actinoplanes > Actinoplanes tereljensis. The sequence goes on from NZ_BOMY01000041.1 coordinate 200,696, forward strand.
AACCCGACCGTCATCGACGCCGCGCACCGCAACGGGGTGCGGGTGTACGGCACGGTGTTCTTCCCGCCGACCGCCTACGGCGGCCAGATCCAGTGGGTGCGCGACTTCGTCCAGAAGTCCGGCAGCACCTATCCGGTGGCCGACAAACTCGTGCAGGTCGCGCGGTACTACGGCTTCGAGGGCTGGTTCATCAACCAGGAATCCGCCGGCGGCAACACCGAACTCGCCACCGAAGTACGCAACGCCATGACGTACGCGCGGGGCCAAGGCCCGGTCGAGTTCATGTGGTACGACGCGATGACCGAGAGCGGCTCAGTGTCCTGGCAGGACGGCCTGAACACGGCCAACGACGCCTTCCTGCAGGACGGCTCGACCCGGGTCGCCGACTCGATGTTCCTCGACTTCGGCTGGAGCGCAGCGAAGCAGAACACCTCGCGCAGCACCGCCCGCGGGCTCGGCCGCAGCGAGTACGACCTGTACGCCGGGATCGACACCGAGGCCAACGGATACAACACCGCGGTCGGCTGGAGCTCCGTCTTCCCGGCCGGCCAGCCGCACGTCACCGGGCTCGGCCTCTACCGTCCGGAATGGACATACAAGTCGGCCACCTCGCGCGCCGATTTCTACGCCCGCGACGCCCGCTACTGGGTAGGTGCCAACAGTGACCCGTCCGACACCACCACGACGTCGGCGTGGAAAGGGCTGGCCAGTTACGTCGCCGAGTCCACCCCGGTGACCACCAAGCCGTTCGTGACCAGCTTCAACGCCGGCCACGGCGACCTCTACGCGATCGACGGAACCGTCCTGGGCAACACCGGCTGGAACAACCTGTCGCTGCAGGACGTGCCGCCCACGTACCGCTGGATCGTGCAGTCGGCCGGTACCAGGCTGACGCCGAGCATCGATTTCGCCGACGCCTACGAGGGTGGTAGCTCGCTGAAGCTGGCCGGCCGGCTGGACGCCGCCAACACCGTGCGGCTCTACCAGACCCGGCTGCCGGTGGCCGCCGACACCCGGCTGTCGGTCGTCGTCAAGAATCCGGCGCCCGGCCCGACGAACCTGTCGGCCGCGGTGTCCTTCGCCGACGATCCCACCGCGTTCACCTATCTCGATCTGGGCGCCACCAGCGGCACGGGCTGGGAAACCAAAACCCTAGACCTCTCCGGGTACGCCGGACGCACGGTCACGCAGCTCGGGTTGCACGCGGAGGCCCCGGAACCGGTCGACTCCTACGCCGTGCGGGTCGGCCGGCTCGCCCTGTACGACGGTGAGGTGGACACCGTCGCCGCTCCTTCCGAGCTGACCGTGCTCGGCGCGACCGGCGTGTCGCTGCGCCTCGGTTGGATCGCAGCCGCCGGCCCGATACACCACTACGACGTCTTCGCCCGGCACAGCGACGGCACCCGCACCTATCTAGGCGGCACCACCAACGACGCGTACTTCGTACCCCGCTTGGACCGCACCGGCTCCGAATCCAGCACCACCGTCGAGGTCGAAGCGGTCGGCGCCGAAGGCGGCCGTTCCGCGGTCGCCAGCACCGAGGTGCCGTGGACCGACGAGCCCGTCCCGTCGAACCGGATCTACGAATTCGAGGCCTGGGGCATCTGAGCGCCCAGGCCCGCGAGGCGGCGGCGGAGGGTGGCGGCGGCGGACTCGTCGATCGCCGCCAGCAGCTCGATGGCCGGCCGCCAGGCCGCCCCGGCCGCCTTCCGGTCGCCGGCCGCGACGCAGGTGTCGCCGAGGTGGGTCAGCAGGGTGGCCTCGGCGAAGCGGTCCTCGGCCCGGCGGGCCATCGCGACCGCCGTGCGGTAGGCGTCCGCGGCCCGGTCGTACTCGCCGAGATGGTGGTGGGCGTAGCCGATGCTGTCCCAGGTCTCGCCCAGGCTGCGGTGGTCGGCCGGGTCGATCAGGGCCAGCGCCCGCCGGCAGTAGGTGAGCGCCCGGGCATGGTCGCCGAGCCGGCCGTGGCACCAGCCCACGGCGTTGAGCGCGGTGGCCAGCTCCGCGGTGTCGCCGGCCTGTTCCGAGCAGGCCAGGGCCAGCTCGGAGTGGTGCAGCGCCCGTTCGACGTCGTCGCGGGTGTCGTACATGTAGGACAGCGAATGGTGGGTGACGGCCTGGCCGGTCAGGTCGCCCGCCTGCTCGTACAGTCGCAGCACCTCCTGCAACTGGGCCTCGGCCTCGGCGTCCCGGCCCAGCAGGGTGAAGCCGTGGGCGAGCCGGCGGTGGGCGTACGCCCGCGCGGCGGTGTCCGGGGCGACGCGTAGCGCCCGTTCCCACGAGCTGACCAGGTCGTGCCAGTGGCCGAGCCGTTCCAGAGCGGTGTCGGCGGCCCAGGCCAGCTGCCACGCCGCCCGGCCCTGGCCGGTCTCGGCGGCCCGGCCCAGGACGGCGAGCAGGTTGGCTCGTTCGACGGCGAACCAGGCGGCCGGGTCGGCCGGATCGTCCGTGCTCGTGCCGTGGGCCGGCGCGGTGATCGGGAGGACGCTGGCCCGGCGCAGCGGGTTCAGCAGCCGGTCGGCGGCGGCTGCGGAGTGCAGGTAGTGGTCGGCGAGCCGGGCGAACGCCTCCTCCGGCCGGTCGGCCGAAGTCATCAGCTCCATCGCGTACGCCCGGAGCAGGTCGTGCAGGGCGTACCGGCCGGGGCGGTACTCGACCAGCAGGGACGCCCGGGTCAGTTCGGCCAGGCCGGCCCGGACGTCGGTGCCGGCCAGGCTCTCGGCCGCACGTCGGCCGAAGTCGGGTCCGGGGTGCAGGCCGAGAAGGCGGAACAGGTGAGCGCCGGCTGCGGTGAGGGCCTGATAGGACCAGGAGAACACGGCCCGCACCTCGGTCCGCGAGTCGCCGGCGTCGAGCGAGTCCAGTTGCCGTCCGCCCCGGACCAGCTCGTCGGCGAGCGCCGCGAAGCTCGACTCCTGGGCGCGAGCGGCGACGATCGCCAGGGCGAGCGGCAGTCCGGCGCACAGGGTGACGACCCGGTCGGGGACCCGCTCGGCCCCGAGGCGCCGCTGCAGCAGCTCGCGCGACTCGGCCGGGGACAGCACGTCGAGGGCTAGGGGCCGCGCGCCGTCCACGGCGACCAGCCCGGTCAGCCGGTTGCGGCTGGTCACCAGGACGACGACGGACGAGGTGCCGGGCAGCAGCGGCCGGACCTGGTCGGCGTCGCGCGCGTTGTCGAGCACGACCAGCATCCGGCGGCCGCTGATCAGGCTCCGGTACCGGGCCGCCTGCGCTTCCAGGCCCTGGGGCACGCCGGCGGCCGGCACGCCCAGCGCGTCGAGGAACCGGCGGACCGCGTCGACCGGCTCCGTGGTGCGGCCGCCCGGGTCGAACCCGCGCAGATTGACGTAGAGCTGCCCGTCCGGGAAACGGGCCGCCACCCGGTGCGCCCAGTGGACGGCCAGCGTGGTCTTGCCGACCCCGGGCGGCCCGGTGATCAGGCCGATCGGTACGGCGGTGGGCTGCTCGGCGCTGCCGGCGAGGACCTCGTCCAGCCGGGCCAGCTGCGGTTCCCGGCCGGTGAACCCCCACGCGTCGGACGGCAGCAGGGCCGGTCCGCGGCGGGCGGCCGGAACCGGCAGCGGCTCCTCACTCAGCAGTTCCCGGTGGACCTGCCGGAGCGCGGCACCCGGCTCGGTGCCGAGGTCGTCGACGAACCGGGCGCGCACCGTCCGGTAATGCTCCAGTGCCCGGGCCCGCTGCCCGCCGGCGGCGAGGGTGTGCATCAGCTCGGCCGCGACCGCCTCGTCGTACGGATGGTCGGCGGACAGCCGCAGCAGTGCCTCGACCGCGCCGTCCAGGTCGCCGCCCTGCCGTTTCGCGGCGGCCCACGACAGGATCGCCTCGACGTAGCGCCGCTGCCACGCCTCCCGTTCCCGCTCGGCCCACTCGCCCGCCAGGCCACTCAGCGGTTCGCCCCGCCACAGCGCGATCGCCTCGCCGAGCAGTCGCACCCGGTCGGCCGGAGCAACGCCGGCCCGGGCCACCAGATCGCGGAAGCGGCCGGTGTCGGTCGCCCCGGGCGGCAGGTCCAGCACGTAACCGCCCGAGCGCCGGACCACCGCGGCGGGCGCTCCGGCGGCCGCGCAGAGCTGCCGGATGCGCGAGATGTAGACGTGCAGGCTGTGCCGCACCCGCTGGGGCGGGTCGGCGCCCCAGACCCGTTCGAGCAGCACGCCCGGCGAGACCGGCCGCCCGGCCTCGATCGCGAGCACGGCCAGCACCGCGCGTTGCCGGGACGCTCCGGCGTCGACCGGGGAGCCCGCCACGCACACCTCGATCGGTCCGAGGACTCGAACCTCCATGCCACCATCCCCCGCGCCGGTGGGCCAACCGCGCGGATGATGCTATTCGGCCGGGTGTGTACAAGCTACGCAGCGTCGGGTTTTCGATAACGCGGCGTTATCCGGCGGCGACCGGCCGCAGGAACCAGGACTGGGCAATTCCGCCGTTGCAGCCGTACTCCCAGATGGTCGTGCCCGGCGTCGCCCGGGCGTTGTCGAGGTCGAAGCACTTGCCGGACAGCGGGGTGGTCAACCGCACCGCCGGCGCCGACGGCGGCCCGGAGAGGTACTCGACCGTCCAGTACTGCGCGAGCATGTACAGCTGGGTCGCGACACCGTGGCAGGTGATCGGGCCGATCGGGGTCTGGTCGGCACTGTTGGCGTAATTGATGTCGTAGCAGGCCGCCGGGTTGTCCTTCGGATGGATCGACACGTACTGCGCGCCGCGCCGCTCGACCGTCACCAGTTGGTGCGTGGTCGGCGCGCACGGCTGCCCGACCAGGAGACCGGTCGTATCGTCGGCGCAGGTCCCGGCGCTCGCGTTGACGACCTGGTAGGTCGTCTGCCCGGTACCGAGCCGGGTGTCGAGGTCGACCGACGCCGCCCCGACCGGGCCCAGCCCACCGGCGGCGACCTCGACCGGGGCGGCGAACCCGGGGCCGGTGGACAGGGCCGTCCAGGCCTGCGCCTGATAGGGGCCGCAGCAGCGGTACACGAGTCCGATGTCGACGTTGCCGTCCCCGTTGAAGTCACCCGGCTGCGGCGTCACCGCCGCGGTGCACCAGGCGTTCGGTCCCGAGTCCCAGGCGGTGACCGGCGCACCGAGCGTCGACGCGTCGGCCGTCGTCCACCGCCACAGCTGCGTCTGGCAGACGGTGCGGTCCACGGTCGCGGCCAGGTCGGCCCGGCCGTCGTGGTTGAAGTCGCCGGCGACGAACTTGGCCGGACCCCAGCACAGCGTGTTCGCGCCCGAGCTGTAGCGCAGCTGGCCCCAGCCCGAGGTGAGGGTGGCCGACGTCTGGTGGAACCGCATCTCGGTGCCGCAACTCCCGGCGTCGGAGATCTCGTAGACGTCGGCACGCTGGTCGCCGTCGAAGTCGCCCACCGCCACCGCGATCGTCGACCAGCCGAAGGCGCCGCCGGTGAAGCTCAGCGGGGCGGCGAACGCCGGTGCCTCCGGCCCGCCCGTGGCCACGAACAGGTAGCCGAGCCAGCCGTTGCCGTTGTCGTACGCGGCGAGCACGTCGTCCTTGCCGTCGGCGTTGAAGTCGCCGGCCGCCGCCTTGATCTTCCCGGCCTGCCAGCCCGCCATCCGCCGCAGTTCCGGGCTGCTGAGCAACTGGTTGCCGTCCGATCGTTGCACCGACAGCAGGGCGTCCGAGCCGGACTGGGTGAAGGTCGCCACGTCGGACCGGCCGTCGCCGTCGAAGTCGCCCGGGGTGGCCGCGAACTGGCCGTTGACGTAGATGCCGGCATTGCCCTGCGGCGCCTGGGCCGGGCCGAAGACGGCGGGGGCCGCGGTCGAACCCCACCGCCACAGCGTGCTGCGACCGCCGCCCACGTCCCCGGCCACGGTGAGGTCGGCCCGGCCGTCACCGGTGGCGTCGCCCGGCACGTGCGGCGTGCCGGTCGCCGGGTCGGCCCGGAAGCGGGCGGTGGTGGCGGTGCCGATCGTGCCGTCGGCCTTGACCGAGGCGACCGACAGGCTCGCGTAGGCCAGCGCCGGAGGCGGCACCACGGTCGCCGTCGCGGTGCCGCCGAGCCCGGCCGGCACCCACTGGCCGAGGGCCGCGTCGGCGTCGGCGGCGACGCCGTACCGGTAGCCGACGATCCGGCCCGCGTCGGCACCGGCCGGGGCGAACGTCACCGCGGCGCTCTGCCCGGCGATCGAGTGTGGGCCGACCGGGGGCGGGATGCCGAGGCCGATCCGCAGGATCAGATCGGTGCTGCTGAGCGCGGGTGGCTGCGGGGCCACGTTGTCCACCACCAGATAGCAGCTCGGGCTGGGCGCGCCGGCCATCCCGCTGTCGGTGTCCAGGCCCTGCACCTGCCAGGAGACCGCGGCGCCGTCGGCGAACGCCGCCGCCGGGATCGTGGTGGCGTGCGCCGAACCCGAGGTCAGGCCGGCCGCCTCGTCCAGCGGGGCGTACTGCGGCGCGACGCCGGTCACCGACCAGCGGGCTCGCACCAGGTCACCGAGGCCGGCATCGGCGTCGGTCAGCACGGCCGACAGCTTGAGGCCGTTTGTGGTGTTGACGTGGGTGGCGCTCGCGGCCGACGCGCCGCAGACCGTCTCGGCCGACGGCCCGACCCGCAGGTCGCCGAGCGACGGCTGGGCCGGTGCGTGGTCGTAGCGGATGCGCAGGACCGCCGTCCCGGAGTCGAACCGCTTCCACTGCAGGTTGGTGCCCTCGTTGACCGCGCGCAGGCCGAGAGTCAGGTCGGACCAGCCCTGACTGAAGCCGTACTGCACCAGGCCGGTCGCATCGAAGCTCACCGTGCCCGGTCCGGCGCAGCCGTTGGCGTTGCCGACGGCGTGATTGCCGGCCGCCTCCGCGGTATGGCCGTCCCAGAAGGGCTGGGAGTTCCAGGTGGTCGTGGACGAGATGCCGCCGGTGATCCACAGCTTCGCGTTGGAGGCGGTGTTGCAGGTCCACGACCACTTCTGGGTGATCTCGAAGTTCGAGCTGAGAACGGTCGCCCCGGCCGCGCCGTAGGTCTCCATCCGGAACAGCGAGCGGACCACGTACGGCGTGCTGTTGCAGGTGTTGCCGGTGTAGCTGTCGCAGGTCAGGCCGGCGCCCGCGTCGCCGTAGGTCGCGGCGTTGCTCATGAACGTCCGCTGCCAGAACGCCGAGCCGGCCAGGTCGGAGCGGCTGGCCACGACCGACCAGGCGTTGCCCGACTTACCGCCGGTGAAGATCGGGTCGATCGACACCGGATAGCGCGTCGCCGGGTCGGCCAGAAAACCCTTGTCCGGTACGACGTGCAGGTTCGCGCCGTCGAGACGCTCCCCCATCGCGCGCATCCTCGGCGGCGCGCCGGTGAGCGCGTTACCGCTCGCGTCCCACATCATCGCCCGAGGCGAGGTGAACACTTCCGCACCGGACCCGTCGACCGCCCGCACGCCCCCGTCGGCCGCCGCGGACAGCTTCACCCCGTTCGCCGAGGTCCCGAATGTCACCGTCGACAGCTTCGGGTTGGCCGCCGCGGCCGCCGATTTCACCACCAGCACCTCGGAGAACCCCTGGGCCAGCGCGGTGACCTTCAGGTCGACCCCGGGCAGCACCTCGGGGTAGGTCGCCGACGGTCCGGCGACGACCGGTTCCGGGAGTGGGGCGGGCCAGGTCAGCGCCACGCTGCGGGTGCCGGACGCGATGGTGGCGAACGGCCCCGAACCGCCGGCCGAGAACGTCACCGGCAGCAGCGTGGCCACCGGGGTCAGGGTGTCGCCGGTGCGCCGCAGGGTCGTGTCGAGCCCGGTCCACGACCCGTCGGCCCGGCGCACCCAGCGCGGCGTGACGTAGTTCTCGGTCGTCGCGGTCCCGTCCCGCTCGATCACCGTCCGGGACGCCTCGGTACGCCGGTCGAGCGCCTCGACGCCCCCGCCGCACGACTTGGCCACCGCCGCGGCCGCCCCCGCGTCGGCCGCCGCGTCGGGACAGGAGGAGGGCGCCGCGTGCGCCGGCCGGGCCGGGACGAACGGCAGGGTGAGGGCCGCGAGCGTCACGGCGAGAACGAGCGCACGTCCTGATCGAAACGTCTGAGTCAGCACCGGCACAGCATCGGCCGCACCCCTCACGGCACTGTCAACAGAACCTCAATTGCCTGGTCAGAGGGCCGACTCGGGATCGGCGACGAGACTATTGTGGACGGTCAGCAGGGGAAGGCCGGTGGACGATGACACTGGTGGCGGACGAGATGGCGCGGTCGGCGCGCCGGCACCTGAGCCTGCCCGATCCGGGGCGGGCCACCACCCTCGACGATCTGGTGCAGAGGCTGCGGGCCCTGAAGGTCTGGGCCGGCGATCCGTCGTTCGAGACCATCAAGGAGCGGGTCAACGCCCGCTGGGCCGCCGCCGGGCGCCCGGAGCGCGAGATGGCGGCCAAGACCACGGTGGTGGACTGCTTCCGGCCCGGCCGGCGGCGGGTCAACACCGATCTCGTGCTGGCGCTGGTGGAGGCGCTGCACACCGATCCGGGCTATGTGGCGCAATGGCGCCAGGCGCTGCAGGTCGTGGGCGGCGAGCGCAGTGCCGCGGCCCAGGTCCGGGTGCAGGACTGCGCACCATCGGGGGCGGCCGGGTTCACCGGCCGGGCGGCCGAGCTCGACCGCCTGCGCGGGCTGCTGACCGGTACGGGCGGGCTGGCCGCGGTCGAGGGCATGGCCGGGGTCGGCAAGACCCAGCTGGCCCGGCAGGCCGGGTACGCCCTGCATCGCGACCGGGTGTTCGACCGCGTCCTCACCGTCGACCTGCGCGGCTTCCACCCCGACCCGGCCCAGCCGCCGGCCGACCCGGCCGCCGTCCTCGACGGGTTCCTCCGGGTGCTCGGCACGCCGGGCCGGAAGCTGCCGTACGACGTGGCCGGCCGCGCCCGCGACTACCGCTCGTTGCTGACCGGCACCCGGACGCTTGTCGTGCTCGACAACGCCGCCGATGACGCCCAGGTCCGGTTGCTGCTGCCGCGCACCGCCGGTTGTGCCGCGCTGATCACCAGCCGCCGGACGCTGACCGGGCCCCCGCCGGCGGCCCACCTCCCGCTCGGCGTGTTCACCCCGGCCGAGGCCCGGCGGTTCCTCACCCGGGCCGCGCCGGAGGTCGAGACCGGTGCCGACCCGGCGGCCGGCACCCGGATAGCCGACCGCTGCGGCCACCTCCCGCTGGCACTCGGCCTGGTCGCCGGCCACCTGCGGGCCAAGCCCGGCTGGACGCTGACCGACCACGCCGACTGGCTGGACGAGCGGCACGCGGGCGGCCGGCTGGAGACCGGCATCGAGCTTGCGATCGACCTGTCCTATCAGCACCTGACCACGGTCCGGCGGCGGGTGCTGCGGCTGCTGGCCCTGCATGCCGGGCCCGGCCTGGACGTCCCGGCGGCGGCCGCGCTGACCGGGCTCGGCCTCGCCGCCGCCGAGGCGCACCTGCGCGAGCTGGCCGGCGACCACCTGCTGCAGGCCGGTTCGCCGGGACGCTGGTCGTTGCACGGTCTGGTTCGCACGTACGCGCTCAACCGCGCTCTCGACGAGGACCGCCGGCCCGAGCGGGAGGCGGCGCTGGCCCGGCTGGCCGCCGCCGGACTGAACGTCGTCGATTTCTGACCGTTCGGATTCGGTCGGGATTTCGCGGCCGTCCGTGCTCGGCTGCCAACTTGATATTGCTCGCGGCGACTGGGGACCGCGGCGTTTCACGGGGGAACCAAATATGGCTGACACGACGAAAAGTCGTGCGCGCACGGTGCTGCGCGCACTGCTCACTCTCTCTCTGGCCGCCGCCGCGGCCCCGTTCGCCGGTGCGGCCGCGGCGCCGGCGGCCTGTCCCGCGTCGCGGGCGATCACCGCCGGCGCGGTCGCCGCCGCCCGCACCTGCGGTGGCCCGGTGGAGGCGCTCGACCGGCGCACCAACTCGTCCCGCACGGTGATCGCGGCCGACGGTTCGGCCACCGTCGAGCAGTTCGCGGCGCCGCGCTGGGTGCAACGGGCCGACGGGTCGTGGACCGATCTGGACACCGGCCTGCACTTCGCCGGCGACACCGTGGTGCCCGGCGCGACGCTGCTTCCGGTCGCCTTCTCCGCCGGCGGGAGCACGGAGCCGCTGGCCACGCTGGCCGACGGGGACCGGAGCGTGGCGTTGTCCTGGCCCGCCGCGCTGCCCGAGCCGGTGCTCGCCGGCGCCACCGCGACCTATCCGGAGGTGCTGCCGGACGTCGACCTCCAGGTGACCGCGCTCGCCGACGGCTTCTCCGAGGTGCTGGTGGTCAAGAACGCACAGGCCGCGGCCAACCCGGCGCTGACCGAGCTGGGCTTCGGCATGACGACCACCGGCGTACAGCTCAAGAGCGCCGCGGACGGCGGCGTGACCGCCACCGACAGCTCGGGAAACGAGGTCTTCACCTCCCCCCGGGCGCTGATGTGGGACTCGGCGCAGCGGACCCCGCGGGTGCGGAAGATGGGCGAGCGGATCGCCGGCCGGAAGCTGCACGTCGCGCCGGACCGGAACTTCCTGACCGACCCGGCGACCAAGTACCCGGTCTACCTCGACCCGACCTTCACCGGCGGCAAGTCGGGCAACGCCTGGTCGGTCGTGGCCAGCCGCTCCGACCTGGCCGGCTCGGCGTTCTGGCAGCGGACGTTCATGAACAACTCGGCCACCTACGGTGACGCCGGGGCCGGCGCGACCTGCGACAGCTACAGCGGGAACACCTGCACCAGCGCGCTCTACAAGGTCCGTTCGATGTTCCGGATGGAGACCTACGGCGCGGCCGGGGCGACCGTTCTCAGCTCGAACTTCGAGATCACCCAGAAGTGGTCGTGGACCTGCAACACCGCCTCCAACGCGAAACTCTGGGTCATCGCCGGCGCCATCTCGTCCGGCACCACCTGGAACAACCAGCCGGCCTGGGACGGCGGGCACACCGCGCAGGCGGCCGGCAACCACGCCGTCGGCAACGCCAACGGCTGCGCCGGACCGGGCACGGTCAGCTTCGACACGACCGGAATGGTGCAGTACGCGTACAGCCAGGGCTGGGGTGACCTGACGCTCGGCCTGCAGGCCGTCAACGAGGGCACCAACCAGCAGTGGAAGCGGTTCGACTCGGCCACCGCGGTGCTGCACATCCGCTACGACCACGCGCCGGACACTCCCGCGCTGGCCGACCTCAAGGTCGGTCCGGCCGCCCAGACCAGCTGCGGCCTCTCGGCGGCGAGCCCGACCCGGGTCAGCACCGCCAACGGCCTCAAACTCAGCGCGGTGCTCACCGACGCCGACGCGGGCGCCGGTGACCTGGTCAAAGCGGAGTGGTCGGTGACCGGTATCCCGGCCGGGTACGCCCCCGCCCCGGAGACCGCGGGGATGACCTCCGGATCGGTGCACCAGACCACCATTCCGGCCGTCGCCTTCGCCGACGGCGCCGCGGTGTCCTGGCAGGTCCGGGGCGTCGACAACGACAGCAACATGGCCGGCGGCTTGAGCCCGGCCTGCTACCTGCTGGTCGACAACACCGCCCCGCTGCCACCCGGCCTCACCAGCACCGACCTGGCGCTGCGGATCGGGCCGGGCATCCCGCCGCCACCCGCCGCCACCGCGATCGCCGGGCAGACCGCCCGGGTGACCCTCACGCCCGATCCGGCCGACGCCGGCCGGGTGGTCGGGTACCGGTACGGCGTCACTCCCGACGCCGACGCCCAGCCGACCAGCTGGGTGGCGGCCGGACCGGACGGCACGGCCACCGCCGCGATCGTCCCGCCGGCCGGGTCGATCTCCTACGACGGCATCGTGGCCCAGGCCGTGAAGGCCGACGGCACGGCCGGCGCCACCACCGCCGCCCGGTTCCTGGCGAACGCCGGCACGGCGCCGCCGAAGGTCACCGGGGACGCGACCGGGGACGGCCGGGCCGACCTGACCGTCGCCTCCGATGTGGGCGGTGGCCGCAGCGCGTTCTGGCGGTGGGACTCCACCCCGTCCGGTGCGCTGGCCGGAGCGATCGCCCCGCAGCTCAACGACGGCGCCTTCGCCAACGGCAGCTTCCAGACCGCCCACGGGGACTTCGACGGCGACGGCCTGTCCGACGTCGCGACCCTCACCCAGTCCGGCTCGAACGTGCTGCTCGGCGTCCAGCGGTCGGACGGCAACGCGCTGCTGAGCTCGGTCGTGCTGCGGACGCTGCCGGGCTGGTCGCTGGCGAACATCAAGATGGTCGCCGGGGACTTCGACGGCAACGGCCGGGCCGACGTCGCCGCCCTCTACAACCTCGGCAACGCCGCCTGGGAGTACCGGGTGATGCTGTCCGCCTCGGCCGGGCTCGCCTTCGGGGAGCCGTCGGTGTGGCACGCGGCGGCGCCCGGGCAGTCCGACTGGAACCGCATCAAGATCGTCGCCGGGGACATGAACGGCGACCGGCTGGCCGACGTGGCCGAGTTCTACGACTACGGCAGCGAGCAGACCAAGCTCTGGATGCACTACTCGACCGGTTTCATCCTGACCACCGGGGCGATGCAGTGGGACTCCACCGCGGGCGGGTTCGCCTGGAGCCACGCCAAGTTCGTGGCCGGCGACTTCACCGGTGACGGCAAGAGCGACGTGGCCGCGTTCTACGACTACAACAGCTCCAACGTCAGCCTGCTGGTGTTCACCGCCAAGGCCGACGGCACGATGAACGGCTGGTCGTCCTGGTGGAACGGCGGCGGCGCCTGGTCGTGGAACTGGCCGGCGACCGAGCCGGCGGCCGGTGACTACAACGGTGACGGCCGGGCCGACGTCGGGCTGGTCTATCACTGCTGCGGCGCGTACCAGACCCGGGCCTGGACGGTTTCCTCGACCGGCGCCGCGTTCGGCGCCGCGGTCACCCACTGGTCCGGCGCCACCGGACCGGTCGGCGCCGGTTCCCTGCCACCCGACAACCCCGATCAGAAGTACGAGATCAGGGCGCTGCACTCGGGCCGGTGCCTGGACGTGTTCAGCGCCGGCACCGGCGAGAACGTACGGGTCCAGCAGTGGGGTTGCTCGGGCGTGGCCCAGCAGCGGTTCACCCTGCACGTCAACGGCGGCGGCCAGGCCTGGATCGAGCCGGCGCACACCACCGGCAAGTGCCTCGGCGTGCCCGGCGGCCCGCTCACCAACGGCGCCCAGGTCGACTCCAACTCGTGCGGCCCGCAGTGGCAGAACCTGCAGCTCTGGTACCAGTCCGGCGGGCAGCCGGGCGTCGACGCGGTGGTCAGCATCCGCCCGATGTACAGCGGCTCCTGCTTCGACGTGATCGGGGCCGGCACCGCCGACGGGGTGTTCGTCCAGCAGTGGGCCTGCACCGGCGTCAACCAGCAGCTCTTCACCCTCCACCCGGTCGCCTGACAGGAGAGGTCCGATGAAGAAGATCGCACTCGTGGTGGCCCTGGCCATCACGGCGAACGCCCTCTCGGCACCGGCCTACGCCGCCGTGCCCAAGACCATCGCCAAACCCAAGGCGGTGCCGTCGGCGCCGGGAAAGTACGTGAAGCCCGGCGCCGCGGTCACCGACCCGACCGCCGACCGGAACATGCGCGCGGCGCCCGCGGTCACCTGGCCGTCGACCGTGAGCAAGGCCGCCGCGTCCATCAAGGTTTCGTCGGCGGACGTGCGGACGGAGGTCGTCGACCGGTCGAAGACCGCCGGACGGCCACTGGTCGTCAAGCTGTCCCGCACGGACAGCGCCAAGGCGGCCGCCGGCGGCTCGGCCCGGGTCACCATCGACACGTCCGGCTTCCGGGACGCCTACGGCGGCGACTGGGCCGGCCGGCTGCGGCTGGTCAGCCTGCCCGAGTGCGCGCTGACCACCCCGGACGCGGCCGGGTGCGCGCAGACCGACCTGGCCACCACCCGGGACGCGAGCGGCGCGGCGCTGAGCGCGACCGTCCCGCTCGCGGCCGGCTCGATGGTGGCCCTGGCGTCCGGGCCGCAGTCGACCGGCGGTGGTGGCGACTACTCGGCCACCGCGCTCTCGCCGACCAGCACCTGGAGCGCGGGCGGGCAGTCGGGCGACTTCAGCTGGTCCTACCCGATGGCCACACCGAACGCGTTCGGCGGCCCCTCGCCCTCGGTCGGACTGTCCTATTCCGCGCAATCGCTGGACGGAAAGACCGCGGCGTCCAACAGCCAGCCGTCCTGGATCGGGGACGGCTTCGACTACTCCTCCGGGGCGATCAGCCGCACCTATCCGGCCTGCGCCGACGACGGCAAGACCGGGATCGGCGACCTCTGCTGGGGCACCGACAACGCGGCCATCTCGTTGCCGGGACACTCCGGCGAGCTGATCCAGGTCTCCACCAGCCCGGACGTGTGGAAGCTGAAGAACGACGACGGGACCCGGGTCGAGCGCCTGACCGGGGCGAGCAACGGCGCCCGCAACGGCGAGCACTGGAAGGTCTCCACCACCGACGGCTGGGAGTACTGGTTCGGTCTCAACCAGCTCCCCGGCTGGAGCACCGGCAAGGCCACCACCCAGTCCGTCTACACCGTGCCGGTGTTCGGCAACAACGCGGGCGAGCCGTGCTATAACGCCACCTTCGCCAGCGCCTGGTGCACCCAGGCGTACAGCTGGAATTTGGACTATGTCGTTGATCCGCACAACAACAGCGAGAGCTTCTGGTACGCCCCCGAGACCAACAATTACGCCCGCAACGTCACCGCTTCCTCGGTGTCGACGTACACCCGGGGCGGCCACCTGGACCGCATCGAGTACGGCACCCGGCGCGAGGGTGGGGTGGACAGCACCTACTCGGTCGGCGCCGCTCCGGCCCGGGTGCTGTTCGGCGTGCAGGACCGATGTGTGACCCAGGGTTCGACCTGCACCTCGTCGACCCCGTCGAACTGGCCGGACGTGCCGTGGGACATGCAGTGCACGTCGGCCACGTCCTGCTCGACCGTGTTCGCGCCGGGCTTCTTCACCCAGAAGATGCTGGCCACGGTGACCACCCAGGTCTGGAGCGGCACCGGCACCGACTACCGGGACGTGCAGCGCTGGACGCTCGACCACGTCTTCAAGGACCCCGGTGACGGGCGGGCCAAGACCCTCTGGCTCAACGGCGTCGGCGTCACCGGCCTGAACGGAACGCCGGTCAGCACCCCGGGGGTGACCTTCACCGGCGTGCAGCTCGGCAACCGGGTCGACAAGGCCGCGACCAAGGACCCGATCATCCGGTTCCGGATCTCCTCGGTGGTCAACGAGGCCGGCGGCGTGGTGGCGGTGACCTACTCGCAGCCGGAGTGCGTGCTCGGCTCGAACATGCCGGCCGCCGCCGACACCAACACCAAACGCTGCTATCCGGTCTGGTGGACGCCGTACGGCGGCACGGCCGCCACGTTCGACTGGTTCCACAAGTACGTGGTGACCGGCGTGACCGTGGCCGACCCGACCGGGCACAACGCGACCCAGGTCACCACCTACAGCTACGACAGTCCGGCCTGGCACGCCGACGACAGCGAGCTGGTGCCGGCCAACCACCGCTCGTGGGGACAGTGGCGCGGTTACTCCCGGGTGCGGACGGTGACCGGCGCCGCCGACAGCAACCGGCAACAGGCCGACACCATCTACTTCCGCGGCATGCACGGCGACAAGACCAGCTCCGGCACCCGGACGGTCACCATCCCGGCCGACCCGGACTTCGGCGGCGATGCGGTCAACGACGAGAACTGGCTCTACGGCCAGAGCCGGGAGACCATCGTCTACAACGGCGTCGGGGACACCGCCCCGGTCCTGTCCAAGACGCTGACCACGCCGTGGGCGCACGGGCCCACCGCGACCCGCACCCGCAACGGCATCACCACCAGCGCGTACGTGGTGAACACCAAGTCGTCCACCACCAAGATGGCGCTCGACGCGGCCCGCGGCTGGCTCACCAGCTCGACCAGCAACACGTTCGACTTCGACGCCGGTACGGCCGATCCGATCGGCCGGATCGTCCGGACCGAGGACCTCAACGACGTCTCGACCGCCGACGACGACCGGTGCACCACGACGACGTACGCCACCGACCCGGCCGGGCGGATCCGGAACGCCGTGGCCGAGCAACGCAAGGTCGCGGTGAACTGCTCCACCACCCCGAACCTGGCCACCGACGTTGTCTCGGACACCCGCACCATTTACGACCAAGCCACCACCTTCGACCAGAAGGTCACCCTCGGCGAAGTCGCCCAGAGTGAACAGTTGGCCGACGTCACTGGCGGCACGCCGCGCTACCTGGCCAAGAACAAGGCCACCTACGACAAGTACGGCCGGGTGCTCACCTCGAAGGACACCCTCGGCTACCAGACCACCACCGAGTACACGCCCAAGGCCGGTTCGCTGCCCACCGGCGTGCTCACCACCAACGCGAAGGGCTGGGTCAGTTCGACCACGCTCGATCCCGCATACGGAAACCCGGTCTCCAAGCTCGACCCGAACGGGGCCCGGACCGATCTCGAGTACGACGCGCTCGGCCGGCTCGTCCGGGTGTGGGAGCCCGGGCGGGACCGGGCGACGCAGAGCCCGAGCGCGCAGTACGCGTACGTGCTGGGCGGCACCACCTCCGCCTCCTCGGTCGCCACCGCGACGCTGAACACCGACGGCACCGGCTACAACACCACCTACCAGGTGTACGACGGGCAGCTGCGGCCGCGCCAGACGCAGACGCCAGCGCCCGGCGGTGGCGTGATCCTGACCGACACCCTGTACGACTCGCGCGGACTCGCGGTGCAGGCGAACGCGGCCTACTTCCAGGCCGGGATCTCCTGGGGGCAGCTGTTCGTCCCCAGCTCACCGACGCCAGGACGGACGATCACCGGGTACGACAACGCGGGCCGTGCCACCGACGTGGTCTTCCAGGCCAACGGCGTGGAGAAGTATCGAACCACCACGAGGTTCGGCGGTGACCACACCGACGCCTCGGCCCCACCGGGCGGCACCGCTACGACCACCTGGATGAACGCGATCGGGCAGGTCACCAAGCACGTCCAGTACCACTCGAACGTGCCGGCCGGGGACCAGGCCGTCACCCGGTACGAGTTCGACAAGCGCGGGAACAGCTCGAAGATCACCGACCCGATGGGGAGCGTCTGGACCTTCGAGTACGACCAGCGCGGCCGGTTGACCGCGACCGACGACCCGGACCGTGGCGCCACCACGTACACCTACGACGACGCCGACCAGCAGCTCACCGTGACCGATGCGCGGCACATCACCCGCACGAACGTCTACGACGAGCTGGGCCGGGTGGCCGACCGCTGGCAGGGCCCGGCGGGCACCGGAACACTGCTGTCCCGGACCACCTTCGACACGCTGCGCAAAGGACTGCAGACCGCCAGCACGAGGTACGCCGACGACGGCTCGCAGTACACGTCCTCGATCGGCGGGTACGACGCCGCCGGCCAGGTGACCAGCGCGTCGGTCACCATCCCGGCCACCGAGGGACTACTGGCCGGCACGTACACCACCACGACCCGGTACAACGCGGACGGTTCGGTGAAGTCGGCGACACTGCCACGGATCGGCGGCAACGCGGTCGCCGCGCTTCCCGAGGAGACGATCCAGTACGGCTACAACAGCCTGGGCCTGCCGACCACGCTGTCCGGCCTGAACACGTACGTGACCGGGACTGCGTACGACAGCTTCGGCCGGCTCAGCACCACCGTCTACTCCGACGGCGGCGGCAAGGAACTGGCCCAGCTCTACGCCTACGACCCGGCCACCGGCCGGCTGGCCGAGCACGGCGTCTTCAACAACAAGACCGGGGCCGTCTTCCAGGACGAGTACCCGGAGTACGACGCGGCCGGCAACGTGCTGTCGATCAAGGACAAGACCGCGCAGTACGGCGCCGGCCCGGACGACAACCAGTGCTTCCAGTACGACTACTACAGTCGGCTCACCCAGGCGTGGACTCCGGCCGACGGCAACTGTGGCACGGCCGAACCGGTCAACCCGGTCCTCGGTGGCCCGGCCCCGTACTGGCAGACCTGGAAGTACTACGAGAACGGCGACCGCCTCTCGCAGACCGACCACGTGAGCGGCGGCACCACCACCGCCACGTCGGCCTATCCGGCGGCGACCGCGGACAGGCCGCACGCGCAGACCCGGGTCGACTACACCGGCGTCGGCGGGACGAAGACCAACACCTACGCCTACGACGAGGCCGGCAATCTGGTCGGCCGCAACGTCGCCGGGACGCCGGCGCAGGCGCTGACCTGGGATGCCGAGGGCCATCTGGCCAAGGTCAAGGACACCAACGGCACCACCTCCTACGTGTACGACGCCGGCGGCTCCCGGCTGATCGCCCACGACTCCACCGGGGCGACGCTCTACCTGGGCAGTCAGCAGCTGCACGTGTCACTGGGCAACCAGGTGGCAGCCACCCGGTTCTACGGCTCCGGGGCGGTCCGCACCTCGACCGACGGGCTGTGCTGGCTGACCTCGGACCACCACGGCACCAACAATCTGACGTTCCAGGCGGCGACGCTGGCGAAGTCCCAGCGGCGCTCGACGCCGTTCGGCTCGTCCCGGGACGCCACCACCAGCTGGGTCACCGATCGGGGCTTCGTCGGCGGCTACACCGATCCGACCGGGCTCACCCAGCTCGGGGCGCGGCCGTATGACACGTCGCTGGGCCGGTTCGTCTCGGTCGACCCGGTGTTCGACTCGGGTGACCCGCAGAGCTTCAACGGGTACGCCTACTCGCACAACAACCCGGTGACCAACTCCGACCCGAGCGGTCTGATGGACACGTTCTTCGTCTATCTGGGCAGCAGCTTCGGAAGCTTCACCAGCGGCGGCTACCGCTACTACTACGAGAAGGACTACTACGCGCTCTGCCGTTCGGACGGCGCCTGCCTGTACTCCGGCGACCGGCTGGTCGTCTTCGTCGACTTCTACCTGCTGTTCCGGGTCAAGATCCCGGTGAAGATGACGTACGGGCCGCTCGCCGCGCCCAAACCGGTCATCCCGCTCGACCGCTGCATCACCCCGCCGCCCCCGCCCCCGCCGCCGCCGAGCTGCGGGTTCTGGGACTTCAAGTGCGGCGTGAAGCATCCCGGCTGGTGGTGGAGCGGTAACAAGGGCTGGGTTCAGGGTGCCGTCGCCGTGGCGGGCGTCGGGGTGTGCGTCTTCACGGCCGGGGCGGGCTGCGTGATCGCCGGCGCGGTCGGGGCGGGCATCTCGATGGCCGACCGCACCTACGACTTCGTCCACAACAAGAAATACAACGACGGCGCCGCGGCCTGGGGCGGGTTCGCCCTGGGTATGGGAGTCGACACGCTCGGCATGGTGCCGGCCGTCCGAGGGCTGGGCGCTTACGCCGGGCGGATCAAGAATCCGGCGCTCGCGGCGCTCGTCAAGGAAGGCGACGAGGCGATCGACGTCGGGAGCAACGCGCACCTGGCTCTGGGAGTCGACGACTACCTCGACGATTTCGCCCGGGAGGTCGGCGGGAAGACCTGGAAGCAGTCGCCGTTCAGCAAGTTCTGGAAAGGCGGAGCCAGCGTCGACCCGGAGAACCTCAAGCCGATGATCGATTCGGTGGTCCGGTCCAAGGGCGGCAAGATGAGCTTCAACATGCAGGGCATGGATGACGTCGAGGGCATCGTGGCCGGAACGTCCAACCTCGGGTACAAGATGACCAGCAAGGAGCTCCAGCACATCTGTGGAAGCTCCGCCGCGCTGGCAATCACCACGTTCTACGCCAACAAAACCACTCTCGCGTCCGCACCCTGTTAACGAGGCCGACCAGATGACCGACGTCCGTTCCGAGCCGGATCCGTTCTCCTTCGAGTCCGTTGTCCGGCGCCGGCCCACCGACCGCGAATATGTGCCTCTGCACATCATCATGGCCGCGGCGCGGGAGCCCGGGACGGTCGTCGGCTTCTCCTTGGCCGATTTCACCGAGATCATGCGGAAGGCCGGCATGCTCGGCCTGCGCGACGCCAACCGGTTCATCGGCGACTTCGTCTTCGGGTTCTTCCCGGCCAAGGCGCCCCGCACCTACCTCACCTGGCCGGCACCGTTCCTGCTGGTGCCGGCCAGCCTCGGTGTCGATGTCGGCGCGACCGTGGCGGCCATCCGCCGGCAGTCGGCGGGCCGCCGGCTGGAGCTGAAACCCGGTGTGACCGCCGAGCTGCGGATCGGCGCCGGAGTGGCCGACTTCGACGGTGTCCACGACGACGCGGTCGTCGACGCGATCGAGCGGTTGAACGAGGACCTGCGCCGGCTCGACCCCGACAGCCCGGCGATCCTTCCCGAGCCCGACGACTGGCGACCCTTCTTTCCGGCCGACCGCACGCCGTGATTCTCCGGTTAGGGTCGAGGGCATGACGCCAGCCGTTACCGCCAGCGCCTTCGACTCGCTGCGCCTCGACGCCGTGACCGACCAGGAGGCGCTGCGCCAGGCCTACGCCCTGCCCAGCGACGCGGCCGTGCGCAAGCAGATGATCGAGCTCACCGCGCAGACCCGGCAGCTGATCGCCTGCTCATCGCTGGTCCTGGTGGCCAGCGTCGACGCCGCGGGCAACTGTGACGTCTCCCCGCGTGGCGGCCCGGCCGGGTTCGTCGCCGTCCTGGACGACCGGACGCTGGCGATCCCGGACGCGACCGGCAACAAGCGCCTGGACACCCTGCAGAACGTCCTCGCCACCGGGCGGGCGGGGCTGCTGTTCATCATCCCGGGGCGCACCACGACGCTCCGGGTGAACGGCCGGGCCTGCGTCTCCACCCGCCCCGACCTGCTGTCCCAGCTGACCGCGGTGGGCAAGCCGCCGGCCAGCGCGCTGGTGGTGGGGATCGAGGAGGCCTATCCGCACTGCCCGAAGGCGCTGCTGCGCGGCGGGGTATGGAAACCGGAGCAGTGGTTGCCGGCCGACGCCCAGCCGACCTCGGCCGAGGTGACGCTGGCCCAGTTGCGGATGCCGGGGCTGACCATCGCCGACATCGAGCAGAACGAGGCGGACGCGCTGAAGTACCGGTACGAGTAGCGAACGCTCAGCGCGCCCGGCTGGTGCGGAAGACGTGCCGGTAGGTCTGCGGAGAGAGCGCCACCGACCGCTGAAAATGCATCCGCAGCGCCCCGGACGACCCGAATCCGGCCCGCTGCGCGACGGATTCGATCGTGTCATCGGTCGACTCCAGCAGTTCCTGGGCGCAGCGGATGCGCTGCTGGAGCAGCCAGCGCAGCGGGCTGACCCCGGTCGCCTCGGCGAACCGGCGGGCGAAGGTGCGCCGGCTCATGCCGGCCTGCCGCGCCAGGTCGGACACGGTGAGTTGCTCGGCCAGGTGGCGCCGGGCCCAGTCCAGCACCGGGCTCAGGTCGGACCGGCGGGCGAGGCCGGCCGGCGGCTCGACGTACTGCGCCTGGGCGCCGTCGCGCTGCGGTGGCACCACCATCCGCCGGGCCACCGCGTCGGCCACCGTCGCGCCGTGGTCCGACGCGACAAGGTGCAGGCAGGCGTCCACGGCGGCGCCGGTGCCGGCCGAGGTGAGCACGTCGCCCTCGTCGACGAAGAGCACCCCGCCGTCGACCCGGACCCGCGGGAAGCGGTGCGCGAAGTCGACGACGTTCATCCAGTGCGTGGTGGCCCGCCGGCCGTCGAGCAGGCCAGCCGCGGCCAGCAGATAGGCGCCGGTGCAGATCGAGACCAGGCGGGCGCCGCGCCGGTGCGCCCGGCGCAGCCCGTCGAGCAGGTGACCGGGCGGGTCCAGCTGGGTCGGCCGGGCGCAGGCGGGGACGATGACCGTGTCCGCTGTCTCGAGCGCGTCCAGGTCGTACGGAACGTCGATGCTCATCCCGGCCGCGCTGCGCAACCGGCCCGGGGAAGCGGCGCACAGGCGCAGTTCGTACCACGGGTCGGCGAGGTCGGAGCGATCGATGCCGAAGACCTCGCAGGGCACCGCGAGCTCGAAGAGGGGCATCTGATCGGTCACCGGGATCGCCACGATGTGCGCGGGCATGGCCAAAACCTAGCGCCCTTTGGCCGCCCGGCGGCTGTCGGCGATCGGTCCGGCCCGCGAGGGTGATGGTCATGCCGCCACCCGCACGAGGACTCACCTTCCCCCAGGGCACCGCCCTGTACGTGGGCGCGGTGCTGGGCAGCGGCGCGATCGCGCTGCCGGCCCTGGCCGCCCGGGCCGCCGGACCGGCCTCGCTGCTGGCCTGGCTCGGGCTGGTGCTCATGTCGATCCCGCTGGCCGCCACGTTCGCCGCGCTCGGCTCCCGCTTCCCGGACTCCGGTGGCGTGTCGACGTACGTGCGGCGGGCCTTCGGGGCGAACTGGGCCGGTCTGGTGGGGTGGTGCTTCTACCTGACGGTCCCGCCCGCGATGGCCGCCGCGGCCATCTTCGCCGGCTCGTATGTGGCCGCCGCGGCGGGCGGCGGCACCGGCACCGTCCTGGGCACCGCCACCGCCCTGATCGCGACCGTCACCGTCGCGAACGTCTTCGGCCTGCGCGTCTCCGGCCGGCTCGCCCTCGGCCTCACCGTGGTGCTGGCATTGCTGCTGCTCACGGCGACGCTGACCGCGCTGCCGCACGCCGACGCCGACAACCTGCGCCCGTTCGCGCCGCACGGCTGGGCCGCCATCGGTTCGGCCGCCGCCCTGCTGGTCTGGAGCTTCTCCGGCTGGGAGGCGATGACGCACCTGTCGGGCGACTTCCGCCGGCCGGAGCGCGACATCGCCCGCACCACGAGCGCGGCCGTCGTCATCGTCGGCACGCTCTACCTGGCCGTCGCGACCGCGAGCATCCTGGTCCTCGGCCCGGCCGCGGGTGAGTCCGCCGCTCCCCTGGCGGACCTGCTGGCCCGGGGCATCGGCGGGGCCGGCAACACCCTCGGCGCGATCCTGGCCGTGCTTCTCACCCTGGGCGTGATGAACACCTACCAGGCCGGCGCGGCCAAGCTCGGCGCGGCCCTCGGCCGGGACGCCGCCCTGCCTCGGTGGCTCGCCCCCGGCAGCGCGCCGGGCGACGTCCCGGTGCGCAGCGTGCTCGTCCTGGCCACCCTGGCCGGCCTGGCCCTGCTGGCGGTGGCCGTCTTCCACCACGCCGACCCGGAACCGCTTGTCCTGCTCACCACCGGCGCGTTCACCACGGTGTACGTCCTCGGCTCGGCCGCCGCCGTCCGGCTGCTGCCCCGGCGCTCGCCCGGCCGGCTGGCCGCGGTCATCTCGCTGATCGCGTCGCTGGCCCTGCTGACCACCACCGGCCGTTACCTGCTCTGGCCCCTGCTGCTCGCCGCCGCCTGCCTGCTCTACCTGCGACGAACGGCAGCTACCGAGAACGGGCGCGGAAACCGGGAAGCAACCCGGTCAGCGCCGCTCCCGCCGCGACGATGACCGACGCGGTGAACAGCGCCGGGTTCAGCCCGTCGACGAACGTCGCCGGGGTGTAGCCGCCCTGGGTGGCGAAGATCGAGACAAGCATCGCCACGCCGACAGCCACGCCCAGCTCGCGGGCGGTGTTGTTGACGCCCGCCGCGACCGCCCGTTCGCCCTCCGGGACCGCCTCCAGGGCGATCGCGCTGATCGGCGGATAGCTCAGCCCCAGCCCGATGCCGGCCAGCAGGAACGGCCCGAACAGCCAGCCGAAGGCGACCTCGGCGGAGAAGGCCGAGGCCATCCAGACCAGCGAGACCGCCACCATCACCTGCCCGGCCAGGACCAGCCGGGCAGCACCCCACCGGGCCATCAGCAGGCCGGTGGCCGGCCCGACGAACAGCGGAACCAACGAGCAGGGAAGCGTACGCAGACCGGCCTGCAACGGGCTGGCCCCCTGTACGACCTGGAAGAACTGGGCGAGCAGGAAGATGCTGC
Source organism: Paractinoplanes tereljensis (assembly GCF_016862435.1). GTDB lineage: Bacteria > Actinomycetota > Actinomycetes > Mycobacteriales > Micromonosporaceae > Actinoplanes > Actinoplanes tereljensis. The sequence goes on from NZ_BOMY01000041.1 coordinate 224,489, forward strand.
CGTACACCCCGATGTTGAGGCTGAACGACAGGGTGTTGATGACGCTGAACACCCGCGAGCGGAACAGGCGCAGCGGCAGCATCGGGTCCTTGCCGCGCGCCTGCCAGCCGAGGAACAGCGCGAAGATCGCCGCGCCGCCGGCCAGGGTGAGCAGGACCCGCGGCGAACTCCACCCGTGGGTCGGCGCCTCCACCACGCCCCAGACCAGCACGAAGATGGACCCGGTCAGCAGAGCGATCCCGGCCAGGTCGATCCGCCGCGCGGCGCCCCGGGACTCGCTCAGCAACCGCCCCGCGAGGACCATCGCGACCAGGCCGACCGGGACGTTGAGCCAGAAGATCCAGGTCCAGTGCAGGCCCTCCACCACGGCCCCGCCGAGCACCGGCCCGATCGCGACACCCAGGCCGGTGAAGCCGCTCCAGAGGGCGATGGCGAGGGGCCGCCGCCCGGCCGGCACCGCGGCGGCCAGCAGGGCCAGCGACAACGTCATGACGAACGCACCCGAGGCGCCCTGCACGGCCCGGGCCACCTTCAGCTCACCGACCGTGCCGGCCAGCGCACACCCGGCCGAGGCGAGCGTGAAGACACCGATCGCGGCGATGAAGATCAGCCGCCGGCCGAACCGGTCGCCGAGGGCCGCCGCGGTGAGCAGCAGGGCGGCGTACGGCAGGGTGTACGCGTCGACGATCCACTGCAGGTCGCTGGTGGAGGCGTCGAACGCGGTCCGCATCGCCGGCAACGCCGTCGTGACCACCAGGTTGTCCAGCGAAACCATGAACGCGGGCAGCCCCACCGCGGCGATGGCCGCCTTCACGACCGGTCGGTCATCAGGCCGCGCAACTCGCCGGAGAACCGGGCCGTCCACTCGTCGATCTCCGTTCCCGACCAGCCCAGATGGCCGGGCGAGTAGTACCAGTCGAGGCGCGTGGCTCCATCCACGATGGAGCATTCGAGGTAGAGCGGCGGCTGCTTCTCGCCGGCCTCGGGATCCCACATGTCGCCGAGCGATCCCTCGCGCGGCGAGAACAGGCCGCTCCGGCTCCGCGCCGGCGCCTCACCCTGAAAGTTGAACCACACCGTCGGCATCGGCGCGTCCGCCAGGCCGCTCGGCTCATCGCCAAGAAAGAGCAAAGGCTCAAAGGACAACCCCGCCGAGGGTACGGAGGTGAGCCGTTCCGCCACCGCGGTCAGCGTCTCGCCCGGGCTCTGGGTGGAACTGTCCGCGAAGGCGAGCGGGAACGTGCAGTGCATGTTGCCGGCCGTCCGGGACAGGTCGAGGCCGTGCACCGCGGTCTGCCGTCCTGAGCTGGAGAGCCGGACCGCGAGCGGTCCGCAGTCCCACTGCCGCTGGGCGGTCCGGACCAGGGCGGTCAGCAACGTGGTGGCGATCGGCGCCCGGCGCCCCGGCGGACCGTCCATGCGCACGGTACGCAGTTCGCGCGTCTCGTCGGGACGTAGCAGTCGCCGTACGGTGCGAAGGTCTTTTTCTTTGAGGCCCGGATGCTCGCGGGAGTCGTAGCCGGTCGGCGGTGGAACGTCGAGCTGCGCCCGCCAGAAGCCGAGATCGGCGGCCGCGTCCCCGCGCGCGAAGTCGTGCATCCAGCGGGTGAACTCGTCGAACCGGGCCGAGGTGCGCGCCAGCACCAGCGGCTCGCCGCGCTCGTCGAGCCGGCAGAGCTGGTCCAGGTCGTCGACCAGGATGCCGAGCGTGACGCCGTCCATGACAAGGTGGTTGACGGTGAGGAAGAGCCGCTGCTCCATCTGCAGCAACCGCAGCACCGGGCCGTGCTCCAGGCTGAGGCGGCGATGCTGGTCGGTCAGGAGCTCTTCACCGGTTGCGGCCGTCTCGATGGCGAAGCTGCTCTCGAAGTCCCCGTAGTACTGGGCAAACCGGCCGTCCTCCCGGCGGACCCGCAGCCGCAGCGCGTCGTGCTGGCTGACCAGCGCGGACACGGCCCGGCGAAGCCGCTCCACCGGGAGCGGCCGGTGCACGTCGAGCAGGACAGCGCGGTTCCACCAGTCCCACTGCCCCAGCCGCAGCGCGTCCACCTGAGCGGCGCTGAACGGCACGTCGCCGGTGACCGCTTCCCCGCGCGGCCCGGCCGGCGCCGGTTCGAGGCTGCTCGCCAGGTCACGCAGGGTGGAGCCGTCCGAGACGGTGGCCGGCGACAGGTGGGTGCCGGTCCGGTCCTCGATGCGTTTGGCCAGATCCATCAGGCCGAGCGAGTCCAGTCCGGCGTCGCGCAGCGGCAGGTCCACCGGCACCTCGCCGGGATCGGCCAGCTGCAACAGGGCGGCGACCTCGGCCTGGAGGAGCTGGAGCAGGGTGACGTCCTCGGCCTTCGGTCCGTCCGGTCCGGCCAGGGCGGCCGAGCGCAGCGAGCCACTGACCCACAGTTCCCGGCACTCGCCGCGCCGCAGCTTGCCGCTCGTCGTCTTGGGCAGACGGCCGGGCCGGGTGAGCACGACCTCGTGACACTGCACGCCGCTGTGCGCGGCCACCGCGGCCCGGATCGCGGCCACCGCCCGGCCGAGCGGCAGCGATTCCCCGCCTTCCAAGGCCTTCTTACGCACCTCGGCCGCCACCACCACCCGCTCGACGCCGCCGACCCGCACCCCGAAGGCGACCGCGCTGCCCGGCCGCAGAATCGGATCGGCCGCCACCACCGCCGCCTCCAGGTCCTGCGGGTGGATGTTGCGGCCGCCGACGATGATCAGGTCTTTGCGGCGGCCGCAGATGAACACCTCGCCGTCCGCGCCGATCACCCCGAGGTCACCGGTGCGCAGGAAGCGCCGCTCGTCCCCGTCCGCCAGCCGCGCGGCGAAGACGGCCGCGTTCTCCTCGTCGCCGCGCCCCCAGTAGCCGCTGGACACGCTGTCGCTCGACACCCAGAGTTCGCCGACGACGTGCGGTGGCTGCGGCTGCCGCGTTTCCGGGTCGACGGCCAGCACCGACACGCCCAGCTCCGCGTCGGGGACGCCGCTGCCCACCAGCGTCACCTCCGGCGCGCCGGGCGCGGCCGGGACGATCACGCCGTCCCGGTCCAGCACGACCCGGTCGCCGCGCAGCAGGGTCGGCTTCCGGCCGACCGGGCCGCTGATGAACAGAACCGCCTCGGCCATGCCGTAGACGTTGACGAACGACGCCGGATCGAAGCCCATCCGGGCGGTCTCGGCGGCGAAGCGTTCCATCGTGGCCGGGAGCATCGGCTCGCCGCCCTGCAGGGTCGCCCGCAGCGAGGAGAGATCGAACGCGTCACCGTCGCGCAGCCCTCGCAGTACGTACTCGTAGCCGAAGTTCGGGCCGGCGATGTGCGTTCCGCGATAGCGGTCGATCGCCTCGAGCCAGAGGCGCGGCGCGGTCAGGAAGGTCAGCGGGGAGAACACCACGCACCGCGCCCCGGTGTACATCGCGTTCAGAATGCCGCCGGCCAGCCCCATGTCGTGGAACAGCGGCACCCAGCCGACAAGCACCGAGTCGCCGTCGACCCGGGTGTTGCGGGCGATGAGCTCCAGGTTGTGCACGAGGTTCCGATGCCGCACCATGACGCCCTTGGGGGCCGACGTCGAACCGGACGTGTATTGCAGGTAGACGATGTCGTCGGGGCCGAACCGGCTCGCCGCGGCGGTCAGCAGTGCGGCGGCCGCCGGCAGATCGGCGCGCTTGATGCGATGCGACAGCAGCCAGGAGAGCTTGGGCCAGCTCGGGGCGTCGCGGCCACGCAGCCGGTTCGCCACCGACGCGAGCCGCGCGAGGGCCCGGTATTTCGGGTGGGTGAGCGCGAACCGGGCGCCGCTGTCCTCGACGACGTGCCGGAGCTTCGGCAGTTCCCGGTCGAGATGCCGCGGATCGGGGCTGGCCACCGGCACCGCGATCGCGCCGAGCAGCATGCACCCGAAGAAGCCGGCGACGAACTCCAGGCCGTCGTCGGGCGGGAAGACCAGCAGGACGCGGTCGCCCGGCTCGACCCCGGCGGCCCGGAGCAGGTCAGCGGCGCCGGCGGCGAGGCGCACGACCTCGGCGCAGTCGGCCGCGGCCGTCTGTTTGCCGTGCCGATCGAGGAACGAGTAGAGCGGCGTGTGCGGAGCGACGTCGAGGCGCTCGACCATCCTGGTGAGCAGGCTCGAGATCACTACACCATCTTAAATGGACTTCGGCTAACGTAAGACCCGCCTACCGGGGGGAGGTGGTGCTGGTGATTCTCGACGGGGTTCGCCGCTTTCGCGAGCCCGTGCACATCGTGCGCGACCGGCCCGGCCAGGAACCCGGGATCGGGTTCGGCGATCACCCACACGCCGAGATGCTCGGCACGCTGCCGCCGCTCTATCCCGAGTGGCTCGGCGAGCGGTCCTTCAATCAAACCCACAACGTCCGCTTTCCGTACGTCGCTGGGGAGATGGCCAACGGCATCGCGACCGTCGCGTCGGTGGTGGCGATGGCCCGCGCGCGGATGCTCGGATTCTTCGGCGCCGCCGGGCTTGCCCTGCCGGCCATCGAGCGGGCCGTGACCGAGTTGCGCGCCGCCCTGCCCGGCCGGGACAACTGGGGTGTCAACCTCATCCACTCGCCGTCCGAGCCCGGTCACGAGGAACACCTGGTCGATCTGCTGATCCGCGCCGCCGTACCCAAGGTCTCGGCTTCTGCCTTTTTGGAATTGACCCCGGCCGTGGTCCGCTGCGCGGTGGCCGGGCTGCGGCCGGAGGGCCGGGCCCGGCAGCTGTTCGCCAAGGTCTCCCGGCCCGAGGTGGCCGCGCGGTTCCTCTCCCCCGCGCCGCCCGAGATCCTGCGCCGGCTGGTCGAACGCGGGCAGATCACCCGGGACGAGGCCGACCTGGCGGCGCGGATGCCACTGGCCGAGGACGTCACGGTCGAGGCGGACAGCGGCGGCCACACCGACAACCGGCCGCTCGCCGTCGTGCTCCCGGTGATCATGGCGCTACGCGACGAACTGACCCGGCGGTACGGATACGCCCGGCCGATCCGGGTCGGGGCGGCCGGCGGGCTCGGCGACCCGGCCGGGGTGGCGGCCGCGTTCGCCGCCGGGGCCGCCTACGTCGTGACCGGCACCATCAACCAGCTCGCCCGCGAGGCCGGGCTGTCCGACGCGGCGAAGGACCTGCTCGCGCGGGCCGACCTGGCCGACGTCGCGATGGCGCCGGCCGCCGACATGTTCGAGTACGGCATCAAGGTGCAGGTGCTGCGGCGCGGCACCATGTTCGCGGCGCGGGCCGGCCAGCTCTACGAGACCTACCTGGCCTACGGGTCCCTCGACGAGGTGCCCGACGCGACCCGCGAGCGGATCGAGAAGGACGTCCTGCGCGGCACGTTCGAGGACTGCTGGCAGCAGACCCGGCAGTTCTGGCTCGGCCGGGACCCGCGCGAGGTCGACCGGGCCGAGCGGGACCCGCGCCACCGGATGGCCCTGGTGTTCCGCTCCTACCTGGGGTTGTCGAGCCAGTGGGCGATCACCGGGGAGCCGACCCGGGTGACCGATTACCAGATCTGGTGCGGACCGGCGATCGGCGCCTTCAACCGGTGGACGGCGGGCAGCCCGCTGGCTCAGCCGGCCCGGCGCACGGTCGTGCAGATCGCCCTCAACCTGCTGGAAGGCGCGGCCATGGTGACCCGTGCCCATCAGTTGCGCTCGTACGGCGTACCCGTGCCTGGGGAAGGTTTTGCCCCTCGCCCTCGCCTTTTGTCCCTAGGAGCATGATGGAGCCGATCGCTGTCGTGGGGTTGGCCGCGCTGATGCCCGGGGCGCGCGACACGAGCGAATTCTGGGCCAACATCGTGGCCGGGCGCGATCTGATCACCGAGGTGCCGGCCGGGCGCTGGCCCGCCGACGGGTTCTACGACCCCGATCCGGCGACGCCCGACACGACCTACAGCAACCGCGGCGCGTTCCTGCCGGACATCGAGTTCGACGCCCTCGCCCACGGACTGCCGCCGGCCACCCTCGGGGCCATCGACCCCGCCCAGCTGCTGGGTCTGACCGTGGCCGACGCGCTGCTGGCCGACCTCGGCCGCAACCTGGCCGGCCCGCCCGACCGGGAGCGGGTGAGCGTCATCCTGGGCAGCTCCACCCTCAGCCGGGTCGGCACGATGGACGCGCGCATCCAGCGCCCGGTCTGGCTCGCGGCGTTGCGGGATCTCGGTGTTGGGGATGAAGACGCGCGGCGGATCTGCGACCGGATCGCCGACCGGTACGCACCGTGGCAGGAAGATTCCTTCCCCGGCCTGCTGTCCAATGTGGTGGCCGGGCGGATCGCCAACCGGCTCGACCTGCACGGCACCAACTGCACGGTCGACGCCGCCTGCGCCAGCTCGCTCGCGGCCCTGTCGGCCGGGGTGAACGAGCTGGCCCTGGGCCAGGCCGACCTGGTCATCACCGGCGGGGTGGACGTGACCAACAACCCGCTGATGTACGTGTGCTTCAGCAAGACACCGGCCCTGTCCCCCACCGGCGACGCCCGCCCGTTCGCGGCGGACGCCGACGGCACGATGCTCGGCGAGGGCCTGGCGATGGTGGGCCTCCGGCGCCTGGCGGACGCCGAACGCGACGGCGACCGGGTCTACGCGGTGATCAGAGGGCTCGGCACCTCCTCGGACGGCCGGGGCGGCGCGATCTACGCGCCGATGGCCAACGGGCAGGTCCGGGCGCTGCGGCGGGCGTACGAGGCGGCGGGCTACGGCCCGGACACCGTCGACCTGGTCGAGGCGCACGGCACCGCGACCCGGGCCGGGGACGCCGCCGAGTTCGAGTCGCTGCGCCGCGTTTTCGGCGAGACCGGGCGGCCGGACCGTGGCTGGTGCGCGCTCGGCAGCATCAAGTCCCAGATCGGGCACACCAAGGCCGCGGCGGGCGCGGCCGGGCTGGTCAAGACGGTGCTGGCGCTGCATCAACGGACGCTGCCGCCGACCATCAAGGTGCGCGAACCCAACCCCGCCCTCGGTATCGAGGGCAGCCCGTTCTACCTGAACACGGTCGCCCGCCCATGGACCCGGCGCGCTTCGCACGCCCGGCGGGCCGCGGTCTCCAGCTTCGGTTTCGGTGGGGCCAACTTCCATCTAACCCTCGAGGAGTACGGCGGTGCCAACTCGCCCGCGCGAATCGGGGCCGGCGAGCTCGTCCTGCGCAGTGCCGGGTCGCCGGCCGATCTGATCGGGAGCGACCACTTCGACGCCGGTGACCCGCATCGGTTGGCCGTGGTCGACGGCGGCGACCTGCCCGAGAAGCTCGACCGGGCGGCCGAGATGATGGCCCGGCAGCCCGGCGTGCCGTTCACCCTGCCCGGCGGCGTCTCCTACTCGTGCGGGCCGGCCGATCCCGGCCGGGTCGCGTTCCTGTTCCCCGGGCAGGGTTCGCAGTACGTCGGGATGGGCGGTTCGATCGCCCAGGCCCTGCCGACGGCGCAGGACGTGTGGGATTTCGTGGCCGGGCCCGATCTGGCCGACGTGGTCTTCCCGCCGCCGGTCTTCGGCGACGAACAGCATGCGGCGCAGGAACGCCGGCTCACCGACACCCGCTGGGCGCAGCCGGCGCTGGCCGCACACAGCCTGTCGCTGCTCGCGCTGCTCGACTCGATCGGGCTCGCACCCGACTGCGTGGCCGGTCACAGCCTCGGCGAGCTGGTCGCGCTGCACGCGGCCGGCGTCCTGGACGCGACGAGCCTGCTGCGCCTGGCCCGGCACCGGGGTTCGCTGCTGGCCGACGCCTCCGTGTCGCCGGGCGCGATGCTCGCGGTCGACGCGGAGGCGGCCGTGGTGGAGGCGGCGCTCAAGGGCGACGTCTGGATCGCGAACCGGAACGCACCCCGCCAGACCGTCGTCTCCGGAACCGCTACGGCGATCGACGCGCTGGAAGAGCGACTATCCGCGGACGGCGTCACCGCCCGCCGGCTGGCGGTATCCGCCGCCTTCCACAGCCCGATGATGCGGTCGGCCGAGGTGCCGATGCACGACTTCTTGGCGACGCTCTCCCTGGCCGCACCGCGCATCGACGTGTATGCGAACGAGGACGCCGCGATCTACGACCCATCGCCCGCCGCGATTCGCCGCGCTCTGGCGCGGCACCCCGGCGTCCCGGTGCGGTTCCAGGACCAGATCGAAGCGATGTACGCCGCCGGAGCCCGAACGTTCGTCGAGGTGGGTCCCGGCGCCGTGCTGACCGGCCTGGTCGGACGGATTCTCGGCGACCGGCCGCACTTGGCGGTCAGCCTGGACCGTCGCGGCCGGGACGGCGTTGCCGCGTTCCACGAGGGCGTCGGCCGGCTGGCCGTGCACGGCGTCGCAATGACCCTGCCACCGACCGAGAAGCCGGCGCCGACCGAGCGGCCCCGAATGCCGGTCCGCGTCAACGGCACAGGCTACGTCGCACCGCCGGCGCCGGCGCCGGCGCCGAGCTTGCCCGCCACCGCGCAGACCCTGCCGACCCCCGCCCAGCCGGCCCTGCCCACCTTCGCGCGGACCCTGCCCGCCTCCGCCCAAACCCTGCCCGCGCAGACCCCGGCCGCCTCCACCCCGCCAACCCATTTGGAGCCCGTCGCCCCGATGACCAAGCCAGAGCACAACGCCGATTGGCTGGCCGCAATGCAGGAGATGCAGCGCCAGACGGCCGAGGCGCACATGCATTTCCAGCGCACTCTCGCCGAGTCGCACCAGGCCTTCTTGCAGATGGCCGAGAACACGTTCGCCGCCTTCGCCGGACAAACCCCGCGAAAGGACCAGCTGCCTCGGCCGGCCCAGCCACCTCTCACGCCAACGGTTTCCGCGTTCGCGCCCCTGGCGCCTGCGCCTGCCGCGCCCGCACCCCTCACGCCCGCACCCCTTGCGGCAGCGCCGATCCAACCCTCACCCCTCGCGCCCACGCCCCCTCCAGCAGCGCCGAACCAACCCGCGCCCTCCGCGGCTGCGCCGACCCAAGCCGTGCCCATTGCGGCCGTGCCCATTGCGGCATCGGAGCTTCACCAGCCCGTGGCCGCGCCGGTGGCCCCGGCCGCGCGGGTCACTGAGCCGGTGAGCCTGACGCTTCTGCTGGCCGTGGTCGCGGACAAGACCGGCTATCCGGCGGACATGCTGAACGGCGGCATGGATCTGGAGGCGGACCTCGGCATCGACTCGATCAAGAAGGTGGAGATCTTCGCGGCGGTCCGGGAGCGCGCGGAAGGGCTGCCCGACACCGACTCGGCCCAGATGGCCCAGCTGTTCCAGGCGCGCACGCTGGACGAGGTCATGCGCGGCATCACCGCCGAACCGAACCTTCCCGGCCTGCCTCGATTACAGGTCCAGCCGGTCGCCGCGCCGGCATGCGGGCTGACTCTGGCCGGCCTCCGGGACGGACCGATCACCGTCGTCGACGGCGGCAGCGCGCTCGCGCCCGCCGTGGTCGAGCAGCTTCGCGCGCACGGCATCACAGCGACCGCCGCGGACCTGCCCGCCAGCGACGCGCACGGCGCCATCCAGCCCGACGGGGACGCACACGGCGTCCCCCTGCTCGGCGGCGACGTACACGGCGTCATCCTGCTCGGCGGCATGGCACCGGCCGCGGACGCCCGGCGCGGGTTCCAGGCCGCTCGGGTCGTCGCGGCCGCGATGACCGAACGCGGCGGTGTCTTCGTCACCGTGCAGGACACCGGCGGCTGTTTCGGGCTGGCCGAACCGAAGCCGGCTGCGAAGGAGACCGAGACCGACCTCGGCGGTCCGCAACGCGCCTGGCTCGGCGGCTTCGCGGCACTCACCCGGACCGCCGCCCAGGAGTGGCCGGCGGCCGCGGCCAAGGCGATCGACTGCGAGCGCGGCGGCCGCGGCCCGGACGAGGTGGCCGCCGCCATCGTCACCGAGCTGCTGACCGGCGGGCCGACCCTCGACGTCGGCCTGCGCGCGGACGGAACGCGATGGACATTGACGGAAATCGAGGCACCGCCGGATCCGTCCGACCCGCGGATCACCGACCGGTCGGTCCTCGTAGTCAGCGGCGGCGCCCGCGGTGTCACCGCGGCCGCGCTGCTGGCGCTGGCGGCCGAAGGCAAGCCACGAATGCTGCTGCTCGGGCGCACCGAGCTCGCCGACGAGCCCGAGTTCCTCGCGGCAGCCCACGACGAGCCGTCCCTCACCCGCCTGCTGGCCAACCACGAGCCGGCCGCCACGCCGGCCCAGCTGACCGCTCGGGCGCGGGTCGTCCTTGCCGTCCGGGAGGTGCGTGCGACGCTCGCCGGGCTCGAACGGGCCGGGGCAACCGTGCGCTATGCGGCCGTCGACGTCACCGACCGGGCCGCCCTGGACCGCGAGCTGGCCCGGGTGCGCCGCGAATGGGGTGCGGTCACCGGGCTCGTGCACGGCGCCGGAGTGCTCGCCGACAAACGGATCGCCGACAAGACCGACGACCAGTTCGACCGGGTCTACGCCACCAAGGTTGCCGGGCTCCACGCGCTGCTCGACGCGACCGCCGACGATCCGCTCGACGTACTGTGCCTGTTCTCGTCCGTCGCGGCCCGCTTCGGCAATCCCGGACAGTGCGACTACGCGATGGCCAACGAGGTACTCAACCAGGTGGCCCTGGCCGAGCAGCGGCGGCGGCCGGCCTGCCGGGTCCGGGCGATCGGCTGGGGACCGTGGGAGGCCGGCATGGTCACCCCGGCCCACGCCGCGCACTTCCGAGACCTAAAAATCCCGCTCATCCCGCTCGACGCGGGCGCACGCGCCTTCGTCGCGGAGTTGAGCACGCCCGGCGACGTGGTCCAGGTGCTCATCACCGGCGGCGAGACCGCCGAAGCGGGCCGGCCGCGGCTCCGGGCCGAAGCCCGTACGGATGATTTCCTGACCGACCACGCCCCGGCCGGTGTGCCCGTGCTTCCGCTGGCCATGGCGGTGGAATGGTTCGCGGCGGCCGGGCAGGCGCGCTACCCGGGCCGTCCGACCGCGTTGGGCGGCCTCCGGGTTCTCCACCGGATCGAACTGCCCGACCTGGCCAACGGCGGTCACCGGTTCACGATCGAGGTAACTCCGGCCGACGAACTGCGGCTCGGGAACCACTACCGCGCCCGGCTCGCCGCCCCGGAACGCCCACGCACCTGGAGCACGCCGACCGCGCTGGAACCCTTCAACGGATCGGTCTACGACTCCGACGTGCTGTTCCACGGTCCCCGGTTCCAGATGCTGCGAGAGGTGCGAGGGCTGTCCCGCGAGGGCGCCGAAGCGCAGGTCGTCGGAGTGCGGGCAGTCGGCTGGCCAGACGCTCCCTGGTGGTCGGACCCGGCCGCGGTCGACGGCGCCCTGCAGACCGCGGTGCTGTGGGCCCGGCACACCACCGGCCACGCGACCCTGCCGATGGGCGTCGAGGCGATCCACGTTCACCGCCCCGGACCGGCGCCGGCGACGCTGCGCTGCCTGGTCCGGGCCACCTCGGTCGCCACCGACGAGACACGCTGCGACATCGCGCTGTTCGACGGGGACGGGGAGATCCGCACCGAACTGCTCGGCGTCAGCCTCATCCGGCGCCCCGACGTCGCGCCGGCGGGTCGCCGGTGACCGAGCCGATCGCCATCGTGGGCCGCGGCTGCGTGCTGCCCGGCGCGCTGAGCCCCGACCAATTCTGGGACAACATCAAGAAAGGCCAGATCAACCTCGATGCCGTACGGCCTGAGGAGTGGCGAATGCCGCCGGGCTCACTCCCGGCCGGCACGACGGCCGGCCTGGTCCGAGGCTTCGCCGACGTCTTCGATCCGGACGGCTTCACCGCCGAGGCCGGGGCCGTCACCGCGTACGATCCGGCTCTGCAATGGGTTTTGCATGCCGGCCGGACCGCCCTGCGCGAGGCCGGCGAGCACGCGAGCCCGGCCCGCACCGGCCTGATCCTCGGCAACCTGGGTTACCCCAGCCGGAGCCTGGCCGCGTACGCCGAACGAATCTGGCTGGACGGCCATCCCGGCGGCCTGGACCCGCGGTCCCGTTTTTGCTCCGGCCTCTGGGCGCACACCGCGGCGAACGCCCTAGGTCTTACCGGCGGTTCGTTCGCCCTCGACGCGGCCTGCGCCTCCGCGCTGTACGCCATCAAGATCGCCTGCGACCGCCTGCACGACGGCCGGGCCGACCTCATGCTGGCCGGTGCGGTGAGCGGCTGCGACGGCCTGATCATCGACTCCGGCTTCGCCGCGCTCGGCGCACTGAGCCCGTCCGGCCGCAGCCGCCCGTTGCAGCGCGGCGCCGACGGCCTGATCCCCGCCGAGGGCGCGGCCCTGCTCGCGTTCATGCGCCTGCCCGACGCGGTGGCCGCGCACGTGCCGGTCCTCGGCGTCATCCGAGGCATCGGCCTGTCGAACGACGGCCGAACCGGCGGCTTCCTGGTCCCCGCGGAGGGCGGCCAGATCCGGGCCATGGACGCCGCATACCGCGCGGCGGGCTTCACCCCGGACACGGTGGAACTACTGGAATGCCACGCCACAGGTACGCCGGTAGGCGACGCCGTGGAGGCCCGCTCAACCGCCCGCTTCTTCGGCGACCGACCCGCGCCCTTGCCGATCGGCTCAGCCAAGTCAAACGTAGGCCACCTGCTGACCGCCTCCGGCGCAGCCGGCCTGCTGAAGCTCCTGAGCGCGATCGAGCACGGCACCCTCCCGGCCACGGCCGGCGCCACCGACCCCATCGACGACCTACGCGACGCCCCGCTGCGCCTGCTCCAATCCAGCGAACCGTGGCCGAGCGGGCGACGGCGGGCGGCGATAAGCGCGTTCGGCTTCGGCGGCAACAACGCCCACCTGATCGTCGAGGCCTACGACGACCACCCCGCAACGAGCATCGCGATGCCCAGCGCGCCCACCCCGGCCCCGAACTCGGCCCCGGATTCGGCCTCAGACCCAGACCCGACGCCGGCCACAGACCTGGACCCGGCCTCGGATTCGGCCCCGGACCCGGACCCGGGCTTGGGCTCGGACCCGGCCTCGGACTTGGTCTCGGACCCGGCCCCTGATTCGGCGGAGGCCGCGATCGCGATCGTCGCGATTGGCACTCGCGTCGGGGATGTGGACGCGGGTGGGCTCCGGGACGCCGTTCTCAGCGGGCGGGTGCCGGGCGAGGCGCCGGACACCGTCGAGGTCGCGCTCGACGACCTGCGCTACCCGCCGCGCGACCTTGGCGAGACGCTGGGCCAGCAGCTCCTCGTGCTGGAGGCCGCCCGGGAAGCGGTGCGCGGCATCGCGCTTCCGCCGGAGCGCACGGCCGTCCTGATGGGCATGGGATGCGACCCCGAGATCGCGCGGGCTCACGCCCGCCGGCGGCTTGAGGCCGCCGGCCAGGCCGGCGACGAGTTCAGCCCGGCGCTCACCGCCGCCCGCGTGCTGGGCGCCATGGCGAACATCGTGGCCAACCGCATCGGCGGCCAACTCGGACTGTCCGGACCGGGCTTCGCCGTCAGCGCCGAAGAGGCCTCCGGAATCATGGCGCTGGAGTTGGCGGCACGGGCCCTCCGAACCGGCGAGATCGACGCCGCGCTGGTCGGCGCGGTCGACCTGGCCGACGAACCCGTGCATCGCACCGCCCTCGCCCAGCTCGGCCGAACCGCGAAGCCGACCGACGCGGCCATCGTCCTGGTACTCAAACGCCACGACGACGCCCAACGCGACGGCGACCCCATCATTGCCTTGCTCGACCGCGACGCTCAGAGCAATCGCGACGGCGACGACGACGCCCAACACAACCAGAGCGCCCAACCCGCCCGCGGCGCGCGGAACGACCGCGACGCCCAGCACAACCGGGGCGCTCAGAGCGACCGCGACGCGCTGAATGACCGTGACGCTCAGGGTGACTGGCACGGCCTTGTCGACGGGGAAACGCTGGGCGCGGACGCGGGCTGGCTGTTGCCGAGTGGGCTGTTTGGGTTGCCGCATGCTGCTGTTGGGCTGCTTGACGTTGCGGTTGCGGCGCTGGCGCTGCGGCATCGGGTTCGGCCCCGGGCGGGGCTGCCCGCTCGGCCGGACCTCGGTGCTACGACCGTGGACGTCGTCACGTCGGTGCTCGGGGCTGCGCCCGTTCGGGTTCGGCTTCGGGCCGGTGACGCCGCGCCTTGGGCGCCTGGGCCCCTCGCCCGGCTGCACCTCTACTCGGGCGCGGACCGGGCGGGTGTGCTCGTCGCTGCCCGGGACGGCGTCGAGAGCGACACGGGGCCGGCTCGCCTTGCTGTCCTCGCCCGCGATTCGGGGCACCTCGCCGATCAGCTGGCGCGTGCTCGTGCCTGGCTTGGCGGCGAGGCGCTGCGGCCGGCCGGGGTGGCCTTCCGGGAGAGTCCGATCGGTGGTGAGACGGCGTTCGTCTATCCGATGAGCTCGTCGTTCTACCCGGGGATGGGCGCCGACCTCGCGCTCGCGTTCGCGCCGATCGCCGCCGCCGCGGACGGGGCTTCGCTGGTGTCCTGGCTGTACAAAGCGCAAACCGAACGGCCCGAGCCTCTGGACGAGATCCTCGCGGTCGGCTTCCTCTCCGGCTTGCAGACGAGGATCTCGCGCACGGTGCTGGGCATCGAGCCGCAGGCCGCGATCGGGTACTCCTCCGGGGAATCGGCCGCGCTCGTCGCCCTGGGGGCCTGGACCGACGGGGCGGCCATGGCCGCTGACGCCCGGGCCGACGGGCTGTTCACCCACGATCTGAGTGGCGAGCTGCGGGCGGTTCGGCGGTTCTGGGAACGGCGCGGGATCGACGGCGAGCGGTGGATCGGCTATCTGCTCGCGGCCGACCCGGAAGTGGTGCGGGCCATGGTCAAGGACGAGCCGGCCGTACACCTGTCGGCGGTTTGTGCTCCCGGAGCGTGCGTGGTCTCCGGGGAAGAGCGGGCCTGTACCGCTTTCGCCGAAGGGTTCGAGCGGATCCGGCTTCAGCTGCTGGTGGCGCACGTTCCCGAGGTGGCCGAGGTGCGTGACCGCTGGCACGCCCTGCACCGGCGGCCCACGGCCGGCGTGCCCGGCGTGCGGTTCTATCGAGGCGCGACCGGCGACTGGTACCACCCGACCGAGGAGTCGGCCGCCGACGCGATCACCGAGCAGATGCTCGCGCCGGTCAACTTCCCCAACCTGATCGAGCGTGCCTGGCAGGACGGGGTCCGGGTCTTCATCGAGCACGGACCGGCTGCCCAGTGCACCGGCTGGATCCGCCGCATCCTCGGCGACCGGGAGCACGTCGCGGTGGCGCTGGACGCCGTACCGGGTCAGGGTTTGTGGTCGTTGTCGGTGGCGGTCGCGGAGCTGGCCGCAGCCGGCGTCCCGGTGCGGCCCGACGCGCTGGCGGCCTACTTCGCGACGCCGGCGCCCGCCGGCCCTGGCGCCGGCATCACCATCGACCTGCCCAAACGGCTGCCCGCCCCGGTGCTGACCGAACCGGCCGGAGAGTACGAGGTGATGGCGCCCGCCCCGGATCTCACGCGGATGCCGGCCTCGGCCGCGCCCGCGGCCCAGACCGTGCACGAAGTGGACGAGGCCGCCCAGGCCGTGGACGAAATCGCCGCCCCCGCCCCCGCGCGGTCGCCGGAACCGGCCGCCTCGCCGGCTCTGGCCTGGTATGCCGCCATCACCGCCGCACACCACCAATACTTGGAGCTGCAGGCTGCCGCGCACCGGCAATTCCTGAGCGGCCGCTCCGCCGCCGTCGCCGCGATCACCCCGGCAGCAAACCCAACCGCCGCGATCGCCCCGGCGGCCAGCCCAATCGCCGCGATCACCCCGGTCGACGACGGGTGGCCCGGGCCGAAATTTGGCCGTGCGCAACTCGAACACCTCGCGTCGGGACGGATCTCCGAGGTGTTCGGGCCCGTGTTCGCGGCGCAGGATGACGACGTGCGGCAGACCCGGATGCCGCGGCCACCCCTGCTGCTGGCCGATCGGGTCCTCGGGATCGATGCCGCGCCGGGCGCGATGGGCACCGGCGTCATCTGGACCGAGACCGACGTACAGGCTGATTCCTGGTACCTCGACCAGGCCGGGCGGATGCCCGCCGGGCTCGTCGTCGAGGCCGGGCAGGCCGACCTGCTGCTGATCAGCTGGCTCGGCGCTGACCTGCACAACCGGGGTGAGCGGGTCTACCGCCTGCTCGGCAGCGACGTCACGTTCCACGGCCCGCCGCCGGGGCCCGGCCAGACCCTCCGCTTCGAGATCCGGATCGTCCGGCACGTCGCGCACGGCCCGATCCGCCTCTTCTTCTTCGAGTACGACTGCCACGTGGGCGACGCGTTACTGCTGACGGTCCGGGACGGCCAGGCGGGATTCTTCACCGACGAGGAGCTGAGCCGTACGGGTGGAGTGCTCTGGGAGGCAAAAGCCGACCGGCCGGCCGGGGCCGTGCGGTCCTTCGATGCCGCCGCGGTCGCGGCCTTCGCGGAGGGCCGCCCCGACGAGTGTTTCGGCCCGAAGTGGGCGGTAACCCGCGCGCACGTGCGCACCCCGCGCATCGGCTCGGGCCGGCTGCGCCTGCTCGACGAGGTGCCGGTCCTCGATCCGGCCGGCTACCTCCGGGCCGAGACGGCGGTCCGCCCGGACGACTGGTTCTTCGACGGCCACTTCCACAACGACCCCTGCATGCCCGGCACCCTGATGTCGGAGGGCTGCCTGCAGGCGGTCTCGTTCTACCTGGCCGCCGCCGGTCACACGATCGACCGCGACGGCTGGCGGTTCGAACCGGTGCCGGGACGCGTCGCGCGGATGCGCTGCCGGGGCCAGGTCACTCCGGACAGTCGGCGGCTGACCTACGAGGTCTTCGTCACCGAGATGTCGGCCGACCCGTTCCCGACCGTGGTCGCGGACGTGCTGGTCACCGTCGACGGCGTGAAGGCCCTGCACGTCGCGGATTGCGCGGTGCGGCTGGTGCCGGACTGGCCGCTCGAACACTGGCGGCATCTCGGACCGCCCACCGTGCAGCAAACCGAGCAGCCCGTGCCGCTCCCGGCGCTGGGCGGGCTCGCCGGGCACCACGAAACCCAGCCGGTGGCGTGGATCGGGGATCTGCCGCTCGGCTACGCCTCGTTGCTGGCCTGCGCCTGGGGCCGGCCGACCGACGGGCTCGGGCCGATGGCCGAGGCGTTCACCGGCAGCCGCCGAGGACCACGGCTGCCCGGGCCGCCGTACCACTTCATCAGCCGGATCGTCGCGGTCGACGGCCCGTACCAGGGCATGGCGGTCGGCAGTGCGGTTGTCGCGGAGTACGACGTACCGGATGAGGCCTGGTTTTTCGAAGGCGCGGCCGCCGCCCTGATGGAGATCGCCCTGCAGCCCTGCGGATGGCTGGGTTGTTATGTCGGCAGCCCGGTGCAGATCGACGCCGAGCTGCTGTTCCGCAACCTCGACGGCGACCTGCGGGTCCATCGCGCGGTGCGGCCGGCCAACCGCGTCGTGCGCACCCGCGCCGAGATCACCAACATCTCCCGGGCCGCCGGAATGATCATCGAGACGTTCCGGATCGAGTGCCAGGTGGACGGTGAGCTGCTGCTGAGCGGCACCGCCGTCTTCGGCTATTTCCTGACCACGGCCTTCGCGCAGCAGCCCGGTCTGCCACCGACCGCAGCCGAGCGCGAGCCGGTGACCGAGGTGCGCGAAAACCCTCCGGCAATGGGCCCGATGCTCACGATGCTCGACCGGATCACCGGATATTCACCCGCTGGCGGGGCAGCCGGCCTCGGCCGGTTGCGCGCCGAGAAGGACATCGACCCGGGCGACTGGTATTTCAAGGCCCACTTCTTCCAGGACCCGGTCATGCCCGGCTCGCTCGGCGTCGAGGCGATGACTCAGCTGCTGCGGTGGTACCTGGGCGAGCCGGTTGCTCTCGAGACGGCGCTGACCTGGACATATCGCGGCCAGGTGGTGCCCACCGACCGGCTGCTCACGGTCGAGGTGGAAATTCTCGAGATCAAGGACCGGAGCGTGTACGCCCGGGGCTGGCTCTGGATCGACGGCCGCCGGATCTATCGCGTCGACCGGCTCGGGGTCCGACTTGACGGCCAGTGAGCAGCCGTCAAGTGCCGATAAAGCGCGCCGACCTACGGTCTTGCCGTGACTGTGAACGTTTTCTACGACGACGACGCCGACCTGTCGATCATCCAGGGCAAGAAGGTCGCCGTGATCGGTTACGGCAGCCAGGGCCACGCCCACTCGCTGTCGCTGCGCGACTCGGGCGTCCAGGTGGTCGTCGGCCTGAAGGAGGGCTCGAAGAGCCGCGCCAAGGCCGAGGAGCAGGGCCTCGAGGTCAAGACGCCGGCCGAGGCGTCGGCCTGGGCTGACGTGATCATGGTGCTGGCGCCGGACACCGCGCAGCGCAAGATCTACGCCGAGTCGATCGAGCCGAACCTGACCGCCGGCAAGGCGCTGTTCTTCGGCCACGGCCTGAACATCCGGTTCGGCCTGATCCGGCCACCGGCCGACGTGACGGTGGCGATGGTGGCCCCGAAGGGCCCGGGTCACCTGGTGCGACGGCAGTTCGTGGACGGCAAGGGCGTGCCCTGCCTGGTCGCCGTCGAGCGGGACCCGGCCGGCGACGGCCTGGCCCTGGCGCTCTCCTACGCGAAGGCGATCGGCGGCACCCGGGCCGGGGTGATCGAGACGACGTTCACCGAGGAGACCGAGACCGATCTGTTCGGCGAGCAGGCGGTGCTGGCCGGCGGTGTGACCGCGCTGGTGCAGACCGGCTTCGAGGTGCTCACCGAGGCCGGTTACGCCCCGGAGATCGCGTACTTCGAGTGCCTGCACGAGCTGAAGCTGATCGTCGACCTGATGTACGAGGGCGGCATCTCCCGGATGCGTTACAGCGTCTCGGACACCGCCGAGTTCGGCGACTACACCCGGGGCCCACGGGTGATCGACGCCCGGGTCAAGGATGAGATGAAGAAGATCCTCTGGGAGATCCAGTCGGGTGAGTTCACCCGGGACCTGATCGAGGACGACGAGCACGGTGGCCCGCTGCTGGCCAAGTACCGTGAGCAGGGCGCCGGCCACCCGATCGAGGTCACCGGGCGGAAGCTGCGGGACATGATGAGCTGGGTCGACCGGCCGATCACCGAAACCGCCTGAGCGGAGCGAGCAATGACCCACAGCTTCCTGTTCCGCGGGACCAGGCAGGCCTATCACGTGGCCGGCACCGGCCCGATGCTTGTCGCGCACTCCGGCGGGCCCGGTGTCGACTACTCCTACCTGCGCTCGCCGGCCCTCGAAGAGCACTTCACCGTGGTCTACCCGGAACCGGTCGGCACCGGCGACTCCCGGCCGCTGCCCGCCGGTGCGACGTACGTGGACACCTACGTCGACTTCCTGGCCGCCCTGGTCGAGCACCTGGGCGTGCCGCGGGTGCACCTGCTCGGCCACTCGCACGGCGGCATCGTCACGCAGCGGTTCGCGGTCCGGTATCCCGAGCGGGTCGCCGGCCTCGCCCTGTACAGCTCGACGCCGGTCATGAACGCGGAGTTCTGGGCGGCCGCCCGGGCCGAGGCGGCCGCGTACCCGGGCCGGAATCCCGGGGTACCGGAGGCGGTCGCGGTGTGGGAGGCCTTCGACAGCGCCGAACCCGAGCGCACCGACGAGGAGATGACCGCCGGTCTGCGGGCCATCCTGCCGGTCTACTTCGCCGACTTCTGGGGGCGGCGCGCGGAGTTCGAGCCGCTCCGGGAAGACCTTCGGTGCTGGCTCGTCAACTTCGCCTCGACCGTCGTCGACACCCGGCCCGACCTGGGCGCGATCACCGCCCCGACGGTGGTGATCTGCGGGCGGCACGACTTCGCCTGCGGCCCGGTCTGGGCCGGGATGCTGCACGACGGCATCACCGGCTCGCGCCTGGCGATGCTGGAAAACAGCGGCCACTTCGGGCATCTGGAGGAGCCGGAACGGTTTGTTGAGGCGGTGCGCGGGCTGATCGGCCGGAGCTTCGCCGAAGAAATCAGAGCGACCTTCCGTAACGGCGACGACGCGGCGGTGACCCGGATGGCGCGGGCCGAGATCGACCGGGCCCGGGCCGCCGGGGAGCCGGCCGGGGAGGTCGAGGGGCTGTACGCGATCGCCCGGGTCGCGTTACGTGCCAACGATCTGCCCCGGGCCGAGGATCTCGCCTCAGCCGCCCTCGACGTCGCGGTGAAGTCGGGTGACCGGCGCCTGGAGGAGCGTCCGCGGCACGTGCTGGCCGCGGTGGCCCGGCTGTCCGGCGACCACGCCGAGGCGCGCATCCGCTACCTGGCCAGTATCGAGCTGAACGAGCTTCTCGGGCAGCCCGAGCTGGTCAACGCGGAGTACCACAACCTGGCCTTCACCGAGCTGCACCTGGGCCACCTCGACCGGGCCCGGGAACTGTTCGCCGAGGGGCGCGAGCGAGTGTTCGCCCACGGCTACCGGGACTTCCTGCCGTACCTCGGGGTGGCCGCCGCCGCGATGGCCTCGGCCGACGGTGACCACCGGCGCGCGGCCCGGATGGCCGGCTTCACCGACAGCGCCTACGCCACCATCACCCAGGTGCCCGACCCGGACGACGCCGCGGAACTGGCGAACGTACGGGCGGCGGCCACGGTCGCGCTGGGCGAGTCGGAATACGCCCACGAGTACGCGGCCGGCGCCGTCCTGGACACGTACGGCGCCTTCGGCCTGGAGTGGCGCAATTAGCGGGACAGCCGGGCGGCCAGCCGGCGCAGCTCGGCCTGCATCCGGCGGGGACCGCCGCCCTGGAACGACTGGAGCACCGCGCTGGCCCGGTCGAACGCCTCCCGCGCCCCCGGCAGGTCGTGGGTTTCGATAAGCAGCTCGGACAGACTCCGGAAGGCCTCGAAATGGTACGGACCCTGGCCCACCGACCGGGCGGCCTCGACCGCCCGCCTCAACTCGGCGGTGGCGTCGGCGGTGCGGCCGAGCTCGATCAGGTTGTGCGCGATCGACACCCGGATCATGGCTTCCTCGTGCCGGCGACCGACTGCGAGGTTGAGGTCCAGCGCGTGCTGCAGCTCGACGGCGGCCCGCTCGTACTGACCGAGGTGGGTCAGCGACCGCCCCTTGCAGTCGAGGCTGCGCATCTCGGCCTTCTGGTTGCCGACCGCGTGGCACAGCGACACCGCGATCTCGGCACGTTCCAGGGCCCGTTCGTGCTCGCCCAGCGCGGTGTACGCCGAGTGGAAGTTGATCTGCGTCAACGCCTGCTCGAGCAGCATGCCGCGCTCGACGAACACCCGCAGGGCGGCCGCCAGCAGCTCCAGGGATTCCTCGTTGGCGCCGAAGAACCACCGGGCCCCGGCCAGGCTGCGCAGCACGTGCGCCTCACCGACCGGGTCGCCACCCTCGCGGGCGGCCCGCAACGCGAACCGCATCACGTCCTCCCAGTCCTGGAAGTGACCGAACCACTCGAAGTACTGCTGCAGGGTGATGGCCAGCTGCCAGGGGACGATGCCGTAGCCGAGGTCGGCCGCGACCCGGACCGCCTCCTTGAGCACCTCGCGCTGGTCGGCGAACCAGTCGATGGCCTCCCGGTAGGACGCCGGCCGCTGCGGAACCACCCCCGGTTCGGCCGGGCCGGGCGCGATCGGAGTGCGGTTCGGTTCCAGTACGACCTGGGCGTGATAGCTGCTGTGCAGGTAGTACTGCAGCAGCCGGGTGACCGCGGCCCGCTGCTCGGCGACCGGATCAACGCTGCGGAAGAGCTCGTCGGCGTACGCCCGGACCAGCACGTGCGAGGTGAAGCACCCGCTGACGTCCTCGGCCACCAGCGCCGCCTCGGCCAGCTCCTCCAGCTCGGCCCGGGTCCGGCCGGCGTCCTGCCCGGCGAGGCTCACGCAGGCCTCGAGCGTGATGCCCGGGGTCAGCGCGACCGACAGCAGCCGGAACAGCCGGGCCGCGCCGGGGCTGAGCTGCCGGTAGGACCAGGAGAACGCGGTACGCGGATCGGTGACGCCGCGGCCGTTCGGGAAGGCGGCCAGCCGCTGGGCGCCGTCGCGCAGCTCGGCCGCGACGGTGGCCAGGGACAGATTCGGCCGTACGCTCAGCCGCGCCGCCAGGATCGCCAGCGCCAGCGGCAGCCGGCCGCACAGCTCGATGATCTCGTCGAGGACCGCGCCGTCGATGCTGCTGCGGGCCCGGCTCGGCAGGGTGGCCAGCCGGGTGGTCAGGATCTCGCGGGCATCCGGCAGGTCCGGGACGTACGCGCGGTAGAGCCGGGCGCCGTCGGAGGCGGCCAGGCCGACCAGCGGCCGGCGGCTGGTGATCAGCACCAGGCTGTCGACGGAGTTCGGCAGCAGCGGGCGCACCTGCGCAGCGTCGTGCACGTCGTCGAGCATCACCAGGATCCGCTGCCCGGCGGTCAGGCTGCGGTACGTGCCGACCAGCGCGTCGAAGGTGTCCGGCACGTCGGCCGCGCGCAGGCCCAGGCCGTACAGCAGGGACCGCAACGCGTCCGCGGCCAGCACGCTGCCGTCCTCCCCCTCGTGCCCGCGCAGGTCGAGAAAGAGCTGACCGTCGGTGAAGTCGGCGGCGACCTGGTGCGCGAAGTGGGTGACGATGGTCGACTTGCCGACGCCGCCCATGCCGTCCACCGCGACCACCATCGGGCTGGTGCGCCGGGTGTCGCGGGTGGAGCGCACCAGATCGTGCAGGACCCGCAACTCGTAGGTGCGGCCCACGAACATCGGCTGGTCCGGCGGCAACTGCGCCGGGCGCAGCAGCGGGAGCGCCTCGGGCTCCGCGATCGGGGCCACCGCCTGCATCAGTACCTGCTGGTGCGCCTCCTGCAGCTCACGTCCCGGGTCGATGCCGAGTTCCTCGACGAGGTGGTCCCGGATGTTCCGGTAGGTCTCGAGCGCCTCGGCCTGGTGCCCGGCGGCGGCCAGCGCCGTCATCAGGGCGGCGTGCACCGGCTCGTGCAGCCGGCCGATCCGGGCGGCGAGCCGCAGCGCGGCGAGGGCCTGAGCCGGCCGGCCGGCCCGCACCGCGACCTCGCCGGCCGCGATCGACGCGTCGAGAAACTCCCCGTCGATGCCGGCGAACACCGCGGTGGCACCGGGGCTGTCCGCGAGGCTGTCCCCGGCCGGCCCGTCGCACAGCCGCAACGCCTCGAGGTACTCATCGAGCGCCCGGTCCATGCGGTCCTGGCCGACGCTCTCCTTCGCACCGGCCACCAGCTGACGAAACGCGACGAGATCGAGGTTGTCCGGCCCGGCCAGGAAGCGGTATCCGCTGTCCCGCCGGGTGATGAACGCCCCGCCGGCGCGGGGCGGCAGGCCCGGTTCGAGCAGGCGGCGCAGGGCACCGACGTACTTGTGGATGACGTTGACCGCGCTGATCGGCGACTCCGAACCCCAGATCAGATTGATCAGCTCGCCCATGCCGACCGGGCGGCCCTCCCGGGCGGCCAGCAGCGCCAGCAGACAGCGCTGCTGGCGGGGGCCCGCATCGAGTTCGACGTCACCGCGCCAGACCCGCAACGGTCCCATGATCTGTAGGCGCACCGGTGAGTTGATCGCTCGACGGTAGTAAGCCGTAGTGAAGGACTTGTGGAATACGACTGAATCGGGAGACAGATGACGACGACCGGCGATCGGATCGCGGACGCGTGGCTCGACGCGATGACGGTGCTGTGCGAGCTGACTCCGCACGGCTGGCACGCCGAGCGGGGTGACGCCCGGGCCCTGGTGTCGGGGGTCGGGGTGGGCTCGCTCAACATCGCGGTCAGCACCGCCCGCGAACCCGGACCGGACTCGCTGCGGTCCCTGGACGAGGCGGCCCGGGACGTCGCGAAGCACGGGCTGCCGTGGTCGATCGTCGTGCTCGGCGAGGCCGGCGCCGACCTGGCCGGCCTGGCCGACCGGCACGGCCTGACCGGCGGCGGCCCGATCACGGTGATGGTCTGCGACGCCGACCGGGCCGACCTGCGCGCCAAGCCCGCGCTCATCGACCGGGTCGGGCCGCACCGCAGCCAGGACTACACCGAGGTGCTGGCCGCCGGATTCGAGACTCCGGCCGGCATCTTCGGCGACCTGATGGGCGGCGGCGTGCTCGACGACCCCCGGATCGCGGGCTATCTAACGGAATCCGCCACCGGGCTCGGCATCCGCACCGGCGGCCTGATCGGCGTCTACAACATCGCGGTCCGCCCCGAGGCGCGCAGTCAGGGCCTGGGCCGGGCGATGACCGCCCGGGTCATGGCCGACGGATTCGCCGCCGGCGCCACGTCGGCCTACCTGCAGACCAGCACGGTCGGACGGCCACTCTACGAGTCGATGGGATTCCGCACCGTGCAGACGTGGGCGACCTTCTTCACGACGTGACCGAAGTGACGCCTGACGCAGTTTCCGCAGGGTTTCCGCCGGGTAAGCTGTCGCCACCACGGGGAGGTCGCAGTGCAGATGCTGGCGGGGCGCTACGGGTTGGGCGACCCTGTCGGCCGGGTCGGCGGCGCCGTCGTGCACCACGGTTTCGACACCGTCCTGCGACGCTCGGTAGCCGTCAAGATCTTCCTTCCGTACGGGGTGGAAGCCACCGACGTCCTGCACGAGGCCCGCATCGCGGCCGGACTGAGCCACCCGAACATCGCCCAGATCTACGACTACGGCGAGATCCTCGACGGCCACCGCCGTACCCCGTACCTGGTCATGGAATTTCTCGAGGGTGAGACCCTGGCCGATCGACTGACCCGCACCGGCGGCCTGCGATGGCGCGAAGCGGCCGAGATCGGTGCCGGCATCGCCGGCGCGCTGGCCGCCGCCCACGCGCAAGACCTGGTCCACGGTGACGTCAGCACGCGCAGCGTGATGCTCACCCCGGACGGGGTAAAGGTTCTCGACTTCGAGACGGCCACCGCCACCGGCCGGAACGACGCCGACGTGGCCGCGCTCGCCTCGCTGATCCTCGAATGCCTCGATGGCGCGCCCGGACGCAACCTGCCGCGCGACCTCAGCCGCCTGCTCGAGGAGTGCGCGACCGAGAGTGGGCTGACGGCCGCGTCGGTCGCGGAAGCCCTCCGGCAGATCGCCGGGCCGGTCTCGATCCCCCGCTCGGTCCCACCGGCCCGCACCCGCTCTCGGCGGCGGACCGCGGTCCTGGCGTCGGCGGCGGCCGTCGCGGCGGTGCTGAGCATCCTCGGACTGCAGCTGGCGAACGGCACCGACACACCGGGCGGCCGGTCGGCCGAGGCCGCCGTGGAGGGCCCGCACCCGGCCACCACCACGCCGCTGATCACCAGCCTCGCGCCGACGTCCCGGCCGACCGTCACCGCCACGGTGCGCAAGCCCGCCGCGACGAGCGCGGGCCACGTTCGCAAGAAGGCCCCGACCCCGCGGCCGACCACGCCGTCGGCGTCTCCGAGCCCGACCGAGCCGACAGCGTCCCCGAGCCCGACCGAGCCGACGCCGTCGCCCACCCCGGATGACAGCCCGGCCCCGACCAAAACCGCGGAGCCGACCGCCGAGCCGACCACGCCGGCTCCCGAGGACACCCCGCCGACGACCGCCACCCCCGAAGCGCCCTGATGGACTTTTGAGGGTTTCCGGGGGGATGAACGCACGGTCACCGTTCATACGCTGAGCGGTATGCGTATCGGATTGATCGGCCTCGGCCGGATCGGCGCCTTCCACGCCGGCACCCTGAGCACCATCCCCGCGATCGACTCGCTCGTCGTCACCGATTTTCTACCGGAACGGGTCCGGGAGGTGGTCGACCGTTACGGTGCCCAGGGCGTCGACACGGTCGCCGACCTGCTCACCGCCGGGGTCGACGGCGTGGTCGTGGCCGCCGGCACCGACACCCACGCGCCGCTCATCCTGGCCTGCGTCGAGGCGGGAGTGCCGGTGCTGTGCGAGAAGCCGGTCGCGCCGGACGGTGCCACGGGTGCGGCGCTGCTGCGCCGGCTGGCGGACCACGACGTACCCGTCATGATTGGTTTTCAGCGTCGTTACGACGTCGCGATGGCCGCCGTCAAGGCGGCGGTCGACGCCGGCGAACTCGGCCGGCTCACCACGGTCCGATCGACCACGATGGACCCGGAACCGCCGTCCCGCGAGTACATCGCCGGGTCGGGCGGGCTCTATCGCGACTGCGGCGTGCACGACTTCGACACCGTGCGATGGGTGACCGGGCAGGAGGCCGTCGAGGTCTACGCCACCGGCAGTGACCGCGGCGCGGCCTTCTTCGCCGAGGTCGGTGACGTCGACACGGCCACCGCCGTGATCACCTTCGCCGACGGGACCCTGGGCGTGGTGTCCAACACCCGGTACAACGGGCGCGGTTACGACGTACGCCTGGAAGTGCACGGCTCGGCCGACAGCATCGCGGCCGGCATCGACGCGAAGTGGCCGATGCGATCGGCCGACCCCGCCGCCCCCGGCCGCGACCCGCAGCCGCATCGCTTCTTCATGGACCGCTTCGCCGGCGCCTTCCGCGCCGAGTTCGAGACGTTCCTCGACGTGGCCGCGGGCAAGCTGCCGTCGCCGTGCACGGTCGCCGACGGCCTCGAGGCCGACTGGATCGCCGAGGCCTGCGCCCGGTCGGCCGTGGAGCACCGACCGGTCCGCATCGAGGAGGTCCGCATCCTTTGATCGATCAGGGGCGGTCACCCTTGCGGTGCACGACGCCGCGTTCCAGGACGGCGGTGGTGCCGGTGAGCATGCCGGCCTTGCCGATCGAGGTGTCCCGGACCAGGTAGGAGCGCTCACCGAGGTACTCGAAGGTGGTCGGGTTGAAGATCCATTCGCGGCGCTCGCCGAGTTCGTCGGTGAAGGCGACCGCGATCCCGTGCCGGCCGGCGGCGTCGACCGAGTCGGCCACCAGGACCACGCCGGGGATCAGCGCGGCGGCCCGGTAGATGGCGGCGGCCACCGGCGGGGGCAGCAGCGATTCCCGCAGCGCCTCGCCGAGGAAGTCGAAGGCCGCGCCGTCCGCGCCGTTGCCCTGCCCCTGGGTGTCGGCGTAGACCTGCGCGAGCAGGGTGGCCGGGTCGGTGGGCAGGTCGGCGTACCGGCTGTTCGGCCGCGGGTTGGCCAGCCCGAACGTCTCGCCGCGCTCCCGGGCCAGGCCCTCGGTGTTCTGGGTGGCGGGCAGCCAGACCTCGCGGCTGTGCACCTTGTCGAGGACCGACCCGTCGACGCCGATCTCCTTCGGGCCGGAGCCGCCGTCGACGGTGAAGGTCATCCAGGCGACCTTGCTCTTGATGTAGACGTAGTCGTCGCGGCCGAGCGCGACCCGCGGCGTCACCCCGGCGACCTGCGCCATCCGCTCCAGCAGCGGGCCTGCTCCGGCCGCGTCACCGGCCGCCACCGCGACGATCGGGGCGGGGCCGGCGTTCGCTTCGTCGGCCCGGTGCCGGTCGAGCACCGTCGCCCCGACGATGGCCGCGACCAGCACCGCGGCCGCGACCGGAACCCCGAGCAGGGCGAACCGGCGGCCGGGACGGGTGGTGGTGGGTTCGGCGATCTGCTGCAGGAAGGCGTCCTTGAGCAGCCGGTGGCGGTAGACGGACAGTTCCGGGTCGGCCGGCGGGGGCAACAGGCGGGTCAGTTCGGCGCGCTCGTTCATCGGTTCCACTCCTGAGTCGACGGGACCGCGTCCTCGCGGCCGACCATTACCTGATCCCGGTCCGCGGTCAGCTGCCGCAGCTTGACCCGGGCCCGGGACAGCCGGGACCGGACCGTGCCGATCGGCACCCCGAGCGCCTCGGCGGCCTGCGCGTAATCCAGCCCGGACCAGACGCAGAGCATGAAGACCTCGCGCTCGGCGGTGCGCAACCGGCTCAGTGCGGCCGTCGCCGCGGCCAGTTGCTCGCTGTCGCGCATCCGGTTGACTATCTCGTCGGCGAAGTCCGGCATCGTCTCGGCCGGAGGTAGCCGGATCAGCGCGGCCGCGTGCCGCCGGGCCGCCCGCCGGGTGTTGCGCAGCACGTTGGTGGCGATGCCGAGCAGCCAGGGCAGCACGCTGTCGCCGTCCGGCCGCAGCCGCTCGCGCAGCCGCCACGCCTCCAGGAAGGTCAGCGACACTACGTCCTCGGCGCCGCTCCAGCCGCCCGTACTACGCACGACGTGGCGGTACACCTGGCCCGCATGGTCCTCGAAGAGCTGCCCGAACGCGGCGGTGTCACCGGCGCGTATCCGGGCTCGCTGAGAAAGGTTCACGACCATTCCTGTCCGCCCGCGCCGGCGGGTTCCCGGAGATTTGTGGCCGGCGCGCGAACCGGGTCGTCAGGATGGCCGCGGTGCCGAGCAGGCCGCTCAGGCCGACCACGGTAGCGGGGGCCAGCCCGGCCTGCACGGCGCCGCCGGCCGCGAGGAAACCGAGGCCCTGGCAGACCAGCAGGCCCGAGGAGGCCACGCCCATCGCGCGACCGCGGAACTCCGGCGCCACCCGGCGCACGAAGATCGAGTTGAGCGGGACCACGAACGAGGCGCCCGCGCCGGCCACCGCCAGCAGGATCAGCACCACCGGCAGGCCGGGACGGGCCAGCACCGGAACCAGCGCCACGGTGGACAGCAGGGCGGCCGGGCGCAGCAGGCGGTCCCGGGTGTCCGGGGTCAGCATCCGGGTCAGCGCGAGCGCGCCCAGCAGGAAACCCACCGAGGGCGCGGCGAGCAGCAGGCCGGCCTGGGCCGGGCCACCACCGAGCGAGATCGCGAACGGATAGGCGATCGCCTCCGGCGCGAAGGCGAAACCGCTCGCCACCCAAACCAGGGCCAGGCAGGTACGCAGCCACGGGTCGGCCAGGAGGTACCGGATCCCGTCCCGGGACTGGGCCAGCAGCCCCTGCGGCACGTCACCGGCCAGGGCGGCCGGGCGCCGGGCGACCCCGAACGCGATCAGCGCCGCCGACAGCACGAAGGTCGCCGCGTTGCCGATCAGCGACCAGACCGGGCCGATCGCCGCCACCACGATGCCGCCCGCGACGAAGCCGAGCAGCTGACTCAGCTGGTGGGTGATGTTGCCCAGCCCGTTACCGGTGATGTAGGCCTCGCCGGGCAGCACCTCGGGCATGATCGCCGCGCGGGCCGCCACGAACGGCGGGGAGAACAGGTGCGCCAGGTAGAGCAGGGCGATCGCCGACCACAGCGGCACGCCGGGCACGGCCACCAGGGCGATCAGCGCGGCGCGGGCCAGGTCGCAGCCGATCAGCACGGCCCGGCGGGGCAGCCGATCGGCGTAGGTGGACAGGATCGGACCGCCGAAGACACCGGGCAGCCAGGAGCTGGCGTAGGCGATCGCGGACAGCAACGCCGAGTCGGTCCGGTCGAAGACCAGCACCGCCACGGCCACTGCCGCTACCTGGTCGCCCAGGTAGGACAGCAGCTGACCGCCGTACAGGTAGCGGAATTCTCGATAGGCGAACAGCTCGCGATAGGTCGTCACGCACACCCCCCGGGTGGCGCCGCCCAGGGGCGTGGGCGGCGCCGTCCCCCCGTACTCCTAGCCCCAGGTAGCTCCGCGGTAGCCCCAGGTAGTTCCGTCGGTCTTCGCAGTCATGCCGAACTCCCTTCGCTGATGGCTGTTCGGCATCGACGATCGCGCATGCCCCCTGCGGAATTCCTGCGGAACCGTCAGGACAGCCGCGCTCGCACCTCAGCGGCGTTGGCGTGCCCCAGGTCCTCGTAGATCGCGAGCGCCTCCCGCCACACCGCGGTCGCCAGCGCCTCGCGCCCGCAGGCCCGATGGGTGTCCCCGAGGTGGACCAGCGTGTCGGCCACCCAGTAGAGGTCGCCGATCTCCCGGTACAGCCCCAGCGCCGTCTCGTAGCAGTCGACGGCCGCGTCGTACTCCCCCAGGCCGTGCCGGATGAAGCCGAGGCTGTCCCAGACCGCCGCCCGGTTGTCGGCGTCGCCGCTCTGCTCGTAGAGAGCGAGAGCCCGTTCGCAGCACTCCAGCGCCCCGGCGAAGTCGCCCAGCTGGGCCCGGTAGAAGCCGACCGTGTTGAGGGTGTTGGCGTTGCCGTAGTCGGAGATCTCCAGGGCCCGCTCGGCGTGCGCGAGGGCGTCCGGGATCCGGCCCTGCCGCTCGCACAGGATCGCCATCTCGTGGTGCACGCCGGACTGCCCGTCCAGGTCCCCGGCCCGGTCGTAGAGCTCCAGGGCCAGCCGATAATCGCGGTCGGCCTCGGCGGCCCGGTCCAGCAGCGTCCAGGCCCGGGCCAGGCGGGCGTACGCGTACGCCCGGGCCTGCTCGTCGCGCACCGTGCCCAGCGCCGCCTGCCACACGGTGACCAGGTCGTGCCAGGGGCCCTGCCGGTACAGGAAGGTGTCCAGCGTCCAGGCCAGCTGCCACGGCCGGTCGCCGCCGGACCGGGCCGCCAGCGCGAGCAGGACGGCCCGCTCGGCCGCGAACCAGCGCATCGCGGCGGCCTGGTCGGCGAGCGGCTCGCCGCCGGGCTCGATCGGCCGGATCGGCGCCGCCCGGGTCGGTGTCAGCAGCATCGCCGCCGCGAACGCCGTGCCGAGGTAGTGGTCGAGAAGCCGGTCTGCCGCGCCCGGGTCGGCCGCCAGACCTTCGGCGTACGCCCGCATGAGGTCGTGAAACAGAAACCGGCCCGGCGCGTGCTCGGTCAGCAGGCTCGACCGCACCAGCTCGGCCAGTTCGTCGGCCGAACCGAGAAGAGCGCCCGCTGCCGCGGCCGAAAAATCCGGACCCGGGTGTACGCCGAGCTGCCGGAACAACCGCGCGGCGGCCGGCGTGAGCGCCTCGTACGACCAGGAGAACACCGCCCGCACGTCGGTGTCCGGGGTGTCCCCGACCGGCGCCGACCACCCGGCCAGGCTGTCGGCCAGCGCCGCGAGACCGATCTCCGGCTGCATGACGGCGTGCGCGGCGGCCAGCGTGAGCGCCAGCGGCAGCCGGGCACACAACCCGATGAGGGTGTCGCCGGCGACCGGATCGGCGGCGATCCGGTCCGGACCGAGCCGCCGGCCCAGCAGCTCCTGCGCCTCACCGTGGCTGAGCACGTCCAGCCGCAGCGGCTGCGCACCGTCCGCCGCCACCAGCCCGGTCAGCTGGTTGCGGCTGGTCACCACGGCCACGCAGGCCCCGGCCCCGGGCAGCAGCGGGCGCACCTGGTCGCTGTCCCGGGCGTTGTCGAGCACCAGCACGAGCCGCTTGCCGGCCAGCCGGCTGCGCAGCAACGCCGACTGCGCGTCCGACTCGGCCGGGATCCGCCGGGCCGGCACGCCGAGCGCGCCGAGGAAGCCGCGCACCGCCACCCCCGGGTCCATCGCCGTGCCGCCCGGACCGAAGCCGCGCAGGTCGACGTAGAGCTGGCCGTCCGGGAACCGGTCGGCCGCGCGGTGCGCCCAGTGCACGGCCAGGGCGGTCTTGCCGACCCCGGCCGAACCACCGATGACCGCGAGGGACGGGACCTTGTCGAGGTAGCCGAGCGCGTCGACCCGGCCGGCGAAGCCGGTCACGTCGGCCGGCAGCTGGGCCGGCACCGGCTCGCGCGAGCCGACCGCGGCGTCCTGGTTGCTGGTCAGGATGGTGGCGTGCGCGGCCTGGGTGGCCGGTGCCGGGTCGGCGCCCAGCTCCTCGGCGAGCCGCCGGCGCAGCGCGTCGTACTGGCCGAGCGCGTCGGCGGTGCGGCCGATCGCGTGCAGCGCCCGCATCAGCGCGACCGCGATCGGCTCGACCAGCGGCTGCTCCCGGGCGATCGCGCCGAGCGGGCCGATCAGCGCGGCCGGGTCCTCGACCTCCGCCCAGGCCACCACCGCGAGCAGGCGTTCGGAGTCCCAGACCGCCCGCATCGAGGCGGCCCAGTCACCGGCCAGCCCGGCGAGCGGTTCGCCCCGCCACAGCCGGACCGCCTCGCGCAACCGGTCGACATCCCCGTCCGCCCCGTCGGCGAGCGCCCGGAACCGGAGCAGGTCGACCCGGTCGGCCGGCAGGTCGAGCAGGTAGCCGCCGGACCGCCGGATCAGCGGGTCACCGCCGCCGCGCCGCAGCGCACCCCGCACCCGGGCCAGGTGGGACTGCAACGCGTGCCGGGCCCGGGCGGGCGCGGTCTCGCCCCACACCCGGTCGATCAGCGTCTCGGCGGTGACCACCCGGCCGGCCTCGCAGGCCAGGGCGGCCAGCACCGCGCGCTGACGCGGCTCGCCGACCGGCAGCTGTTCCTGGCCGGCCCAGAGTTCCACCGGTCCCAGCAGGCGCACCTCAAGCACAGCGGTCCCGGCGCGGCGGTCAGATCGGGGCGGCCATCGCGGCGTGGCCCCGGCCGATGAGCTGATGGACCTCGTGGTGGCGGCCCTCGCGTTCGCGGCGGCCGATCTCCAGGGAGGTCTCCAGCAGGGCCCGGACCCGTTCGCGGCGGCGGTCCTGGTAGGCGGTGAAGGCGTCCGCCAGTTCGTCGTGCCGGGCAATCTCGTCGGCCAGCACCACGGCGTCCTCGATCGCCAGGGCCGCACCGCTGACCATCTGCGGCGACGGCGAGTGCGCGGCGTCGCCGACCAGCACGCCTCGGCCGGCGTGCCACGGGCCCTCGACCAGGAGGGCCTGGACCGGCCGGCGGACGACCTGGCCGGGCTCCGTGATGGCGTCGCGCACCGCGGCGAACCGGCCGGTGAACGGCGCCAGCAGGTCGCGCATCCGGGTAGCCAGTTCCTCGTCCGGAACCTCGCCGGGAACGTCGGTGACCTCGGTCAGGAACACGTACGCCTGGGTCGGCGAAATCGGGATGACCCCGGTGGTGCCGGCCGGGCCGGCGAAGGTGTGGATGTCGTCGGCCCAGGCCGGGCGGTCGACCAGGGCCCGCCACACCATCTGGCCGGTGAACCACGGCTCGCCGGGAAGGCCGAGCAGTTCCCGGGTGCGGGAGCGGACGCCGTCCGCGCCGACCAGGTAGTCGACGGTGCGCTCGGTGCCGTCGGAGAGCCGCGCGGCCCCCGCGGAGATCTCCACGACGGTGAGCCCGGTGCGCAGGGTGGCACCCCCGGCGGCGGCTCGTTCGCGCAGGATGCGGTGCAGCGCGGGACGGCCGATGCCGACCTCGGTGGGCTGCCCGGGACCGAGAACGCTGGGCGGCTCGGTGGTGGCGCGCAGCTCACCGGCCGAGTCGTGGTGCCGGTGGCGGTGGATCGGCGCACCGGCCGCGAGGCATTCGTCGGCCAGGTCGATGGCCCGCAGGGCACGCAGGGCAGGCCCGGTGAGGCTCAGACCCCAGCCGGCCACGGCCCAGTCCGGCCGGATCTCCAGCACCTCGACGTCGTGCCCGGCCCGGCGCGCCGCGATCGCATGCACGAGCCCGGCGATTCCGCCGCCCACCACCAACACCGTCACCGCTCCAGTGTGGACCATGGCGGCGACCTCTGGCGGCTCAGGCGGCCGAAATCAGAGGGAGGCGGAGCCCGGCATCGGTTCCAGCCGGTCGACGACGTACGTCTTGAGCTTGATCGTGTCGCCGGGCGCGGCGACCAGCTCCCAGCTGTGGTAGGCCTCGAAGCCCAGCCATTGGCTCTTGGCGGCCGGCGGATTCCAGATCCGGGCCTGCCAGTTGACGACGACCGAGACGGCCGCGGTGCGCTGGTCGAGTGCGGTGACGTCCACCGAGGTGATCGCGTGCACCTCATCGAAGAAGCGGTTGGTGACGGCCTTGTACCAGTCGGCGAAGCCGCCGTGCCCGTGTACGGTCGCCTCCGGGAACCGCATCTCCAGGCCTCGGTCGAGCAGGTAGGGCAGAACCGCGCCGAGCTCGTCGTGCCGGTCCAGCGAGCGGTACCACGCGGTGACAAGTTTGCGAATGTTGTCCTCGGTCAATGCCATGACCGGGCCTCCTAACCGGGTACTTCGCGGTCGCGTTCAGCGTTCATCCTGACCGTGGTAACCGCCCGGCGGCATCGAATCTCCCGAAAGGGACCACCGGTCACACCCCTTCGGCGCTACACAGCAAGAACTGTCAGGTCCCGCACGGCCCTCGGCCGGGACAATTCAGCGGTGACTAACGTGGGCCGGGACCGGCTGAGGGAACTGCTGGACGCGGTGCTCGCCGATGGCGAGGTGCGCTCGCTGGGCGACATGGCCGGCGACGCGTACGCCTCGCCGTTTCATTTCAGCCGGATGCTCGCTCGCGGCACCGGCGAGTCGCCGGTGGCCATGCGGCGGCGGGTGCTGCTGGAACGGGCCGCCTGGCAGCTGCGGAACGGCTCAGCGGTGACCGAGGCGGCGTGGGCGGCCGGCTACGACTCGGCCGAGGGCTTCTCCCGGGCGTACGCACGGGCCTTCGGGCACCCGCCGAGCCGGCCCGCGGAGCGGCACTGGCTGCCGGCGCCGAACGGCATTCACTTCCACCCGCCGATCTCGCTGTGGGTCGACACCAACGAGCACACGACCAACCCGCTCACCGAGCAACTGGTCCGCCACGACCTCGACGACACCACCGCCCTCCTCGCCTACGCGAAGCGGCTGTCCTCGTCCGAGCTGCACGAGGTACGGCTGCCAGGCACGGTGGTGCTGGAGTGGGACGGCACCGAGGAGAGCATCGGCGACGTCCTGCACCATCTGGTGCGCACCAAACAGACCTGGCTGGCCTCCATCGACGGCCTCGACACCCCGGTCTACCCGGCCCGGCCCACCGTCGCCGACCTC
Organism: Paractinoplanes tereljensis; assembly: GCF_016862435.1. Classification (GTDB taxonomy): domain Bacteria; phylum Actinomycetota; class Actinomycetes; order Mycobacteriales; family Micromonosporaceae; genus Actinoplanes; species Actinoplanes tereljensis. Next base: position 259,010 of record NZ_BOMY01000041.1, read on the forward strand.
GTCGACCGGCATGAGGTGATCGGCCCGGCCTGGCTGGCGATGGTGCGCGACCTGGAGGCCCGCGGCGCGTGGGGCGACCGGCTGATCGACGCGCTGTGCGACCCACCGGAGAGCTTCGTGATGAGCGGCGTGGTCGCGCACGTCCTGACCTTCGCGGCCCACCGCCGCCAACTGGTACGCCACATGCTGCGCACGGCCGGCCACCCGGTCGGCCCGGGCGACCCGATCATGTGGCTGCGCCGCCACCGTAACGAGGAAACGACCGGAGACGATCTGACATGACAAGCACGATCTACTACGTGGCCAGCACCCTGGACGGCTTCATCGCCGACCAGCACCACTCGCTGGACTGGCTGCTCAAGCAGGACATCGACCAGCAGGGCCCGATGAACTACACCGACTTCATCGGCGAGGTGGGCGCGGTCCTGATGGGAGCGTCGACGTACGAGTGGCTCCTCCGGCACCAGACCGAAACCGGCGAGAGCTGGCCGTACACCCAGCCTTCTTGGGTTTTCACCCACCGCGACCAACCCGCCCAGCCCGGCGCCGACATCCGTTTCACCAGCGCCCCGGTCCCCGAGGTGCACGCCGAGGCGGTCAAGGCCGCAAACGGCAAGGACGTGTGGGTGGTAGGCGGCGGCGACCTGGCCGGCCAGTTCGCCGACGCCGGCCTGCTGGACGAGCTGGTGGTGAGCTACGCCCCGGTAACGCTGGGCGCCGGCGCACCCCTTCTCCCCCGCCGCCTGGATCTACGTCTACGAGAGACCGCCCGAAACGCCGCGTTCATCGCCGCCCGCTACGACGTGGTGGGCATCGCGGGCAGATAACGGTGTGCGGAAAGGTATCCACCTTGACTTTGCCGGAGAAGGCGCTGAAACATTTAAGAAACATTTGTGAGAGCGCTCTCCCCTGGCAACAAGGAAGAAGGACGGCACATGAAGGTTGTCCCTCGACGGCGCCACCGCGGGTTGCTCGCGGCCCTGGTGCTGATGGTGGTCGCCGCGCTCGGGCTGGTCGGTGGTGCCCAGGCGGCGTCGGCCGCCATCGTCGGTAACACGATCGCCGGCCCCGGCGGCAAATGCGTCGACGTCAGCGGTGACGACACCGGAGTCAACGGCACCGCCGTGCAGCTCTGGGACTGCCAGACCAACAGCGTGGACCAGCACTGGAGCTGGAGCGGCACCGCGCTGACCACCATCGGCCGCTGCCTGGACGTGGTGAGCGGCGGGACCGGCAACGGCACGCAGCTTCAGCTCTACGACTGCAACGGCACCGGCGCTCAGCAGTGGGCCCAGCAGACCAACGGCAGCCTCAAGAACCCGCAGTCCGGCCGGTGCGTGGACGCGCCGAGCGGGGCCACCGCCAACGGGACCCGCCTGCAGATCTGGGACTGCAACGGCACCGCCGCCCAGGCCTTCACCGTCACCACCGGGACGACCAACCCGGGCACCTGCCCGACCTACTCCGACACGCCGGACTTCGGGCCGAACGTGCACATCTACGACCACTCGATGACCGACGCCGCCATCCAGTCCTCACTGGACAGCGTTTTCAACGCCCAGAAGGACACGCTCTCCGCGCAATTCGGAACGCGCCGCGACGCGCTGGTCTTCAAACCAAGCACGACGCCGTACGCGGTGGGAGCGAACCTGGGCTTCAACACCTCGATCCTCGGCCTGGGTCAAAATCCCGATGACGTACGCATCAACGGTGCCGTGACGGTCGACGCGTTCAACGCCAGCGACGCCGGGAACGCCACCCAGAACTTCTGGCGCTCGGCCGAGAACCTGTCGGTCAACTCGCTCGGTGGCGCCAACCGGTGGGCCGTCGCCCAGGCCGCGCCGTTCCGCCGGATCCACGTGGTCGGCGGGCTCAACGCGTACCCGGCCAGTTACGGCTGGGCCAGCGGCGGATACATCGCCGACTCCAAGATCGACGGTACCGTCGAGTCCGCGTCGCAGCAGCAGTGGTACTCGCGGGACAGCACGTTCGGCGCGTGGAGCGGCTCGAACTGGAACATGGTGTTCTCGGGTGTGAACGGCGCCCCGGCCACCAACTTCAACACCGACCCGGCGTCGGGCCCGCGTTACACGACCCTCGCCACCACCCCGGTGTCGCGGGACGTGCCCTACCTGTACACCGACTCGGCCGGAAAGTACCGGGTCTTCCTGCCGTCGCTGCGCACCAACGCCTCCGGGCCCAGCTGGGCCGGCGGCAGCACGGCCGGTTCCTCGCTGCCGATGAGCAACTTCTACGTCGTGAAGCAGGGTGACACGGCGGCGAACATCAACACGGCGCTGGCCAACGGCTGCAACGTCTTCTTCACGCCGGGCATCTACCACGTCAACCAGACCCTGCACGTCACCAAGGCCAACACCGTGGTGCTCGGCATCGGTTACCCGACGATCATTCCCGACAACGGCGTCAACGCGATGGATGTCGCGGACGTCGACGGCGTACGCCTCAAGGGTTTGCTCTTCGACGCCGGCACGACCAACAGTGACACTCTCCTGAAGGTCGGTTTGGCCAAGTCGGGCGTAGCCCACGCGGCCAATCCGACGACCGTGCAGGACGTGTTCTTCCGGATCGGCGGCATGGTGGCCGGCAAGGCCACCAACAGCCTGGTCGTCAACACCAACAACACGATCATCGACCACACCTGGGCCTGGCGGGCCGACCACGGCGCCGGCATCGGCTGGACCGTGAACACCGCCGACAACGGCCTGACCGTCAACGGTGACAACGTGCTGGCAACCGGCCTTTTCGTCGAGCATTACCAGAAGAACGAGGTCATCTGGAACGGCGCCAACGGCAAAATCATTTTCTTCCAGAACGAGATGCCGTACGACCCACCGAACCAAGCCGCCTGGATGAACGGTACGCAGAACGGCTACCCGGCGATCAAGGTGGCCTCCGGCGTCACCACCTTTGAGGCCTGGGGCCTGGGCAGTTACTGCTTCTTCAACGTCAACAACTCGGTGGCCTCACTCCGCGCCTTCGAGGTGCCCGCAGTCGCCGGGGTGAAATTCCACAACATGGCGATCGTGTCACTCGGCGGCATCGGCACCATTTCCCACATCATCAACAACACCGGCGCCGCCGCCACGCCCAGCTACAACAACTCCTACCTGGTCAACTTCCCGTAAAACCGGCAGCCGGGCCCGAGCGATCGGGCCCGGCACCTGTCAGTAATCGGACGACCCCGAAGTGTTGCCCCCGTCGATACCATCAGGGCGGAAGGGGGCGACGCATGGCCCACGGCTCCAACCTCCTGCGCAAGGTCGCTTGGACACTGCTGGCCGGTTTTCTCAGCTTCAGCGTCACCGGCCTGCTCGACAAGGTCCTCAACGTCAGCCTGGCCGACCAACTCATCGTCACCATCGTGATCGGTGGCGTCGCCCTGATGGTGCAATACCTGGCCGAGGTGGAACGCCGCCTCAACGAGGCCGAGCGAAGCCAGCAGGCGGCCGTCGAGGAACTCCGGCGGTTGCTCCAACGTGGCTTCGAGAGCGTCGACGAGGCGACCGAGCTGATGGGTGAGATCGAGCAGTCCGCCGTCCGGCGCGATCTGCTCAAGCAGGTGATCCACCGCTCCGCGCACATCACGCCGACGGTGTTGCCGCTGGTCCAGTTCCTGGCCGACAGCGAGACCAAACGCCTGGCCGAGACCCTGCAGTCGCTGTCCGACGGGCATGAGGTGTTCTACGACGGCGAGGACCGCGAGTTCATGCTGGCGCTGACCCGCGGCATCAAGAAGTCGCTGCTCGCCACGAGTTGGGCGACGAGCACCGCGGCGGCCGTGGAGTTCGAGGCCGGCTTCTGGCTCACCGACCTCGGCGCCCGATACCTCGACCTGCAGCGGGCGGCGGTCCGCCGGGGCGTGGACATCCGGCGCATCTTCATTCTCGACTCACCGAAGCTGCGGGCCGACCCGGACCTGCGCCGGATCCTCGCGATGCAGCGCAGCGCCGGCATCCACGTGCGGCTCAGCGACGGCAGCGGGGTGGCGCAGGACGGCGGGCTGTCCGACTTCGTCATTTTCGACGAGGAGGTCTGTTACGACACCACGCCGGTCACCCGCCGGGAGGCCCCCGGTGCGCCGTGGCGGCTCACCACCCGGATCGTGCTCGACGAGGACACGACCCGGCATCGGGTGGAGCGGTTCAGCGACCTGTGGGAGAACGCGTTACCGCTGGACCAGGCCGACATCAGCCAGAACGGCCCGGCCGTGATCACCGGTCCGGAATCCCTCGGACCGGCGTAGGTCGGCGGCCGCGTGGACCACCCGCAACCACCGGTCACGGCCGTCGTAGCGCGCCTGGAACGCCCGCCGGCCATGCACGCTGCGCAGGTTGTCGATGATCAGGATCTCGCCCGGCGCCAGCCGCACGTCCTGCAGCCGGTCGTCGACCGCCTTGATCACGGTCTCCAGGGCGTCACACGCCTCGCCGTCGGCAGCGTCGCGGATCATGAAGGCCGGATCCAGCCGGACGAACGGGCGGCTGCGGTCACCGGCCAGCACGGCAACCGCGGGCGGCTCGGCGACCGCGGTACTGCTCACGTTGGACGAGTCGGGTTCGATGCGGAAGCGCGGCTGGAACAGCAGCGACCGGGTGGGCTCCTCGATCGGCACCTCGGTGATCGGCACGAAGCTGGTCGCGGTGCTGTCGGGGTTACGCAGGCACAACAGGCAGATCCAGTCCGGCCGCAGCGGGTGGTAGGCGTCCTCGTTGTGCCACATCAGCTCGCCGGAGGAACTGGAGCCCAGCTGGGTCGTCTCGTGCCCCGGCTTCGGGCTGATATCACGGATCAAACGGCCGTCGTCCACACCGGCCTGCGAGACCGGATAGCCCAGGAACGACGCGATCAGCAGGAGCATCGCGTCGGCGCGCGCCAGCTCGTCGCGCTGCGGCGGCGTCGCGGTGACCGGCGGGCTGGTGCCGAGATCGGCGTCGGCGAGCGGGAGACCGCCGACGACGACACCACTGTCGCCGGAGAGGCGGAAGTCGACGAGAGCGCGGCGCAGGAGGACCGGCAATTCCTGGCTGAGAAGCGCGATCTTACGAAGCCGAGCGGCGGGTGAATCGTCCGACCATTCGGCCAAGATCCGATCTGCCAAGCTCCGAACGGCCGCTCCGTCGGCCTGCGAGAGTGGCACTCGCGTAATCGGCCACGCTGCGTTCTCAGACACCGTTGTCCTCCGCTGATCCGCTATGTCGGCGCCGCCTCAAGAACGGGACAAACCGGTCTGGCGGCGATACTTCAGAATGGTACGCTCGGGACTGTTGATCATTGCGCGCACCCGGCCGATGAGTGTCAGCCGGCCGGGAATGGGTATGCCTTTCCTAATGCGTAGCGGATTGGCACAAGGGCAGGACAGTGCGCGCGGGCTCACCCGGCGTGTTGTCCGTCTATTTGTGCTGGTCGGCGTGGCCGCTGCGGTCTATCTCGGGCTGAGCCTCATCGACCACGCGGCATGGGCCGACGGCGGCGCGACTGATCGAATTGGCACAACGGATCCGGTCACCACGGTCAACGAGCTGGCCACCGGTGCCACAAAAGCCATCTCGGAACCGAAGTCGATCATTCCGAAGCCGCCTGCCCCGAAGGCCCATCCGCCGAAGCCCGACCGGCCGCTGATCAAGGCAGCCGCAGCCCACACGCCGAAGATCCAGAAGCCGAAAAAGATCTCCGCTGCGAAGATCCAGGCACCGGCGACGACCCCGGCCCCGGCCCCGGCCATCCGGCCCAGCGAGGCCGCCCGAGCCGACAAGGCAGTCCGGCCCAGCGAGGCGATCCGGACCGACAAGGTAATCCGGCCCAGCGAGGCGATCCGGACCGGCGAAGCGGCCCGGCCCAGCGAGGCGGTCCGGCAAGCGCGGGCCAGGACATCGAAGCTTCGGCAGCCCGCCTCCGATGTGGTCCGGGAGGCTGCCCAGGGCAGGGTGAGCCGGGCGCGGGCGGCGGTCGCCCAGCTCCCTTCGCTGCCCAAGCTCGCCGATCTGCCGCAGGCTGAACTCCCCACCTGGCCGCAGGTGCCCGCCTGGCCGCAGGTCCCCGCGTGGTCGCAGCTTCCCGCTTGGCCGCAAGTCCCCGCGTGGTCGCAGCTCCCCACGTGGCCGCAGATTCCCTCTTGGTCGCAGGTGCCCGCCTGGCCGCAGGTTCCTTCCTGGCCGGAGGCCGGGCTCCCCTCCCCGGCTCAGATTCCCTCCTGGTCGGTGGCGCCCGTCCGGGCGTCGACACCGGCTCGGGCTGCGGCATCGCCTACCATCCCGGTGCTGCGCCAACCCCTGGTGGCCGCCCTTGGGTGCCCGCTGCCGTCATCGCCCGCCTTCGGGCCGGCGCCCGAGCTGTCCGGCGTGATCACACCACCGGACGCACAGACCCGGCCGCCGGCGGCGCCGACGCGGCAGCCCGCTGACCGCTCCACGCCCACCGGGCAGGCGCGTGACTCCGGTGGCGGCAACACACCGGTGATGGGCACCGTCGCGTCGTCGTGGCGGCCCGAGGTGGCGGCGGCCGGCCATTGCCGGGCCGGCGATCTCACCGCTCGCGGGCGCACCGTCCGCTATTCAGGTCCGCCCAGCTGAACCAACTCCCGCAGGGATCCGGAAATCGGCCGGCTTTCGGCCGTACCGAAGCTTTGACCCTGGCTGGGAGGCCTTCATGATCCGCATTCTGCTCGTCGAACCGATGAATCTGCTCCGTGGCGCCCTGACCGCGACGTTGTCCCTGGAGGAAGACCTCGAGGTGGTCGCCGACCTGGGCGTCCTCGACCAGGCCCTGGATATGGCCCGCGCGGTGCCGCCGGACGTGGCCGTGGTCGACGTCGCGCTGCTGGCCGGCGACGGCCTGGCCACGCTCGCCCGGCTCACCGCCGAGCTGCCCGATTGCGCCATCCTGGTGTTGGCCGGCCCGGACGAGCCGGGACTGCTCAACCGGGCCCTCGACCTGCGTGTCGACGGTGTGGTCGGCACCCAGGCGGCCCCGTGCGAGCTGGTCCGCGCCATCCGCCGGCTGGTCCGGGGCGAGCGGGTCATCGACGCGCAGCTGGCCGTCGCGATGGTGGCCGCGCCGCGCAGTCCATTGTCGCGGCGGGAGCTCAACGTGCTGAGCGTGGCCGCGTCCGGGGTCCCGTCCACCGAGGTGGCGGCCGAGCTGCACCTGAGCGACGGCACCGTGCGCAACTACATCTCGGCGATCCTCCGCAAGACCGGCGCCCGCAACCGCCTGGAGGCGGTCCGCCTGGCCGAGGGCGCCGGCTGGCTCCGATGACGGCGACCCGAGCGGGCCGGCCGGCTGTGGAGACGGCGGCGCAGCCGCACCTGGCGGGGTGCGACTGCGCCGGCGTTACCGGTCAGAGCTGAGCGGGGTCAGAGCTGGCCGAGCAGAGCCAGGATCGCGTTGAGCAGTGCGGCCAGGCCGCCCGCGGTGGGGGTGCCGTCGAGCAGGTGGGTGATCGCGCACAGCAGGTTGCCGAGCAGGTTGCCGGCCGCCTGCACCGCGGTGATCACCAGGTGCACCTGGTTCAGGTCGACCACCAGGCCGAGCAGGTCGAGGTGCAGCGGCCCGAGGACCAGGTTCAGCACCTGGCACGTCACCGCGGCGATGGTCACCGGCATGCTGACGTCACGGGTGACGGTGCCGACGGGTGCGCCGGACGAGTCGCTCACCGTACCGGTAAGCACCCCGGTGGCCAGCAGATTTCCGTCCTGCGTGACGAACTTCGACGGCGTGAAGGTGCCGGCGAAGGAGCCGTTGTCGGCCGTGCCGGTGATCGGCGTGGCAAGCGCGGCCACCGGTGGCGCCGCCGCACTCGGGGCGGCACTCGCCGGTCCCGCGCCGGCGAAGCCGAGCCCCAGCGCCGCGATCAATGTTACGACGATCATCGTGATCCGTTGCCGATGTGTCATCGTTCCTCCTGCCGATAATGACCCTGGTTCGGGCTTCCGTGTTCATCGACAAGCCTCGTTGTCAACGGAAGCCCGAACCAGTGAGTGCAGTCAGCGGGATCGCTGACAATAGTCATGTTTCATCGGTCAGTTGAGGGCGAACCGCTGGTTGCTCTGCCCGCTGCAGTCGTAGATCTGGACCTGCTGGCCGTTGCCGGTGCCCCAGACGTCGAGGCAGCGTCCGGACTGGACACCGGTGATGGTGCCGTTGGAGTTGACGTTCCACTGCTGGTTGGCCTGGCCGTTGCAGCTGTAGATCTGCACGGCCGAGCCGTTGCCGGAGCCGGCCGCGTCCAGGCACCGGCTGCCGTACACGGTCAGCTGCTTGCTGGAGGTCAGCGTCCAGGCCTGGTTGCTCTGGCCGTTGCAGTCGTAGAGCTGGACCCGGGTGCCGTTGCTGGTCGACGAGTTGGGCACGTCGACGCACCGGCCGGACTGGGCGCCGACGATCCGGCCGCCGCCACCCGGCGAGACCGTCGGGGACGGCGTCGGCGAGGTGGTGGTGCCGGGCGAGGTCGGCGACGTCGTCGGGTTGGGCGAGGCAGAGTTGAGGGCGTTGAGCACCGAGGTGTACGCCGCCTTCTTGTTGCCGCTGTTGTCGAACAGCAGCGGGCTCTCGCTGGAGCGCCAGGAGTCGCTGTCCCGGACGCCCCAGACCGTGATGCCGATGCAGCGGGGCACGTTGATGCATGCCTGGGTGAGCCCGGCGTACTGCGAGGTCGACGCGTTCGTGACGTCCACCTCGGTCAGGGCCACGTCCACCCCCAGCGCGGCGAAGCTGGACAACGTGGTCTGGAAGTTGCCCGGCAGCGAACTGCCGCCGGTGAAGTGGGTCTGCAGCCCGACGCAGTCGATCGGGACACCGCGGGACTTGAAGTCCCGGATCATGTTGTAGACGCCCTGCGTCTTGCCGTACGACCAATTTTCGATGTTGTAGTCGTTGTAGCAGAGCTTGACCGACGGGTCGGCACTGCGCGCGGTGCGGAACGCCACCTCGATCCAGTCGTTGCCGGTGCCCTGCAGGTTGGACGACCGGCGGCTGCCGTCCTCGTTGAAGGCCTCGTTGACGACGTCCCAGGCGGCGAGCTTGCCCTTGTAGTGGGCCATCACGCCGTTGATGTGATCGATCATCGCCTGGCGCAGGCTGCTGCCGCTGAGGCTCTGCATCCAGCCCGGCTGCTGCGAGTGCCACGCGAGGGTGTGCCCGCGGACCTTCAGGCCCCGCTGGGTCGCCCAGTTGTAGATCTGGTCGCCCGAGCTGAAGCTGAACTGACCGCGGTTCGGCTCGGTGGCGTCCGGCTTCATCTCGTTCTCGGCGGTGACCATGTCGAACTCACGACCGGCGATGGTGGAGTAGGTCGAATCACCGAGCCGGCTGGCGGCGACCGCGGTGCCGAAGTACCGGCCCGACTGGGCGGCCGCCGCACCGAGCGTGCCGGCCGCGGCGTTCGCATCCGGCGTCACCATGATCACGCCGAACGCCGCGGCCGCGGCCACGGCGCCGGCGAGCAGCAGCCGGGCTGGGGTTCTGGTTGCCACGAAGGCCTCCTTTTCCATTCCGGATCCGGTGGCCGGGCATCGAATGCGCGCTGCGGGAAGCGACCGCCGAGCGCCAGGGGATCGATGGACGGCATTATCCGAACCGAATAGGGACGGGTGTCAATATGGGAGCCATGCTGGCACGGTAACAACAACGAAACAAGAGTTTCCGGAGAACTTCCGGAAGGTATCAACGGCCTGAATCCGGATAAATACGCTGCTTAACGGCGTTTTTCGAGAACCAGGGGCGATCGCTGCCATCCGAAGCACGGTCGAGGCTCCGAAACTTCCGGAGCCTCTGGTGGAAGTGTCACAAGAATTCCACCAGTCACTTAAAAGGTGTTATGACGAAGCCTGCGCGGTAGTCGTACGCATTCTTCTCTTTGAATGCATTGCTTTTCTCGGCAAGCACCCGAAACACGCCCGCACTCCCCCGGCTGCCGACAACAACTTTTCAGTGACCACTTAGGAAAAGGTTTTCCTATGGCGTCAATGTCTCCCCTACCAGGTCACAAGCGCGATCGTTATCGTCGCGGAAAAGGTTTTCCCATCCACCGAAGGGAACACACCGCGCATGTCCCCCACCATTCGTCGCGCGATCGCCGCGGCCACGGCCGGACTGTTCCTCACCGGCCTGGCCGCGGCGCCCGCGGCCGCGGCCCCCACCGCGAACACCCTGACCGTCAACGCCGGCCAGGCACTGCGACCGGTCACGCACGTGGCGACCGGGAGCCTCTACGGCCTCGCGAACGCTTCGCAGCCGACGGTCGCGCTGGCCCAGGCGATCAAGCCGAACACCTTCGTCCAGATGCCGGCCGGCGGCCGCCAGCAGCCGACCGGGGACATCTCGGTGGTCGCGCCGACGGCGGTCGCGGTGGGCGCGAAGATGGTCAACCGGCTCTCCGACTACTACCCGGGCTGGCCGTACCAGTTCAGCTGGAGCACCTGGACGCCGTTCATCACCTCGCAGATCAACACGATGAAGGCGTCGTCCTACTACAACAGCATCTCCGCGTACGAGCTGTGGAACGAGTCCGACAACACCTGGAACAACGCCAACGGCACCTACGAGTCGTTCTGGACCACCACGTTCCGCCAGGTCCGCTCGCTCGACGCGAACAAGCCGATCCAGGGCCCTAGCTTCTCCGACAACATCGGCGACATGGAGAACTTCCTGCGCAACGCGGTCGCCACCAACACGGTGCCGGACGTTCTGGCCTGGCACGAACTGTCCAGCCCGTCGAAGATCGCCGGAGACGTGGCGAAGGTCCAGGCGCTCGAGGACCAGCTCGGCATCGCCCGCCGCCCGATCGCCATCGAGGAGTACGCCTCGCCGAGCGAGGTGGGCCTGCCCGGCCCGCTGGTCAGTTACGTCGCGAAGTTCGAACGACTCGGGATCCGCGACGCCGAGCTGGCCTTCTGGAACCAGTCCGGTGCGCTCGGCGACCTGCTCACCGGCCGGGGCGGCAGCCCGAACGCCGCCTACTGGATGTACACCTGGTACGCGGCCATGAGCGGCACCATGGTCACCACCACCCCACCGGCCCAGACCGGCATCGACGGTTTCGCGGCCGTGCCGTCCGGCCAGAACCTGGTCAGCGTTGTCGCCGGCAACTGCTCCGGGTCGTGCGCGGTCACCGTGAACGGGCTCAACCTCGGCACCACCGTGACCGTCAAGGTCGAGCAGACCGTCTCGCTGGGCCGCACCGTCGCCTCGTCCGGCCCGAGCACGATATCGACCTCGGTCTACACGCCGGTTAACGGCACGATCACGGTGCCGATCACGATGGCTACCAACAACGCCTACCGGGTCACCATCACCCCGGGAAGCGGCGGAGGCTCGAGTACCGACCTGTCCGGTACCTACCGGATCACCAACGCCAACAGCGGCCTGCCCCTGGCCACCCGCAATGCCGGAACGGCGTGGGGCACCGCCGCGGTGCAGGAGACGGCCGGCGGCAGCACGTCCCAGATCTGGACGCTGGCCTCGGCCGGCAACGGCCAATACAAGATCGTCAACCAGCTCAGCGGTCTCGTGCTCGGCATCCAGAACGCCTCGACCAGCGCGGGCGCGAGTGCGCTGGTCTGGGGCGACACCGGCACCGCCGACCACCTCTGGACCGCCACTCCGGACGGTTCCGGCCGCTACAAGATCTGGAACGTCAACAGCGGGCTGCTGCTCGGCGTCACCACCATGAGCACCGCCTCCGGCGCACAGGTGCTGCAGTGGGGCGACACCGGCACGGCCGACCATCTCTGGACCCTGACCAGGGTCTGATCACTTCGGGCCGGGCGGCTTGGGTGCCTTCGCCGGCGGCTTGCCGGCGGGCGGAGCCGGCTTCGGCTTCGCCGCCGGGCCGGTACTTTTCCGGGCCACCGAGGCGGTTCGTACCTTGGTCCTGGTCGTGGAGGCCGAGACAACCGGCGCCGGCGCGAGGGATGGTCCGGCCCGCGGTCAGTTGTCCGTCCTCCGCGCCGAACCCGGTCCTCCGCGAACGAGGGCGAAACCTACCGGCCCAGACCGGCCGCCAGATCGGCGACGGTGTGCGCCCGGATCTCGGAGCCGTCGCCATGGCGGTTGGCCACCGCGCGTACATGTTCCTCGGCGACGTCGGCCAGTCCGTCGTAGACGGAGGTGAACAGCTCCCGGGCCGGCTCCCGCAGCCAGCCCCGCGGCAGCAGCCGGATGGGCAGGTGCGGGTCGAGAACGGGCAGGCGACGGTAGGTGTCCATGACCTCGGTGCGGGCGCGGACCGCCTCGGCGCCGGTCAGCGTCCGGGGCAGTGCCGGTCGCCAGCGCTCGATGAACGACTCGTAGTGCCGCGCGATCTGCCCGGTGTCCCACGCGTCGAGCGGATTCCGCCGGATCGCCGCGTCGATCTCGACGTGCCGGGCGCGGAAGACGGTGAGGGTGCCGAGGGTCAGTTCGGCGAGCCGCGCCCTGGTCTTCTCGCCGAGGTCGTGCGGGGAGATCCACAACCCGTCGTACAGCGGCGCGTAGCCCAACCACCGGAGCTGGTCCCGCAGCCCACGCCGGAGGCTGCCCTCCTGCTGCGGCAGCGAGAAAGCGATGAGCGTCCACTGCTCCTCCCACGGCGGCGCACCGGCGGCCCCGGCGATCGCACTCCCGCCGATGGCCAGGAACGTGCCGGCCGCCGCGGTCAGGCGGTAGGAACTACGCCGCCCCTGACGATGCCCTTCGAGCACACCGCGGCGGGCCAGGCGGCTGATCGCCGTTCGGGCGCCGGCCGGGCTGACCCCGGACTCGGTCAGCAGCGCGACGATCGCGGCGGTCGGCAGCCACGCCCGGGTGCGCAGCGTGTAGTCCGCCATCAGGGTCACAGCCAGGCCCTGCGGCGAGTTGCCGGCCTGCCGCCGGGGAAGCCGAACGGAAACATCGGGAAAAATCTCATCGATGTCGTACGGGCTGGTCACGGCGACGACTCTACGGCGCCAGTCGACTCTTTGATCGACGTACATCGATTGACAGTTTTTGGTCCGGGGTGAAAGCTTTCTGTCACACGACGGTGTGGACCGGTTCCGCACGACGCCTCTCTCGGCGCACCCACGCGTGCCTACCCCCTCCCCACCTGCCACCACGCACCGCGTCCACCGCGCGGAACGAAGGAGACAGGGAATGAGAATCAGACGGAAGCTCCTGCTCGCCGCGGCCACCTCGCTGGCCGTCGCCGGGCTGGCAGTGCCGGCCGCCCAACCCGCGTTCGCCGCCTCGCTGACCGAGGTGACAAGCTTCGGCGACAACCCCGGCGGCATGCGGATGCACATCTACGTCCCCGACGCGCGACCGGCCGCCCCGGCCATCGTGGTCGCCATGCACGGCTGCGGCGGCTCCGGCCCGGGGTTCTACTCCGGCAGCGAGTTCGCCGCGCTGGCCGACCGGTACGGCTTCCTGGTCATCTACCCCAGCGCGACCCAGCAGGCCGGCTTCGGCAACTGCTTCGACACCTGGTCGGACGCCGCCAAACGCCGGGGCGGCGGCAGCGATCCGGTGTCGATCGTCTCGATGGTCAGTTACGCCGAGCGGCAGTACGGCGGCGACCCCAACCGGGTGTATGCCACCGGCAGTTCCTCGGGCGGAATGATGACCAACGAGATGCTCGCCCTCTATCCGGACGTGTTCAGGGCCGGCGCCGCCTTCATGGGCGTGCCGTTCAACTGCTTCGCCGGCGCCGCCGACTACCCGCCGGGCACCAGCAAGTGCACCGGCGGCAGCATGAACCGCACGCCGCAGCAGTGGGGTGACGCGGTGCGGCAGGCCTATCCGGGCTACGCCGGCCCGCGCCCGCGGATCCAGCTGTGGCACGGCACGGCCGACACCCTGGTGCCGTACTCGTTGCTGCAGGAGGAGATCGAGCAGTGGACCGACGTGTTCGGGGTGAGCCAGACACCGACGTCGAGTGACACGCCGCAGTCCGGCTGGAACCGCCGCCGCTTCGGCGACAGCATCGAGGCGTACAGCATCCAGGGCGCCGGGCACAGCCTGCCGAGCTCCGGGATGGCCGCGCAGGCGATCGCCTTCTTCGGCCTCACCGGCGGCACTACCACGCCGCCGACCACGCCACCCACGACCCCGCCGACCACTCCGCCGGCTTCGGGTGGGTGCCGGGTGACGGCCGCGGTCAACGCCTGGAACACCGGCCTGACCGAGAACCTCACCATCACCAGTACGGCCGCCGTCAACGGCTGGTCCCTGGCCTTCACCCTGCCGGCCGGGCAGACCATCACCTCCGGCTGGAACGCCACCTATTCACCGTCCACCGGCCAGGTCACCGCCCGGAACGCGAGCTACAACGGCGCGATCCCGGCCGGCGGCTCGGTCACCGTCGGCTTCCAGGCCACGCACACCGGCAACAGCGCCGCGGCCGGCGCGTTCACGCTCAACGGCAGCACCTGCACGACCGCCTGACGGAGGGAAGGGGTGCCGCCGTCGTCCGCCGGCGGCACCCCTCATCCCCGCGCGCACCGTCCTCATCCGTCTACGCGCAGGTCATAACCGCGTACCCGCCGGCCCCGGGGAGTCGGGCCGGAGAGCAACATCCCGAGAAACCGTCAGCCTTTGCCGAGGCCACTGGTCAGGCCGCCGATCAGCTGTCGCTCGGCCAGGGCGTAACAGACCAGCGACGGCAGCATGGCGAGGGTTACGTAGGCGAGGATGCGGGCGGTGTCGGCCGAGTACTGCGACTGGAACTGCTGCACGCCCAGCGGCAGCGTCCACCAGCGGGAGTCGTTGAAGACGATCAGCGGCAGCAGGTAGTTGTTCCAGCTGCCGACGACGGCCAGCACCGAGACCGTGCCGAGGGCGGGCCGGGCCATCGGCAGCAGGATCCGCCAGAAGAACCGGAACGGTCCGCACCCGTCGAGCACGGCCGATTCCTCCACCTCGGCCGGGATGGTGCGGAAGAAGCTGCGCAGGATGACGATCGTGATCGGCAGGCCGAACGCCACCTGCGGAAGGATCACCCCGAGCGGGTTGCCGAGCAGGCCCATGCCGCGCAGCAGGACGAACAGCGGCAGGATCGCGACCGCGAACGGGAACATCAGGCCGACCGCGAACAGCGTGAACAGGAACTCCCGGCCGGGAAAGGCAAACCGCGCGAAGATGTACGCGGCCATCGCGCCGACCCCCACCACCAAGGCCGTGCTGACCACCGCGATGACGACGCTGTTGGTCGCCTGCTGCCAGAACGCCGTCGAGCGCAGCGCGTCGAGGTAGTTGCCGGGCAGCCACGGGTCGGGCAGCCCGAACGGGTTGGTGAACAGCTGGCCGTTGTCCTTGAACCCGCCGAGGATCCCGAAGATGATCGGCACCACCACGGCCGCGCCGACCACCAGGCTGGTGGTGTGCAGGGCGACGGAACGCATACGGGTCATCATCGCTGGTCCCCCATCGTGGTGACGGCGCCCTCGAGGTCGCGGCGCAGCACGAAGCGCTGATACAGCAGGCCGAAGGTGACGCTGATCAGGAAGATGACCATGCTGATCGCGCTCGCGTAGCCGACGTGGAAACGCTTGAAGCCTTCCTGGAACATCGTCACGGCCAGGGTTTCCGACGAGCGGATCGGTCCGCCGCCGGTGAGCACCCACACCATGTCGAACAGCTGGATGGTGCCGAGAACGGAGAGGAACACGCTGATCCGGATCGTCGGGCCGAGCAGCGGCAGGGTGATGTGCCGGAACGCCTGCCACGGTCCGGCGCCGTCCATCGCGGCCGCGTCGTGCAGTTCCGGCGGGATGCTCTGCCGGCCGGCCAGATAGAGGATCGTGTGGAAGCCGAAGTACTTCCACGAGATGACGAAGAACAGCGAGTACATCACCGTGTCGGGGTCGGCCAGCCAGGTCGCGCCGAGGTCGCCGAGCCCGGCCAGGCGGGTGAGGTGGTTGGCCAGGCCCTGGTTGGGCGAGAAGATCATCGTGAACAGGACCGCGGTGACCACCTCGGACAGCACGTACGGCGCGAAGAACAACATCCGGTAGACCCGGCGGCCCCGCAACGGCTGGTTGAGCAGCATGGCCAGGGCCAGTGAGATCGGGATCTGAATGCCAAGAGACAAGGCAACCAGCAGGAGCGTACGGCGGAGGTCACCGACGAAGATCTGGTCGGCGAGCAGGCGCCGGAAGTTCTCCAGTCCGACGAAGTTGCTGGGTGCCCCGAAGCCGTTCCAATTGAAGAAGCTGGCATAACCGGCCACCACGATCGGGGTCAGCACCAACAGCGCGAACAGGAACAATGCCGGGCTCAGAAACAGCGCCACGGTCGGCCAGGGGCGCCGTCGTCGCTGGGGCGGGGCCGCGACCGGCACCGGCCGCCGCACTTCGGTCAGCACCGCTGTCAGCCCTGCTTTGCCGCGGTGGTGATCGCCTGGGCGACCTTCTCCGGTGACGTCTTGCCGGCCAGCAGCTCGGCCACGCTGTCGTTGACCTGCTGGCCGACCGCCGGGGCGTACGCCTGGTCGAGATAGAGCTGGAAGCCGGTCGATTCGGACAACGCCTTGCCGACTAGTTTGAGGTTGGGGTCGGTGACGGCGTCCGCGGCCGCCGCCACTACCGGAAGAACACCGGCCGTCTTCGCCTCGATGCGGGCGTTCTCGGGCTGGGCGATGTACTTGAGGAACTCGATCGCCTCCGGTGGCGCGTCCTTGCCGACGGCGAACCCGCCACCGCCGCCGAACACATCCGTACCCTTGCCCTTGCCGCCGTCGACCGCGGGGAAGGCGAAGAAGCCGAGCTTGTCACCGAGGCCCTTCTTGCCGGCCGAGTTGTCCCGCTGCACGACCGGGGCCCACTGGCCCATCAGCTCCATCGCGGCCTTGCCGTTGCCGACCGTGGCCGCCTGCCCGTCGGCCGTGGAGTAACCGGCCGCCAGGAATCCGGTCTGGAACGGCTGCAACGCCACCAGCTCGGCCAGCCGGGTGCCGGCCGCCACGAAGTCGGGCGTGCTGAAGTTCTTGTCGACGGCCGCCTGCTGCAGCGCCGCCAGGCCACCGACCCGCATGGCCAGGTAGGCCCAGTAGTAGTGGCCCGGCCACTTCTCCTTGCCGGCCAGGGCGATCGGGGTGGTGCCCGCGGCCTTCAGCCTGCGCACGGCCTCGAGATAGTCGGCCCAGGTGGCCGGCGGTGAGTTCACCCCGGCCTTGGCGAAGAGCTCCTTGTTGTACCAGAAACCGACCATGCCGGTGTCCACCGGCGACGCGTAGGTCTTCCCGCCGGTGCCGTACGCGTCGAGCGCGGTCGGGATCAGGGTGTCCTTCCAGCCCCCGACGTCCGAGGTCAGGTCCTTGACCATGCCCGCCTCGGCCTGCTGGAAGAGCACCCCGCCGCCCCAGGTGTGGAAGATGTCCGGCGGGTCACCGGCCTGGATGTTGGTGGTCAGCTTGGTCTTGAACGCCTCGTTCTCCAGCGGCGTGATCTTGAATTTGACGCCGGGGTGGGAAGCCTCGAAGCGGGTCGCCATTGCCGCCCATTCCGACAGCATCGGGTCGGTATTGGCGATGTGCCACCAGCGAATAGTCTTGGTCCCCCCGGACGACTGTCCGTCGCCGTCGCTGCAGCCGCCGAGGACCGCACCCACCGCGCCGGCACCGGCAATTTCCAAGAAAGATCGACGACTGAACCGGGTCGCGGGCATGACGGTATATCCCTTCGCAGGAATTTCAGGTGTTTAAGAAGTAGCGAAAGTTGCGGGTATTGATCGTCGCCATTTCGTCGCTGACTGCGCACGTTACGGCGATGTGTCCGACCGGTCAAGACCGCCGGCCACCAATAGCAACTGCGGAAGGTTCGGGCGACGATCGATATTTTCGGAGCCGAAAATATCTCGCTGAAAAGTTGTTATGAAATGACCCGCCGGATGGTCGCCGTAAAGAAATTACGCCCTTGAATGTGCGGGAAACATTCTGGCAACATGACGCCTGACGTCTCCGTCGGGAGCGCTCCCACAATGCTTTCGGCATTGACTCCCGACATAGCGAGCCGCCATCCCCCATCCCCGAAAGGCAGCACGCATGACCACGAAATCGACCCCGCGTCGCTGGTGGCGCCTCGCCGTCGCGGCGGTGACGCTGGCGGCGGGCGGGAGCATCGTCGCGCTCACCGCCTCCGTGGCCTCGGCCGCGACCATCGACACCAGCGCCTCGTACGTGCTGGTCAACCGCAACAGCGGCAAGGCCCTCGACGTCTACAACCTGGCCACCACCGACGGCGCCCGGATCACCCAGTGGACCCGCAACGACCAGGCCCAGCAGCAGTGGCAGTTCGTCGACTCCGGCGGCGGCTTCTACCGGCTCAGGTCCAAGCACTCGGGCAAGGTGCTCGACGTCTACAACTTCTCCACCGCCGACGGCGGGTCGATCGTCCAGTGGACCGACAACAACACCACCAACCAGCAGTTCAGCGTCCAGGACATCGACGGGTACATCCAGCTGATCAACCGCAACAGCGGCAAGGCGATCGAGGTGCAGGGCGCCTCCACCGCCGACGGCGGCAACATCGTCCAGTACGCCGACTGGAACGGCACCAACCAGCAGTGGCAGCTGGTCCAGGTCGGCACCTCCACGCCGACCACGTCACCGACGACCGCGCCGACCGGTGGCACGTGCACCCTGCCGTCGACCTATCGCTGGTCGTCGACCGGTGTGCTGGCCACCCCGAAGTCAGGCTGGGTGTCACTCAAGGACTTCACCACCGTCCCGTACAACGGCAAGCAACTCGTCTACGCGACCACCCACGACACCGGATCAACCTGGGGCTCGATGAACTTCGGCCTGTTCACCAACTGGTCCGACATGGCCTCGGCCAGCCAGAACGGCATGTCCTCCGGCACCGTCGCACCCACCCTGTTCTACTTCGCGCCGAAGAGCATCTGGGTGCTGGCCTATCAGTGGGGCGCGACCGCGTTCTCCTACCGCACGTCCAGCGACCCGACCAACGCCAACGGCTGGTCGGCGGCCCAGCCACTGTTCTCCGGCAGCATCACCGGCTCCGGCACCGGCCCGATCGACCAGACCCTGATCGGTGACGGCACGAACATGTACCTGTTCTTCGCCGGCGACAACGGCAAGATCTACCGGGCGAGCATGCCGATCGGCAACTTCCCCGGCAACTTCGGCTCGTCGTACACCACGATCATGAGCGACTCCACGAACAACCTGTTCGAAGCCCCGCAGGTCTACAAGATCCAGGGCCAGAACCAATACCTGATGATCGTCGAGGCCATCGGCTCGAACGGCCGCTACTTCCGCTCGTTCACCGCGACCAGCCTGGGCGGCTCCTGGACGCCCCAGGCCGCGACCGAGAGCAACCCGTTCGCCGGCAAAGCCAACAGCGGCGCCACCTGGACCAACGACATCAGTCACGGCGAGCTGGTGCGCACCAGCGCCGACCAGACCTTCACCGTCGACCCCTGCAACCTGAAGCTGCTCTACCAGGGTCGCTCCCCCAGCTCCGGCGGCGACTACGGCCTCCTGCCGTACCGTCCCGGCCTGCTGACCCGGCAGCCGTAACAGTTTTTCAGTAGAGAACTTCCGATAGTCAGGTACGGGATTCGCTCGTAGCATGCGAGTCCCGTACCTGACCATGGAGGACGCCATCGTGGACGTCGCCGTCATCACCGCGGCACGCGCCGGTGACCGCGGCGCGCTCAATGAGCTGGCCCGGCTCCAGCTGCCGTTCGTCTACCGCCTGGTGTGGCAGGCCATGCCCGGCGATCCGGATGTCGACGACGTCGTGCAGGACATCATGCTGCGGGCCTTCCGGGAGCTGCCCGGCCTGCGCGACCCGGCGAGCTTCCGGCCCTGGCTGACCGCCACCGCCTTCCGGCAGATCGCCACCCACCGGACCCGGGACAACCGGTACGCGGACCGGGCCGCGACGCTCGACGAGGCCGATGGCCGGCCCGATGCGGCCGCCGAGGTGGAGGGCCCGGCCCTGCTGCGGGCGGACCTGGCCACCCAGCGCCGGCAGATCGGGCACGCGACCCGGTGGATGGGCGCGCGGGAGAGAGCCCTCTACTCGCTGTGGTCGCTGGAGACGGTCGGCGAGCTGACCCGGGCGGACATCGCTCACGCTCTGCACGACAGCGCGGCGGTTACCGGCGTGCGTATTCAACGCATGCGCGAACAGCTCGACCTGAGCCGCCGGATCGTCGCCGCCCTGGAGGCCGCCCCCGGCTGCGCCGAGCTGGAGGGCATCGTGGCCGGTTGGGACAGCAGCCCGACCGCGTTCTGGCGCAAACGGATCGGCCGGCACGTACGCTCCTGCCCGGTCTGCACGCCGGCGGCGGACGGCCTGCTCCCGGTCGAGCGGCTGCTCGCCGGCCTGGCGCTGGTCACCGTCCCAGCGGCCCTGACCGGCGCGGTGCTCACCAAAACGACGGCCGGAGCGGCGCTCACCAAAGGGGCGACCTGGCTCGGTGGCGCCGCGCAGATGATCGGGGCACACCCGGTGGTCGCCACCGTCAGCGCGGTCGTCCTGGCCGCCGGAGTGGCCGTGCCGACGTCCGGGTGGACAACGTCCGGGCCACACCAGCGGACCGTCTCGCCCGCGCCGAGCCGGCCGGCCGGTTTACTGGCGGCCGGCAAGGTGTCGCTCGAGTCGGCCGACACCACCGGGAGATATGTCGCGGTCCTCGCCGACACCGGACTTCTCGCCCAGGTCAGCCCGTCCAGCGATACCGACGCCCGGCAGCGGGCCACCCTGCTCACCGTCTCGGGGATCGCCGACCCGGCCTGCGTCTCGTTCCGTGGCCAGGACGGCCGTTTCCTGCGTCATCAGTCGTTCCGGCTGCGGACCGACACCGAGGTGGGCACCGTCCTGTTCCGCCAGGACGCGACCTTCTGCCCGCGCGCCGGGTCGGCCGTCGGCTCGATCAGGCTGGAGTCGAAGAACTACCCCGGCTTCTTCATCCGGCACGTCCGCGACGAGCTGTGGCTCGACCAGGACGACACCAGCGCGGACTTCCGCAGCCAGAGCTCGTTCCTGGTCCGCGGCCCGCTCGCCTGACCGAACGGCCACCCGAGACACATCCGTACAGGTAGATCGATCGACCTGTACCCTTCGCCGGACCCCAAACCCGGAAGGTACGTCTCGTCGTGCGCGCGTTATTCGTCATCGTCGTCGCCGCCCTGGTCGGCTTTGTCATCAGCCCTCTGCTCCGCGCGGACGCCGACTGCACCCCCGCGCCCGCCACGTCCGCCGCCGTCCAGGGCGCCTGGAGTGACGAGCAGATGGCCAACGCGCGCACCATCGTCACCGTCGGCAACCAGCGGCGGGTGCCGAAGGAGGGCCAGGTGATCGCGGTCGCCACCGCCCTGCAGGAGTCCCGCCTGCGTAACCTGCGCGGCGGCGACCGGGACTCGATCGGCCTGTTCCAGCAGCGCCCGAGCCAGGGCTGGGGAACGCCCAAGCAGCTGTCCGACCCGGAGTACCAGACCCAGAAGTTCTACGACAAGCTGCTCCGCCTTCGCGGCTGGCAGGACATGCGGGTCACCGAGGCGGCCCAGGCCGTACAGATATCGGCCTTTCCGGAGGCGTACGCCAAGCATGTCCCGGCCGCGACCGCCCTGGTCGACCAGCTGAGCCACCCGGCCTCCGCCTGCACGACGGCCCATTGAGCAATTGTTTCCGGCATCGGCGCGTTTGGTAAACGGCGCGTTTCGGCCGGTTCCGGTTCCCGGTCGGCCACTGTCCACCGTGCGGAGTGGTTCGTAGGTTCAGCTCGCTCGGCGGCACTACCGCCGAGGGAGAGGACTCGCGCTGTGCTACCCATCGACAACCATTCCTCACGGCGGGCAGGCCGGCGGCTGGGATCCGGTCTCGCCGCCCTGCTGGTCGCCACCGCCGGTTTCGGACTGCCGGCCACGCCCGCTCTCGCCGACCCGCTCGGCGACGGCACCGCCACCAAGGCACCCAGCACGGCCGGACGGTATGTGGTCCGGCTGACCGACGCACCCCTGGCGGCGTACGACAAGACGAAGGCCGCCGCCGGGCAGCGGCTCAGCCGGACCACCGCGGCGGCCGGGTCCTACCGGTCCTACCTCGGCCGGCGCCGCGCCACGGTCGCGGACAAGGCCGGGGTCAAGGTCGGCAAAGCCTACGACACCACCTTCAACGGCTTCTCCGCGCAGCTGACCGCGAAGCAGGCCGACACGCTGCGCAAGACCGCCGGGGTAGCCGGCGTCTACCAGGACAAGACCGTGCACGCGCTGGTCTCCAACACCGCCGACGAGCTCGGGCTCACCGGCCGTGGCGGCGTGTGGCAGCAGCAGTTCGGCGGCGACACGCACGCCGGCGAGGGCACCATCATCGGCGTGATCGACAGCGGTTACTGGCCGGAGAGCAAGAGCTTCGCGGCCCTGCCCACGCCCCGGCCGGACGCCGCCACGATCGCCGCCAAGTGGCACGGCGTCTGCGACTTCGGCACCGTCGAGAAGCCGAAGTGCAACAACAAGGTGATCGGCGCCCGCTGGTACGACAACGACGGCCTCTCCACCATGAACCCGGCCGAGTTCCTGTCGCCGCGCGACAGCCACGGCCACGGCACGCACACCGCCAGCACCGCGGCCGGCCTGAACGGCGTGCACGCGACGGTCGGCGGCATCGACATGGGCACCATCACCGGCATGGCACCGGGCGCGCGCCTCGCCATCTACAAGGCGCTGTGGTCGGACGGGGCGGGTGGCGCGTACGGCAGCACCGCCGACATCCTCGGCGCGATCGAGGACGCGGTCGCCGACGGCGTGGATGTCCTCAACTACTCGATCGGCGACGACAGCGAGGCGTGGGGCCCGATCGACGAGGCCTTCCTCAACGCCGCCGCGGCCGGGGTCTTCGTGGCCGCCGCGGCCGGCAACGCCGGACCGGGCGAGGGCACTGTCGACAACACCGCGCCGTGGGTGACCACCGTCGCCGCCACCGAGCAGGACCACCGCTGGCTGCGCACCATCACGCTGGGCAACGGCACCACCTACACCGGCATCGGCATCGGCGCCGCGCTCGGCAGCGCCCCGCTGATCGACAGCGAGGTCGCCGGGACGAGCGACTCCGACGGCTACTACTCGGCGATGTGCCTGCCGGACTGGCTGGATCCGGCCAAGGTCAAGGGCAAGATCGTGCTCTGCGCCCGCGGCATCTCCGGCCGCGTCGCCAAGAGCGAGCTGGTCAAGAGCCTCGGCGGGGTCGGCATGATCCTGTACCAGCCGTTCTGGGAGGCGGGCGACGGTCTCGCCGACTTCCACGCGGTCCCCACCGCGCACGTCGGCCAGGCGACCGGCGAGGCGATCCGGCAGTACGCCGCCGGTGGCAAGGGCACCGCGAAGCTGTCCGCCGGCGCCTTCACCAAGGTCGAGGCGCCCGCGGTGGCCAGCTTCTCCTCGTCCGGCCCGTCCTCGCTCAGCGGCGGCGACCTGATCAAGCCGGACCTCGGCGCCCCCGGCGCGGACGTCGTCGCGGCGGTCTCGCCGGCCGAGCACGACGGCGACTTCACGATGATGTCCGGCACCTCGATGGCCGCCCCGCACATCGCCGGCATCGCCGCCCTGGTCAAGGCCAAGCACCCGGGCTGGGGCCCGACCGCGATCCAGTCGGCCCTGATGACCGGCTCCCGCGACCGCACCGACAAGGGCAACACCATCTCGTACGTCGACGAGCCGGCCACCCCGCTGAACTACGGCTCCGGCGAGGTCGTCCCGGCCGCGTCGCTCGATCCCGGCCTGGTCTACCAGTCGACCGCCCAGCAGTGGCAGCAGTTCGCCTGCGGCGCCTACGACAACCGGGAGGACTCCAACGACTGGGCCGAGGTGCCGAACTGCACCGGCGTCACGTCGATGAAGTCGGTCGACCTCAACTACCCGTCGATCGCGTTCGGCAACATGGTCGGCGCGCAGTCGGTCAAGCGCACGGTCACCAACGTCGGCAAGTTCAAGAGCCGCTACGTGGTGAAGATCGAGCAGCCCAAGGGCTACACCGTCAAGGTCAGCCCGGCCACCTTCGAGATCAAGCCGGGCGCCTCGGTCACCTTCACCGTCACGGTGTCGCACAACGGCGGCGCCTACGACAAGCCGGTCGCCGGCAACATCACCTGGGTCGACCTGCTCGGCCACCACGTGCGCAGCCCGATCCTCATTCGCAACACGCAGATCGTCGCCCCCGCGTCGGTCACCGGCAGTGGTGGCAACGGCAGCCAGACCATCAAGATCCAGAAAGGATGGAAGGGTACGCTCACCGCGGCAACCGCCGGCCTGACCGCGGGTACGACTACCGCGTTCCGCCTCGACGGCCTGGCCAAGGGCTGGGACGACACGTACGAGACGATCCCCGACCCGGCGCCCGCCACGATGAAGGTCACCAAGTTCCACGTGCCGGCCGGCACTCTCGGCTCGGCCGTCCGGATCGACTCGGCGCTGCCTCGCTGCTACTGGGACGACGAGCACGAGGGCATCCCCTGCGGCGACTTCTACGCCAAGGTCTTCGACGCCACCGGCGGGTTCGTCGACGCCCAGTTCATGCACAACCCGCACACCGCCACCCTTCAGTTGCCGGATGGTGCCGGCGACTACACGCTGGTGGTGGAGCAGGTCGACCTCGGTTACCTGCCGGCCGGCGAGACCGGCCAGCCGTACAGCCTTACGGTGATCACGCCGGGCGCGCCCGGCACCACCGTCGGCAAGTTCACGGCGAGCCCGTCGTCAAGTTCCGCGGCCGCCGGCGCCACGGTCGGGGTGACCGTGCGCTGGTCCGGCCTCACCGCCGGCCAGCAGTACCACGGCGTACTGGTGGTCGGTGACGGCAAATCCGTCGTCCAGCGGATCCCGGTCGACATCACCGGCTGACGTCCCCCCGCGTCAGCGTGTCCCGCGGGCCATGGCGGCCCGCGGGACACCCGCGTTAACCTCGCCCTCGGTGTCTCAACTGACCGCGTTCTTCGCCCTCCCCACGCCCGGGCTGTTCGTCGGGCGGCGCAAGCTGCTCGCCACCGTGCGCGCGTCACCGATGGTGCTGCTCAGCGGGGAGGCCGGGGTCGGCAAGAGCCGGTTGGTCGTCGAGTCCCTTCTGGACAGTGGCCTGCCGGTGGTCGTGGCGCACTGCGACGACCTGCGCGAACCGCAGCCGCTCGGCCCGCTGCTGGACGGCCTCCGGCTCGCGCACGCCACCGGCACGCTGCCGCCGCTGCGGACCCCCGACCCGGTCACCGGTGTCCTGGCCCGGCTGCTGCCGCCGCTCGCCGATCAGCTTCCGCCGCCGCTGCCGGCGCTACCGGGTCCGGACGCCGAACGGATGCGGCTGTTGCGCGCGGCGGCCGCCCTGCTGGCCGCACTCGCGCCGCTCGCACTCGCGATCGAAGACCTGCAGATGGCCGACCCGGCGACCCTGGAGCTGATCGACCATCTCGGCGCGTACCCCGTACCCGGCCTGAAGGTTTTGATGACCGTCCGGGAAGGCTCGTTCCCGGCCGGGTGGCAGCCCAGCCCGGCGGTACGCCGGCTGCGGGTGCCGCCGCTGACCCGCGACGAGGTCGGCCGGCTCGCGACCGCCCTGCTGGACCGGCCCGACGCCGGCGCGTTCGCCACCCACCTGTACGAACGCACGGCCGGCATCCCGTTCCTGGTCGAGGAGGTGGTGCGGGCACTCACCGACGGTGACATGGCCGCCATCCGGCAGCATCCGGACACCCTCGCCGACGTCGCCGTGCCGGCCCTGCTGCGCGACGTCCTGCACGCCCGGCTGCGGCACCTCGACGAACCGGCCCGGGAGATTCTCGGCGCGGCCGCCGTGCTGGGTCAGGCCGCGGACCCGCGCCCGCTGGCCGCGATCACCCAGACCGACGACGGTACGATCCTGGCCGCCCTGCAGCAGGCACGTGCGGCCGGCTTCCTGCACCAGCGCGACGGGCGGCTGTGGTTCCGGCACACCCTGGCCCGTCAGGTCCTGCACGAGCTGCTGCCCCCGGTCACCCGCCGGCATCTGCACCTGCGCACCGCCCGCCTGCTCGAGGAGCAGCAGCCCCGCCCGTACGCCCGGCTGGCCCACCACTACCGCGAGGCCGGCAGCCCGGCCGACCACGTCCGCAACGCCGAGGCCGCCGCCGACCTGGCCACCGCCCGCGGCGACGACGCGACCGCGGCCCGCTTCCTGCTCGGCACCACCGCATATCCGGGCCTGCCGCGCCCGGTCCGGGTCCGGCTGGCCGCCAAGCTCGGCCGGTCGGCCATCGAGAGCGTCGCGCAGGCCTCGGCCATCCCGGTCATGCGCGAACTGGTCGCCGACCGCCGGCTGCCACCCGGCGCCCGGGGCGAACTGGGCCTGGCCCTGGGCCGGATGCTGCGCCAGCAGGGCGAGGCCCGCGCCGGCTACGAGGAGATCGAACGCGCGGTGCCCTACCTGCGGCAGGACGGCCGGCGGGCGCGGGCCTTGGCCGTACTGTCCGCTCCGGACACCGTCGTCGGCCGGCACCTGACCGAGCACCAGGCCCGCTGCGCGGAGGCGGCCGTGGCCGCCGCCCGGTCGGGCGATCCCTCGGCCGTCCTGGCGGTCGAGATCGCCCGGCTGTCCCTGCTGCTGGAGAGCGGCGACCCGGCCGCCGGACCGGCCATCGCCGAGACCGCCGCCGGGCTGGCCGGCAATCCGCGCGAACGCGCCCGGGCCTGCCTGAACTGGGCCCAGGGCGCGCTGCACGTCGGCGACCTCGAACTGGCCGCGACGATGCTGGCCACCGGCCGGCAGCTGGTCGACGACGCCGACTACGAACGGTTGCGGCCACTGGTCGAGCTGACCTCGTTCGGGCTGGACCTGGCCACCGACCGGCACGCCGGCCTGGAGCAGCGGCTGCTGCGGTTCCTCGCCCGGCCGTACCGCCTGCCGCTGGCCATGCCGGACGCCCGGCTGTACCTCGCCCGGCTGCGCTACCGGCAGGGCGAGAGCGAGGTCGCCGAGCAGGGGATGCGCGAGGTCATCGCGGAGGCCGAGCGGGTCGGCGCGGTGTGGCCGCTGATCCCGGCCCGGACCGCGCTGGCGGAACTGCTGCTGGCGCGCGGTTCCCGGGCCGACGGGCGGGCCGAGGCCACGGCGGCGCTGGCCCTGGTGGCCGGCAAGGGTTTGCCGGCCTGGGGCCGCGACGCCGCCCGCCTGCTGGCCTGACCGGTCACCGCCGCCAGATCCAGTTGTCCCGTTCGTAGATCGGCGCCAGCCCGGCCCGGAGCATGTTGGCCAGCGATCCGTTGTGCGCGCCGTCGGCCGGTTTCCAGGTCTCGGCGAAGATCTGCCGGCACCCGGCCTCGGCGGCGGCCGCGGCGCGGGCCGCGATCAGCGCCGACTGCGCGCCCCGGCCCCGGTCGTCCGGGCGGGTGGCGGCGGCGTTCAGCGCGGCCTCCGAGCCGTTGACGTAGAGGTTGGCCCCGGCCACGATCCGCTCGCCGTCGAAGGCCGCGAACGGATGCCAGCCCGGCCGGCCGACCGTGCCGGCCAGCATCTCGGTGAGGTCGCCGGCCGGCATCCCGAAGGTCCCCAGCACGAGGTCGGCCCACTCCCGCGCCCGGCCGGCCGGCACCGGGCCGATTCGTAGTTCGGTGGCGGGCGCGGCGACCTTGGCGGGATCCCCGGCCAGCTTGACCCAGGTGCCGGCGTGTTCCAGGCCGCGGTCCCGGGCCAGCTCGGCGAACGGCGGGGTCAGCTGGATCACCGCCCGCTCGGCACCGGATTCCCGGTAGAACTCGAGCACCTCGTCGAGCACCTCGGGCGCGAGGTCGAAGCCGAAGCCGAGCGCCTTGCTCCAGTAGGTGGACGGGTCGTGCACCATCGCCAGGGCCACGCCCCTGCCGATCCGCGCGGACCGCACCCCCAGCCGGTCCCGCGCGGCCTCCGGCATCCGGGTCTCGTAGTCGTACATGAAGTCGGCCTCGATCGTCATGCGCCTCAGGCTATTGATGCTTGGCGAGGACGTCGCGGTAGTGCTGGTTGAGCATCACGCCGAGGATGTTGCCGAACGGGTCGAGCACCGACGCGGTCACGAAGCCGGGCCCGCGCTCGGTCGGCTCGTCGTGCGGCGCCGCCCCCAGTGACAGCAACCGCCGGTAGGCCTCCTCGACGTCGTCCACCGCCCAGTAGACGATCGCCCCGGCTGGCCCGCCGCTGACCGGATGCGGCGCGAACTTGCTGTTCAGCACGCCGAACTCGTGCTGGTAGTCGCCGACCCGCCATTCCAGATAGGCCCCCTCGCGGACGAAGTAGGGCTCGAGGCCGAACACCTCGGTGTACCAGGCCCGGGCCCGGTCGAGGTCGTCGGCGAAAACGGTGATCGTGGTCAGTCCGCGAAGAGTCATGACTCGATCCTCACGGCAAAAGTGCTCACCTTCTGAGCACTTTTCCAGGCAGTATCGGGGTCATGCGAGCCGACCGCCTCCTAGCCGTACTTCTGCTGATGCAGGCCCGCGGCCGGGTAACCGCCGCCGAGCTGGCCACCGAGTTGGAGGTCTCGGTGGCCACCGCCCGCCGCGACCTGGAGGCGCTGTCGGCGGCCGGCATCCCGGTCTACCCGCAGCCCGGCCGGCACGGCGGATGGCAGTTGGTGGGCGGCGCCCGTACCGATCTCAGTGGCCTGTCCGCCCCCGAGGCCAAGGCGTTGTTCCTGCTGGCCGGTCCGGCCGCGGGTTCGTCACCGGAGGTGAAGGCCGCCCTGCGCAAGCTGATGCGCGCCCTGCCGGAGACCTACCGCACCGACGCCCAGGCCGCCGCCGACGCCACCGTCGTCGACCCGGCCCGCTGGGGCCAGGAAACTCCGGACCGCCCGGCCGAGGTGCGCCGCCTGCAGGAGGCGGTGGTCAAGCGTCAAAAGATCAAGTTCGACTACAAGGCCCAGCCGCGTACGGCGGACCCCTGGGGCCTGATCGACAAGGGCCGCGTCTGGTACCTGATAGCCGGCACCGAAAAGGGCCAGCGAACCTTCCGCCTGGACCGCATAACCAACCTGACCCTGTCCGACCAGACCTTCGCCCGCCCCGCCGATTTCACCCTGGAAACGGCTTGGGACAGGGTGGTCGAGACCCTGGAGAACAACCGCTCCCGCACCTGGGCGACGGTGCTGATCCCGGAGCGCTTCCTCTGGGTCCTACAAGACCATTTCGGCCGCCACTGCCACCCAGGCGACCAACTGCCCGACGGCCGAATCCAAGCCCGGGTAGCCGCCCCAACCCCCCGAGACATAGCCCGCACCCTCTCCGGCTGGGGCGCAACCATAGAGGTCCTGAACCCACCAGAGGTACGCGAAGAACTAGCCCGCATCGGCACCGAGCTGGCGCACCTCTACGCCCCTGGCTAGGAGTACAAGCGGTTGAGGTCGACCAGGAGAATCCGGTCGTCCGTTGCGGCGGCGGCCGTCAGTTCGGCGGTGAACCCGGCGCCGCCGTACAGAGCAAGCACCGTGTCTTCGGTGTCGTAGCCCTTCGGCTGCAGCAGATCACGCGCCCTGGCCAGTCGATGGAGATGATGGTGGCCGATGACCTCACCCCATTTCGCCTCGCCCAGGGACAGGATGCGCCGGGGGTTGTTCGCCTGCTGCGCGGACAACGCGACCACGTCGATCTCGATCTGTGCGCGGTTCTCCGGGTCGTTGACCGTGCCGGATCCGACCTCCGCGGGGTGCTCCGCGAAGAGAGTGTCGCCGGACTCCAGAACGAAGGCCCGGCACAGGGCCTCGAAATGCGGGCCGACAACCTGGGTGAGAAACGTCTGCCGGGTCGTCGACCAGACCTGCTCGGCGCGGTGGATCTCCAGCTCGGCCCAGCGTTTCCGCATGATCGCCTCGTAGAACGTGATCAGCGGTTCGACGATCCGGAACCGGACTCGGCCCGGCCGGAGCAGGTCCGGTTCGCGGGCGATCAGCGCGCAGTCCTCCAGGACGTTGAGCGGATGGGTGATGTGGTCGGTCTTTCGCCCGATGAAACTGGCGATCCCGCCGTTGGTGTTGTTGCCGCCGGCAATCGCCGCCAGCACCGAGTGATAGAGGGCGGGGTCGCGGATGGCGGACTCCTCGGCCAGCAGATATCGCGCCTCCCGGAACAGCGGCGTCTGCGGGTTCAACGCGGTCCGGACCACCCAGGCGTCGAATTCCTCGACCGTGGCCGGGGAGTCGCCCTGAGTGAACTCGGAGCGGTAGGCCGGAGTTCCGCCGACGACCGCGTGAACCAGGACGGCGAGCCGGGGATCGGTGATGCCCCAGAACTCGGCCGATTCCCGATGCCGGAACGGTTGAACGACAAGCTCGAGGCTCGCCCGGCCGCGCAGTGGTGCCTGCCCGGCCAGCAGGCCACCCATGACCGACATCGCCGATCCACACAGCACCAACCGGGCCGAGCTCGTCCGGCCGCTGCCTCCGGGGCCGAGCTCGCGCTGAATGATCGACGGCAGCGCCGGTGAGGTCTTGGACAGGAACGGGAACTCGTCGATCGCGACGATGCTCGGGCGGTCGCGGAAACTGTGGAACAGGTGCGCTATCGCACCGTTCCAGTCCCGGAACGGTGCGTCGATGAACTCGCGGGTGTGCCGCGCGAGTGCCTCGGTGAACAGGCGCAGCGACTCCGTCTCGGTGGCCTCGGTGGCGGCGAAGTACATGCCTCCGGCCGCCTCGGCCATCGCTTGCAGCAGGAAGCTCTTGCCCTGACGACGCCGGCCGCTCACCACCCCCAGCGACGCGCCGCCCCCCGTCACGGCGGTGGGCCTGGTCGCGAAGGCGGCCAGGCCGTCCCACTCGCGGGCACGGCCGAAGATCCGGGGCGGTTTGTCCATGAAACGCAGCCTTCCAGAGGCGGACGGGTTACGGAAGTATAGTTCCCGGAACTATACTTCCGCTCAACTCTGGCGCGGGCGCGGATCATCGACGACCATGCATGGTATGACCATCGCCGTGCGGCGCGTGCTTGCTGTTCTGGTGCTGTTTCTCGGGTCGTTCGTGGTGATTCCGGCGGGCGCGGCTGCGGCTGCGGCCAGTGACCCGATCGCGCATGACCCCACCGTCATCCGGGAGGGGCGGTACTACTACAGCTTCATCACCGGGGACGCCGCCACGCGTACCTATCTGCCTATGCGGCGGTCAGTTGACCTGGTGCAGTGGAGTGACCTGGGGACGGTCTTCGCTACCGCGCCGGGATGGGTCACCGAGCAGCTGGGCACCACGCCGCCGGACTTCTGGGCTCCGGACATCAGCTTCTTCGGCGGGCTCTACCACCTCTACTACTCGGCCTCGTCGTTCGGCACCAACAACTCGGTGATCGGGCTGGCCACCAACGTGACGCTCGACCCGGCCAGCCCGGACTACCGTTGGGTGGACCGCGGGCTGGTGCTGCGGTCGGGGGCGCCGGACAACTTCAACGCCATCGACCCCGAGCTGGTGCTCGACGCCGGCGGCGGGGCCTGGCTGGCGTTCGGGTCGTTCTGGGACGGGATCAAGATGCGCCGGCTCGACCGGGCGACCGGGATGCTGTCGGGCGACGATCCGGCGCTCTACTCGCTCGCCTCGCGCGGCGGGGCGTCGATCGAGGGTGCGTCGATCACCCGGCACGGCGGCTACTACTACCTGTTCGCCAGCCTCGACTACTGCTGCCGCGGCGTCGACAGCGACTACCGGGTGGTGGTCGGCCGGGCCACCAGCGTGACCGGCCCGTACCTCGACCGGGCCGGAGTGCCGATGCTGACCGGCGGCGGCACCGAACTGCTGCGCGGTTACCACGAGTTCCGCGGTCCGGGCGGCGGCGACGTCATCGGCGGCGACCTCTACGCCCACCACTACTACGACCTCAACGACAACGGCCTGCCCAAGCTCTCGGTCCGGCCGATCCGATGGGCCGGTGGGTGGCCGGCGCTGGGCGATCCGCTGTCCGGCAGCCGGGAGATAGGCCACGGACCGGCGTACGTAACCCTGGTGAACCGCGTCGACGGCAGCGTGGTGTCCAACCCGTCGTGCGGCTACGAGGGAGCCGACCTGCAGCTGGCCGTCCCGGCCACCGGCGACCCGTGCCAGCAGTGGCGTCCGGACGAGCGCGGCAACGGCGACGTGAGCCTGGGCAACCGCTTCAGCAACAAGGTCGCCGAGGTCGCCGCGTGTGTCAACGCCGACGGCGCCCGGGTGGCCCAGTGGGGCTGGCTGAACAACGCCTGCCAGCGCTTCCAGTTCGTCCCGGCCCAGGACGGCTGGTCGACCATCCAGAGCAGACTGGCCGGCCGGGTCCTGCAGGGCGCCGGCTGCGGCGGCGCCGGCACGCCGGTACAGACGGCAACCGCGACCGGCAACGCCTGCCAGCAGTTCCGCCTACAGCCGATCGGCAACATACTGCTGACCGACCCAACCGGCCAGCGCTCCCTGGACGGCTGCAGCGCGAAGGTCACGTTCCGTACGGGCCACCCGAACCGCTGCCGCCAGTGGCGCTTCGACCACGTAGCGGACGGCTACTACCGGGTGGTCAACGCCGCGAACGGCCGCCCGCTGGGCGGTCCCGCCGCCCGGTGGCGGATGGCGGATGGCCACCAACTGATCAACCGCGACGGGTACGCCGTGACAGCGCGCCTGGAGCAGCCCTAGTCGAGAATGGGGCGGCCTACGTTGCGGCTGCGGCCACGGAACTCGGCGATCGGGTCGCCGGGGGTGCCGTCGGGGCGCAGCCGGAAGACGGTGACGTCGTAGACGCCGGTGCGGCCCTTCACCGCGCGCTCGCCGGCCCGGGCCAGCAGGTGGTCGCCTACCTGGCCCGGTTCGAGGAAGGTGATGTCGAAGCCGGCCGCCAGCGACAGCACGCCGTAGGAGTTGCAGGCGACCGCGAACGCCGTGTCGGCCAGCGTCGCGATCAGCCCGCCGTGGCAGATGTCCCAGCCGTTGGCCATGTCCGGCCGGACCACCATGGTGACCTCGCCGGTGCCGGGGCCGGCGCTGCGCAGCTCGATCCCCAGCGCCCGGCTGGCCCGGTCGGCCGCCAGCATGACCTCGGCCGAGCGAAGAGCGATACTCATGCCTGGGTGAATCCCATCCGGGCCAGCACCGCGGATTCCACGATGCCGATCACCTGGTAGATCAGCAGGGTGGCCAGGGTGATCAGCACGGCCAGGGCCCAGACCGCACCGATCCGCGACTCGCCCACGGCGGCCACGATCGCGTACCCGATGCCCTTGCCGGTGGCGAGCCACTCGGCGATCAGCGCGCCGGTGATCGCGCCGGGCGCGGAGATCCGCACCGCCGCGAACAGCGCGGGCACCGCGGCCGGCACCGCCACCTTGCGCAGCGACTGCCAGCGGGTGGCGCCGTAGACCGTGACCAGGTCGATCGCGGTGCGTGGGGCGCTGCGCAGGCCGAAAGTGATGTTGACCAGGGCCGGGAAGAGCACCACCAGGCCGCCCATCACCGCGACGGTCACCGTGCTCCGGCCGAAGATCAGCACCAGGATCGGCGCGATCGCGATCAGCGGCACCGACTGGAGCAGCAGCACGATCGGCAGCAGGGCGCTCTCCAGCGGCCGGAACAGCAGGAACAGGGCCGCCGCCAGCAGCGCCACGGCCAGACCGGCGACGAAGCCGACAAGCGCGTCGCCGAGCGTCGCGCCGAGCAGGTGCAGCGCCTCGGACCGGTTCTGCGCGGCCTTGGGCAGGGTGAAGTAGTAGTCGATGACGTCCATCGGGCCCTTGCCGACGAACGCGGGGACCTCGAAGACGCGCAGTCCGGCGACCCAGAGCACCAGGATCGCGACGATCGAGATGGCGGTCCGCCCGGCGCTCCGGCCGATGGCACCCGCTACCCGCAAGCCGTTCATCGGCCCTCCTTCGTGCCGGCCGCCCACGGCGCGGCGAACCGGCCGATCAGGGCCACGATCAGATAGCCGGCCAGCGAGACCAGCCCGGCGACCAGGGCGAGACCCCAGGTGCGGGGGATCTGCAGGGTCTGCTGGGCGTTGATCAGCGCCGGTCCGACGCCGACGTCGACGCCGCCTAGGTATTCGCCGAGCACCGCGCCGAGGAAGGCCGACGGGGCGGCGACCTTCAGCGCGGCCAGGATGCTGGGAATGGCCGCGATGATCCGTACCTTGGTGAGCTGCTGCCAGCGGGAACCGCCGTACGCGGCGACCAGGTCCAGCGCGGCCTTGTCGGCCGCCTTGAGGCCGAGCAGCGCGCCCACCACGGTGGTGAAGAAGACCAGCATCCCGGCCAGGAAGACCGCCGTGCCGGCGATCGCGCCGCTCTGCGGCGGATCGATGAGGATCCGCAGGATCGGGCCGATCGCCACGATCGGGATGCAGTACGAGACGACCGCCAGCTGCGAGACGATCCCTTCCAATTGCCGTACGACCATCACCGCCGCGGCCAGCAGGATCGCGATGAGATTGCCGAAGACGAAGCCGATGGCCGCCTCGCGCAGGGTGAGGGACACGTTCGGCCAGTAGAACGAGAAGCCGTCGCCGACCGCGGTGGAGACGACCCGGGCCGGGTCGGGGATCGATCCGCCGCCGTCGGCGGAGGCTGCGCCGACGTTCTTCAGGACGGTGTCGGCCAGCAGCCACCAGACCGCGACCACCCCGGCCGCGCCGATCCCGGCGCGCTGCCAGCCCCTCATGGGGCGCCCTCGAACAGCAACGCCGAGGCTCGGTCCTGCAGCGCGTGGAACTCCGGCGTGCGCAGCATTTCCGCGCTGCGCGGCCGGGGCAGGTCGACCTCGATCACCTCGACGACCCGGCCGGGCCGGGCGCTCATCACCGCGACCCGGTCGGACAGGAAGATCGCCTCGCCGATGCCGTGGGTGACCATCACGGTGGTGGCCGGCTTCTCGCCCAGGATGCGCAGCAGCTCGCCGTTGAGCCGCTGCCGGGTCATGTCGTCGAGCGCGCCGAACGGCTCGTCCAGCAGCAGCACCGACGGCTGCAGCACCAGCGAGCGGGCGATCGCCACCCGCTGGCGCATGCCGCCGGAGAGCTGGGCCGGCTTGGCCTTCTCGAAACCGCGCAGGCCGACCAGTTCGATCAGCCCGGAGATCAGGCCGCGCTCCGGCTTGACCCCGGCGACCTCCAGCGGCAGCCGGATGTTGCTCTCCACCGACCGCCAGCTCAACAGCGCCGCGTCCTGGAACGCGATCCCGAGCTTGTGGGATTCACGCAGCTCGCGGGGGGTCTTGCCGTCGACGGTGGCGGTTCCCTCGGACGCTGTCTCCAGGCCGGCGAGGATCCGCAGAATCGTGGACTTGCCGCATCCGCTCGGGCCGAGCAGGGAGAGAAACTCTCCCTGCTCGGTGGAGAGGGACACGTCCTGCAGCGCCGTGACGACCGACCCGCGGAGGGTGAAGTTCTTGCTCAGACCGCGGATGTCGATGCCGGTTTCAGGCATGTCGTGGTTCTCCGATCGACGGGCAGGTCACTTGAGCAGGTCCGGGTGGTCCTTGTAGACCTCGGCGATGAGCGAGGTGTCGAAGAGGTCACCGCTGCCGATCTCGACGCCGGAGGCCTTCAGCGTCGCGAGGCTCGTACTGATCGCCGTGTCGGAGATCGTGAGCAGGCCGTTGGTCGCGGTCTCGTCGCTCTGGATCAGCTTGTTCGCCTCGGTGGCCTGCAGTTTCTGGGTCGCGGCGTCCAGATCCAGGGTCTTTCCGTAGTTTTTCACCGCGAGGTCGACAGCGCCGTCGGTATCGGCGACCGCGTCCTTCCAGCCCCGGATCGTCGCGTAGAGGAAGTCCTCCAGCGCGGCCCGCTTGTTGTCGATCGAGTCCTGGCTGACCACGAAGCTCTCGGTCACGAACGGCAGCCCGTTGTCGGCGAACGGCAGGTTCTGCACCTTGAAGCCACGCTGCTGCAGGGTGATCGACTCGCTGGTGACGAACGCCAGGTAACCGTCGACCTCGCCGTTGGTCAGCACCGACGGGTCGTACTGCACCGGGACGATGGTCACGTCCGACTCTTTGATGCCGTTGACCGCCAGCAGCGCCTTGAACAGGCCCTCGTTGCCGGTCTGCACGCCGACCTTCTTGCCGACCAGGTCGGCCGGCTTGGTGATGTTCGCCTTGTTGGCCAGCGACAGGATCGTGAACGGGTTCTTCTGGTAGGTCGCGCCGATGATCTTCAGCGGGGCCTGCTCGTTGTTGATCGCCTGGGCGACCGTGATCGGGTCGCTGATCCCGATCAGCGACTTGCCCGAGGCCACCTGGGTCTCGGTCGAGCCCGGGCCGGCCACCAGGTTGACCGAGCTGAACCCGGCCTCCTTGTAGTAACCCTTCGAGTCGGCGAAGTACTCGCCGGCGAACTCGATGTCCTTGACCCAGGACAGCTGAACGGTGAGGGCGCCGTGATCGGTTTCCGTGGAGGCGGTGGAGGAGTCTCCGTCGCCGCCTCCACAGGCGGTCAGGGCAAGGGCTGCGGCGGCCAGAACTGCGACAAATCGTGACTTGGAGAAAGACAGCACCGTCATAGCGGCGGCTCCTAAACTCGCGAAGAGGGGGGCTTCATTCCAGTTAGGATGGAATCCTGTTCACCTATACCGAACACTAGGGGCCGCAAGTTACCTCGCACGGCACCGGTGTTTCGGGGTTGTAACTACAAGATCAGTAACTGCTTGATCAGTACGACGGTGGAGCGCTCGAGAACAGCAGCACCAC
This sequence comes from Paractinoplanes tereljensis, assembly GCF_016862435.1. Classification (GTDB taxonomy): domain Bacteria; phylum Actinomycetota; class Actinomycetes; order Mycobacteriales; family Micromonosporaceae; genus Actinoplanes; species Actinoplanes tereljensis. The sequence continues at coordinate 295,622 of NZ_BOMY01000041.1, forward strand.
GGGCTCGTCGCTCGGGTTCTCGAGGCGGTGCGGGGTGCTCGGGTCGTACGAGAGGCAGTCACCCTGCCGCAGTTCGAAGCGCTCCGCGCCGAGCCAGACGTCCACACGTCCACGCTCCACGAACACGGCGGTCTCGGAGGCGCCGTAGGCCAGCATTCCCTCGCCGGTGTTGCCTCGCGGCGCCAGCGTCGAGCGGATCACCTGCAGCTTGCCGAACGCCCGCGGGGTCAGCAGCTCCTCGTCCCACTCCCGGTTGGGGTGGACGAGTCGCGGGCCCTGACCGGAGCGCACCAGCCGGGAGTTCGACCGGCTCTCGAACAGGCTGCCGATGGTCTGGCCGAGCGCCTTGGCGATCCGCATCAGCGTCGCGATCGACGGGCTGGCCTCGCCCCGCTCGACCTGGGACAGGAAGCTCACCGAGACACCCGACTCGGCGGCCAGCGACCGCAGCGACACCTTGCGATCGAGCCGGAGCTCCCGGATGTAGGTGCCCAGCTTCCGCTCGAAGCCGGCCGCATCCGTCGTCAGGTCCTCGGGCGTCGTCACGTGTGCACAGTATCGGTCGGGTGGGTTCCGGTCAGTGGTGTCCACGATGCCGTCAGCGTGTCCACCGCCGCCCCGATCTCCGCCAGGTCAACGGTCAGAACCTGGCCGTCCCGGACGACGGTCCGGCCGCCGACCACCACTCGTTCCACCGCTTCCGGCAGCATCGAGTAGATGACGTTCTGGGTGGCGGTGCGCCGGGGCCGCAGCGAGGGCGCGGTCAGGTCGAGACCGACCAGGTCGGCCCGGTAACCGGGGGCGATCAGGCCGACCGGCTGGCGCAGTGCGCGCCCGCCCGCCGAGGTGCCCATCCGCAGCACGTCGGTCGCGGTCAACGCCGTACCGTCGCGGTCTTTGGCTTTGGCCAGCAGCGCGGCCATCCGCATTTCCTCGAAGAGCGACTGGCGGCTGTTCGCTCCCCCGGCGTCGGTGCCGAGGCAGACCGGGATGCCCCGGTCCAGCATCCGGCGGACCGGCGCGATGCCGCCGCCGAGGAAGGCGTTGGCCGACGGGTTGTGCACGACCGTGCTGCCGTGTTCGGCCAGCAGCGCGAGGTCGGCGTTGTCGACCCGGACCGCGTGCACGGCCAGGGTGCGCTCGTCGAGCACGCCGAGCGCGGCCATCCGGCCGATCGGCGTCACCCCGAACCGGGTGATCGACGTGTCCACCTCGCCCTGGCTGTCGGCCAGGTGGACGTGCACCGGGACGTCGAACTCGGCCCCGAGCGCGGCGGCCAGTTCGAGCATGTCGGGACCGGCCCCGAGTACCGAGTGCGGGGCCGGGTGGACGTCGATCAGCGGGTCGCCGGCCACCGCCGTCCGCAACTCTCGGAAGTTCTTTTCAAAAAGCGCCGGGGACTCCTGGTAGCGCGGCGGGCCGGGATCGGCGTCGAACATGCACCGGGCGAGTACGGCGCGCAGGCCGACCTCCCGTGCCGCCTCGATGATCGCCATCGCGTTGTCGTTGCCGCCGTCGTGCAGGTAGAAGAACTCGACGGCGGTGGTGATGCCCATCCGCAGCATCTCGGCGAAGTCGTAGCGGGCGGCCAGCTTGATCGCGTCCCGGTCCAGCCCGGCCGCGGTCGGGTGCACCAGCTTGCCCATCCAGTCGGCGAACCGCAGGTCGTCGCCGAAGCCCCGGATCAGCGCCTGGAACGTGTGCCCGTGCCCGTTGACGCCGCCGGGCACGATCGCCCGGTCGGCCCAATGCTCGACCTCGGCGCCATTTGAAGCCGAAGCAGGGCCGGCCGCCACGATCATGTCGCCGTCGATCTCGATCGCGGCGTCGGCGATCCACTCGTCGCCGATGAACGCCAGCGGCGCGGTGATCAGCCGGGTCACGGGTTCAGCGCCTTGTCGACGAGGTCCTGGTCGCCCTCGAAGAACCGGACGGTGGCGAGCTTCCCGTCGCGGACCGTGGAGAGGATCAGCCGCCGCCAGCTCACCCCGTTGGCGGTGGCGGTGGCGACCGTGACGACGTGCTCGTCGCCGCCCAGCAGCTCGTCCGGGACCAGCCGGAACGTGCCACCGGTCAGCCGGGCCATCGTCGCGCCGAACTCCCCCACCCCGGCGTGACCGTGGTACGTGCCCGACGCCGGGTGCGAGCCGGGCACTTCCAAGATGACGTCGTCGGCGTAGAACGGCATCGCCGCGGGCGGCCCGCCGGCCTTCATGGCGTCGAAGTAGCCCTGCAGTACGGCCAGGTTGCTCATCAGTCCTCCCCACGGATGTAGGTGCCGTAACCGGACGTACCGACGAGCTCCTCGTCGCGCACCACGAACTGACCGCGCACCAGGGTGTGCCGGGGCCAGCCCTTCAGCGGCATGTCCTCGTACAGCGAGTAGTCGGAGAACGTACCCAGCCAGGCCGGGTCCGGGGTCCGGGTCTTCTGCAGGTCGACGATCGCCAGGTCGGCGTCGAGGCCGACGGCGATGTCGCCCTTGCGGTGGTCGGCCTGGATCAGCTCGGCCGGGTTCTTGGCGGTGAGCTCGGCGATCCGCTGCAGCGGCAGGCCCCGGCGGTGATAGCCCTCGGACAGCAGCACCGGCAGCGTGGTCGGCGCGCCCGGGAAACCGGCGCTGGCCTTCCAGATGCCACCCTCCTTGGCGACCCGCTGCCGGCCGACGTGGTCGGAGCCGAGCGTGTTCACGGTGCCGTCGGCGAGGGCGGCCCACAATGCGTCGGGATGCCCGGCCGTACGCAGCGGCGGGTTGACCTTGCCGACCACGCCGCCCGCCCAGTCCGAGGTGTGCGTCAGGTAGTGCGGGCAGGTCTCGGCGAACAGCGAGTCGGAGGCGAACTCGACCCGGGCCTTGCGCAGCTGGTCGAGCGAGTCGGCCGTGCTGACGTGCACGAAGTACATCCGGCAGCCGGTGCGCTGGGCGAAGAACGTGGCCTTGCGGATCGCCTCGGCCTCGACGAACGGCGGCCGGGACTCGTCCCAGGCGGCCAGGTCGTCCCGGCCGGCGGCGATCAGCTCGTCGCGCAGCACCCAGACGATCTCCGGGTTCTCCGCGTGCACCAGCAGCAGGTCACCCCGGGCGGCGACGGCCTGGGCGATGCCGAAGAAGCGCCCGTCGTGGGTGCCCTCGACGTTGAGGTACGCGCCCTCGTCGCCCCGGAAGTGCATGAAGTACTTGAACGAGCGGAGCCCGTACTGGCTGCGGTACTCGTCGATCTCGCTGATGTGCTCGTCGGTCATCAGCGTGCAGTGGTAACCGAAATCGATGTGCGAGAGCGAAGAGGCCGCCGAGGTGTGCTCCGCGAGCATCGGCAGGTACGACCCGCCGTTGGAGAGCATGTACATCATCGTGGTGACGCCGCCCTTGGCCGCCGCCGCGGTGTCGGTGCGGTACTCCTCCAGGCCGGAGGTCGACAGCGCGATGTGGTTGTGCGGGTCGACGCCGCCGGGGAAGAGATGCAGGCCGGTGACATCGACGCGCTCGGCGGCGTCGACTGCGGTGCCGTTTTTCAAAAGAGCCGCGATCTTGCCGTCCCGGATGCCGACGTCGGCGGGCCGGGGCACGTCCCGAGGGCGCACCACCGTGCCGCCGGTCAGCACGAGGTCAAAGGGAGGTTGCATGCGGTTCTCCTCTTTCAAAAAAGAAGGCTGAGCGGGCGGTCGTCGATGATCGACTCGAGCAACAAGGGGTCGAACGGCAGGGACCGGAACTGCTCCAGGCAGTCGGCCGGCCGGTAGATCGGGAAGTCCGAGCCGAACAGCACCCGGTCGGTGACGCCGTAATCGAGCAGGTTCTGCAGGATCTGGGTGAGCTGCGCCGGGCGCCCGTACCGGGCCGAGAGGTCGGTGAAGACGTTCGGGTTCTTGAACATCACGGCCGCGGTCTCGAAGCTCCACGGCTGCCCGGCGTGCGCGATGATGATCTTGGTGTCCCGGAACGTGCGGGCCACCCGGTCGAGCAGCATCGGCTGCGCGTACTCCAGATAGCCGCTGCGCAGAAACACCCCGCCCTGGTGGAAGGTGAGCGCCAGGCCGTGCTCGGCGGCGGCCGCGTAGACCGCGAACGCCTCGTCGCTGTGCGGGTGGAAGCCCTGGTAGGGCGGCGACAGCTTGAGGCCCTTGAGCCCGAGGTCGGTGGCCGCGTAGCGAACCTTGTCGACCGCGTGCGGATCGGAGGGGTCCACGCTGCCGAAGCCGATCAAGCGGTCCGGCGAGGAAGCGACCAGCCCGGCGATGTACTCGTTCGGGATGTCCAGGTCGATCTCGCAGGCGACCAGTCCGAGGATCACCGCCGCGTCGACGCCGGCCTCGCGCATCGCCTCCTGATGGGCGTCCCAGTCGCCGTCCGCGCTCGGATGGGCGGACACGTTGGCGTCCAGCTCCGGCCCCCAGTGCGGGCCGAGGTGCTCAGGCAGCCAGGTGTGGCTGTGCCAGTCGACTCTCACGCTATTTTTCCGAAATAGGCGTCGATTTCCGACACGGACAGCACGTCGGCGTACTTGGAAGCAAGATCAAAGAGCGCCACTTCGTGTACGACGTCCAAGCGGTCGAAGACAGCGTCTCCCACCACACCCACCCGGAAGCCGTAGGAGAACGCGTCCACGGCGCTGGCCCGAACGCAGCCACTCGTCGTCGCGCCGGCCAGCAGCACGGTGTCGACACCTCGCTGAACCAGGTGGGTGAGCAGCCCGGTCGCGAAGAACGCGCTCGGGTGGTCCTTGGCGATCAGCGGCTCGTCGTCCCGCGGGGCGGCCTCGGCGACGAAGTCGTACGCCCCGGCGCCGGTCGAGGCCAGCGTCGGCGTCTTGCCGGCGTAACCACCGGCGGTGAGCTTGGTCTTCGGGGCGACGTGCGGGTGAAAGACCGGGATGCCGGCCTTCCGCGCCGACGCCAGGAGGACCGCGATCCGGTCGACGGCACCCCAGCCCCGGTTACCCGTGGCGGTCGGGAACTCGTTCATCGCCTCATCGATCGGCACACGCGAGTGGCCGACCGTGCGGTATTGCACGTCGATCACCAGGAGCGCCGGGCGTACACCCAGACCGGACACTCGGCCGAAGCCGGCCCGGTCGTACAGGGTTTCGTCCGCCGCGGCTAGAGCCGTTGGCCACCAAGAACTGGACATGGCGCCGAGGTTAAGTTGCCTGCTCGCCGGGTGTCAACCAATACCGGAATGCATCAACTAACACTGGACACATGTCCTGCGACCCTGTAAACCTGTCCGGCATAGGTTCACGGCTGGTGGGAGGCGTTGTGCAGTTCGATTACCTGTTCACGATGGACAACCCGGGTAACACCCGGTCCTATCGCGAACTCCTCGACATGGCCACGGAACAGATCGTGCATCTCGACGAGTCCGGTTTCGGCACGTTGTGGCAGGGTGAGCACCACTTCGGTGGCGAGGGTTTCGAGATCAACCCCAACCCGATCCTGGCCGGGGCTTATGTCGCGGGGATTACGAAGCGGCTTCGCATCGGCACGGGCGCGGTCACGCCGCCGTTCTGGCACCCGCTGCGACTGGCCGAGGACCTGGCACTTCTCGACCAGATGAGCCGGGGCCGGCTGGACATCGGCGTCGCCCGCGGCATCCAGCGCCGCGAGTTCACCAACTTCTACCCGGCCGCCGACCGGGGCGCCGACGAGCAGCGCAACTGGCGCTTCTTCCTGGAACAGATGGAGATCCTGAAGAAGGCCTGGACCCAGGAGGCGTTCTCACACCAGGGCGAATTCTGGACGTTCCCGGCTCCCGGGATCCCGGACGGCGCGACCTGGTACCCGCGCAACCCGCTCTGGCGGGCCGAGGACGGCGAGTACATCGCGATGTCGATCATCCCGAAGCCGTACCAGAAGCCGTACCCCTCGCTCTGGAATCTTCTGGATAAAACGCCCGGCTTCGTCACCTCCGCCCAGGAGCGGATGAACGTGATCACCTGGCTGCGCTCCCGCGAGGGCCTGCGCGAGGTGATGGACGCCTACCAGGGCGCGCTCACCGAGACGCTGGGCCGGCCGGCCGCCCGCGGCGAGGGCGTCTCGCTGATGCGGATGGTCTACGTCGCCGAGACCGACGAGCAGGCCGAGGCCGACACCCGCGAGCTGATCAACGCGCTGTACTCCTACGTCGGCGGGGTGCGCCCCCGCGGCATGTTCGCCAACCCCGGCGAGAAGCTCACCGACGAGGAGCAGACCGGCGAGTGGTGGAAGTTCCTCTACCCCCGCGAACATCTGTTCATCGGTTCGCCCGACACCGTCAGGGCACAGATCAAGAACTTGCAGGACGAGTACGGCGTACCGCGGCTCGTTCTCTGGTCGTGGATCCCCGGTCTCGACCAGGAGCAGGTCATGCGGTCCAACCGGCTGTTCGCCGAGGAGATCATGCCGCACTTCCCGGAGGCGGCGCCCGAGCCGGTCCGGCCCGAGATGCCGGCCGGCTTCGGCCCGCTGACCGGGGACTGAGCCCCGTGCGCCGGATCATCCGGGTGCCGGAAGGCCCCCAGTACGACGAGTCCTATCCGCTGTCGCAGGGCGTCGAGACCGAGACCATGGTCTTCGCGAACGGCATGGCGTTCGACAACGACTCCCGCACGCGCATGGCCGCGGCGGCCTCGATCGCCGACGAGACGCGCATCGTGCTCGACGCCCTGGCCGCGATCCTGGCCGACGCCGGGGCCTCGCTCGCGGACGTGGTGAAGACGACGGTCTACCTGTCCGACCGGGCGTTCTACGACGAGATGAACAGCGTCTACCGCACCTATTGGGCGCCGGGTTCATTTCCGACCCGCGCCACCGTCTATGTCGGAATCGGGAGTGAGTGCCGGGTGGAGATCGACGTGATCGCGGTGAAGCCGTCATGAGGGCCCCGAATCTGATCGGCGGGGTGGTCGAGCCGTCGACCGGCACCGACATCCCGGTGACCTCGCCGTGGACCGGGGAGTCGATCGGTTCGGTCGGCGCCGGCGACGCGGCGACCGTGGACCGCGCGGTCGCCGCCGCCCGAGCCGCACTGCCCGGGTGGGCGTCGATGCCGTCCACCCGGCGGGCCCGGATCCTGGTGCGCCTGGCCGGGCTGATCGAGGCGAACGCCTCCTCGCTCGCCGAGACCATCTCGCGGGACAACGGCAAGACGCTTGTCGACGCGCGGGCCGAGCTGGACCGGGCTCGCGAGCACCTCGAAGCCGCCGCGACCGCCCCCGCGCTGCTCGCCGGGGAGCACGTGGTCGACGTCGTCTCCGGCATCGACGCCACCCTGGTCCGCGAGCCGGTCGGCGTGGCCGCCATCGTGCCGCCGTTCAACTTCCCGATCATGACCGGGCTGATCTACTGGTCGTGGGCTCTGGCCTGCGGAAACACCGTGGTGATCAAGCCGTCCGAGCAGACCCCGTTCGGTGGTTCCGCGCTCGGGCCGCTGTTCGCCGAGGCCGGCTTCCCCTCCGGGGTCGTCAACGTCGTGCAAGGCGGCCGGGAAGTCGTGGAGGCACTCTGCGACCACCCGGACGTGGCGAGCGTGTCGCTGGTCGGCTCGTCGGCCACCGCCGCCGCCGTTCATGCCCGCGCGTCGGCGGCCGGCAAGCGCGCCCAGGCGGCCGGCGGCGCACGGAATCCGCTCGTCGCCCTCCCGGACGCCGACCCGGAGGTGGTCGCCGCCGCCGTCACCACCTCGGCGTTCGGGATGTCCGGGCAGCGCTGCCTGTCCAGCAGCATCCTGGTCGCGGTGGGTTCGCAGCCCGAGCTGGTCGATGCCGTGGTCCGCGCAGCGCGGGAGACCACTGTTGCTTCGGCTCCGGAGGCCGCCGGAATCCCGCCGATGATCTCGCGCGCCGCCGTCGACGCCGTCCTCGACGTGCTCAAGCGGGCCGAGGGCGATGTCCTTGTCGACGGCCGCGCCGCCGTCACCGCGGGCACGGCCGGCGCGGCTCCAAGTGGGCCCTATGTGGTCGGCCCGTCGGTGGTGCGCGCCGCGATCGACAGCCCCCTGCTCACCGACGAGGTGTTCGGGCCGGTGCTGTTCATCGTCACCGTGCCGACCCTCGACGCGGCGATCGAGTTCGTCAACGCCAGCCCGTTCGGCAACGCGGCCTCGATCTACACCGCCGACGGCACCGCCGCCCGCGCGTTCACCAGCCGCGCCGACGTCGGCAACGTCGGCGTCAACGTCGGCGTGGCCGCCCCGACCGCACAGGTCGGCTTCGGCGGCCGCCGGAAGTCGTTCCTCGGCACGATCCACTCCCAGGGCCGCACCGCCGTCGACTTCTTCACCGACCTCAAGTCGGTGTCGGCGAGGTGGGTCAGCTGAACGTTCTGACCACGGGCATCGACCTCGGCCCGGCCCGGATCAAGAACCGCGTCTTCGTCGCCCCGCACACCACCAACTTCGGCGAGGCCGGCCGCAACCTGGTCACCCAGCGCCACCTCGATTACCACCGGGAGCGGGCCCGGGGCGGCGCCGGCCTGATCATCACCGAGGGCATCCGGGTGCACCCGACCAGCCTGCGCCGGCTGGGCATCCACGCCTACCACGACGAGGCCCTCGAGGGCCTGTCCGAGCTGGCCGACGTCGTGCACGCCGAGGACACCCGGCTGTTCGCCCAGATCCTGCACACCGGCCGGCACTCCGGCGACGACCACCACGGCAGCTGGGGAGCCGGCCCGGCGCCCTGGAACACCGGCGCGCATTCCCCGCACGTGATGAACGCGTTCGACCTGGACACCGTGGTCGACGGCTTCGCGGCGGCCGCGGCCCGGGTCGTCGAGGCCGGCTTCGACGGCCTGGAGGTGCACCTCGGGCACGGACACCTGCTCCAGCAGTTCCTCTCCCCGCTCACCAACGACCGGCGAGATGGCTACGGCGGCTCGTTCGAGGCCCGCACCCGGCTCGCCCGGGAGGTGCTGATCGCCGTGGTCGAGGCGGTCGGCGGCCGGGCCGCCGTCGGCGTGCGGCTGTCCGCCGACGAGTTCCTGCCCGGCGGCCTAGGTCCCGACGACGTGGTCCGGATCGTCGAACATCTCCGCGGTTTCGTGGAGCTCGACTTCCTGCACGTCAGCCACTCCGCCTACATCGGGGCGGCCTCGCTGAGCACCCAGATGGCCGACATGAGCTACGGCCGGGCGCCGTTCCGGCACCTGCCCGCCCGCTTCAAGCAAGAGTTCCCGGACGTCCCGGTGCTGGCGATCTGCCGAATCGACACCCTGGAAACCGGCGCCGAGATGGTGGCGTCCGGCGAGGCCGACCTGGTCGGTTACGCCCGCGCGCACATCGCCGAGCCAGCCCTGACCCGGCGCACCCTCGGCCAGGGCGCCCCACGCCACTGCATAGCCTGCAACCAGGGCTGCAACGCCAACCTGGAGGCGATCACCCCGATCACCTGCACGGTAAACCCAGCCGTCGGCCACGAACGTTCCTGGCTGGCCGCCGAGGAGACCCACCCCACCCCGCAGTCGGTGCTGGTGGTCGGAGCCGGCCCGGCCGGCCTGGAAGCGGCAATAACCGCCAGCCGCCGAGGCCATCACGTCGTCCTGGCCGACGCCGCCCCGGATCTCGGCGGCACCCTGCCGGACGTCACCAAGATCCGCCCCGGCTTCAGCCTCCTCCTCGACGACCTACGGTCCGAGCTGGACGCCAGCCGCGTGATCCGCCGCTTCGGCGCCGAGGTAACCGCAGCCACGATCGCCGACCTGTCCCCCGACGTAGTCATCCTCGCCACCGGCGCGGCAACGCACCCGGCAGACGCGCTGACGCTGCCCGCAAGTCCGCCGCTCACCACCAGCGCAGCCACCCACCCAGCAGACGCACTCGCGCAGCCCGCAAATCCGCCGCTCGCCGCCGATGCGGCCACCCACCCGGACGACGCGCGGGCCCTGCCCGGCGATCCGACGGACGCCACCGATCCCGCCGTGCCGGCGCTGGCCGGTGGGCCGCCGGTGCTGGAGCTGGGCGAGGTCGTCAGACGGCCGGGATCGGCAGGGGCGACCACCCTCGTACTCGATGAATTGGGGTCTTGGGAGGCCTTTGCGCTGGCCGAATTTCTCGCGGCGCGCGGCGTCGCGGTCCGGCTGGTCAGCCCGCTGGCCAGCATGGCTCCGCGGATCACCGTCTACTCGCGGCTCGGGCTGGCCGAGCGGCTGCGCGCGGCCGGCGTGCGGATCTTCACCATGCACCGGCCTACGCACGCGTGCGGCGACGCCGTCACCATCACGCACACCGTCGACGGGTCGACGCAGACCCTCGCCGGCATCGACTCGATCGTCCACGTCCGGCCCGCTCGGGCGCGGGCCGGGCTGCTCGACCAACTCGCGGAGTCCGGCTGGTCCGGCCAGGTGCATCTGGTCGGCGACGCGTTCGCTCCGCGCACCGTTCAGGAAGCCGTCTACGAGGGGCGGGCCGCCGGTCTGGCGATCGGCGTCCCCTCCGTCACCGAAGGACTGTCCATGCGCCCTCCCTACCCCCTGGTCCCGGCATGACGACCGCGCTGATCACTGGCGCCGCCGGGGCGATCGGGCAGGCCATCGCGGCCGCCCTCGGCGCTGCCGGAATGCGGCTGGCCCTGGCCGACACCGACGAGGCGGCCTTGGCCGCCGCGCTGAGCAACGGCCCCGCCACCTCGGCTGCCGCGCTGGGCAACGGCCCCGCCACCTCGGCCGCCGCGCTGGGCAACGGCCCAGCCGCGCCGCTGAACGAGGGCCCGACCCTGCATCGGCTGGACGTGACGGACGATTCGTCGTGCGCCGACGTGGTCGCGGCGGTCGTTGCGGCTCACGGTGAACTCTCGCTTCTCGTCAACGCCGCCGGGATCATGGTGCGGAGCACCGCTCTGGAGACCGACACCGCGACGTTCCAGCGCGTGCTGGACGTCAATCTCACCGGCGCCTACCGGATGGCGAAGGCCGCGCACGCTGCCCTCGCCGCCAGCGGCGGCTCGATCGTGTCGATCTCGTCCACCCACGCCTTTCTGGCCGCCAAGGCCTCCTTCGCCTATGGCGTCAGCAAGGCCGGCGTCAGCCATATGACCAGGCTGCTCGCCCTGGAGTGGGCGGCCGACGGGATTCGGGTCAACGCGGTCGCGCCGACCGTGGTGCCCAGCGCGATGACCGCGGGCGTCCTCGCCGACCCGGCCTATGTCAACCGGAAGATGGCCGCGATCCCGCTCGGCGCGCCGATCGCTCCCGAGCACGTCGCCGCGGCCGTGGCCTACCTGGCCTCGCCGGCCGCGGCGTCGACCACCGGCCAGATCCTCGTACTCGATGGTGGTGAAAGCCTTGCGTAAGACCATTGTGGTGATCGGCAGCGGCGCGGCCGGCCTGTTCTGTGCGGACGGCCTCGTCGCGCGCGGCGACGCCGACGTGATCCTGCTCGAAGCCGGCGACGACCCGGGCACTCCCCCGCCGGACTGGATGCGCACCGACCTGGCCACCCCCGCCGACGTCGACTGGGGATACGTCGACGCCGACACCGGGCGGCCGCTGCTGCGCGGCAAGGTCACCGGCGGGTGCACCTCGACGAACTCGGCGGCGGCGCTGCGCGGGCAACCCTGGTGCTTCGACGAGTGGAACATCGACGGCTGGCGCTGGGACGACGTCGCCCCGGCGTTCAACGCCCTGGAGAACGACCGGCAGTTCGGTGACCGGCCCACCCATGGCGCCGCCGGTCCGATTCCGATCACCCGGCTGAGCTTCGGGCCGGTCGACACCGCGTTTGCCGAATGGGCGGCCGGGCAGGGGCACGCCTGGGTCGAGGACCAGAACGCGCCGGGCGTGCTCGGCGTCGGTCACTGGCCGACCAACACCGTGGACGGCGCAGTGCGCTACGGCGTACACCAGGCTCTTCTTCCTGGTCTTCGGCCGCATCTGCGGGCCGGGACGACCGCGAAGCGGTTGCTGTTCGACGGCACCCGGTGCGTCGGGGTGGAAACCTCGGCGGGCACGATCGACGCCGACCACGTCGTGCTGTGCGCGGGCTCGGTCGAGACACCGGCGCTGCTGCTGCGCTCCGGCATCGGCCCGGCCGCCGACCTCGCCGCGGCCGGGATCCCGCTGGTCCACGACGCCCCCGAGGTCGGCGCCAACCTGCAGGACCACCCGTGGACCGTGCTGCAGGTCCGCGCGGCCGACCCGGAAGCGCCCGGTCTGCGGCCGGTCAACGGTGTGCTGCTGCGCTACGAGATCCTCGCCGACGACCGGGTCGAGGTGCATCTCTATCCGCACCAGGCCAAGCCGTACCTGCCCGACGCCGATCCCGCCGACGTCTTCCTCGGGCTCGGCCTGATGCGGGCGATCAGCCGCGGCTCGGTCCGGCTCGCCGTCGACGGCACCACCGAGGTGCACCTCAACCACCTCGGCGATCCGCAGGACGCCAAGGCCTTCGACCTGCTGCTGGACGACGCGCGAGCGGCCCTCGACGCGCTGAGCGACGTCCTGATCGAGCCGGCGGACGCCTGGTGGCGTGCTGATAATCCGCCGCCCTTGGAGTCCTACGGGCACCTGGTCGGCACCTGCCGGATGGGAACCGACCCCGGCGCGGTGGTCGACCCGACGCTCGCCGTCGCGGGGGTCACCGGCCTGTCGGTCGCCGACGCCTCGATCATGCCGACCAGTCCCCGCGCCAACACGATGCTCGCCTCCATGATGATCGGCCTGCGCGGTGCCGCGCTGGTCCTGCCCGAATAGAGGACTGCCATGCCCCTTCTCGACCCCGACCGGATCGCCAAGGTTCTGCACGCGGGCACCGCCCAGCCGGCCGCCGCCACCGCCGACATCACCGAACCGGCCACCGGCGCCGTGCTCGGCCGGATCGCGACCGCGACCACCGACGACCTGTCCACGGCAGTGGCCCGGCTGGTCGACGGTCAGCGGGCCTGGGCCAGGCGCCCGGCGTTCGAACGCTCCGGCGTGCTCCGCGAGGCCGGCCGCCTGATCGAGGCCAATATGCCGGAGCTGGCCGACTGGCTGGTCCGCGAGGGTGGCGCCACCGTCGGCAAGGCGATGTTCGAGCTCACCATCAGCGCGCAGGCCCTGCACGCGGCGGCCGGGCTCGCGCTGGAGTCGACCGGCGAGACCTACCCGTCGCCGGCCGGCCGGCTCAGCATCTCCCGGCGCATCCCGGCCGGCGTGGTCGGCGTCATCGCGCCGTTCAACTCGCCGCTGTTCCTCGCCCTGCGCAGCGTCGCGCCGGCCCTCGCGGTCGGCAACAGCGTGGTGGTCAAGCCCGACCCGCGCACCGCGGTCAGCGGCGGCACGATCATCGCCGAGGCGCTGTTCCAGGCCGGGCTCCCGGCCGACGCCCTCGCGGTGCTGCCCGGCGACGGCACGCTGGGGGCGGCGCTTGTCGACCACCCGGACGTGCCGATCATCGCGTTCACCGGCTCCACCGCGGCCGGCCGGGCGATCGCGGTGCAGGCGGCCAAGCAGCTCAAGCGGGTCCACCTCGAACTCGGCGGCAACTCCGCGCTCGTCGTGTTCGACGACGTCGACCTGGACGCCGCGACCAGCGCCGGCGCCTGGGGCTCGTTCCTGCACGCCGGCCAGATCTGCATGGCGTCGAGCCGGCACCTCGTGCACGAGTCGATCGCCGAGGAGTACGTGGCCCGGCTGGCCGCCCGCGCCACGGCCCTCGACCCGCGGACGGCGATCGGGCCGATCATCGACGCCCGGCAGCGGGACGCCGTACACAAGATCGTCTCGGACACCCAGGCCGCCGGCGCGACAGTGGTCGCCGGCGGCACCTACGACGGCCTGTTCTACGCCCCCACGGTCATCAGCGGGGTGCGACCCGGGATGAGCGCCTACGACCTGGAGATCTTCGGGCCGGTCGCGCCGGTCACCACGTTCGCCGACTTCGACGAGGCGGTCGAGCTGGCCAACGGCACCGAGTACGGCCTGTCGGCCGGCGTGCTGACCGCCGACGTCGGCCGCGGGCTGGCCTTCGCCGACCGGATCGTCAGCGGAAACGTGCACGTCAACGACCAGACCCTGGTCGACGACGTGTTGCAGCCGTTCGGCGGCGTGCGCGCCTCCGGCAACGGCAGCCGGGTCGGCTCCAACCGCTACAACGCCGACGCGTTCACCGAGCAGCAATGGCTCACCAGCCAGGCCGAGATCGCCCGCTACCCGTTCTAGGAGTTCCCGTGTCCCACATCTACACCGCCAAAGCCCACGTCGCGGGCGGGCGCAACGGCCACGGCCGCAGCGACGACGGCCACCTGGACGTCGACCTGTCCCGGCCGGCCACCGGCGGCCCCGGCACCAACCCGGAGCAGCTGTTCGCGGTCGCCTATGCCGCCTGCTTCGAGGGGGCCCTGGCCACCGTGGCCCGGCGGGCCCGGGTCGACCTGGGCGAGACCAGCGTCGACTCGACGGTCTCGCTGTCCTCGGTCGACGACGGCAGCTTCCGGATCGGCGCCACCCTGGCCGTGACCATCCCGGGCGTGACCGATCCCGACGAGGCGGTGAAGCTGGCGATAGAGGCCGACCGGGTCTGCCCGTACTCGAACGCGCTGCGCGGCAACGTCGAGGTGGCGATCACCGCCAACGGCCGGTGGGTGGCGGGTCCCCGTGACTGACGCGACCGAACTCCGGCGGGCGTTCACCCTCTACCCCCGGGGCGTGATGGCCGTGGCCGCCCGGATCGACGGCGTGCCGGTCGGGCTCGCGGTCAGCGCGTTCGTGTCGGTGTCGCTCGACCCGCCGCTGCTCGCGCTCTGCATCGACGCGGCCTCGCGCACCTGGCCGGTGCTGAGCACGGCCGGCACGATCGGGGTCAGCGTGCTCACCGAGGAGCACGCCTGGCTCGGCCGGCAGCTGGCCAGCCGCAGCCGCGACCGGTTCGCCGATGCCAAATTCGACGAAACCAGCGGGGGCGCGCTGCTCCTGGACGGCGCCGCGGCCCGGTTCGAGTGCCGCACCGAGACCGTGGTGCCGGGCGGCGATCACCTGATCGTCCTGCTCCGGGTCCTGTCCCAGGAGGCCGACCCGGCCCGCAAGCCGCTGATCTGGCACGATTCGGAGTTCCGGGCGGTGGCGCCGTTGTGAACGCGGCCGCGCACCCATGACATTTGTCCTGCCGATCGCGCGCCGAACGGGTCAGCGGAGTCCGGGGTCCGGATGCGACCGTGGAAGGCGTGACGATGACGGTAGATGTGGTGCGGCTCCGGCCCCCGATGCACCGGGTCAGCCCGCGCGCCCGGTGGTACTGGACGGCCAAGGCCGCGGTGCTGTGGACAGTGCTGCTGGTGCCGCAGGTGATCTGGTGGTTCGCCGACGGGGACGGCGCGCGGCTCCCGCACCTGATCGTGGGTGCGGGGTGGCTGGTGCTGGCGGCCGTGCACCTGGCGGTGATGCCGCAGTGGCGCTATCGCGTGCACCGCTGGGAGGCCACCGACACCGCGGTCTACACCCAGACCGGCTGGCTCAGTCAGGAACGGAGGATCGCACCGATCTCCCGGGTGCAGACCGTGGACAGTGAACGCGGACCGATCGAGCAGCTGTTCAAGCTGGCGAACGTGACCGTTACCACCGCGTCGGCGGCCGGCCCCCTCAAGATCCAGGGGCTGGCCGTGGCGGACGCCGACCAGCTGGTCGCCGACCTGACCACCCGGGTCGGCCAGACCGTCGGGGACGCCACGTGACCACCGCGGTCGACGCGGGCGAGGAGCCGGCGGTCGACGCCGATGCCGGCTGGCGCCGGCTGAGCCCGCGGATGCTGGCCGTGCACCCGGTGATGGAGCTGCGCCGGCTGATCTTCCCGCTGATCGCGGTGCTTATCGGGTTCCGCAGCGACGACGGCGCCGACGGCGGCTGGTGGGCGCTGGGCATCGGCGGCATCGGCATCGCGCTCGGTTTCCTGCGCTACTTCACCACCTCGTTCCGGATCACCCCGGCTCACGTGCAGGTGCGCCGGGGGCTGGTCCGCCGCCGGACGCTCACCGTGCCGCGGGACCGGATCCGCACCGTGGACGTCACCTCGAACGTCCTGCATCGGATCTTCGGCCTGGCCCAGGTCACCGTCGGCACCGGCCAGACCGACAAGAAGAACGACGGCGTGAAGCTGGACGGGCTGAGCGCCGCCGCCGCCGAGAACCTGCACCGTGAGCTGCTGCACCGCCCGCCCGCCGAGGCGGCCCCGGGCACCGGCTCGGTGGTGCCGCCGCCCGCCGCGGCTACCCCCGAGACCGTGCTGGCGGCGCTGCGCCCGGCCTGGGTCAGGTACGGCCCGTTCACGTTGTCCGGCCTGGTGGCGATCGGTGTGGTGTTCGGCATCGGCTCCCGCCTGGTGAATGAGAGCCACGTCGACCTCGCGAAGATCGGTCTCGTCCACGACTCGACCGTCTACCTGCGGGAGCGGCCCCTGCCGGTGGCGATCCTGCTGGTGTCCGCCGCGGTGGTGATGTTCACCGCGATCGCGTCGACCAGTGGCTACATCCTGACGTTCTGGAACTTCCGGCTCAGCCGGCATCGCAGTGGCACGCTGCACGTACGGCGCGGCCTGCTCACCACCCGCAGCACCACGATCGAGGAACGCCGGCTACGCGGTGTGGAGCTGAGCGAACCGCTGCTGCTGCGGGCCGTGGGCGGCGCCCGGGTCCTGGCCATCGCCACCGGCCTGCGGGTCGGCCGGGGCGCCGACCGCGGCGGCTCGGTCCTGTTGCCACCCGCGCCGCGCGGCGTCGCGGTGGACGTGGCCGGCCGGGTCATCGGCGACGCCGATCCGCTGACCGTAGCCCTGATCCGGCACGGCCCCCGGGCCCGCTTGCGCAGATTCACCCGGGCCGGCACGGCCGGCCTTGTGGTGATCCTGATCGCGCTTGCATTCGTGCTGCTCGCCGGCGCGCCCTGGTGGACCTTCTGGACGGCGCCGGCGGTGCTGCCGCTCGGCGCGCTCCTGGCCCAGGACCGGGCGGCGTCCCTGGGTCACGCCCTCACCGGAGACTGGCTGGTCAGCCGGCACGGAAGTCTGGTCCGACGCCGCTACGTGCTGCGGACCGACGCGGTGATCGGCTGGAACATAGCCACCTCGGTGTTCCAGCGCCGGGCCGGCCTGACCACCCTGGTCGCCACCACGGCCGGCGGGCAGCAGCATTACGCCGTCCCCGATGTCCCCGCCGCCGAGGCGATCCGGACCGCCCGCGCCGCGGTCCCCGGCCTGCTGGAACAGTTCCTCGCTGACTGACCGTCACGGACGGCCCTCCGGATGTACGCCGGAGGGCCGCGCCCGTACTAGGAGACGATGCAGTTCTTGCCGTTCGCGCCGCTGCCGGTCTTCACCGGCTCGGCGCCGGTGTTGTTGCCGGTGTACAGCCAGCACGTCGGGATGCTGCCGATGCTGTTGCCCTTCAGCGTCGCGACGTCGCCGTAGTTGGTGTTGACGCCGGCGATCACCTTGCCGCTGGTCGCGGTGACGTTGGTGATGGTCACCTTGCGGGCGGCCTGGGTGGAGCAGTTGCCGCACGAGCGGTACAGCTTGCCGAAGTTGCTGACCTTGAAGTTCTTGATGGTCACCGAGCCGCCGGACCCGCGGTTGTCCTGGAACACCTTGTCCGACGCGCTCGCCGCGCTGCCGCCGTCGATCACCACGGTGGCGTTGGTGCCCCGGAAGGTGGCGGCGTCCTCGCCGACGTCCTGCCAGACGACGTTGGTGAGGTTGCAGCTGCCCGCGCAGTGCACGCCGTCGGCGGCCGGCGCTCCGAGGATGACGTTCTTCAGGGTCGCCCCGGCGGCCAGGTCGAACAGCGGGTCCTGGCCCTCGGCCTGTCCTCCACTGCCGAGGTCGCCCGAGCCGATGTAGCGCTTACCGCCGCCGTCGAACGTGCCGGTCACCTTGATCGAGGCGGTGACCTTCACGTCCGTCGCGGCGGACGCCGCGCCCACCACCGCGACCGAGCCGGCCAGAGCCGCCGCGAGGACAGCCGCACCGATGAGCAAGCGTGGTCTTTTCATTGTCTGTGGACCTTTCGTCGAGTACCCACGTTCGGCAGGAACATACGGCTCTGACATGGGCAGGAAACCGTTTGGACATCGACGTATGTCTTAAGAGATGTTTAATCGGTGCTTTGTTCAAGGCTAATTTTGCTGCAACATGCCATTGACATGCGCAAATGCTACTTTTATGCAAATCTCTGCAAATGACCAGTTGACGGGACCAGTCATATCGAAGATCGTGGATGGCTTACGGTTCGGTGCACAGTGACGCCGGGCCCACCACGATCGAGGTACCGATGACCAGGTTCTCGCTCCCCCAGCAGTCGCACCTCCGGCGGCTGATCGCCGCCGGGGCCGGCGCACTGCTCCTCCTGCTCGGGACCGGGCTCACCATGCCCGGCAGCGCCGCCGCGGCCGTCCCGGGCACGACCGAACTGGCCTACTACGACGTCACGTCGCCGACCACGACGACCGGCGCGCTGGCCGCGAACCTCACCCGCACCGGCTATGACGTGCTCGAAGGGCCGCTGACCAACGGCGTACCCATCCTGGCGGCCGAGGCCGACGCCCAGCGGTTGCGGCGCGGTGGGCTGACCGTGCGCTATGCCGGGCCGCTCTACCAGCCGGTCCCGGCGTCGTTCGTCGCGGCGGCCGACACCTACTACGGCGGTTACCACACCGCCGCCGGGCACGAGGTGCACAACCAGGCGGTCGCCACCGCCCACCCCGACCTGGCCGTGCTGCGCAGCATCGGCCAGTCCTGGCTGAAGTCGCAGAGCAGCAGCGCCGGTCACAACATCCAGGCGCTGTGCATCACCAAGATCGCGACCGGGGACTGCGCGCTGAACAGCAGCGGCACGAAGCCGAAGTTCACCCTGATGGCCCAGATGCACGCCCGGGAGCTGGCCACCGGCGAGCTCGCCTACAAGTGGATCGACTACCTGGTCAACAACTACGGCACCAACACCGCCGTGACCACGCTGATGAACACCACCGAGCTGTGGGTCATCCCGATCGCCAACCCGGACGGCGTCGACATCGTCTCCTCGAACTCGACCCGGCCGGTCTCCCAGCGCAAGAACGCCCACACCAACGGGTGTTCCGGCACCGGACTCGGCGTCGACCTCAACCGCAACTCGAGTTACCACTGGGACGTCAACCAGGGCACCAAGTGCAGCGAGACCTACCCCGGGGCGAGCGCCGCCAGCGAGCCGGAGACCCAGGGCATCCAGAGCCTGCTGAGCCAGATCTACAAGGACACCAAACCGGCCGCCGACTTCTCGGCCGCGACCACCGCCACCAAGGGGACCTTCCTCACCCTGCACTCCTACGCCGAGCTCAACATCTATCCGTACGGGTGGACGAACTCGCTCGCGCCGAACAACACCGATCTCAAGACGATCGCCACCGCGATGGGCAAGTCCAACGGGTACGCCGTGGTGCACGGCGACGGCGGCCTGAACTACTTCGCGCCCGGGGCGACCGATGACTGGATCTACGGCACGCTGGGTGTTCCCGGCTACACCATCGAGGTCGGCCCCAGTTCCTCCGGCTGCAGCGGGTTCTTCCCGGCGTACAGCTGCATGTCCTCGTTCTGGAATTTGAATTTGCCGGCCTTCCTGAGCCTGGCCAACGCGGCCGCGCGCCCCTACCCGACCGGCAGCTGACGCTCACGGCCGGAGCCGCTCCCGGACCGCACCCCGGCGGGTACCGGAACGGCGGCTCCGGCCGACTCTCCTTATCCGGTGAC
Organism: Paractinoplanes tereljensis; assembly: GCF_016862435.1. Classification (GTDB taxonomy): domain Bacteria; phylum Actinomycetota; class Actinomycetes; order Mycobacteriales; family Micromonosporaceae; genus Actinoplanes; species Actinoplanes tereljensis. Next base: position 315,279 of record NZ_BOMY01000041.1, read on the forward strand.
CGACCTCCCCCGGCCCTCCGCCCGCGCGTGGTGGCGGTATTTGACCGCGTTCGTTCTCGGGCTGGTTCCGTACGCCTGCGGCGGGTGCCCACCCAGAACCGGGAGCGGCTGCTCGACTCGGCCGTGATCAGCTGCGGTTACGCCCTGGTAGTGGCCATCTTCCTGATCAAGCCGGCCGTGGTGCAGGACAGGTCGATCCCGGCCGCCCTCACCCTGGCCGCCTACCCGATGGCCGACCTGTTCATCTTCGCCCTACTGATCAGCCTGCTGCTCAGCGGCGGCCTCGGCACCCAGGCGATGCGGTTGCTGGCGCTGGCCCAGCTGGCCCTGCTGGTCTTCGACCTGGCCTACGCCTTCATCCCGGCCTTCCTGCTGCAGGACTCGCTGTTCTCCGGCATCACGAACGCGGCCTCGCTGGCCGTCTACGGCCTGCTCGGCGCGGCCGCCCTGCACCCCGGTTTCACCTCGCTGACCGCCCCCTCATCCTTTGAGAGCCGCCCCCAGCTGCCCTGGATCCGGGTGCCGCTGCTCTGGACCGCCGCGCTGGCCGGGCCGGCACTACTGGCCTACGAGGCCTGGCGGTACGACGGCAAGGTGCCGGACGCTTTCGTCATCGCCGTCGGCTGCACGGTGATCTTCGGCCTGGTGGTCGGCCGCCTCCAGGCGCTGATCACCCGGGTCAACTCGCAGTCGGTCGAGCTGGCCGAACAGGCCCGCCGCCTGGAGGTGCTGGCGTCCTCGGACGGCCTCACCGGCCTGGTAAACCGCCGCACCTGGGACGACATGCTGACCGCCGGGCTCGAGCAGGCCGGCCGGCAGCAGCTCACCACCACGGTGGCGATCATCGACATCGACCACTTCAAGCACTACAACGACACCCACGGGCACCAGGCCGGCGACCGCCTCCTGAAGACGGCCGCGGCGGGTTGGAGCGCCCAGATCCGGCATCATGACGTGCTGGCCCGCTACGGCGGCGAGGAGTTCATCGTCCTGCTCCCGGACTGCGACGCGGCCACCGCCGCAGAGACCCTAGGCCGCCTGCGCGCCGCCACCCCGGACAACCAGACCTTCTCGGCCGGCATAGCCACCTGGAACCATGAGGAATCCGCCGACGACCTGGTAGCACGGGCCCACGCGGCGCTCTACGCGGCCAAGCACGACGGCCGAGACCGCTCAGTCATAGCCGAACCGAACCGCTCCGTACGGGTCTGACTCAGGAATCAGATCTGGCTGAGATCGATCTCGATAGCGAAGGGCACAGTTAGTTTCACGACGCCGGCGAAGACGTCGCTGTCGCGGTAGCGGCCGGTCGCCGGGTCAAGAACGTACGTGTAAACGAGCGGTGCACCCGTGGCGGCCTGCTCGACACGCCAATAGAACTGAATGCCCGCCCTCGCGTACTGGTCAGCCTTGACGATCCGGTCGGTCGTCTCCGAACCCGGTGAAACCACCTCGACCACCAGAAGCACATGCTCGGGCCGGGTCGGGGCAACGTCGATGGTCTCCGCCCGGTACACCGTGACATCGGGACGACGGTTGTTCAGCGGCACGTCCTGCAGCCGGACATCGAAGTCGGTCTCAGCGTTCCAATCCGGCCCGGCGGCCGCATCCAAGGCGTTTGCCAGAAGCCGGGCCAGGCGGCTGTGCCGCTTGAACGGGCTCGGACAGACCAGGACCATCCCATCCACGATCTCGATGCCCGCACACTGCTCTTCCGTCCATGCCGCGTACTGCTCGGCCGTGACCTGCTGATGCATCCAGGCCGGCGCGACCATCTCGACCGTCATACACACCCCATGGAACCCGATCGGCCACCGGACTCAAGATACCGTGGCTCCTGCGACCCACATACGGTCACCGGCAGGCCTGACGGAATCCCCTAGGTAATGACGTCCGGGTCCAGCAGCGTTACTTGAATAACATACGGGACGATATCATCGTTTATTGTCGCATGGAAACCTGCGGCCACCAGAATAGCCCGCAGTGATTCGCTCATTATTTCGTCCGTTGTTCGACGCAGCTCACGCATGCCATCTGCGGCATTTCCTCGCGCATACGCCTCACGGGATCGAATTTTTAATTCCTTTGATACGACCCACGTTACGTACACACCGGCACAGCGTCGGGCATCAAATCCATCTCGATGTGCAACCCGCTTGCTTCGTCATCGGGTAGAGGGGAAGGAGTGAAGCCTTGCCAAGAAAAGCACCCCTCTGCCTCCGCGACGACGCGCATCACAAGCCCGCCGGCAGGAACCCGTGGATAACCGATCACGGTGACGTCGGGCTGTGTCGCATGTGGATGATGGGAGACATGCTGATCTCCGTCGTGGTGCCGGTCTACAACGAGGAACAGTTCCTTCGGGCTTGCCTTGACGCGGTCTTCGGGCAAGACGAGCCGGTGCACGAGGTCATCGTGGTCGACAACGGGTCCAGTGACGGGACCCTCCGCGTGCTGGACGAATACGCCGGGCGGGTGACGCTGCTGAGCGAGCCGCGAAGGGGTGTCCAGCACGCCCGCAATCGCGGGTTCGACGCGGCCGGCGGGGACGTGATCGGGCGGATCGACGCCGACACCCGGCTTGGCCCGGGCTGGTCCCGGGCGGTCCGGGAGACGTTCGCGGAACCGGCGGTGCAGGCCGCGACCGGCCCGGTCGCCTACTACGACGTGGTGCTGGCCGGGCTCATCGACGGCGGCGATGCCCTCTTCCGGCGGGTGTGGGGTGGCCGCGAGCTCGACTGGCTGCTCGGCGCCAACATGGCGATCCGGGCGACCGCGTGGCGGCGGGTGCGGCCGGCCCTCTGCGACGACGCGGGCGTGCACGAGGACATCGACCTCGGCATTCACCTGCACGCTGCCGGTGAGGCGACGGTGTTCGCGGCCGGGATGCGGGCCGGCACCTCGGCGCGGCGGATCGCGAACCGGTTCACCGACTACCGGCGGTACGTCCTGATGACCGAGCAGACCTACCGGCGACACCCCGGGCGACCACACGCGTACGCCCGGGCCTGGCTCACCGCGCGCGCCCAGTTTCTGCTGTTTCCGTTGCTGCGCCTGGTGTATGCCCTGGCCCAGCCCCGTCCACTGGCGGCGCTGCGGGGCGGCGGCCGGAAGAATCCCATGCTGCCCGGCCGCTGAAGAAGCCGATCCAGCCGAGCCCGGCGAACAGCGCGACCCGTTCCAGCAGCCCGCTCGGGTTGTTCGGCAGCACCCCGCCGGCGTCCAGCACCACCAGCACGCTGGCCGCCACGAACGTCACCGTCATCACCGCGGCGAGCGGCCACGCCACCCGCCGGGGCCCGAGCAGGGCCACCGCGCCGATCCCGGCGATGCCGAGCGTGATGGCGATCAGCTGATGGATCAGCCCGCGGGTGGTGTGTTCGGTGGCCACGCCGGGCGGGAAGCCCAGCCCGGCGTCGGTCCGGATGACGGCGAGCGCGACGAGGCAGAGCCCGCACCAGAGGATGAGAGCGCCGGCCCAGCGACGCAGCCCGATCGCCGCGAGGATCAGCCAGAGGCCGCAGGTGGCCAGGTTGAGCGTGCCGTGCCAGCCGCCCGGGCCGAGGGACAGCTGGCTGATCCAGTTGCGGGTCTGGTCGTAGCCGGGCCGGGTCAGTCCATCCACTGTGCTCGCTACGATCATCTGAACCGCGGCAAGCACCCCGAAAGCCGGCAACCTCATCCGTCCAAGTTTAGGAGTCGCCATGCTGAGGGTGTTCTCGGTGGCGTACTGGGCGTTCATCGTTCTCACCTGCCCGGTGTTCTTCGTCGGTGCGCTGCTGGTGTGGCTGGTGACGCTGCCGTTCGACCGCCGCCGGGTCGCGTTGCACCTCTATTCGTCGGCCTGGGCGGCGTTCTACGTCTACGTCAACCCGCTCTGGCGGCTGCGGGTCGCCGGCCGCGACCGGCTGCCCTGGCACGGCGCCGCGGTGCTGGTCGCGAACCATGCCTCGCTGATCGACATCCTGGTGCTGTTCGCCCTGTTCCGGCCGTTCAAGTGGGTCTCCAAGCAGGAGATCTTCCGGGTCCCGGTGATCGGCTGGAACATGCGCCTCAACGGCTACGTGCCGGTGGTCCGGGGCAGCGGGGCGTCGGTGCGCCGGATGATGGAGCGTTGCAACGAGCTGCTCGCGGCCGGGTCGCCGCTGATGATGTTCCCGGAGGGCACCCGCACCTCGGACGGCTCCCTGCGGCCGTTCAAGGACGGCGCGTTCGACCTGGCCATGCGGCACGGCGTGCCGGTTTTCCCGATCGCGGTGCACGGCACCGGCCAGGCCCTGCCCCGCAAGGGCCTCATTCTCAAAGAGCAGATCCGGGCGCGGATCGAGGTGCTGCCGCCGCTCACGCCGACAGATTTCCCGGACGCGTACGCCCTCCGGGAGGCGGCCCGGGAGTCGATCGGGAAGGCCCTCGCCGAGTCGTGAGGATCGCCCACTTCTGCGACAGCCAGCCCGGCCGCCCGGACGGTGTCGCCCGGTCGGCCGAGCTGACCGTGCGGCTGCTGCGCGAGGCCGGCCACGACGTCGACCTCTACCGGCCCGGCCCACTGATGAGCGGCCCCGGTGTCCGCTCGCTGCCGGTGCCGTTCCGGCAGGTCCGGGTGGGGTTGCCGTTCACGCCCCGGCCGGCCGACGTGGTCCATGTGCACAGCACCGGCCCGATCGGGATGACCGGTTTCCGGGCCGCCGCCGACTGGGGCGTGCCGCTGGTGGCGACCTGGCACACCGACGTGGTGGCGTACGCGGACATGTTCGTCGAGGTCCCGATCGGCGCCGCCTGGTGCGCCCGGCAGCTGGGGTTGGGCTGGTCGGCCCGGGAGTACCTGGAGCTGACCAGGCCCGGCGCGATCCGGCACCGGCGGCTGATCGAACTGGGCAAGGGCATGTTCGCGCGAATGGCGGTGGCCATCGCACCCTCGGACAAGACGGCGGCGGGCTTCGCGGAGTTCGAACCGGCCTGCGAGGTCCGCGTGCTGCCCACGCCGGTCCCGGCCACCACGCTGGAACCGGTGCGCAACAACGGGAGCGTGGTGCTGTCGGTCGGCCGGGCCACCGCCGAGAAGAACCCGGAACTGCTGCTGCAAGCGTTCGACCGGGTGCGCACGGCCCGCCCGGACGCCCGGCTGGTGCTGCTCGGGGTGCGCCAGCAGCGCCGGCACCTGGCCCGCCGGATCGCCGCGCTGGGCCTGGACCGGCACGTCGAGGTGCACCCGCCGGTGCCACACGACCAGGTAGCCGGCTTCTACCGGGCCGCCGACGTGCTCGCGTTCGCCTCCACCACAGACACCCAGAGCCTGGTGCTGGCCGAGGCGGAGGCGATCGGCCTGCCGGTGGTGGTCGCCGATCCGGGGCTGGCGGCCCGGCCGGGAACCGCCGACGCCGCCCGGTTCACCTGCGAGCCGACGCCGGAGGCGCTCGCCGCCGCGCTGCTGCGCATGCTGGACGACGACGCCCTGCGCGCCGCCGTGACCCGCGAAGGTAGGGCGGCCGTGGCGGCGTACACCCCGGAGGTTTTTCTTGGTCGCCTGCAGGCGATCTACGGCCGGGCCGGAAAGTCTCCCGGCCGGACCAGCCCGCACTGGTAGGCGATGACCACCAGCTGAGCGCGGTCGCGGGCGCCGAGCTTCATCATCGCGCGGTTGACGTGGGTCTTGACCGTCAGCGGCGACACGTAGAGGCGTTCGCCGATCTCGTCGTTCGACAGGCCGGCCGCGACCAGCGCCATCATCTCGCGTTCGCGGTCGGTCAGCGCGGTGAGCCGGTCCGGCGCGGGCAGCGGCCCCGGACCCGGCTGGGCCAGGAAACGGGTGATCAGGCCGCGCACGGCCTTGGGCGAGAGCAGCGCCTCGCCACGCGCGACGACCCGGATCGCCTCCTGCAGGTCGGCCGGTTCGACGCTCTTGCTGAGGAAACCGCTGGCCCCCGCGCGCAGGGCCCGCAGCACGTTCTCGTCGAGCTCGAACGTGGTCAGGATCAGCACCCGCACCCCCGCCAGGTCCTCGTCGGCGGTGATCGCCCGGGTGGCCTCGATGCCGTCCATCTCGGGCATCCGGATGTCCATCAGGATCACGTCGGCGCGGGTGCGGGCGGCGAGTTCGACCGCTTCGCGGCCGGTGGTAGCCTCGCCGACCACCTCGAGGTCGGGCGCGCTGTCGACAAGCACCCGGAACCCCGCCCGGATCAGGGTCTGGTCGTCGGCGAGCAGCACGCGGATCGTCATGCGGGGTCCTTCACCAGCGGGAGGTGGGCGTCGACGGTGAACGTGCCGTCGTCGTCCGGCCCGGCGCGGACCGTGCCGCCGACGGAGTTGACCCGCTCCCGCAGACCGATCAGGCCGTGCCCGGTCCCGCTGACCGCACCCGCCCCCGGCAAATTCAAAACCCTAATGCCAAGGCCACCCGAGGTGTACGCGAGGAGCAGTCGCGCCGCGCCGCCATCCCCGTGTTTGTGGGCGTTGGTGAGGGCCTCCTGGACGATCCGGTACGCGGCCAGGTCCACCGCCGACGGCAGTGACCGGGGTTCGCCGTCAGTCTGGTAGTCGACCTGCAGCCCCGCGGCGGCGAGCGAGTCGAGCAGCTGCGGCAACCGGCTAAGCCCCGGCGGCGGGGCGGTGTCGTCCGGCCCGCGCAGCACGTCAAGGACGCTGCCGAGTTCGGACAGCACGGTTCGCGCCGACCGGCGTACGTGCGTAAGGGCCTCTTCGGCCCGATCGGGCTGATCCCGGAGCAGATGGACGGCCACCCCGACCTGCACGTTGATCACCGCGATGTGATGCGCCACCACGTCGTGCAGGTCCCGGGCGATCCGCAGCCGCTCCTCCACCACCTGCCGGCGGGCCTCCTCCTCGCGCCCGTGCTCGGCCTGCCGGGCCCGTTCCTCGACCACCCGCATCTGCCCGCGCCGGCTGCGCACCGCTTCCCCGACCGCGACCGCGGCAACACCCCAGGCCACGATGGTGGCGTTGAGCGGATCGCTCCAGCTGCGCCCGGCCCCGATGACCACGGCGACGTAGACGGTCACCACGGTGATGACGCCGGCCACCGCGGCGATGGTCCGGGTGGTCCGCGACGCGACGGTGTAGGTGCAGATCACGCTGGCCGCGAGCAACGGCCCGGCCAGCGCCGCGTGCAGATTGAACCCGGCCGTGGCCACCGTGACCAGGCCGAACACGGGCAGGACCCACCGGCGGCGAGCGGTGATCAGCAGCACCGCCAGCACTCCGGTCACCAGGTCCTCCGCATCGAGCGAGTGGGCCGGCCCGAACCGGTGGGCAAGCAGGATCACGGTGACCACCAGCAGACCGAGCCCCGCGTCGACAAGCTGGGGATGGGATCGGGCCGACATGGACCGCACGCTATCGGAGCCCCCCGACAAAAAAGTCGTCCATCGGCAGTAGTCGTGATCTACCGCCGCTGGACGACGTGGATTACCGGGCGCGGCCGCGATCGTCGTCGCCATGACTGACCTACGTGGACTCGGCCGCCGTCGCCTGCTGCAGACGGCCGGCGTGGTGGCGCTGACCTCGCTCGCCGGGTGCGGAAAGAACGAGCCGGGGACGGCCGCCGACCAGCCGCTCACCTCGGCCGCGAAGCTGCCCGAGCCGTTCACCGCCCGGCTGCCGATCCCACCGGTCAAGCGCCCGTCGCGCAGCACCAGCGACACCGACCACTACGAGCTGACCGCCCGCGAGGCGAACGCGGAGATTCTGCCCGGCCTGCGTACCCCGATCATGGGTTACGACGGAATCTTCCCCGGCCCGACCATCAAGGCGAGGCGAGGCCGCCGAACCGTCCTGCACTACCGAAACCAGCTGGGCGTGCCGACGGTGGTGCACCTGCACGGCGGCCACACGCCGGCGGAGAGCGACGGTTTCCCCACCGACCTGGTGCTGCCGGCGGCCGGCGGCTCCGGCTACGCGTCCCAGGCCGTAGGCGGCACCACCAGCGCAGGCACCCGCGACTACACGTATCCGGTGGATCAGCAAGCGGCGACGCTCTGGTACCACGACCACCGGATGGGCTTCACCGGCCCACAGGTATGGCGCGGCCTGGCCGGTTTCTTCCTGATCACCGACGACGAGGAGGCGGCCCTGCACCTGCCGAGCGGCGACCGAGACATCCCCCTGATGATCACCGACCGGGCGTTCGACGCCGACGGCGCCTTCACCTACCCCGCGATGGACCCGCACCTGATCAGCATGCCCGGCATCGACGCAGCCCACATGCGAGGCGCGACCGGCGACGTGATCCTGGTGAACGGCGCCCCATGGCCGGAGTTGCCGGTGGCCGCAGTCCGCTACCGCTTCCGAATCCTCAACGCCTCAAATGCCCGCCGCTACGACTTGACCCTCGACCCGCCGGCGCCGCTGATCCAGATCGGCTCAGACCAGGGTTTGCTGGCCGCCCCGATCTCGCACACCGCGATCACCGTGGCCCCCGCCGAGCGATTCGATGTGATCGTCGATTTCGCGGCCTATCCGGTAGGCACCAAGGTCGTCCTACGCGACGGTTCCGGCCAGGTCATGCGATTCGCGGTAACCCACAAGGCCACCGACAACAGTACGATCCCCGCCCGGCTAGCCGCAGTGGAGCCGCTCCCGAAATCCGCCGCCACCACCCGCGACTGGATGTTCCGCCAGGGCAAGGTGCAGAGCATGGGCCACGAGGCAGACGGCTGGGTAATAAACGGCCGAGAGTTCGACCCCCAGCGGATAGACGCCACCCCAAAGCTGGGCGAGGTAGAGATCTGGCGCCTGGCCAGCGACACCCAACACCCGGTACACATCCACCTGTCCCCGTTCCAGATAATCTCCCGAAACGGCGGCCCACCCGCCCCCACCGACCAGGGTTGGAAAGACACGGTCGACCTGAGCCCTCACGAGTTGGTAGAGGTGGCAATCCGCTTCGACGACTACGCCGGCCGCTACCTGCTGCACTGCCACAACCTGGAACACGAGGACATGGCCATGATGGCCACCTTCCAGGTGACTCGCTGACCGGACAGCTGTGTGCGGTCATGGCAGGCGGCGCCGGTGGCCGCGGCTGCCATGACCGCACCCGTGTCAGCCTCCGTTTACCGGCTTGAAGTGCTGCGGCTTCGACCGCGGCGCCACTGTCGCGGCCGTGGCGGTCGGTGCCGGGGGCAGGTTGTCGATCAGCGTGCGGCCGATCTTTGCGTGCGCCTCGACTGCTGGGTGCGTCGCGCCGTAGTTTTCCGGGTCGCCCAGGCCCTCGGCGAACATCGCGTACGTCAGCAGTGGCACGCCGTTCGCGTCGAACATGATGCCGACCTCGTGCCGCGACTCCCCCAGGTCGTTGAAGTCGGCGCCGTACTTCGTGGCGACGCGCTCCCGCTCCCGCGACGACATCACCCGGCGGACGCCGTCGTGGTAGCCGCTGAGGCCGCGGGTTACCCGGAGCATGAAGTCGCACGAGGCCGGCGACAGCAGCGTCTTGTTCGCCAGACGCCACAGCAGGTCGTGCATCTCGCGCGGCGTGGTCACACCCAGATAGAAGCGGTTCGGGTTCGCCACCGGAATGACCCGGGTCTGCGCGAAACCCTTGGCCGCGAGGATCTCGTTGATCTCCAGCGCCGGGACCAGCCGGCCACACAGGCGTACGGCGGTGTTGTCCGAGACAAGGAGCATCGCGGTCAGGAAGCCGGCGACGGTGAGGTCGTCGCCGTACGTGCCCTGCAGGAAGTAGATGCCCGAACCGCCGAGGATGATGTCGCCCTGCAGATCGAGCTTGGTGCCCATGGTGAGCTCGCCCCGGTCGACCTTGTCGAGCACCGCGGTTGCCACGGCCAGCTTCTGCACGCTGTACCCGTACGTGACGTGGTCAGCGTCGTCCTCGACGAACGGCGTGATCGCACCGGTCGCGTCCACCGCCGCCATGTGGGTGTGCCACATGCCGCCGACCTTGGCTTTCTCCTTCTCGTACACCCTCTTGATACGCGCATTCCCGGACACGGCGGCTTCCGCGGGTGAGCTGACCCCGACCGTCGCCGCCGCGGCAGCGGCAGCGCCAAGGCCGAGCGCGGATCGACGGGAAAGTTTGGCTGGCATAGTGCCTCCTTTGTGGACGGAAAGGTCAGGCGGCAACGTACAACACCTCCGCTCATGCCCGGAGACAGCGAGGCCGCGAGCACAACACGAAATCTCTGTCAACGAGGGCCGGCGGAGCGGATCATCACGCCGCCGCACCACGACCGAATCGCTATAATTCAGGCCGCACACGAAAATGCGTCCCGGTCGGTAGTCCGGGTCGCGGGCCGACGGCCTGCGCAACCTCCCTGTCCGACGGCAGGGCCCCGGTGTGTTCCGAGCATGCGACTACACGCACTGGGAGCACTGTGTCCGAGACACGCATCGCCATCGCCGGGGCCGGATTGTCCGGCCTGACCCTGGCCCACTATCTGCACCGCCACGGCCTCACCGTGTCCGTCTACGAGCGCGACACCGGCCTGTCCGCCCGTGAAGCCGGCTACCGGGTACACATCAACTCGACCGGGACCTCGGCTCTGCACGCCGCGCTGGAACCACGGTTGTGGGAGTTGTTCCTCGCAACCTGTGGCCTGCCCGACGAGGACATGCTGCTCTTCGACGAGCACCTCACCATGCGCCCCGCCCGGGACAAGGCCGCCATGTCCGGAATCGGGGCACCCACCGACATCCCGGAACACCTCGCGGTGTGCCGTTCCACGCTGCGCCGGATCCTTTACCTCGGCCTGCACGACCTCGTGCACTTCGGCGCACAGGTCACCGGTTACCGCACCAACCCCGACTCGACCATCACCGTGCTGCTGGCCGACGGCAGCACGAGGGAGGCCGACGTGCTCATCGCCGCGGACGGCATCAACTCCGCCGTCCGCGCGCAGCGCCTGCCCCAGGTCCGAGTCGCCGACCTCGGGGCCCGGTCGATCGCCGCGAAGATCCCCCTGACTCCGCAGAACAAGGCGAAGCTCCCGGCGCAGCTGTACAACGCGTTCTCCATGGCGTACGACAGCGATCACACCGGCCTGACCCTCGCCCCGCTGGAACGCACCGACCCCCGGTCGGCCCTGGTCCTCGAGCAGGACGCGGAGTTCCAGCTGGAGGCCCAGGAGAACTACGCGCTGAGCATCTTCAACTCGACGGCGGATCTCATGATCCCGGATGACGAGTTGTTCAGCGCCGGACCGGGAGAGCTGAAGGAGTATGCGCTGCAGCGACTGGCCGGCTGGCATCCGGATCTGCTGGAGATCGTCCGGCTCTGGGACACCGCCACCGTGCAGGCGCTCGCGATCCGCAGTTGCATCCCGGTTCCGGCCTGGGAGCCGTCGACGGTGACCGTCATGGGTGACGCCGTCCACGCGATGAGTCCGGCCCTGGGCATCGGCGCCAATACAGCCCTGCGCGACGCGCACGTCCTGGGCGATCAGCTTTTGGCCGCGGCCAGGGGTAGGACAACGCTGATCAGCGGCATCGGCACCTACGAGGAGACCATGCGGGACTATGCCTACGAGGCCATCCGAAAGTCGGCGTTCGTCGGCCAGAAGGTGATCGGCCACCGCACCGTCTAGGTCCGAACGGCCCAGGGCACATCCGCCCGCACCTCGATGTGCTCTGGGCCCTGCGGTGCGACCTGGAGGCGGCCGAGCTCCTGGGTGCATCGGGTGAGCGCGATGTAGAGCCCGTTCCAGCCTCGAGGCTCGGCCGTGATGCCATCGGGATCCACCACCAGGGTCGCGTCCCATTCCAGGCCCTTGGCCTGGGTGGCGGTGAGTACCGGCACGTCGTCCAGGACGGCCGCGAGTTCTTCGGCGTACGCGGCGGACGCGACCACGCCCACCGTCCCACCCACCCAGCGCTGCCGCAGGCTCTCGACCGTCGCGGTCGCCGTGTCGAGCAGTTCCCCCGGCGTCACGGTGAGCTTCCACGGGGTGATGCCGGTCGAACGAACCGCCCTCGGCGGGGTGTTGAGGCTGCCGGCTTTGGCCAGGACCGGCCCGGTGAGCTCCATGACCTCGCGTGGCGTGCGGTAGCAGATGGTCAGCTCCGCCGCGGTCCAGCGCTCCCCGAGCGTCGCTTGCACCGCCTGCGTCCAGCTGGTGTGCCGATGTGACGCCTCGGTCTGGTCGATGTCGCCGACCGCGGTGATGGAGCGGGACGGACACCGCCGCAGCACCATGTGCCACTGCATGTCGGACAGCTCCTGCGCCTCGTCGATCACGACATGCCCGTACACCCATGCCCGATCCTTCCGGGCACGCTCCGCGACACTCGCACCGTGCGGCGCGGCCGCCGGCCGGTCGCCGAGCAGGTCCACGACCGCGTCGAACAGCGGGATGTCACTCGACGCCCACGGCAGCGCGGCGGTAGCGGAGACCAGCGTGACCTCCTCCGCGGACAGCGCCGGTGCGAACCGGCGCAGCAGGGCCCGGTCGCCGAGCAGGCGCCTGAGCATCGCTTCGGGATCCCGCGTCGGCCACCACGTCTCGACGAACCGCGCGATGGTGGCGCTGCCGGCGATACGCTCGCGCAGCTCCTCGATCTCTTCGTCCGACATCAGCCCGTCGACGTCGCTGCCGGTGGCCGTCGCCTGCGGCTCGGCCCGGCGGTCGAATCGGGCGAGGATGTCCTCGAAGCCCTCCTCCATCTGCTGCAGCAACGCCTCGCGTTGCTCGGCGACGGCGTCGGCCAGCAACTGGTGCAGGTGCTCGGCGAAGGCCTGGCGGGCACGGTGGTAGGAACGACCGGCCGTCGCCGAGGCCAGCGCGTCCGCAACGGCCTGCGCGTCGAGGACGTACGCCTCGCCCTCCCACCGCAGGCCCAGGTCACGCACCGGCGGCAGGAGCGCCCGCACGTATGCCTCCAGCGCGGGCTGCCACAGCGCGCGCCCCTTGATCTCCGAAATCCGCCGGTCTTCGGCACGCTCGACGGTGGCCCCGGGAACCAGGGTGTCACAGGTGGCGGACACGACCGCCGTCTCGCCGAGCGCGGGCAGCACCTGGGCGATGTAGTCGAGGAACCGGGGCGAGGGCCCGAGCACCAGCACCGCCTGCTCCGCCATCTGCCCGTGGGTGAACAGCAGGTACGCCACCCGGTGCAACGCCACCACCGTTTTGCCCGTACCCGGGCCGCCCTGAACGATCAGCGGCCCGGTCGCGTCGGCGCGGATGATGTCGTCCTGCTCGTGCTGCAGCGTCGAAATCGCCGTCGCCATGCGCCCGGTGCGCCGCTGGTCCAGTGCCGACAGGAGGGCACCTTCGCCGACGAGGTCGGACGCCGCCGTGCCGTCCAGCGGCTCGTCGTCCACGCCGGTCACCACCGCGCCGCTGGTGCGGACGTGCCGGCGCCGGGCCTGCCCCTGCGGGTCGATCGCCGTCGCGGTGTAGAAGGGCCGCGCGGCCGGGGCACGCCAGTCCACGACCAGCGGGTCGGCCTGCACGTCCTCGTCCCGCAGCCCGACCCGGCCGATGTGCCGTACCGTGCCGTCGAGGCCGTCGAGACGCCCGAAGACAAACCCGCTCTCCGTCTGCCGGATCTCCTCGTACTGGCGCTGGAGCATCCGCCGGCGGGTGAGGTCCCCGTCGTCGTCGGTGGCAGCCTGCTCGGCCCGCTCCGCCAGGTTGGCGGCCACTCGATCCCGGCGCGTCAGGGCCGTGTCGAGAAACGTCTGTTCCTCGGCGATGGCGACCTGACGGCGAATTTCCTCGGCATTCCGGTGCATAGGGAAACCTCACACAAGCGATTCGGTTTGCGTTCGACCGGCAATGCTAGGGAGATCGGGAAGATGAATTCGAATGGAAGAGACAGGAATCTCACGGGCTTGCGATTCCCGGTCGCCTTCTGTCTCCGGCAGCAGAATTCGGCCTTGATTATTCGGTCCGGACCTGCTCGGCCGTGCGCTGCATTCGTTCTAAAGAATGCGCAGGCATTGCGGCCTGTCGATCCAGCGCGAGCCGGCGAAGAGGCACCCGGGCAGAATTATCCGCGGGCCACGGCGAGGAACTCCTGTCGGGTGCGGACGTCGGCGCGTAGCCGGCCGAGCATGGCGGAGGTGACCGTTGTGGCGCCGGTGGCTCGGATTCCCCGCAGGGTCATGCAGGTGTGTTCCGCTTCGATGAGCACACCGACGCCCTTGGGTTGCAGGCGTTCGGCGATCCAGTCGGCCACCTGCTTGGTGAGCCTTTCCTCGACCTGCGGGCGCAGCGCGAAGTGCTCGACGATGCGGGCGAGTTTGGACAGGCCGAGGATGCGGGTGTCGGGTAGGTAGCCGACGGTGGCGGTGCCGAAGAACGGCAGCAGGTGATGCTCGCACACCGACCGGAAGGGTATGGCCCGGGCCAGCACCAGCTCGTCGTAGCTGCCGTCGTTCGGAAAGGTGGTCAGCTCGAACGGGCGGGGGGTGAAGAACTCCGCGTACGCCTTGGCCATCCGCCGTGGGGTGTCGCGCATGGTTTCGCCGTCGGTGGCGATGTTCAAGGCGTTCAGGAAGTTCCGGGCGGCCAGTTCGGCGGCGTCCAGGTCGATGGCCTGGCTGTCAGCGACGACGCGCGTCGCGGTGGGTGTTGACATGGCGGTCTTCTCCGATGGTCAGGACGGCGGCTTTGGCGAGGAGTTCAGCGTGTTCGGCGGCGGGGTCGGAGCCCCACGTGATGCCGCCGCCGGCACCGTAGACGGCGCGGCCGGTCTGCCGATCGATGACGGCGGTCCGGATGGCGACGTTGAACCGCGCCCGGAGCGGCTCAGTCGGTGGGGCGAGCATGCCGATGGCTCCGCAGTAGACGCCGCGAGGGCCGCGCTCGATGTCGCGGATGATCGCCATGCTGCTCGTCTTCGGTGCGCCGGTGATCGATCCGCAGGGGAACAGTGCCGTGAAGATGTCGGCGAGCCCGGTGCCCGGCCGCAGCCGGGCGGTGATCTCAGAGGTCATCTGCCAGACGGTCGGGTAGGGCTCGAGCGTGAACAGGTCGGTGACTTCCACCGTGCCGAGCTCGGCTATCCGGCCCAGGTCGTTGCGGAGCAGGTCGACGATCATCACGTTCTCGGCCTGCTCTTTCGCACTCGTGCGCAGCCGCTGGGCCTGTTCCCGGTCGTGCGTGGCATCCTGTCCGCGCTCGGCCGTGCCTTTCATCGGCCGGGTCCGGATCTTGTTGCCGCTCTGTTCGAAGAACAGTTCGGGGCTGGCGCTGGCGATGACGTACCGGCCGAGGTCGAGGTAGGCGTTGTAGCCGCCACGCTGGGCGGTGGCGAGCTGGGCGTACAGCGCGAATGGGTCGCCGGTGAAGTCGGTCTCCAGGCGGTCGGTGAGGTTGCACTGATAGGTGTCGCCGGCCGCGATCCGTTTCCGTACCGCATCGACCGCCCGCGCGTGCTCGGCGGCGCTCCATCCGGGTACCCACCGGGTCGGCTCGGCGGCGCCGGGTCGCGGCGGTGTCACCGGCGCGACGTCGGTCGGTGGCGCCGTGATCCCGAACCAGGCCGGCGGTGGTGAGTCGGGCGCTACGTCGTACGCGACGTAGCCGTAGGCCCAGTCGCCGCCGGCCGTTGCCCGTTCCACCTCGGCCAGCACCTGCGGGACCTCACTGACGCGGTCGGTGCTCACCACCCGCCGTGGGGGCGGAAAGGCGAGGGCACGACCGGCCGTCAGGTCGTCGAACCGGGCGACGCTGTTCATCGGCGGGCGGCACGCAGCGTGTTCGCCATCAGCATGGCGATGGTCATCGGGCCGACGCCACCCGGGACCGGTGTGACCTGCGCGGCGATGCCGCGCAGCTCGGTGGTGCGGACGTCGCCGGTCAGGCCGTGCGGGGTGCGGTGGATACCGACGTCGATGACGGCCGCGCCTGGTTTGACGTGTTCGGCTCCGATGAGGTGGGGCACGCCCGCCGCGACCACCAGGATGTCGGCCGTGCGGGTGAGCGCGGCCAGGTCGGTGGTGTGTTTGTGGGCGACGCTGACGGTGGCGTCGTGGTGCAGCAGCATCTCGGCCATCGGGTGCCCGACCAGCGAGGAGCGGCCGACCACGACGGCGTGGGCGCCGCGCATCTTGACTCCTTCGGAGGCGAGCAGTTCGATGACGCCGCTCGGGGTGCACGGACGCAGGCCGTTCTCGCCGCGGGCCAACAGGCCGGCGCTGTGGGTGGTGAGGCCGTCGACGTCCTTGCCGGCGGGGATCCGGTCGATCAGCGCGCCGGGGTCGAGGTGCGCCGGCAACGGCAGCTGCAGCAGGATGCCGTCGCAGCCGGGGTCGGCGGCGAGCTCGTCGAGCACCGCGGCGACCTGGCCCTGGGACACTGTGGCGGGTAGGTAGCGGTGCAGGTCACGCATGCCTGCTTCGCGAACCGCCTTGCGTTTGCCGGCCACGTAGACGGCGCTGGCCGGGTCGTCGCCGACCAGGATCGTGGCCAGTCCCGGCTTGCGGCTGAGGGTCGCCACCTCGGCGGCGACCTGGGCCCGGACCCGCAGGGCGACGGCCTTGCCGTCGATGAAGGTGGTCATCAGGCGAAGACGATCGTGTGGTTGTGGTGGCGGATGACCCGGTCCTCGCTGTGCCACTGCACGGCCCGCGACAGCACCGCGCGTTCCACGTCGGCGCCGCGGCGTTGCAGGTCGACAACCGAGTCGGCGTGGCTGACCCGGACCACGTCCTGCTCGATGATCGGGCCTTCGTCGAGGTCCTCGGTGACGTAGTGCGCGGTGGCGCCGACCAGTTTGACGCCGCGTTCCTTGGCTTTCGCATGCGGGCCGGCGCCGATGAAGGCGGGCAGGAAGCTGTGGTGGATGTTGATGATCGGTACGCCGAGCCGGGCGATGAAGTCGCCGGAGAGGATCTGCATGTAGCGAGCCAGCACTACGAAGTCGACGTTGCCGCGCAGCAGACGCAGGTGCTCGGCTTCGGCGGCGGACTTGTCCGGTCCGGCGGAGGGCACGTGGAAGAACGGGATGCCGAAGGCGCGTACCTCGTCGGCGGTGTCGGGGTGGTTGGAGATCACCATGGCGATGGTGACCGGCAGGTCGCCGCGCCGGTGCCGCCAGAGCAGGTCGAGCAGGCAGTGGTCGGCCTTGGACGCGAAGATCGCCACTCGTTGCGGGATGGACAGGTCGCGCAGCCGGTATTCGAGGTCAAAACCCTTGGCCAGCGCCGTCTTGAGGTCCCGGTCGATCTGCGGGAGCGCGGCCTTGAGGTTGTTCAGGCTGAAGACGGTGCGCTGGAAGAACGCTCCGCCGAGCGGGTCGTCGGAGTACTGGTCCAGCGACACGATGTTGGCCTGGTGTTTGCCGAGCACCGCGCCGACCGCCGCGACGATGCCGGTGCGGTCGCGGCCGTGCACGATCAGTGAGGCTTGGTGGTGGGTTGGTGTGCGCGACGGCGTCTGCAGAGGCGCCTGCTGAACGATGGTCATGTCAGCCCTCCTTCCGGAAATTGGTGATCCACTCGGCGGTGGCTCGAAGCCCGCCGAACGTGTAGAAGTGCAGCTTCACCTCGCCGTGCCGGGCGGGGTGGTAGTCGCCGGCGAGGGCGTGCAGGAAGCGGTCGGGTCCGGCGGTTCCCATCAGGTTGGTCAGCGACAGGCCGTACTTCTTGGCGATCGAGGTGCCGGTGCCGACGCCGAACCGGGTGGCGAAGCGCAGCAGACGTCGCACGCCCGCCGGGCCGGGCACGCCGATGCGGATCGGGCTGGTGACGCCGTGCTCGCGCACCTGCTCGATCCAGTCCAGTACCGGGTCGGCGTCGAACCCGAACTGGGTGATCACGTCACCGGTCAGGTTCTTCTCGCGCAGGGCCGTGTGTTTGTCGATCAGGGCCGGCCAGAGCACCTGCTCGGGAATGCCGGGGTGGCCTTCCGGGTAGCCGGTGATGCTGACCCGCCGTACGCCGTGCTTCTCGAGCAGGCCCGACCGGATCACCGAGAGGGCATCGGCGTACGGGCCGTGCGGTTGGCTCGGGTCCCCGCCGACCACGAAGATCTCGTCCGCGGCCGCCTCGGCCCGCAGGGCCGAAAGGAATTCGGCGAGCATCGGCGCGGAGGCCAGCCGGCGGGCTGAGACATGCGGTACGGGTATCCAGCCCCGCCGCGTGACGGCGCGCGCCGCGGCCACCCGCATCGCGAGGTCCTCGTTACCGAGGAAGGTGACGTTGATCCGGGTGCCGGCCGGGATGTCGGCGGACTCGAGCTCGCCGATGTCCTTGCCGGTCATCTCGAGGGAGAAGCCGCGCAACAGCTCGGTGAGCCGCTGCGACCTCAGGGGTGTGGACGTCATGGGTCTCCTCATGGGCAGGAGTCATCGCCACCGCGCTCGCGCGGCGGGGCTGGCAGTGCGGGAGGGTCAGTTCCGGCGGTACGCGGTGCGGGCGTGCTCGTTGTACGGCGTGGGCTGCACGGTGGCGCGGATGCGGGGCAGGTCGACGCTCTCGCCGGTGCCGGGGGCATCGCCCCAGACGACCTCGACCGTCGTACCCGGTGTGGTGTGCCCGGGGTCGATCAGCGAGAGGGCCAGGATCGCGTCGTAGGGGTGCAGTGATGCGGTGTGGTAGGTGCTGCCGATCAGGTCGCCGCCGGTCGTCTCGATGCGCTGCCGGGCATAGCTGAGCACGAAACCCGGATCCGTCCCGTCGCCGATCACCCGCCGCGCGTCCTCGTTGTCGAGGACCAGGGTCACCTTGGTGAAGCGGGCATTGTCCTTGGCCTTGACCAGCGCCTCACGGCCGATGAAGTCGTGGTCGAGGTGGACGAGCCGGCCGTAGCCCAGCTCGTACGGGGTGACGTAGTAGTCCTCGATGTTCGCCGAGAAGAGGCTGCCGTGCAGTGGCCGCTGGCCTTCGATGCCGAACAGCGGCAGCCAGCGGCGGTAGCTGTCCAGTTCCGGGTCGGTGTAGATCGCCGGGGTGGGTGACGGGATCCAGCCGCTCTCGACCGACGCGGTGGTGTAGGCGAGCGCGCCGACGTGCACGATGCCGAGCGGTTCACCGGCTTTGAGAAGGGCCTCCTTGACGTACGCGCCGTCGGTCCAGTCGCCGATGAACTCGTACCCGGCCTGCCCGGCCATGCCATGCCGCAGGGCGCGGAAGCGGCGCCCGGCCAGCGTCACCTCGGCGGTGTGGAAGAACTTGGTCGGCGGCAGCGGCCCGCCGAACACGCTCTCCACCACCTGCTGGGCGAGCGGCCCCTGGACCTGGAAGCGGAACAGTGCGGGGTCGCCGCCGCCGGGCCGGTACGCCGAGGACGGGTCGGTGGTGAACGAGACGTCGTAGCCGCCCTGCTCACCGTGCCACTGCACCCAGTGTTGCGAGGCGGGGATGCCGCTGAGGGTGTATCTCTGCTCGCCGAGCCGGGCGAGGATGCCGTCGGTGACGATGTAGCCGTCGCGGGTGACCGGGACGATCTGCTTGGCCTGGCCGATCGCGAACTTCTCGTAGTTGTTGGCGCTGACCGCCGCCAGCAGTTTGGTGGCGTCGGGGCCGTCGATGAACAGGTCGTACATGTGGTGTGAGAGGTCGGAGAGCGCGACGCCCTCGTGCCAGGCCGTCTGCTCCGGCCGCCAGCCGGCGTATTCCTTCTCGACGACCTCGGGCGTCCAGGGCGCGGCGCCGGGCTTCCACAGCATCTTGATCGGCGAGCCGGCCTTGGTGATGCCGTCCTGAAGACTGAGTGGTCCCATTCGGGCTTCCTTCCGGTTTTCCCTGTTCACAGGGTTGGATGTTGCAGAACTAAATCGAGCTAGTTACGGAAGCTACATCGCTGTTTCGCACTGTGGCAAGGACCACTTCGCTCAACGGCATCGGTACGGTCATGGCATGGCAGATGCGCGGCGGGCGACGCTGAAGGACGTGGCGGCGGCGAGCGGGGTGTCCCGGGCGACGGTCAGCTTCGTCCTCAACGCCACCCCGAACCAGACGATCTCGCCGGCCACCCGGGCGCGCGTCCTGCAGGCCGTGCGCGACCTCGGGTACAAGCCGCACACCATCGCCAGGGCGCTGCGCGAGGGCGCCTCCCGGATAGTGATCATGCACATCGACACCGGCCTGGAGGGCAACTACTCGCGAAGCTACATCCGGGGCCTCGACCAGGAACTCGCGCTGCACGACCACGTTCTGCTGGTACGACACGGTCCAGCCACCGCCGAAGCCACCCGCCAGGCGCTCGACACCATCAATCCGCGCGCGATCCTCCAGTTCGGCGAGCCGTACCTGACCGGACACGAACTCGACGACTACGGCGGCGGCCGGCTCGACGGCCTGGCCGCGCACGCCGCCATCCAGATCGGCCATCTCGCCGAACGCGGGCATCGCCACGTCGCGCTGGCCATCGGCGAGCAGGCGCCGCTGGTCAAGACACGGCTGCGCTTCACCCGCGACGCCCTGCGGACCTGCGGCCTCGCCCCCCTCGTCGAGCTCGTCGTGCCCCGGCCCCGGGCAGCGGGAGCAGCGGCGGTCGCTACGTTCCGCAATGCGCATCCGGAGGTCACCGCGATCGCCGGCTACGACGACGACGTCGCGCTGCGCACCCTGACCGCCCTGGCCGACCTGGGTGTCGCGGTGCCGGACGAGGTCGCGGTCATCGGCTTCGACGACACCGAATACGGCGCCCTGTTCAATCCGGCGCTGACCACCGTCCACATCGATGCCGAGGCGCACGGCCGGCGCACCGCCCGCTCCATTCTCGGCCTCGACATGACGGATCTGATGTCGAAACCGGCCAGCGTGATCGTCCGCGCATCGGCATAAAAGCGGCACACTATACTCACCGTTCGTGAACAGCGAAGAGCGGCGGGAGCGAATCCTGCGCAAGGCCGCCGCCCTGTTCACGGTGCACGGATACGCCGGCGTCAGCATGAACGACGTACTCGTCGCCGTCGGTGGTTCGAAAGGCACGCTGTACCGGTATTTCACCGACAAGACCGACCTGTTCCGGTCGACGGTGGAGATGTTGATCGATGAGCGCAACAAACCTCTGAGGTCCTTCCATCCGAGCGACTCCGACCCGGCGAAGGCGCTGCGGGAATTCGGCCGGCATTCCGCCGCTGTGGTTCTCGAACCCGGGGCGATCGCCCTGCACCGGCTGATCACGGCCGAGGCGGTCCGGGTCGAGGGCCTCGGCCAGACGTTCTTCCAGCACGGCCCGGCCGTCGGATACACCGTCCTGGCCCATTACCTCGACACACTCACCGCATCGGGCCTGGTCGCGATCGACGACACGATGCTCGCCGCCGCGCAGCTCTATCACGCGATGGTCGGGGCGTTGCAGATGCGATTGCTGATCAACGCCGACGACCGGCCCACCGCGGCCGAGATCGAGGCGAGCATCTCCGCCGCGGTGGACACGTTCCTCAACGGCGCCGGGCGTGGATAGCCGTCAGCTCCTGCCGATCGGGAACGGCCGTTCGACGACGGTCGCACCGATGGTCGTCTGGACGTGCCGTTCAACGGCCGGGTTGGCGGAGCCGCCGTTCGGCTCGCCCCACACGAGCTCCACCCGGTCGCCGTAGCCGACCTGTCCATCGAGCATGCATACCGAGATCCAGCCCCGGACGTTCGCGGTGTAGCTGCACAGCGTCGAGACACCGATCAACTCGCCCTCGCGTTCCACCCGGTCGAACTGCGAGGCCGCGTAGAAGGCGGCCGGCGTGTCGATGTACTTGAACCGCTTCTCCCCCGGCTCGTACATGCCGGCGAAGATCCGGGCGACGTCGTCGCGGTCCCACGCGAGCCACGCCTTGCGGCGATGCGGCCGGTCGCGCATCCCCTCCAGGGCGTCTCGGCCGATGAAGTCGTGGTCGAACTTCAGGATGTGCCCGTACCCGAGGTCCCAGGGGGTGACGTAGTAGTCGCGAACGTCGCCGGAGACGAAGCTGCCGCCCAGCGACCGGACATGCGGTGGTTGAGCCCGGTGACCTGACGTCCCCCGATGCGGAAGCGACCCATCGTGAAGAACGGGATGGCCGGCATCGGGCCACCGTTGACCTTCTCGAAGATCTGGGCCGCGTACGGGCCCTGCAGTTGCAGCCGGTAGAACTCTCGGCCGTGCGAATTCTGCGCGGTCCGCTCGTCGCGGCGCCAGGTGACGTCGTAGCCGCCGGTCTCGGCGTGGAACTGCACCCAGTTCAAGGCCGGCGGCCGCCCGACGATGCGCACCGCGTTGTCGTCGAGACAGAACAGGATGCAGTCACCGATCATGTAACCGTCGTGGTTGACCGCGACCAGCTGTTTGGCCTTCAGCGGCCCGAACCCGGTGAAGCTGTTGGCCCCGACGTCGGACAGCAGCCGGTAGCAGTCGGGCCCCTCGATGGTCAGATCCGTCATGTGATGCGACAGATCCATCAGAGCCGCGCTGGTACGCCAGCTCTCCTGCTCGTCACGCCAGTTGGTGAACTCCGCCCGGATCGGGAACGGGTACGGTCCGGACCGGCCGCTACGCATCAGGGCCAGCGGATCCCCGGCCTCCCGGATCGCGTCCTCGAGACTTGCCATCAGCCTTCCTTCCGTCAGGAGCTGCGCTAACGGACGGACCGTACCGTACGGTACGGTGGCACAGGTCACAACCTAAGCTTGCAAGATTTCGAGAATGACAAACCCTTAACACGCCCTGTACCGGACGGTACGGTCCGGTCCATGACCTCAGGACAGCAGCGCGCCATCTACGAGCAACTGCTCGCCAACCGGAACGCACCCTTCATCCAGCAGCGGCCCGCGATGTTCAGCCCCGCCGCAGCAGCCCAGGACGCCGCGAACCCAGCCGGCACCTACGGCCTGTTCGCCCAGCTGATGCTGCCGCTGCACTACACCGACTGGGCCGACGAGACCGCCGCCCACGTCACGTCCTGCTACCTCGGTGACTGGACACCGCTCAACAAGATCCTGATTCGCGGTCCGCAGGCACTCGCGTTCCTCAGCACCCTCAGCCCGGCGAACCTCAGCGACTTCGCACTCGGCCAGATCAAGCACCACGTGCAGCTCGACGACAATGGCTTCGTCGCCTCCGAAGGCGTGCTCTGCCGCCTCGGTGAGGAAGAGTTCCTGTACACCGCCGGCAGCGGCGACTGGTTGGCCTGGCAGTTCAGCAAGGGCACCTGGAACGCCGAGATCAGCGACATCAGCCCCGACCGGTTCATCTTCGGCGTCCAAGGCCCGCAATCGCTGCACGTCCTCGAGAAGGCCACCGGTCAGAGCCTGCGCGACATCGCCTTCAACCACAGCCGCCCCGCCGAACTCGACGGCATCCCGCTCCGCGTCCTGCGCACCGGGATCTCCGGCGAACTCGGTTACGAGCTACACGGCGCCGCCGAACACGCCAGCACCATCTGGTCGGCGGTCGCCGAGGCCGGCGCCGGCTTCGGTCTCCGACTGCTGGGCTTCGGATCGCAGTCCGTGCAACACATCGAGGCCGGCATCGCCACCAACGGGTTGGACTACATGCCCGCCGCGGGCATCACCCCCGGGGCACCTACCCAGTTCCGGCACCGCCCCATCGGTGGCAGCTTCGTCCCGGCGGCGTTCACCGACTACTTCCGCAAACCCGGCGAACTCGGATGGGGCCCGCGCAAAGCCGTCCCCGCACATGACTTCATCGGCCGCGACGCCTTCGCCGCCGACCTCGCCGCGGCCCACGCCGGCGAGCTGCGCACTCTTGCCGGCCTGCGTTGGAACGACGACGACGTCACCGCCGTCTTCGCCTCCCTGTTCGGCGCCTCGCCGGCCGAACAGATGCAGCTCCCCCGCTTCAACGGCCCGGCGTTCGACCAGATCCTGGTCGACGGACAGCAAGCCGGGGTATCCACGGGCCGCGCCATGAGCATCAACGTGCACGGAACGATCTCACTCGGCGTAATCGCCCCCCGCTACGCCACCCCCGGGACCGAGGTAACCATCCTGTGGGGCCGACCCGGCACCCCCCAACGCGAGATCCGCGCCACCGTCACCACGCTCCCGTTCAAACCTGACCACCGCCGCACCGACGTCACTCACCTTTGACCGTCAGTTCGAGGCCCGTCGCCCCGCCGGCCAAAGAGGATGGTGAGTTCCCTGTCAGTACGCGCCTTCCCCGTGCAGTACCGCCAGCAGTTCCCTGTGCAGGCCGGGAGCCGCGGCCAGGATGTCGGTGCAACCGGGCTTCCAGGACTCGCCGAGCAGATCGGTGACCACGCCGCCCGCCTCGGTGACGAGCAGGACACCCGCGGCCACCCCGATCAGGTCGCACTCGTACTGCCAATACGCGTCGACATGACCTCCGGCGAGATCGAGCAACGGGAACGTGCTGGGCACCGTGGAACGGATGAACAGAACCTTGTCCAGCAGGGCCGCCACGGCGTCGCCGAAGCGCCGGTTCTGAGTGCGGGGCTGGGTCATCGTGACGATCGCCGCGTCAACATCCGTCTTCACCGACACCGCGAGAGGTTCACCGTTGCGGAAAGCACCCGCGCCCCGCACCGCGGTCCAGGTCCGGTCACCGACCGGCTGGTGGACGACCGCGAGCACCGGCACGTTGTCCGTGATCAGGGTGACGGTCACCGCCCACTGGTCCATGCCGTGCACGTAGTTGACGGCACCCTCGGTCGGGTCGACAGCCCACCACTCACCAGGCGGGAGTGCTGTCATGATTGATCCGCGTGCAATTGATCTTTGAGCAGGTTGCGGCGGGTCCGTCACGCCAAAGACTTCGGCCTCAGCGGCACACCGTGCCGAGGGTGAGGCCCAGGCAGCAGCCGACCGTGGTGGCGGCCAGCACCGCGGCGGCGGCCCGGCCGGCGACCTCGGCCGGGCGGCGCCGCCGCCAGGTGAACGGGAGGGCCTGTTCCAGCACGACCAGGGCCACCCAGCCGAGCAGGACCAAGGGGAATCGCAGGTCCCAGGCCGGGTCGGCGAAGGCGCTGGCGTTGCCGCTCGCACCGTAGTTGGAGCAGTCCTGCTGGCTGACGACCGGCTGCAGAGCGACCGTCAGCACCGCTACCAGGACACCCCCGCCCAGCAGCGCCCAGAAACCGGCCAAGCGTGTCACTGCGACTCCCCCGATGATCAACTCTGGCGGTTGCGCAGGCAATACAAGCACCCGAGATCAAGCGCTACTCGGTGCGCAGGGCCACCGCCGTTCGGGTTCGGGCGGCCCAACCCGCCGGCAGCAGGGCTCCGCCGGCCGCCAGGAACAGGCCGGCCAGGGCCAGGATGGCCAGCAGGCCCACGGCGTACACGTCGATTGTGGATTCGGGCAGGCGGATGCCTGCGCCTTCGGCCATGGCCGGAACGGCCCAGTGGTGCACCAGGTAGCCGGCGGGGACGCCGGCTAGGCCGCCGATCAGGCCGGGGATTCCGACCGAGGCGATGACCATCGCGGCGGTCTGCTTCGGGGTCATTCCCAGAGACTTGTGTACGCCGATGTCGTGCACCCGATCGCGCGAGTCGAGGACTACCGCGTTCAGGATGCCCAGCGCGGCCACCGACACCAGCAGGGCCGTCAGCAGAGCCGTCAGCGAGTCCAGGATGACCAGCGTTCCGTCCGCGCCCTCGGCCTTGGTGGCCTCGGCGCTCAGGTGCTTGCTCTCCAGAGCCTGCAGGTACGCGGTGCGGTCGGTGCCGGGGGTCAGCTTGACGTACCACTCGAAGGTCTGGTCCTTCTGGTTGGGCAGGCTGGCCGCGTCGGTGTAGAGGTGGTTGTTGGCGCTGCCGTCGAACACCTCGCCTACCAGGGTGAGCGGGCCGTGGCCGGCGCCGGTGACCGTGTCTCCCACGTGCTTGCCGGTGGCGGTCAGGAAGCCGGTGGTGACTACGGCCTCGCCGGGGGCGGTGTACCAGCGGCCGGCGAGCATGTCGTAACCGGCGGCCCGGGCGTCGCCGACGGTGATGTTGCCCCGGGCGGCCTGGCGCAGCCCGTCCACCGTCACGTCGGCCGGGCCCCGGCCGTAGTAGCTTCCGGTTCCGGCCGTGGCGTCCAGGACCACGCGCGGGTCGCTGCCGTCCATCGGCGGCAGGACCAGCACGTCGGCCGAGGTCTCGGGTTTCTGGTCGGCCGCCTGGACCAGGCGCAGCGAGCTGGCCAGGCCGATGGCGAACGTCGCCGCCGCCGTGCCGAGCGCGACCGTCAGCAGCATGACCAGCAGCCGGGCCGGTCGGGTGAACGGCTGGGCCAGGCCGATGCTGAGCGACCTCGGCAGCCCGGACCGGGCGGCCAGGCGGGCGGCCAGGCGGCCACGGCCGCTCTGCGGGGTACGGCCCACGGCCAGCGCGTCGACCGTGCGCAGCCGGGCCGCCCGCCACGCGGCGGGGGCCGCCGTCGCGCCGATCACCAGCACCGCGGCGACGATCGCGGCGGCATCCACCCACGGGGTGACCGACATCGGGACGGTGCCGAACAGGTCGGCTACGTCGGCCGTCAGCGGGATCGCGAGCAGGTCGCCGGCGACGATACCGAGAGCCGCGCCGATCAGGCCGGGGATCAGGGCCTGGGCCAGGCAGGCCCGCACCACCTGGGCGGGAGTCAGGCCGAGCGCCTTCATCACCCCGATCCGGCGGGTGGCCGAGGCGATCGTCCCGGCGGTGACGTTGCCGATCACCAGGGCGGCCAGGGCCAGGCCGATCAGCCCGAACGCGCTCAGCAGCGGCACGAACAGCTGGGTACGGTGGGCGGCGTCGGCCCGGACGCCCAGCCAGGACTGGGTCTGCACGCCCGCGCCCAGAGCCGTCTGGTGTGCGGTCATCGCCGTCTCGGAACCGGCGTCGGCGTACCGGTAAAGCATCTGCCAGCCGGTCTGGCCCAGCGCGGCGACCCCCTCGGGGGTCATCCAGCCCTGCGCGGTCTGGCTGATCGACCGGGCCTCACCGACGACCTTGAGCGTGGATCCGTTGGTGAGGGTCAGGGCGGTTCCGGCGGGAAGCCGCAGATTGGTACGGACGATCACGATCTCGTCGGTGGCCCGGGGCCAGTGGCCGGACAGCAGGGTGGCCTTGTCGATCGCGTCGTTGCCCGGGGTGGCCCGGCCGGCCACCTGCATCGGCGGAAGCGTGGGGCCGCGGCCGGGGCCGTCGTCGAGCTTCGTCTCGACCGTGGTCACCGGGAACGGGCCGACCGCCTGCTGGGCCTGCGACGCGGTCGCCGCGGCCTGGTCCTTGGTGGTCTTGGCGGCGTCGAAGTACGCGGTCAGGTGGGCGCCGTGCTGCTTGGCGAACGCGTTGGCGAACGGGGCCGACGACGCGGCCAGCAGCAGGCCGGCCAGGACGGTCGCGGTCACGGCCATCGCGGTGGCCGCGACGATCACGATGGTGGCGACGCGGCGCCGCTGGGCTCCGCGCACGACGGTCCGGATCGCGCTCATCAGGACGCCACCTGACCGTCGATGAGGCGTACGGTCCGGGTCGCGACCGCGGCCGCGAGGACCTCGTCGTGGGTGACCATGACGATGGTCTGGCCTTCGGCGTGCAGGTCGATCAGGAGTTTGCGCACCTCCGCGCCGGACGCGGTGTCCAGCGCGCCGGTCGGCTCGTCGGCGAGCAGCAGGGGTGGCTTGTTCATCAGTGCCCGGGCGACCGCGACCCGCTGCCGCTCCCCGCCGGAGAGCCGGCCGGGGTAGGCGTCGGCGTGCCGGTCGATGCCGAGCGTCTCGAGCAGTTGCTGGGCGCGCCGGCGGGACCCGGCCGACTTGCCGGCGATCTGCGCGGGCAGCAGCACGTTGTCGGTGACGGTCAGGTCGTCGAGCAGGTTGAAGAACTGGAAGACCAGGCCGACGGTGGCCCGGCGGTAGCGGGCGGCGGCGGCCTCGCTCAGCCGGTCCACCCGGGTGCCGCCGACCGTGACCGTGCCCTCGGTGGGCCGGTCCAGGCCGGCGATCAGGTTGAGCAGGGTCGACTTGCCACTGCCGGACGGGCCGAGCAGGGCCAGGCACTCCCCCTCGGCGACGTGCAGGCTCAGGTGGTCCAGGGCGGCCTGGTCGCTCTCGTACCGGCGGCTCACATCTACGACATCAATCATGGTTGGGGACGCTAGGGACGCCGGGGCACCGCGGTCGTCGGCCGGGAGAACCCCTTCGGCGGCCGGGGTCATCCTTGCGGCGTAGTCCAGCGATGGATGCGTACGGCTGGGCCGCCCGTACAGAATGGGCCGGTGACCGCGTTCCTCAGGGCACTGCGCCGCCGATCGGGGCCGCAGCCGCGGATGACCCGCCGCAACTGGGCCTTCGACGGGCTGCTGGTTGCGGTGTTCGTCCTGGTAGCGCTCAGCGGCACCGACATCACCGACCACCTGTTCGACACCACGAACGACGCGGTGGCGGTGCAGGTACCCAACCTCCCGGATCTCCCGGATCTCCCGGAGGCGGCGGAACCAGCCGAACCGGCGGAACCGGCGAATCTCCCGGATGGCTTCCACCCGCCGGTGATGCCCGATCCGCAGGGGCCGGGCTTCATCGCGATCGCCGCGATCCTTCCGCTGGTCTTCCGGCGCCGCTATCCGCTGACCACCATGATCGGCATTCTCGGCATCACGGTGCTGTCGCTGCACGGGGTGGAACCGAGCACCGACATCCTCCGGGTCTCGTTCTACGCCTGCGTGATCGCCGGTTACAGCGCCGCGGCGTACAGTCCCTATCGCTTGTGGGCCTTGGGTTCGCTGCCGTTGGCAGCCTTGTTGTTCAGTTCCTTTCCCGACCTGGCCGTGCCGATCGTGCCGGTGGCCTGGGTGCCGTTCCTGGTGTTGCTGCCGATCGGGCTGGCCGTCAACGGCATGCGCACCTGGCGCGAGCGGGCCGACCGGCTGCGTTTCGAACGGGCCGACGCGCTGCGCGAAGCCACCCGCGAGGAACGCGCCCGGATCGCCCGCGAGCTGCACGACATCGTCACCCACAACGTGTCGATGATGGTCATCCAGGCCGGGGCCGCCCGCAAGGTCCTCGACAACTCCCCCGAGGCCGCCCGCGATGCTCTGCTCGCGGTCGAGGAGGGCGGCCGGGCGGCGCTCGGTGAGCTGCGCGGGGTGATGGGGCTGCTGGCCGCGGCCGAGGAGGACGCCCTCGATCCGCAGCCCGGCCTGGCCCAGCTACCGCCGCTGATCGACCGGGTGCGCGACGCCGGCATCGAGGTCACCGTGACCACCAGCGGCGACCGGGTCCCGCTGCCGGCCGGCCTGGAGCTGGCCGCCTACCGGGTCGTGCAGGAAGCCCTCACCAACACCGTGAAGCACGCGTCCGGGGCGAGCGCGACGGTCGACGTCGTCTACACGCCGGACGAGCTGTGCATCACGGTGACCGACACCGGCGGCCGGCCGACCCCCGAGGCCGCCGCATCGACGGGACGCGGCCTGGCCGGGCTGCGTGAGAGACTCGCCGTCTACGGCGGCACGCTGCAGGCCGCCGCCCGGCTCACCGGCGGTTACCGCGTGCAGGCTCAACTCCCCCTGGAGACCAGATGACCCTGCGGGTGGTGATCGCCGACGATCAGGCGCTCGTGCGAGCCGGCTTCCGCATGATCCTCACCGCCGACGGCATCGACGTGGTCGGCGAGGCGGAGAACGGCGCCGAGGCGATCGAGGCGGTCCGGCGCACCCGGCCCGACGTGGTGCTGATGGACATCCGGATGCCCACGGTGGACGGCATCGAGGCCACCCGCCGCATCCTGGTCGGCGACGCCCCGCCGCGGGTCATCATGCTCACCACGTTCGACCTGGACAACTACGTCTACGCGGCGCTCGGCCTGGGCGCCAGCGGCTTCCTGCTCAAGGACGTCACCCCGGAATACCTGGTGGCGGCGATCCGGATCGTCCGGGACGGCGACGCGCTGCTCGCCCCGAGCATCACCCGCCGGCTGGTCGAACGGTTCACCACGCCGGAACCCCGCGAGTCGCCGCTGCACCGCGATCTGGCCGCGCTGACGCCCCGGGAACGCGAGGTGATGACCCTTGTCGCGCAGGGGCTGAGCAACGTGGAGATCGCCGGCCGGCTCTTCCTGTCCGAGGCGACAGTGAAGACCCACGTGGCCCGGGTACTGGCCAAACTCGGCCTCCGCGACCGGGTGCAGGCGGTGGTGGTCGCTTACGAGAGCCGCCTGGTCACGCCATCCTGAGGGCCGACGTCTGCCGGGTCAGCAGGCCGGACACGCCGTCCGCGGTCATCGGCTCGGCCAGGTGGAAGCCCTGGCCGACGGTGTAACCGAGCTCGCGGAGCACGGCCACCTGCTCGGCGCTCTCCACCCCCTCGGCGACGGTGTCCAGGCCGAACGCCCGGGCCAGCTGGAGCACCGCGCGGGCTACCGCCTGCCGGGCGTCGGCCGCCGCCGGCTGGCCGTCGTCGATCTCGATGCCGTCCACGAACGACTTGTCCAGCTTGATGATCGCGGCCGGGAAGGCCCGGAGCAGGCTCAGCGACGACTCGCCGGTGCCGAAGTCGTCCAGGGCGAGCCGGATGCCCATCCGGTCCAGGTCGTACAGCGCGCGGGAGACCTGCTGGCCGCGCAGCACCGCCGACTCGGTCACCTCGAGCACCAGCCGCTCGCAGGGCAGCCCGCTCTCGGCCAGCGCGTTTGTCACGTCGGCCACGAAGTCGGGGTCGTGCAGCTGCCGGGCCGACACGTTCAGGCCGGCCTCCTTCAGCGCGTCCGGGCCGAACTCGGCCAGCCAGGCCGCCGCCTGCCGGCAGGTCTCGTGCAGGACGAACCGGCCCAGCGGCACGATCAGGCCGGTCCGCTCGGCGGCCGGGATGAACTCGGCCGGGGCGACGACACCGCGGGTCGGGTGATGCCAGCGGATCAGGGCCTCCACCCCGATCAGCCGGTTGTCCTCCAGCCGCATGATCGGCTGGTAGACCACCCGGAACTCGTCGTTGTCCAGGGCCCGCCGCAGCTCGCCGCCGAGCTGCATGTGGGCCAGCACCGGCTCGCGCATGCCGTCCGCGTACCGCACGAAGCCGGCCTTGCCGCGCTGCTTGGCCGAGTACATCGCGACGTCGGCGTTCAGCAGCACCGAGTCGACGGTGGCCCCGGGCCCGGCGACCGCGATCCCGATGCTGGCCTGCACCAGCAGGCGGTGCTCGCTGATCGGGCTGGTGAACGCGGTCAGCAGCCGCCCGGCCAGCGCGTCCGGGTCGGCGCCGGGCTCGGTGAGCAGCACCGCGAACTCGTCGCCGCCGACCCGCACCGGCAGGGCGTCCGGCCCGGCCTCGGTGCGCAGCAGCCGCGCGACCGAGACCAGCAGGCGGTCGCCGACCCCGTGGCCGAGCAGGTCGTTGACGGTCTTGAAATCGTCCAGGTCGACAAGCAGCACCGCCGCCGGGCCGGGGCCGGCCAGCGCGGCGGCGAGGCGGTCCCGGAACAGCGCCCGGTTGGCCAGCCCGGTCAGGCCGTCGTGGCTGACCTCGTACTGCAGCCGCTTCTCCTGGACCCGGGTGTTGGCCAGCAGCTTGGCGTTCTCCCGGTACGTGATGAACTGCCGGACGGTGACCAGCGCGGTCACCGACACCGTGCCGATCAGGGCCACCCGGACCGGCCAGCCCAGCGGGGCGCCGAACGCGATGGCGATCAGTGGCAGGTCGACCGCCACCACGGCCAGGTAGGGCAACAGGACGCCGGTGCGGACGGGGTCGCGGCGCAGCCCCCGGTCGGCCCGGTTCTGGATCGCCACCCCGAGGGTGATCAGTATCGGGGCCAGCGGCATCACGATCGCCTGGGCCGGGATGGTGGCGGCGAATCCGTACCGCACCGCGAGCACGGCGACCGCCCCGGCCGGGATCCCGCCGCTGGCCGCGACCAGCCGCATCGCCAGCCGGTCGACCGGGCCACTCACCACGTACGACACCTTGGTCGCGGCGCCGGCGGCGGCCAGGAAACCCAGCCCGACCAGCGCTGTCGCCTGCAGACTCCACGGTTCGCGGGCGGAGAGCATCGGTGCCAGCCCGACGTACCACAACACGGCCGCGCTGCCGAGGAACGCGATCGTCCGGTCCAGCGCCACCCGCCACCGCTCGACCCCGTCGGTGGGGGCGACCGGCACCCGGGCCAGTGCCCAGATGGCGATCAGGAACCCGACCGCGACCAGGGCCGCCGCCGGTATCGGCATGCTGCGGGTGCGGGCCTGGGAGGCGTGGGCCAGCATGTCCACGGCCAGCCAGGCGTAGCCGGCCGTCATCACGCCGACGCTGAGCAGGGTCGCCCGCCAGAACCGCCGGGCCACCGGGTCCACGCCGAGGCCGCCGCGGGCCATCTGCTGGACGGCCCCGGCGGCGAGGGCGCCGCCGATCGGGACGAAGACGTACGCGAACGCCTCGGTCCCGGCGCCGGTGGTCAGATAGACCACGCACCATCCGATGCCGAGCGCGGCAACGACCACGGTGGCCTGCACGTACCACCGGGCGGTCCGATCCGTCCGTGTCACGGCCCCGACACTATCGACCTTGGAATGGAGCTGATCTCCCCCGAACGGGCGCCCTAATTCAGCCGGAGCGCCGCCGTCATCCGTGAACGGAACTCGTCCAGGGTGAGAACCGACGTGTTCGTCTCCTCGACAGGGAAGATCGAGATGCCGGCGTCGTCGTCCTTGAGCTGCGGCAACCACTCGGTCAGGAACACGTCCACCGCGATCCGGATGGCGTGCTCGCCGTCGACCTCACCCTCGTTCTCCAGCCGGGCCACCGTCGCATAGGGCCAGATCGGCAACAGAGTGTTCCGCCGGGCGTCCTCGGTGAACAGGATCTCCTCCTCGTCCCCCCAGACCCACAACGCGCCCTGGTCGGCGAGAACCTCGAAAGTTCGGGCCACCCGGGCATCATCGGCCAGGCCACGAAGGCGTTCCGCCTCCCGGCGCGAGATGTCGTCCGGTGCCACTGAACCTCCATTGTCCGAATCGCCAGTTTCCGACGTGATGGTATCCGTCCCCGAAGGTGCATCCACCGACCGGCCCCGCAACGAACAACGATGAGAACCTGTCTGCGAAGGAGGTCGATGGACTCCGACGGCGAGCTCGCCGAACGCTTACGCGACGGCGACGAGAAGGCCCTTCGGGAGGCGTACGACCAGCATGGCGCGACCGTGTTCTACCTGGCCCAGCGGGTGCTGGGCAACCGGGCCGACGCGGAGGACGTCACCCAGCTGACCTTCGTCGCGGCCTGGACCGGGCGCGCCGGCTTCGACCCGCAGCGCGGCACGATGCTGGGCTGGCTGCTCGGCATCGCGAAGCGCAAGGCCGTCGACCGGCTGCGGTCGGCCGCGCGCGACAGACGGGTGGCCGAGACGGTCAGCGCCCAGGCACCGGCGCCGGACGAGACCGAGCCCCCGGAACGGATCATCGACCGGCTGATCATCGCCGACGAGCTCAGCCGGCTGCCGGCCGAGCAGCGCCGCACCCTGGAGCTGGCGTTCTTCGACGACCTCACGCATCCCCAGATAGCGGCGGTCACCGGGCTGCCGCTCGGCACGGTCAAGAGCCATATCCGGCGTGGGATGGCTAACCTGCGACGTCGATGGGAGGTGGACGGTGCGGCATTTGGATCCCGATCGGCTGGCGCTTCTCGCGCTCGCTGAACCGCTTGATTCCTTCGAGGCCGGCCACCTGGCCGAGTGCCCCGGCTGCCGGCACGACCTCGACGCGCTGCGGCATGTCGCCGAACTCGGCGCCGAAGGACCGGACCTCGACCGGCTGCCCGCCCCACCGGCCCGGGTGTGGGAGGGCATCGAAGCGGCCCTCGACCCCCCGGAACGGCGCGGCCGTCGATCACACTGGCTGCTGGCCGCGGCCGCCGTCGTGGTCCTGGCGGTGGCCGGCACCGTCGTACTCAACCGGATCGTGCGCGCTCCGGCCGAGACGGTGACCGCGCGGGCCACGCTGAAACCGCTGGCCACGGTGCCGGCCGACGCGAACGGCACGGTACGGGTGCTGTCCGGCGGCGAGATGCGGGTGGACGTCCGCAACCTGCCGCTGACCAGCGGTTTCCACGAGGTGTGGCTGATCGACCCGGATCATCCCACCAAGATGATCGCGATCGGCAACCTGACCGACCGGCCGGACGCGACCCTGCCGGTGCCGCCCGGCGTCGACATGAACCGGTACCGGCTGGTCGACATCAGCGACGAACCGCACGACGGCGACGCCGCCCACTCCGGCCACAGCCTGCTCCGCGGAACCCTCACGTCCTGAGTGCATCCAGCAAAGGCGATGCGATCGAAGTACGGGGTGGTGGCACCGACGCCACCACCCCGTACCCGAAAGGACACGCAACGATGAGGTTCACCCGAACCGTCGCCGTCACGGCCACCGCTGTGGTGCTCTCCGCCCTGGCCGCATCGCCGGCCGACGCACATACCAGGTCGCTGGGCACCCGGTCGCTGGCCGCGGTGCTCACCGCGCACGGCACCGGCTTCGACCACAACGGGCGCGATTACGACATCCTCACCGCCGCGGTGCTCGCCGTGCTCAAGGCCAAGCCGGCCAGCCCGGTCGGCGTCCTCACCGACGGCAAGACGGCGCTGACCGCGTTCCTGCCGAACGACCGCGCGTTCGAGACCCTGGTCGCCGACATTCAGCACACCCGCCGACTGCCCGGCGAGAAGGCCGCCTTCACCGCGGTGGCCGGCCTGGGCATCGACACCGTCGAATCGGTGCTGCTCTACCACGTCGTGCCGGGCGCCACCGTGACCCGGGCCGCGGCGTTGAAGTCCGACAACGCCCGCCTCACCACGGCCGCAAAATCCACCATCAAGGTAGATGTGTACGGCTACCGTCACCGGCGAATCCAGCTGATCGACGCCGACACCAGCGACCGTAACCCGCGGGTCGTCGTCTTCAACATCAACAAGGGCAACAAGCAGATCGCGCACGGCATCGACCGGGTGCTGCGCCCGATCGACCTGCCCTAACCCTTTTGGCCGCGATCTAGGACGTCGCGTCGGCCACGATCGCACGTGCCTCGGCCTCGTCGGCCGGGGCGACCAGCACGCTCACGCCTTCCAGCTGGAAGGAGCCGATCTCACCGCCGGCATCGTCGGCCGTCACCCGGGCCTCGATGCCGGCGCTTCGCAACAGGCCGGCCACGATGTCACCCTCGGCCCGGCTCGACACGCTGGCCACGGGCACCGTCTGATTCGTCACGCGACCACCGTACTCGTCTCGCGGTGGTAGGTCTTGTTGGCGATCCGCCAGCGTTTGTCGATCCGGATCAGTAGGAACGTGTCGGTGAACGTGTCCGCGCCGTGGCGGAGCGTCATCGACGCGGTCGCGATGGTGCCGTGCACGTCGACGGCGTCGATCCGGCGGGTGCGCGCCGGTTCGTCGGCGGCCGGGCGGCCCGGGAAGAGGCCGCAGTACTCATCCAGGTCCCAGGACACGAAGACGCCGTCCCGGAGTCCTTCGATGTGGGCGGTGGGCAGGAAGGCGTCCCGGAAGTGAGCGGGGTCGCCGGTGGCGTGGCCACGGATGTAGGCGCGCAGAGGTTCGAGCACGGCCTCGATGACCTGGTGGCAGGCCTCGCCGTCGAACAACGCCAGGAGTACGACGTCGGCCTCGGCCACCGCGTCGCCGGGGTGACCACCCCCGGACCGCGTCCAGCCGGCCACCTCCCGGTCACGCTCCGCGAGTCGGGTCACCATCGCGGTTCCCATCCGGCCCAATCCGAGTGCGGCGATCCTCATGGCTCCCACTGTGCGAGCCCCGCCGGGATGCGACAAGCGCAGATCGAGCATCGCAGCCATGCGTGATGTGCATACTTCCGGTCATGGAATTGGTCGCGTGGCGGACGTTCGTGACGGCCTGCCGGCTCGGGTCGCTGTCGGCGGCCGCCACCGAACTCGGCTACACCCAGTCGGCCGTCTCCCGGCAGATCGCCGGCCTGGAACGCAGCCTGGGCACGCCGCTGGTGCAACGGCACGGGCGCGGCGTACGGCCGACACCCGCCGGCGAGGTGTTCCACCAGCACGCCGTGATCGCGCTCAAGGAGGTCGACCGCGCGGTCCGCGCCGTCCAGGAGCCCCGGCAACGTCCGCTGGCGGTCGGCGCGACCTCGTCGCTGGCGGCCGGCCTCGTGCCCGCGGCGATCCGCCGCCTGCTGGACCGCACGGACCCGTTCCGCTGGACCCTGTCCCCCGGCCCGAGCGCCCAGCTGCACGACCGGGTGATCGCCGGCGACCTGGACGTCGCCTTGGTCACCGACGCGCCACCGGGCTTGCCCAACGACCCGCGCGTTGACCGGCGCTTCCTGGGCCTGGACGAGATGGTGGTGGTGCTGCCCATCGGCCATCCGCAGGCCGGCCCCGCCCCGGTGGACATCCGGGCGCTGGCCGACCAGACCTGGGCCGAGGACAACGACGGCTCGGCCACGCTGCTGCGCCAGCACGCCGCCCGCGCCGGGGTAACCGCGCGCATCGACCTGACCGCGGCCGACCTGCCCGGCAAGATCGCGCTGGTAGCCACCGGGCACGCCATCGCCCTGATTCCCGGCGTGCTGACGTCCGCGCTACGAGCCGACGTAACCACCGTGCCCCTGGTGGACCCGCCGACCCGCGGCATCTACACGATCACCCCACGTCGCTCCCCGCACCCGTCGGCGAACCCTCTGTTCGACGAGCTGGCGACCGCCTTCACGCCGCGTCCACAGTAGAGTGGCGTCGTGGGAGAGGTCTCGATCCGTTTTCTCGAGGGAGATGCCGACGCCGGCGCCCTGCGCACCCTTTACGAAAAGGTGATCGCGCCAAGCTTCCTGCCCGCGGAACGCGAGCCCATCGAGAAGCTGAGCCGAGTCCTGCGCGCCGACGAGCTGCGCGGGGCGATAGCGGTGACCCCCGACGGAGAGCCGGTCGGCGCCCTGTTCCTGGAGTGGTTCCCCGACATCCGGGCCGCCCTGCTCTGCTACTTCTCCATCCGGCCCGACCTGCGCGGCCAGGGCATCGGCCGCCGCCTGGTATCGGTAGCCGCCCCACACTGGCGCGAAACGCTGAAGCCCCTCGTGGTCTTCGCCGAAGCCGAGGACCCCACCGCCCCCACCGAGGTCCCCGCCACCGCCGACTACGGCGACGACACCGCCCGGCTACGGCTGTACGCCGGCTTCGGAGCCCGCCGCCTGCCGCTGCCCTACCTGATGCCCGAGCTGTCCCCGGGCGAGGGCCGCCTACCAGGCCTGCTGCTACTGGTGATCGAGTCCGACAAGGCGGTAAGCCCCACCCCCGACCAGATCGAGAGCAAACTCGTCGAAGGCTTCCTGACCCGCTACTTCACCCGCCTGGAGGGCACCAACCCTCCCGACGACGACCGGCTGACCCGCCTGCTCACCGACTGCCGCCGCACGGACTTCCTGCCGCTGCTGAACCTTTCAGCCGCCCGCGAGGAAGACCTGGCGTAGTTCCTCGGTTGCCGCGCCGGTCGGCCGGGGCTGAGGTGCGGCGGTATCGACCGCTTCGACGGCTTCCTCGGGATGGATGCGTGCCGGTAGCTTGCCGAAGCGCGTGGCCCGATCGCGCGCACTCTCCAGGTCAGCGATCTGCTTGTCCATGCAGCCATGCTCGCACGCGGACGCCCTGGACGGGCGGCCTTAGGGTGGCTCTATGGCGGCGACGATGTCCTGGCTCAACGAGCCTCCGCACTGGTCCGAGCAGGACGGCGTCATCCGGGTTCGCACCGGGCTGAAGACCGACTTCTGGCGGCGGACGTTCTACGGCTACGTCACCGACAACGGGCATTTCTACCGGCAGCCGGTCAGTGGGGACTTCACGGCCGAGGTCACGGTGTCGGCCGGGCACTCGGCGCTGTTCGACCAGGCTGGGCTGATGCTTCGGGCCGACGAGCGCACCTGGC
Source organism: Paractinoplanes tereljensis (assembly GCF_016862435.1). Lineage (GTDB taxonomy): Bacteria > Actinomycetota > Actinomycetes > Mycobacteriales > Micromonosporaceae > Actinoplanes > Actinoplanes tereljensis. The sequence goes on from NZ_BOMY01000041.1 coordinate 353,009, forward strand.
TCAAGACCGGGCTCGAGGTCACCTCCGGGGCCGTGCAGCTGAGCACCGTGCTCACCAGGGATTACTCCGACCTGTCGGTGCAGGCGGTGCCGGATTACGACGGTGAGATACGGCTCCGGCTGACCCGGTTCGGGTCGGCGGTGTGCGTGCACCGCGGCGACCAGAACGGCTCGTGGCAGCTGGTTCGGCTCGGGCATCTGGACCTGCTGGAGACGGTTGACGTCGGGGTCATGTGCTGTTCGCCGGAGCGGGAAGGGCTCGAGGTCACCTTCCGGGACTTCCGGATCGGGGAGCCGATCCCGCGCGAGGGTCTTGAGTCACCGTAAGAGAGAAGTAAGAGGCCCCGTGTAGGTTGGCGTCCCGTGGGTGATCCTTTGCGCTTGACCGATCCTCGGTTCGTCGGGCCCTACCGGACCGTGGCGCGGCTCGGTGAAGGTGGCATGGGCTCGGTGTTTCTGGCCGAGGCGCCCAGTGGGCGGCTGGTCGCGGTCAAGGTCATCCGGGCCGAGTTCGCGCACGAGGAGCAGTTCCGGGCTCGCTTTCGCAGTGAGGTCAGCCGGGCCCGGGAGGTTCCGCCGTTCTGCACCGCCGAGGTGCTCGACGCCGACCCGGACCACGCCACCCCCTATCTCGTGGTGGAGTACGTGGACGGGCCCAGCCTCAGTGAGGTCGTCGCGGAGAGTGGGCCGCTGTCCGGCGGCAGCCTGCACGGGGTGGCCGTCGGGGTAGCGGCGGCGCTCGCGGCGATCCACGGGGTCGGGGTCATCCACCGGGACCTGAAGCCGCGCAACGTGCTGTTCGCGCTGGGTACCCCGAAGGTGATCGACTTCGGCATCGCCCGGCCGCTCGAGCCGACAAGCTTCCACACCCGGGCCGAGGAGGTGGTCGGCACACTGGCGTACATGGCTCCGGAACGGCTCGATCCGGAGACCGATCGCCTGGTCACCCCGGCCGCCGACGTGTTCGCCTGGGCCGCGGTGGTGACCTATGCGGGCACTGGCCGTACCCCCTTCGGCGGTGACAGCCCGGCGGTGACCGCGGCCCGGATTCTCACCCAGCCACCCCGGGTCGTCGGCCTGCCGCCCTACCTCACCGAGCTGGTCATCTCGGCGCTGGCGAAGGAGCCGGCCGACCGCCCGACCGCGCCGGAGCTGCTCGATCGCCTGCTGGTGTCGGGCGCGCCGAGCGCGCCTCCGCTGCCGCCGGAGCTGCGGCGCGACGCCGAGGCGGCGCAGCAGTCCGGCCGCTATCAGACCGGCGGTCACCGGCCCCGGCCCGCACGGCGCGCGATCACCATCGCGGCCGCCGCGGTGGTCACTCTCGCAGCCGCGACCACGGCCGGCGTCGTTCTGCAGACCCAGAGCCAGACCCAGGAGGGTACGCACGGAGCAGGTGCAGCAGCCACGGCGAAGCCGGTCACCGGTCCCGCCATGTTCGATTCGCTGCGCAGTGAAACGCTCTTCGTCGCGAGCAGCGACGAGTCGGGCACCTGCGGCTACCGGCGCGGCCTGCGGGTGACGGCGAAGGCGTCGGCCACCGAGATGTGCGGCGATTACCTGGACACCGTGTTCCCGACCAGCCAGAACATCAGCGTCCGGGCGACCGCGGCCAACGCCGACTCGTGCCCGGCGATCTGGTTCCGCGCCTCGGCCCGCCAGGACAACCGGGAGAACTACCTGGCCGACTTCTACCGGGTCGCCGTCTGCCCCGGCGAGGTGAGCCTGACCAGCTCGATCGGCGGCGCCGAGAACGTCATCGCCACCGCGAAGCGATCCACCGCCACCGGCGCCGGGCACACCGTCCAGCTGGTCGCCGACGAGGGCGAGGCCACCGTCTCGGTCGACGGCGCCGAGGCGCTGCGCGGCCGGCTCACCGAGTCCTCGCTGGTCAGCGGCCGGGTGCTGGTGGGCGCGGTGGCCGGCGCGGGCGGCCGGGCCGACGTGACGTTCACCGACCTCAGGCTGCGCTCGGGCACCGATCCGGCCGTGCCGGCGACACCCGCGTTCACCACCGGCGACGCCCGGTTCACCGCCGGGCAGTGGATGCTCAGCGACCGCGAGAAGGTCGCCATCCTGGAGCCGACCGAGTACCTCAGCGGCGCGGAGTACTGCCGCCGCTTCCCGCCGGACGACACCTCGCCGAACTGCACGAAGAAGTACGTTCCGGTGCCGAACGCGGTGAAGGTCAGCCTGCCGGTGGCCACCGGCATCACCTATCTGGATTACCGGAAAGACCCGAAGAAGTGTACGGATCCGGCGACCCACGCCGGCACCTGCCGGGTCGCCTTCGACGCCTTCACCACCAACTCCGGCGGCGACGGCTCGCCGACCGAACCGCTGCTGGTGACGATCCGGGCCGGAAAGATCGTCACCGCCGCCCGGCTCAACCTGGAATGACGCCCCGGGGCGGCTGGAGCACGCAGAACTCGTTGCCGTCCGGGTCGGCGAGCACGTGCCAGACCCAGCCGTGCTCGTCGAGCGGCTCGGTGGTGACCCGGCGGGCACCCAGCGCCACCACCCGGGCGCTTGTCATGGCAGCACGCTACCGGCTGACTAGGGTGGACCGATGGCGTCAATCAAGCAGTTCCAGGTCACCTTCGACTGCGCGGAACCCGAGCGGGTCGCCCGCTTCTGGGCCGCGGTTCTGGGCTACGCCGTACAGGAAGGTGGGTCGGCCTGTTTTGATCCTTCCGGGGTCGGGCCGCGACTGTATTTTCAGCGCGTTCCCGAAGGCAAGGTCGTGAAGAACCGGGTGCATCTCGACGTGCGGGTCGGCACCGGGCTGGTGGGTGCGGAGCGCCTGGCCGCCCTCGAGGCCGAGTGCGCGCGGCTGCTCCCACTCGGCGCGGTCCGGGTGCGGCTGCTGGTCGCCGACGAGGAGAACGAGTCGTGCCTGGTGATGCAGGACGTCGAGGGCAACGAGTTCTGCCTGGACTGAGCGGGGTCGTTAAGCTGCGGGAATGGTCCGGGACGAGCTGTTACGGCTACGGGCGAGCGCGGCCGCCGAGGCGGCGACCCTGGCCGGCGACCTGGAGGCGCTGTTCGCGGCGTCGCGGGACTCGAACGCCGACGACGAGCACGATCCGGAGGGCGCCACCATCGGCTTCGAGCGCGCCCAGCTGACCGCACTGCTGGCCGCCGCCCGGGACCGGATCGCCGAGGTAGACGACGCGCTGCACCGGGTGGACACCGCGACCTACGGCCTCTGCGAGCGATGCGGCCAGCCGATCGCCGCCGAGCGGCTCGCCATACGACCGTTCGCCCGCCGCTGCATGGCCTGCGCCTAGATCACCACTCACGCGTGTGCTATCTAGGAAGCAGATGCTGTGCTATCTAGGCATCGTCGGATGTGCTGGATCGTCACTGGCTGGACCGCGGACTGGCCCAATCGCCAGCTTGTGGGCGCTGCAAGTGACCGATCGCCCGGCGGCGTGACTACTTCCTTTGCGAGTTCGGTGGCACCATGGTCTGGCGTTGGCTGGGTAGCGGGGAGCGGCGGGGTTGGATCTGACAGAGGCTGGGCAGCTCGCCGCCGGTCTGATGGCCCGGCATCGGCTGACCGGGTGGCGGCTGGTGTTCGACAGCGCCAAGACCCGGGCCGGGGTGTGCCGATATGACCGCAAGGAGATCGGCCTGTCCGGTCCGCTGATCTCGCTCTACGACGTCGACCGGGTCACCGACATCGTGCTGCACGAGATCGCCCACGCCCTGGCCGGGCCGCGGCACGGCCACGACCGGGTCTGGAAGGCCACCGCCCGGCGGATCGGCTGCTCGGGCGAGCGCTGCGTGCCGGCCGACGCGCCCGGCGTCGACGGGCCGTGGGTGGGTGTCTGCCCGGCCGGGCACCGCACGACCGCGCACCGCCGGCCGATCCGGGTGAAGTCATGCCGCGACTGCGCCACCGGCTTCGACGCGTCCGCGATCTACACCTGGTCGTATCTCGGCGAGGCGGTGCCGATGGACCCCCGGTTCGAGGCCGAACTGGCGCGCATCCGGGCCGGCCGGTCGGCGCCGGCCCCGGCGCCGGTCCCGCTCCAGGTGGGCGAGCGGGTCCGGCTGACCGGCACCGGAAAGTACGCCGGGCTGGCCGGCACCGTGGTGAAGCGGGGCCGCACCCGTTACCAGGTGCAGACCGGCGCCGGCCTGCTGAGCGTGGCGTTCTCCGCGGTGGTCAGGGGAGCACCGGCGGCGCGAAACAGGCCGTGAACAGCAACGCCGGCAGCAGGTCGACGCTGTTCGGCAGGGTCAGCCAGCCGACCAGGCCCAGCTTCGGGTCGGTCTTGAAGTCGAGCCGGGCGGCCACCAGGCGGTCGAACGCCCGGGACAGCCCGAACCGCCACACACTCATCGCCATCATGCCCATGCAGGTCGTCCACAGCAGTGCGAAGACGATCATCACGCCCTCCAGGAAGGCGGTCACGCCCGAGGGCGCGCCGTCCGTTCGGGCCACCGACGCTCCGGCATAGACCAGCAGGGTGCTGACCATCAGCGCCAGCCAGGCGAAGGCCCGCATGATGTTCATCAGGGAGACGGTCTCCGACAGGTCCGGGAAGTCCCGCGCCCAGGAGCGCAACTCACGCACCGACTTGGTGTACGAGTACCTCCTGGACCGGAAACCCCCGGCCAGGAGCGGGGCGGCGGCCAGCAGGGCGAACGCCCCGAGATCGTGCATCCGGCGCTGTGCCACCGCCACGCTCCTCTCCGTAGGTGTCAGCACACTAGCGTCCCGCCAGGCACCTTGATGTTCTGGCATCCGCCGCCACCGCCGTACCCCGGTGATCCCGGGATCGGGAAGTTGTAACTGGGTGCCGTGGACGACGGCGTGCTGGGGCTCGAGCTTCCGCCGCTGCCGTTGCCGCGGTTCTGGCCACCACCGCTGCCGCTGCCGCCACCCCGGTTGGACGGGCCGCTGCTGCCCCCGCCACCACCGAAGATGACCTCGTGCCGGTTCTTGGTGCAGTCGTTGTACTTGAAGCAGGCGACCGAGTTCCAGGTGGCGTTCTCCAGCTGCAGCATGTTGCCCCAGCGGTCGAACTGGTCCATCTGTTTGATCTGCCAGAACTGCGGCCCGGTCGTCGGATAGAGCGACTTGTACCGGCTGGTGATCTGCCGGTAGTAGTCGACGTTGGCCTGCCGGAACCCGTCGGCCATGTTGAACTTGTCGACGAGTCTCTTGTAGTCACCGGGGTCGCTGGACTTCATCAGGCTGTTCCAGGCCCCGTCGGCGAGCTTGCTGGCACCCGCGTCGAACGTGTTGAACGCCCGCTTCGCCTTCTTCAGGGAGGCGGTCGTCTTGAGTGCGCTGGCGACCGCCCGGCCGCTCTTGGCCGCGGTCCCGATGCCGGGCACCATGCCGACGATGCCGAGACCACAGTCGATCGCCTGCCCGGAGGCACAGCTCTTACCGGTCTCCAGAGCACCGAACGCCGCCGAGGCCAGGCCGAAGGCGGCACCGACACCGGGGATCGGCGCGGTCACGATGGCGAGCACCCCGGTGACCGTCGAGATGGTGCCGGCGTGCTTGTAGGCGAAGGCGGCGGTCGCCTTGGCCGCACCGGCGACCCCACTGGCCACGCTGGCGACGCCGCTGGCCGCCTTCTTCATCCAGCCCGGCCATTGGCCGTCCGGGTCGGAGAAGGTGAGCGGGTTGCTCCACGAGTAGGTGTACGGGTTGAGCGACCGTGGCTCGTTCATCTCGATCAGCGGGTCGACCGAGAGGAACACCCCGTGCACCTGGTCGTAGAGCCGGGCACCCAGGTGGGTGAGGCCGGTGTTGTCGTTGGTGCCGCCGACGAAGCCCTTGTCGTTGGCCCAGGCCGGGTTGGTGCCGCGCAGCGAACCGTACGGGTTCTGCCGCCGGATGCTGTAGTCCTGGGTGACCGCGTCGATCTGCACCTGCGCCGTGCCCTGGTGGTCGACGCCGAGCCAGGTCAGGCCCTTCTCGGTGCGCGACGCCACGGTCGAGTTGCCGAACGTGTAGTAGCGGGTGCAGGACGTCAGCTTGGTGGTGCTGTCGTACCGCACCTCCTCGCCCGGCAGGTAGAGCGTCTTGCCCTTCGGGTCGGTCCGGATCAGCCGGTTGCCGTCCGCGTCGTACAGGAAGCTGGTCTTGCCGGTGGTGTCCGAGGCCGACTCCACCTCGCCCTCGATGTCCCAGGTGAGGGTCTGGGTGCCGGACGCCGACGTGGGCCGGGTGAGCGTGTTGCCCATCTCGTCGTAGGTGTACGCCCCGGTGGTGGCCCCGGTGGTGCCGGTGATCGCGTGCGGCCGGGCGGCCCCGGCCGCCGGGTAGGTGTAGTTGGTGGTCGAGTCGCCGAACGCCGAGTGCGCGGTCATCGTCTTGCGGTTGCCGACCGCGTCGAACGTCCAGCTGTTCCAGTACGCCGCCGGTCCGCCCAGAGCGTTGGCGGCCGGGGCGGCCGAGCAGTTCCCGGCCGTGTTCGGCGTCCACGCCTCGGTGAGGCGCTGCAGCCGGTCGTAGGTGAAGCACTGGGTGTCGGTGACGGCCGCGTCGCTGACGTCGGTGGCGCTGGTGACGTTGCCGTAGTCGTCGTAGGTGAACGTCTTGTCGGCCAGCAGGTAGGGCGCCGCCTTGTCGCGCTGGATCCGCACCCCGGTGAGGCGGCCGGTCTCCAGCTCACGCCGGAACGACTGCCACACCACGTTGCCGGCGCCGGTGGTCAGCTTGTACTGGTCGAGCAGGTTGAGCGCGTTGTAGACGGTCTCGCCCACGTAGGTCAGCGCCGTGCTCTCGCCGTACGTCGAGGTCAGCGACGTGGCCCGGTCGAACTTGCTCCACCCGTACTTCATGGTCTCCAGCGGCAGGCCGCCGGCCGGGGCGTAGCTGCTGGTGGCGAGCGAGTCGTCCTTGTTGTAGCTGTTCCGGAAGGTGTAGGTGCCGGCCAGGCCGGTCTCGCTGGCCGGGACGGTGTATTCGGAGCCGAGACTCTGGTAGCCGTCGGTGTAGCCGAGCTGCTTGATGATGTACGGCGCCGAGCCGACCAGCCGGCTGCTCTGGGTGAGCTGGCCCTTCGCCAGGGTGTCGTAGCTCCAGGTGGCACGGACGGTGCCGCCGATCGCCCCCTCGTACATCACCCGCTTGCGGTTGAGGGCGTCGTAGGAGAAGGCCAGCGTCTTCTGCCGGGCGTCGGTCTTGGTCTTGATCCGGTTCGCGTCGTCGTAGGTGGTGGTGACCTTGCCCTTGTCCGGGTCGGTGAAGGTGGTCTCCCGGCCGCGGATGTCGTACTGGTAGGTCCACGTGTTGCCGGACGCGTCGACGACGTCGGTGAGCTGGCCCTTGCGGTCCCGCTTGTAGAGAGTGGTCTGCCAGCTGCCGGCCGTGCCCGGGGTGGGCGCGCCACTGGCGGTGTACTCCCGCAGCTCGGTGTTGTCACCGCGGGCGTTGATCACGGTCGAGGTGGCGGTGCCGCCGTTGGGCGGGGTGACGTCGGTGCGGTCACCGGCGTGGTAGGTGGTGGCCCGCCACCGTTCCTTGTCGTACGGCTGGAAGATCTCGGCGATCTTGCGGCTGGCGCCGTCGTAGACCGTCCGGGTCTGGTCCGGCACGAAGGCCCGCTCGGTGCTGGTGATCAGATCGCCGCTCGCCGTGCCGGAGGTGTGGTAGACGTCGAACGACTTGCTGGCCCGGCCGGCCGAGTCGTAGAACGCCTCGGTGACCAGGCGCCCGCCGGACGGCGACGGTGCCTGGGTCTGCCGGGTGCGCAAGAGGCCGTCGCTGAGTGCCCAACTGGTCGTGTACGTGCCGTCGAGGTTGAGCTTCGACGTGGAGATCGCGGTGGCCGCGTCCTTGCGTACGTAGTAGGCGAATTTGGCCTCGGCCGGGTCGGTGCCCTTGACCGAGCCGGGCCCCCACACCGAGGTGAGCCGGCCCATCGGGTCGTACTGCAGGTCGGTGCGCTTGAGGTTGGGGTCGACGGTCGCGGTGGCCTGGCCCCAGGCCGGGTCGAGGGTGGTGACCGTCTGGTGGCCGAGCGCGTTGCTGACCGTGGTCTGGGTGACCGGGCCGTCCAGCTTCGGCAGGTATTCGGTGGTGGTGACCGCGCCGCCCTCGGCGGTGCTGGTGAGAGTGCGGCCGTGCTCGTCGAAGGTGCTGGTGCCGGTGGTGACGAAGGTGGGTGCGCCGGCGTTCCAGGCCGACATGGTCTCGATCTTGGTGGGGTCACCGGCGGTCGGGGTGGCCTCGAACGCGAGCCCGTCGAAGGACGTCCGGATCTCCCCGATCACGTCCGCGTCGGTGAGCGTCCCGCCGGTGTCGGCGCACTTCACGGCGTAGTTCTGCACCCGGTGCAGGTTCGCCAGGAGCCACTTGTCCTCGTTGCGCGGGGTGTAGTCGTTGAGCGTGCACCGTTCGTCACCGGTGACGCTCTCCACGCCGTAGTCGTCGATCTTCTCGGCCAGGCCGTAATTGTCGTACGTGGTGGTGCTGCGGGTGACCCGCTCGCCCCGGTTGTTGTCGAGGGTGGTGTAGTCGCGCGAGGTCCCGGTGCGGACGTAACGGGCGGTGACGGTGTCGCCGTTGAACGTGCGGGTGGCGGTCGGCGCCGACGCCCACGGGTCGCTGACGTGGCGGGAGACCACCGCGCCGCCCGGCCCGTTGAACGTCTTCGACTCGCGCTCCATCCCGCCGTACCAGTCCTCGTCGTTGATCCCGTCGATCTGGACGCTGCGGGTGCCGCCGGAGGCGTTCAGCCGGTCACCGTGCATGCCGCGGAAGTAGCGGGTCTCCGAGTAGGTCTGCTCGCCGACGTCGCCGACGGTGACGCCCACCCGGGCGAAGCCGCGGAAGCCGGACCAGGTCTTGACCTTGGCCTTGACCAGGCCGTCGTCGTCGGCGTAGTGCCAGGCCGCGCCGTCCAGGTAGCTGTACTTGTAGACGACCCGGGGGCTGCCCTGCGGCTGGACGCCGCCGGTGTGGTCGTCGTTGTAGACGGTGTCGACGACCCACTTGTTGAACCAGTCGGTGACGTAGTTGGCGTAGCCCTCCGGCTTCCACAGCACCGGGTAGCAGAGCCGGGTGTTGGTGGCCGGCGCCGGCTTGTCGTTGGCCTTGCAGTCCTGCGGCTTGTAGGTGACGTTGACCGTGCCGCCCGTCTCGTTCTCGATCTTCGCGATCCGCCACCAGTTCATCGCGGCCGCGAAGTCGATGGTGTCGACCCGGTTGGCCAGCTGTACGCCGGTGAAGGTGACCTCGGGCAGGGTGGTGGTGCCGCCGACCAGGCCGGACTGCTGGATCTTGTCGAGCCACAGGCCGGCCCTGGTGGTGTCGCCCGGGTCGGGGAAGCTCTGGGTCAGCGTCCAGCGGTCGACGTTGGACAGCGCGCCGCTCCTGCGGACCTGGGTGGTGATGGTGGACAGCCGCTTGGTCGACCAGAACGTCGGCGCGTAGTTGTCGCAGTCGGTCTGCGCCGCCGTGCACTCCTGGTCCCAGGGCACGTCCGGCCAGCGCGTCTCGTCCTTGGTCGTGCAGGTGGACAGGCACCGGTCGGCGACCGCGAAGTCGACCCGCATCGGCACGGTGCCGGCGAAGTAGTTGTCGGCGCCGGAGATCCGGCGGGTGCCGTAGTCGATGTGGTCGAGCCAGCCGCCGCGGTCGTAGACCGCCTTGTCGTCCTTGTCGACGTTGCGCAGGTAGCGGTTCTGCTCCTGCTGGTACCAGTACGACATCGAGTTGCCGTGCACGTCGACGACGTAGTCGAGGTTCCACCGCCACGCCTGCACGCAGTCGGAGTCGGCGAACTTGGTGGCGTGGCAGGGCTCGTTCGGCTCGTTGCCGAAGACCGGCACGGTCCACGCCGAGTTGGTCTCGTCGCCGCCGGTGGTCCAGCCCGGCAGCCGGTTGCGGCCGAACCAGTACTCGGTGCCGTCGGTGGTGGTGACCACCCACCACTCACCGTCGTTGTCGCCGTTGGTGGCGCCGGTGCGCCGCTCGATCTTCGAGCCGTCCTCGGAGCGCAGGTGCCAGCGCTTCTCGGTCGCGTTGTAGAGCAACTCGCCGGAGCTGCCGTTGAGCGACAGGGTGGCGTTGTCGGTCTCCCAGCAGTTGTCGCCGGTCTCCTCGTCGTTGTTGTTCTCGTCGCCGTCCCGGTCGTCACCGCAGGACGTGTAGGTGCGCTCGATGTAGCCACCCGGCCAGGCCTCGAAGCCCTCGCCGACCCAGGACGGCTGGTTGTTGCTGGCCGCATGCCGGCCGTCCACCGACTGCGACGAGTAGCTCAGGTCGACCGTCGGGGTCGGGCCGCCCAGCGACGGCGGCACCTTCATCGGGTACGACCAGGTGAACGCGCCGGTGTTGCCGCCGGCCGACCAGGTCGACGACGCCTGCAGCGACGTCGCCGAGTAATCGCCGGCCGGGCCGGACTTGCCGGCGGTGACCGCGACCAGGCTGCCGGTGGAGGCCAGCGCGGACACCGTCCGGGCCGTGGTGTCGTTCTTGGTGGCCAGCGGTTTCGCGGCGCACTCGGGTGCGTCCGGCCGGTCCAGGGCACAGGTCGGCAGCTGCACGAGCCGCAGCCGGGAGGCCCAGTCGGCGCCGTACGCGGTGGCGTACGGCGCGTAGTCGACCTTGAGCTGGACGTTGCCGGCGCCGGCCCGGCCGTCGGCCCGGTCCACCCGCATCAGCACGCCGCGGACGGCCGCCTTCGCGGTGGCCGCGCGGTCGAGGACCTCGAGCCGGACCCGGCTCGGGTCGTTCGCGACCTTCTTCTCGGCCTGGACGGACAGCCCGCCCACCTTCGCCTCGACCGGCTTGAGGTCTAGGTAACCGGCGCCGGCGGCCGGCCAGACCGGGGCCGGCTTGTCCAGGGCGGACGGGACCTTGGTCGCGGCCCGGGCGGCCACCGCCACGGCCTCGGTGGGTACGTCCTTGATCTTTTCAGTGGTCGGTTTGGCCGGTTTGGGCGCGCCGCCGTCGGGTCCGGCGTACGCGGGGGCGCTGATCAGCGCCGCCCCCGTGACCGCCGTAATGGTCAGTGCCAGAAGTTTTCTGGGCAGGGTGAAATACACCGGGTACCTCCGGAGAAGGAGACAGGGGGCGGGTGTCAGCTGGTCGGTGCGTCGATGCGCAGGCCGATTCCGGGGCGGAGTACCGGTTGCCGGTAGGTGTACTGCAGGGCGACCGTTCCCTCGGCGTTCTCGATGCCGATGGTGGCGGCGCCACCCTTCTCCAGGAAGGTGCCGTCGATGTCGGTGTAGGCGAAGCTGTAGCCGCCGGCCTCGTCGAGGATGGCCTGGAACGTCACCCGGGTGTTCGGGTCCTCGTAGGAGGACACGTTGCGCCACTCGACGACGAACTGCCGGTTGGGTGCCGTGCCCCGGGTGGCCGTCCGCACGCTGGCCGAGGAATCGACGACCCAGTCGTGCCAGAACGGGTAGACCGCGTTGTTCGGCTCCTCCGGGAACTTCAGCGACGGGATCGGCCAGGCGTCCGAGGACGGCGTGCCCGGGTTCTCGTAGGTGAGCAGGCCGTTGCTGTCGATCCAGGCCGAGGTGTACGTGTTGCCGTAGTGCTTCACCGCGAACGGCAGCGTGATCTGGGTTATCGCCTCGTCGCCGGTGACCGGCAGCACCGTGGTGTCGGCCGGGGTGTAGGCGACCGCCTGCTCGGTGATCTTGTAACCGGAGTTGGCCGGGGTCGCGGTGGCCGCGAAGTCGATCACGCCGGTGGTGTTGGTGCCGACCGTGACCTGGTTGACCGCCGAGCCGGCACAGTCGCCGCCGGCCTGGGTGGCGATCACCGCGTAGTTGCCGGCCGGTACCGCCTCGATCCGGTAGGTGCCGTCCGCCGCGGTGGTCGCGCTGAGCCCGGCCGTCTTGACCGAGGCTCCGGCGACCGGGATGCCGGCACACGACACCGTGCCGGTCACCACGCCCTGGCCGGGCGGGTTGGGCTTGAACGTGATGCCCATCCCGGAGGCCAGCACCTGTTCTTTGGCCGAGTACTGGAAGGCGATCGTCCCGGACGCGTTCTCGATGCCGATCGTCGCCGTGCTGCCCCGCTCGCGCGGTTCGGTGCTGGTGATGTCGGCGTACGCCAGGGTGATCTCACCGGACTCGTTGAAGATCACCTCGAAGCTGGACCGGGAGTTCGGGTAGCCGAACTGGACGACGTTGCGCCACTCGACCACCCACTGCCGGTTCGGTGCGGTGCCGCTGGTCTTGGTGGCGATCTTCGAGTTGGCGTCGAGGACCCAGTCGCTCCACTGGACGTACACCGCGGCGTTCGGGATGCCCTCGGCCGCTAGTGACGGCAGCGGGCTGGACGCCGACCCGATCCAGCCGAAGTACATCGGGTCCTTGAAGCTGATCAGGCCGTTCGAGTTGATCCAGGCCGAGGTGTAGGACTCGCCGTACAGCTTGATCGGGAACGGCGGGTTCTTCTGCCAGGTGACCTCGTCGCCGGTCCAGCCCTCGGTGATGTCACCGGGGACGAACGTGGTGGTTCCGGTGGTGCACTTGTAGCCGAACTCGTCGCCCTCGGTCATCACCGACAGGTCGATGTCGGCGACCCCACCCGCGAACGGCACGGCCTCCTTCGACGACTGACCCGCGCACCGGGAGTCGCCGGTCAGGGCGGCCACCGTGTACTCGCCGACCGGCAGGCCGGTGAACTGGTAGGAGCCGTCGGCCGTGGTGACCGCGGTCTTGTTGCCCGGGTTCAGGGTGACCGTGAGGCCGGCCGCCGGCGTGCCGGTCACCGCCACTGAGACGGTGCCGCTGATCGTGCCGAGCGGCGCCGGGTTGTAGGTGATCGAGCTGTTGCTGACCACCGCGGCGGTCAGGTACGAGTACTGGCTCGCGACCGTGCCCGACGCGCTCTCGATGCCGACCGTGGCCGCCGCGCCCTGCTGCAGCGCGGTGGTCAGGGTGCCGTAGTGGAAGCTGATCGGCCCGCTCTCGGCGAACTTCGCCTCGAAGGTGATCCGGTCCGGGCCGCTCGGGCGGAACTTGACGTTGCGCCACTCGACGATCCAGGTCCGGTTCGGCGCGGTGCCGGTGACCTTGGTCAGCACGCTCGCCGACGCGTCCACCTCGAGGTCGTCCCAGAACGGGGCGACCACCGAGTCCGGCGCGCCGGCCGTCGGCATCGCCTGGTTCACCGACCTCGCGGTGCCGGTCGAGTTGGTGCCGAAGGTGAGGAAGCCGTTGGTGCTGACGTAGACCGAGCTGAACGACAGCCCGTGCAGCAGGACCGGGAACGGCGTGGTCACCGCCAGGGCCACGTCGTCACCGGTCAGCGCGAGCACGGTGTCGGCGGCCTCGAAGCCACCGGTGCCGATGCTGCACGCATAGCCGAGCGAGCCGTAGTCCGGGCCGAGCTGGAGGTCCTGCACCGTGTCGGCGAACAACTCCACCTGGGCCGAGGCGGCCGGTGCGCAGCGGCCGGACAGCGCCGCCGACACCGTGTAGGCGTCCGCCACCACGTCCACGAAGCTCCACGTGCCGTCGGCCGCGGTCTTGGTGGTCAGGCCGGTCGGGTCGAGGGTGACCGTCACGTTGGCGGCGACCGCGCCGGCGGCGTTCTTCAACGTGCCGGAGAGGTCGAACTTCTGCACCGGGTCGGTCTCGACCGGCAGGGCGAACTTGATCGACATGCCGGTGGCGAGCTGCGGGCTGTCCACCGAGTAGGGCAGGCCGTCACCGCCGTCCGGCGCCTCGATGCCGATCGCCGCGCCGGAACCCTTCTCCGCGTCGGTGTCCAGGCCGTCGTAGTTGAACGTCACGTCGCCGGTCTCGGCCAGCACGGCCTCGAACGAGACGCGCTTGGTGGTGTCGGCCTTGAGGGCCACGTTGTTCCACTGGACGGTGAAGGCGCCGGCGACAGCCTTTGTCTTCACGCTCGCTGACGCGTCGACCACCAGGTCGTCCCAGAACGGCGCGACAAGCGCGTTCGGGTCGAGCGGGGCGGGCAGGGCGCCGCCGTTGTCCGGGTGCGAACCGGCCGGGTCGTCGAAGGTGAGGACGCCGTTGGTGTCCACCCAGGTCTTGCGATAGGTCTGGCCGTAGTAGGGGAAGGCGAACGGCAGGTCGATCGCGGCGACCGCGTCGTCGCCGGTCAGCGACAGGGCGGTGGTGCCGGTGGTGAGCGCCGCGGTGGCCGCGGTGCAGGTGTGCCCGATGTCGTCGGCCCGTTTCATCAGGTACAGGTCGCGACGGATCAGGTCGGTGCCGATCTCGATGTCGAACGTGTCCGAGATGCCGCAGGGGCCGCCCTTGGTGCCCTTGACCGTGTAGATACCGGCCGCGAGCCCGGTGAAGCTGAAGCCGCCGTCGGTGCCGGTGGTCTGGGTGAGGCCGCCCGGGTTGAGGGTGACCGTGACGCCGGCGACCGCCTCGAACGTGTCCTGGATGTCGATGGCCGTGCCGGCGACGCCGGCCGGCGAGGAGATCTCGAACGACTCCTGGGTCACCACGCTGATCCGGCTGCCGGAGTCGACCGCGATCACGTACAGGATGTGGTCACCGGCCACCGAGCCGACGGTGACGTCGAACGCGGCGTTCGCGCCGGCCGCGACCGCGACCTCCTTGTCGAAGGCCTGGCTGTCCACGCTGTACTTGAACTTGGTGACGTTGAGGTCGGTGCCCGAGCTGAACGTCACCGGGAGCTTGCCGCCCGCCGCCACCTCGGTGGCGCCCAGGGTCAGGGTGGCCGGCAGCGGCTTGGCCTGGTCGGCGATCTTCGCGACGGCCTCACCGAACGCGGTCACCCGCACGTCGTCGATGCCACCGGTCCAGAAGTCGGCGTCCACGCCGACCGACAGGCGCTTGCCGATCGTGACGGTGCTGGTGGCGTCGAACGTGGTGGTGGCCGTGGCCGTAGCGGTCTGCAGGACTCCGTCCACGTACAGCGTGATGGCCTTGGTCGTGGCGTTGTAGACGCCGGTGACGTAGGTCCACTTGTTGGCGGTCGGCGCGCCGTTGGACAGTACCGAGTACAGCGCCGGGCTGTCGACGTCCGAGCCGGCCAGCGCGAACCGCCACTTGTTGTCCTCGCGCGAGTAGCCGAGCTGGTACGCGGAGGTGCGGGTGCCGTTGGCGGCGACGATCGTGGGCTTGCCGGTGCCGCCCAGCGTGCTGAGCTTCACCCGGGCCGAGACGGTGAACGACGCGTCGGTGCGGATCGGGGTGGCCACGCCGGTGGTCGGGTGCGGCACGGTCAGCGCGCCGGTACGGGTGGCCGCGCCGGCCCCGGTCAGGTTGAGCGACTTGCCGGCGTTGGAGCGGCCGGCGACCCGGGCGGTGGTGCCGCTGAGCGTCGCGGCGTTGCCGTGCGTGCTGGCGTCCAGGGCGTTGCCGGACTCCTCGTCGAAGTTCCATTCGGCGGCCGGCCCGTCACCGGTCTTCACCGTGAACGTGTAGGGCACCGCCGTCGAGTAGCGGCCGGCCGCGTCGCGCGACCAGACGTAGAGCACGTTGCTGCCGTCGTGCAGCGGCGGCAGGGTGATCTCGGCGCTGTAGTCGGCCTTGGCGGTCTGGGTCCGCGAGTTGGTGAGCACGCCGGAGTCGAGGCTGTAGGCGTACGACTTCACCTCGTGCGGCCGGGTGGTCGGCGCCGAGATCACGAACTTGCCGTTGATGCCCACCCCGCCGGACGGGGTGCTACCGGCCGGATAGTCGGTCGACAACACCTTCGACGGTGGTGCCGGTGGGGTCGCGTCGACGGTGAACTCACAGTTGCCCGACGACGGGCCGGCGATCTTCCCGTCGCTGGTCACCGCGTTCCAGGCGTAGGTGACACCGTCGGTCAGCTTGCCGGCCGGGATCTGCTTGGAGGCGCTGGCCGGGTTGCCGCTGGCGAACGAGATCTTGTTGCTCTCCGACTTCGCGCCACCCAGCGGCCACCAGTAGAAGCTGGTGGTCAGCGACTGCTGGTCGGTGTCCGGGTCGGAGTGCTTGGCGGCCAGGAACGGCGTCGCGCTCAGCACATAGGGCCGGGAGGCGCCGGTGGCGCAGACCTTGCCGTCCGACTTGCGGTCGGTGGGGGCGTTCGGCTTCGAGTTGTACGTGACCGAGAGCTTCGGGGAGGCGTGGTTGAACCGCTTCCACTGGTTCTTGGTGCCCTCGTCGATGGCGCGCAGGCCCAGGGTGGCGGTCGTCGACTTCTGCGTCTCCACGACGTACTTGATGATCGAGGTGACGTTGAACTCGTCGGTGCCGGGGCCGCTGCAGCCGTGGATCGCGCCGTTCTTGCGGTTCGCCGCGGTGGTCGCGGTCTTGCCGCTGTTCCAGGCCGGCTGGTTGTTCCAGGTGGTCTTGCTGGTGATCGCGCCGGTCAGCCAGACCTTGGCGTTCGACTTGGGGCTGCACGTCCAGGAGTGCCGCTGCTCGATGCGGAACGTCGCGGCGGTGACGATCTTGCCCTTGGCCTTGGCCACGTCCATCCGGAAGAACGACCGGACGATGTGGTCGGCGCAGCTGCTGCAGTCCTCGGTGCGGCCGGCGCCGGCCGAGCCGAACACCTTGCCGTCGGTCAGCGCGGTCGAGTTCTGCCAGAACGACGAGCCGGGGTGCTTGCTCATCACGATCGCCCAGGCGTTGCCGGAGATGGCCCCGGTGAACGAGGGGTCGATGTAGAGCGGGAACTTCGCGGTCGGGTCGGCCAGCAGCTTCTTGTCCGGCGACAGCGTCAGCGCGTCCTTGGCCACCTTGACGCCCAGCAGGGCCTGGCGGGCGCCGCGCTCCGGCTCGTCGCCGTTCTTGACCTCGGGGGCCGGCTTCTTCTCCGCGACGGTCGTCTCCAGCGACTCCGACGAGTCCCACATCAGCGGGGCCGGCGCGGTGAAGACCGGCGAGCCGTCGCCGGTGTCGGCCGCGACCACGCCGCCGCCGGCCTGCTTGGTCATCTTCAGCTTGTCGGTGTCGACGCCGAACTTCAGGGTGGCCAGCTTCGGGTTCTTCGCGGCGGCCGGGGTCTTGACCACCAGCACCTCGGAGAAGCCGAGCGCCTCGGCGGTCACCCGCAGGTCGACGCCGGGCAGCACGTCCCGGTAGACCGCGGTGTCGCCGTCGAGCAGCGGCTTGGGCAGCGTGCCCGGCCAGGTCAGGCGCAGCTGGTGGGCGCCCTGCTTCAGCTCCAGCAGCGGCCCGGTGCCGCCGGCCGACAGCCGCACCGGCAGGACCGCGGCGCGCGGCGCGACGCCGTCCTTGCCGGCCACCAGGTTGGTGTCGACCGGGGTCCAGCCCTTACCCTTGCGGACCCGCTCCGGCTCCATCGAGACCTCAAGGGTCTGCGAGCCGTCGTCGTTGAGGAACGTCTGGGTCATCTCGTCGCGCTGATCGAGGAGCTCGATCGGGCCTTCGCAGGTCTTCTGCGCGGCGACGGCGGCGGCCAGGTTGGGTCGTTCGGCGGCGCAGGGCACCTTGGTGACGGGCGCGGCGACGGCCGGCTTCGCCGGCGGAACGAACGCCACGCCGGCCGACACGACGGCCAGTACCAAACCGATTTTGGACAGCATGAATCGACTACGAGACGCCACGTTTCCCCCGTGATCTCGAACTCTGATCGAGCGTCATGAAATTAGATCGAGTTCGATTCACTGGTCAATCCCGCTCCAGGACGCCCTGACGACCTGTTTCCGGCCTGGCCGCGAGGAAGATCCGCAGGCCCGATGCCGTACGCCCGGCTGACCGCGTAGCCGTTTGGACGATGCCATATCACCCGAACGGCCCCCCATGTCGAGCCGTCCGGTCAGGGGGACCCGCAACGCCGCAAGTTCCGCCTTCACTCGGCAAATTCCCCGAACCCGGGACCGGTCAGAAATTGAGGGTCCTCGATCAAGTCAAGGGGTTGACATGCGTCAATGTTACATCTAGCTTTCGAAAACATAGCCGACATCACCGAAACTTCCGGGAGCGCGCGTTGACCCAGCCGAGGCCGGAAGCGGGACGCCGCACGTGGCGGGCCGCGGTGCGGCGCGACTGGCAGCTCTACTCGCTGGCCGTACTCCCCCTGCTGTTCTTTGTGGTCTTCCGGTATTTGCCGATGCTCGGCAACGTGATCGCCTTCCGGCGGTACTCCCCCGGCGGCGACGTCCTCGGCGAGTACTGGGTCGGGCTGCGGTACTTCAAGATGTTCCTGAACGACCCCTCGTTCTGGCAGGTCTTCGCGAACACCCTGATCATCGGCGGGCTCACCCTGCTGTTCTGCTTCCCGCTGCCGATCGTGCTCGCCCTGCTGCTCAACGAGGTGCGCACCCGCTGGCTCAAGGGCTTCGTGCAGACCATCTCGTACCTGCCACACTTCCTGTCGATCGTGGTGGTGGCCGGCATCGTGCTGCAGGTCGTCTCGGTGGACGGGGTGGTCAACCAGGGGCTGACCGCGGTGGGGCACGACGCGATCTCGTTCATCCAGGAGCCCGGCTGGTTCCGCACCATCTACGTCTCGTCCGAGGTGTGGCAGACCGTCGGCTGGGGCACGATCCTCTACCTGGCCGCGCTCACCACCATCGACGCCGACCTCTACCAGGCGGCCCTGGTGGACGGCGCGAACCGGTGGCGGCAGACCTGGCACGTGACCCTGCCCGGCATCCGGCCGACCATGATGACGCTGCTGGTGCTCAACATCGGCACGTTCCTGGCGGTCGGGTTCGAGAAGATCCTGCTGCTGGCCAACCCGCTGACCTACCCGACCGCGGACGTCATCTCGACGTACCTGTACCGGGTCGGCATCGTCTCGGGCAGCTTCAGCTACGCCGCCGCGATCGGCCTGTTCGAATCGGTGATCGGGCTGGTCCTGGTGCTCGGCGCGAACCGGCTCTCCCGCCGCCTGGTGGGGACGAGCCTGTGGTGACCCGTGGTTACCGCGTCTTCCAGGTGGTCAACGCGATTGTCCTCACCGTGGTCGTGGTGGTCACTCTCTTCCCGTTCGTCAACATCGTGGCCCGGTCGTTCAGCGGCGAGCAGGAGATCCGGTCGGGCCGGGTCAGCCTGATCCCGCGGGGCTTCAACATCGAGACCTACCGGCACGTCATGTCCGACTCGATGTTCTGGACGAACTACCGCAACACCGTGCTCTACACGGTCGTGGCGACGGCCGTCTCGATCGTGCTGACCACCTGCTACGCGTACGTCCTGTCGAAGCGCCAGTTGAAGGGCCGCGGCCTGCTGATCGGCATCGCGATCTTCACGATGTTCTTCAACGGCGGCCTGATCCCCAACTACGTGCTGGTCAGCTCGCTCGGGCTGCGCAACACGCTGTGGGCGATCGTGCTGCCGAACGCGATAAACGTCTTCAACCTGCTGGTGATGAAGGCGTTCTTCGAGAGCCTGCCGGTCGAGCTGGAGGAGGCGGCCGCGGTTGACGGGGCGTCGCAGTACGGCACGCTCTGGCGGATCGTGCTGCCGCTGTCCAAGGCGATCCTGGCCACGATGCTGCTGTTCTACGCGGTCTCGTTCTGGAACTCGTGGTTCGCCGGATTTCTGTACCTGGACCGGCAGGAGCTCTTCCCGGTCACCGTCTATCTCCGCAACCTCATCGCCGGTGCCACCGCCGGCGTCGACCAGACCGCCACGAGCGATTCCGCGCTGCAGATCGCGGCCAGCATCCAGGCCGTGACCATCGTGCTCACCATGCTCCCGATCATGCTCGTCTATCCCTTCATCCAGCGGTACTTCGTCTCCGGCGTGATGCTCGGCGCCGTGAAGGGCTAGGCCCGTCCCCCACATTGGAGTTCCCCCCCATGGCTCAGCTATCCCGACGGCAACTACTGGCCGCGGCCGGTGCCGCCACCGTCGTCACGCTCGCCGGCTGCGACGACGGCGACGGTTCCGGATCCACCGACGTGAACGACAAGAAGGCCGGTTCGATGGACGGCTTCAAGGTCGGCGACCAGTTCAAGGCGACCGAGCCGCTCAAGTTCTCGATCATGATGCTCAGCAACCAGAACTACCCGTTCAAGGCGGACTGGCCGATGCTTGTCGAGCTGGGCAAGCGCACCAACGTCTCGTTCGAGCCGACCGCGGTGCCGGGCAGCGATTACAACCAGAAGGTCAGCGTTGTGGTGAGCGCCGGCAACGCCCCGCAGATCATCCCGAAGACGTACCACCCGGCCGAGGAGGCGTTCATCGCCGGCGGCGCGATCCTCCCGGTCAGCGATTACGTCCACCTGATGCCGCACTTCACCGAGAAGGTGCAGCGCTGGAACCTGCAGGGCAACCTGGCGGCGATCAGTCAGCAGGACGGGAAGTACTACCTGCTGCCCGGCCTGCACGAGGCGGTCTGGCAGGACTACTCGCTGGGCGTGCGCACCGACATCCTGGAGAAGCACGGCCTGGCGGTGCCGGCCACCTGGGACGAGCTGACCACCACCCTGCGCGGGCTGAAGAAGGCGTACCCCGACCAGTATCCGTTCTCCGACCGGTGGAGCACGCAGAAACCCGGCCCGGGCGCCAACAACCTGTTCGGCCTGCTGGCCGCGGCCTACGGCACGTACGCCGGCTGGACCTACCAGACCGCCTACTGGGACGGCGGCGCCGGAAAGTTCGTCCTCAGCGGCGCGATGGACCAGTACCGCCAGGTCGTGCAGTACCTGCAGACCCTGGTCAGCGAGAAGCTGATGGACCCGGAAAGCTTCACCCAGACCGACGACGCGGCCCGGCAGAAGTTCGCCTCCGGCAAGTCGTTCGTGCTCAGCGTCAACGCGCAGACCGTGGTCAACGAGGCCCGCCTGGACCTGGAGAAGGTCCCGGGTGCCAAGGTGGTGAAGATCCCGCTGCCGACCGGTCCGCTGGGCGCGACGCTGTCCGGCGAATCTCGGCTGGAGAACGGCATCATGCTCGGCAAGAAGGCCCTGGAGAGCAAGAACTTCGTCGCGATGCTGCAGTTCATCGACTGGCTCTGGTACTCCGATGCCGGGCTGATGTTCAGCAAGTGGGGCATCGAGGGCGACACCTACACCGGCAGCGTCGAGGACGGCTCGTTCAAGCTCAACCCGCAGATCAAGTGGGCCGGCCTGAACCCGTCGGCGCCCAAGAACCTGCAGGTGGACTACGGATTCTTCAACGGCGTCTTCGCGTACGGCGGAAGCACCAAGATTTTGAATTCGCAGTTCTCCGACGAGGAGAAGGCGTTCCAGGCCGAGATGAACAAGCGGACGACCCGCGAGGTGGGGCCGCCGCACCCGTTCAGCCCGGAGGAGCGCGAACAGGCCGGCCTCTGGGAGGCGGCCATCGCCGACCACGTCAATCAATCGACGCTGGCCTTCATCCTGGGCAAGCGGCCGCTGTCCGAATGGGACAAGTACGTCGCCGAGCTGAACGCCAAGGGCGGCGACAAGTACATCGAGCTGGCCAACAAGGCGTACGCCCGGTTCAAGGAGAAGAAGTGAATTGATCGTCGCGCTCGGCCGGGTCGCCTCGCTCGTCCACACCCTGCTCGTGGTCGAGCTGCTCCTGCTGCTCACCGGGGCGCCCGGCCTGGTCGTGCTGGTGCTGCTCGACCGGGACGCCAGCAACATCCCGCTCGTTGCGGCCTGCGCGATCCCGGTCGGGCCGGCGCTGTCCGCCGCGCTCTACGCGCTGCGGTGGCGCAGCGACGACCCGGCCGACCTCGCACCGGCGCGGGCGTTTCGGCGCGGCTATCGGCGGAACGCGGCCGGGGTGCTCAAGCTGTGGGTGCCGTGGCTGGCCTGGATGGCCGTGCTCGGGCTGAATCTCGGGCACGGCTGGTGGCCGATCCCGGTCGCCGCGGTGGCCCTGGTGGCCACCCTGTGGCAGGCGAACGCCCTGGTCATCGCGTCGCTGTTCACGTTCCGCACCCGGGACACGGCCCGGCTGGCCGCCTATTTCCTGCTCCGCACGGCGCTGGGCACGGCCGGCCTGCTGGCGCTGGCCGTGCTGGTCGTCGTGCTCTGGTCCGAGGCCGTGCTGGCCCTGGCGGCCGCGGGCTTCGCCGCGATGCTGCTGCGGACCGCCGGGCCGTTGCGCGCCGAGATCGAGGAGAAATTCGTTCAATGACCAAGCTGCGGTACGGCGGGGACTACAACCCGGAGCAGTGGCCGGAGCAGGTGTGGGACGACGACTACCGGCTGTTCGAGGCGGCCGGGATCGACACGCTCACCGTCGGCGTCTTCACCTGGGCGCTCACCCAGCCCGCCGCGGACACCTACGACTTCACCGTGCTCGACCGGATCGTCGAGCGGGCTGCCGCTGAGGGCCGGTCGGTCGTCCTGGCCACCGGCACCGGCGCGCACCCGGCCTGGCTGGCCCGGGCGCATCCCGAGGTGACCCGGGTCGACTTCGAGGGCCGCCGGCACCGCTTCGGCCAGCGGCACAACTCCTGCCCGAGCTCGCCGGTCTTCCGCCGGCTGTCCACCGAGATGGCCCGGCGGCTGGCCCAGCGGTACGCCCGGAACCCGGCGATCGTCGTCTGGCACGTCGGCAACGAGTTCGGCGGCGCCTGCTACTGCGAGCACTGCGCGGCCGCCTTCCGGCTCTGGCTCCGCGACCGGTACGGCTCGCTGGACCGGCTCAACGAGGCCTGGTACACCACGTTCTGGTCGCACACCTTCACCGCGTGGGACGAGATCGAGCCGCCGTCCGCGCTCACCGAGCATTGGCACGGGCCCGACCACACCGCGTTCCAGGGCATCACCCTCGACTACCTGCGGTTCATGTCGGAGGCCATGCTCGCCAACTTCCGCGATGAAAAAGCGGCAATCCGAGAATCCGACCCGGGTACGCCGGTGACCACCAATTTCATGGGCGCGTACCGGCCGATCGACTATCACCGCTGGGCCGCCGACCTCGATCTCGTCGCCTGGGACTGCTATCCGCCCGACGACGAGCACCCGGAGTGGATGGCGTTCACCCACGACCTGATGCGCGGGATCAAGGGCGGGCGGCCGTTCTGGCTGATGGAACAGACCCCCAGCGTGACCGCCAGCCGGGACGTCAACCCGCTGAAACGGCCCGGGGTTCTGCGGCTGTGGAGCTGGCAGGCGGTGGCGCACGGCGCGGACGCGGTGCTGTTCTTCCAGATGCGGGCCGGGCGCGGCGCCTGCGAGAAGTACCACGGCGCGGTCATCGGGCATTCCGGCCGCGACGACACCCGGGTGTTCCGCGAGGTGGCCGCGCTCGGTGCCGAGCTGGCCCGGGCCGGTGACGCGGTGCTCGGCGGCCGGACGCCGGCCCGGGTGGCGATCCTGTTCGACTGGGACAGCTGGTGGGCCCTGGAGATCTCGGACGGGCCGTCCCGGCTGGTGCGCTACCAGGAGGTGGTGCGTGCGTACCACCGCGCGGTGTGGGCGGCCGGCGCAAGCGTCGACGTGGTCCCGGTGACCGCCGACCTCGCGCCGTACGACGTGGTGATCGCGCCGGTCCTGCACATGGTCAAGGGTGATCTGGCCGGCCGGCTCGAGGACGTCGCCCGGCGTGGTGGCACGGTGCTGACGACGTTCCTGTCCGGCCGGGTCGACGAGGACGACAACGCGTTCCTGGCCGACGTGCCCGGCCCGCTCGGCGACCTGATGGGCATCCGGGTCGACGAGTGGGACGCCCGGCCGGCCGAGGTGGTCAACCCGGTCGACTTCGGCGACCTCACGGCGGCCGGCCGCCTGGTGTTCGAGATCGTCATCCCGCGCGGGGCCGAAGTGGTGGCGACCTATCGGAACGACTTCTACGCCGGGACGCCCGCGGTGACCCGGAACGCCTTCGGGGCCGGCGAGGGCTGGTACGTGGCGACCGCGCTCGACCAGGACGGCGTCGACCGGGTGGTGGGCCGGGTGCTGGACCGGCACGGGCTGCGCGGGCCCTACCCGGGGGTTGAGGCCGTCCAGCGGGGGCGCGCTACGTTCCTGCTGAACCACGGGGCCGAGCCGGTCTCGGTGACGGCGCACGCCGATGCGTCCGAGCTCCTCACCGGGGTCTCGGTGCGGCGCGGCGATCCGCTTCTCCTGGCCCCGCGCGACGTGCTGATCCTGGTTCAGTAGATGCGGCGGCCCCTCGCGTCCGGCACCCCGGACTTGCGGAAGAAGTACGTGTTGACCTGGTCCCGCCACTCCTCGGCCGACCGCACCTGCTCGTCGAGCAGTTCGCGGACCCGCTCGTACTTGGCCGGCGGCACGGTGCCGGCCAGGCCGGCCCAGCGTTCGCGCATCTCGGCGGCCTCGCGCGCACCGGCGAAGTGCGTGTCGTAGATGTGCTGGATGACGGTGACCCCGCTGCTCAGCACATGCTGGTACGGCAGGTGGTGGAAGAACAGGGCGAGTTCGTCGGGACACTCGTCCGGCGACTCGTAGATCTTCGCCCACGGCTTCGGGTAGAGGCCGGCGCAGCCGGTGCCGGTGGCCACCGTCCGGTCCACGCCGACGCCGTCCCGGTCGGCGTGGTGGTAGGTGCCCCACGGCGTGTACTCGTAGCCGTCGACGTCCGGGCCGTAGTGGTGGCCCGGCCGCACCATGAACCCCACGCCGAGCGGGGCGGTGTACCGCTCGTACGTCCGCCAGGAATCGTCCATGATCGCGTGCAGCGCGTCGTGCAGCCGCCGGGGCGCCCCGGGGAAGGTGAGCCCGGCCCACTCGTCGAGCAGCGCCGCCGGATCCAGCCCCGGTTCCCAGGCCAGCCGGCCGAACGCGTACAGGTTGGCCTGGGCGAGGGGGTGCCCGGTCCAGAACGGGTCGTCGCCGACGTTGGCGACGGCCACGAACTCGGCGGCGCTGTCGGCCACCGCCGGTCCGTGCGCCCCGCGCAGCAGCTCGCTCCACATCGGAGCCAGGTAGCAGACGTGCCGCTGCTGGCCGGTGTATTCCTGGGTGACCTGGAACTCCACCCCGATCCGGGTGTCCGGCATGGCGGCGATCAGCGGCGACACCGGCTCCCGCGCCTGGAAGTCCAGCGGGCCGTGCTTGACCTGCAGGACGACGTTGTCCCGGAAGGTGCCGTCGTGCGGGGTGAAGTGGTCGTGGGCGGCGCGGGCCCGGTCGACGCCGCGGTCCCGCCAGTCCTGCCGGTGGTTGTAGACGAAGGCCCGCCAGTGCACGACCCCGCCGTGCCGGGCCAGGGCGTCCGCGAGCATGTTCGCCCCGTCGGCGTGCGACCGGCCGTAGGTGAACGGGCCGGGCTGCCCCTCGGAGTCGGCCTTCACCAGGTAGCCACCGAAGTCGGGGATGGTCGCGTACACGTCCACGGTGGTGCTCTCCCACCAGGCCCGCACCCGCCGGTCGAGGGGGTCGGCGGTGCTCATGCCGTGCAGCACCGGCGCCGCGAACGACACCGCGAGGTGGGTGCGGATGCCGTAGTGGCGGAACACCCCGGCCAGCTCGGCCACCTCGCCGAGCCGGTCGGTGAGCAGCCGCGCTTCGGTGGCGTGCACGTTGACGTTGTTCAGGGCGACCGCGTTGATGCCGCAGGCGGCCAGCAACCTGGCGTACGCGGTGACCCGGGCCAAGTCCCGCCGGGGCTCGCCGGCCCGCCAGAACAGCGAACCGCCCGCGTAGCCCCGCTCGACCTGGCCCATCACCGGGTGGACGTCGACGTTGTCCCAGTGGTCGAGCATCCGCCGCGGCACCGCCGGCCGGAACACGCCGGTGGCCGGTGAGTCGTCCGACCGCAGCAGGTGGAACAGCCCGTACAGCAGGCCGTGCGGTTGCCCGGCCCGCAGCACGGTGCACGTTTCGTCACCGCTCAGCTCGTAGCCCTCACCGCCGAGGGACCCGTCGCCGCCGAGGCTCATCTCGAGGTCGCAGGGATCCCCGCCAGTCCCCCGGACCACTTCGCCGCCGAACCGCGCGCAGGCCTGCCGCAGTTCGTCGACCACGGTGTCCACCAGCAGTCCGTGACCGGTCACCCGGATGCGGCGGCTGCCGATCGCCCGCCATGCCCGCGCCGGCAGCCAGGCCGCATCGATCACCGGTCGCAGGTCAGGGTGAGATCACCGGTCGGTGTGCTGGTCGCGACCAGCATGCCGAAGGTGGTCGAGCCGCCGGGCGGCAGCGTCGCGTTGTAGGAGGCGTTGCCGACCGTGACGCCGGTGGTGGAGTCCAGCGGCACCGCGTTCCACATCGTCTGGATCCGCTCGTCGCCGGCCCACCGCCAGGAGACCCGCCAGCCGGTCAGCGCCTCGGCCGCCACGTTGCGCACGGTGACCGTGGCGACGAAGCCGCCGCTCCAGGTGCTGCCGATCTGGGCGGTGGCGGCGCAGACCGGCACCGCCGCGGTCCGCACCGACGGGAACAGGTAGGGATCGTGCTTGCCGTCGGCACTGAACCGCAGCCAGTACTCGGTGCCGGGGGCCAGCCCGTCCAGGGTCACCTGCCCGTTACGTTCCGGCCCGGACACCGCCTCGGCCACCGGATTCAGCCACTGCTGGGCGTCCGCTTGGCTGGCGAACAGAGTGACGGTGACCGGCGGGTTGTAGCCGCAGGGCGGAGTGAGGATCATCGAGTAACTGATCGTCACGCTGGTGGTGGTCACCGCGGTCGCCCGGCCGCTGATCGGCAGCGCCGGCGGGCAGGTCAGCGTCGGCGCGGGCGTCGGGTCGAGCGACGGGGCGGCCGTGGCCGGCGTCGCGGCGGCGACACCGGCCAGGGTCAGGGCGGCACCGGCGAGGAGAACGCTGAACCTGTGCGACATCTGCCGGATGTTACGGACGCGTTTCGTAACATTCAAGCCTGTCGAAGTATTCAGAAGGCCACAGGAAGTCAGCAGCAAGTTGTCCGGTTGTTCAAAGCCGGCGCACAGAAGATGGCCCCATGATGCACTCCCGGTCCGCTCGTCCGCCGCTCTCCCGCCGGACGATCGCCCGCCTGGTCCAGCTGGCCGGCCTGTTCGACGTCGTCACCGCGATCGCGCCGCCCCGGCACGGCCGGATGGCCACCCTGATGGAGTTCGTCCCGGCTGCCGGGGTGCTCTCGGCCCGGGCCGGCACCGTGGTGGTCGGGCTCCTGCTGATCTACCTGGGCGCCGGCCTGCGCCGGGGCAAGCGCCGGGCCTGGCAGGTGACCGTCGCCCTGGCCGCCCTCTCTATCGCGTTGCACCTGGTCAAGGGCCTCGACTACGGCGCCGCCGGAATAACCGCGATCCTGCTGGTCATGCTACTGGCCACCCGGGACCGGTTCACCGCGGTCGCCGACCCGGAGAACCGCTGGCGGGCCCTCACCGCCCTGCTCGGGTTCGCCGGGGCCGGCTTCCTGCTCGGCTTCCTGGAGGTGGCGATCCGGGCCAACCGGCTGGTCGGCGCGCCGGGCGTGGCCGACTGGGCCCGGGAGGCGGCGCTCGGCCTGGTCGGCCTGGACGGGCCGGTCGAGTTCCGCTACCGCTTCGGCGCCGACGCCGTCGCCTGGACCACCGGGGCGTGCGGGCTGCTCGCGGTCGGGGTGGCGCTGGTGATCCTGCTGCGGCCGGGTGCGCATCGGCCGCAGCGCGACGGCGACGGTGAGGTGCGCCTGCGGGAGCTCCTCGCCCGGTACGGCGGGGCCGACTCGCTCGGCTATTTCGCGCTGCGGGCCGACAAGGCGCTGTGCTGGGCGCCGAACCGGGCCGCCGTGGTCGCCTACCGGGTGGTCAACGGGGTGAGCCTGGCGGCCGGTGACCCGATCGGGCCGGAGTCGGCCTGGCCCGACGCGATCGGCGCCTGGCTGGCCGACGCCGAGCGGCACGGGTGGACTCCGGCGGTGCTGGGCTGTGGAAACCGGGCCGGTAGGGCGTACCGGAAGATGGGTTTGGATGTTGTTGAACTCGGCGACGAAGCAATCGTGGACACCGGCGGGTTCGCGCTGAACGGCCGGCCGATGCGCGGGGTGCGGCAGGCGGTCAACCGGATGCGGCGGGCCGGGTACACGTGTCGCGTCGCCCGGCAGCGCGACCTCAGCCCGGGTGAACTGGCCGGGGCGATCGCGGCCGCCGACCTGTTCCGGGACGGGCCGGTCGAGCGCGGCTTCTCGATGGCGCTGTCCCGGCTCGGCGACCCGGGCGACGCGGACTGCCTGCTCGTGCTCTGCCGCGACGAGCACGCGGCGCTGCGCGGGGTGCTGCAGTTCGTGCCGTGGGGTGCCGACGGGCTGTCGCTCGATCTGATGCGTGGCGACCGCACCGCCGACAACGGTCTCACCGAGCTGATGATCGCCACGGCTCTCGAAGAGGCGGCTTCCCTCGGCGTACGCCGGGTGTCGTTGAATTTCGCGGTTTTGCGGTCGGTCTTCGCCCGGGCCGAGGAACTCGGCGCCGGACCGGTCCTGCGGCTCTGGCACCGGCTGCTGAAGGTCGCATCGCGGCTGTGGCAGATCGAGTCGCTGTACCGGTCGAACGCGAAGTACCAGCCGGCCTGGGAACCGCGCTACCTGTGCTTCCCGACCGCCCGCGACCTGCCGCGGATCGCGGTCGCGGCGCTGACCGCCGAGGCCTTCCTGCCCGAGCCTCGACTGCCGGGCCTGCGCCGACCCGCTGTGGTGCCGGCATGAGGCTCACCGGCCTTCCGCTGATCCTGCTGGCGACGGCCACCTTCGCCGCGATCGGTGCGGTCACGGTGTGGCGGTGGTCGCGCGCCTGGATCGCGGCCCGGGTCGCCGGGGTGCTGCTGCTGGAGGCGTCCCTGGTGGTCGCGGTCGGGCTGGTGGTCAACCGGCACGAGCAGTTCTATCCGTCCTGGGCGGCCTTGCGCGGCGAGACCGGCACGGTCGCGGTGGCCGCACCGGTCGCGGCCGGCCGGTTGGACGAACTGACCGCCACGTCGTTTCGGTGGCGGCCCGCCGAGCTCGCCCGGTGGCACCTGGCCGCGGCGCCACTTGTCGTCCTCCCGGCCGACTACCGCGCCCGGCCCGGGGTCGAGTTCCCGGTCGTGCTGTCGTTCGGGGCGGCGGTTCCGCGCACCCCGTCGGCGGTGACCGTGACCGTCGCGCCCACCGCTCGCACCGAACTGTCCGGCCTGCCCGCCGCTCTCCGGAAGGACCTGCGGGTCACCGCCACCGGCTGGGACCTGGTCGGCGGCGGCCGGCTCGGCGACGCGTTCGTCGCCGCCGGCATCGGCGTCCGCGACCGCTCCCCCGCCGACCTGCCGCCGGCCCTGGCCGCCCCACTCCGGCTGCCGACGCGATGATCATCGGTCTGGCTCTGGCCACGGTGGTCGCCACCGCCGTGCTGCTCGCCGCCCTCTGGGGCCGACTGCGCCCGATCGGCCGCTCGGCACTGATCCTGGCCGCCGCGCTCAGCGTCGTCGGCACCGCCACGGTGCAGGTCAACGAGCTGGTCCAGGCCTATCCGACCGGCGGCGGCACGCCCGCCGCCGCCAGCTCCGGCAGCCTCCTGCTCACCGTCTCGGTGCCGGGCCGTCTCACCCTTCCGATGTACGTCTACCTACCGGCCGCCTACCGCACCGGGCACGGCCGGTTCCCGGTGATCGAGGCCCTGCACGGTTACCCCGGCTCGCCGCAGACCTGGCTGCGCCGGCTGCACGTGCAGAGCTACCTGGACACCGAGATCGCGGCCGGCCGGATGGCCCCCACCGTCGTGCTGTTCCCGTGGCAGACCCCGAAACGGCTGCTCGACACCGAATGCACCAACCTGCGCGACGGCCCGCAGGCCGAGACGTACCTGACCGTTGACGTGCCGGCCTTCGCCCGCGCCCACTACCGGGTCCGCACCGACCGGGCCGGCTGGGGCCTGACCGGCTACTCGGCCGGCGCGTTCTGCGCGACCAACCTGGCGCTGCGGCACCCCGGCGAGTACGCGGCGGCGGCCTCGCTGGCCGGTTACGCCTCCCCCGGCATCACCATCGGCGACGGCTCGGAGAAGACCCTGAACAACCCCGGCTGGCGGCTGCGTCACCTGCCCCAGCCGCCGATCGCCCTGTGGCTGGGCTGGGCCGGCGACGACCGGCACTCGGCCCGCGACTCCCGGCACCTGGCCGCCCTGGCGCACGCACCGCTGACGGTGACCACCGCGGTGGTGGCCCACGGCGGTCACAGCGACGCGGTCTGGACCCGGATGGAGCCCCCGTCCTTCGACTGGCTCTCCGCCCATCTGGCCCGGCCTACTTAGGCGGAGATCTCGGCGTATGTCAGCCAGCGCTCCCGGGGTGACAGCCGCAGCCGCACCTTGCTCGGATCGACCCGGCCGAGCGCCGGCAGCCACTCCCGGATGCGCAGCTGGGCCGCCTCGGTGGCGTCGGCCAGCAGGCGCTGCACGGTCTCGTGGTCGCGGTGTTCCTGGGAGAGCATCACGATCAGCTTGGCCCGGCCGCGCACCACGTCACCCCGGCACAGCCGCGACTGGGCGTAGGCGATGTCGCACCGGCGGGTGTGCGGTTGCAGCGCGGCCTGCACCTCGGCCAGCAGCGCCGGGGTGTCGACGGTGCGGTGCGGAAGCTGCCACCACAGCCAGATCGGGTACGGCACCCGGCCGGTCGTGGTGGCCCCGGTCTGCTGGCTCGACGGTGGGTAGCTGCAGCGCATGGCCGGGCTCAGCGCCACCTTCCAGTCGTCGATCGGGCTGTCGCCGGGCTCGTCGCCGCGGCCCGGACTCAGTCTCGACAGCGCGTCGAGCCAGCCGCCGGTCCACTGCTGGGACTCCGCCGGAGCGTCGGCGGCGACCGGCAGCACCAGGTTGATGAACGTGGTGCGGCGCATGCTGGAGATCGAGGCGGCCAGCACCCCGACGCCCCGTTCCCGCAACGCGGCCACCGCCGCCGCGGTCGTCCCGGTGCGGGACGGGCCGATGACGCTCGCGATGACCGCCCGGCGCGGGGTGACCGCGGACGCCTCCGGGAACAACCGGTTGCGGGCCTGCCGGTAGCGCTCCCGATCGAACCCGCGAATGGTGAACCAGTCACCGCGTACCCGATTGAGCCGTTGATCGTCGAGTTTGAGGCCGAAGCCGTATTCCTCGGCCAGCGCGGCCAGCTCCGTCTCGAAGTCCAGCCGGGCATCGGACATCTTGGGGTCGACCCCGATGGAGAACCGCAGGCAGGGTCCGATCGCGTCGCGCAGCCGTTCGTTGGACCCGTCGCCGCGCTCGGCCTTGTAGCTCAGCGGGACCGGGGCGACCGGCGTGTGCAGGTGCAGCACCGGCGCGTCCCGCTCGGCGGCCAGGGCGGTGAGCTTCTCGATGATCAGCGCCTGCATCAGCGCCTCCCGGTAGGTCGGCGACCAGTGGGTGTTGCCCAGGGTGATCAGGACCTCGACCTTGCGGGTGGACTGGTTGAGGAAGCCGGGGTTCGGCACGGCATGCCCGGAGTACGAGTACGTGTCCTGCGGCCCGGCGTGCTCCACCGGGTCGATCTGCACCCGGCCGCTGAACGCCGAGTTCACCGACGGCCAGGTGGACGTCGACACCGACAGCCCGGCCGCCGAGAAGTGGCAGAAGTCGGTCGGCCAGTCGCTCGGGTCCTCCTTGTCCGGGTCGGCGCTGATGACCGAGATCGGCAGCGAGCCGTACCCGTGGGTCAGGGTGAACTGCGCCGAGGACGAGTAGTTACCGGCCGCTTCGGCCGCTATCCGGGCCAGCTCCGACGACTTGGTGGAGTTCGCGGGCAGGGTCACCTCACACCTCGCCACGTGCGTCGAAGAAGTCGTCCGGCTCGACCGGGCGCTGGCCGGCCCGGCGCGCGTCGCGGAGCCAGCGGGGCACCCGGGTCGACCGCGGCACCGAGCTGCTGCGGTGGATCCGCCGGGCGTAGAACTCGCACAGGCAGCAGACCAGGATGACGATCAGGGCCGCCAGCGCGACCTGGAACAGCCTGGTCATCTCGCGGTCCGACTGCACCGTGCCGACGGCGATGGCCAGGGCGGTGGTCACCGCGACCGAGGCGGCGGCCAGCATCCGCTGGAACTTGTGCAGCTGACCCAGTACCGATTTGGTGCTGGGCAGGTCGAGCCGGGCCAGCAGCAGGCCGGGCACGAGCAGGAGCACCGCGACGACGGCGTCGGCCTGGGCCGGCACGAAGTTCGCGGACACCGCCGACGAGTACAGCCAGGCGACCCCGCCGGACAGCAGCGTCCCGATCGCCAGCACCACCAGGGCCAGGCCGGCCACCATCCGGGTGATGTTCTCGATCAGGGCCGGCGCCTCGTCGGCGAGAGCCATGAAGGCGAAGACCCGGACCGGTTCGGTGGACTGCGGGCTGAGCTCGACCGAGGGCCGGCGCCAATGGGCGTGGGCGCCGTGTTCCCGGGGGTCGTTGTCGGTGGTGACGTCCCGGCCCACCTGCGCGGCACGCAGCCCGGCCGCGATGTTCAGCAGGGCCGGCCCGGCCAGCCCGCTGCGGGCCAGGTGCTGCATCCGGTCGGCGGCGTAGTGCGCGCAGAACGCGGCGAGCACGTCGAGCGAGCAGTCCCCGGCGGACAGCGCCGCGATGACCTGGTCGGCGGTCAGCCGGGGCGGCGGGGGCACCGAGCCGGGGCCGACCGGAATCGGCAGGCGGGCCAGGTAGGCCTCGTAACTGGCCAGGTCGACCAGCCGCCGCCGGCCCAGCTCGGCCAGCCGCGACGCGATGCCCTGCATCTCCAGCTCGAGCAGCTTGTGGTGGTCGCCCAGCCGTTCCGCGCGCCGGGCCACCGACTCCAGGTCCTGGGCGAGGACCTCGACGAACTCCTCGTCGACGTCGCTGGCCATCAGGAACCGCCGGACGCTGATCTCCTGCCGGACCTCCAGCGTCAGGTGGTACGCCTTGACCGAGCGCGGGATCTCGGTTTCGTACTCCACCACGAACTCGCGGTTGACCGGCAGCACGTTCTTCGCGAGGGTCTGCAGCGGCGCCGGCCGGTGCTGGGCCGGCAGCAGCGGCGCCTCCCAGCTCAGAAACCGGCGCGGCCGGTCCAGGCCGAGCTGCGCAACCAGGATGTACTGCCGGGTGGCCAGCTGCAGCAGCCGGGCGAACGGAATCAGCAACCGGTCTCCGCCGGCATCCGGAAAAAGAGCATCAAGACCAAGAAGCGCCAGATCCCGTACGGGGTGGGAGGTGCCCGGCAGGTCGGCGTGGTCGAGTGGCGTGTGCATCCGCGGCCCGACCGGCGACCCGACCATGACCAGCTCGGTGATCGCGGCCTCGATCAGCCACCGCGACCGCTGATGGGTGTGCCGCAGCTGGTGGATCGGGCCGGCCTGGTCGGAGACGTCGTCGTGCGCGCTGATCAGCATGAAGAGCAACTTCACGAAGGCGGCGGCGGTGACCCGGTTGGCGTCCCGGTGCGAGAGCCGCGGCACCACCTCACCGTTGGAGTCCCGGATGACCGCCGGCGCCAGGTCCCGCCGGCTGTACCGGGACACCGGCACCCACAGCGCCGCGTCCCCCGGCACCATCAGCGTGTCCCGCAGCCGCCCGGAGATCAGGTCGAGGTCGACGTCGACGCTGATCACCCGGCTCATGTGCCCGCGATCCATCAGAGTCAGATGCTCGGACAGCCGCGGCAGATGGTCGAGCCGGAACGACAGGTCCATCAGGGCCAGCCCGAGCGCCGCCTCCCGGCTGGGAAACGTCATCGGCGCGGTAGGCACCGGAAGCGCGCGAACCAGCGTCCGCAGATGGTCCAGCGGGCCGTTACCCGCCCGCTCGGCGACCGCGGACTGCCCCCGGAGATGCACGGTCATGCGGTGCTCCTTCGCATTCGCTGCCATCCTTGCCGTATCACGGCGACCGGCGGCTGATGTGTCGTCATCACGACTGCGGCTACACTCCGCGGCCATGAACGCTTCTCCCGCCTCCGCCAGCCCGCTCGACGAGGCCCTGGCGCTGTTGCGGGACGGCCGGGTGGTGAACGCCGAGGAGCTGATGAAGCGGGCCGTGCGACGGGCCGCCGAGCAGCACGGTGAGCACAGCGCCGCCTGGGCGTCCGCCCAGTCGGACATGGGCAACCTGCTGCTGCGGGCCCAGCAGCCGGCCTGGGCGGCCGAGTGCTTCCGGGCCGCGGCGTCGGTGCCGCCCGGCGACGACCGGGCGGGCTGGCTCGGTTACCAGCTCAACCTCGGGATCGCGCTGGCGCTGACCGACCGGCTCGACGAGGCCGCCCGGGTGCTGTGGGAGTCGCGGGCCGGCCGGCTGGAGCACTACGGCGCCGACCACGTGGGTTACGCGGCCGGTCTGGAACCGGTCGCCGACATCCTGCTGCGGCTCGGCGACCTCGCGGGCGCGCAGGCGGCGATCGACGAGGCGCTGCCGATCTTCCTGGCCGCCGGCCACCAGCGGATCGCCGGCTCGGTCGCGCTGCGCGGGGTCATCCGCCAGGCCGCAAAGGTGGAGGGGCCGCTGTTCGACGGGCTCAAGGAGCTGCCCGAGCACGTCGTGGAGCAGGTCGCCACGATCGCCGCGACCCGGGCCCGGCAGGGTCTCGACCCGGAGGCCGGCTATCTGCTGGTCGCGCACCTGGCCAACGCCCTGCGCGAGCGGCTCGGCCCGGACCACGCGGCCACCATCGAGGCGTACACCGCGATGGCCGTGCAGGCTGTCGACCGGGGCGACCACAACGGCCGGATCGCCGCCCTGCGGCGGATCCTGGCCGCCTACGACCGCCAGGACCGGGCCGAGGAGGGCCTGGCCGCCGCGCTCGCCATCGCCGAGGCCCTGGGCGCGGCCGGCGACACCGAGAAGAGCCTCCTGCGGTACGAGGATGCCGCCGCCCGGGCCACCCGGATCGGCCGGGCCGACCTGGTCAGCCAGGCGCTGTTCGACTGGGGTCTGGCCCTGCAGGCCCTCGACCGGCCCGCCGAGGCCGCCGAGCGGCTCGGTGCGGCGGCCGACGCCGCGCGGGTCGGCGACGACCCGGAGGCGCTCGGGCACATCGCCGCCGTCTACGGCATCTGCCTGCAGCATCTGGGCCGGCCGGCCGAGGCCCGCGCGGCCCTCGAGGAGTGCCTGTCGGTCCTGCCGCCCCGCGACGACGCCGCCGGAGCGGCTCGCGCCCACCTGGTCGCCCTGCTCGACGAGCAGGAGTGCGACTGTGCCCGGCTACGGGCCGAGGTCGAGCAGGGGTACCGCGACTTCGTGCTGGCCCAGATGCCCGACGGCCTGCTCGAGCGGTTCGACGTCCGCATCGGGGGCGGCGATTTCACCATCGACTTCGAGCTTCAGCGGGTGCTGACCGAGGACGAGGCGCGCCAGTTCGACGACATCGTGCAGGCCGGCCGCACCGAGTTCAGCCGGCGGATGGCCGGCTGAACCCGGGTTGGGTCAGCAGGTGCGGCGGTACTTGAGTTCCGGGATGAACCGGGCCCACTCCTCGGCGTCGAGGCCCCGGCCGGTGATCGCGCAGGCGTACTTGGCCGGGTCGTTGCGCAGGCTGTTGAGCTGGCTGTAACTCCACAGTGTCACGGACGGGACGCCGTAGCCGATCACCGTGGTGACCGCGATCGTGCGCCCGTCCGGCCGGAACGCCGCCGACGTCACCGCCTCGCCGAGGGTGGTGCGCATCCGGACCAGCCGGATCGGCTCGGACGGGCTGCTGACGTCCCACAGCTGCGTCGCGTAGTCCAACCCACCGGTGGCCAGGGTGCGGCTGTCGGCGCTGAAGGCCACCGAGCTCAACTTGGCGGTGTGCCCGCCGATGGCGGCGATCCGGACCGGCCGGGCCGGGTTCTTGACGTCCCACAGCATCGTGGTCTTGTCGTCGCTTCCGCTGGCCAGGGTGCGCCCGTCCGGGCTGAAGGCCAGGGCGCCCACGTCGTCGCTGTGCCCGGTCAGGATCGCGAGCTCGGCCGGGGCGGTCCGGTTGGCCAGGGTCCACAGCCGGACCGTGGGATCGTTGTACCCGCCGGTGGCGATGGTGCGGCTGTCGGGGCTGAAGGCCACCGCGCCGCTGTAGCTCCCGGCCAGCTTGCCGAGAAAGACCGGCTTGGCCCGGTTGGTCACGTCCCACAGCCGCAGCCCGGTGTCGGTGACGACGGCCAGGGTGCGCCCGTCCGGGCTGAACGCCAGCGCCCGCGCCGCCGGCTGCAGGTCGAAGTTCATCGGCTGGGCCGACTGCGCGATGTCGGCCAGCGTCACCATCCCCCGGTTCCGGACGGCGGTCGCCACGGTGCGGTGGTCCGGGCTGATCGCCACCGCCTCCAGGACACCGTGGCCCAGGTCCAGGTCGGCGCCGCGGAGCGGACGGCTGGGATCCCGGACGTTCCAGCTGCGGGCCGTTCCGTCCGAGGTGGCGGCGAGCAGCGAGTTGCCGTCCTGGGAGAAGACCGTGGTCTCGGAGGTTCCACCGGACAGGCCGACCGTGGCCAGGCTGGTCCCGGCACCGGGCGGGGTCAGGTTCCAGATGGTCGCCGTGGCCGAGAGGTCGGTGGTGACCAGCTTGTTGGAGTTCAGGAAGGACAGCGTGTTGACCGCACCGCGGGTCTTCAGGGTGACGACCGGATCGGGGCTCGCCGTCGCCG
Source organism: Paractinoplanes tereljensis (assembly GCF_016862435.1). Lineage (GTDB taxonomy): Bacteria > Actinomycetota > Actinomycetes > Mycobacteriales > Micromonosporaceae > Actinoplanes > Actinoplanes tereljensis. The sequence continues at coordinate 389,311 of NZ_BOMY01000041.1, forward strand.
TCTGGTCCCAGACCATCACCGTGCCGTTCTGGTCGGCGCCGGCCACCAGGGTCCCGTCCGGGCTGTAGGCGATCGCCCGGACCCGGCTGGTCAGGCCCTCGATCGCCCAGTACGGCAGGTCCTCGTCGGGCAGGTCCGGCATGGTCGGCGGCGGGCTGAAGGTGTGACCTTCGTCGGGAATGTCCTCGTCGTCGTCATCGTCGGAGAAGGTCGGCATCGGCGGCGGAGTCAGCGCGGGCTCGTCGTCCAGAGCCTTGGCCGCCAGCGCGGCGGTGGTCGCGACCGGGATCGGCGGGTGGCCCGGGGGCACCGGGTCGTTCGGCGTCGGCGTCGACGTGGGCGGAATGGCCTCACCGGGGTACCGGCCGTCCATGTCGTAGAAGCCCATCGAGCCGTCGGCCTCTCCCGCGGCCAGGGTCTGCCCGTCCGGGCTGAACGTCATCGGGATGCCACCGATGCTGAGGATGAGTCGCATCGCCGCCGGGTTACGCCGGTCGGTCAGGTCGTAGACCGGGACGAACCGCCCCGAGTCCACCACCAGGACGCTTCCGTCCGGGCTGAAGGCGAACCGGTTCACCGAGTAGTTGGTGTAACCCGGGAGCCGGGAGAGCTGGGCCGGGTGCAAGCGGTCGGTGGTGTCGTACAAGATCGACACCGACGACGCGTCACCGGTGACGAAGGTGTTCCCGTTCCCGCTGAACGCAACCGCATTGATGATGCCGTCGCTGGGCAGGGTGGCGATCAGGGCCGGCCGGGTCCGGTCCGCGACGTCCCACAGCACCGCCGCGCCCTGCGCGTTCACGTAGGCCAGCGTCCGCCCGTCCGGGCTGAACGCCAGCGAACTGCCCAGGTGGGAGATGCCGGTGGCGACGGCCTTCTGCGGGAGCACGGCCAGCCGGACCGGCGTGCGCGGGTCGGCCACGTTCCACAGCGCGACGCTGAGGTCGCTGCCGATCGCCGCCAGCACGCCGTCCCGGGTGTTGGTGGCCTCGAGCACGCTGTCGATCGCGCCGGCGTAACTGGTCGCGGAGACCACCCCGGTGAGCTGCCGGCGGGTGGTCGCGTCGTTGTTGATGGCCTGGGCCGCCGCGCCCAGCTGCAGAGCGATCTGCGGGGTGTCGGCGAGCGCCGCGGTGGCCTGGGTCATCAGCCGCCGGCTGACCGCGATGCGCTGCTGCTGGTCGGCCTTGGCCTGCTGCTTCGCGGCCTCGGCGGCCGCCTCGTCGGCCAGCCGGCGCTGCTCGGCCGCGATCTGCTCCTGCCGCTCGGCCTCCTGCTGCATCTTCTCGGCGCGGTCGGCCGCCTCCTTGGCGAGGCGCTGCTGTTCCTGCTTGCGGGCCGTCGCCTGATCGGCGAGCCGCCGCTGGCGCTTCGCCTCGGCGGCCGCCTTGGCGGCGAGTCGCTGCTGCTCCTGGGCCTGCTGCTCGGCCTGCTCGGCGGCGGTCTTGGCCTGATCGGCCCGAGCCTGGGCCAGGGTCGCCCGGGCCTGCTGCTGGTCGGCCAGATCCTGCTGCCGGCGCGCCTCCTCGGCGGACCGTTCGGCGCTGTCCCGCTGGGTGTCGGCCACCGCCTTCTGGCGCAGCGCCTCGGCCGCCGCAGCCCGGGCCCGTTCGGCGTTGCGCACCGCCGACATCCCGGTGAACGACGCCAGCAGGGCCAGGACCACCAGGGTCACCACCGCGCCGGAGCGCAGCCGCTTGGCCCGGCGGTGCTGCCGGACGTCCTCACCCTCGAGGTCGTCCTTGCTCATCCCGTGCATCGGGGCGGCCAGCTGGGCGATCGCGTCCCGGAACCGGGAGTGGTGCAGGCTCAGATGCTCGCTGCCGCGGGCCCAGCGCAGGTCGAGGAAGAACGGCTCCTCCGGGAACACCCCGCGCAGCGCGGCCGGCACCGCCGTCGAGTCCTCGGTGAAGTCGCCGCGGGCCTCGTCCCAGGCCCACTCGCCGTCGGTCACCACCGGCAGGATCCGGTTCGCCGACTTCGTGGCGATCCAGTGCTCGATCTCCCGGTTCACCCACGGTGACTCGGCCGCCTCGGGCGAGGCGAGCAGCACGAAGTACTCCGAGCCGTCCATCGCGGTCTGGATCGAGGACCACAGCCCCGGGGTCACCGCCAGGCCGGTCTGGTCCCGGAAGATCCACAGGGCGCGCCGGCGGTGCCACGGCTTCGCGAGCCGGTGCAGACCACGCTGCACGGCCGGCGCGAGCCGCCCGTCGGCAGCATGGCTGTACGAAATGAACCCATCGAAGTTCATGGCATGTCCCCCGGCAGTCGGCACGTCCCGCGACGTCAGATTGTGCATGCCTGCGCCCCACGAGAAAAGGCGAGAGATCGTATCGTCTTGGTTCGTTACCCAGTTGACAGGCCCGGTACGGAGGTCGATGTGCGGTTCGGTGTCACTGGCCATCAGATCCTCCCGCCCAGCATCGTCGACGTCGCGATGCGGCATTGGCGCAGCGTGTTACCGGTGGGTTCGCATCCGCACGGGGTGTCGAACCTCGCCGATGGGGCCGATCAACTGTTCGCGTCACACGTCCTGGCGGCCGGCGGAACTCTGGAGGCGGTTCTGCCATACCAGGGCTACACCGGCTCGACCCGGTTCGACGATCTGCGGCGGGCGGCCGCCAAGGTGATCACGATGCCTTTTCCGGAGGCGAGTGATCAGGCCTTCCTCGCCGCCGGCCAGGCCCTGGTGGACCGGTGCGACCACCTTTTCGCGGTGTGGGACGGCCGGCCGGCCCGTGGACTGGGCGGAACCGCCGACATCGTCGCGTACGCCCGGGCCCTCGGCCGCCCGGTCACCGTGCTGTGGGTGGCCGGCGTACTCCGGACCTGATCAACGGCTGGGCGCGGCGGGCGCTGCCAGGCCCGGCGCGGCCGGGACGGCCAGCTCGGCGAAGAGGCCCGCGGCCAGCTCCCGGTGCGGCCCGCCGTCCGCGCCGTCGAGCGTGGCGGCGATGCCGTCGTGGGCGCGGGCCTGCTCGTACCGGTCGCCGATCTCCCGGGCCAGGATCAGCGCCTGCTCGTGCTGGGCGCGGGCCTCGGTCGCGTCGCCCGCGGCCCGCAGCACCTGACCGAGGTCGTTGACGGCCTCGGCCTCGCTGGCCCGGTCCCCGATCCGCCGGTGCAGCAGCAGGGCGCGGCCCAGGTGACCGGCCGCCTCGGTGAGTCGGCCACCGTGCGCGTACACCGCGGCGAGGTCGGTCAGCGCGTACGCCTCGGCCGTCCGGTCGCCGGCCAGCCGGATCGCGGCCAGGCTGCGCTCCAGGTGGACGCCGGCCTGTTCGAGGTCGCCCGGCTGGTGCGAGAGCCGGGCCAGGAGCGACAGCACGTAGGCCTCGCTGTACCAGTCGCCGAGCTTGGTGACCAGCTCCAGGGCACCCCGCAGCCGGGTCACCGCCTGCGCCTCGTCGCCGAGCCGGGCGTCGACCCGGCCGAGCTGCACCGACGCGTCGGCCTGCCCGGCGATGTCGCCCAGCCGCTCGTAGTGCGCCGAGGCCCGCCGGTAGTGATCGGCGGCCTGCCGGTAGTCGCCCAGCCGCCAGTGCACGCTGCCCAGGTTGCGCAACGCCACCGCCTCGGCCGCGTGTTCGCCGAGGTCGGCGTACAGCATGAGGGCCTGTTGGTAGGTCTCGGCGGCCTCGTCGAGGCGGCCCTGCCGCCGGTGCAACCGGCCCAGATCGGACAGTGCGCGGGCCTGCGCCTCCCGGTCGCCGAGGGCCCGGGCCGACGACACCGCGGAGGCGGTGACGGTGGCCGCCTCGGCCACCGGGCCGCCGGCGTCGAGGTAGCGGAACAGGGTGCCGGCCAGCGCGACGGCAAACCTATAAAAACCGTGCGCGGCGGCGTACGTGCAGGAGGCGGCCAGGTTGGGCCGTTCCGCCTCGATCCAGGCCCGGGCCGCGTCCGGGTCGCCGGCGACGACCGCGCCCTCCGGGTACAGCGTCGCCATCGCCGCGACCGAACCGGCCAGGTAGTGGTCGAACAGGCTGGTCAGCGCGGCCGTCCGCGCCGGGGCCGGGTCCTGCGCGGCGGCGAGCTCGGCGGCGTACGCCCGCAGCAGGTCGTGCATGCCGTACCGGCCGCCCCGGCCGGCGTGCACCAGGCTGGCCCGGACCAGCACGCCGAGCAGCCGCCGGGCCTCGCCGGTGTCGGTGCCGGACAGCGCCGCGACCGCGTCGACGTGCACGCTGTCGCCCGGATGAAGGCCGAGCAGCCGGAACATCCGGGCCGCGTCGGCCGGCAGGTTTTGGTACGACCAGGAGAACACCGCGCGGACCTCGGCCCGCGGGTCGCCGGCGTCGAGCAGATCCAGCCGCATCCGGTGATCGCCCAGCTCGTCGACCAGTTCGGCGAGCGAGACATCGGTGCGCGCGGCGGCCAGCTCGGCGGCGATCCGCAGGGCCAGCGGCAACCGGGCACAGGCCGCGGCCAGGTCTTCGGCCACCGACGTCTCGCGGTCGACCCGGGCGCCGATCAGGCGGCGCAGCAGCACCACCGCGTCCGGCAGGGGCAGCAGATCCAGGTTGATCCGTTCGGCGCCGTGGATCGCCACCATGCCGGGCAGCGAGTCCCGGCTGGTGATCAGCACCAGGCAGGAGCCGGTGCCGGGCAGCAGCGGGCGGACCTGCTCCACCGAGGACGCGTTGTCCAGCAGCACCAGCATCCGGCGCCCGGTCAGCTCGGACCGGTACCGGCCGGCGCGTTCCTCGACGCCCGGCGGGATCTCCGGCCCGGCCACGCCGAGCGCGGTCAGGAAGCCGGCCAGCGCGTCGCCGACCGCCACCGGCTGCTCGGTGTCGTAGCCGCGCAGGTTCACGTAGAGCTGACCGTCCGGAAAGGCCTCCCGCACCCGGTGCGCCCACCGGACGGCGAGGGCGGACTTGCCCACCCCGGCCGTACCGGACAGCAGCACGACGGTCAGCGGCGGCTCGTCGCCGTCCGGCGGCGCCAGCGACCGGTCCAGGGCGGCCAGTTCCCGGTCCCGCCCGGTGAACGCACGCACGTCGGCCGGCAGCTGGGACGGCACGTTCGGCCGGGCCGGCGGCGCGGCGGCGGCCGCCTTGGCCGTGACGGTGAGGGTGGGGTCGGCGGCGAGGATGCGCTCGTGCAGCCGGCGCAGCCCGGCCCCCGGGTCGCTGCCGAGTTCGTCGGCGAGCAGGTGGCGGATCCGCCGGTACTGCTCGTCGGCGTCGGCCTGCCGGCCGCACCGGTACAGGGCGAGCATCAGCTGCTCGGTCAGCCGTTCGTCGAGCGGGTGCTCGGCCACCGCGGCGGACAGCGACGGCAGCACCTCGGCGTGCCGGCCGAGCCGCAGCAGCACGTCGTGGTGGTCCAGCACGGCGGCGAACCGCTCGCCCAGCAGCGACTGCCGCATCGAGTCGAGCCACGGGGTGTCCAGACCGGCGAACGGCTCCCCGCGCCACAGGCCGAGCGCCTGGGTGAGCAGTTCGGCGGCGGACCGGTCGGACTCGGCCGACCGGGCCTGGGTGATGAGCCGGCGGAACGCGTGCAGATCCACCGTCTGCGGGTCGGCGGTCAGGACGTAGCCGCCGGGCCGGCGCTCGATGCCCACCTCGGCGGCGTCGGCGACGGCCCGCCGCAGCCGGGAAAGGTAGCTGTAGAGCGCGCCGTCGGCCCGCTGCGGAGCGTCGTCACCCCAGACCCGGTCGATCAGCTGATCGACCGTGACCGGACGCCCGGCTTCGACCAGCAGCACCGCGAGCACGCTGCGCTGCCGGGCATGCCCGAGGGCGACCGGATGGCCGGCGACCTGGGCCTCCACCGAGCCGAGCACCCCGAACTGAGCCGTCAACTGACCTCCGCACACTCCCAGACTGGACATGCTCACCAGGACATTCAAGATATCCACAAGGTGCGCGCCAAGTCTTGCATGCTTCCCGCAAGGTACGTCGACGACTATTGATCTCGTTGCAGGGAACAGGTCGCCCTCGCCCGGTTGGCGCAGCGTAACGGGGGAATCGGGACGCGAGGGTGAAACCTTGAGCGACGGGCGACCTGCCCTGCATCAAACCACTGGCTGCATCCGTGGTCGCTGCCCCCAGACTCGGCGACCACGGATGCGAATTTATCCGGCACACTCTCCGCATGGCAGATGTGATGGTGCTCGGCGCCGGCGCGGCCGGCCTCGCCGTGGCGGCCCGGCTCAAGACTCACGGCGTGCACAGTGTCGTCCTGGAACGCGGTCCCGGGGTGGCCACCAGCTGGCGCGGCCGATACGACCGGCTCCGCCTGCACACCATCCGCCAGCTGTCCGGCCTGCCGGGTTTCCCCATCCCCCGCCAGTACGGCCGGTGGGTCCGGCGCGACGACCTGGTGCGCTACCTGGAGTCCTACGCGGAGCGCTTCGCCCTCGACGTCCGCACCGGCACCACCGTGGAGCGGGTCAAGCCCGGCGCCGACGGCTGGTCGCTGCAGCTGGGCGACGGCTCCGAGGAATCGGCCCGCACCCTGATCGTCGCGACCGGCTACCTGCACACACCGGTGGTGCCGCCGTGGCCCGGCAAGGAGTCCTGGACCGGCGCGCTGACCCACTCGGCGTCGTACCGCAACGCGGAACCCTTCCGCGGCCAGAATGTCCTGGTGGTCGGGGTCGGCAACAGCGGCGCCGAGATCGCCACCGACCTGGCCGAGGGCGGCGCCGCGTCGGTGAGCCTGGCGATCCGCACCCCGCCGCACATCGTCCGCCGCGAGACGGCGGGCTGGCCGGCCCAGATGAACGGCCTGCTGCTGGGCGGCCTGCCGGAGAAGGCGTTCAACACGATGGCCGCCACGATGGCCCGCCTCGAGGTGCCGGACCTGCGCCCGTACGGCATCGCCCGCCCGGCTGAGGGCCTGAAGACCCGCTTGCGCACCCAGCGTTACGTGCCGCTGCAGGACGTAGGCATCGTCCGCGACGTGCTGGCCGGCCGCGTCCGCCCGGTAGCGGCCGTCGAGAGCTTCACCGCGACCTCGGTACAGCTGGCCGACGGCACCACCCTGCAGCCGGACGCGATAGTCGCCGCCACCGGCTACGGCACCGGCCTGCGCGACCTCTTCGACGACCCGGCACTGTTCGACGAGACCGGCGTCCCGCTGATCCACGGCGGTCCCCCGGCCCGCCCCGGCCTGCATTTCATGGGCTACGACGTCACCCTCGGCGGCATGCTCCGCCAGGCAGCGATCGAGGCCCGCCGGGTGGCCAAGGCAGTCGGAACGACCCGCTAGAAACCTTTATGAGTACGCGCCACCCCGGTCCCGTGGCACTCGGTCCCGGTAGGTGCAACTCGCCCTCCGCGCGCCCGCTGCGGGCGGGCCCGGCAACTTCCGGTGAGAACCCGGCCGCCGAGGCGGCCGGACCGGCGGATCTCTCAGAGTTCTCCCAGAAGCTCTGCGAAAGCGGACAGCTCGCTCCGCGAGCATCGGCGGCATGGCAACGATGGAGATTCGCCGTGACGTGTTACCGAGGCGGAGGATCATGAACGCGCCGGACGAGGCGGAACGGCTGCTGGTGGTGGACGACGAGGCCACCGTCCGGGAACTGCTCGCCGCGACACTGCGGTTCGCCGGTTTCCGGGTGAGCTCGGCGGCCACCGCCGGCGAGGCGATCGCGTCGGCCACCGAGGACCCGCCCGACCTGGTGCTGCTGGACGTGATGCTGCCCGATATGGACGGCTTCGAGGTGGTCCGGCAACTGCGCGAGCACCGTACGCCGGTGCTGTTCCTCACCGCCCGCGACCGGCAGGCCGACAAGATCACCGGGTTGTCCCTGGGTGCCGACGACTATGTGACCAAGCCGTTCGACCTGGAGGAGCTGATCGCCCGGATCCGGGCGATCCTGCGCCGCACCTCCGGGCACCACGCCGGGGTGCTGACCGTCGGTGCGCTCGCGCTCGATGTGGACGGGCACCAGGTGACCCGGCACGGCCGGCCGGTGCGCGTCTCGGCCACCGAGTTCCGGCTGCTGCGCCACCTGATGGAGAACGCCGGGCGGGTGGTGACCAAGGCGCAGATCCTCGACCGGGTGTGGAACTACGACTTCGGCGGGGACGCCAGCATCGTCGACACCTACATCTCGTACCTGCGCCGCAAGGTCGACGTCGAGGAGCCGAAGCTGATCCACACCGTGCACGGCGTGGGCTACGTGATGCGGGAGCCGAGGACATGAGTCTGCGCGTGCGACTGCTGCTGATCACCGCGGCGCTGTTGCTGACCGGACTCGGGCTGGTCGGCGCGGTCGTCTCCGATCGCCTGGAGCACTACCAGCTCGACCGGGTGGACAGCGAGCTGAACTCCGCCATCGACGTGCTCACCCAGGATCGGGTCCCCAGGGCGACCCGTCTCGGCCCGACGGTCGTCAACGGCGTCCCGTTCCTGATGGCCATGACCGCCGACGGCGCCTCGTCCAGGAACACTCTCGAACCCGGCCTGGACCCGGCGAGCGTGCCATCGTTCGCCGAGTTGCGGACCGTCCCGACCGACGGCACCCCGGTCTTCCTGCGGGCCGGCGACGGCTCGGGACGCTGGCGGGTCGCCGGACGGCTGCGGACGAACGAGTTCGTGGTGGTGATCGCGGCGGCACCGATGACGACGGCCGACGCCACCGTCACCCAGCTGCGCGTCACCAGCCTGGTCAGCGGGCTCGCGCTGCTCGTCGTGCTGAGCGCGGTGGGCTGGTTCGCGCTCGGCCGGGGCCTGCGCCCGCTGCGCCGGATCGAACACACCGCGGCGGCGATCGCGGCCGGCGACCTGACCAGCCGGGTGCCCGGCCTGGCCGCGCCGCGCACCGAGATCGGTCACCTCGCCACCTCCCTCAACACCATGCTCGGCCAGCTCGAGCGGGCCTTCACCGACCGGGCCGCCTCCGAGGCCCGGATGCGCACGTTCGTATCGGACGTCAGCCACGAGTTGCGGACGCCGCTGTTCGTCATCAAAGGCTCGACCGACCTGCACCGGATGGGTGCGCTGGCCGGGTCGGCCGACCTCGACGAGGCGATGCGCCGGATCGACCGGGAGGCGACCCGGCTCACCTCGCTCACCGAGGACCTGCTGCTGCTCGCCGAGCTGGACGACGCACCCGAGAGCCAGCTCGACCGGGCCCCGATGGACCTGCGCACCCTGGCCACCGATGCCCGGCAGGACCTGCACGCCCTCGACCCGGACCGGCCGGTCGAGCTGACCGGGCCCGGTGGGACCGGCGCGCCCGGCCCGGCCCCGGTCGACGCCGACGAGGCCCGGTTGCGGCAGGTCGTCACGAACCTGGTCGGCAACGCGGTGGCGCACACCCCGCCGGGCACCGCCGTACGCATCGGCGTCGGCACGGCCGACGGCCGGGCCGTGCTGGAGATCGCCGACCGGGGGCCGGGGATGACGGCCGAGCAGGCCGGCCGGGTCTTCGACCGGTTCTACCGGGCCGACCGCGCACGCACCCGCTCGGGCGGCGCCAACGCCGGGCTGGGGCTGGCCATCGCGCGCTCGCTGGCCCGGGCCCACGGCGGCGACGTCGAACTGGAGACGTCGCCCGGCGCGGGCGCCTGCTTCCGGCTGGCGCTGCCGGTCAACGCATGGCGACCGGCCGGCGAGTAGGGCGGCGGCTGCCGGCCACCAGGACGAAGCCCACGGCCAGGAGCACGGACGCCAGGGCGGCCAGGCCGGTGACCTGGCTGCCGGTCATGGCCAGGTTGCCGCCGGTGGTGCCGGCCAGCCGGAGGGTGATCTCGACGGTGTTGTCGGTGGCGTTGCCGTCGTCGCTGCTGGTGGTGATGGTTACCCGCATCAGGTGGGTGCCGGAGCGGGCCCGGCCGGTCGTGGCCAGCGTCAGCCACAGCTCGTGGCCCTTGAGGGCGGGTGCGTCGGGGGCCGCGCAGAGCACCGCCGCACCGGCGGTCGTGCAGGACGCCGCGACCGTGCGCACCGCCGTCGCCGCGATCGCGGCGGCCGGGTTGAACAGGATCGCCGCCGAGCGCACGGTGACGCCGATCGGCGGGACCACGGTGAAGCGGACGTTCTCGGCGGTCCGGATGCCCTCGTTGCGGTAGGGGACGCGGACCTGCACCGGCTTCGTGCCGCTCAGCACCGATGCCGCGCCGGCCTGGTCGAAGGTCAGGTTGATCGCGTACCGGCCGACCACGAGCGGCGGGAGAGGCACGTCGGCGTCGTCGTCGCAGTCGCCGTCGGGAGTTTCGCCGGCCAGCGCCGCGTCGACGCAGCCGCCGACGATCTGCACGCCGTGGCCGGTGCCCTCCGGGACCAGCAACGGCAGGTCGAGCCGGGCCGGGAGCTGGACGGCGCAGATCACGATGCTGGTCGTGGGGCCGGCCCGGCAGCCGGCCGGCAGTTGGCCGGCCCTGGTGTTCGCCGGCAGCACGATGCTGGCCTGGTAACTACCCCGGCCGGCGATGCTGATCGGCAGCACGGTGGTCTGGCCGGCCGTGGGGGTCACGAGCGACGGGGTGCCGACGGTGACGCTGCGGGTGACCGCACCGGCCGATGTGGACACCGGCACACCGGCCGTGACCAGTTTGTCGTCGCCGTTGGCCAGGGTGATGCCGGTGGCCGGCCAGGTCGTTCCGGCCGACACGCCGGTGCCGACCGCGACCGTCAGGCGCAGTTCGCGCGGGGTGTCGGCGGCCAGCGCGAGATCGGTGCAGGTGACCGCGGTGCCGACCGCGCAGGCGGTGTCGCCGAGGTCGGCGGCGGTGACGGTGACCCCGGCGGGAAGCGCGTCCAGCGGCACGGTGAGTGCCAATGGGGAGTGCGCGACGGTCGCCGACATCCGGATCACCGTGGTGCCGGTGGTGCCGGCCGGGATGACCGCGCCGGCCACGGTGAGCGTGCCGGTCCGGGCGATCGACGGGGTGACGCCGAGGTCGGTGCCGCAGGTGGTGGTGCCGGCCGCGAGGACACAGGCGGCGGCGAGCCGCCCGGTCGCGTCGGCGGCCACGGTCAGCGGCACGGTCCAGCTCAGGTCGGCGTCCCGGGCGAGGTCGTACGTGCAGGTCAGGGTCGCCGGTCCGGCCACCGTGCAGTCCTGGGCGGCGCGACCGGAGAGGTCGCCGAACCGGGTCCCGGCCGGTGCGGTGAGCCGGGCGATGTTGCGGACGGCATCGGACGGCCCGTCGTTGGTGGCGGTGACGGTCAGCTCGGTGACGTCGCCGGCGGTGACCGTGCCGCCGAGGCCGGAGAATCGGTAGCGGACGGCGGCGACCCGGTCGGTGGTGGCGATCAGGTCGGCGACCGCGATGGCGGTCTCGGTCCCGGCGGTGACGGTGACTCCGGCCGACCAGGTCCGGCCGGGGAGGGCGCCGGACGCGGTCCGGGCGGTGATCGCGACGGTGGCCGGCAGGTCCAGGCCCGTGCACCGAATCTCGGCGGCGGTAGCGGCACAGCCGGTGGCGGAGGCGGAGGCGGTGAAGCCGGCCGGCAGGTCGGCCAGCGGGACGACCAGGGTGGCGGCGCGGGCGGATCCGGTGATCCGCACCGAAGCGGTGGCGGTGCCGCCGGGCGGGGTGCTGCCGGGGGTGACCGCGATCGCGATCGGGGTCGCCAGCGCGATGTCCGGGATGGCGGTGCAGTTGCCGGCGACCAGCACGCAGCCGCCGGTGAGCGGGGTGGCCGGGTCGGCGGCCGGCGAGACGGTGAAGGCCGGCGCGATCCGGACCCGGTCGCCGGCGGCGATGTCGGTCACGCAGTCGAGGCGGGTGCCGCCGCCTTGCGGGGTGCAGGAGGCGACCGGCCCGAACGTCAGGCCGAGCGGGGCGACGACCGTGTACGCCCAGGCCGCCGCCCGGGACGGCCCGGCGTTGGCGACGGTGACCGTGATGGTGCCGGTGCCGCCCGGCCGGATCGTGCCCGCCGCCGGCCCCGCGACACCGACGGTGGTAGCAATCCGGGCGGCGCCGACCCTGGCCACGGTCACGCCGGCGGACGACGACCGCCCGGCGTCGGCGACCGTCACGACCGGCGTCCAGGTTGCGAGCGCCGCGTCGGCCGCCACCGCCACGTCGAGGGCGACCGTGGTGCCGACGCAGGTGATCAGGGCATTAGCGGTCGTGCAGGAGCTGGGCGGGGTGACCGTCATGCCGGCCGGCAACGCATTGGTCGGGATGGTCACGGTCGGCGCGGCCGCGGTCGTGTCGACGGTCAGGGTGACCGTGCCGGTCTCGCCGGGCGTGATGGTGGCGGTGTTGGCGGTGATCCCCCGCAGCAATGCCGGAGTGACGTGGAGGTCGGGCAGGGCCGCGTCGCACACCGCGTCGGCACCGAGGTCGAGGCAGCCGCCGGTGAGGGTGCTCCCGGCGGCGGCACCGTCCGGCACCCGTACCGGAATGGTCAGGGTGAGCGGCGCCCCGCCGGCCGGCAGGTCGAGAGTGCAGTCGAACTGCGCGCCGCCCACCGGGAGGCAGTGCGGGTCGGCGGGGCCGAAGGTCGCGCCGGCCGGGGCGGTCAGCCGCACCGCGACCGCGGTCGCGTCCGAGATGCCGGCGTTGTGCAGGCTCGCGGTCAGGGTCGCGGTGCCGCCGGGTGCGACGGTGCCGGCCGGCGTGGGCAGGTTCCAGCGCACATCGGTCCGGGCGGCGAGGGTGCGGGCGAGCGTCGCGGTCACTCCGGTGGTGTCGCCGTCCGGGTCGGTCACCGTCACGGTGGGCGCCCAGCTGACGGCGGCGGCCATCGCGGCACCGGCCCGCAACCGCAGGGTGATCAGGTGACTGGCGCCGGCCGGGGCGTCGACGCCGGTGCAGACGATCGGGCCGGTCAGGTCGCAGGTGGACCCGGCCGGGCCGGCCGCGCCGACGACCTGGAACCCGGCCGGCAGGGCGGCGACCGGGATGGCGGCGGTCAGGCCGGTCAGCGGACGGTCGGCGGTCATCGTCAGGTACGCCGTGGCCGCGTCCCCGGGTACCAGGTCGGCCGGATCCAGGGTCAGCGTCGCCCGCTGCGCGAGCGAGGTGGCGAGGGTGAACGCGATCGTGCCGGCGCACGAGCCGGTGGCTCCCGGATCGACGCAGCCACCGGACATCCGCGCTCCCGGGGTCGCGGTCGCGCCGACGGTCAGCCGGACGGTGAACGACACGCTGCCGCCGGCCGGGATGTCCGCGGCGCAGGTGACCCGGACGGCCGAGTCGCGGGGGCAGGGCGTGCCGGTGATCGCGGTGCCGGCCGGCGCGGTGATCTCCACCGGGACGCCGCGGGACAGCGAGATGCCGGTGTTGCGCACGGTGACCCGCACGTCGGCGGCCGTGCCGGGCCGCACGGTGTCGTCGGCCGGTGGGTCCACGTCGACGGCGAGGACGGCGTCCGGGGCGCCGACCGTGGCGAGCTGCCGGGTCAGTCGCACGCTGTCGCCGAGCCGGTCGAGGGTGATCGCCGGGGTCCAGGTGTCGCCCTCGGTGGCGTCGGGCGCAGCGGCCAGCGTCACCGTGAGGGTGCCGGCCACGAAGGGGCAGGAGGCGGTGCACGGCGTGCCGCCGAGGTCGGCCGCCGACACGGTCAGCCCGGCCGGCAGGCCGGTGGTGTCCAGCGTGACGGTGGTCCGGTCGCGGGGGCCGGTGGCGTGCAGGGTCAGCGTGGCGGTGCCGGTCCCGCCGGGCGTGACGGTCACGTCCTGCACGCTCGCCACCGTGATCGCGGCGGCCAGCGCGGCACCGAGCACGAAGTCGGCGATCGGGGTCTCGCAGGCGGCGTCGCCGTCGAGGTCGAAGCAGCCGCCGGTGATCGTCGCGGAGGCGGGCGCGACCGGGACGACCACCGGAAGTGTCCAGGTGGCGACCGGGCCGGTGGTGCCGACGCCGGCGGCGCAGTCCAGGGTGGTGGCCGAGGTGCGGTCGCAGTCGGCGTCGGTGCCGGCGTCGAGGGTGCCGAAGGTGGTGCCGGTGGGCGCCCGCACGGTGACCGGCACGTCGAGGCCGGGAACCGCACCGCCGGTGTTGGCGACGATCGCGATCAGGTCGACGGTGTCGCCGCGCAGGGCGTCACCGGCGGCGGGCACCGGCACGGTCACCCCGAGGGCGTACAGCGGCGGGCCGACCTGGGCCAGGATGCCGCTGACCGCGATGCTCCCGCCGCCCGGCCCGGTCACCGTGATCAGGGGTGCCCAGATGCCGCCGGCCGGTGCGTTCAGCGCCATCGTGACCGGCACCGTGAGCACCGCGCCGCCGTCCAGGTCGTCGCAGGTGATCTCGGTGGCGTCGGCGGTGCAGCCGGGCCCGGGGCCAGCCGTGACCCCGGCCGGCAGGCCGGCCAGCGGCACCACCATCCGCATGTCGTTCACCGGCGGTACCGAGGTCAGCACGATGGTGGCGTCGCCGGTGGCGAACACCGGCGCGGTCTGGACCGCGGCCCGGCGGTCGAACGGCATTTCCATCGGTACGGCGAGCGGAACGTCGGTGGCCGTGCAGGTGCCGTCGTCGTCGAGGTCGACGCAGCCGCCGGTGAGCGGGGCGGTCGGGTCGGCGGTGGCGGAGACCAGGATCGGCAGGATCGGACCGGCGACCCCGGTCGCGCCGTCGGGCACGGTGACCGGGCAGGTGGTGCGGCCGGCGACGCCGGTGGAGCAGCCGGCCGGCCGGGTGCCGAAGGTGACGCCGGCCGGCAGGATCACCCCCACCGGGGCGCCGGTGGCGTCCGACGGCCCGGTGTTGGCCAGCGTGAACGTCACCGTCCCGGTGCCACCGGGCAGGATCGGCGTGATCGGGGCGACGACCGCGCCGAGGGCGATCCGGGCCGGGTCGACGGTGGCGAGCGCCCGGTTGACGGTCAGGTCGCCGGTGCTGTCGGCGGCCCGGATACCGGTCGCGGTCCAGGTGGTTCCGGGCACGGCGCCGGCCGGTACGGAGATCGGCAGGGTGATCCGGCCGAGGGAGGTGGCCGCCCAGGTGCAGTCCACCGTGGTGGCGGTGGTGGTGCAGGTGCCGGCGCCGGAGGCGGTCACCGCGCCGAGGGTGAACCCGGCCGGCGGCAGCGGGACCGCGAGCGTCACCCCGGTGAGGTTGGTCCCGGCCACGGTGACCTCGACGTTCTCGGTGGTGCCGGGGGTGATCGCGGCCGGGACGGCGGCGATCGTGGCGCGCCGGTCGAGCGGCACCTCGAGGACGATGTCGCGGATCGGCGTGCAGCCGGGCGTGCCGGCCGCGGCGACGCAGCCGCCGACCAGGGTGACCAGCGGGTCGGCGCTCGCCGGGACCAGCACCGGCAGGCTGAGGGTGGTGCTGGCCCCGAAGGCGAGGGTGACCGGGCAGCTGACGACCACGCTCGGCACCGCGGCGCAGGGGTTGGCGGCGAAGGTGGTCCCGGCCGGGGCGGTCGCGGTCACCGGGCGGCCGGTCGCGTCGGACGGCCCGTCGTTGCGGACGACCACGTCGACGGTGGCGAGGCCGCCGGCCTTGGCGACGCCGTCGGCCGGGCCGTCCGCGGAGACCACGGTGAGCGCGCTCTGCGGTGCGTCCACGGTGGCCAGGTGGCCGAGCGCGGTGGCCGGGTCGGTGCCGTCGGCCACGTCGACGGTGACCGTCCAGGTGGCCGGCGGCGCGGACGGGAGCGCCGCCAGGCCGATGGTGATGCCGGCCGTGGGCAAGTCGACGTGCGAGCAGACGATCGGGACGGTGGTGGTGCAGGTGCCGCCGGCGACGGTCACGCCGGTCACCGCCAGGCCGGCCGGGAGCGCGGTCGGGACGGTGACGGTCAGGTCGTGCTCGGCGGTGGTCGAGGTGAGGTCGATCCTGGCCGTGCCGGTCGTGCCGGGAACGACGGTGTCCGGGTGGGTGGTGACGGTGAGGCGCTGCTGCAGCGGGATCCCGACGTGGATCGCCGGGATGCTTGTGGCACAGACCCCGGCAAGCTGGACGCAGCCGCCGGTCAGCGTGGCGGCCGGGGTGGCGGCCGGGTCTACGATCACCGGGATCGTGTAGGTCACCGGGGCGGCCGCGACGGTCAGACTGAGCGTGCAGGTGACGTGGGTGGGGTCGGTGCGAGTGCAGCCGGCGGGAGCCGTACCGAAGGAGACGTCGGCCGGGGCAACCACGGTGACCACCGCGGCGACCGCATCGGACGGCCCGGTGTTGTCGACCGTGACCTCCACCTGATCCGTCCCGCCGGGCAGGATCTCGCCGGAGGGCGCCACGACCGCGGCGGTCAGCGCGGACCGGGCCGCGTCCAGCCGGGCCAGATCCCGGTCGACGGCGACCGACTCGCCGCCGGAGGTGGCCCGGATCCCGGTCACCGCCCAGGTCACCGTGCCGGTGGCGCCGGGCGGGGCGGCCACGGTCAGGGTGAGGTCGGTGGTAGCGCCGCCACTCAGCGTGAAGCCGGAGCAGGCGGCCTCGCCGGCGGCCACGGCACAGGTGGCGCCGGCCGGTCCGGAGACGCCGGTGACCGTCAGCGCACCGGGCAGCGCGGCGAGCGGGACGGCGATCCGCAGGTTGACCAGGTTGTCACGCAGGGCGGCGACGTGGACCGTGGCCGTGGCGCTGTCGCCCGGGGTGACGTCGGCGGCCGTGACGGAAATGGCGGCCCGGGCGGCGAACGGCACCTTCAGGTTGACCGCCGGGATCGACACGTCGCCGGCGCCGCAGCCGGGCGTGCCGTTCAGGTCGACGCAGGTGGCCGGGATCGGGGTGTCCGGGTCGGCGTTGGCGGCGACGTTCAGCGGCACGGTGAAACGGCCGGTCGAGGCGCCGGCCAGCAGCGATGTCGTGCAGGTAAGGAGAGACGCAGCGGCCGTGCAGGGCGCCGCGACGGTGCCGAAGCTGGTTCCGGCCGGCGCGACCACGGTGAAGACCGCGGCGGGCGCGTCGGACGGCCCGGTGTTGCGCAGGTCGAGTCCGAGGTCGAGGACGCCGCCGGGTTCGATCGTACGGTCGGCCGGCTGGTCCACCGTGGCGCCGAGCCCGGTCGACACCGGGCCGGCCGAGGCCAGGATCCCGGCCGCGCCCGCAGTCTCGCCGCTGCTCGTGACGGTCATGTCCGGGACGGTCCAGACCAGCGGCGGGGTGACGGCCGGCGCGACGGCAATCGTGAGCGAGACGTCCTTCGGGTTGTTGGCGGCCAGCGCGAAGCCGGAGCAGCTCACCGTGGCCGGGCCGACCGAGCAGGTGCCACCGGGCACCGAGGCACCGGTGACGGTGAAGCCGGTCGGCAGGGCGGACTTCGGGATGTCCACCTGCACGCCGGTGCGGGCCGCCAGCGACGTCAGGGTCACCGTCGCCGTCCCGGACTGGCCGGGGGTGATCGTCGCCGGGCCGGTGACCGTGGTGAGCAGCAAGGCCAGCGGGGTGCCGACGTGGATACCCGGGATGGTGGTGGCACAGACCCCGGCGAGTTGGACGCAACCGCCGGTCAAGGTGGACGCGGGGGTCGCGGCCGGGTCGACGACGAACGGGATCGTGTAGGTGACCGGGGCCGCCGCGACGGTCAGATCGAACGTGCAGGTGACGTGGGTGAGGTCGGGGCGGGTGCAGCCGGCGGGGGCCGTACCGAAGGAGGCGCCGAGCGGGGCGACGGCGGTGACCACCGCGGCGACCGCGTCGGACGGTCCGGTGTTGTCGACGGTGACCACCACGTCGTCGGTCCCGCCGGGCAGGATCTCGCCGGTGGGCGCGACCACCATGGCCGTCAGAGCGGCCTGCGGTGCGGCCAGCCGGGCCAGGTCCCGGTCGACGGCCACCGACTCGCCGCCGGAAGTCGCCCGGATGCCGGTCACCGCCCAGGTCACCGTGCCGGTGGCGGCAGGCGGGGCGGCCAGGGTCAGGGCGAGGTCGGCGGTGCCGCCGCCGGCGAGGGTGAAACCGGAGCAGACCGCCTCACCGGCGACCACCCCGCAGGTGGCACCGGCCGGCCCGGTGACGCCGGTGACCGTCAGCGCGCCGGGCAGCGCGGCGAGCGGGACGGCGATCCGCAGCCCCGTGAGGCTGTCCCGCGGCGCGGTGACCCGGACGGTGGCCACGGCGCTGTCACCGGGGGTGACGTCGGCGACCGTGACGGAAAGAACGGCCCGGGCGGCGAACGGCACCTTGAGAGTGACCGCCGGGACCGCCACGTCGCCGGCGCCGCAGCCGGGCGTGCCGTTCAGGTCGACGCAGGTGGCCGGGATCGGGGTGTCCGGATCGGCGTTCGCGGCAACGTTCAACGGCACCGTGAAACGGCCGGTCGAGGCGCCCGCGACCAGGGACTTCGTGCAGGTGAGCAGGGCGGCGGTGGCGGTGCACGGCGCGGGGGCGGCACCGAAGCTGGTGCCGGTCGGCGCGACCACCGTGAAGACCGCCGCCGGGGCGTCGGACGGCCCGGTGTTGCGCAGGTCGAGCCCGAGGTCAAGGACGCCGCCGGGTTCGATCGTGCCGTCCGCCGGCAGGTCCACGGTGGCGCCGAGTCCGGTCGAGACCGGGCCGGCGACCGCGAGCGTGCCGGCGGCGCCCGCGGTCTCGCCACTGCTCGTGACGGTCATGTCCGGGACGGTCCAGACCAGCGGCGGGGTGACGCTCGAGGCCACGGCGACGGTCAGCGAGACATCCTTCGGCGTGTTCGCGGCCAGCGCGAAACCGGAGCAGGTCACCGTGGTCGGGCCTACCGAGCAGGTGCCACCGGGCACCGAGGCCCCGGTGACGGTGAAGCCGGCCGGCAGGGCGCTCTTGGGAATCTCCACCTGCACCCCGGTGCGGGCCACCAGCGACGTCAGGGTGACCGTCGCAGTGCCGGAATGACCAGGGGTGATCGTGGCCGGGCCGGTAACCGTGGTGAGCAGCAGGGACAGCGGGGTCCCGACGTGGATCCCCGGAATCGTGGTGGCGCAGACCCCGGCGAGTTGGACGCAGCCGCCGGTCAGGGTGGACGCGGGCGTCGCGGCCGGGTCGACGATCACCGGGATCGAGTAGGTCACCGGGGCCGCCGCGACGGTCAGATCGAGGGTGCAGGTGAGGTGGGTGGCGTTGGGGCGGGTGCAGCCGGCCGGAGCCGTACCGAAAGAGGCGCTGCCCGGGGCAACCACGGTAAACACCGCGGCGACCGCGTCCGACGGGCCGGTGTTGTCGACCGTGACGTCCACCTGGTCCGTCCCGCCGGGGAGGATATCGCCGCTGGGCGCGACCACCGCCGCGGTGAGTACCGACCGAGCCGCGGCCAGGCGGGCCAGATCCCGGTCGACGGCCACCGACTCGCCGCCGGAGGTGGCCAGGATCCCGGTCACCGCCCAGGTCACCGTGCCGGTGGCACCGGGCGGGGCGGCCACGGTCAGGACCATGTCGGCGGTGCCGCCGCCAGCCAGCGTGAAACCGGAACAGACCGCCTCCCCCGCGACCACCCCGCAGGTGGCTCCGGCCGGCCCGGTCACGCCGGTGACCGTCAGCGCACCGGGCAGCGCGGCAAGCGGAACGGCGATGCGCAGCCCGGGGAGGCTGTCCCGCAGCGCGGTGACCCGGACCGTAGCCGCGGCGCTGTCACCGGGCGTGACGTCGGCGGTCGTGACCGAGAGGACGGCCCGGGCGGTGAACGGCACCTTCAGGTTGACCGCCGGAACCGACACGTCGCCGCCGGTGCAGCCCGGCGTGCCGTCCAGGTCGACGCACGTGGCCGGGATCGGGATGTCCGGGTCGGCGTTCGCGGCGACGTTCAGCGGCACGGCGAAACGGCCGGTCGAGGCGCCGGTCACCAGCGACGTCGTGCATGTGAGCAGCGACGCGGTGGCCGTGCAGGGCGCCGCGACCGCACCGAAGCTGGTACCGGCCGGCGCGGCCACCATGAAAACCGCGCCCGGGGCATCGGACGGGCCGGTGTTACGCAGGTCGAGGCCCAGGACGAGGACACCGCCCGGCTCGATCATGCGGTCCGCCGACTGATCCACGGTGGCGCCGAGTCCGATCGATACCGGGCCGGCCGAGGCCAGAGTCCCGGCCGCGCCGGCGGTCTCGCCACCGGCCGTGACGGTCATGTCCGGGACGGTCCAGACCAGCGGCGGGGTGACGCTCGAAGCCACGGCGACGGTCAGCGAGACGCTCTTCGGGGTGTTGGCGGCCAGCGCGAAACCGGAACAGGTCACCGTTGTCGGACCGACCGAGCAGGTGCCGCCGGGTACCGAGGCACCGGTGACGGTGAAGCCGGTCGGCAGAGCACTCTTCGGGATGTCCACCTGCACCCCGGTCCGGGCCGCCAGCGACGTCAATGCGACCGTCGCCGTACCCGACTGACCGGGAGTGATCGTGGCCGGGCCGGCAACCGTGGTGAGCAGCAAGGCCAACGGAGTACCGACGTGGATCCCCGGAATCGTGGTGGCACAGACCCCGGCGAACTGGACGCAGCCACCGGTCAGCGTGGCCGCCGGGGTGGCGGCGGCGTCGACGATCACCGGGATCGAGTAGGTCACCGGGGCCGCCGCGACGGTCAGGTTCAGCGTGCAGGTGATGTGCGTGGCATCGGGGCGCGTGCAACCGGCCGGGGCCGTACCGAAGGTGGCGCTGCCCGGGGCAACCACGGTGAACACCGAGGCGACCGCGTCGGACGGCCCGGTGTTGTCGATCGTGACCGCCACCTGGTCCGTGCCGCCGGGCAGGATATCGCCGGTGGGCGCCACCACCGCGGCGGTCAGCGTGGACTGCGGTGCGGCCAGCCGGGCCAGGTCCCGGTCGATGGCCACCGACTCGCCGCCGGAGGTGGCCAGGATCCCGGTCACCGCCCAGGTCACCGTGCCGGTGGCGCCGGCCGGCGCCGCGACGGTCAGGACCATGTCGGCGTGAGCGCCGCCGGTCAGCGTGAAACCGGAGCAAACGGCCTCACCGGCGACCACCCCGCAGGTGGCGCCGGCCGGCCCGGTGACGCCGGTGACGCTGAGCGCGCCGGGCAGCGCGGCCAGCGGGACGGCGATCCGCAGGTTGACCAGGTTGTCCCGGGGCGCGGTGACCCGGACCGTGGCCGCCGCGCTGTCGCCCGGGGTGACGTCGGCGGCCGTGACCGCGATGGTGGCCCGGGCGGTGAAGGGCACCTTCAGGTTGGCCGCCGGAACCGACACGTCGCCGCCGGTGCAGCCCGGCGTGCCGTCCAGGTCGACACAGGTGGCCGGGATCGGGGTGTCCGGGTCGGCGTTCGCCGCGACGTTCAACGGCACCGTGAAACGGCCCGTCGAGGCGCCGGCCAGCAGCGCCGTCGTGCAGGTGAGCAGGGACGCGGTAGCCGTGCAGGGCGCCGCGACCGCACCGAAGGTGGTTCCGGTCGGCGCGGCCACCTTGAAGACCGCCGCCGGGGCGTCAGACGGGCCGGTGTTGCGCAGGTCGAGGCCCAGGACGAGGACACCGGCCGGTTCGATCGTGCGGTCCGCCGACTGATCCACGGTGGCGCCCAGCACGATCGACACCGGCCCGGCCGAGGCCAACGTTCCGGCCGCACCCACCGTCTCGCCACTGGCTGTCACGGTCAGGTCCGGGACGGTCCAGACCAGCGGCGGGGTGACGCTCGACGCGACGGCCACGGTCAGCGAGACGCTCTTCGCCGTGTTCGCGACCAGCGCGAAACCGGAACAGGTCACCGTCGTCGGGCCGACCGAGCAGGTCCCACCCGGCACCGAGGCACCGGTCACGGTGAAGCCGGTCGGCAGGGCACTCTTCGGGATGTCCACCTGCACCCCGGTGCGGGCCGCCAGCGACGTCAACGAGACCGTCGCCGTCCCGGACTGACCGGGAGTGATCGTCGCCGGGCCGGTGGTCGTGGTGAGCAGGGACGCCAGCGGGGTGCGCAGCGTGATGGACGGCAGCGTCGCGTCGCACGTGGTGTTGAGGTCGAGATCGGCGCAGCCGCCGGTGATCGCGACGGCCGGATTGGCCAGGGCCGAGATCACCAGCGGGAACGACAACGCCACGGCCGGTCCGCCGGCGGTCAGATCCACGGTGCAGCGGGCGGTGGTCGCCGACTGGGCCACGCACGGGTTGCCGGTGAGCGATCCCCAGGTCGAGTTGGCCGGCGCGAAGACGTCGAACGCCGTCTGCACGGCGTTCGACGGTCCCAGGTTGTCGACGCTGAGCGCCATGGTCGTGGTCTGGCCGGGCAGCACCGTGCCGGCCGACGGGCCGGTCGCGGTCAGATGCAGGGTGGACTGCGGCGCGGCGGTGACCAGGGTCCCGGTCGCCGTGCCGGTCGAGCCGCCCGCGGTCGCGCTGACCTGGCCGGTCCAGTTCGCGGTGACCGCGGCGGACAGGGTGACCGGCACCGACACCGTCACCGACCCGTTCGCCGGCACGGTCACCCCGGTGCAGCCGGTCGCCGTACACGTGCCGCCGCCGGAGGTGGTCACCGTGCCGACGGTGTAGCCGGCCGGCGCGGCCGGGATCGTGATGGTGGTGGGGTTGGCGGCGATGACACCGAAGTTGGCGACCTGGAACGTCGGCGTCACCTGCGCGCCGCCCGGCGTCGCGGTGGCCGGGGTGAGGGTGACGGTCTTCAGGTAGACGTCCGGGTCGCCGATGGTGAGCAGCCGGCCGCTGCCGGACACGACGGTGCCGTTGAGGCTGGCGGTGACCCCGGTCAGGTCCCAGGTGGTGCCGACGGTCGCGCTGACCGGGGCGGTGGCCTGCACGTCCACCGTCGCCGAGCCGGCGGCCGCGACGGTCACGCCGGTGCAGACGATGTCGGTGGCGCCGACCGTGCACGGCGTGCCGCCGGCCGAGGCCGTGACGGTGATGCCGGCCGGTTTGGCGCCGAGCGGGATGGTGACCGTGGCGGCCGCGTCGGACGGCCCGACGTTGGTGACGGTCACGTTCGTGGTGGCAGTTTTCCCGGCGTACAGCATGGTGGGGGTGATCGTGACCGAACCGCCCGTGCTGGACCGAGGCTGGCCGTTGACCAGCGTGCCGGAGCCGGTGATGGTGATGGTCGGGGCGGTGCCGGTGATCGGCGTGCTTGTGACGTTGATGTCGGCGGCCGTGGCGACCCAGTTCGGCGGGGTGCCGGGCAGGCTGGCCGCCACCTTCACCGGCAGCGAGACCTGCACACTTCCGCCGCCCGGCACGGTCACGTCGGAACAGATGACATAGACCGGGTCCGTCGTGCTGCAGGTGCCGCCGCCGGTCACGGTCGGCGCCGGATCCAGGGTGTACGCCGAGGGCGGCTTCGGGACCTTGATGACGGTGCCGGGCGTCGCGATGTCGCCGGTGTTCGTCACGGTGACCACAGGGGTGCCGGATTGGCCGGGCGCGACCGAGACCGGCGTGGTGGTCGCGGTGCCCAGCTTGGCGATCCCGGAACAGGTGGCCTCGCCCGCCACCACGGAGCCGCTGGCCACCACCGCCAGCCCGCTGAGCAGGTCGATGTCGAGGGCCCGCACGGTGTAGTCGAGGCGCCCGGTGGCCGGGTCCCAGGTGGCGGCGCGTTTGTTGACGGTCGCGGTGAGCACGCCCGGGACGCCGACCGCGAGGCTGATGGCGGGGTTGACGATGCTCTGCCCGCCGATCTTGAGGTTGGCCACGGTGACGCTGGTGCTGATCCCGGCCGACGTCATCTGGCAGGACGCGGACAGCGCGTCGACGGCCACCGCGTTGTTGATCAGCTTGAGGCCGGCGACCTGGGAGTCGGCGCTGCCGCCGCCGGTCGCCGGGGCGGCGGTGGCGGTGATCGCCCCGACGTAGACCAGGTTCGGGAGCAGCGGGGGCAGCAGGTCGACGACGGCGGTGGAGGCGGTGCTCGCGCTGCCGCCGGTGGTCCAGGTCCGCCGCAGCGGGAGGGTGAGGTCGATCGGGATGGCGTTGTTGAGCAGGCCGATGTACACCCGCGCGCCGAGCGCGGACGTCGAGATGGTGCCCACGGCCGCGGGGGCCGCCACCGGGAACAGGGCCAGCGACACGGCCACGACGACTGCGACCGCAAAGGTCACGAATCGGGTGGGCACGGCACTCACGTGACGATTCTTCGCTTTTGCGTCCCCCGGGTCAGACGTTTCGCGAAATCAACCGGGTCTGCTAGCTTGACTTTCAACCGATTAGTTGAAAAGAGGATGGCGATGCCGGCCGACACGCTGTCGAAGGTGTTCGCGGCGCTCGCCGACCCGACCCGCCGCGACATGGTGGCCCGGCTGTCGGTCGCCGACGCCACGGTCAACCAGCTGGCTGAGCCGTACGGAATGAGCCTGCAAGCGGTCTACAAGCACCTGCGAGTCCTGGAGGAGGCGGGCGTGGTGAGCCGAGCGACCGGGCCGCAGCCTCGGCCGGTGCACTTCGAGGCCGGCTCACTGGACCGCATGGACGAGTGGATCGAGCGTTACCGCCGCCAGGCCGACGAGCGCTACCAGCGCCTCGACCGGGTCCTGGCCGACATGGACGAGGAGCAGACATGACGACAGTGCAAGCCGACCCGGACGTTCCGATCATCCGCATCAAGCGCGACTTCCAGGCCTCCCCGGCACAGCTCCTGCGGGCGCACACCGACCCCGAGCTGTTCCGCCGGTGGGTCGGCCCCGACGCCCTGCAGACCCGCATCGACGAGTGGGACGCCCGCTCCGGCGGCAGTTACCGGTACGTCTCGATCAGCGGCGGCACCGAACACGCGTTCCGCGGCTGCTTCCACGAGATCCGGCCGGACCGCATCGTGCAGACCTTCAGTTACGAGGGCAGCCCCGACGATGTGTTCCTGGAGACACTCTGGTTCTCCGACCTCGACGACGGCCGCACCCGGCTGCTCACCCAGTCGCTGATCGAGAGCTTCCAGGCTCGCGACCAGTGGCTCAAGAGCGGCATGGAGGTCGGCGTCAACGAGGGCTACGCCAAGCTGGACGGGATGTTGACCGATGGCACTCTCTGACCTCTCCCCCGCCGAACGCCACCGCGTGATCGGCGGCACGTTCGCCGACCGGGTGGCCGGCGCCAAGAACTGGGCCGCCCCGGCGCCGGTCGCCGGCTGGACCGCCCGCGACGTCGTCCGGCATCTGGTCGAATGGTTTCCGGGTTTCCTGGCCGGCGGCACCGGCATCAAGCTGCCCGGCGGCCCGGCCGTCGACGACGACCCGGCCGGCGCCTGGCAGTCCCAGTACACCGCGGTGCAGGCCCTGCTCGACGACCCGGCGACCACGCAGCTGGTGCTGACCAACCCGCACCTGGGCGAGGTCCCGTTGGACCGGGCGATCGACCAGTTCTACACGTCCGACGTCTTCATGCACACCTGGGACCTGGCCCGCGCCACCGGCCAGGACGACCGCCTCGACGAGGCCTTCAGCGCCATCCTGGTCGGCGGCATGGAGCCGATGGAGGAGGTAATTCGCTCCTCCGGCCAGTACGGCCCGCGGGTGCCCGTCCCGGCCGGCGCCGACGCGCAGACCCGCCTGCTCGGTTTTATCGGCCGCGATCCCTTCTGGACGACGCCTTAGGCACCGGGCCGTCCCGTGTGAGATGTTCGTACGCACGGACAATCGAGGACGGTCATGGCCCGGATCTACGTCTCCTCCACGTTCAGCGACCTGAAGGAGTACCGAGCCCAGGTCAGCCTGGCGCTGCGCCGCCTGGGACACGACGACGTCGCGATGGAGTACTACGTCGCGGAAGACATCCGGCCGCTCGACCGCTGCCTCGCCGACGTCGACTCGTGCGACGTCTACGTGGGCATCTTCGCCTGGCGCTACGGCTTCGTCCCGGCCGGCCAGGAACTCTCCATCACCGAACTGGAGTATCAGCAGGCCCGGGACGGCGGCAAGACCTGCCTGGTCTTCATCCTGTCGGACGACGCGCCGTGGCCCCGCAAGCACATCGACCGCGAGCCGGACCGGATCGAACGGTTCCGGGAGGAGCTGGCCGGCGAACATCGCCTGGTAAACACGTTCGAGAACGCCGACGACCTGGCCCGCAAGGTCAACGAAGCGGTGATCGGCTGGGAGAGACGGTCCGGCCTGGTCGGTGCGAGAGACACCGACTGGTACGCCTACCGGCAGGCCGTACTCTCCCGCCACCGCTGGGTACGCCTGCAGGTCATCGCGGGCGCGAGCAAGGAACGCGACCCACTGCGCATCCCGCTGACCGAGGTCTTCGAGCCGCAGCTGGTGGCCCCCGGGGTCTCCGGCACCGAGGTCCCCGACGAGGTACGCCAGTACCAGCAGGAGATCTACGGCAGCCGAGCTACGTCATCGGAGGACAGCGACGAGGAACTCCTGCTGACCGGTAACCCGGAGCAGGTTCTCGACGTGATCGGGAGGGAACGCGCCCAGGTCGTGCTGGGCGGGCCGGGTTCCGGCAAGAGCACCCTTCTCCAGTACGCCATGCTCCGCGTCTGCGAGCCCGGCGACCACGACGCAACCGCGCCCCAGCACCTGCGTGGTGCTCCGATCCCGTTCCTGGTCGAATTGCGCAGCTACGTGCTGCAGAAGGATCCCGACTTCCTGAGCCACATCGTCCGACGCGCCGAGCAGTACTACGCGACGGTGCTGGACGCCCGCGCCCTGGCCGAGCTGCTGGCCGAGGACCAGGGGGCGGTCATCTTCTTCGATGGTCTCGACGAGGTATTCGACCCCGACGAGCGTCGCCGGGTGGTGGATCAATTCCAGACCTTCATCGACCGCTACCAGGGCGCGCGCATCGTCGTCACGTCCCGCATCGCGGGCTATGACCGAACGGGTCTCGGGCTGGCCGGATTCGACCAATACACGCTGATGCCGCTAACCCTCGGCCACGTCCGCACCTTCGCAGAGCGCTGGTACCGGCACTACACCCTCGAGGGCACCGAACGTACCGCCCAGGGACTGGTCCAGCGGATCGTGGAGAGCCCGCGACTACTCGACCTGGCCGGTAACCCGCTGCTGCTCACCATGATGGCGGTGATCTACAAGAACCGCGATCTGCCGAACGAGCGCTGGCGACTCTACGAACGCTGCGGCGAAACCCTGCTCGAGGACTGGGAGCTGAGCAAGGGAATCGAGGACGAAGACTTCAAGCTCAAGGTACCCATCCGCACTGCCCAGAAGTCCGAGATCCTCCAGCAGGTAGCCATGTACATGCTGGAACACAACCAGTCCGGCACCGAACTGAACGCCATCGCGTACGCCCCCTTGCGCGACATCGTGTCCCAATACCTGAAGGAGAAGTACCAGCTCTCCCCCGGCGAGTCCGAGGCGATCGCGGTCGACATCCTCCGTCACCTGATGGAACGCACCTACGTACTGGCCGGCATCGGTGAGCGAGTGTTCGGCTTCGTCCACCGAACCTTCATGGAGTACTTCGCGGCCTGCCGCCGCCTGGCCCAGTTCAACGCCCGCAAGGCGGACTTCGGCTGGCTGACCCGGGAGGTCTTCGGCGCCCGCTGGAACACCCCCGAATGGGAGGAGGTTCTCCTGCTCCTGATCGCCATGCTGCACGACCAGGGCACCCCGATCCACGAGGTGGTGGATTACCTCCGCACCGAGTGCCCGACCTCTCCCCCGTTCAACCTGGCCTTCGCCGCGCGCTGCCTGGGCGACGCCGGCGACGTCAAGGACCCCGCCTACGGCCAGACCGTTCTGGCCGAACTGGCCCGGGCCATCGTCGAGCAGTCGGCCCTCACCCGCCGGACCGGTGCCCAGGAGTTCATGCAGGCCGCGCTGGGGGCTTTCGCGTCCCTGGCCCCGCTGGTGACGATTCCGGCGGCCGTCCAGGAGGCGATCGCCGAGCTGGACGCGGCCAAGACCGTGGCCGCGCGGACCGCGGCCTGGCAGATGGGTTTCGCCATGCGCTCCCGCAAGGAGCGCCTGGCCTATGCCTTGACGGCATTACAAGACCCCCAAGAGGCCGTACGTCGTGGCGCGATCGCCGCCCTCGAACGAGAATGGCCGGGCCGCCCCGACATCGGTGCCGCCCTGGCCGATGTGGTGAAGAACGACCGGCAGGCACGGGTACGGACGACCGCCCTGTCCACGATGCAACGCTCCTGGCGCACCGAACCGGCAATTCTGGACGCCATCGCCAGCCGAGCCGACCAGGAAACCGCCTACACCTACGTGGTGCGCCTGATCGAATACCTGGCCGCGAACTGGCACGGCAACCCCACCGCCTTCGACCTGGTCGTCCGCCTGAGCCGGCGGCCACAGCGGACAATTCCCTACGAATACGACCACCACAGCGTCATCAAGGCGGCCGTCAGTGCCGTCACCCGGGCCTGGCGCACCGACCCCCGAGCATTCACCAGCATTCGCGACATTGTCGAGAACGATCCCGATTACCGGTGCCGCGAGGCAGCGATCAATGCCATCGCGGGCGGGTGGGCCGAGAATGATCAAGCCTGGGCACTCCTTCGGGGCCACGCGATCGGAGCGGCATCGCCGAGCGATCGCCGGGCCGCCATGCGTGCGATCGTCCGGAGCCGGCCCGCGGACGACGAGGGTCTGGCCTTCGTCCGGGACACGGCTCTGCATGGCGCACCACCCGCACGGGTGGCCGCCGTCGGAGTTCTGGCGGAGCTCCGCGCGAGCGATCCGGAGATGCGGGCACTAATTCAGGATCTCGCTGCGGCAGACGCCGAGCCGCTGGTTCGCAATGCCGCCATCGATGCACTCGCGTCGGTCTGGTACCAAGATCCAGCTACCGTTGACTTTCTCTGCGGCCGGGCGGTCGATGACCACGAGCCGTCGGTGCGCGAGACCGCGCTGGAGGCCATCGGATGGTCGGCGAGGGGCGTCTCGCAGGCGTTGGCATTTCTCCGGAGTCGCCTCGACAAGGACCGGGTGTCCCGAACTCGGGTGACCGCGTTCAAGGTGATCGCCCAACTCGCCCAGGGCCGGTATGGCAGTCATCCCTCGACCGACCTGACGCGAGCAGCTCTCGGCGACGGATTCCGCCACCGCGACGTGGCCGTCCGGCGGGCGGCTATCGGCGCGGCGTTCGATATTCTTGGCTACCGATATGCGGATCTGGGCGAGCGCGTCCGGGAATTCGGTATTGCCGAGTTCCTCCTGGACCGGGCACGCCACGATGACGTCGCGCTGGTCCGGGATGAGGCGACTTCAGCTGTTTTCGGCGCCGCCAGCATGTTCGGCACAGCGCTCATCGACTGGCGCGCCAACCCCGAGGACATGAAGTTTCTGCGGCACCAGGCCGAGACCGCGCCTGATCCTGACGTCCGCGACAGCATCCTCCGCTTGATCGACTAGATCGGCTCGGGGTGCAACGAAACCGGGTCCCGCATACGTCATTGATCCATGGAGGGCGTCTCGGCGTACTTCTACCCGCGGTACCCCTCATCACCTGAGCCGGAAGAGAGTCATGGTTCGGCGACGTAACGTCATTCTCGGCGCTTTGGGCGCCGGAGCCGCTGGTATCGCGGTGGCCGGCTGGGCCACGGCGGGCCATGCGAAGAGCAGCGCCAAGAACGGGCCGATCGGCACCTGGGACACGCCGTCCGCGGCGCCGGTCAACCTGACCGTGACGCCCAAGGCCGGCGCGGCCAAGGTGCTGCCGAACGAAGCCGTCACCGTCTCCGTCGAGGGCGGCACCCTGCAGTCGGTCACGGTGGTCGCCGGGTCCAAGAAGGTCAGTGGCGCGGTCGAGGCCGACGGGCTGACCTGGCGGTCCACCGGCAGCCTGGCCTACGGCACGTCCTACCAGGTGACCGCCTCGGTGAAGGACAGCCTCGGCGCGACCGTGGAGAAGACGTCCACGTTCGCCACGGTCAAGCCGAAGTCGACCGCCGGGATCACCTTTCAGGCCAACGGGATGGGCGTGCTCAAGACCGGGGGCACCTACGGGGTCGGGCAACCGGTCATCGTCGCCTTCAGCAAGTCGGTCACGGACAAGGCCGCGGCGGAGAAGGCGATCACCGTCGAGGCTTCCCCGGCCGTACCCGGCAAATTCTTCTGGGTCAGCAGCACCATCGTGCACTGGCGGCCGGCCAAGTACTGGGCCAAGGGCACCGCGATCAAGGTCAGCGTCAATGCGCTGGGCGTGCATCTCGGCAACGGCGTGTACGGCCGGTCCGACGCGACCACGCATTTCAGCGTGGGGCGGGCGCTTGTCGCGATCAGCGACAACAGCACACACCGGACCAAGGTCTACGTCGACGGCAAAATGGTGCGGGACATGGCTTCCAGCAACGGCCGGGGCGGTTACACCACGATCTCGGACGGCACCCAGATCCATTTCTGGACGCAGAACGGGCCGCACGTGGTGCTGTCCAAGGAGCGGACGCACAGCATGAGCTCGGCCAGTTACGGCCTGAGCGACCCGACCAACCCCAACTATTACGCGCCCGAGATCGTCGAATACTGCACCCGGATCTCGTACTCCGGGGAGTTCCTGCACGCGGCGCCCTGGAACCATTCGCTAGGTAGGGCCAACATCTCGCACGGCTGCGTCAACCTCGGCGTCGCCGACGCGAAGTGGGTCTACGAGAACTTCATGGTCGGCGACGTCGTCGAGGTCAAGAACAGCCCGAAAACCCTGCCGGTCTCGGACGGCCTGGGCGACTGGACAGTCGCCTATGACAAGTACGGTCATTGACCCGCTCAACTCCGGCCACCCGCGGACGATAAGGCTCCTGGCGTGCATCCGAGCGCGCCAGGAGAGGCAAGAGTGACTCCACGGCTCGGCGGCGATGCTCGGTGGGCCCTTGGCCGGGTGCCCTTCGTTCCCGGTTTGATCGGCTACGCCGCCGTCATGTTCCTGGTGACCGAGTGGTTCTACCGCGTCGGCCTGTCCCCGGCCTCGCCCAAGGTAACGACCGCGCTGCTCGTGCTCTTTCTGGCGCTCAGCCACGAGCGTTGGCAACGGCTGCTCGGCGGCGGGCACCTGCACAATCGCCTCGTCCTGCGGCTGGCGGTGGCCAACGCCGGCGCCGCCGCCATCAGCACCTACGCCGGCTGGAGTTTCCTGGCCCCGGGCTGGGCGATCCTCATCGCCGCCGTTCACCTCGGCTGGTCGGGAGCGCGAAGCCGGATCGAGGCCGGGGTGATCACGGCCGTCGTCACGGTCGCGGCGCAGGTGGCCGTGCACGCCCACCTGGCGCCGTCGGTCATCCCCCTGAAGTACGCCGACGGTGCCGCCGTATGGGGGCTGCTGCTGGCGGTGACCGCGCTGCACAACATCGCGGTGTCGGCCGCCCGGGGCGAGGATGCCGCGGAGCGGCTGCGTCACGCGGCCAGCCACGACGGCCTGACCGGCCTGCCGAACCGCACCGAGATGGGCCGGCGCCTGGCGTCCGCGCTGCCGGCGGCCGGCCCGGAGAACCTGGTGGCACTCCTCTACATCGACCTCGACGGGTTCAAGGGAGTCAACGACACGCACGGGCACGCCACCGGCGACGCCCTGCTGGTCGCGGCGGCCGAACGGTTCCGCGAAGGGCTGCGGCCCGGCGACGAACTGTGCCGCCTCGGCGGGGACGAGTTCGCCGTCATCCTGACCGGCATGCCCAGCACCCGATCCGTCGACGACGTGGTCGCCGGGCTCGCCGAGGCTATCCGCCGGCCGTTCACGCTGTCCGGGCGCACGGTGCGGGTCGGCGCGAGCATCGGGTCGGCCACCGCCGACACCCCCGCGGCCGACGCGACGATGCTTGTCGAACGCGCCGACCTGGCGATGTACGCGGTCAAGCACGGCCCGGCCGCCACCGTGCGCTGAGCTACGGGAGCGGTCGCGGGCCGCCGGCCTCCAGCAGGTAGGCGCCGGCGGCAATGCCCAGGATGCTGCGGCCCACGGCTTCCGGGGGCGGTGCGTCCGGCAGGTTGGCCCGGAACTGCTCCTCGGTCCGGCCGGCATTCTTGGCGTACGCCCGAATCGCGGTTTCGCCGACGGTGGTGCCGGGCGTGATTCCGGGCAGCACCGTGGTCATCGCTATGCCGAGGGCGCTCGCCTCCTCGGCCGCGTATTCGGTGATCAGCCGGACGGTGGCCTTCGCGCCGGCGTAGCCGCCGCTGAGCCGGGAACCGCGCAGCGACGCCGCGCTGCCGAACACCACCACCCGCGAACCCGGGGCGAGCGGTAGACGCAGGGCGGCCCGCAGCCAGGTGAAGGCGATCCGCACGTCGCTGTGCCAGTTCACCGAGAACTCCGCCCAGGTGAGCCCGGTCAACGGCCCCATTTCCGGAACCGCCCCGGCGGTGATCACCAGCAGGTCGGGACGCACCCCGGCCAGCACCTTCGCGGCGAAGCCCTCGTCCCGGGCGTCGCCCTGTTCGCCGTCCAGGCCGGCCAGGTCGCGGGCCACCACCGTGACCCGCGCCCCGGACTCCTGCGCCGCGCGGGTGACGCCGAGCCCAAGCCCTCGGCTGCCACCGACTACCACTACGTTCATCGCGTTCTCCTCAGCGTTGATGTCAGCTGTGGAGATCCCGCCCGGCGGCCGGAGTCACCGGCTGCCCGAACATCGGGAACAGCTCCGGCTGCAGGAAGATGTGAATACGCCGGATTCCGCCCCGATCCAGATCGAGGACATTCAGCGCGTGTGCCTGCCCCTCGGCGTACATGGCGAATGTGGGTTGGCCGTTGGCGTTGATCTTCGAGGGAAGCACGGCGAACGATCCCGGCTCACGCAACACGTGGGTGCCGAGGAAGCCGAGCACCGGCTCCCGGCCGGCGAACCAGGTGGCGAGCGGCGGCATCTCCAGGGTGACGTCCTCCCGCAGGACGGCCGCGAGCGCGCCGACGTCGGCCTGTTCGAAGGCGGCCACGTAACGCAGCAGCCGGGATCGCATCTCGGCCGAGTCCGGTTCGGTCATCTCGTCCGGATCGGGCGCCTCCCGTGACATTCGTTCCCGGGCGCGCAGCAGGGCGCTGTTCACCGCGACCGGCGTCGTCCCGAGAGCCTCCGCCACCTCGCCGGCCGGCAGATCCGCGACGTCCCGCAGAATCAGCACCGCCCGCTGCCGGGCCGGCAGATGCTGCAGCGCGGCGACGAACGCCAGCCGTACCTTCTGCCGGGTCTCGGCCGCGTCGGCCGGGTCGACCGGCAGCGGTCCCACCCACCGCGTCTCGGCGGCCGCGGGCCGGTCTTCGTCCGGCCCGCCCAGGTCGGCCGGCAGCACCCGCCTCCCCCGCTGCTCCAGAAAACGCAGGCAGACGTTGGTGGCGATCTGATGCAGCCACGTCCGCACCGAGGCCCGCCCCTCGAACCGGTCGAATCCCCGCCAGGCCCGCAGGTACGTCTCCTGGGCGGCGTCCTCGGCGTCGCCGGCCGAGCCGAGCATCCGGTAGCAGTGCACGACGATCTCCCGCCGCCACGGCCCGGCCGATTCCGCGAACTCCATGGTGTCCGGCACACGCACCTCCTCGTCCAGGATGGATCCGCCGGGCGGGCGGAATTCACCGGCCTGCCGCGATCCGCTGAAAACGATCGGCCAGGAGCGCGAACGCCGCGGTCAGCTCGGGTGGCTCGGCGGCCTCGATGTCGGCGTCGTAGCGGGCGATCGCGGCGGCCAGGCTCGGCCACGACCAGGAGCTGAGGGTCAGCCGGCAGCGTTCGGCGCCGAGCTCCTCGACGACGCCGTCCCGGGTGTACTGGGCGATGGTGGTGGCCGGCTTGCTCAGGATCACCGTGCCCCGGCAGCCGGAACCCAGGAACGTGCCGGTCACGAAGGTCGTGACGTCTCCGCCGGGCAGCTCACGCCGCTCGAAGCGCGGCCCGTTGGGCGTCCGCAGCGTCATTCGGTCGGCGCGGAACGTGCGCCAGTCGGCCCGGTCGAGGTCCCAGGCGACGACGTACCAGCGCCCGTCCCAGGTGATCAGGTGGTGTGGCTCGGCCCGCCGGGTGGGGCCGTTCGAATAGTCGAAGCGCAGCACCTCGCGCGCGTGCACGGCGGCGCTGATCGCCAGCAGCAGTTTGCCGTCGACCGGCGCGGGCGGATGCGTGGCCGGCCGGGAGACCGCGGTGACGTCGATGGCCTCGACGCGGTGCCGCAGCCGGCTCGGCAGGACCTGGCGGATGGTGGTCAGGGCGCGGGCCGCGGCCTCGTCCCGCCCCGCGGCGATCTGCAGGGCGACGACGAGCGCGATGGCCTGCTCGTCGTCGAACAGCAGCGGCGGCAGGTCGGTGCCGGCCCCCAGCCGGTAGCCGCCGTCCGGTCCCTTGACCGCGGCGATCGGATAGCCGAGTTCGCGCAGCCGGTCGACGTCGCGGCGCACGGTGCGCAGGCTGATCTCGAGCCGGTCGGCCAGCGCCGAGCCGGCCCAGTCGCGCCGGGTCTGCAGCAGCGACAGCAGGGCCAGCAGGCGCGCGGAAGTCTTCGGCATGCCGCCGATTCTGCCCGAAATAGGTGCCACATACTGGCACCTACTGCTGCGAGCCTTTGACCATGAACTTGATCGGAATCCTGGTCGGCTTTCTCGCCTTCACCGTGCTCGGTGGCGTGTGGTTCGCGGTGCTCTTC
The DNA here is from genome assembly GCF_016862435.1 of Paractinoplanes tereljensis. Classification (GTDB taxonomy): domain Bacteria; phylum Actinomycetota; class Actinomycetes; order Mycobacteriales; family Micromonosporaceae; genus Actinoplanes; species Actinoplanes tereljensis. The sequence goes on from NZ_BOMY01000041.1 coordinate 423,581, forward strand.
CCGAGGGCGTACAACCGCTCTCTGGGCCGCGACCCGGGCGCCAAGCCGGACCCGTCGCCGCTGTTCTTCGCCGGGCCGGCGCTGACCAGCCTGGTCATCACGATCACCAGCGCGATCCTGATGGACGCCCTGAACATCGACGGTTACGGCGACGCGCTGCTGTTCGGCCTGACCGTCGGCACCGGCTATCTGGCGGCGAACACCGTCAACATCGCCATCAACCCGAACTTCCCCCGCCCGCTGCTGTACGCGGCGATCTCCGGCAGCTACAACATCCTCGGCAGCCTGATCGTCAGCCTGATCCTGCAGGCTTTCGGAGGGCGCTGACGCCGGCCGGCTTTCGGAGGGCGCTGACGCCGGCCAGGAAGATGTCCACGCCGGCCAGGAACTGCGCGCGGTCGTCGTGGTCGCGCAGCAGTGCCGCCGCGTCGGGGTCCTCGCCGGCCCAGGTCGCGGCCAGCGCCTGCAGGTATTCCTGCCGGGCCGCGGCGTCGGGGGCGCGCCGCGCCCCGGCGGCGTGCTGAGCGGCGGCGCCGAGAACGTAGTTGACCAGCGCCGATCCGGCGTCGACCCGGGCCGGCCCGGTGACGCCGAGCCGGGCGAGCTGCGACCCGAGGCTCGTCCAGATCTGCCGGACGGCGGGTTGCCCCGGGTCCCGGGAGAGCTGCGAGCCGATCCACGGGTGCGCGTCCATCGCGGTGAAGATGCCGAGCGCCAGCGCGCGGATGGCAGGCGCCGGGTCTCCGTCGCCGCCGACCTCGGCCAGCACCCGGCCGATGACCCCGTCGGCGGCCGCGGCCAGCAGGTCGTCCTTCGTGGCGACGTGGTGGTAGATCGCGCCACGGCCGGTCGCCAGGTGGGCGGTCAGGGCGCGGACGGTCAGGGCGCTCTCGCCGGCCGTGTCGAGGAGCTCGATGGTCGCCTCGACGATCCGCGCCCGGGAGAGCGCGTCGGTGCGCCTTGTCATGAACGCCATCTTGACACAAATGGACCGCCGGTCCAACCTGGGAATGGACCAGCGGTCCAATCGGCTCCGGAAGGAACATCATGACTCCCATCAGCATCGTCGGCGCCGGCCTGGGCGGGCTCACCCTCGCCCGGGTCCTGCACCGGCACGGCATCCCGGTCACCGTCTACGACGCGGAGGCCACCGCCGGCGCCCGCAGCCAGGGCGGACAGCTCGACCTGCACGAGCACAACGGCCAGCGCGCCCTCGAGATCGCCGGGCTCACCGGCGAGTTCCGCTCGATCATTCACCGGGGCGGCGGGGCGCAGCGGGTCCTCGACCGGCAGGGCCGGGTGCTCGCCGAGATCCCCGACGACGGTTCCCTGACGCGGCCCGAGGCGCTTCGCGGGGACATCCGGCGCATCCTGCTGGACTCCCTGCCGGCCGGCACCGTGCGGTGGGGCCGGAAGCTGGTGTCGGCGATGCCGCTCGGCCGGGGCCGGCACGAGCTGACCTTCGCGGACGGCTCGACGGCCACCACCGACGTGCTGGTGGGCGCCGACGGCACCTGGTCCCGGGTGCGGCCGCTGCTCTCGGACGAGAAGCCGGTCTACGCCGGGATGAGTTACCTCGACACCTACCTGCACGACGTAGACGTACGGCATCCGGCCTCGGCCGAAGCGGTCGGCGCGGGCGCGATGTATGCCCTCGTTCCCGGCAAGGGTTTCCTTGCCCACCGGGAGGTGGGCGACGTCATCCACACCTACGTCGTGCTGAGCCGCCCGGTCGAGTGGTTCGCCGGCGGAGACGTCGCCGCCGAGTTCGCGGGCTGGGCGCCCGAACTGACCGCCCTGCTCACCGACGCCCCGGAGGCACCGGTCCGGCGCAGCATCTACCAGCTGCCGGACGCGCATCGGTGGGCCCGGGTGCCCGGCGTGACCCTGCTCGGCGACGCCGCCCACGTGACCGTCCCCGGCGGCGAGGGAGCGAACACCGCGATGCTCGACGGCGCCGAACTCGGCCTGGCGATCGCCGCCGACCCCGGCGACACCGAGGCCGCGCTGGCCACCTTCGAGGAGGCGATGTTCCGCCGCAGCGAGGCCGAGGCCACCGCCGCCCGGGACACCGTCGAATTGATCTTCGGCAGCGGCGCCCCGGACGCGCTCGTCAAACTATTCGCCGGCTAGGTCAGGCCTCGTTGTGGATGAACCACACGCCGTCGCCCTGGCACTTGCTCTGAGCGGGCAGGCCGCCGTCGTAGTAGAGCCAGACGCAAATGGTCGGGCGGATGGCGACGGCACTCGTGTCCGAGTCGAGGGTGGTCTTCTCGACGAGATAATTCCATTCCTCATGGAGAGCGCTGGTGCACACCAGCGGCACATCCGGAATGCTCCACACCTGACCGGCGGCGTTCATCAACTCACCGGTCATCTTCATGGCACACCGCTGAGCCTCGGTCTTCATGGTGAGGCCCACCATCACACCGACCCGGGCGTCGAGGTGGAGTGTGCTTCCCGACCGCGACCAGAAGATGCTGATCGAGCCCCGGATCTCCTTCGACGGCGAGCCCGATCCCCACAGGGTGTACCAGCGGCTGTAGCTCGGAATCTCGGCCGACGCCGGGCTGGCCGCGCTCACCACCAAAGCCACGACCACCGCTAGAAAACTCAGAATTCTCCGCACACTTCTCCCCGTTCGTCACTGCAGAAGAAACGGCCCCCATATCGGAAGCCGTCGATGACCTTGGACGCTAACAGCCACGAGAGGCACGCAGCGACCCCGGCAAGCCGGCCGGCATCAACAAGAAACCCGCCCGGATCCCTTTTCCGTACGCCCTGATCCACTCCCGTGGCACTCGGTCCCGGCAGGTGCAACTCGCCCTCCGCGCGCCCGCCACGGGCGGTCCCGACCCAAGACCTCAACCCCACCCCAACCGCCGACGCTCACCCCGCCGACCAGGACAAACGCCAGCCGGTTCGACAGTTTGCTCTGCGCACCTATACGCCCTGCTCTGCTCACCTCGGGTAAGCGCCAGGCGGGCCGCTCCAGGCGACAGGGCGTTTTACAGGCTTTTGCCCCTTCCTTGTGGGCCGATTCCGCGTCCAGGCCCTCCCCGCCCGCTCCGACACGCAGACCTTGAAGACCTACTGCTCGCAGCGAACAGAACCCCCGCAAGATCGCGCCGGAATTGCCGCGCTTACCGGAGGTAAGCAGAGCAGGGCGTATTGGTGCGCAAAGCAAAGCTCTCGGAGTGGGTGTCCGGCTGCGCGAGCGGCGCGGCACGTGCCGGTGTTGCACTCCGGTCGCGCGGTCGCGGCGGCCGGGGGTAATTGCGGTTGGCTACGGTGTCGCCCGTACCGGAAAGAGGTTGATTCTCGCGGCCCTGGCCCGGTTTCTAGTTGTGCGTGGCCTGCGTTCGGCTTTACCGAAACTCCAGCGCCTCCGGGATTTCCTCGTACTGCAAGAGGCTGCCGGTCAGCTCAATCAGATGCCGCTTGGCAATGCGTGCACGTCAAAGGTGAACGGCACGGACGCGTCGGCCCCGCTCGCGCCTGGAACGACAAATGGCCATGGCCTGAAGTGGCCCCGACGTCCAGGACGGGCGTCGGGGCGACTCGGCTCAGCTGTACGGGGCTTCGAAGGTGGCCGTCACGGGCTGGCCGGCGACGGTGCCGGTGGCCTTTACGGTTGCGGTGCCGGCGGGGACTGTGGCGGCTCGGGTGTTGAAGGACTGGTAGGCCGTGTGGCCGGGGGCCACATCCGGGACCGTTTTTGAGCCGTATGCCGTGGTCAGCTCGATCGTCAGCGGGACGGTGTCGGTGTTTCGGGCGCTGACCGCCACGTACATCGTCGTGCCGATCTTCTGGGTTTTCGCTGTGGCCTCGACGCTGAGCGTCGCCGGGGGTGACAGCTCGCCGTTTGCCGCTACCGCTGCGGCTACCACCGCGTTCTTCTCCGCGGCAGTGAACACGCCGGCCGTTACGAACGCCGTCGCCGTGTCGGTTACGGCCGTGACGAAACTCTGGTGGGTGGGGAATGGGGCCTGGTCCCAGACCAGGTCCAGGAAGGTTGGGCCGTCGGTGCCGGGTGAGGTGATGCCGGTTACCGGCACGTCGTAGTGCGGCAGGCCGTCGTTGCGTTTGCGGTTGGGCACTCCGCTATCCAGCGAGCCGAACACGATGGCCGGCTCGGTGCGCCGGAAGTACGACGTGGTGGGCTGGTTGTCGCCGATGTAGTACGGGCGCAAGGTCAGGCCGCCGGCCGTGAAGGTCGGGTCGCCGGCCGCGGTTACCGGGCCGGGGAGGATCGCGGCCCGGGCGTAGTCGCCGTCGCGCTTCAGGTCGCGATAGAGGGTCAGTTCGCGCCACGCGGTGCCGGTTCCCAGGATCTGCAGGAGCACCGGGCCCCAGAAGATCGCCTGGGTGTCGGGGCGGTCGATGGCCCGCTCGATGCGGATGCTGAACGGCATCCGGATCTCCACCACGTCGCCGGGGCTCCAGGTGCGGCTCAGCGTGACGTAGGACGACGGCTGGGCGGCCAGGTTCTGCACGACCCCGTTGACGGTGACGGTGAAACCCCGCACCGCCCAGCCGGGCACCCGCAGCTTCAGGTCGAGCGGCCCGCTGCCGTCCACCTTGAGCGAGACCGTGTCCGCGCGCGGGAACGTGGTCTCCTGCGTGACCGTGAAGCCCTTCGCGGCCCAGGTCAGCGTGGACGGCGCGTACAGATTGACCCAGAGCGTGCCGTCGTCGGCCGAACGAAGATAGATGCTCTCCTGGTATTTCGTGTGGTTCTCCAGGCCGGTGCCGCCGCAGCAGGTGCCGGTGTTCCCGTAGCTGCGCACCGTCCCGGAACCCAGCGGCTGGAAGTAGGTGACCTGCGGGTCGCCGGTCGAGGTGGTGTCGGCCCGGGAACCGGCGATCATGTTGAGCATGCCGCGCTCGTAATAATCCATGAAGGCCGGATCGTGTTCGTGCAAGAACAAATTCAAGGCCAACTTCATCAGGTTGTACGTCGTGCAGGTCTCGGCCCCGCTTGTCGCAACCGTGTTGGCGATGTTGTCGCGGTTCTGGAACAGCTCGAGGTTGTTGTTCGAGCCGGGGTAGTTGCCGCTGGTGCCGCCGTTGGCGAACATCCGGTGCGGCACCACCATGCCGTAGAAGTTCTTGGCCGCGGTGTAGTACTCCTGCGCTCCCCCGTGTTCGAAGATGCGCAGGTAACCGATGAACTGCGGCACGTGGGTGTTGGCGTGCAGCCGTTCGGCGCGGCGGCGGCCGGGGCGGTTCGCGGGCGTGACGACCAGGATGTCGCGGTTCTCCACGGTGGCCCCGAAGAGAGATTCGCGGTTGTCGAAGGCCTTGGCGGTCGCCAGGTGTTTCGGGTCGCCGGTGAGCGCGTAGATCTCCGGGAAGTTCTCGTTGGCCCCGCCGAACTCGCCGCCGATGTAGAGGTCCCACATGTAGTTGAGGTCGTCGCGGGTGAGCGGGCCCGGATAGTCGGGGTGGTTCTTGTCGCCGACGGTCAGCGCCAGGCCGGCCCAGTCGGCCATCTTGGTGACGACGTCAAGGGCCTGCGCGTTGCCGGTGTGGTAGTACGCGTCGAGCAGTCCGCGCATGATCTTGTGCTGGGTGTACCAGGGTGCCCAGGTGTTGGTGTCGGCGTTGCCGCCGTAGACCGCCCAGCGCGGCGGCCCGAGCCGCAGCACCGCGTCCTCGGGAATGGCGCCGAGGTAACCGGGGTGAGTCGGGATCCAGTCGGCCGGCCCGGCGGTGGACGCGGCCACCACCCCGGCGTCGCGGCCGTTGGGCGAGGCGTCCTTGAGGGCGGTGCCGCCCTCCTCGTCGAACTTGTACCAGGCGATGTTGCCGCCGTCCGGGCCGCCGTTCATCAGCGCGGTCAGTTCGGTGGCGGACAGCGCCCGGTCGTAGATGTGGAACTCGTCGATGGTCGCGTCCAGGAACGGGTCGCCGTACTGGGAGCGGCCGATCCACCGGTTGCCGGGGTTGCCGAGGTTCGACGGGTTCAGCGTCATGGCGGTGTTGGTGCCGGCCTGCTGGCCGTTGACGTACAGGGTGCCGGTCGAGCCGGACAGCGTCACCGCGACGTGCACCCAGGAACCCACCGGCAGCGCCGACGAGCCGTCGATGCGCTGCTCCGCGCCCGAGCCGCCGACGGTGATGGCGAACCGGGGCACGTTGCCGGTCACCCCGGCCCGCGGGGTGAGGAACATGTTGATGCCGGTGGACTGGCCGAAGTCGAACAGCCGGGTCCAGCTCGCGGTGGTGGCCAGGTTGATCCAGGTGGCGATGGTGAAGCTGGTCAGCTGGTTGATCGCCTCCTGGGGCAGGGTGCAGTACTGCGCTTTGCTCGTGCCGTTCAACCGAAGGGCGCTACCGAACCTGCCCGCGACCCGGCCGATCTCCGGCGCCGGCTCTTCCACGCCGCCACCGGACGACCCCAACCGAGCGGTGATCGCGGCCTGGCACGCGGCCAGTTCGGTGACCATCCAGTCCAGCTTGGTCTTGTAGACGGCCTCGCCCTGATCGGCGTACGCCTGGGCCAGGGCGGTCATGTAGTGCCCGGCCCAGTGGCCGCTGAGCAGGCCGCCGTCCTCCCAGCCACCCGGCACGGCCACGCCGGACGGGTTGGTGCGACCGGCCTGGTTGTTGAACAGCACCAGGAAGCGCCGCTCGTCATAGGTGCGCAGGAACGCCTTGGTGCGGTCGCGCTTGGTCTGCAGCAGCCCGGTGCCGAGGCGTACGTCCTTGAGCGGGAACGGCCGGACCGGAGCGGTGGAGCCCGGTCCGAGGTCGGGCGCGGCGGCCAGGGCGGCGCCGGTGGGCAGCAGCGGGAACAGGCCGGCGGAGGCGGCGCCAAGCGCGGAGAGCTGCAGGAGGTGGCGGCGGTTCACGAGGGGTTGTCCTTTCTCAGGGCTTGCCCTTCTCGCCGGGCGTCGTCGAGCAGACGGGCCAGACGGCGCCGGGAGGCGCGGCGAGTCGCGCGGAGGACGAACAGGAGAGCGACGAGCAGTACCACCGCGATGAGCTGCGGCCAGGGGAGGATCCAGACCGTCACCTCGGTGGGCCCGGCCGGATCGGCCGGGGTGAGCAGGATCCGGGTGTGCACCGGGCCGAGTCCCCAGACACCGTGAACGCGGGCGTCGGCCGGCCGGTTGCCGCCGGGCAGCAGCTCGCCGGCGGTGGCGCCGCCGTCCCGGTGATGCAGGCCGAAGAGCTCCCCCACCGAAACAGAGGTACGAGCGTCGGCCCGGACGTTCCCGGTGTTGGCGACGGTGTAGGCAGCGCGGATCGTGCCGGCCCGGAACGGGTTCCACGACTGTTCGTAGTGGACGGTGACCGCCTGGGCGGCCAGCTGCGACTTCTCGATGCCGCTGGCCCGGAGCATGACCCGGAAGCCGACCCGGCTCTCCACCTGCACGGTGCCCGAGCGGCTGAGCACCGACGCGGCGATCCCGGCCGGGTGGTCGCCGGGGGTCGCACCGGCCGGAACGGTGATGGTGAACGGGACGATCTGGGTCTTGCCCGCGCCGACCGCGACGCTGGACTGGACGGCGATCCAGGTGCCGCCGTCCTTGGACTTCTGGTCCGACGCCAGCATGTTGAAGTGCCCGTTGTCGGTGAGGTAGCCGTCGGCCGCACTCAGCGCGAACACCGCCGGGACGGTGCCGAGGTTGCGCACGGCCAGTCGCTCGGTGACCTGCTGACCGGGGTCGAGGGTGCGCTCGATCCAGCGGCCCCCGTCGGCGGGCTGGACCGTCCAGGTGACCTTGGGGCCGGTGTCGGCGTGCACCGGGGTGGCGGCCAGCAGGACAGCGGCGAGTACCTGAACGATCATGACTGGGGGGTCCTTTCCGAACGGCCGGCGGGCCGGGGTGACCGGCCCGCCGGACCGCGACTACTCGAACAGGGAGAGCGTCAGCTTGGCCTGGTAGGAACCGGCCGAGACGTCGGCCGGGGTGCGCAGGAACAGGTCGGCGTTCACCGAGTACGCGTCGCCGGTGACCGACGCCGAGTCGTAGGTGGACACCAGCAGTTCCTGGTCGGTCAGACCGACGTTGTTGCCGGGCTGAGTCGGCTGGTCGAGCGAGGTGACCACCTCTTCACCCTCGCTGACCTGCCCGTCGCTGTTGCCGCCGTCGACCAGGCGCGGCTTCCAGCCGAGGTGGTCGGCGGTGATCGGGGCCTGGCCGGCGGTGCCGGTGAAGTCGCTCGACGAACCGAGGACCGCCCAGCTCGAGCCGGCCGGGATCTCGTCGGCGGTGCGGGTGTCGGTGACGGTCACCGTCGGCAGGGTGCCGGTGAACTGCCGGACCAGCAGCGTGGAGCCGTTCTCGGTCAGGGTCGCCGCGTTGGCCGCCACGGTCAGGGCCAGCACGCCGGGTTCGACGATCGGCGCGATCTGGACGGTGACGTCGACGTCGGCCGAGTCGCCCGGGTCGGCCATCGCCGCGGTCGGGAAGGCAGCCACGCCGGCCAGCGCCGCGACGGCAACCAGCCGTTTCGGGATGTTCATGAGTGCTCCTGTTCAATTGCAGGTGAGAGCGCCGTAGGCGGCGTTGAGGGTCACGCCGGACACGGTCGCGGTGGCCGTGCCGGCCGGGATCGCGGCGCTGCGCACCGCGAAGGACTGATAGGCGTCGGCTTTGACCCCGGCAAAGGCCTTGCTGCCGTACGGGGTGTCCAGCGTGATGTCGAGGGCGTCGGCGCCGGAGTTGTGCGCGTTCACCGCGAGGTACGCCTTCCCCGCGATGCACCGGGGTGCGGCGGTGACGGTGACCGGCACGACCACCGTTCCGGGGTCGTCGGCGAAGACCCGCCACTCGGTGACCGCGACCGCCGAGTAGGTGGTGCCGTTGGAGTTGGCGTTGATGGTGGCCCGCAGCCGCGAGGTGGTGACCGGCGTGAAGGCGACCGTGTTGAACGCCGTCGAGCTGGTGCCATAGGTGGTCACCCCGGCGACGTCCTGGAACGCGCTGCCGTCCCAGTACTGGAGTTTCCAGCCGTCCGGTTCGGCCACCCCGTCGCCGGTGCCCTTGTTGGAGTCGCGCCAGAACTTCAGCTCGGCCCCGGTGAGCCGGATCGGCCGGGCCCAGTCGTACTGGATCCACTGGGTCGCCGCCCGGGTCCCGGACCAGGTCCCCCAGATCTGCGCCTGGCCGGGGTTGGCCACGTCGGCGTTGTCGTTGAGCGCGGTGACGCTGTTCCAGCCCGCGGTGTAGGAGGCGGTCGGCACCGCGATCGGCCCGACGTTGCCGGACAGCGGCCCGGACAGGTCGGCCGGGATGGTCGCCGTCTTGGCCGTCTCCAGGTTGCCGGCGTTGTCGGTAGCCCGGAAAGACACCGTGTGTTTGTTCGAGTCGGCCGCCGCGATCTTGCCGGAATAGAGAGTCCACGCCCCGCCGTCGATCGCGTATTCGACGCGAGCAACGCCCGACGTGACATCGGTGGCCGCGACCGTGACGGCGCGGTCGGCAACGGAAGAAGTGCTGACCGGCACGGTGGCGTCGATCTTCACCGGAAGCGAGGCCGCGGCCGACTTGTTGCCGGCCCGGTCGGTGGCGGTCGCGGTGACGGTGTGCTGCCCGTCCCCGCTGACCGAAACGTCGGTGTAGCGCACCGAATCCACCGATGCGACAGCACCGCCGTCAACCGCGGTGGCGATAGTCATCCGGCCACCGCGATCGTCCACGGCCGCCGCCCGCACCTTGACCGCCGACCGGTACCAGCCGCTGGTCCCGGCACTGCCGCTCGGCGTGAGCGTCAGCGTCGGCGCGGTCACGTCACCGGCGGTGTCCCCGGGCGAGATGACCGTGACGGTCGCGGTGACCTTCCCGGCCGCGTAGCCGAGCACACTTCCCTGCACCTGGAACGTTCCCGGCGAGTCGGTGACGATCGGATCCCAGTAGACCGGCACCTGCAGGGTCTCGGAGCCGAAGACCACCGGAGTCGTGCCCGGCAGCTCGGTCTCACCGGTCTCCACCACCAGCGACGGCGAGGCGACCGAGGACGGCTGGGCGGCCAGGATCTTCCACTCCTCGACCGCGACGGCCGAGTACGTGCTGCCATTGGTGGACGCGTCGAACGTGGCCCGCACCTGCGTGGTGGTGACCGCGTCGAACGTCGTGTTCTGGAAGCCTGAGGTCGCGGTCGGATAACCGCTCGGGTTGGGCACGTCGGCCCACTGCGCGGTGGCCAGGTTCCAGTACTGGATCTTCCACTTGGCCGGGGCGGCCACGCCGACACCGGTCCCCTGGGCCTGGTCGTTCCAGAAGTCGATCTGCGACCCGGAAATCCGCATCGGCTGGTCCCAGGTGTACTGGACCCACTGCTGCGGCGGGTTGCTACCGGTCCAGGTGCCCCACATGTCCGGCGGCAGCGGGTTGCCGCGGACGATCTCGTCGTTCAGCGACTTCACCCAGTACTGCGTGGGCACCGGGTCGTTGGAGACGGTGACCTTGGCTTCCTGGGCGATGTTGGCCCGCGGCGTCCGGTCGCGCTGCTTGACCGGCGTCTGCACGACCTGCTTCATCCGCGGCGGCGACAGGGTGTCGTCCCACTCCACCTTGTCGATCGCCACCGACCGCCGGAAGTGCCCGCCACCAGCGGCGTCAGCCGTGTGATACGTGATGTACCACTGGCCCTTGTACTGGATGATCCCCGGATGTGACGTCGTCGAGGAGACCGGCGTGAGCACGGTTCCGCGGTAGGTCCACGGCCCCTCGGGCGCGGACGCGGTCGCGTAGGCGATGCACGCGTGATAGTTGGCCGGCGTGCAGGCCGACGTGGGCCCGGCGTTGTTCCCGGCGTACGCCAGGTAGTAGGTGCCGTTCCGTTCGAAGATCCAGGGAGCCTCGAAGAACCCGGTCAGCCCGGTAATGGATTTCTGGGTGCCGACCGGCGTCTTCATGTCCGCCTGATACTCGAGCCAGCGCAGCTGCCCGAACGTTCCCCAGTAGACGAACACCCGCTGGCCGGAGACCAGGATGGTCGGGTCGATGTTCTGGATGTCGTTGGTGCTCGGCACCCGCTGCGAGATCAGCGGCCCGCCGAGGTAGTCGGTCCACGGCCCGGTCGGGCTGTCCGAGACGGCCAGGCCGATCGCGAACTTGTCGGCCGCCGTGGAAACGCGTTCGCTGACCGGCAGGTACCAGTAGTAGCGCCCGTCCGGGCCCTTGACGACCTGTCCGGCGTAGGCGCGACCGGCGGTGGCCCAGCTGAACAGGGTCTCCGGCCGGGCCAGGGACGGGTAGTGGGTCCAGGTGCCGGCGGCGACGTCGGAGGTGCGGAACGCGCCCCACTCGTTCATCTGGAAGTCGTTGGTGGTCGGGCCGGCCTCGTCGTGGCCGGTGTAGATGTACAGCTGGTCGTCGGCGACAAGCGGCGCCGGGTCGGCCGAGTAGTAGGTGCCGTCGGCCAGGATCGGGTTGCCGGCGTGCGTGAAGGTGTACGGGTCAGCAGCCAGGGCGGGCGAAGCGGGCACAGCAATCAGCCCGGCCACGACCATCCCGCAGACCGCCGCGAAGCGGAGCAGTCTCAAGGTGCCGTTCTCCTAAAGCCAAGAGGGGGTGGGGGTGCCCCGCCATGGGCACCCCCACCAGGGGGCGGGTCTAGCTACAGGTGGCCGCGCCGTACGGCGCTTCGATCTCGGTGGTGACCGAACCGCCGGTGACCTTCACGGTCGCGCTGCCGGCGGCCACGAGCGTGGCCCGCGAGTTGAACTGCTGATAGGCGGTCTTCCCAGGGGCAACTGCCAAAACCTTCTTCGAGCCGTACGGCGTAATCAGCTCGATATCCAGCGGGACAGAGTCGGCGTTGACCGCGTTCACGGCGACGTACACCTTGCCGCCGACGCACGAGGTCTTGGCCTGGACCTGGACGTCGAAGGCCGGCTCCGGGGTGCCCGGGACGTCGTAGACCTCCCACTCCTGCACACCGGGAGCGCCCTTGCCCTCCTCGGTGCCGCTGGAGGTGAGCAGCGCCCGCAACTTCGTGGTGGTCACCTTGTCGAAGGTCACCGTGTTCCACGCGGTCGCCGAGGTGCCGTAGGCACTGGCACCCGTGACGTCCTTCCAGGCCGTCCCGTCCCAGTACTGCAGCTTCCAGGAAGCGGGCGGGGCAACCCCGGCGCCGGATTCGTCGATGTCCTGGATGAACCAGACCCGGCTGCGGTCGACGGTTACCGGCGCCGCCCAGTCCAGCTGGATCCACTGCTCGCCGACCTGCGGCCAGGTGTTCCAGACATCGGTGTTCGGTCCGACCGGCCCGGTCGGCTGGACGCCGTCGGCGATGTTGTCGGCGGTGAGCCAGCCCGGCGTGTACGACGCGGACGCCGTGCCGGTGCGGGCCACGTTGACCGGCGCCTGCCCGGCCGCGACTTCGAGGGTCCCGGTGACCGACGTGTTGCCGGCCTTGTCGACCGCGCGATAGTCCACAGTGGTGGCCGACGACCCGATCGGCACCGGGGCACCGGCGGTGGTCCAGTCCTGGGTGACCGCGCCGCCGACGGTGAGGCGGTACTGCACCGCCGCCACGCCGGAGCCGGTGTCCGCGCCGGTGATGACCACCGAGCGGCTGGCCGCGACGAGCGATGCGGCCGCCGTCGGAACGGTCTTGTCGATGCCGACCTCGACCTGGGTGACCGGCGAGACGTTGCCGGCCTTGTCGGTGGCCCGCGCCTTGACCACGGTCGAGCCCTCGGCGGTGATCGTGATCGGTGCGGTGTACGCCGCGAAGGCGCCCGACCCGACCGCGATCTCGATCTTCGGGCTGCTGTCCTGGTTGTCGGTGGCGTTCGCGGTCACCTTGACGTTGCTGAACGTCCAGCCGGTCGGCAGCGCCGGGTCGGTGGACAGCACGGTGATCGGCGGAGCCTCGTCCTTCGGACCGCCGTCGCCGACCACCACGGTCGCGGTGGCGGTCTTGTCGGTGCCGGCCACCTGGCCGGTCACGTCGAAGGTCCCGGACTTTTCCAGAGACGCCGGGTCGATCGCGGCCCAGGTGACGCCGATGCCGCTCTGCCGGGAACCGTCGTTGTAGCCGACGGTGACCCCGCTCGGCAGCGCCGGTGCGACGCCGACCTTGGTGGTGACGGTGACCGGGTCGATCGTGTTGATCTGCACCGGATCGCTGCCCCGGACCCACACGTGGGCGGTGGCGTTCAGCGTGGTGCCGTTGACGAAGCCGGAGACCGTGAAGTCACCGACCGCCGCCACCTTGGCCGCGTCGACCTGACCCCAGGCCACCGCGACCGGCAGGGTGCTGCCGTCCGCGTAGGTCACCTGGACCGTGGCCGGCAGGGTGGGCAGCACGCCGACCTGGGTGCGGGCGTCCACGCCGTGGATCGAGCCGGCCGCGGCCGCGAAGACCCGCCATTCCGAAACCCCGACCGCCGAGTACGCCGTGCCGGCCGCATTGGGCAGCGCGTTGAAGGTGGCGCGCAGCCGCGTGGTGGTGACCGCGTCGAACGACACCTTGTTGGTGCTGCCGCGGACCGCCGGGTCGAAACCGGTCGCCCCGGTCACGTCCTTGAACGCGGTCCCGTCCCAGTACTGCACCTTCCAGGACTTCGGTACGGCTACGCCGCTGCCGCCGGTGGTGGAGTCCGACCAGAAATCAATGGAAGCCTTGTCCACCCGTACGGCCGAGGGGAAGTCGTATTGCAACCAGCGGGTGGCCGGCTCGCTGCCGGTCCAGGTCCCCCAGAGGTCGGTCTGGGCACCGCCGGTGAACAACGACGGCTTGCCGTCGTTGACCGCGGCCACCGCGTTCCAGCCGGCCGTGAAGCTGGCCGTCGGGGTCGCCGTCGAGGCGACGTTGATCTCGCCCTCGCTCAGCGCGGTCGCCTGCACCACGACGTCCTTGGTCGCGGTCGCCGTGCCGTTGCTGACGGTCAGCCGCAGCGTGTAGCGGCCGGACTTGGTGAACCGGGCCACCGTGCTGGGCGCGTTGGCCGGTTCGAAGGCGGCCGAGCCGCCGTCCGGCGCGTCCACCACGGTCCACACCGAGGTGAGCGCGGTGCCGGGGTTGCCGTCGTCCTGCGCGGTGCCGAGCAGCCGGACCGAACCGGCCTGGCTGTACGACGAGTCCAGCCACGCGTCGGCCAGCGGCGGCGCGTTGACCGCCGCCGGCGCGGCCACCCCGCTGTCGTAGGCCTGGACCTCCTTGATCGCGGTCTTGAAGCCGGGCGCGTGCTGCACGGTGATCCGCAGCTTCGTGGCGTCGAGCGAGGGGAACCGGACCTGGTTGAGGTTGCCGCGCGGGTAGGCCGGCACCCGGGTCTGACTCGGGATCGTCTTCCAGCCGTCACCGTTGTCGTACTGCACGGTGAACTGCGAGGGCGCCGAGTAACCGGCGACGGTCGCGGTGGTGGAGGACTTGTAGAAGTAGACGCGGACGTCGTCGATCTTCTTCGAACCGCCCAGGTCGATGTCGATCGAGTCGGACGCGTTCGGCGATCCCACCGTGCCCCAGAAGGGCTCGTTGACGGTGGTGCCGTCGACCGCGCCGGCCGGGCCGCGACCGCTCGCCGAGAAGGAAGCGGTGGCCGCCTTGCCCTGCGCGACGTCGGGCTTGCCGGTGACGATCTCGGCGCCGGCCTTGGCCATCACGTCCACGATCCGGGCGTCGGCCGGGAACCGGACGTCCTGCGGCGCCTGAATTTCGTTCTGCGCGTGGGTAAGCAACGTGACACCGGGTGCCGCCTCGACGGTGCCGGTCGCCGGGTCGTACACGAGCTTGCCGAGCTTGTTCGCGGTGAAGGCCAGCTGGCCGTCGAGGTAGACCGAGTAACCCTCGGGCACGTCGGCGCCGTAGTACTTGGTGCCACCGGGCGCGTCCCAGACGACCGTCAGGTCCTTGTCGCGGTAGCGGATGTTGTTGGCGGTGAAGTGGTCCCAGCCGATGTCGATCGGGTCGAGCTCCACCTTCGCGTCGTCGCGGGGGCGCAGGCCCATCGCGTCCTCGATGACGGTGAAGTTGGTGGCACCCAGGATCGTGTGGTGGATCCACGAGCGGTAGTTGATCGCGCCGCCGCCGGCGGTGGTGCCGTCGGCCCAGAACTCGTTCTGGTCCGGGTACCGGTTGTCGCCGCCCTGGTAGTGCGCGAACGCGTTCCAGTACAGCAGCTTCTTGTAGTAGTCGGCGTTGAGGTACTGCGACGGGTAGTTGCGCAGCGCCGAGGACAGCATCCGGAACGTCACCGTCGAGTTGATGACGGAGAAGTTGTTGCTGCCCGGGTCCCCCGCCGCCGCCGCGGCGGCCTTGTCGGCCTGGTTAGCGGTAGTGAACGGGAAGATCGGGTACTGGGTGTCGTCGGCGAACAGGCGCAGCGCCTCGACGTACGGCTGGGTGTAGTCCGCGTCGCCCGGCTTCGGCATCAGGCCCACGGCGTACGGGTAATAGTTGTTGATCTCTTTCCACGGCACCTTCTCGTTGCCGTTGACCAGGCTGTGCTTGAGAAGGTTGCCCTTGAGGCCCATGACGTCCGGGGTGGACTGGGCCGGCTCCCACAGGTACTGCAGCACGGCGGCCTTGATGTTGGCGGCGAACTGCTCCATCTCGGCGGCCTTGGCGGTGTTGCCGACCGTCCGGTACGCGGCGGCCGAGGCCTTCGCGTTGGAGTACAGGTACGCGTTCTCGGCCCGGTCCATGTTGCCGGACTTCCAGTCGAACGACACCGCGTCGGCGTCGTTGCCGGTCATCGCGCCCCAGTTGTACTCGATGAGGCCGTTGCCGTTGGTGTCGTACGCCTGCTGGAGGCCCTTGACGTCGTTCTCGGCGTACTTCGCGAGGTTGCCCGCGATCGCCGCCGGCCCGCCATGTAGCTGGTACGAGCGCCAGGCCGCCTCGGAGATGTACTCGGTGTAGCTGTTCGACCAGTTGGCCGGGTCGCCCGGGTTGTCGACGTACTTCGAGCTCTTGGCGACCTCACCGGCGGAAACCCACGGACCGTACGAGTAGACCGGGTCCCGGAAGTACTTGAGGTCGTCGACGAACATGCCGACGGTCAGCACGATGGCGTTGTTGTAGCCGAGCACGCCCTCCATCGACGTCGGGAACTGGTAGTCGTTACCCGGCAGGTCGGCGTCGAGGAAGTTGTACCGCATCAGCCACCAGCGGTAGAACAGCGTCTTGTCGATGTTGTTCTCGGGCGTGTCCAGGTAGGGCACGTTGTCGGCCCACCACTTGTTGTACGTGGTGACCTGCTCGGTGTAGGCCGCTGCTGGGCTCAGACCTTTGTAATGCGCGTACTCCGTCGTGGAAGCCGGCTGCTCCTTGGTGGTGAAGCCCAACTGCAGCTTGGTCTTCGCCGCCCCACTGGCCGGCACCGCCATCGTCTGCTTGAGGGTGCCGTCGACCGGCGCGAAGCCGTCGCCGGAGAACCGCGGGAAGATCGTGGTGAGCTGGTTGAACGCGCGCACCGAGCCAGTCAGCTCGCCGCTGTCGTCGGCCACCGTCTTGGCGAACGCCGAGGTGGCGGTCAGCACCACGTTCTTGGCCGAGCCGTTGGTGCTGGACACGTCCAGGTTGGTCACCGCGACGTTGGCGTCGGTGATGAATTTGGTCTCGACGATCCGCAGGCCGTTCGCGGTGTTGTTGAAGACCCCGCGGAAGTAACTGGGGGTCTGCTTCCGCGACGCGGTGTCCTCGGTGAGGGTGACGTCGGTGCCGTTGATCGAGGCGGTGACCGTGTAGGCGCCCTGCCCACCGGAGATCGACTCGATGTAGGCGACCTCGCCGCCGAAGCCGAGCACGCCGGGGCTGTGCGTCTTCATGAACACGGCTTTGCCCCGGCTGAACAGGTACTGGTTCGCGTCGCCGTTCGAGCCACCCGGCAGGTTGCCGGTGCGGGCCAGCAACTTGTCGAACCAGAAGTCCTTGTCGGTGCCCGACCCGGCGCCGGCCGCGACGTCCGCGTCGAAGATGGCCTGGAGCTGGTTGCGGACGTGGTAGCCGGTTCCTTCGGCCGGCACCGGGTCGGTGTCGCCCTTGAACGTCGGGTACGGGGTGTCGGCGGTGGGTGCGGCGTGGGCAGCCGGGGGTAACAGGAATGTCGCGAGGACGGTCGCGACGATCCCTATGGGAGCGAATCTCACTTACTCGGTCCTTCCGTCGGCAAGAGGGAGCCAGACGCGCATGGTCGAGGGCCCGCGGCGGGCCCAGCGGTGGTAAGGACGCAGCGGGACGTCGACGGTCCCGGTGATGGCGGGTTCAAGCGCGATGCCGTACGGCCAGCCGTGTGCCGGCGGCTGGACGGTACGGCCGGTGACGACGACGGCACCGTCGCGTTCCTCGGCGTGCGGGAGTACCCGCAGGGCGTTCAGATCGACGCCCTCGGGCAGGTCAACGGACTCGGCGCAGAGCACGATCGGTCCGCGTTCGACGGCGACACAGCCGCGGATGGCATCGATGCGCGGGTCAGGCGCGGTGATGCGGGGTTGTACGGGAAGGTCGAGCACCACCACGTCGCCCGGTGCGAACTGGCGGTGCAGGTGGGCCCAGCCGGGTTCGACCGGCCGGCCGTCGAGGGTCGCGCCGGTGGCCCAGTGCGGGATTCGGAGGCTGAGGGTCCACGGGGAATCGGGCGCTTCGGTGATGCGTACAGCGATGCGCCCTTGATCGGGGTATTGGGTTTCGATCTCGCAGCCGAACCGGTCGGTGTTGATGGTGGCGGCGGCGTACTGGTGGATCTGGAGTCCGTCGTCGTCGACGGTGGCCAGGTAGGCGGCCAGGCTCGCGTAGGTGCGGGCCAGGTTGGTCGGGCAGCAGGACACCGCGAACCAGGGCGCACGCAGGCTGGACGCGGCCCGCGGGACCAGGACGTCCGGTTCCGGTTCGGTGCCGGGAGTCCGCTGGTGCAGGGTGTTGGTGTAGAAGAAGCCGCGGCCGTCGTCGGCCGGCGAGGTCGCGATGACGTTGAACAGGGTCCGCTCGATCAGGTCGCCGTATGCTGCATCGCCGTGCGCCAGCAAAAGGCGCCAGCTGAGCATCACCGACCCGATCGCGGCGCAGGTCTCCGAGTACGCCCGGTCGGGCGGCAGCATGAAGTCCTCGCCGAACGCCTCGTCCTGATGCCGGGAGCCCATGCCCCCGGTCAGGTACGTGCGCCGGGCCACCGTGTTGTGCCACTGCCGGGTCACGGCGTCGAGCAGCTCGGTGTCCCCGGTCTCCACGGCCACGTCCACGGTGCCGGCGGCCAGGTAGGTGGCCCGCACCGCGTGTCCGCGCAAGACCTCCGCCTCCCGCGTGGGCACGTCGTCCTGGAAGTAGGAGCGGCCGAACTCGATGTCGGCGAGCACCTGGGTCCCGCGGCGCTCCACGAACAGCTGGGCCTGTTCCAGGTAGCGGCGTTCGCCGGTGACCCGGTAGAGCTCGACCAGGGCAGGCTCGATCTCCGGGTGCCCGCACACCGCGACGATCCCGTCCGGCCCGAACATCTCGCAGACGTGGTCGGCGGCGCGCACGGCCACCCGGACCAGCTCGTCGTCGAGGCCGGCCACCCGGGCCCGGGCCACCGCGGCCTGGATCAGGTGCCCGTACGAGTAGATCTCGTGGCCCCACTCCAGGTCGCTGTAGCGCGGGGCCTGGCCGGACCGGCCGAAGTTGGTGTTCAGGTAGCCGTCCGGCTCCTGGGCGGCGGCGACCCGGCGCACGATGTCCTTGTACCGCATCTCCAGGTCGGCGTCGCCGGTCCGGCCGTACTCCCAGGACATCGCCTCGAGCAGCTTGTAGATCTCGGTGTCGGAGAACTCGCGGCCGCGGCGGGCGGCCGGCCCGACCTCGAAGTTGGCCAGCCAGCCGGCCTTCTCCAGCCAGTGTTCGATGTGGTCGAGGGATGCCGTCCGGTTGGTTTCCTGGCGCTGCTGCCAGAAACCGGGCTTCAGGGTGACCTCGCGTACGCCTAGAGGACGCAGCCGGCCGACGCTGGGGACAGTTGGGGTGGCGATGTTCTTCACGTGTGTCAACCCTTGAGTGCGCCGGACATGAACCCGCGGACGTAGTGCCGCTGGAGGGCGAGGAAGAGCACGATGCAGGGCAGGGCCAGCACGACCACGCCGGCTTCGGTGGCGCCGTAATCGACGATCCCCATCACCTGCTGCCGCATGTTGGCCACGGCCAGCGGCAGGGGCAGCTTCTCCGAGTCGCTGATCAGGACCAGCGGAGTGATGAAGTCGTTCCAGGCGGCCAGGAAGGCGAAGATGCCGACCGTCACCAGGCCGGGCCGGACGGCCGGCAGCAGGATGTGCCGCAGGGCCCGGAAGTTGCCGCAGCCGTCGATAAGCGCCGACTCGCGCAGCTCCCCCGGGATCGCCTCGAACGAGATGCGCATCATGAACACCGCGAACGGCAGCTGGAACATGGTCAGCACCAGCGACAACCCGATCAGCGAGTTCTGCAAGCCCAGGTCGTTGAGCAGCACGTACAGCGGGATCAGCAGGGTCGCGTACGGCACCATCAGGATCGCCAGGGTGACCAGGAACAGCGCGTTCTTGCCGGGGAACTTGAACATCCCGAACGCGTAGCCGCCGAACGCGGACACCGCGAGGGTGAACGCGACGGTCATCAGCGACACCGCGGTCGAGTTCAGCAGGTACTGCCCGATGCCGGCCTGATAGTTGGCCAGCGTCTGGTAGTTGCCGAAGCCCCAGCCGTGGATCTGTTTGGTGCCGGCCTGCGGGCTGACCGACGCCACCGCGGCCCAGACGAGCGGAAAAAGGAACAGCAGAGCCAGCGCGCCGGTCAGGACGCGCGAGGGGGTACGCAGCATCAGTTCTCCTTGCCGCGAAGGCCTCGGAACTGCACGACATTGATGATCAGCAGGGCGCCCAGCACCAGGATCGACAGCGCGGCCGCCCGGCCGAGGTCGTTGCGCCCCTGGAACGCCGAGTTGTAGACCAGCTGGACGATGGTGATGGTGCTGTTGTCCGGGCCGCCCTTGGTGAGGATGTAGAACTGGTCGAAGGCCAGCAGCGAGCCGGTGACGCACATGATCGTGCTGAGCGCCAGGGACGGCCGCAGCAGCGGCAGGGTGATCCGGCGGAACGTCTGCCAGCGGTTGGCGCCGTCCAGGGTGGCCGCCTCGTACACGTCGCCGGAAATGCTCTGCAGGCCGACCAGTAACAACAGCATGTAGAAGCCGGCGTACCGCCAGACGATCAGCGCCACGCTCGACCAGAGCGCCGACATCGGCGTACCCAGGAAGGAAATGGGTTTGTCGGTGAAGCCGAGCAGCGGGCTGCTCTGCGGCGAATAGAGGGCGTAGAACAGCAGCGAGGCGGAGGCCAGGCCGAGCGCCGACGGGATCAGGAAGGACGTACGCAGGAAGCCGGTCCAGCGGCTCGACTCCTGCACCAGCAGCGCCAGCCCGAGGGCCAGCACCAGCAGGATGACCGTGGTGACGACGGTGTACTTGACGGTGAACCACACCGCCGGCCACAGCAGCCGGTCATCGAGAGCGGACTGGAAGTTCTTCCCGGAGTTCCAGCCCTGGTCGCCGGTGAACAGCTTCCAGTCGGACACCGACATCCGGGCCACGATCCCGATCGGGATGACGAAGAAGATCAGGACGAAGGCGGCGGTGGGGGCGGCGTACCCCCACCCCGCCAGCGACGACGACCAGCGCCGCCGCCGGCTGGGGTGGGACTCCGCCGCGATCGCGGGGAGGCTGCGCACGGTCACTGCTGGCCGAGGGCCTGGGTGACGGCGTCGTTGTCCTTGTCCAGGTTGGCTCCATCGCCGTACACCTGGTTGCGGAAGAGGGTGACCCACGGGCTGCCCGGCGCGTTGAACGCCTGCTGGAAGTTGATCGCTACCGGGGTCTTGCTCTGCGCGTTGCCGGCCACCTCGTTGATCAGCGCGACCCGGGGGTCCTTGGCCGAGAAACTGTTGCTGGCCAGGTCGCTGCGGGCGACCGAGGTGTTGTTCGCGGCCAGCACGTCGACCTGGGCCTTCTCCGACATCAGCCAGGCCAGGAAGTTCCAGGACTGCGACGACTTCTTGGAATCCTTGGAGACACCGATGCCGTCACCACCGACGAAGGTGGAACCGCCGCCGCTGACACCCGGGATCGGGGCCACGCCGACCTTGACGGTCTTGTCCGCGGTGGGCAGCAGCGTCGCCGGGTACGGCATCACGCCGATCTTGCCCTCCTGGAAGGACGCGACCCAGGTGGCACCGGTCTCGTCCTTGGAGCCCGGGGCGATGGCGCCGGCCGCCTGCAGGTCGTGCCAGGTGCGGTAGACCTCCTTGGCCGCGGTGCCGTTGAGCAGCGACTTGGTGCCGTCGGAGTTCATCACGTCCTCGCCGCTGGCCCAGACCATCGGGAACCAGGTGAAGACGTTGCAGCCGCCGCAGTTGCCGCCGAAGTAGGTGCCGTTGACGCCCGGCTTGTTCAGCTTCTGCACGGCGAGCGCCTGGTCCTTGAATTCCTTCAAAGTGGTCGGCCCCTTCTCCGGGTCGAGACCGGCCTCGGAGTAGAGGTCCTTGTTCCAGAACATCACCGACAGATCAAGAACAAACGGCAGGACATACTTCTTGCTCTCGTACGTGCCGGCGTCCAGATGCGCCTTGTTGATCTTGTCGGCGTACGGGAGTGCGGCGATGCTGCCGGTCAGGTCGGCGAACAGTCCCGCCTTTGCCCAGTTGGGCACGTAGACGATGTCGGCCGCGAACAGATCGGGCAGATCGCCGCTGCCGGCCGCCGCACCCACCTTGGCGACGTAGTCGTCATTAGGGACGATCGTTAGCTTGACCTGGTTCTTGTGACTGGCGTTGTACGCCTCGACCAGAGCCTTGGCCTGCAGTTCCAGCGGCGCCCGGGTCCACAGCGTCAGCTCCGAGCCGTCGTCGACGCCATCGACGCCGGCCGCGGCCGGGGCGGCGCCCGAGCCCTTGTCGTCGTCGCCCCCGCCGCACGCGGTGAGGGCGGTCATGGCCAGTGCGGAGACGGCGATCCCGGCGATCGCCCTACGGATGGTGGTGGATATGTCGAACCGCACGATGTCCTCCGAAAGAAGATTTTCGGGCCGTTTCGGTGTTGACGTCTCGCCAGGTACTCTCATGAGCAGCTGAGGGGCGTTCCCGGGGGAGTTTGCGGAAGACCGAAAAGGTTTTCAGGAACGTAATACGGAGGAAAAACTGTTGTCAAGAGGCCCGATGGAGCCGGCATCCAGTGCGGACGGTCCACGCACGACCGGCCGATCTACGCTGCGTGACGTCGCCAA
This sequence comes from Paractinoplanes tereljensis, assembly GCF_016862435.1. Lineage (GTDB taxonomy): Bacteria > Actinomycetota > Actinomycetes > Mycobacteriales > Micromonosporaceae > Actinoplanes > Actinoplanes tereljensis. The sequence continues at coordinate 445,768 of NZ_BOMY01000041.1, forward strand.
GCTCGCAGGCGTCTCGATCGCGACCGCGTCGAAGGCGCTCAACAACCAGCCGCAGGTCCGCGCCGAGACCCGTGCCAAGGTCATTCAGGCCGCCGAGCAGCTGTCCTTCTCACCGAACACCCTCGCGCAGGGCTTGATCACGCAGCGCAGCGGAACGGTCGGGCTGTTGACCTCCGACCTTGAGGGCCGTTTCTCCATTCCGATCCTGATGGGAGCCGAAGATGCCTTCGGTTCCGACCAGACGTCCGTCTTCCTGTGCGACGCCCGAGGAGATACCCTCCGCGAGCGCCACCACCTGCGGGCTCTGCTGTCCCGCCGGGTCGACGGGCTGATCGTGGTGGGGGCCCGGCCTGATGCGCGGCCGTCCCTCGGGCGCGACCTTCCGGTGCCGGTGATCTACGCGTACTCACCCTCGGACGATCCGGCCGATCTGTCTCTCGTCACCGACAACGTGGGGGGTGGGCGTCTGGCTGTTGACCATTTGATTCGGCATGGGCGGCGGCGGATCGCTCACATCTCTGGGGATCCGTCCTATGGGGCCGCTCAGGATCGGGCTCGGGGGGCGCTTGATCGGCTTGGTGAGGAAGGGCTGCCGCTCGCCGGCGACCAGGTTTGGTTCGGGGCATGGTCTGAGGCTTGGGGGCGGGGGGCTACTCGCATGCTGCTGCAGCGGGATCCGGATATTGATGCGATCTTCGCTGGGTCGGATGAGATTGCCCGGGGGGTGTTGGACGTGCTGCACCAGGAGAAACTCGCGGTGCCTACTCAGGTGGCAGTGATCGGCTTCGACAACTGGAACATCCTCGCCGTCAATGCTCGGCCGCCGTTGACCACTATCGACATGAACCTTGAGGCTCTGGGGCGTCTTGCTGCTCAGCGCCTTTTTTCGGCTATTGACGGGACTCTCGGCTCTGGGGTTGAGACTGTCGCTCCTCGGCTGATCACTCGGGAGTCGACTGCGCCGCTTGACTGAGGCCTTGGCTCTCTTGCGCTGGGACGATTTGGGG